>NZ_CADIKI010000006.1 GCF_902859935.1 Paraburkholderia fynbosensis
TCGCTCACTCAACGTACTGACGAAGTGTCCGGCCATCTTCCGACGGCCAGACCTTCCTTTCATTACTGTGTGAGACTTGATACTTCCGCTTTTACGGCAGATTCCGCAGAATCCACCGTCGCGTCACGCATCAAGCGCCCACACTTATCGGCTGTTAATTTTTAAAGATCGATCCGCTCACGCACAGCGCCCACTTCAACCACCCGGCACCGCGTCGTTCTGCGTCGCTGCATCAGCAGCAGAGAAACGAGATTATGGAGAACTTTCGCAGCAGCGTCAACAGGTTTTTATCACTTGCCCAACCTGCCCACCGCGCTGGAAGCCTTGCCACTGCTGGCTTTCCCGCTTCTCCGTGCCCCGGCATCCGGAGCACGAAAGAGCGGAATTCTAGCGAGCCCCAGGAGGACTTGCAAGCGTTATCTCAAACTTTACTCAAGGCGTCTTTTCTATGCGGCGCGGTTCGTCGACCGCAGGCTCCTTCGAATCGAGCGCAAGCAGAAACACCGACTCACGCATCCACACGTTTCCGCATCGCTCGCTCGACCACATCCAGATAATGATCGATACCCGGCGTCGCGCGATTCTGTTCTTTTGCGCGATCGTCCCATTTCCGCAAACGTAGCGCATCTTCCGCGTAGGGCTTCCGCAAAAACGCCTCGGCCTCCTCCTTGCTGAAGATGCCACCCTGCAATTCCAGACTCCGCACCGAATCGGCCGAGAGCTGGCCCAAATACGTCTCGTCGATCGCGCACAGACAGCGCTTCGCGTCGACGTGCAAGCGGATCGGCTCCAGCACCGCATCCGGCAGCACCGGCCGCAAGAACGGCAGCGCGAAATACTGATGCAGATCGTCGATGCCCCGCTCGGTCGGCGTCTCGCCTTGCAGATTCAGCAAATGCCCGAGGTCGTGCAAGAACGCGGCGGCGATCAGCTCGTCGGCAGCGCCCTCCGCCTCGGCCAACGCACCGCTCTGCAACGCATGCTCAAGTTGCGTCACCGGTTCGCCGCTATAAGCCAGTTCTCCGTAGCGCTCGAACAGCAAACGAATGTCGTTCAAACTCAATGCCACGCTCTCACTCCCACGGTAATAAAAAGTTCTTCAGATTGGTGAAGCTCTTCTGAGCCCCTTCCTTATGGCCTGGCCCTGCGAGCGTGATGCCGACGCATGGCGTCAGCTCGATCCGGCAGCCCGGCACTTCCCACACGTTGACCGCCCCCGCGCAATTCGTTGATGAGGCGCGTGATCGCACCCTACCGGTTCGTACACATACGCGAGCGCTACCCGAACGATGTTCCATTCCGGATGCGACCCGAACATCCGCCAGACGGCCGATGTCGTACCGCGAACCGTGCTTCGACAAACCCGATTCGAGCGAACTCAGATGCGACGCATCCTCCGTGCGCTCACACAGCAGCGCGGTCGCGCGCTCGAGAATCTGCGAACGCCCGTAGCGCGTGAGTGCCGGCTGATAGGCCGCCGCGTAGTCGAACGCGGCACGCACGTCGTCGACACTCCTGTGGCGACGGTGCCCACGCGCGTGCGCGTATGAGGATCGACCACGTCGAACGTGCGCGTACGGGTCGCGCGTCCACCTTTCGAGCCGCAGCGCTTCCGCCCGGAAAAGCAGGATCAATCATTCAATTGTTCAACAGCGGCGCGGGCGGCAATTTCGCCGGTGCTGCGGCAACCGCTTTGCTCGCCGCCCTACCGGCCACCGCGCACGTCGCATGCACACGCTGCAAGCCGCCATTCACATGCGCGCGCATCAGCATCGCGGCATGCTCCGCGTCGCGCGACCCGAGCGCCGTCAGAATCACACGGTGCTCGGCCAGCGAACGCTCCATCGCGCCGGCATGCATCGCCAGCGCAGCGCGACGAAAGAGGCTCAACTCGCTCACCAGCCTGCGATACGTCTCATACAACTTCCGGTTTCCCGACGCCGCCACAAGCGCGTCGTGAAACGCCATGTCCGCGCGCGTGTACGCATCGTGATCGCGCGAATCGGCTGCGGTGCGCATCGCATCGAACCAGTCACGTAACACCGCCAGTTGGCCCGCGTCGATGCTCGCAGCCAGCATCCGGCACGCGGCTTCTTCGAGCACCGCGCGCACCGCGCAGATCTCGCCGGCTTCCGCCAGCGACACCGTGCGCACGAAGACGCCACGGTTCTTCTCGGTGCGCACGAGCCCGGCCTGCTCCAGCGCGCGAAACGCCTCGCGCACCGGCCCGCGCGACACCCGCAGACGCGTCGCCCAATCGGCTTCGTTGAGCTTGTCGCCGGGCGCGAGCATACCTTCGACGATATGCCGCTCGATCTCGTCGCGCACCAGGGTCGTTAGGGAATGCCTACGCACCATCTCGATTGGATCGGCAGAAACCGTGCGCATATATTCGGTCATTTTGACAAATTTTGCCACGTCGATCGAAAGATGCCCGCGCGCCGCCACGGCGCGCCCGCCCAGGCATGGAAGCGGGCGTCAGTCCATCCGACGGCGCGGGACGCGCGCGGCGATCAACACCAGTGCGGCCAGCGAGACCAGCAGCAGAATCAGCGACAGCGCGGAAGCCGGCAGGTAATAGCCGCGCTCCACCTGTCCGACGACGACGATCGGGACCGTCGCGAAACCCGGCGGGTACACGGTGAGCGTGGCGCCGAGTTCGCCGAGCGACAGCGCGAGACCGAGCGCGAGACTGGCACGGATCGCCGGCACCAGTTGCGGCAGCACCACGCGGCGCAGCACCATCGACGGCGGCGCACCGAGGCTCGCCGCCGCTTCGCGCAGCACCGTCAGCTCCGGGCGCAACGCCGCGGCCGCGCAGCGATAGCAGAACGGCAGCACCAGCGCGAGCTGCACGAACACGACGATCGCCGCCGAACTCGACAGATCCACCGGCCGCTTGTGATAGGCGATCAGCACGGCGAGACCGAGCACCACGCTCGGCACGCCGTTGGGCATCATCGCGACGGTATCGACGATGGCGCCGAGGCCCCGCCGGTCGCGACCTTCGAGCGCGAGCGCGAGCCACAATCCGAGGATCGTGCCGAGCACCGCGACGCCCATGCCGACTTCGAGGCTGGTCGTCAGCGCGTCGAAGTCGCTCGAACCGAGACGCTCGAACCAACGCATGCTGAAGCCGTCAGGCAGGATCGTGCCGGACCAGTGCGCGGCCACGCTCGACAGCGCGACCACCAGCACCGGCAGCACGAACAGCCAGAAGCACAGCAGCGCGGCGAAGCCGAGAAACAGTCCGCCGAGCATGCGCACCAGCAGACTGTGGCGCACCGCGCGTGCCTTCTTGTGCATGACCGGCAATACGGTCGGGTCGAGTTCAACGGCCATGGCCCGCTCCTTTCGCCTTGCGACGGTCGACCTGGCGATACAACGCGTACAGCGACAGGGACATCATCAGCATCACGACCGCGCCGGCGGCGGCGGTCGGTAGATCGAGGTCGACGGTGGCGGCGCTGTAGATTGCTACCGGCAGCGTGATCAGACGCGCGCTGCCGAGCACGAGGAGAATGCCGAACTCGTTGAGCGTCAGCAGGAAACAGAGGATCGTGCCCGCCGCGATGCCCGGCCACGCGAGCGGCAGGATCACCTTGAACGCGACCATCAGGCCGTTCGCGCCAAGGCTGCGGGCGGCTTCGATCAGCCGTCGGTCGAGCATCGCGAACGAAGCCAGCGTCGGACGCACGACGAACGGCGCGTAGAACACCACTTCCGCGAGAATCACGCCGCCGATGCCAAACAGGAAGTCGAGCGGCGGCGCCTGCAGATTGAAGAGCCGCTGCAAGCCGATGCTCACCGAGCCCTGCGAGCCGTACAGAAAGATCAGCGTGAACGCGACCAGAAACGACGGGAACGCGACGAACAGTTCGAGAAACCGCGTGATAAGCCGCGCGCCGGGAAACGGCTTGAAGAACAGGATCGACGCGAGCGCCACCCCGAGCAGCGACGCGAGACCCGCGCTCGCGAACAGGATCCACAGCGTCGTGCCGATCACGCCGCGCGTTTCGGGGTTGCCGAAGAAGGTGGCATAAGCCTGCACGCTCGGACCGTGCGCGCCGGTCAGACTCAACATCACCAGCCGCACGAGCGGATAGATGACCAGCGGTCCGAGCACTACTACTGCGATGAAAAGCAGATGCCATTGCGCCGCGCGCTCGCGCCGCTTCACCGCGGCCGTATGCGCCGCCGCGCTGGCGCTTCGGCGTGCGGCGGCAGCGGCGTCGGCCGCGCCGAGCGCAGCGGACGTATCAGGGGTTGATAAGGACGACATCGTCAGCCTCGTAACGCAGGGAAACACGCGCGCCCTTCTCCGGCATCATGCCGTGGCCGCGCTGCATGGTGACGAGCACCGGCTCGTTGGGCAGCGCGTCGAGCACGACCGAGACCGACAAGACCGCGCCGTACCATTCGACCGATGCGATCGCGCCATGCAGCGGCCCCTCGCCGAGCGGCACGATGCGCAGCGCCTCGGGACGCAAACAGGCGACGCGATCGCGCACGTTATGACGCACGTCGTCCATGCCGAACGCGATCTGCGGCGGCAACAGATTGGCCGCGCCCAGATAACGCGCGACGAAACCGTCGGCCGGTGTGTCGTACAGTTGCTGCGGCGTGCCCAGTTGCGCGATGCGGCCGTCGCGCATCAGCAGCGTGCGGTCGGATAGCACGAGCGCGTCGTCCTGATCGTGCGTCACGCAAACGATCGTCAGATTCGGCAAACGCTCATGCAGCGACTTGAGTTCGGAACGCACCGACGCACGCAGATTGGCGTCGAGTGCGGACAGCGGTTCGTCGAGCAGCAGCACGTCGGGCTCGATCACGAGCGCGCGCGCGAGCGCCACCCGCTGCTGCATGCCGCCCGACAGTTGCGCGGGCATTACGTGGCCGGCGTCGCCCAGTTGTACGAGCTTCAACGCCTCGGCGACGCGCCGCGCGATGTCGCGCGCCGGCGTGCGGCGCGCGCGCAACCCGAAGGCCACGTTCTCGAACACCGACAGATGCGGGAACAGCGCATAACTCTGAAACAGCAAACCAAGATTGCGCTTGTGCGGCGGCACGTGCGTGAGATCGTGGCCAGCCACGGTCAGCGTGCCGGTGAGGCCATCCGCTTCGATGAACCCGGCGATGAAACGCAGCAACGTCGTCTTGCCGCAACCGCTGCGGCCGAGCACGGTAAGCAGTTCGCCGCGCTGGATGGTCAGCGACAGATCGTCGAGCACCGTGCGCGAGCCGAAGCGCACCGTCAGATGATCGATCTGCACGCCGCCCGGCGTCTCCGAATGGGCGGCGCCGAGCGCGCCCGGTGAGGCGTCGAGCGCGCCGGGGTGAGCAAGACTGGCCGTATTCACCGGGTTGATCCTCCAACAAGATTGATGCTGACGCGGCGCCTCGTGTTTTTTCCTGCAAGGCGCCGCCTGATTCTTTGGGTCACGCAGCTGCATCGCTGCGTGACGTTACTTCGTGACGTGCAAGCCGCCGGGACCGACGGCTTACTTCGGCTTGACCACTTCGATCTGCTTGCCCGACGAACCGATCACCTCGTTCTTCCAGCGCGCGGTCCAGTCGGCCTTCTTCGACATCACCTGGTTCCAGTCCACCGGAATCAGCTTCACGCCAGCAATGGCCTGCTTGACGGTTTCGCCGTTCTTGCCGGCGAGCGGCACATCGGTGCGGCCCGGAATGCCGAAGATGTCCGGCACCTTGGCCTGCACTTCCGTCGACATCAGATAGTCGATCAGCTTCTTGCCTTGATCCTGGTTCGGACCGTTCTTGATCAGGCCGATCGCGTACGGCAACTGGAAGGTGGTCGGCTGACCGCCGGGCGCGGCCGCAAGGAACACCGGCTTGAGCGACAGGCCGCCGTTGGCTGCGTCGTCCAGATCCATTTGCAGGTCGCCGTTGGCAACCGCGATTTCATTGCGCGAGAGCAGCACGTCGAGGTAGCCGGTGCCCTTGGTGTGGAACTTGGCGCTCTGTTCGAGCTTCTTCAGATAGTCGAACGCCTTGTCTTCGCCCATCAGCGACGAGGTCAGGATGATCACCGCCATGCCGTCGCCCGCCGTGGCCGGGTTCGAGTACGCGACCTTGCCGCTGTAATCCGGGTGCAGCAGATCGGCGAAGGTCTTCGGCTGGTTCTTCGTGACCTCGGGGTTGATCGCGAACGAGAAGTAGTTGTTCACAAAAGTCGCCCACGCCCCGTTCGACGCCTTTGCGATCGCCGGCACGTTCTTGTAGTTGGCGCTCTGATAAGCCTGCAGCAGACCGGCTTGATCAGCTTGCTGGATGAACGGCGGCAGCGTGACGAGCACGTCGGCCTTCGGCTGATCCTTTTCGATGGTCGCGCGATTCACCACTTCACCACTGCCCGCCGTGACGATGTTGACCCTCACGCCTTCCTTCTTTTCGAAGGCCGGCAGCACGTCCTTGTAGAAATTTTCTAGGCCGTCGGCGGTGTACAGCACCACGGCGCCGGCTGCGTGCGCCTGCATGGCCGCGCCGCCGAATGCCGCCGCGGCGACCAGCGCCGGCAGCAGTTTGCGAACGAGGCCTGCACTCGCGTGAAGGGAATTCGTCTTTGTCATGTCGCTTTTTCTCCGAAAGGCAAAAAACCAGACGGTCGGGAAGTCCCGATACCTGTTGTGATTGAACGGCGCCGCGCGCCGTGCCGTTTGCGTGTTGCGTGTTGCCCGCGGCCAATTGTCGTGCCGGTCTGCGCGGATTGCAGATTGCCGACAACTTTGCCGCTTCTTCCTCAGCCTGTCTTACAGCCCCACCTACGACGCTCGCGCTGCCAGCCATGCCTGAACGGGCACGGCAAGAATCACAGGTTTCAATGACAACGCCATGACTATTCTGGTGAATTCCAAAAAACGACACAATTCGCCAATAAAGTCCAAGCGCCGAGGTCCTTATCTTTCTAACGTGGCAAACGGTCGAGATCGAAAGAGGCTTGTTGAGCCTTTGAAATTCGCCCGATCCGGTTGAGCACCGAGGATGCCGTGCGGCGCTTTCTCGCCGATGCGCGAAGCGATATGGCTCCAGCCTGGCTCGTCGGACGCCGCGTTCGATCGCATGCTGCGGCGCGTCTGTGTCGGGCTCGCGAAATCGTACACGGTGAAAAATGACGCTGTATGCATGCCGCTTCAAACGCGGCGGCATTGGCGCCCCCTGGAACGGCTGCAATTGACTCGCGCGTCGCCCTGGCTGTGTGCTGGTTCTGGACAACGGCGCGTATTGTGCCCTCCTGCTCGGGATCTTGCAGCGAATGAGGGATTTATATCGACGAGGCGTTTTGCGCAGGAACCCAAGACATTCCCGCATTCGCATGACAACAGCACAGCCCCATTCCGACGCCTTCAGGCAATCAGAATTTCCGGCCCATGCGCGGTAATCGCCTTGCCGAGCGCACGCTCGGGCGCGAGCTCAGTCACCAGATAGCGCGCCGATTCGATGCCGTTGATCCGCACCGGCGTCACGCGGCCGAATTTCGAATGGTCGGCGACAATCACCACCATGTCAGCGGCGGCGATCATGCGGCTGCGCACTTCGGCGGCCATGCGGCTGTAATCGCTCAGATAGCCGTCCGGCGAAATTCCGCCTGCGCCGATGAACGCGAAGTCCGCGTGGTATTGCGTGAGCTGATGGACCGTGTCGAGCCCGAAGGTGGCGTCTTCGATATCCGACAGTTCGCCGCCGAGCAGCGTGACGCGATTCTCGTTGCGCCGCCCGAGCAGCAATGCGATGCGCCAGTCGTTCGTGTAGACCACCAGCCGATGCCGGTCGAGCAGCGCGCGCGCCACCGCCTGCGTGGTGCTGCCCGAATCGATGATCAGCGACGCGCCGTCCGGCACGAACTCGGCCGCGCGCTCGCCGATCGCCCGCTTCGCCCCCGCGTTGGCGGCTTCGCGCGTATCGAGGTCGGGCTCGCGCCGGTCGCTCGACAATGCGCCGCCGTGCGTCGTGACCAGCAGGCCGCGCCCGGCCAGCGCGTTCAGATCGCGGCGGATGGTCTCGCGCGACACGTTCAGTTCGCGCACCAGCTCGGCGACCGAGAGCGCGCCGGTTTTAGCGACTTGCGCCAGGATGTATTGGTGACGTTGTTCTGCGAGCATCTGTGGAAGGCCGGCGAGCCGGCACGCTTGAGGTTTCGCCACGGTTGGAGAAGGCCGGCGTATTGTAGTACGCGATGCACGGCGATGCGCCGGCCGGCGCGCTCATCTGGGACTTACCTGCTAACCTTGTTGCCCTGGCCGCGCGCCGACGCCAGGCCGATGCCTGTCGTTACCGCTGGTCCATCAACTGAACTACCGATGCCACCACTGTTTCGCCGTCTAATCCTGCTGTTCCATGCGCTGCGTTACGGCGCGCGCCTGATCTGGCTCGCAGCGCCGCCCGAACACAAACTGCACTGGATGATCCAACTGGTCGGCCGCGTGCACGCGTCGGGACGCAGCGGCCAAAGTCTGCACAACGTGCTGCCGGCGCTCGGACCGCTCGCTAGCCGCTTCGCCCAAACGCTCGCCGAACGCCCCGAACTCGCGAGCGCAACCCTGCACGAGGCCATCGACGCGATCGATCACCTGGAAGCCCCGTTGCCGCCTCACGAATCCGCCGAAGCGCTGGCGCGCGCGTTCGGCCGGCCGCTCGCCACGCTCTTCAGCGCGGTCGACCTCACGCCGGTGCGCGGCGGCTTTGCCGAGCAGACGCATCTGGCGCGGCTCGTCACGCCGGTCAAAGGCCATCACGAAGTGGCGATCAAACTGGTGCGCGCCGATCAGTTGCAACAGATCGGCGACGAACTCGCGCTGCTGCGCTGGGTCGCGCGCTGGCTGGAAAAACTCTCCGGCACGGCACGCCGCCTGAAATTGCGCGCGCTCGCGCAAAGCTTCACCGACGACATCCTGCGCCGCTTCGATCTGCGCGCCGAAGCCGCCAACCTGAGCCAGACCGGCCATCATTTCGACGGCGACAAGCGCATCGCCGTGCCGGACGTGATCTGGGAACTGTGCACCGCGCACACGCTGACCATGCAGCGCATCAGCACCTTGCCCGCGAGCGACCTGCCGGGCTTGCACGCGCATCACATCAAGCTCGCGCCGCTTGCCGCGCATATCGTCGAAATCGTGTCCGAGCAGGCGTTCGAGCATGGCTTCTTCCACGCCACGCTCGATGCGCGCCGAGTGCGCGTGAGCATCGAGCCGGACACGCTGGGGCGCCTCGTGCTGGCCGAGTTTTCGATCATGTCGACGCTCTCCACCGGCGAGCGCGAGTTCTTCGTGCACGGCGCGACCGCACTGTTCGACCAGGACTATGGGCGCCTCGCCGACCTGCATCGCGATGCCGGACACGTGCCGCCCGATACGCGTGCAGAAATGCTCGAAGCCGAGTTGCGCACGCGCGCCGAAGCGCACTTCGCGGCGGTGCCGGAAGACCGTTCGGCGGGTTCGCTGTTTCATCATCTGCTGCATGCGGTGCAGCCGTTCGCGGGCGCGGTGCCCGCGCGCCTCGCCGCCGCGCAGCGCTCGTTCCAGCAGGCGGAGATGCTGGCGCGCGCGTTGCATCCCGGTGTCGATACGTGGAATATCACGCGCGGCGTGCTCGCTGACATCGCGCGGCGCGACGTCGATCATCGCGGCTGGATCAAGCGGATCTCGCGCGAACTGCCGCATCTCGCGCATATGCTGCCACGCATGCCGCAACTGGCGGTCCGCTATCTTCAGCAGGAACACGCCCGCGCGCGCACGCCGCAGCAGAACGCGCAGCTGATCGCGGATATCGGGCGCGAATACCGGCGCACGCGAACGCTGCTGTGGGCGTGTGTGCTGTGCGGCGGAGCGCTCGGCGCGGGAACGATCCTGCTGATGTGGTGATGCGGCCGGGACCGACATCCACGTGAGACGTGCGACGCGCGGCAGGATCGCCCAACCGATTGCAGCTTCGAACAAGACACGCCATACATTTGCCGACACGATGGCGGCTTTTCCCGCTAACCGTTCCGATGCTCGCTTCCTTCATTGCCGCGGTGTTCGTCGTGCTGTGGTCGACCGGTTTCGTGGTCGCCCGCGCGATTACGCCATATGCCGATCCCAATCTCTTTCTGCTCGCGCGCTTCGGCGGCACCGCGCTGATCTTCACGCTCGCCGCCGTGCTCGCGCGCGCAGCATGGCCGACCGGCCGCGACTTCGGCAAGCATCTGGCGGCAGGCGCACTGCTGCAAGGCGTCTATCTCGGCGCGGGCTATTGGGCTGTCGCGCAAGGTCTGAGCGCCGGCGTGATGGCCTTGCTCGGCGCGCTGCAGCCTCTCGCGACAGCCGCCGTCGCGGCGCCGCTGTTCGGCGAGCGGCTCTCGCGGCGCGGTTGGAGCGGGATGGCGCTGGGGCTCGTCGGCGTCGTGCTGGTGCTCGAACGGAAGCTCGCATCGGCCACGCCGCCAACCCATGGCAATGCGCCGGGCTGGCTAGTCGTGTTGATCTCGGTCATCGCGGTCGCCGCGATCACGGCGGGGACGCTGTTTCAGAAAACCTCGCTGGCGAAGTCCGATATTCGCAGCGCGAGCGCGGTGCAGAATCTCGGCGCGGCGCTCGTCGCGGTACTGCTGGCGCTCGCGCTCGGCGAGCATCGCTGGATTGCGTCGACCACCTTATGGGTCTCGCTGGCTTGGGGCATCGTGATGCTCTCGGGCATCAGCGTCACCTTGCTCGTGTGGATGGTCAGGCGCGGCGATGCGGCTCGCGCCACCGCGCTGTTGTTCCTCGCGCCGCCGCTCGCCGCACTCGAAGGGTATGTCGGCTTTGGGGAAACGTTGATGCCGTTGCAGATCGCTGGATTTGCCGTCGCCTTGGTGGGAGTGTTGCTGGCGCGCTCGTGAAGGTGGTTGGGGGTGATGGGCGGCAGGGCTTGTGCCGGTGGGCTTGTGCCGGTGGGCTTGTGCTGGTGGGCTTGTGCTGGTGGGCTTGTGCTGGTGGGCTTGTGCTGCTGGGCTTGGGCTGACGGGCTTGGGCTGGTGGCTCTAGTGCCGGTGCTCTTGCGCAGACGCCTTGGCGGCGGCGCTCCTGATCAACCACTCGCCGCCACGCCTCAGTCAGCCGTATCCGCGCCCGCCGGCACCTTGGCGCGCGCCTTTCCACCTGGCGCCGGGGCCCACGCGGGGCGGCTCTTGCGCGCCGAATCCACCACGACGATGTAGCGCCCGGCCCACGGCGTGATCTGCCGGTCGCTCTTCAACACCCACAGCGATTTACCCGAGTCGATCAGCGTCGCGTATTCGGCATCGAGAATGCCGTAGTGGTCGAGAAATGCATCGAGCGACGCGGGCATCCGCACGCAGCCCTTCGAATGGCGTATCCCCAGCAACGGTTCAAGCCGGTCGGGATCGGTGGAATGCATCTGGAAGCGCATCTGCGACACGCCGCCTTTGCCCCACCCACGCTCGCCCTGCGCCCAGCCAAGATCGAAGATGCGCATATCCCGCTTGCCGTAGCCGCGGATATGGTTTTCGTTCTGCGTGCCCTCGGAGCGAAAATCCATGTTGGCAGGCGTATGTTCGAACACCCCGAGCGGCGTGATGAAATGGTCGAATTCACCGGGCCGGCCGGTCGCCACCGGCGACGCGCCGATCATCTGCCAGGCGTCGGCCGGGACCGCGCGAAAGTAGATCAACAGCGCCTGCACGTTGGCGTTGCGATCGACCAGCACGACGTACTCGCCCGACAGACTGCCCAGCGTGTCCGCTTCGAGCGCTGTTTCCAGGCGGTCCGAATAAGCGCGCTGCTCGGCGGCAGGCACCTTCAGGCGGCGTGTCACGTTACTCGCGAACACGTCGCGCAGCAGAAACGCACGGCGTGGATCGACGACGCCCGCGGCGTCGGGCGCGGCAAGCGCGGTCGCATTGATGTCGGATGGCGGACGGCTTGCGGCGATAGGCGCCGGCTTCGACGCCAATGTCAGTGCCGCCGACGATGCCGTCCCGTGGACGGGCGCAGCCATCGCGGCAGCGCACGACATTGCGCACACGACGGCGCGCAATGCGCGCGTCAGAAACCGGCAAGCTCGCGTGACGGAAATAACTTGGCAAATAACCTGAGAGATAACGTGGGAAGCAGGCGTGCCACGGTTGACGCACGCCGCGAACCCCGCGCGCGCCGCACACGGCATATCACACCGATGCACGACCCACGCGAAAGTCAGGCGGTCCAATACAGGCTGGCCAGGCCGATCTGGATGGTTCATCGCGTATTAGGGCAAACCTGATTATTATTGGCTGCTCGCCGGGTCACGCGGCGCTCGGAACGACGATGTTACTCAGCACATTGCATTTTGTCGATGAAGCTACCGTCAATGCTTCAATTCAATCGAAATAGGCCGAGCCTCTTTAACAATCGCGCGACAGTTTAAAAATAGATGCAATAGGGATTTAAAGCCACTATCAGTGATTAAAACCCAGGACCGACCCATCACTTCATTGCAGCAGTAACTGTGCCGCGCTCGCCCGCTCGTCGTTTCGCTCTTTATCTTACCGGCGCGCGAGCGTTCGCGGCCGACACCATGTCAGCGCGGAAGGAGCCAGGAAAATCATGACACACCATGACAAAAACGCCCGTCAGGCGGGCATCATCTCTGAAATGCACGTCGGCGCCGAGTTTTACGCCGAGCAGGAAATCGAGCGCCGGGTCGCTTTTCTGGCGAACTACCTGCGCAGCGGCCGCCTGAAAACTTATGTACTCGGCATCAGCGGCGGCGTCGATTCGACCACTGCCGGGCGCCTTGCACAACTAGCGGTTGAACGATTACGCGCCGATCATTACGACGCCCATTTCGTCGCGATACGTCTGCCTTACGGCGAGCAGAAAGATGAAGCCGACGCGCAACAGGCATTGCGCTTCATTCGCGCAGATGAAAATATCGTCATCGACATCAAACCCGCCGTCGATGCGATGCTTGCAGCACTGGATAAAGGCGGCGTGCCATTTAATGACGAATCACACCAGGATTTCGTGCACGGCAATATCAAGGCGCGCCAACGCATGATTGCGCAATACGCGGTGGCGGGCGCGCGGGCCGGTGTGGTGATCGGCACGGACCACGCAGCGGAGTCGGTGATGGGTTTCTTCACCAAGTTCGGCGACGGCGGCGCCGACGTGCTGCCGCTCGCCGGGCTGAGCAAGCGCAGGGTACGGGCGGTGGCCAAGGCGCTAGGCGCGCCCGAAGCATTGGCGCACAAGGTGCCGACCGCTGACCTCGAAATGTTGCGGCCGCTGCGTCCCGACGAAGACGCGTACGGTATCCCCTACGACACGATCGACGACTTCCTGGAAGGCAAACCCGTCAGCGACGCGGCGCGCGACATCATCCTGCGTTTCTACGACGCGACCCGTCACAAGCGCGCGCTGCCGTACACGCCGTTCGACTGGGCACCACAGGATGACGGGCAATAAAAGCGGGGGAAAGTGACGGCGGGAAAACGCGGCAAGCATGCGCAGCGTCAAGCTAAACCGGCGCGCGTTCTGCCGCGCGCCGTGTTCAGAAGTCTGATCCGGGGAGGATGATTACTGCGCGGGCGGCTCGTCAGTAAACAGGTCGGCGCTCGCTTCAAGCGCCTGGCCGCCCAACTGCTTGCCGTGAATCTGTCGCGCGATCACATCACCGACATAGGGCACGTTCGCGTCAAGTTCGACCGTGGCGTACGCGCCGGGTGTGCCGGCGTCGGTCACCTCGACGCTTTTCGCATAGTGCCCGAGTTCGCGCTTGAGGAACTCAAGCACTTCCTGCTCGCTGCACGATTGGGCAATGTTGCGCACGATCAGATTCATACGGCCTACCCTCGACGCGCGTGACGACCCGTATGTCGATCCGCGTCCCGTATGCGCACGGGGCGAAGTGCGGCGCGCTGTTTCGTCTGCGCGGCGGCGATTTCGCGGATCACTGCAACACCAGCGGCGCCCAAGGCGACCAACGACAGATAGAAGGCAATCATTTAAATCTCCTCTGCGAAATTCGTCCTGCAAACTGGATAGCCACAGTCGATAGTCGAAAACACGGCGATGCGACACGGTACATAAAACGGACTGAAACTCTGCGTCAATGCACTGTACCTGAATAAGCAGGCTCAGAAATAGCAAAACATCTGTTCATTTGGCGCAGTGCGGGGTCAGGGCGACGCGTCGGCAGCAAAACGGCGGTTGCAAAAAACGGGCCGCGGCGCCCCCAGGAGCCTGCGCGAGGGCCGGCCTGATCGCAGGATCAGTTCGCCGCCTCCACGTTGGCCGCACTCACCCACCACGCGTTCTTGCCCTGCGGCAGTTGAACCAGCACCGCGGACGGGTCGTCGACACCGTCGTCGGCAATCTGGCAAACCGGCAGGCCATCGGGCAGGTGCTTCACTTCTCCGGCAGCCTGGAACAACGCGATGCGCTGCGCGCTGAGCGGCCGCAGTTGGCGGTACACATCGAAGCTGATTGCCGCGGGTACATCGCCGCGAATCTGCAACGCGTCGGCATTGCCACAGCGGATCGGGTCGGCCGCGAGCGCTGCCGAGCTGCCAGCGAGGCAACCGAAAGCGAGCGCCGCTGCGGCAAGACGTGAATGGGTCATGGTGATTCTCCGAAAAAATGAGGACAGCAGGCTGCGGGAGCGGCAAGCAGCGCGCCTGAACAAGCGCAGATGAACGTGAACGCAATTCGGCCGCCGAGGCCGAGGTTCGGCCTCAGCGCGCACCGTCGTGTTCGGCGCCCTGCCCGTCGTCGCCACCGGCGACGACGTCGAGGCGGCTCACGTCGCAGGAGGTCTGGCCGAAGCCAGAATAAACCATCGACCAGTTACCGACGATCGCGGCTTGCGCCTGGGCGAGGCTCAGCTTGCCTTCACAGACGCAACGCTTGAGCATGACCGCCGCACGCGCCTTGCGACGTTCGCCCCCGCGGCCCGCCCACGGCAGAAGATCGAGGTTGGCGGGCGCGTCCGGCGAACCACCGAGTACGAGCGGCACACGCCTATCGAGCGCGAAGGCGACGCCGTCGTCCGTATCGATGCCACGCTCGGCCAGCATTTGCTCCTTGCGCGCCATCCATTCGTCGAAAGGCGGCGCGACGGCGTCCGCATACCCGGGGCGGCAGATCGTTTCGCCGATCGATTGCTGCGTCACGCGTTCATCGAGCATCTCGCTGTCCAGCGCGTATGCATCCGTGAAACGCAGTGCGAGCATCGCGGCGAGGCCCAGCACAAGCGCCGCGCGCCGTGTTTTGCGAACCGGCTGCGTCGAGCCGCGCTGGACCACGAGTGCCAGCGGCGGCGCCCCATTCGCATTGCGGGTTGGGTCGGCGGAAAGGCGGGTAAAACGCGTGTGTGCAAGGCCTGCGTTCATTCGTCGGCGCGCCGGCTGCGGCGCGCAATAGTTCAATTCGCAGACCAATTAAAACACATTCAATATACCTATGTACAAAAGCGCCCCACGGCGGCCAAGGCGCGCGAGGCTTGGCGGGCGGCTCCTGGAGGTCGGTGCGAGCGTATTCCTGTGATTACGTGGGGGCGTCGTCCGGCAAGGTCGCAGCCACCCTGCGCAACGCCCGCACCACTTCTCTCACACGCGCAACACTTTGCCTCGCTATGACTTCACCACTCGCGCCTGCAAGGCGCGAATCCGTCCAAGCGCCTGCTCATTGGACACGGTCGAGTCATACATCTGCGCGAGGTCCGCCTTCAGTGCGGTGCGCGAACCGCCGTCGAGATAAATCATGTGCCCCGACGGATAAAACCGCGCGGACAGATTCTGCCGCACCTGCTGGCTGAGCAGCGGCATCTGCTGCAGATCGAGCACGGTCTGATAAAACGGCGTCACGTAATCGAAGAAACCGTTCGCCGACAGCACCTTCAGATCGGGATTGAGCGCCATCACCGCGGCAAGATCGCCGGCGGTGTACAGAACGATGTTGCCCTTCGAGTCGAGCCCCTTCTGCGCGCCGGTGGGATCGATGTGGCCGAAATCCCAGTACTTGAAAGCCTGATCGTTCAGGTCGGTGAACGACGAATTCGACGTGTACTTCAACTGCTCGTTCAGATACACGTTCCACATCGTCGTATAGACGCCGGTGACCGCCGTCATGGTCGGATCGTTGCCGCCGGAGTTCGGATCGATCTTGCCTGCAATGCCCGTGTCGATCGCCGTCACGCGGCCGTCGTACTCGCCGAGTGCAAGGCCTTGCGACTTCAGCAGCGTGGTCAGGAAGAGCGAATTGCCACGGCTGTCATATGCGGCGATATCCAGGCTCCACGCGAGCAGCGTCGTTTTGTCGATGCCGGTGTACTCGCTCAGTTTCTCGACCGTCGCCGTGTCAGTGGTCGGAAACTTGCGCAATGCCGCCAGGTAATCGGTGCGCGCGAATTGCGCGACCTCCTCGGCGAACACGCCGAGATCGGTCGGCCGCGGCGCGAGTCCGAGTTTCTTGTGATACCACGCGTCCGCGGCCGCCGTGGGCAGTGTGCCGACCGGATTGCCGGACTGCGTGTAATCGAGAATCGACGATTGCAGCGTGATGCCGTTCAGATCCACGCCGTCTTCGTGCAAGCGGTACGCCAGCACGCAACTGCGTGCCGTGCCATAGGATTCGCCGAACAGGTACTTCGGCGAATTCCAGCGGTTGTTCTTCGTCAGAAAACGCTTGATGAACTGCTTGATCGAGTCCGCATCCTGGTCGACGCCCCAGAAGTCGCGGTTCTTCTTCGGCGCGATCGCCGCCGAATAGCCGGTGCCGACCGGATTGATGAACACGAGGTCGCTGCGGTCCAGCAGGCTGTCCGGATTGTCTTCTATCGAGTACGGCGCAGGCGGCGTGAAATTCGGCATCGACGTCTTGATGCGGCGCGGCGCGAACGAGCCCAGCAGCACGAACACGGACGACGAACCCGGCCCGCCGTTATAGAAGAACGTCAGCGGACGGGCTTCTTCCTTCTGGTTGTCCTGCGTGAACGCCACGTAGAACATCCGTGCTTCCGGCTGCGAACTGCTCGTGTCGACGATCACCAGATGGCCCGCCGTCGCCGTGTAGTTGATCTTGCGTCCGCCGAGCGTGACCGAATGACGTGTCACCGCCGCGGTTTCGGCGACTTCGGTGACGGAATCGTCCGGCCCGTTGCCATAGGCGACCGGGTCGAAGAACGGCTGATCGCCGGCTTTGCGCGCGGCGGTGGACGCCGATGTGGTCGAAGCAGAAGAATTGTGCGGCGACTGCGGACTAACGGAAGCTGACTCTGTGTTCGTCATGATCGCTCCATGGGTTCGTTCACGCCTGGTTGTACGTCGCCCTTTGAGGGGCGCTTTCTTCGGGACGTCTCTACAGGGACTTCCTTTCTACGGCCTCCGACGACGAAGCTTCCTCCGGGCGCGCTCAATGAGGATGCCTCATCAGTTGTCCCCGAAGGAAGCCTCCTTCGGGGGCGTGCCGAAGGAGTTCCGAGGGACGCGCCTGGGGCCATCCATTTGGCCCCAGCAACTTGCAGACTATAGTGCGTCCGCGACCTTCTGACCATTGGGACTGCCGAGCCCAGTGCATGCATCCCAACCGGCGGCAGCCGCGAAGCTGCCGTTGTTGCCTTGTGTGATGTCGTTGCACGCATCCGGCGCCTTGTACAGCTTCGGATTGACGAAGCCGGCCGGCTGACCTTTTGCCGCGTTGATCCGCGCAATCAGCGCTGCCCACAGCGGCGCGACCGCGCTGGTGCCGCCGACCACCGTCTGAGTGCCGTCAATCAACACGCTGTAGCCCGTGATCGGCGACGCGTCGCCCGCCACGTCGGGCACGCCGCGCCCGCTGAGCGGCTTGCTCCCGCCGCCCGTCGACTTCGCCGACAAACCCTTTTGCCACGCCGGTACCGGGAACGCCCGGCTCACACCACCGCCGCCCGCGCCGCCTTCCGCGCCATCGTTCCACACCACCTCGTGCGAGATCGACGTGCCCGCCGCGGTCAGGCTCGTGCCGCCGCAAGCCAGCACGTAGGGGCTCGACGCCGGGAAATCGACCTGCTCGCCGCCGCTCGCGCCGTCGCTCGAACCGCTGTCGCCAGAGGCCGCGCAGACCGTCACGCCGAGCGCCGCCGCATTCTGCAACACGCTGTTGAACGCCTTCAGCGACTGGCTGGTCCAGATCGACTCCGGGCCGCCCCAACTGACCGAGATCACCGACGGCTTGTTGGCCGTGTCGTGCACCGCGCGGC
The DNA here is from genome assembly GCF_902859935.1 of Paraburkholderia fynbosensis. Taxonomy (GTDB): domain Bacteria; phylum Pseudomonadota; class Gammaproteobacteria; order Burkholderiales; family Burkholderiaceae; genus Paraburkholderia; species Paraburkholderia fynbosensis. The sequence goes on from NZ_CADIKI010000006.1 coordinate 18,217, forward strand.
TCACGGCGTCGATGAAACCTGCGTCGCTGTTCTGCGTGAAATACACGGCGATGGTCGCGCCAGGCACGATCGCACCGACGATTTCGATGTCGAGCGTGACCTCGCCGTCCGGCCCGCTCGGGTCGCCGCTCGGATGATTGCCGCCTTGATCGACACCGACCGTTTTCACCGTGGGCGACGCCACGCCGAGGCTTGCAAAATAAGTGTTGAGATCGCTGGTGTTATAGCCGCCGCCGAGTTCGATGATGCCGACGCACTGCCCTGCGCCATCGCCTTGCGGAAACTGATAAAGCGACGCGAGTTGCGGCGGCGTGAAGGACGCCTGGTGCGCTTTGGCCGGCACGAACGGCGGCCGGATGCGAAAGTGCGGCCGCGCCTGTGGCCGGTTGTCGAGCCCGAGCACCGCTTCGACCACGTCGTGCAGATCGTCCGGCACGCTGATCGCGCCGGTGCGCCCGCGGAACTGGCCGGCCGTGTGATGTTCGTAATGTTCCAGCTTGACCTCGAATGCGCTCTGGAATTGCGCGATCGTGCCGCTCAACAGAACCGAGCGCGCCGCCGCATCCTCGCGCACGACCGTCAAGCCGTGCGCGGTGGCGAAGTCCTTGACCTTCGCGATGTCGTCCGGCGCGGCGCCGTAATCTTTGGCGAGCGTCTCACGCGACAGCGGCTGGACGCCGGGGTCGCCGGCTTCGATCCGGCTCATCAGCGCATCGAACTGCGCCTGCTGCTGACGGCGCAGCATCACGAAAACCTCGATCCGCTCCGCCGGATCGCATTGCCCAACTACCTTCGAACCGAGTTCTTCGGTTCGCTCGCTTCCCGGCAACGGGTGCTTGTTGACCATAGTGTCGACTCTCCTGTAAGCGTGACGGCGCGGGCCGCAAAGTGGACCCGAGCACGGCGCGCGCCTGCCCAACCTGATGGCATGGCGCACGGCGGCCGCTTGCTGATTCAACGGTTTCCTCAAACCGTCCGACCCTAGCATTCGACCACAGTTCCGGCGCGAGCGGCAGTTGTCCGGATGGCCAATGCGCGTTGCGTCAATGCGCATCCCGCACCGCTCGCGCTATGATGCTGCAGCGGCAATCCAGCCGTTACATTGCCTCGCGCGCCGCCCGCGCGCCTGATCGAAGAATCAGAGGAACCCCATGTCAATTTCGATGTATCAAGCATCCCTGCCCGTGCTGATTCGCGGCCTGACGAACCTGCAAGCCATCCTTGGCAAAGCGGAAGTGCATGCTGCCGAGAAGCAGATCGAGCCTTCGGTGTTCACGAACGCCCGGCTCGCACCGGACATGCTCCCGCTAGTCCGCCAGGTCTATATCGCGAGCGACACCGCCAAGGGTTGCGCCGCGCGTCTGGCCGGCGTCGAAGCGCCGAAATACGAAGACGTCGAACAGACCTTCGACGAGCTCCAGGCCCGCCTTCAGAAGACGATCGATTATCTGAAGGAATTCACCGCGGCGCAGATCGACGGCTCGGAAGAGCGTCCCATCACGCTGAAGATGCGCACGGGTCCGGTCGAGTTCACGGGGCTGTCGTATCTGCTCGGGTTCGTGCTGCCGAACTTCTATTTTCACGTCACGACCGCGTACGACATTCTGCGTCACAACGGCGTCGAACTCGGCAAGCTGGACTACCTGGGCGGCATCAAGTAAAGCGAACACACTGGCGTCGGGCGCGGCATGCGTTAGACGCGCCACCCGCGATGCGTCGTGCCGCGACTAGATGCGCGGCTGAAACGCGATGACTGCCATGCCGGCCAGCGTCAACGCCGCGCCGGCCGCGTCCCACAGCGTGGGCCGCACCTTGTCGACGCACCACAGCCACGCAATCGCCACCGCCACGTACACACCGCCGTAAGCCGCATACACCCGGCCCGCGGCGGTGCCGTGCAGCGTCAGCAGCCACGCGAACAAGGCGAGGCTGAGCGCGCCGGGCAATAGCAGCCACGTCGAGCCGCCCTCTTTGAGCCAGCGCCACGGCAAATAGCACCCGACAATTTCGGCAACGGCAGTCACAACATACAGCAGGAAAGTTTTCATCGATGGGTGCAAGCAAATGGTCGTGTCGCCGCGTACGGATGCGCGGCCCTATCGGCTTTATTAACACAATCACCTGGCGAAGCGGGCATGCCGCGTGCGACAGTCCTCGTTCCCTGTTTCCTGCTGGCTATCAGTCATGAGCGTCGCGTCGCCCTGTATCGACATCTGCAAGTTCGACAGCGAAACCGGCTTCTGTATCGGCTGCATGCGCACCCGCGACGAATGCAAAAGCTGGAAGAAGATGAAGGACAAGCATCGCCGGAAGATCATCGAGGACCGTCCGCGCCGCGAGCACAAGCTGAAGAAGTGAGCGGCTCGCGGGACCATCACAACGAGCCGCGCGAGGCATCGCCGAGCGGCCCCGTCAGTCGATTGAAAGCCGCAGCGCGAAGCCGATCAATGCGGATGAAAATGCCCAGCGCTGCAAGGTCTGCGCAAGCGGATGGGCGCGCATCCAGTTGGCAATCCGAGCGGCGCCGATTGCGTAAAGCCCATCGAAACACGCGCCGATTGCAAGCAGCACCGCACCGAGTTCGATCATCTGCCAAGCGACCGGCCCCGCTTCCGGACGCACGAATTGCGGCAACAACACCGAGCAGAACAGCAACGCCTTCGGGTTCAGCAGATTCGTCAACAAGCCTTTGACGAACGCTGCCCGCAGCGGACGCGCCCCGGCGTTCGCGGTCTGCGCAGCGCTGCCATCATTGCCGCCCTCGGGCAGCGCGAACACCGGCGAGCGGAAAATCTGAATCCCCACCCAGGCGAGATACACCGCGCCGCCATAGCGCACGACGTCATACAGCCACGGCGCGCTGCGCAATAGCGCCGCCACGCCGCACGCCGAGAGCGTCACATGCGTGGCGCGCGCCAGACCCAGCCCGCCGGCGGCTGCGAGACCGCTGCGCACGCCGCGTCCGATGCTGGTTTGCAGGACCAGCGCCATGTCCGGCCCCGGCACCGCGTAGACGACGACCAACGCCGCGATATAAACCGCCAGCAGGTGTGCGGAAATCATCTGAGCCTCCTGTTCTCAAGGGCTCTATCTTGCTATCGTCGGCGGAGGGTTTGCTGGCGAATGTCTAAGCTCTCACTCGCGTATTTGGAGGAATACGCTAAGATTCTTACTTCGAAGCAGATTTTCCACTATTTCAGCGCAGCCCCGCCCAAGCCATGACAGCCGACCTCGACAAGACAGACCGCGCGATCCTCGCCGCGCTGCAGAATGACGGCCGCATGTCGAATGCGCGGCTCGCCGAAACGGTCGGCTTGAGCGAGACGCCCTGCGCGCGCCGTCTCAAGCGTCTCGAAAGCGACGGCTATATCGACCAGTACCGTGCGATGCTCTCGCGCTCCGCGCTCGGCTTCGGCGTCGTCGCGTTCGTGTATGTGCGCTTCGCGGTGCACGACCGGGCGGTGGCGACCCGCTTTGAGCGCGAGGTGCAGGCAATCCCGCGCATTCTCACGTGCCATAACGTGTCGGGCAGCGCCGATTACATCCTGCAAGTGGTGGCGCGCGACCTCGACGATTACGGCAGCTTCATGCGCGACGAGATGCGCAGCCTGCCTGGCGTGACGTCGGTGGAGTCGGCGTTGTCGTTGCGGGAAGTGAAGGCCAACGGCGGTTTGCCGCTGTCCTGAGCGCGAACGTGGCATAGTCACCCCTTTGAAACGGCGTGAGCCGACCAGACGAACTCGGAGTTTTCATGGACCACGAAAAGGCGCGAGCCGAAGAATCAGCCGCGATGGAGCGTGTATTGACCGCGACCCAACGGGTGCAGTCGGCCTTTGCGTCGCTGCAATCGCAATTCCCGCCCGCTGGCAGCGGCAAGCCCTCACAGTTCGCGCTGCAAACGTTCGACGCCGCGTTGCAGGAACTCGAAGACGCCCAGGCGGCATTCGACGAATTGCTCGGCGACCTGCTCGACGGCAATCGCTGAACGGCAAAACCGGCCGCCCGTTGCGCCGTGGGCACGGCGCTTTGCGCCAGGGTCGGCGAAAGAATGCTTCGTTTAACGAAGCATTCCGATGTCCGGCTGCGCATGGGCCGCGCTATCGGGGCCCCACGGAACAGCTCGGGTGAATTGCAAATACCCGCGTCAACGTGCGTGCGTTTCGACAACGGGCTCACAAAGAATCGGGAAGTTGACCGAATTCGCGATATAGCACTTTTCGTGCGCCACATGATGCAAGTGCGTGGCCTGTTCGACATCGTCTCCTGCCTGAATCACAACGTGCGGACGCAGAACGATCTCTGCAAAGCGGCCTTGCTGCGCGCTGTCGAGCATGGTGCCTTCGGCGTCGTCGCGATACTCGAGCACCACGATGCCGGCATCCGCGCAAAGATGCAGATACCAGAGCTTGTGACACGCGCAAGCCGAAGCGACCAGCAGGTCCTCCGGATTCCATCGGTTGGCGTCGCCGAGAAAAGCCGCATCCGACGACCCCGGGATGGCCGGCTTGCCGCCTGCTGTAATCAGATGATCGCGGCCGTAATCGCGGTAGCCGGAGGTGCCGCTGCCGCGGTTGCCTGTCCATTGCACCGTTACCTTGTATTTGTGCTCGCCGTATGCCATGCCTCGCTCCTTCGTCGGAAAACCGTGCCGGGATGGGCATTTTATACGCGATGTTCACGACGACCGGCGCGACATACGCGAGCGTGACGAAACCGGTCTAGCGACGCGGCGCCGCCTTGCCGGTCACGTTCGGCGCGCGCGGATCGGGGTTCATGTCGAGGCTCGTGCCGTTTGCCCGCATGTTGTTGAGCGCCGGACCCGAACTGCTGCGGCTGGTTACGCCCGCGGACATGCCAACGCCCGGTGTCGGGCTGAGACCCGTGCCTGTGCCCGTCCCCATGCCCGCAGCAGCGGCGCCGGTGGTGTTGGCGCCGCTCGACTGCGTGCCGCTCATACCGGCGCTGGTGTTGCCCGACTGCTGAGCATCGGCGGCGCCCGCGATACCGACCAATAGCGCTACCAATGTCACCGCCATACTGCCCGTTACGATCTTCATGGCCCACTCCGTCACATCGTTGAATTGCCGCGAGCGCAATGCCGCGCAAAGCGGCGTGCTCAATACGTATGACGACGCGCGCCCTGCTTCGTTCAAGTGCGCACAATCACGGGCCGACACGCGATGCGCAATAATCGACAGCTTTTTTCACCCGCCACGCCGATGACGACACCCGCCTTCGCCCCCTTCCAGGATCTCGCCCGCACCCTGCTGCCGCACGCCTTCGACAAGGACAACGGCGACGGCTCGCACGACACCTCGCATCTGCAGCGGGTCTGGAAGAACGCCGCGGCGATCCGTCCGGTTTCCAGACAGCGACCGGCGCACGTATGGCCGCCGTTCGGCACGCGCGGCTAAACCGTTTCGTCGACGAATTCGCGGAAGAGATCTGAGCGCGGAATGACGCGTGCGCGAATGGATGGATGAAGCGTCTCGCTGTACGGACGCTCACGCCCACCAGGCGCGCCGCAAACCAGGCATCGGCAAGATCGTCCGGCACGTCGCATGAAGGGGCAAAGTTACCGCGACCTGGCGCGCGCAAGCAGCCAGTCCCGCGACCACGAGACCCTCGCCGTCGCCCCCTCGCCGAACGCTTCATGCATCTCATCCGCCTTTCACCCACCCACCCGCCAAAAAGCCATAACACCACCCTGCCGAGCGTTATGATCGATCGTTACGCCAGCACGGCCGATCGCGCACGATGGAGCACGCCTACATCCACCTTCTGCACCAGTTAGCCGGCCACTCGGCGTGGATGCTCACGGTCGTCTTCCTCGCAGCCTTTCTCGAAGCACTTGCCGTCGTCGGCACGTTCGTCCCCGGCAGCACGGCGATGTTCCTCGCCGGCGCGCTGACCGGCACCGGTTCGCTGAGCCTCGGCTGGGTATTCGTGTGGGCAATCGTCGGCGCAATCGCCGGCGACGGCATGAGCTTCTGGATCGGCGGCCGCTACAAGGAGCGGATCGTCCAGCTGTGGCCGTTCCGCAAACACCCCGAGTTGCTCGACGCGGGCCACCGCTTCTTTCACAAGCATGGCGTGAAGAGCGTCGTGCTTGCACGTTTCATCGGCCCGTTGCGGGCCATCGTGCCGGTCGTCGCGGGCATGCTCGGCATGCCGCCGCTGCGCTTCTACGCGATGAACGTGCTGTCCGCACTGTTGTGGGCGCCCGCCCATATCCTGCCGGGCGTGGTGTTCGGCGCGTCGGTGCTGCTGGCCGGCGCGGTGTCGTTCCGGCTCGTCGTGATTCTCGCGCTGCTTGTATGCATTGTCTGGCTCAGCTTTCGCGGCGCCGGCTTCCTGCTCTCGCACGCGAACGCATGGTCGAGCGCGGCGGGCCGCCATCTCGGCGATTGGGCGTGCCGGCATCCCGGGCCGCTCGGCCGCGTCGCGCGCAAGATGCTCGATCCCGAGACGCCGGACGCGACCTACATCCTCGTGACTTCGCTGATCGTGCTGGTGGCCGGGGCGCTTTTTATCGGCGTGCTTGGCGATGTCGTCAACGGCGATCCGCTGACGGCCGTCGATCTGTCCGTCTATCACTTCCTGCAGTCGGTGCGCACGCCGTGGAGCGACAGCGTTCTCGCCGGTCTCGAGACGCTCGGCAGCGGCGCCACCCTGACGGCGCTGATCGCGATGGTCGTGGTGTGGATGCTGTGGGAGCGGCGCTGGCGCACCATCGGCTACTGGCTCGCGGCGGTGGTGTTTTCCCAATTGTTGATCTTTGGGCTGCAGTTTGCGATGCACCGCGCGCCGCCCAACGAACTGATGAGCGCTCACTACGTGTTTCCGAGCAACCACGTTGCCGCGACGGTCATCGTGTATGGCTTTCTTTCGTTCCTGCTGGCGCGGCGGGTCGGCATGCTGGTGGGCGTTCTGGTGGCGGCCGTCAGTACGATCGTGGTGATCGTGGTCGCGCTCGCGGGCGTGTACTTCGGGCGCTACTGGCTCTCCGATGCGATCGGCGGCGCCGCGCTCGCGTACGCGTGGGTGGCGCTCGTCGCGCTGACGGCGATGTGGCGGCATCCGCAAGCGCCGCCGCGGCGCACATTCATGCCCGCGGTGGTGCTGGCGGTCATACTGTTGAGCGTGGGGGTGCAGTTCCGCGTCAATCCACCGGCGCCGCCTGCCAGTGCGCAGCGCGCGGCGCCCGTGCTGGTCACGCAGTCCGAGTGGACGCTCTCCTTGTGGAAGCGCCTGCCGTGTTATCGCTCGGATATGGGCGGCGACCGCGAGGAGCCGCTCACGCTGCAGTGGGTGTCGGACCTCGATGCAATCCGCGGACAACTGCGCGCCCATGGATGGGTCGAGGGCACCGACGTGTCCGCGCACAGCCTGCTCTCGCTCGCATCGCCCGATGTCGCCGCGGTCTCGCTGCCGGTCTTGCCCAAGCTCAACAACGGGGTGCCTTCGTCGCTGGTCTTCATGCGCCCCGGCGATACGCGCGCCGAACGCGACGTGCTGCGCTTCTGGCCAAGCGGTTATGCAGTGGCGAACGGCAACACCGCCACGCCGCTGTGGGTCGGCGCGCTCGCGCACGAGCGGCTTTCGCGGCGGACGTGGCCCATCAACATTCTGCGGGTCGACAGGCAGGCGGCTGCTTTCGATGCGCGCGAAAAACCGGGCGCCGGATTCGGCGCCGCGATTCTCGCCAAGGTGGATTGTCATGGCGTGCCGGTGTCGTTGCTGGCGTCGCCGGTGGATTGAGCCGCTCGGGGCAGCCGTTTGGTGCGGGCGCGCACAGTCCGAACGTTCGTTGGACCACCTGACAATTCGCCTTGCGCTCAATGAGTTAGGGCAATTGGCCGGGACTTGTCCACAAGGATATGAACATTTTCTGTGGATAAGCCTGGCAGTGCGATGGCATTCTTTTGTGCCGTTGCCCCGTGCCTCGATGGTCGGCAAGCATGCCGAAGCGTTCGGACTGCGGACGTCCCACGCGCTCCACAAAGTCCTCGCCGAAGTCCATTCCCCGGCCTTGGACGCATCGCCGATCAGCGATTTTCTCATCGCCCGGCGCGAGTCGCCGACACCGTTCAGCGACCCGTGACCGATACCGCCGATCGATATGTGATCCCCAAAGAGGCCGCCGGCGACGGCAAACTGCTGGCGCTCGCAGGAAGAGCCGCGACGCATCTGGGGTATGCGGCTGCGTCAACCTGGCATGGCTACGACTCGGCCGGCACCAGCAACACCTCCCCCGCACGCTCGCCCCTCGCCCGGCTCGCAAACCGGGAAACGTTCACACCTGTCATCCACCTGTCGCTCGCATCGTCGGGAGAAGCTAAGATAAGCGCTGGCCTGGCGGGCCCGACGACGATATCAAGGAGACGACGATGGAACGCTTCACGCCCGGACAACTCGATGAATACGCCGCAACATTCGAGCGAGACGGCATGGTCATCCTGCGGCGCCACTTTGCGAAGGCCACGCTCCACGCATGGCGCGCGGCGTTCGCCCCGTTGCTCGAAGAACGCATTGCGTCGAACGCGACCGCCGTGCGCGGCGCGAACCGGCATTACATCACGCTGCCGTTTAGCGGCGTGTTCGCCGATGAAAGCATCTTCTGCGATCCGGACGTGCTCGGCATTGTCGAGCGAGTCGCGGGCGACGACCCCGTGATGTGCCAGCTTGCCACCGACACGCCGCTGAACGGCTCGACGTATCAGGATATCCATCGAGATACACCGGCCCTCTTCGATGGGATGCCGGAAACGCCTTCCTTCCAATTGGCTGTCAACTTCCCCCTCTGCGACGTCACGCCGGAAAACGGTCCATTCGAGACCACACTCGGCACGCATCGTATGCGCTCGGAGGACGCGATGAATGCCTGGCAGGAAGGCCGCCTGCCGTTGCACGCGATTCCGATGGAGCTTGGCGATGTGATGATCCGCGACGTGCGCGCACTGCATCGCGGCACACCGAACACAACCGACGAGCCTCGCCCGATGGTGGTGATCGGCTACAGCAGGAGCTGGTACTTCCGTCCCGAGGTGCACGTCGACGTGCCCGTCACGGTCGATGAACGATTGAGTCCGCGCGCGAAGCGGCTGCTGCGCTACATGCCGCGGGTCGATCAGGCGGACGGCGCGTCGGCGCCCGAGCAGTACCGCAAATTCGCCTACTGATCGCGCTGCCGTACCGTCTCGGCCCGCCGTTCAAAGCAGCGGAAATGCCGAGCGGGACTGTGACAGCCACCCTCTGGAGAAGCGTGTATGCCCTCACGCCCCGACCCGCTCTTCGCCGTCGCCGAGCGGCTGATATTGAGCCTGTACGATGGCGGGGTATTGTCGCCCGCGGTGCTGCAACGTGTGATTGCCTCGCTCGCCGCGACCCGATGGGAGACTCGTTCCGACTCGCGTGCGAATGACCAACGCTCGTTGCCGGAAGTCGTGGTCTCGGTCATGATGCCCGGCAACGCACTCGACAATGTCGATCAGGATTACGCGGCTGTGATCGACCATCTCGTCGGAGCGGCGAAGGAAACGGCACGGCCGGTCAGCGGCGACGACAGACGCGCTGCCGGCAAGCCGCGCAAACGGTCTGCGGCCCCGCAAATCGGGAACGACGATGCCCCGGAGTCCGAACTGCTTGAACAACTCGCAGGGACACGCGCTACGTCGAACAAAAAAGCGAAGCCATCTCGCGCCGGTCGCAATACTCAGGCGGGTTCCGGCTTCAACCCTCTGCAAAACGCGGCGCCCCCGAAGAAGCGGTGACGACGGCGACTGAAACGCCTGTGGAGCCGACGCTCGCACTGGCGATCCTCAAAGGACATCCCACCGCTCGTTCGTTGCAGAAATGCAACGGCGATCAGATTCAATAGGGCAACCTTGCGGTTCGGCAGAAGAAGTTCTGCGCAATTTTTTCCGCTTGCGCAATTCATTGATCCGGCTGGCAGAATCAGCGAGTACCCCACGCCCGGAGAAGACACGGATCAATCGATTGACGGACGCCGAAAAAAACACGTTGCCGCAAAGAACTTTGGACTACTGGCATTTGAAATGCAGGAGAACCTATCACCAGCATGTGCGGGCGCTTCTGTCATCAATAACACATGCCCCCATTTTTTTTACCCAACGGCCCGCTTTAACGCTATCGTCTCACTGCAACCTGAATTCGTAGATCAATGGGAGTTCCACGTGTGGAATGGATTGATGTTTCGAGTAAGGAAACGCCGCAAGTTCATCGTCGGCCGCAAACACCCATATGTGCCCGGATTATCTCTAGGAATAAGCGCGCTGGTGTTGTGCTATCCGGCGGCCAGCTTTGCCGGCGTTGCGGTCCTGCGTCCGCCGCGCGAGGCGCTCTCCAGTGCCCCACTCGAAGTCACGATTCTCTATTCCGGTGATCAGCCGGACGGCTCGGAATACAACGTTCCCGCCCAATTGAAAGTCGCCGTTAGCAACATCGACGTCATACCGACTCCGTTGACGCTCACTCGCGATAGCGGCACACCCGATCACATCAAGCTGGCAACCGGCGATCTCAAAGCGGTCCGCTATAGCGGCACGTGGCCCAAATGGGCTCGCGGCGCGATGAAGATCGATATTCCCGATTTCGATGCTTCGCCCTCTTTCGTCATGCTCACCCGTCCGCCCAACTCCGGCAAAACGACGGAATTGGCTCAGTCGGCGGGCGCACCGGGCACGCCGGGGCAGGTGTCGACTATCGCGGAACAGCCCGCGAGCGCCTTCCCTGTTTCACCCGCGCCGGCGCCCGCCCGCGCCAATGCACCCTCGCCGGAGGTGACCAGTTTCCTGAGCCGTTTCTCCGCATTCGAACCGATGTATTTCGCCGATGGCTCGAATGGAGAGAACCTCGCGAAGTTTCAGTTGAGCTTCAAGTTCCGCATGGTCATACCGGACGACCCGCGCTCGAAACGTTTCGTCGACAACCTGTACTTTGGGTACACGCAAACTTCGTTGTGGGATCTCGGCGAGTACTCCGCGCCCTTCCGGGACACGAGCTACATGCCTCAATTGTTCTATTCTCTGGACGACACGGGTTGGAAGAGTTCGCTATTCAGCAAGATGGGCCTGATGGCCGGCTACGGTCACGAATCGAATGGCCGCGACGGTCCGGAATCGCGCGGCGTCGATATTTTGTTCGTGCGCCCCACGTGGGAGTTCGGCGACCTGAATGCCAACCATCTGACCGTGTCGCCGAAGTTCTATTACTACGTGCATATTGCGGGAGAGAACCACGATATCGCGGACTATCGCGGCTACGTGGATCTATTGCTCAAGTACGGCAGTACCGATGGCTGGCAACTGGCCACCACGTTGAGAAAAGGCACGAAGTCGACGAAGGGGAGTATCGATACGCAGTTCACCTACCCATTGGCGAAGCTGATCAATAGCGCCTGGGGTGGCTATCTGTGGGTCGGGTTCTTCACGGGTTATGGCGAGGATATTCTCGACTACAACCAGCATCGGTGGATTGCGCGAATCGGGTATAGCATCACGCGGTAGTGAGCGGGTGTGAGAGCGTTCTGGCAGTAGAGACACGCCGTTGACCGGCTCCGGTTGCGGCCACACGTGCATAGCTATGCGAAAGAAAGGCCGCTCAATGAAGCGGCCTTTTCATATTGATAGGGATGCCAATCAAAAGAAACATGATCGGCGGTTCACCGAGTCAGTCACGGCGGCGTTCGCGGCGCGTGCCCTCGCGGCTTGCGCGCTGACGTCGGAGCCGCATGCGCCGACCGCTTGCAGGCCAATGTGGAGACCGCCAGCTCGAGTGCGAGGCAGCGTTAATCAGAATGTGGGACGGATAATTTCAGAGCGGCGGGCCGGGTGAACAGTGACAGTGTGAGACGAACGCCCGTGAACCGCGCTACGCCCAAGCCCCGCGCAATCGCGAGTTCCACCACACAAGCTCGCGCGGCGGGTTCCGCGTTATCGTTCGGTCATTTATTCCGCTCGGGCGTGATGCCATTTGCATCGAAGGCATGGCGCTATTGCCCACGAGCATGTCAAAAAACGGGCCTCGACATGCCCCGCCGTCCCGTTCCTGGTCAATTCATCTCCGCTTGCCGGTCCACCGACAACAACTCCGACGCGCACACTCACTGAACGCCGCACTCAATGCTCTGTGAACGAACAGACGCGCACACAACAGCACTTTTCTCTAGAGTTGAAGGGTTGCCCGTCAATCCTGACCGGCGACATTCCGCTGATTTTGCAGCGTAATTTCAACATTAGGGAAAACCAATGAAAACTTCTGTTCTCAAGGAAGTGTCGACTAATTCCGAACAGCACGCCGGTCTGAATTTGCATCTGAATTGCGCAACGCTGGCACTCAAACACACCATCCACCCGGAACAAATCCGGGATAACCTGCCCGCGGGTCATGGCGGAGTGGGCTTTTTGTTTCACGCTACGGACTGGGATACGCTTTCCTTTTCTTTTCACAATGTCAAGCATCGGAACGCATCATTTGAAGAGGAGCTTTGGAATACCAAGCCTTTTATTGCGTCGCCGATCTATTCCGGATCCCAGGTCATCGGAGCGAATATCGCCTGTCCGGTGCCGCTCGAAATGTGGCTTGGCAGCCCGCGCGGCATCAAGCGGTTCCGGGAGACGCAATTTTTTCCGGCTCTCGAACTGGCGCGGCAAGCAGGTCTGAACATGGTGGCGATGGGCGCGTCCACGCCGTACGCGTGCAACTATGGCGCCCTGCCGCGCCATACGAAGCCGCCCCACATCACCACGGGCCACGCGGCCACCGCGGCGATGCTGAAGGACTGGGCGATCCATTGCTGCAACGAAGTCGACCTCGAATTCGGCAACACCAGGGTCGCCCTTTTCGGTGCGGCCGGACGGCTCGGCACGACCGTGGCCAAGTATCTGCTCTACAAGGATGCCCCGAAAGAACTGGTCCTGATCGACCTGCCGGACAAGCTGAATCTGCTCACCGAACAGGCCAAAGAACTGCTGGCGTCGGACCTGCTGGGCAAGTCGCGCGTGTCGGTGCACACTTTCAGCCCGGATACACCGCTGCCACAGTTTGACGGCGCGATCCTCGCGAGCAGCACCAGCGTGCCCTACCTCACCGCGTCCGACCTCAGACGCGCGCAGTTCTGGATCGACGACTCCCATCCCCGGGCGGCGAGCGTCGAGGCCGAACTCGCCTCACGCGGCCAGACGCTATATATTGAGTGTTTCGCCCGTGGTCCCGCCGGACTCGACACCACCTTCCCGTTCAGGCTGCCGTCCGCGCGCGACTGCTATACCTGCTTCGCCGAAGGCTACTCCGCCTGGCAGGAAGGCATTGCGTCCGATTTCATCATCGGCAGCCCGCCCGTGTGGTCGGTCTCTTATACTCACGGTCTCTTGAAGAAGTACGGGTTTTCGGTCGGTCCTTTCCACGGGAAGAACGGCTCGCCGATCAGCCTCGAAACACAACAACGCAGCGACCCTGAACTGATGGGGCCGTAAAATCAACGGAGGCCTGATGGCGATATCGCGCGAAAGCATGCGGGATATGCTTGAACGAAGCAGGTTTGCAATTCGATGGGGGGGCGCACTTGGCCTCGTGTGCCACCCCATCTATTACGTCGTGTGGACCTATATCCTGCCGCAGCCATACGACAATCTTCTGCTCCGGTTGAGCGCGGCGGTCATCTGTATTCCATTGCTTTTCCAGACGTACTGGCCAAAGCGGTTTAATCATTACCTGCTGATTTACTGGCATTGCGCGTTGATCTACGTATTGCCATTCGTTTGCACATTCCTTACCGTCAGGAATTCATTCTCCACGATGTGGATGATGACCGAAGTGATGATGGTCTTCATTCTGGCGCTATGTATCGACAATCCGCTTTTGCTGATCGCGTGTATCGGCATTGGCGCGCTGTCCGGCACGCTGGCGGCGGTCATCTCCTCGCCGGAGCCGATCGTGCTTGCCGCCAACGACAAGTCGAATCTCGCGGTGATGCCGGTGGTCGTTCTGTGCAGCGTGGCCTTCAGTCACGCGATCAGCAAAGGACGCATCTTCGTCGAAAAGAACCGCGCGCTCCAGGCGCTCGCAGGTTCCATCGCGCATGAAATGCGCAATCCTCTGAGCCAGTTGCGGCACGTTCTGGATCGCGTGGAAGAAGCGCTGCCCGTCGCCTCGGAATCCAGTCGCGCGCCAGCCTTGTCGCACGAGAATGCGGCTTCGCTGTATGGTCATCTCGCCCAGGGGCAGTTGTCGATCGAGCGCGGCCTGCGCATCATCGCCATGACGCTCGACGAAGTCAGCGCAAAGCCCATCCGCTCGGACCGCCTGGTCCATCTGAATGCGGCGGCCACCACGCGCAAGGCGCTGGAAGAATACGGCTTCGACGACGACAAGGCGCGCGACAAGGTCAGCCTCGTGGTAAAGGAAGATTTCGTCTTCAAGGTCGACGAGACGGTCTACCTGTTCACGCTGTTCAACCTCATCAAGAACGCGCTCTATCACATCGCCACACATCCGCTCGCGACGCTCACGCTCACCGTCGACAAACCATCCGTGATCGTTCGCGACACGGGCGCGGGCATTGCGCCCGAGATCCTGCCGCATCTGTTCGAGCCGTTTCGCACGGCGGGCAATTCAGGCGGCACGGGGCTGGGACTCGCGTATTGCCAGCGCGCGATGCGCGCGTTCGGCGGCACGATCGTCTGCCGCTCGGAACTCGGCAGCTTCACGGAGTTTGCGCTGCGCTTTCCGGTCGTCTCGAAGGACGAAGCCGACGACTACGAGCGCAAAATTTTCGAGCGCGCGGCGCCGGTCTTCCAGGGCAAGCGCATTCTCATCGTCGATGACGACGCCGGCCAGCGGGCAAGAACCCGTCGCGCGTTGACGAAGGCGGGCGCCTATGTGAGCGAGGCGGAAAACGGCGAGATCGCGTTGACGACGCTGCGGCGTTCATCGCCCTATGATCTCGTGCTGATGGACATCAGCATGCCGGTGCTGGACGGCTATGCCGCCACCGAGCGGATTCGCGCCGACCACGCGTGTCCGAACCGCAGCGTGCTGATTGCCGCCTATACGGCCGAGCCCGGCAACGCGGTGCGCGTGCAAGCGCGGCGGGCCGGCATGGATGAAATCATCGGCAAGTCGGCCAGCGTGCAGGAATTGATCAGCGGGTTGCAGGCGCTCTTCGAGAACGGCAACCGCCACCACCTGAGCCAGCGATCCGACAGCTTCGCCGGCAAATCGATCCTGATCGCCGACGACGACACCTACAGCCGCCTGGTCTCTAAAGCGTATCTGGAACGCTGCGGGGCGACCGTCGTCGAGGCGGAACATGGTCAGGCCGTGCTGGCCTGTTTGCAGGAGGACGGTGTGATCGACGCGATCCTGATGGACATCAACATGCCGGGCATGAGCGGCGTCGAAACCGCCGTGTCGATTCGCGCGCGCACCGACGCGTATGCGCAGGTGCCGATCATTGCATTGACGGGCCAATCCGGCATCGAGTCCGTGCAGGCGTGTCTCGCCGCCGGCATGAACGAAGTCATGATCAAACCCGTGCAGGCGGGCTCGCTTTACGCGTGCCTGACGAGACAGTTCGCGCTGCAACACGCATCGGACGCGCCGCATGCATCGGCGCAGCAGGATCTGCCGGCAACACCGGAGTCTACCGGCCAGCTTGCGCCCGTCCCCGATGGCGATCTGCTTGACGAGGAACACCTCGAAGAACTGGTCGCGCTCGATCTGCTCGACGAAACGTTCCTCAACGGTATCGAGCAGATTCGCTCGCTGATTGCGCGGCTTACCACGAGCGTCGCGGCGCTCGACATCAAGGCGACGCACAGCGCATTGCACGTCCTGCTGGGCGTCAGCGGCAATATCGGCGCCAAGGCGCTGCATCGATTCGCGCGGCAAATCTATCCGCGTGTGATTGACGGCGAATGGCCGTCGGAGCCCGACTGGCTCGCGCACATCGGCACGTTGGGCGGGCGTTCGGCCGACGCGCTGCAGAAGTATTATGCGTCGGCCAAAGCACGCCACGGTCATCCGGATGCGTTGAGCGATTAACGGGGTGGCGCGAGTAGAAAGCCGACTGCGCGCGCCGCCTCACTAGTCGCCGTCTTGCAGCCGTCCTTTCGGTTGGGTAAAGCCCATGGTGACCGTGGTCCCCTCGCCGAGCGTGGACTCGATCCGCAGGCAGCCGCCAAAAGACTGCATGATGCGGTTGCAGAAGATCATGCCCATGCCGTGACCGCCCGCGCCCGCGTACGTCGTGACGGGGTCCAGCAGCAGCCGCGCCTTGATCTCCGGCGCAATGCCGGGGCCGTTATCGCACATGCGGATCTCGGGCTCGGGGCTGTCCACCACTTCGAGGCGCAGTGAGGGAGCCGCCGCGCCTTCGAGCGCGCGCAGCCCATTGGAGAGCAGCGAAGACAGCACGAGCGCCACGCAATTGGGCATCGCGCGCACCACGAAATCGCCGCGCACGTCGACCTGTATCCAGTCGCGCTGCGACCCGACGAACGGATAGGTGTCGAGCAGCGTCGCGATCAGGCGGCTCGCCCTGACCTCGCGAATGGCGCCCTCCTGCGCGGATTGCTGGCCGCCGCTTTTGTGCACCGTCTCCCAGAACGACGAGATGAGCGTGAGGCAATACTGTGCATTGTTCAGCATCGATCTGGCCGCGTGACCGATCTCCTGCTGGCGTTGCGGATCGTATTGCCCGGCCACGTCGGTTTCGACGGAGCGCGCAAACAGCGAGATCGTCGCGAGCGGCGTATTCAGTTCGTGCGCGAGGAACGCCAGCGTCTCGTCCATCGCCATGAGCCGCTGGTGGCGGGTTTCCCGCTCGGCGTAGCGCGCAATGGCCAGTTGCAGGACTTCACGAACCTTTTCCGTGCGCAGCGGTTTTTCGAGGATACGGAACACCTCGCCGTTATTGACCGTCTGCAACAGCATGTCCTTGTCGGCGTACGCGGTCACCAGGATCCGCACGATCTGCGGATATTCCTGCGCCACCTGGCGCAGCAGGTCGTCGCCGTCGCGGCCAGGCATGCGGTAGTCGGTCACAAGGACGGCAATCTCGGCGCCGTGCTCGCTCAGCACGGCAATCGCCTCGTCCGCGCTCTGCGCGACGTGCACGCAGTAGTCCGCGCGGATCGCGCGGGCGAAGTGATTGCGCGACAATTCCTCGTCATCGACGAAGAGGATGGAAAACGGGGGCTGCGTGGTATCGCTCATTGCATTCTCGGCGGATCGCGGCAGGTAAAAATTGAAGCAGGCAACCTGGCGGGTGATGAAAACGAAGTTCGCCAGGATCATAGCGAAAGCTTGAGCACCCGAGGGTTTCCGTTGCTGATTCGCACAGTCCGATTTGCGCTGCAATCCTGCGCATTGTGCCTGAACCGCCATGCGATGCGGGGCATGCTCGCGCGCGGTGAACGCAAGCTTCAACTGAGCGTCATCGAGCCGCTCAATGTGTCTATGCGTGTTGGGTTGTGTGATGGACGGGAGCGCGGCGCGACCGGTTTGGAAAGGCTGCGGCTCGTGAGTCCGCGGGCAGGCACGCAGGGCGTGCTGCGACCGCCGGAGTCGGCGGTTCATGTGCGGCTTCAATGCTCAGGCTCTTGCCCGTTGCGTTCACGTTGGAGCGAACGGCGCGGTGTCGGGATTGACCCCTATCCACCCGGCGACGCGGATGCGGTAGTCGAAGCGCCCGCCGCTTCGGCCTGCTTCGTCGTGAAGTTCCAGCACAGTGCCGTGGCCGTATCGACCGGCGCAGGAAGAAGACCCGCGCGATAGAACGTGTCGGCGATCTTTTGCTGCTCGCCGAAATTTTGCCCGTCCACGGCGCGCACGGCGTAACTGCGCCGTCCGTTCGCACGTTCGATCGTGGCCGCGTCCAGCCCCCAGACCGGCGCGAGCAGCTTGGCGGCGGCATCGGGATGGGCGCGAACCCACACGCCCGCCGAGGTCAACTGCGCAAAAACTGTGCTGATCACATCCGGGTGCGCCGCGGCGAAACTGCTCGACGCGAGGTAGTACCGCTGATACGACGCGAGACCTTCGCCATTGGCGAGAATGCGCACGTCGGGCGCCTTATCGACCGACGCGACGTATGGGTCCCACGTAATCCACGCGTCCACGCTGCCGCGTTCGAACGCGGCCCGTCCATCGGCGGGCGTCAGATAGCTGATGTGCACGTCGGCCGGCGTCAGGCCCGCTTTGGCGAGCGCGGCCAGCAGCAGATAATGGCTGCCCGCCGCCTTGGTCACCGCGATGCGCCGGTCCTTCAGATCGGCAAGCGTATGCAGCGGCCCGTCGCGCTTCACGATGATCGCCTGAGCGCCCGGCGACGGCGCTTCCTGCGCGACATACACGAACCGTGCATGCGCGGCCTGGGCGAACACCGGCACGGTATCGGCGACATCGGCACTGAAGTCGACCGCGTCCGCATTGAGCGCCTCGGTGAGCGGCAAGCCGCTCGCGAACTCGTTCCAGCTGATGGTCACGCCGAGCGGCGCCAGCGCCTGCTCGAGCGAGCCGCGCGCTTTCAGGATCGTGATGAGCGTCGACGACTTCTGATAGCCGATCCGCAGTTTCACCGGCGCGGGTAGATGAGCGGCGGTTTGTGCGTGGGCGGCGCTCATGACGAGCGCCGAAGTCAACGCCGCGCGGGCGAGCAAACGAAAGAGTGAAAATGTCACGGCTCGAAATTCCGGTGTGGTCAATTCGACAAGACCTCGATCGTAGCAATGCCGGATCGCACGGATAAGCGAGCGTTTTTTCTATGCTTAGCAGGCAACGGCATAACGACGCCGGCCTGCTTTGCACTCAGGAACTCAGAAGAACAGCAGTGAGCGCAATTCGATGCTGCGGCGCGGCGGCGCATCCGCAGCGGACGTCGGATCGTCGAATGCCGAATGCGCGCTGAGCCGCGCAAGCGAATCGCCCGCGCAATCGTAGATTTTCAGCAGCAGGAATTCGTCGGGCGTCATGTGCGGCAAGTAATAGCAGCGGTGCCGCGGATTGAACACCAGCGCATAGGTCTCGCCGACCTTGTCCGGATAGACGAGGTCCGACGCGACCAGTTCGTTCAGCGCGATGCTGCGCGAGTCGCACAACGCTTTCCCCGCGACCGACAGTACGACCTTGGTCCCACGCACCGCGGGCAGTTCGCCGAGACCGTCGCTCATTGCCTGAGGATCTTCCAGGGTCCGTTGCCCTGTTTGCAGACGGTCGGCGTCCAGCTTTGGGTCTGGCCTTTGGCCATCGCGACGAGCGTTGCAGTGCGGCAGGTTTTATCGCCCTCCTTCGTCGTGCCGTGCGGCGTAATCGTGCCGGTGATCGAAACGGAGTTACCGGTGCCGGCATTGCTCCACGCCAACGATTCGTCATCCTTCTTTGTTTCGAGCGCAATTTGCGCCGCATCGTTAAGCGCCTTGCGGTCGGCGTCCCTCATATAGCTAATGGGCGTGTTCTTCAAAAAGTTCAGGTTCGCGGCATGGCTGAAGCTCGCGCCGGCCAGCAGCGCGGCACCCGCGATCCACTGCGGCAACCGGCGTACGGCCATACGAAATCGGGCTGGCATAGGTCATCTCCGTTAATAGCTGCTGCGGCCGCACGCTACGTCGTAGCCGTGGGTGCCGCATCGGGATCATCGGCAACGTTCCGGTTCGCCTCGAACTCGTCGACGAGGTCCGCCACCGAACTGCGTCGGCCGATATGGCCAAAGCGCTCTTCGAGCCCTTCGGCGCGCAGGATGTCGCGCACCTCCGCGTGGGCGGCCACCACTTTCATGACCCTGCCGGACGCCTGGAGCGCGTCGTGTAACGCCTTGAGCATCCGCGCCCCCGCGAGGTCGACAACCGGCGACGCGGACAGGTCGCAGATCACCAGCCGGACCGGCTCGGGCGCCGCGCGAATCAGCCGCCAGACCGTCTCGCGCACGTGCTCGACATTGAAGTAAAGCAGCGACGCCTCGACGCGCACCGTCAGCACATGCGCAATCGCCTCGTTCTCGGCGTGCCGCTGAAGGTCCGAGAAAACGCGCGTGCCGGGAATGCGCCCGAGCACCGCCACATGCGGGTGCGCGGCGCGCCGGATGATCAGCAGCATCGACACCAGCACAGCGACGATCACGCCGTTCAGGATTCCCAACATGAGCACCGCCGCAAACGCGACCATGGAGATCGCGAACTCGAAGCGGTTGACATGCCAGACATGGCGCAATTCACCGGTATCGACGAGCCCCTTCACGGCCACCAGCACGATGGCGGCCAGCACGACGTTGGGCAGATTGGCCAGCAGCCCGGTCAGGAACATCAGACAGAATGCGATGGCAATCGACGCGAATACGAGAGCAAGCGGGGTCTTCGCCCCGGCCTTGTCGTTCACCGACGATTGCGAAAGTCCGCCTGCGACCGGGTAGGCCTGGAACAGTCCTGCGGCCAGATTCGCCGCGCCCAGACCGAGCAGTTCCTGGCGGGCGTCGATCTCGTAGCCGTTTTGCTGCGCGAGCGCGCGCGCTGCCGAGACGCTCTCGACATACGCCAGCAGCAGACACGCAAAGGCGAGCGGGATGACGCCATCGACATCGCGCAACCGCACCCCCGGCAGGCGGAACTCGGGCAAGCCTTGCGGCAGCGCGCCCACGACCTTGAATCCAGCGCCCGCGAGCGGCGTGATGGACAACACGACGATCGAAGCGGCGACGACGACCAGCGCAACCGGGCGCCCCGGCAGGAATTTCTCGCCGAGCACCAGCAGCGCCACGCACACGAGCCCAAAGGCGAGCACGGCCAGGTTGGTCTGCGAAAGCTGGCCGCCCAGCACGGCAAGCCGCTCGAAGAACGACTCGCCGCCGCCCTTCACGCCGAACAGTTTGGGCAATTGCGTCATTGCGATGGTGAGCGCCGCCCCCGCCTTGAAGCCGAGCAGGATCGTCTCGCTAATGAAATTCACCAGCGAACTGAGGCGCAGCAGCCAGGCCACCAGACACATGCCGGCGATCAGCACGGCCGTGAGCGCCGCGATCGAAGCCCAGCGCGCCGGATCGCCGCCGGCCATCCCCGCGACCGTCACGCCGACCAGCATCGAGATCGCCGAAGTCGGGCCGATCGCCAGCTGGCGCGACGAGCCGAACAGCGCGTAGAAGAGTCCACCCACCAGATATCCGTAGATGCCGTATTGCGGCGGCAAGCCGGCCAGCGACGCGTAGGCGAGCGAAACCGGAATGCCATAGGCGGCGAGCGTCACGCCGGCTATCGCGTCGTGCGCGAGCCATCGGGGCTGGTAGCTCCGCAGCCACTGCGCAGGAGAATACGCATGGCGCCACCCGCGTGCGGGCGGATCGGCCGCCACCGGATCGGTGACGCTGGATTCCCTGGTCAACGTAGCGCCTCGCATGCAGAAGCCGACTCGATGGAAAGACGGGCGTACTTTCGACGTGTGATCGAGGGCATGACAATGCCCCGGGCCGCCGTTCGGTTTCTCAAGCGTAGCCGGTGGGCGGCGCAAGCCACATCGGACCTTGGTCCTAGGTGCTTTCGTGCATGCATGCGCGCGCAGCCGCGGTGTCCGCTTCAACGCGCTCTCAACGCAGATTCATGGCGCGTGCGAAGCGCATCCGCCGCGCATACCTGGCCGGCTCAGAATGGGTCCTTGACGCGCTGCCACGTCTCGTCCGGGTCGAACACCGTGACAGGCGCCGCATGCTCGCCGCGATTCTTCTGGTAGATCACGCCGTTGTTGTTGACCACGAAAGTCATCACACCGCTCGTGCCATACCGGGCCGGGTACGCAACCATCGCGAAGCCGGCGATCATGTGCCCGTTGATGACATAGCTAAAGGCCCCGCCCGGGGCGCTCTTGCCTTGCCTCGTGAGGATGCGGAAGTGATAGCCGCGATAAGCGTCGCCTGCCTTGTGCGCTTTCAGATACGCCGAACTGGCCGCGATCAGCGGTCCGAATGGACTGGCCTCTTCGTCGCTGCCCTCATCCGTGCGCCAGTAGAGGCCATCCTGCTTGCCGGGCGTACTGGCCAGCTTCTGCGCGTATTCGAGCAGTCCATCGTTGTTTCGATCACGCGATGCGTATTCGCGCTGCGCGTCGAGATAGGCGCGCAGCACTACGATCGCTTCGCGCTCGTTCGCACCGATACGGCGGTTCGTGATTTCTTCTTCGCCCTGTTCGGTGGCGAAACGCCAGTCGCCGTTCTCCTTCACGACGGGAATCGGCATCGGCCAGGCTTCGTCGCCGACCAGCAGAATCCGGCGGTTCGGTCCGGCGTCCTGCAGCACGTGAAAGGCGTCGAGCTCCGCGCTCGCCTCGGCCCAGTTCGCGGCATTCTCCGCCTGATCCGGCGACACGACGAGGTCCTTGTGCGCCTCCCCGAAAATCGCGACCAGCGTCGCCTCATCGCGAGCCTTTAGCGCTGCGGACAGCGCCTCCACCGCCGCCTCCGGTGTGGCAAAAGTTCGTTGCGCCGCCGCGAGCGCGCCCAGCGGAATCGACAGCGCGACGATCACGGCGCACAACCCGCAGCGCGCGGCGAGGCGGCGCCGCCAGTCGGCGCGTG
This sequence comes from Paraburkholderia fynbosensis, assembly GCF_902859935.1. Taxonomy (GTDB): domain Bacteria; phylum Pseudomonadota; class Gammaproteobacteria; order Burkholderiales; family Burkholderiaceae; genus Paraburkholderia; species Paraburkholderia fynbosensis. The sequence continues at coordinate 40,793 of NZ_CADIKI010000006.1, forward strand.
GGGTCTTGCCAGTCATGCTACGGGCAGTCATGGTCATCCCCCTAGCGCCGTCCACCACCGCGACCGCCACCACCACGGCCTGAAAATCCGCCACCGCCGCCGCCACCGCCGCCGCGACCGCCACCGCCCGAAAATCCGCCGCCGGAATGCGCCGCAGCGGGGGCGGTTCGTGCGGGCGATTGGGAGATCGACTGACGGCTCGCCGCGCCTCTCGAACTATTCGCCTGGGCGTCACGCGCCGAACCGTAGCCGCTGAACGCGTCGCCGCCCCGGGGCGTTTGCGAGGCCCGCGCGCCCGAGTCCCGCGCACCGGCTTCGCGTGTGGCCGACTCCCGCGCGCCCGCTTCCCGTGTCGCTGGCGTGGCGGGGCGCCGAGCGGCCTGGTTTCGCCCGCCGGCCGCCGCATTGCCGCCGCCCGCGCTGCCGCGGGCCGGGGGGTCGCCCACTCGCGGCGTGCTGGTGGCGCGGCCTGTCGTGCCGCTCACCTGGCCGGGCTTCTTGTCGGGTCGCCATGCGGACGTTTGCCCGGTCCCGGATCGCGAGCGGTTGACGTCGCCCGTATTGATGTTGCCTCGTTCGACATTCCGTTCCCGGTTGACGTTGATGTTGTTATTGCCGCCGCCTCCGTAATGCGTTGCATAGTGTCCGCCGTGCCAGACTGCGGCCATCGCTGCGCCCCAGACCAGCCCCGTCGCGAGCGCCGCCCCCGGCGGGTACGGATAGTAGTAGACCGGATAGGGAGCGGGCAGGTATCCATAGGACGGTGGTGCGCCGCTGACCACGACGGTCGTTGGGTTGTATTGCGGCACGTAGATCACCTGCGGATCGGCCGGGACGATCTTGATTATCTCTTTTTCGACCACCACGACCTGCTTGTCGTCGGACTTGAGCTGACCCGCCGACTGCGTTTGACGCCGGAAACGCTGAACCGCCTCGAGCACCGCGCCCTGATCGGCGACGACGGCTTCGCCGAGACCGATCGTCCAGTCGAGATCGGCGCTCATTTTCTTGACGACTTCGGGGTAATTCAGCAGCGCCTTGACCGGGTCGTGCCAGCTTTCGTTGACCGTGAGCGCCTTGTCGCTCTTCCGCTGCTCGAGGAAGCGATCCGCCTGCACGATCTCCACCGGGTAAGTCGCCGCGGGGAGCATGATGGCGATGAGGTCGTCCGGATACAACGCAATGGGGCCCACAAGTTTGTCGAGGGTCGCGGCGGGAATGGCCGCGGGTGCGCCGCCGCTCGCGGCCGGCGCTTGCGCCTGCGAGGATGTCGCGCCAAACGTGGCGCAAACCGCCAGCATCGCGGCAATCAGCGCATGGTTCGCTACCGGGGCGCGCGTCGAAACGTGAAGCATCGCCGCGCGCCAGCGGCCAGCCGCCCTCGCAAACGGGATGATCCGTTCAAAAGCACGCGTAATGCGGTCCATTGATGCTTCCCCTCACGCTTCGCCATTCGACCCGGACAGCAATCTTCAAAAGACAGTTATCCGAAACAATGGAAACGGAACGCACACCTGGTAGTGCACCCCTACAGTCTGGACCGCGCACGTGCCACATTGCAAATACGACCTTGGTCCGATTGCGCGCCGCACGCCTGCGACGCAATCATGAGAGCGAACCTGCCATTGCTGCAGGCACACCGCCTCGCGCCCGGCTCTGACAGGACCGCAATGATCGGCGCCGGTTAGTACGTCACGTTTGCGTTCATGTTCGCGCGAACCGGCAACCGGCGATCTGCATTCGCGTGAGCTCACGCAAGGAGTCACCGTGACTACATTGACAAAGTACTGCCTGATCGCCGCTCTAGCAGGGTCGATGACGCTCGACGGCATGGCGCAGGGCAAACCCATTGCGTACCCCGCCAAGGGGCAAAGCCCGCAAAAGCAGCAGCAGGATGACGGCGCATGTTATTCGTGGGCAAAAAGCAATACCGGCGTGGACCCGGCCGCGATGGCCAATGCCCCGCCCCCGCCTTCCGGACCCGCCGTGGGCGGTGGTGAGCGCGTTCAGGGCGCCGCGCGTGGCGCCGCGGGAGGCGCCGTGATCGGCGCGATCGCGGGCGACGCGGGCAAGGGCGCGGCGATCGGCGCGGCGACCGGAACGATGGTCGGCGGATCGCGGGCGCGCCAGAACCGGCGCGCGGCTGCGGCATCGTCGCAGTCCCAGACACAGGGTGCCATGGACACCTTCAATCGCGCCTATGCCGCGTGTATGGAAGGCCGTGGCTACACGATCAAATGAAGCACAGCGGCCAGCCTCGCCGCGAGACAACGCGCACACAGGCGTTCAGGGAGAACAGCATGAGAAGCAGCAAATTGATCGTCGCGGCGGCGCTCGTGTCTTTCGCGACTGCCGGTTTCGCGCAGACGGAGCCGAAAGTGGGCGTCAAGAGCGCGCCGGGTCAGGTCACCGTGACAGGCACGGTGAAGACGACGTCGACCGTGGTGGGTATCGAGCCGGCCACGCGAACCGTGTGGCTGAAGAACGCCCACGGGAAAGTCGTCGAGGTCGTGGTCGGTGAGGAAGCCCGCAACTTCGGCCAGTTGAAGGTCGGCGACGTCGTCAACGCGGAGTATTCGGAGGCTATGACCATCACGCTCAAGAAGGGCGGCGCGCCTTTGGGCGCAAGTGAAACTCAGAGCATGGAGCGCACGCCGATAGGCGCCAAACCGGGCGGCACGGCCGGCCGGGAAGTCACGATTCTGGCCAATGTCACCGCCGTCAATCACCAGAGCGGCGTCGTCACGTTGAAGGGTCCGCAAGGCAATTCGGTCGACATGGTCGTGCAGGACCCCGCCCAGCTCAAGTTGATCAAGAAAGGCGATCAGATGGAGGTGCTCTACACCGAGGCCGTGGCCATTTCCGTCGAACCTCAGGCCAAATAGCCGCGCAAGCGGCGCAGGGAGAAGGCCGGCCCATCATCGTCCTCGCCGCAACGTGTGTCGCTCGCGTGGCGATCGGGTGCCGCTTGCCCGGCTTGCCGTCGGCGGTCGCGCTCGATCGTGCCATGCCGCACACACGGCGAGCGCCCGGCCCGGCCGTTTCTGCGAGGCGCGTGCACATGAGTTCCTTGCGCCGTTGCTCTGGATCCGCACAGACGATGGATGACGTCGCCCAACCCGCCCCGCAATCGCCGCCACCGCAGCAGCCCGTTCGACCCACCGTCGATCTAGCGCGGATCGTGCTGGCGGTCAGTGCGCTTGTCGTGCTGGTCGGCGGCAGCCTCTACATCGTGCATCCGTTCTTGCCCGCGTTGATCTGGGGCGGCACGATCGTCGTCACGACCTGGCCGCTCATGCTCGCGATCCAGCAGCGGCTAGGCGGCCGACGCGGCCTCGCCGTCGCCGTGATGCTGTTGCTGGAAATCGTGGTGATCTGCATCCCGACCTACGCGGCCGTCTCCACGCTTGCCGATCATTCGACCGAGATCATGAAGTTCGTCGAAGGCCTGCCCAACTATGCGCTGCCCTCGCCCCCGCGCTGGCTCTCCAGCATGCCGCTGACCGACCGCCTCACGCAGGAGTGGCAACGCCTGTCCGATGCGGGACCGGGGGGCATCCTCGCCAAAGTGGAGCCGTACGCCGCCGTCGTCGCGAAATGGCTGCTGGTTCAGATGGGTCTGGTGGGCGCGTTCGCCGTGCACCTGATACTGATGCTCATCGTGTGCGGCCTGCTCTACGGCAAAGGCGAGGCCACGGTCGGCCTCGTGAGCGCATTGGCGCTGCGCGTCGCGCCGGGAAACGGCGCCAACATCGTGCACCTCACGGGCCAGTCGATCCGCGCGATCGCACTCGGCGTGGTGGTCACGGCGCTCGTGCAGGCCTCGCTCGGCGCGGCGGGAATCTGGCTGGCCGGCATTCCATTCGCCGGCGTGCTGAGCGCGTTGATGCTCGTGATGTGCCTCGTACAACTGGGTCCGCTGCTGCCGATGCTGGGCTGCGTAATCTGGCTGTTCATGCATGATTCGCAGCTGACGGCAATCGTGCTATTAGTCTGGACCGTCTGCGTTTCGGGGCTCGACAACGTCCTGCGGCCGCTCCTCATTCGCCGGGCCGTGGCGCTGCCGCTGGTGCTCATTCTCTCGGGCGTGCTGGGCGGGCTGATCGCCATCGGCGCCGTCGGTCTGTTCATCGGCCCGGTCATTCTCGCCGTTACCTACCATCTGCTGCTGGCGTGGATCGATCAGCCGAACCGGGCCGCGGCGCAGGACAATCAGGCTGGCATCGCCCCCAAAAGAAGCGATTGACGCGAGACCGCGCGCGGCACTGGTGCGAACGCCTTGCGTCAAATCAGCAGGCGCCCAGCTTCCTTCAGCATGTCTCGCGCGGGCAGAAGATCGCCGCGTTTGAAGCGCACCATCGAAAAGGCACGCATCGCATGAGGACTCGCCGGCAGCTGCGCCATCTGGAATACTACTTCGTGCGCCGCGCGGGTGTCGCCGTCTCCGACGACGACGTTCATACGGTCGAGCAGAAACGTTTTCTGCCGCACGTACACCTGTGTCTCCGGCGACGAGAGTACGTTGCACACCATCTCCAGCGCACGCGCCAGCGCCTCGGTTTTCAGGCCCAGATTCGCCAGTGCCCGATCGTTCTCGTCGATTTGCGTCTGCAGGCGCGTCACTTCCGCGAAACTGCACGATGCCTCGCCCCCCGTCAGCGCGCGTACCCCTGTCCCCTGCCGTTCGAGGATCTTCAGGCGCGTCTTCAGCAGCGCCCGTTCGTGCTCCAGCGAATCGCGCTGCAGCGTGTCCGACTCGATCGCGCCGAGCCCTTCGAGCGCGAGCTGATCGACGACCCGCAAAATGATTTCCTCTCGCAGCGTCGCCTCCGACACGGCACACACGCGCACCTGGTGGTCGCTGAAGTTGACGGTCGTCTGGGCAACGTCGGTGCGCGTCGTGGCGCCATATTGTGCGGCGCCGAGCGTTTGCCGTTCGTTGACGGCCATACCGAGTACGGCGAAGACCTCGGCCGCCGCGGGATGATCGTTGAAGCACTGGCGTAACGGCTCGGCATGGCTGAAAACCGCAGCGACGTCCTCAGGCGTGGCAAAGAACGCATGAATGTACGGGTCCGTCGCCCATGCCGCCGCGCTGGCCTCGCGCGCCGCCGGCACCTGCGCGACGAGGTCGCGCAGGTAGCCGAGCGTGCGCTGCACAGCGGGCGCCATACGCGCTTCGTAATCGGGCGCGAGGCGCAACTGCGGGTAGAGCCTGACGATCCGCTCGACGATGTGCTTCGTCTGTTGAGAATCGCCTGTGTCAGACGCGCGGCGCCTGCCCGACCACCACGACAGCAGACCCATGCCCGGCTCCTCGCGCTCTAAGATTCGTCGCGCTCCGGAAGCAGCAGCGCCGTGATCGTGCGGCCCTTCCAGAACAGGTTGTGAACGCGCGGCTGCAGGTTGCGCAGCCCGTCCGGCGTGACGTCGTCGAAAGTCACCAGCGCGGCGGGCCGGGAGCCCGCGCCTGGAATACGCCGGATCGTACTGAACTGGGGGAATCCGTACCGTACCAGGAATTCGCCGATTTCTTCATCGGAGACACTTTCCTCCACGTTGCCAAGCATCAGGTCTGCCATGATGGTTGCTCCTCGACTGTTACCTTGCACGCGGCGCCGCAGCTCGGTGTCGACGCAAGCCGCGTCACTGAACCGGATTCGCTTGCAGCGCCGCCGCGATATCGCGGCTGACAGACGCCAGCGCGCGATCGTGCGCGGCGACCATCGGTTCGAAGCCCGCACCGGACACCGGCTCGCGCGCAACGGAGCGGCCCGTTACGGTGCGGCCTTTCGCAGGCGGGCGCACGGCCCATAGCACGTCGACGGTGACGTCCCGCCCCGGCGCGGACTCGAAGCGCATGACGTCGATGCGCACATGCCAAACGCCCAGCGGATCGCGCGTCGTGTCGTACACCGAAACCTGCGGTGAATTGAGCAGCACGGCCAGGTCTGCGGCAATCACGCGGCCAACGTCGCCGCTCAACGGTTGCGCCCAACGGGCGAATTCGTTGACTTCGACCTCATTATCGCCGAGCCGGGTCACGATCTGCGGACGATCCACGATGTCCGGTATCGTGACCGGACCGATCACCACTGCGATCGAGCGGGTCGCGCCCGAGCTGGCGAGCGACCGGTCGGGGCTCAGCGTGTAGAAACTGGCCGAGGGCGACTTGCATCCGCCGAGCCCGCCGGCGACGAGCGCAATTAACAGGCATCGGAAACATGCCGCCGCGTACCTCATGGTGTGTCCTCCGACTTGCCCCGCACGAGCGCTTCCGGATGCCGCGACAGATAGTCGGCCAGCGTACGCAGCGTCGCGGCGGTGCGGGTCAATTCGTGCATCGCCTCTTCTGTCGATTGCTGTAGCGACGAATCCGGTTGCAGCGCGGTATTCGCGGAATCGAGCGTGGATTGCGCGGACGCGAGTGTGTCACGCGCCTTCGGCACGACTTCGTTATTGAGCTGCGAGATCATCGTGTTGGTCGAGCGCAGCATCGTGCGCGTGTCGGTGCCGATCGCCTCGAACGGAATATTGTTGAGCTTGGCCAGCAGGCGCGTGACGGAGTCCTGCAGCGACTGAAGCGTACGCGGTATCGCGGGCAATTCCGGCGGCGTCTTGCTCCAGTCTATCGTCGCCTTGGGCGCATCCGGGAAACGATCCAGCGCGACGTATAGCTGGCCGGTCAGCGGATTGCCGCTTCTGAGCTGGAACCGGAAGCCGTGTTCGATCAGATAGTTCGCGACCCCGCGCGGGTCGTCGCTGATGCGCCCACCGGTGCGGTCGCCCTGGTAGCGTGACGTAAAGCGCTCCGGATAGATCTGTATCTCGACGGGAATGCTGAAGCGATTGTGCGCCGGGTCGAAGCGTGTATAGATGGCCGTCACTTCGCCGATCACGACGCCGCGGAAATCGACCGGCGCGCCAACCGTCAAACCGCGCACCGAGTCTATGAAATTCACGACGTATTTATCGACGATCCGATCGTGCTTTCTCATCGCGTCGGCACGCGTGGCGTACAGTTCGAACCCCGTGCCGGCCGGGGCGTTGGCCTCTTCCTGCGAGTCCGGCGGCGACTCGAAAGCCACGCCGCCGATGATGATGGAAACGATCGACTGGGTTTCGATCCGCACACCGTTGGTATCGATCGCCATGTCGACCCCGCTTGCGTGCCAGAAGCGCGTGTCGGTTTTCACGAAGCGGTCGTAAGGCGCATTGACGAACACCTTCAGCGTGACGCCGCGGCCGTCCGGGTCCAACTGGTAGGAGGAGATCTGACCGACCCTGAGTCGGCGGAAATAGACGGGCGTGCCCACATCGAGCGAGCCGAGCCCCGTGCTCTTCAACGTGAATTCGCGCCCCGGCACGTCGCTCGCGAACACCGGGGGCTCTTCGAGTCCGACGAAACTGCGCCGCGCTTTCGTCGCATTGCCGACATCGACATCGACGTACGACCCCGAGAGCAGCGTGCCGAGCCCCGAGACCGTACCGCCCGAAATACGCGGTCGCACCACCCAGAACCGCGTGTTCTCCACCATCAGACTCGCGACGTCGCGAGCGACCTCCGCCTGCGCGACCACGTTCTTGTGATCCGGCGACAGGTTCACGGCCTCGACCACGCCGATGTCCACGTCCTTGAACTTGAGTTTCGTCTTGCCGGCTTCAAGCCCCTCGCCGGTCTTAAAGCTGATGGAGATTTTCTCGCCGCGTTCCAGTATCGCCTTCGTGGCAAGCCATCCGCCGATCAGCACCGCCACGATCGGCACGAGCCACACCAGCTGCATGCGCCAGCGCGAGCGCGGAACCGGCTCCGCCGCGGGCAAATCAGGCGCATCGGACTCGTCACTTGACCCGGACATGATCCCTCTCCGCTGCATCCCAGATGAGACGTGGGTCGAAAGCCATCGACGCCAACAGTGTCAGCACGACGACCGCCCCGAACGCGATCGCGGCCGGGCCCGCCTCGATCGTCGCCAGCGCGTGGAATTGCACCAGCGCGACGAGCATCGTGATCACATAGATATCGAGCATGGACCAGCGCCCGACCAGTTCGATCGTGCGATAGATCCGGGTGCGCTGCACGGGAAGCCATTGCGAATGAAGCTGGGTCGAGACCGCGAGATACGCGAGGCCCAGAATCTTGAGCATCGGCACCACGATGCTCGCGACGAACACGAGCACGGCGAGCGGCCATGAGCCGGAGATCCACAGATAGACCACGCCGCTCATGATCGTGTCTTTCTGCGCGCCGAAGAGCGAACTCGTGTTCATCACGGGCAGCACGTTGGCGGGGATATACAGCACCATGGCGGCGGTCAGAAACGCCCATGTCCGCGACAGACTCGCGGGCTTGCGCCGATGCAAATGCGCTTTGCAGCGTGGACACGCGTGCATGCCCGAGCGCGCCGGATCGCGCAACAGGAGTCCGCACTCCTCGCACAGCACGAGCCCATACGCGGATGCCGTCACCGCGCGGCGGCGCAGCTTCAGAGGCGGCGGCCGCCACGCGCCGTTACCGTTTTTTCCGGCGCTGATGCGCGACCAGATCTCGTGCGGATCGAATGCCGCCGATGCCGCGGCGAGCAGCAGCATCAGCACGACGAACGACCATAACGCGGTGCCCGGCACGACCTTCGCGATGTGCGCGAGCTTGACGAGTGCGACCAGCAGACCGAGGATCAGCACCTCGGTCATGCCCCACGGCCGCGACAGTTGAAACAGCCGGAAGCCCTCGACCGCGCGCCACGGCACGCGCCCGAAATGCAAGGGCACGAGCAGCCACAGCATCGCCAGGGTCTGCAGCACCGGCATCAGGATCGTCGTCATGAAAACCAGCACCGCGAGCGGCCAGGTGCCGTGCGTGTAAAGCATGCGGACCGAGCCGGCCAGCGTCGTCTGAACGAGATTGCCGTTGATCGACAAACCGACGATCGGAAAGACGTTCGAAATGACGAGCAGCACGGCGGACGCGATGGCAAAGGCGAGCGCATATTCGGGGCCGTTCGTGCGCCCCCTGCCAAGCTCGGCGCGGCAACGGCGGCAACGCAACGAGCTGCCGGGCATGAGCGGCGCTCCAAGCTGAAGCAGGTCGCACTCCTCGCACGCGATGATCTCCCGCTGCGTCGTCTCGCTCATCTCGCCTCCAGAGCAACCGCCGGGTCGCGCGCCGGAGCCGCGCCGCGCGCGATGGGTGCCTCGGGGGCCGCGGGCGCTGCCGGTGCGCTATCCGGCGACGCGGCCGATGCGGGCTGCGGATACGACAGTTTTTCCGCAGCGAGAACCCAGCCGCCGCCCATCGCCTTATAGAGGTTGACGAACGACGTCAGCGCGGCGCCCTGCGTCTGCGTGTAGTTCAGCTGTGCATTGAACAGGCTGCGCTCGGCGTCGAGCACTTCGATGTAGCTCGTATAACCGCCCTCGTAACGCAGACTCGCGAGCCGCGCGTAGGTGTGCAGCGCCTCGACCTGCTTGCCCACCACGGCCAGCTGCTCGTGTGTCTTCTGCACAGAGATGAGCGCGTCCTCGACTTCCTGGAACGCCACCTGAATCGACTTCTCGTACTGGAACAGCGCTTCCTGCTGGCGTGCCTCCGCCTGGTGCACCTGGCCCGAGATATTGCCCGCCGTGAAGATCGGCTGTGTCACGCTGCCGGCAAACGACCACACCCGCGCCGGCCCGGTAAAGAGATTCGAGAACTGCGAGCTGACCGTGCCGAACATCCCCGTCAGCGAGATGGAGGGAAAGTAAAGCGCCTTGGCCGCGCCGATCAGCGCGTTTTCCGACACCAGGGCCTGCTCGGCCTGCAGCAGATCCGGACGGCGTCCGAGCAGGTCGGAGGGCAATCCGTCCGGAACCTGCGGCGTGCCCAACGTCGACAGTTCGCGGCCGCGCAGAATCGCGCCCGGATTCTTGCCGATCAGCACGGACAGCGCGTTTTCCTGCTGGCCGATCTGCATCTCGATCTGCGGAATGGTGGCTCGCGCCGCCTCGGACTCGGACTGGCTTTGCGCCAGTTCCATTTGCGACACCTCGCCGCCCTTGAAGCGCAGCGTGAAGACCCGCACCGACTCGTCGCGGCTTTCCACGGTTTCCTTTGCGATCTCGAGCTGCCGGTCGAGATTGCGCAGATTGATATACGCGGAGGCGACTGAGCCGACCAGCGTCAGAATGGTGGCCCGGCGGCCCTCCTCGCTCGCCAGCAGGTTCGCGCGGGCCGCCTCGGTCTGACGGCGAACCTTGCCGAACAGATCGATTTCCCACGCGACCGACGCCGTCGCGTCGAACTGGTTGTAGATGGGGCTGACACCGTTCGGTATCGGTATGCCGGCCGCCGCCGACGCACGCTGGCGCGACGCGTCCGCGCCAGCGCCGATCTGCGGAAAGAGCGCGGAGCGCGTCGTCACGAACTGGGCCCGAAACTCGTCGACGCGGGCCGCGGCGATCTTGACATCGCGGTTCTCCTGCAGCGCGGTGGCTATCAACTGGTCGAGCACGGGATCCTGAAACTGCTCCCACCAGACGACGTTGGCAATCTCGGCAGCCTCGCCCTGCGCGAACCGGTATGTTGCAGGCACGTCCACCTTGGGGCGCGCATAGTCGGGGCCGAGCAGGCAGCCGCTCAGCGCAAGCAGCGCAGCGCAAGCCGACAAACGCGCCAGTAGCGTCCCGTCCATGTCAGTTGCTCTCTTGCGACGGTGCTTGCGGCGGCAAGCCGGGCTCCGCCGCTCTCGCGCCCGGCCCCGCTCCGGCCGCGCCTTTGTCCGGCGTCGGCTTGCCGCCGCGCGAGCGCGACGACATCGTTTCGAGCAGGTAATAGAACATCGGGATGAAGAACACGGCGATGGCTGTCGCGCCGATCATCCCGCCGATCACCCCGGTGCCGATCGAATGGCGGCTGTTGGCCGACGCGCCCGTCGCGATGGCGAGCGGCACGCAGCCGAGAATGAACGCGAGAGACGTCATCACGATCGGACGCAAGCGCTCTTCCGCGGCCGTCATGGTGGCATCGATCACGGACGCGCCGGTTTCCCGGTTCAACACGGCGAATTCGAAGATCAGGATCGCGTTCTTGGCGGCGAGCGCCACCAGCATCGTCAGCCCGATCTGGAAGTAGACGTCGTTGCTCAGGCCGCGTAGCAGAACGGCGAGCAATGCGCCGAAAAGCGCGAACGGAACCGCCATCAGCACGCCGACCGGCAAACTCCATTTCTCGTACTGCGCGGCGAGGATGAGGAACACCATCACGAGGCCGAACACGAACACGAGCCCCGACGTGCCGCCCGATTGCCGTTCCTCGTAGGCCTCTCCGCTCCAGGCCACGCTATAGCCGGGCGGCATCTGCGCCGCCAGTTCCTCCAGGGTGGAGATCACCTGCCCGGAGCTGAACCCGGGCGCGGCGTTCGCCGTGATCTTGATCGCCGGGAAGTTGTTGAAGCGCGTGACCAGATCGGGCCCGACGACGAACCGGTAGGTCGCCACGGAGGTGACCGGCAGCATCGTGCCGGACTTGCTGCGCACGTAGATCTGATCGAGGTCGGCGGGCGTCAACCGGGACGACGGTTCGGCCTGCAGGATCACCTGCCAGAGCCGGCTCGAACGGTTGAACTGGGACACGTACAGCGAGCCGAACATCGTCTGCATCGTGCTATACGCGTCTTCGACCGGCACGCCGAGCGTTTCGGACTTATCGCGGTCTACCTCGACCAGCAATTGCCTCGACGACGCGTTGAACGTCATGGTCACGCCGGTCAGCTCTGGACGCTGCCGCGCTTTCTGCACGAACTGCTGCGTCACCTCCGCGAGCTGCGCGATGCTCGCGTCGCCCGTGCTCTGAATCCACATTTCGGTGCCGCCGGTCGTACCGAGCCCCGGAATGGACGGCGGGTTGACGGGGAACACCACGCCTTCCTTCACGTCCGCGAAGTGGCGGTACGCGTCGAGCAGCACCGTGCGCGCATTCTGCGTCCTGATGTTCGCCGACGTGTAACGATCCTCGAAACTCTTCAGGCCGACAAAGAACGTGCTCGAATTGTTCTTGTTCTGGCTATCGAGCAGGCTGAACCCATCGACCACCGTGATACTCCCGACCGCATCCTGTTTCATGAAGTAGTCGGTCACCTTCTGCGAGACCTCTCCGGTCCGGTCGAGGCTCGCCGCGTCGGGCATGATCACCGCGCCGAGCAGATAGCCCTGGTCCTCCGGCGGCAGGAACGCCGACGGAATCGAGCGCACCATGAGCACCGCGAGGACGATCATGCCCACGAAGAACAGCAGCCCGAAAATGAACCGCTTGATTACCAGCTTGACCGCGCGCGAGTAGCCCGCCGTCATGCGGGCGAACTGCCTGTCGAACCAGCGGAAAAAGCCCTTTTTCTCGTGATGGGTGCTCTTGAGCAGCAACGCAGCGAGCGCGGGCGACAAGGTCAGCGCCACGATGCCGGACAGCACGACCGAGATCGCAATCGTAATGGCGAACTGCTTGTACATTTGCCCCGTGATGCCGCCGAGGAACGCCACCGGCACGAATACCGCGCACAGCACCAGCACGATCGCGATGACCGGTCCCGCCACCTCGTCCATCGCCTTTTTGGCGGCGTCTTTGGGATTGAGCTTGTACACCGTCATGTTTCGTTCGACGTTCTCGATCACGACGATCGCATCGTCCACGACGATCCCGATCGCGAGCACCATCCCGAACAGGGTCAGCATGTTGATCGAGAAGCCCAGCAGCAGCATGAACATGCAGGTGCCGACAATCGAGACCGGCACGGCGACGATCGGGATCAGCGTCGCGCGCAGGCTTTGCAGGAACACGAACACGACGATGACGACGAGCACCAGCGCTTCGAAGAAGGTGTGAATCACGTCGGAGATCGACGCCCGGGTGAACTCGGTCGTGTCCATGGCGATTTCATAGGTCAGCCCTTCCGGAAACGACTTGTTCAACTCCGCCAGCGTCGCCCGGACCTTCTTCGAGACTTCGAGCGCATTCGCGCCCGGCTGCTGATAAACGGCGAGGACGGTCGCGGGCTTGCCCTGGAATCGGCTGCGAATGGAGTAATCCTTTTGCCCCAGTTCGGCCCGCCCGATGTCCCTGATCCGCACGATCGCCGCCCCGCCGCTCGCCGCGCGCACGATGATGTTTTCGAACTCGGAGGGCTCGGCGAGACGGCCGGTCGTCGTGACGGCGAACGACTGCTCGACGGATTTGCCCGTCGGCGACTGCCCGATGCTGCCCACCGCGAACTGCTGGTTCTGATTGGCGACCACCCGCTGCACGTCGGCGGCCGTTACGCCGAGTTGCGCCATCCGGTCGGGCTTCAGCCAGATCCGCATCGCGTAGTCCGGGTTGCCGAAAATGCTGGACTGGTTCGCACCCGGAACGCGCTTGATCGCATCGAGTACGTAGATGTTGGTGAAGTTCGCGATGTAGACCGAATCGTACCGGTCCGTTGGCGAATAGACCGCGATCACCATCATGAAAGCGGACGACTTCTTCTGCACCTGAATGCCCTGCGCCTGGACCGACTGCGGCAACTGCGGCAGCGCGAGGTTCACGCGGTTCTGCACGTCGACCTGAGCCAGTTCCGGGTTCGTGCCGATCTCGAAGTACGCGTTGATGGTCAGGTTGCCAGTGGATGAACTCGACGAGTTCATATAGATCATTCTGTCCGCGCCGTTGACCTGCTGCTCGATCGGCGCGGCGACGTTGTTCGCCACGACCTCCGCATTGGCGCCTGGATAGGTCGCGGAGATGGTGATCTGCGGCGGCGTGATGTCCGGATACTGCGCGACCGGCAACGAGAACATCGCCAGCGCACCACCTAGCGTGATGACGATCGAAATGACCGACGCGAAAATCGGACGATCGATGCAGTAGTGCGAGATGCTCATATCGGCGGCCCTTTCATTGGGTCGTACCGCTGTGGGTTCCTTGCGCCGTCGCCGATGCCTGCGCGGAAGGCGGCGGCGCGGCACTGCCGGAGGCGGCCGCCTCGGCGGGCGCTGCGCCTGGCACCGGGCCCGCGACAATCTTGAGCTGCTGTCCCGCCGAGACACGCAACGCGCCATCCACCACGATGCGTTCGCCCGGCTTGAGCCCTTCCGATATGAACCAGTCCTCGCCCTTCCAATCGCCCACTTCGACCACACGCTGCCGGGCCTTGGACTCGTTGTCGACAACCCACACGAAGTGGCTCTTCGAGCCTTGCAGGACGGAGCGTTGCGGCACGAGAATCGAGTTGGGCCGCAGCGCGCCGGAGATCCGGGCCTTGACGAACTGGCCGGGGCGCAAGGTCCCTGTCGGATTGGCGAAAACCGCCCGCACGAGGAACGTCCCGGTTTCTGTGTTGAAGGCCGGATTGGCAAAGTCGATGCGCCCCGACTGCGCGAACGTCGAGCCGTCGGCCAGAACGATGTGCACCACGAAATCATTGTTCTGCGGGAATTTCAATTGTCCGGCGGCAATCTCGTCGCGGTACTTCAGCATCATGTTTTCAGAGATGCTGAAGTTCACCCACATCGGGTCGAGTTGATAGACGTAGGTCAGCAAGCTGTTGGAAGTCGCCGTGACATAGCTGCCGTCCTGCTGACGCGCGAAGCTCGACAGCCCCGTGAGCGGCGACTTGATCGTCGTGTAGCCGAGATTGAGCTGCGCCGTCTGGACCTCTCCCTGCGCGGCGATGACCGCTGCGGCAGACTGCTTTTCGTTGCCGATCGCGTCGTCGAGGTCTTTCTTGCTCAATGCGTTCTGGGCGGCCAGCGGCTCCACGCGCGCGAGATTCGCCCGGGCCACCTGCAGCCGCGCCTGCTGCTGCGCCAGTTGCCCCTTGGCCGTTTGCAGCGCGGCCTCGAACGGCTTGCTGTCCATCTGGAACATGGTCTGGCCTGTCTTGACGACCTGCCCTTCGGTATACATGCGCTTGTCGAGAAAGCCATCCACCCGCGCGCGAATCTCCACTTCGCGAGAACTCTGGGTTTGAGCGGTAAATTGGAAGTCGACCGGCGTATCGCGCTGGACCACGGTCGTGACGGTCACCTCCGGCGCGGCGGCCGCGGGCGCGGCGGGATGCTTCTTGCAGGCGACCAGCAGGGTCATGGCCGCTGCCAGCAAGAGCAGCGCGCGCCCCGAACGATGCAACCAGCCGGAGGGCTCCGCGGGTCCGCGAAGATGCCGCCGCTGCTCGGTGTGGAGGACGGAGACGGTTTTCATTGCGCGACCCGCCTGATCATAAGACCGTACAGTTGCCGAACAGCACCATGGCGTCCTGGCTATTGACGATCGTCAGGGTCATCGATCCGTCTGTCGAATCGACGACGAGCGTCCACCCGAAGCCCATCTCGGTGCCGTCCATGATGATCTGGTTGGCGTCCTTGCTGGCGATATGCATGGGCGTCGTTCGCGCGGGTCCGGTGATCACTTTCTTGTCGAAATCGAGCGATAGAAACCGGGGGGCGCCGATGTCGTCCGGCAACGAACGGGTGCAGGCGATGCCCGGATCGCACGCGTGCGCGTCGATCGTCGCGCACAGGAGCGGCTTGCTGCCATCGAAGCCGGCGGCCCATGTATCGAGTGCGACGACGCTGAGCAGAATCGTGAGTAAAACGGACCCGGATTTCATCGCGTACTCCCGCGTTTTCTTTGAAGGCTGCGCGCACAGTGAACCCGCACGCGCCCTCACCCAGCGAACGCGTCGGGTCAGCTAGCCGCGCCTTCGGTTCGAAGCGGCCGACCGCCCGGTTGACGCGCGGACTTAGGTCAGTTTGGTTGTAGCCATACGGCGAGACAATGGGACTTTGGTCTCATATCGCCAGGTGGGGTGAGCGTGCTTCAAGGGCGCAACGGACCGTTTATCGCCAGTTCCACCGCCTTGAGCAGAATCGCCGCATTGAAAGGCTTGCGCAGATACGCTGCGGCGCCCGACGCCAGCGCCGCCTGTCGAACGGCGAGTTCGTCGTGAGCCGTGATCATGATGATCGGCAAACCAAGCGGCGCAAGTTGACGCTGCACTTCCAGGCCGCCAGTTCCCGGCATCTGGATGTCCAGAATGACACACGCAGGCCGATATGACGGAATCGCCGACAGCATATTCAACAGTTCGTCGCCACTTGAGAACGTCTCCGCCTCGATCCCTGCGGAGTGCAGCAGACGCTTGATGGCCCGGCAAACCGATTCGTCATCGTCGACCACAGCAACGATTTGGTTGGGGTTGACCATATGGCGACGCGAACACGCTGTCGCTCCATGAATAGATCATTGGAGCTTCAGACTAACGGCAGACCGGGAAATGAGATATAGGACTTTGGTCCACTAGCGGCAACTAGCGGGGGACCGAAGACGATGAACGTTCTCCGGTCCGCGATCGGACCATGCAGGACTACTTGTCGTCGGCGCGGTACAGGCCGGCTTTTTCCGCGAGCCGAACGAGTTCGACGATCGATCGGGCCTTCATCTTCTCCATCACGCGCGCCCGATGAATCTTGATGGTCTTTTCGGCCGCGCCAAGATCGCTGGCGACCTGCTTGTTCAGCCGTCCGGTCAGCACGAGCACCATGACCTCACGTTCACGGCGTGTGAGATGGTTGACCCGCTCCTGAAGCTCCGCCGCTTCGTTTCTTTTCGCAAACTCGATGCAGGCCCGTTCGAGCGCGCGATCGATCGCGGCCAGCAATAGCGACTCGCACACCGGCTTGGGCAGAAAATCGAGCGCCCCCCCCTTCATGGCTTCGACGCTCGTGCTGACGTCGCCCCTGCCTGTCAGAAAGACGATGGGGAGCAACTGCTTGAGATTACGCTGCACGTCGAGCCCGTTCATGCCCGGCATCTGCAGATCGAGAACGAGACAGGCGGGCGTGCCCGCCAGATCGGCCCGGTCCAGAAAAGCATCCGGGCTCTCGAAGGATTCGACGTGATAACCCGAAGCGCGCAGCAGTCGGGCGAGCGCGCTTCGCACGCGCTCGTCATCGTCGACGATGAAAACGCGGGCGGCGGCCTGACTCACGACGGCCGGAGGCGGCCCTATCGCAGGTCCGCGCCCCGCGGCAGCGCTATGTGAAAGGATGCTCCCTTGCCCTCGTTGTTCTCCGCCCATAACCGGCCTCCGTGCGCCGTCACGATCGTGCGGCTGATAGACAGACCCAGTCCGAGTCCTTGAGGTTTGGTCGTGAAAAATGGCCTGAATATTTTGCTCATCTTGTCGGCGGTCAAACCCTGACCCCGGTCTTTCACCGTAATGCGCACGCCTGTGCCGGATTCTTCGCGCACCGTCGTTTCGATCAGGCGGTCTTTCGGGTCGCATTCCTTCACCGCGTCGAAGGCGTTCAGCAGCAGATTCAGTACGACCTGCTGCAATTGAACCTTGTCGCCGAGCACCATCGACAGATTCTCGGCAATGTCGAATGTCGTGCTGACCTCGCGCGCCATCGCATCGCTGTGTACAAGCAGCGCGATGTCGCGCACCACACCGCCCACGTCCACCGGTTGCAACTCCATGTCGCCTTTTCGCACCATCGTGCGGATCTTCTTGATCACTTCGCTCGCGCGACAGCTATCCAGGACGATGTCGTCCACCGCCTCACGCAGGTCAGCCGTATTGGCCTTATCCGATTCGATGAATTTCTGCGCGGCCTGTGCGTTGCTCAGGATGGCGGTAAGCGGCTGGTTCAGCTCGTGGGCAAGAGAACTCGCCAGTTCTCCCAACGAAGCGACGCGCGCCAGATGCATCAGCTCCTTGCGGTTTCGATCGACTTCGCGGCATGCATTGCGACTCGATATCGCGATGATCCGCACTTGCTCATTGCCTGCGCCGTATTTCGTCGTATTGGTTTCGACGTGAAAACCTTCACCGTCGCTGCGCCGCGCGAAGCGCATCTGGGTGGTTTTCCCGTTACCGGTGCTGTTTGCAACGTCATCGTCCGCGCCCGTGGACTGGCAATCGCGCAGGCCGCGGATCGGAAATAGCATCTCGGTCGATGCACCGACCAATTGTTCTCTCGTGTAGCCGAACAGTTCGATCGTGCTCGCGTTTGCAAAAGCGATCCGATTCTGCGGGTCGACCGTGAGGATCGGGACCGGCAACATGGCGAGCGCGTCGCGCCACGTAATTTGCTGGTCCAGCATCTCGCGTCTGAGCCGCCCACCTGCGCGCAGCCACGACACGCATGCGCCCGCGTAGCTTCGCCATCCCGACCTGGAACGGGCAAGCTCACGCTCGTTCGCTGCTACGGGCAGCCTGAACCGATTCGCAGCGTCGCGAATGAAAGCGGCCGATTCGGCTTCAGGCGTTCCCAAACGCGGATCGCCCCGCTCGTGAGTCGAACTGGTGTTGAGAATGAAGGCGCCTGCAGCCCGATGGGAGCATGGGGAAGGACGGCGCGGTTGCACATAGAGGGTCATCGCAAATCCAACCACGCCTTGCATCAGATCCTTGCCATGCACGATCAGGTTGATCATTGGAATCTCCGTCACCAGTGCCAAGTGCATGTATGGAGTCAGTCAACACCACCGCAACGCCTGGTCTGCCGGATTACAGCGCTTACGCTGATTCCGTGGCCGATCACGTCGTACACCAGTAACTTTGAAACAGTATAGGATCATCAAGCGGCGATTTCATGAGAAAAAGATGCAATTTTTCCAAATTCACGTGCCCACTGTAGGCTACGGTGTCTGGTACTTTCTGACATACATTAGTTGTCGTCGGAATAATGGCATAGCTGATTTCATACCCGGTTAATTATCCATACGCTTTTTCAGAGGTTCTGACAACTTGACTAGGGGCGTCTTTTTTTAATATGCAACCGGCATTTATCCGCGGTGGCGGCTCGCTGGACGCACTGCAGCCGGGATTTGGCGCGTGACAAACCTTCCGCGCGAGCTCTCGGGCGAAACGATTTTCGCCACGGGTTTCGATAGTATCAAGCGCGCTTGCCCGGTTTTCCATGATATTTTTCGGTACAAATAGCATGCCGAGATTTATAACGACACGATCCACTCGTGGTTAACCCGTCCGCCAAAAACCGACATATTTAGAAAATATTTAATTTTTGTTCCGCGTATTCGATGTGGCTCTTATCGCGATGTAGCCGTTTTTTAAAATGCATCCCGATCCGGCACTATAATTCGCGGAGATGCTCGTGCGAATTCAGTAGTGACTTCGAATGAATACGAACGCCGGTAACGACGAAGACATAGCCTGAACCGCGTCACGAATGACGAGCCATGGCGCTGGCTCGCCGGATAGAGATGACCGCGGCCGGCCCGGTCGGGGCGACGCCGGACTTATGCGCGGGAAGGACGACGATCCGGAGAACGATGAAACGGCATCGCCGAAGGCAATCATTCGTTGGCCACGGCTTCGATTCGCCCATCCTGGGATCGCGCCCACGAACGCGCGATAGAACGCGAACGCAGACGACGCCGACATGCGCGCGAAGCGGATCGCTATCAACGCCGGCATGCGGCCCTCATTGGACTTGATGAGCCAGTGCACCCGGATCTTGACGATCCGCGGGCGCCAGCCATCCGGCCTGCGACACGCGTGGCACCGTGTCGCGAGGAGCCGGCTGTCGCGGGCCCGTTCATCGGCGGTCAGATACGTGCGCGCGCTCTGCGGCGCCACGGGGAGAGTCGACGGCCTTGCGCACGGTTACGCCCCGTTGTCCGGCTCTCGCCCAACGACGTGATCCACCACGACGCTTTGCGCCGGTCGTATCGCATTCCGTCGCGCGCGCTGACGGGTTCGCGACGCAACGGCGCCGCCGTCGGTTACGCCGGTTGATTCAGCGTGGCGCAACGGTCGCCCATGTTTACCCGCTTACAGGTCGAGCCGGTTCACCTTCGTTCCGGAGAGCGACAGATCCGCCATCAGACCGGTGTTGGTCAATACCAGCGCCACGACCTGCGAATTCACGGACGACGTGTCCAGTGAACCGTTGGCGCCGACTTTCGCAACCGAAACACCCGCGTCGGCGCCGGCCGACCAGCCGTTCGAGTTGCGGAACTTGTCCAGCGCGTCCTTCGTCATGAAGAGGAAGATGATCGCGGTCGACTGAACGCCGGCCTGAAATCCAAATGAAGCGGCGGTCGTACTGTAGTAACCGACGGTCGCGCCACCGACGCGCAAGGCACCATCGCCGTGCGAGCCGCCCACGATAAAGGCCGCTTTTTTCACGGCCGGAAAAACCAGAATCCCCTGGGCCTTCGCCATGAGCTCATGCGAACCCTGGACCTGCGTGCCCAGCCGCGACAACGTGCCGTTCACAGCTGCATCGATCTCCTGCCGCTTCGACGCGGCAGTCTCGGGACTCTTGCCACCACCCGATGTCGTGGTGCAACCCGTCAAGGCCAAACTCGCGGCAGCGCCTGAAATCGCGATCGTTTGCACAAAGTTCCGTCTGTTCATTATCGAGCTCCGTTGTGGTTACAGTGCGAATCGCCGGCCGCCGTGTCTGGCCGCTTCGGTCCCTTGCTCTATCGCAATCCAGCAGGTGGCTGCCGTGCAGCCCGGCTTGCCGGTCCCTCCACGCGCAATGCGGCGGGTGCGCGACGACACCCGTGAAGCTCTCACCCGGCTTCACACTTCTGTCCACACAGCGCAGACGTCCGGATTGCGCCGGACATATCGAGCCGCCATTGCCTTCGATGACCGAGGACCGCGACAGCAACGCCTTCGCTTACATGATGTCACGGCGCGGCAATTGGGAAATCGGACCTTGGTCTTACGGGCCCCCCCTGGAGGCGCCGCGTGAGCGTTGGACAGACCGATCGCCCGACGGCACCCATGTCGCCCCTTGCTTCGTGAATGCGCTATCCACAATCGCCGCCCGTCATCAACCGCCCAGCGCAATGATCGCCATGGTCAGCACGACGCCGAGCGCCGCCATCGCCAGCCCCGCTCTCCATCCGCCGAACCCGGCGTGGTAGCCCAGCGCCATCCCGCTGCCGAACAGCATGGCAATCGTCAGCGCGCGCGAAACGATCAACGCCGTCGAGACGTCCGCGAACAGCAGGAACGGCAATGCCACCGGGAAAGTCGATAAAACGACGATCACGAAGATGCCCACCGCGCCGACGACGTCATCGCGCAAAAAGCGCGGACGGCCCGGCCAATCGGGGATCGTGGCGATGCGCGCCCGGATCGGCTCCAGTTCCGTATCGGCGATCAGCGGTGTGATCCATGCCGGTAATGCCTTGCGAAGCGCACGAACGCCCGTGGCCGCGTCCTGCTCGTGTTTGATGTTCAACGCGAGGGTCAGACGGCGGCCGCGATTCGTCAGCGTGCGCACGAGAAACATCACCGCGTCCGCCAGACCCCACGCGAGGTTGCAGCCGAGTGCCGTATAGAACATTTTGCGCCCGGCGCCTTCGCCCGCCGTCGCGGCCGACACGGCCCCGACAAACGTGAGCGCCATGAAGAGACCAAAACACAGTTCCGATACCCGATCGACGGTATCCAGAATCGGCTCGCGAGCGCCGATGTCCTGCTGATCCATTAGACCGGTAAAGCCCATGAGATCTCCCGCCGCGGTTAGCGTGTGATCGTTCTCACCACCTGGCCGAACGCGCCGATGCCATTAAACATCATGCAGCATACGGCTCGCGATCCGGCGCCGATATTGGACCAAGGTCGTATGGTCTTCCCGCGCGCCGCGCACTACATTGCAAAAGGATCGTTGGCTAATGACTCAGCTCATATACGCGCGGAGACAGGGCGATGGCGAAGACCCAGGCGAAAGGAGACCCGTCCGTCGAGGGCAAGGCACTCTCATACAAGGAGTACCGCAAGGCGTTGTTCGATCTGCATGTCGAACTCGTCAAGCTTCAGGAATGGGTGGTGCAAACGGGCAGCAAAGTCTGCATTGTTTTCGAAGGGCGTGATGGCGCGGGCAAGGGCGGCACCATCAAGGCGCTCACCGAGCGCGTGAGTCCGCGCGTGTTTCGCGTCGTCGCGCTCCCCGCGCCGACCGACCGGGAAAAGAGCCAGATGTACGTGCAGCGCTATCTGCCGCACTTGCCGGCCGCAGGGGAAGTCGTGATCTTCGACCGTAGCTGGTACAACCGCGCGGGCGTCGAGCGGGTGATGGGCTTCTGCACCGACGCGGACGCCGTGGCCTTCCTCAAGGCGCTGCCGCTGGTCGAGCGGGCGATCGTCGAGTCCGGGGTGATTCTCCTCAAATACTGGCTGGAGGTCAGCCCCGAGGAACAGACCCGCCGTCTCGAAGCCCGCATCCACGACGGGCGTAAGGTCTGGAAGCTCACGGATATGGATTTGAAATCGTATAGCCGATGGTATGACTACTCGCGTGCGCGCGACGCGATGTTCGAAGCGACGGACACCGGTATCGCCGCGTGGCACGTGGCGAATTCGAACGACAAGCGGCGCGTGCGACTGAACATCATCAGCGATGTACTGAGCAGGATTCCATATACGGCGATGCCGCGCAAGAAAGTGACGCTACCGAAAAGGCAGAAATCCGACGGCTATAAGGAACCGGACTATCCGTTCAAATACGTCGCCGAGCGATTCTGAGCTTAGTGGGATCGCGGTGGCGCAGCCAAGGTCTCGTCTGCCTGAGTTGGCTTTTGCAAAACGCGCTTATCTTGCCATCTAGAGAACATGGATCGGCACAATTTCGGTCGGCCGGACGGCCCGATCGACCACGTCGATCGCACCTAGGCGGGACTCGGGCATCGCCATCTGCGGCCCGAAATGCAGTCAGCAATGATCTGACATGTGCGAACTGACGTCGCACGGTTCACATACCATGCGCCTGAGAGTAATCCGGTGCGTTCGGATCATTCGTGTACGCGGGAACAAGCCGTTCCTGATGCAGGGCTATCGCATCCTCAAGTTTTTTGCAGAGCTGAACCGCGTTGCTGATGGCCGGCAAACGCCTCACGGGATGAGCAGCGTCGTTGGTCATCAGGATGATCGTACCGGTGCCGAACAGACGTTGCCACCATGGGTGGATCGAGGTGATGCACTGAATCCGCGAAAGTTCGAGAGTCGACACACGGCGATGCAAAATGCCCTGCGTCCAGGAAATCCGTGCGGTATCGATGACGATTCGGGTGAACGCGGTCTTGACGAACGGCAAACCGACACCGATCAAAACCGCGCCGGCTTGTGCAAGCAGCACATTCCACTGAAACGGGAAAGCGTTCGACGTGCAGAGATGTACACCGGCAATCATTGCCATGACAACGCCCCCCTTCAGGAGCGCTGGAAGATTGCAGGCCTGCGACGGCGCGCCGCTGAAAATCACCTGATTAGCCATCGCGTTTATTCCTTTTTCTGACCGACGGCCCGAGTCGTCCGTCGAAAAAGGCGGCGCTGCCCGATTGGGCTGCGCGTCGGCGAACTGACTGCTGACCGGCGACAATGCCATGACCGTTACGCCAAGCACACTGACATAGCGCGATTGTAGCGCAGTGATCGTCGCAGACCGGCCCACGGCCTCTTTCGGCGCAAGGAAGTGTCGTGGGGCGCCCTGTTGCGAAAGGCCGCTGGGGAATGAAGTGAGGCGGTCGTCATCCGTCCGGGTTTAGTCCCATGCAACGATCGAGACCATGCCGAGAAATATTTGAACAGCGACGTTTTCGCGGAATACCAGCCATGCGAGCACCGCTGTGAGTACGCCTTCCATTTTTGGCGCTTTAGGGCGATCTGCGGCCGTTGCGGCCGTTGCGGTCCGATGCGTAGGCGTCGCAAGCGGGTCGGGCGTGCTTTTTTGTATGTCGATAACGCGATCGCCCCATCGCCAGTAGTGCTTTCAAACATATCGCAAGATTACGATATATACTTCGCCATGTAGCGATGCAGATGCGTCGACGCCTTCCGGCGTCCCGGCTGCCTGTTGTCGAATAGCTTGAACGAACCCAGATGAAACCCGATATCGACGCGATCCACAAAGCGCTTGCCAACCCGGTCCGCCGGGAGATTCTCGGCTGGCTGCGGGAGCCGCACGCGCATTTCGCCGATCAGGAGTTGCCGCTCGATCACGGCGTATGCGCGGGCAAGATCGACGCGCGCTGCGGCCTGTCGCAGTCCACCGTGTCGGCGCACCTCGCGGCCTTGCAGCGCGCGGGGCTCGTCACGTCGAAACGGGTCGGTCAATGGGTCTTTTTCAAGCGCAACGAGCCCGTCATCCAGGCGTTCCTCGATCATATGAACTCCCGGCTCTGAACGCTTCGCTCGCATCGCCGCGCTACCTTCATCACGCAGTTTTTTCAGGCTCGGGCCGCGCCCGCCGCCAAAGGTGAACTCTTATGCCGACTCTTTTCGATCCGCTGCAAATTGGCGACATCACGTTGTCGAACCGCATCATCATGGCCCCGCTGACGCGTCAACGCGCCGAAGAAGTCCGCGTGCCGAACGCGCTGATGGCACGCTACTACGCCGAGCGTGCAACGGCCGGCCTGATCATCAGCGAAGCCACTTCGGTCACGCCGCAGGGCGTCGGCTATGCGGAAACGCCGGGCATCTGGTCGCAGGAACAGGTTGAAGGCTGGAAGCTCGTCACGAACGCAGTGCACGCGGCTGGCGGCAAGATCTTCCTGCAACTGTGGCATGTGGGCCGCATTTCGGACCCGCTGTTCCTGAACGGCGAATTGCCGGTTGCGCCGAGCGCGATCGCGGCAAAAGGCCATGTGAGCCTGGTGCGTCCGGAACGTCCGTACGTGACACCGCGCGCGCTGGAACTCGATGAAATCGCCGGCGTGGTCGAAGCGTTCCGCCAGGGCGCGGAAAACGCGAAGGCGGCGGGTTTCGACGGCGTCGAAGTGCATGGCGCGAACGGCTACCTGCTCGACCAGTTCCTGCAGGACAGCACCAACAAGCGTACCGATGCCTATGGCGGCCCGATCGAAAACCGTGCGCGTCTGCTGCTCGACGTGACCGACGCGTGTATCGACGTGTGGGGCGCGAACCGCGTCGGCGTGCATCTCGCACCGCGCCGCGACTCGCACGCAATGGGCGATTCCGACCCGTCCGGCACCTTCGGTTATGTGGCCCGCGAACTCGGCAAGCGCAAGATCGCGTTCATTGCCGCCCGCGAATCGCTCGGCGACGACCGCCTCGGCCCGCAGTTGAAGAAGGCATTCGGCGGCCCGTACATTGCGAACGAGAAGTTCACCAAAGAGACCGCACAGCAGGTGCTCGACGCGGGCGAAGCGGACGCGGTGGCATGGGGTCAACTGTTCATCGCCAATCCGGATCTGGTGCGCCGGTTCGCGACCGGTGCGCCGTTGAACAAGCCGAATCCGGCCACCTACTATGCGCGCGGCGAAACCGGCTACGTGGATTATCCGGCGCTGGAAACGGTGGAATAAGCGGCCGCGTGTGAATCGCGGGTCGCTGTCGAATCCGTGCGGCGGGTGATGAGCGAACAATATTCGGCTCATCGCCCGCCGCGCCTTCTTGCGCGTTGCCCCTTCACCATGTTCGCCACGGCGCGCGCGCGCTGAATCAACGCGACAGCACACGCCCACACCCCAGACGTCATCCCAGATCACGCCGCATGAACACGCGCTTCGATTCGTCGAGTCCTCGCACGATATGCGCGTCGCGTCGCGCGATCAACGCCGCATCGAGCTCGGCTTGCTCGATGTCGCAAAACCCCAGTCGCCGATAATACGGCGCATTCCACGGCACCTCACGATACGTCGACAGAACGAGTTGTGGCAATTGCCGAGTGCGCGCGAGTTGCGCGACCTGCTCGATGAGCGAAGCACCGATGCGCCGCCCGGCATACGCGGTGAGCACGTCGAGTTCCTGGACATAGATACGCGCGGGCTGCGGCTCGAACATCACGAAGCCGGCGCACGTTGCATCGGCGTCGACCGCGACGATGATCTCGCTCGCGGCGATCTTGCGCTCGACGAGTTCCAGCGCCATCGGCGGCGCATCGGCAATCCCGGCCATGCCGACACTGACGAAGCGCTGGCCTGCTTCGAATTCGATCTCACGAATCACGCTCGCCTCGCGCGGCGCGGCAAAACGGAAAGTGACAGTAGGTGCAGGCTGCATGGCGTTCCGAACCAAAAATTTCGCCCGATATTGACATCTCAACAGACAAATACACAAGTGCTCGCGCTACTGCGGGACTACACTCCTGACATCTGACTCCGCTTCGGCCCAAGATGGATCTCCTGAATGTGTTGCAGGTCGCGCTGCATCTCGACCAGCACCTGGGCGCACTGATCACGCAGTTCGGCAACGGCGCATATGTGCTGCTGTTTGTCGTCGTGTTCGTCGAATACGGTTTCCTGCCGCTGTTTTTCCTGCCGGGCGATCCGCTGATTTTCATCTGCGGCGCGCTCGCGGCCACGGGCGCGCTTAATGCCTGGATCGTGGCGCCCGTGCTGTTCGTGGCGACGGTGGGCGGCAGCATCGTGGGCTACGCGATCGGACGCGCGGTCGGCCACAAGGTCTATACCGCCGACTATCGCTGGCTCAACAAGCGCGCGCTGCGTAAAGCGCACGATTTCAGCGAAGCACGCGGAGGCCTGACCTTTCTGCTGTCGCCGTTCATCGCCGTGGTGCGCACGTTCGCGCCGTTCGTCGCCGGCGTCTCGCGCATGACGTTCTCGCGTTTCGTGTGGCTCGTGAGCGCCGGCGCGGTCCTATGGGTCGTCTCGCTGATGACGGCCGGCTTCCTGTTCGGCAACGTGCCGATGGTGCGCGATCATATGAGCGCAATCGTCCTGCTGGGCATTGCGCTCGGCGGCGCTATGCTGATCGGCGGTACGGTATGGCGTGTGGTCCATCGGCGCTTGCGCGCTCCCTGAACTTCCGGGCGCGGCATACATCGCGTCACCTGCATGGCCGCCGTTCGCCACGGTGTCCCGGCTTGACTCGAACGAGATACGAAGGTAACCTTCTCAGGCAACCTTCACATCTGGCTGTCATCGCGTGAGCAGAAATACCTCTTCGCCTACCCCCGAAGCGCTGCACGCGTTGGCTGAAGACCTGCGCGTGGCGGGTATGAAGCTGCGCCGCCGTCTGCGCGAAGAGTCCAATGTAGGCGACTTCACGCCTTCGCAGATGCAGGTTCTCGCTCTGCTGGAGCGCGAAGGTCCGGCTACGGTCACGGCGCTCGCACGGGCGCAAGGCATGCGCCCGCAATCGATGGGCGAAACACTTTCGGCGCTGAAAGCCGCGGGATTCGTCA
Organism: Paraburkholderia fynbosensis; assembly: GCF_902859935.1. Lineage (GTDB taxonomy): Bacteria > Pseudomonadota > Gammaproteobacteria > Burkholderiales > Burkholderiaceae > Paraburkholderia > Paraburkholderia fynbosensis. The sequence continues at coordinate 67,961 of NZ_CADIKI010000006.1, forward strand.
ACGGCGCACCCGATCCGAATGACGGCCGGCAGACGGTTCTCTCCCTGACTCCGGCCTTTCGCAAGAAAATCAAGGCCGCCCGGGCCGCACGCGAAGACTGGCTGTTTCGCACCATTCAGACCCACTTCTCGCCGGCCGAGCAGCAACAACTCGCTATCGGCGTCGACTTACTCAAACGCCTGATCGACTCGTAACGACTTGTCCTCCCTGGAGCACACCATGGCACTCACCGCCCTCGATGCAAAGACTGCGCTGATCGTGATCGATTTGCAGCGCGGCATCGTCGCACTGCCCGTCGTTCACCCGGCGAGCGAAATCGTCCAACGCTCGGTCGCCGTCCTCGACGCGTTTCGCCGCCACGGCCTGCCCGTGGTGCTCGTCAACGTCGCGGCCGGCGCGCCGGGCCGCACCGACCAGGGCACCCGCACCGGCGACTTCCCCGCCGGATTCACGGAGCTCGTGCCCGAACTGAACCCGCAGCCGTCGGATCATCTGGTGACCAAGCGGACCTGGGGCGCGTTCACGAACACGGACCTCGAAGCCTATCTGCGCAAGGAAGGTGTGACGCAAGTGGTGCTGGTGGGTATTGCAACCAGCATTGGCGTCGAATCCACCGCGCGCTACGCGAGCGAACTCGGCCTGAACGTCACGCTCGTCGTCGACGCGATGACCGACATGAACGCGGATGCGCACACTAACAGCATCACGCGCATCTTCCCGCGTCTGGGCGAAACCGGCACGACGCAGGAGGTCCTCGCCCTGCTCGACAGCACGCGCGCATGATCATGCACCTGAGCGCGCGCTCGCGGCTGCACACAGCATGGTTCACCGTTCAGACGGGAATCATGCTGTGACAGGCACTTTCCGTTCGCTGCGAAATTTCAACTACCGGGTCTGGGCGAGTGGCGCGATCGTCTCGAACGTCGGTACGTGGATGCAACGCACGGCGCAAGACTGGCTCGTACTCACGGAACTCACGCATCACAATGCGACTTCCGTGGGTATCGTCATGTCCTTGCAATTCGGGCCACAAATGCTGTTGCTGCCCCTCACCGGCTATGCGGCCGATCATTTCGACCGCCGCAAGCTGCTGTTCGCCACCCAGGCGGCGATGGGCTCGCTGGCACTGGCGCTCGGTCTTCTCACGATCACCGGGCTCGTGCAACTCTGGCACGTCTATGTTTTCGCGGGGCTGCTCGGCTGCGTCACCGCGTTCGATTCTCCGGCGCGTCAAACCTTCGTATCGGATCTGGTCGGCGAAAGCGATCTGGCGAATGCGGTCGGCCTCAACTCCACCTCGTTCAACGCGGCGCGCATGATCGGGCCCGCTGTGGCGGGGCTGCTGATCGCGTCGGTGGGCACCGGCTGGGTGTTCCTGATCAACGCGCTGTCTTTCGTCGCGGTGCTCGGTTCGCTGCGCATGCTGCGCCTGCACGAGTTGCACCTGAAGCCACGCGCCGTGCGCTCGCGCGGCAGTTTCGTCGAAGGCTTCAAGTATGTGTGGACGCGTCCCGATCTGAAAGCGGCCTTGCTGATGCTGTTCCTGATCGGCACGTTCGGACTGAACTTCCCGATTTTCATCTCCACGATGTCGGTCACGGCCTTTCACGCGGGCGCCAGTCAATACGGCGCGCTGAGCTCGACAATGGCGATCGGCTCGGTCACCGGCGCACTGCTCGCCGCGCGCCGCGCGCGCCCCCGGATGGCGCTGCTGCTCGGCGCGGGCGCGATTTTCGGCGTGGGCTGCACGGTGGCCGCGCTGATGCCGAACTACGTGCTATTCGGCATGGCGCTCGTCGTGATCGGCGTATCGACGCAAACCTTCACCACTTCCACCAACAGTCTCGTGCAGCTCACCACGGAGCCCGCGATGCGTGGCCGCGTGATCGCGATCCTGCTGGCGATCGCGCTCGGGGGCACGCCGCTCGGCGCACCGGTGGTGGGCTGGGTCGCTGATCGTTTCGGCCCGCGCTGGGCGCTCGGCGTGGGCGCCGCTTCGGGCTTCGCTGCGGCGCTCGTCGGCCTGCTTTATCTCGTGAAGTACCGGCAGTTGCGCGTATATGTCGAAGGGCGACGGTTGCGCTACAGCATCGACGACCCGCGTCCGGTTGCGACTTCGGCAACGTCTTACGTCGGTCCCGTCGCCGCGGTGCAAAACGCCGCCGTCAGCGAAGCCGAGGAAGATGCTTCGTCGGGCGTTTAGACGCCCCCGCCGATTCGATGCAATGCAAAAAAGCCGCACCTGGATCGATCAGGCGCGGCTTTGTCTTTACCGCCCGTACTGGCGCCGCGCGGCAGCTTACTTTGCGACCGGCATCGTGAATTCCGCGCCCTTCGCAATGCTGTCCGGCCAGCGCTGCATGATGCTCTTGTAGCGCGTATAGAAGCGCACACCCTCTTCGCCATACGCATGGTGATCGCCGAATAGCGAACGCTTCCAGCCGCCGAACGAGTGCCACGCCATCGGCACCGGAATCGGCACGTTGATGCCGACCATGCCCACCTGAATCTGCCGGCCGAACGCCCGGGCAACGCCGCCATCCGAGGTGAAGAGCGACACGCCGTTGCCGAACTCATGCGCGTTGATCAACTCGACGGCGCTCGCGAAATCGGGCACTCGCACGACCGCCAGCACCGGGCCGAAGATCTCTTCCTTGTAGATCTTCATCTGCGTGCCGACGTTGTCGAACAACGTGCCGCCGATGAAGAAGCCTTCCTCCGCCGCCACCGGATGCGCGCGACCGTCGACGATCAGCTTCGCGCCTTCCGCCTCGCCCGAGGCGATATAGCCGGCCACCTTGGCTTTATGTTCGGCGGTCACCAACGGTCCCATCTCGGCGTCGAGGTGCTCGCCATTCTTGATGACGAGCGATTTGACGCGCGGCACCAGCTTGTCGATCAACCGGTCGGCGACATTGCCCACTGCTACCGCGACCGAGATCGCCATGCAACGCTCGCCCGCCGACCCATACGCGGCGCCGATCAGCGCATCGACCGCCTGATCGAGATCGGCGTCCGGCATCACCACGAGGTGATTTTTCGCGCCGCCCAGCGCCTGCACGCGCTTGCCGTGCTTCGACGCTTCCGTGTGAATGTATTCGGCGATCGGCGTGGAGCCCACGAATGACAGCGCCGCGACATCCGGGTGTTCGATCAATGCATCGACGGCCACCTTGTCGCCGTTCACCACATTGAATACGCCGTCCGGCAGCCCTGCTTCCTTCAGCAATTCGGCGATCCGCAGCGACGCCGACGGATCGCGCTCCGACGGCTTCAGCACGAACGTGTTGCCGCATGCGAGCGCGATCGGGAACATCCACATCGGCACCATCACCGGGAAATTGAACGGCGTAATGCCCGCGACCACACCGAGCGGCTGGCGCAGATTCCAGTTGTCGATGCCACCGCCGATCTGGTCGGTGAAGTCGGTCTTCAACAGGTTCGGGATTCCGCACGCGAACTCGACCACTTCGATGCCGCGCACCACTTCGCCTTGCGCGTCCGTGAACACCTTGCCGTGTTCGCGCGTGATCAGCATCGCGAGTTCGTCGTGATGCTGATTCAGCAGTTCCTTGAATTTGAACAGGATGCGGGCGCGCTTGAGCGGCGCCGTTTCGCTCCACGCGGCAAACGCGCCCTTCGCAGCTTTGACGGCCGCGTCCACTTCTTCGACCGAAGCCAGCGCGACCGAACCGCTCACCTTGCCTGTCGCGGGATTGAACACGTCCTTGAAGCGGCCGCTCGTCGGCTCGACCGGCGCACCGCCGATGTAATGACCCAGTTGCCGCACCGACAGTTGCGCTTCTTTGTTCGCTACATTCATGTTCTGACCTCGTGTTCGGGATAGGCCACGGCGCTTCGCCCTCGGGCCGTGAGCAAGAAATATCGGGCTGCGTCGCACAGCGTATGAAAGCGGCGGGCCGCCCGCCGCGCTGGCTTCATGAAGACCCGCCAACTGTATCGACGGCGCCGATCATATTCCCGATACAGCGCGATAGAACCGCGCCTCACTGTATTGTTTTTGGCGCCGCAACTGTCATGGAGCCGCACGCGCGGCAGCGAAGCGATACGCAAACGCGGACGGCCCGCGACGCGCAGAGCGTCAAAACCCGCCCACACCCCGCGTGACGAGCGCATACGGTCCGCACGTCAACTGCTCCCTGAGGAATTCGATGCACACCTGAATCTTCGCCGACGACGACAGCCGCTCCGCCGTCACCGCCCACACGTCGGCGGGCTGCTGGTAGTCCGGCAGCACGCGCACCAGTTCGCCGGCGCGCAGACTTTCGGCCACATCCCAGATCGACACCATCACCACGCCGTAGCCGTCCTTGGCCCATTGCACGACGATATCGCTGAGATTCGACGCGACCGTGCCCGTCACCTTCACGCTCTTTTCGCCATCCGGTCCGGCCAGGCGCCAGACGCCGAAGCGATCATCGCGGCCGCGAAACAGCAGGCAGTCGTGTTGCGTCAGTTCGCCCAGATCGGCCGGTGTGCCGCGCCGCTCGAGATATGCGGGCGACGCACAAAGAATCCGCGCGCTCTGCACCATCTTGTGTGCAATCAGATGTGGTTCCTGCACTTCCCCGACGCGAACGTCGATGTCGAAATTCTCGCCGACCAGATCGGCGCGCCGGTCCAGCAACTCCAGCCAGATCTCCAGATTCGGATGACGCTCGCGCAGCATCGCGAGAATCGGCGACACATGTTTGCGGCCGAGCCGCAGACTCGTGCTGATACGCAGCAGCCCGCTCAACTCGGTACGACGATCGGCGAACGCATCGGCCATACCCTGCACGTCATCGAGTATCTTCTGCGCCCACTGCAAAGCGGCTTCGCCATCGCTTGTCACGCTGACGCGCCGCGTGGTGCGCAGAAACAGCTTCACGCCGAGACTGGCCTCCAGCATCGCGATCCGTTTGCTCACATGCGAGGGCGACAAGCCCATCTCCGTCGACGCCGCGACGAAGCTGCCTCGCCGCGCGATGTTGCAGAACAGCTGAAGATCACGCAGAAAGGACTCATTGCTGGCTGTGAGCGCATTCTGATTTTTCATCTGGTCGCATTGTGTCGGTGCAGAAGCACATTACCCTAGCCTCAACGGATTGATCGGGCAAGCCAGGGCAGGCCGGGCGCGATGTTCCGTACACCCAGGCACTGGTTAACCCTGTACCGCGGCGCAACAACGACTGGCAACGAACCGCCGGCCAGCCGTCCAGGAAAGTCCTGGCTTGCATAGTTTCGATTTCGGCGCGCCAATGAGTCAGCCATAGAAGCTGACAAAAACATTTCTGTTCAGGAGACGATATGCAAACGAACGCATCAGCGAGCACCCACGGGCATGGCTCGCAGGCTCGCAAAGCAACCGCCAGCGGCTGGATCGGCTCGGCGCTCGAGTACTACGATTTCTTTATCTACGCTCAGGCGGCCGCCCTCATCTTCCCTCAGCTGTTCTTTCCATCCGGCAACCCGAAGATCGCGATCGTCGCCTCGCTCGCAACCTATGGGGTTGGTTACGTCGCGCGGCCGATCGGTGCGGTCGTGCTCGGGCATTGGGGCGACACCCACGGCCGCAAGAACGTGCTGCTCGTGTGCATGTTCCTGATGGGCTTCTCGACGATGGCGGTCGGCCTCCTGCCCACCTACCATCACGTCGGTATGCTCGCGCCGACGCTTCTGGTGGTTCTCCGGCTGATTCAGGGCTTTGCCGTCGCCGGTGAAATCTCGGGCGCAAGCTCCATGATTCTCGAACACGCGCCATTCGGGCGACGCGGCTACTACGCGAGTTTCACGCTGCAGGGCGTGCAGGCGGGCCAGATTCTCGCCGCCGCCGTGTTCCTGCCGCTCGCCTACTTCATGGATGACAGTTCGTTCAACTCGTGGGGCTGGCGGATTCCGTTCCTGCTCAGCGCGCTGGTGCTGATCGCCGGCTACTACATTCGCCGCGAGGTGGAGGAAACGCCCGCCTTCGCCAAGGAAGACGCGAGCGGCAACGTGCCGAGGTCGCCGATCGTCGAAGCCTTCCGCTACAACTGGGGCGACATGCTGCGCGTGGTCGGCTGCTCGCTGATGAACGTGATTCCCGTCGTCGCCACGATCTTCGGCGCAGCGTATGCGGTGCAGCAGTCTTACGGTATCGGCTTCTCCAAGAGCGTCTATCTGTGGATTCCGGTGGTCGGCAACATAGTCGCGGTGCTGGTGATTCCGTATGTGGGCAATCTGTCGGACCGCATCGGGCGGCGCCTGCCGATCATCGTCGGGGCGCTCGGCGCGGGCCTGCTCTCGTTCGCGTATCTCTACGCGATCAGCATCCGCAACGTGCCGCTCGCCATGGTCATGTCGGTCCTCATGTGGGGCATCATCTATCAAGGCTATAACGCGATCTTCCCGAGCTTTTATCCGGAACTGTTCCCGACCCGCTCGCGCGTGTCCGCGATGGCGATCGGCCAGAACATCGGCACGACGATCACCGCACTTCTGCCGGCCCTGTTCGCCTACGTCGCGCCGCCCGGATCGCACAACATCCCGCTCACCATCGGCGCGATCACGTTCGGCATCACGGTCATCGCGGCGGTCACGGCATGGAGTGCGCGCGAGAACTTCCGCGTCAAGCTGAGCGATCTCGGCGAACCCGGCGCGGTGCCGATCGACAAGCACAGCTATGAAACGCTGCGCGCGCAGACCATGGCCGACGCAAAAAAAGCCGTCGCGTGAGCCCAGACGCTCACGCATCCGATCGCAACCGCACAGGACCCGATTCATGAACAGGACGCGGATCGCCGTGGCTGGCGCGGGCTATATCGGCCGCGCGCATATGGCCGTCGCACAACAGAGCGGCACGTGCACGCTGTCGGCGATCGTCGACCCTTCGCCGGCGGCCGGGCCAATCGCGGCCCAGGCCGGCGTGCCGCTCTACCGCACGCTCGACGAACTGATCGAACGGGACCGTCCGGACGGTGTGATTCTCGCCACGCCGAACCAGTTGCATGTGGAGCATGCGTTGGCCTGCCTCGCGGCCGGCGTGCCGACGCTGCTCGAAAAGCCGATCGCGCCGACCGTCGATGAAGCGGAGATGCTGGTCGGCGAAGTCGAACGCAGCGGTGTGCCATTGCTGATCGGCCATCACCGCGCGCATAGTCCGATCATGGCGCGCGCGCGGCAACTGATCGACGAAGGCCGCCTCGGCAAACTGGTCGCGGTGATGGGCAGCGCGGTGTTTTTCAAACCCGACCAGTACTTCTCCGACGCCGAATGGCGGCGCGAGCCGGGCGGCGGCCCGATTCTGCTGAACATGATTCACGAGGTGCACAACCTGCGCATGCTGTGCGGCGACATCGTCGCCGTGCAGGCTTTTTCATCGCATGCGACGCGCGGCTTTCCGGTCGAAGACACCGTCGCGATCAACCTGCGTTTCGCGAGCGGCGCGCTCGGCAGCTTCATGCTGTCGGACACCGCAGCGAGCGCGCGCAGCTGGGAACAGACTTCGCAGGAAAACAAGGCCTACCCGTCGTATCCGGACGAAGACTGCTATGTGATCGCGGGAACGTTCGGTTCGTTGTCCGTGCCGACCATGCGCCTGAAAACGTACGGCAAAGCCGAGGACCGGTCGTGGTGGAAGCCGTTCGAGGTGAGCGTCGCCGCCATGACGCGCGACGATCCGCTCAAGCTGCAACTGGCACATTTCGAACGCGTGATTCGCCGCGAAACGGAGCCGCTCGTAAGCGCCCGGGATGGCTTGCAGAATCTGCGCATTACCGAGGCCATCGCCGAAGCCGCGAACGCGGGCTCGGTCGTGGACACCACGCCTGCCGTCGCGTCGGCTCGTTAAATCCGTGCGGCGCGCGCCGCGCCGCGCCGGCAAACTCATTCTTCAGGATCCCAGATGAAAACGTTCGTGATGCTGCATGGCATCAACCACAACATGTTCGGCAAGCGTGATCCGGCGCAATACGGCACCATCACGCTCGCTGAAATCGACAGCAAGCTGCAGACGTTGGGCACGGAACTGGGCGTTCACGTGCAAAGCTTCCAGACCAACAGCGAAGCCGCCATGTGCGAGCGCATTCACCAGGCGTTCACCGACAACGTCGACGGCGTGCTCATCAACGCCGGCGCATGGACGCACTACAGCTACGGGATTCGCGACGCGCTCGCCATTCTGGTGGTGCCGGTGGTCGAAATCCACATGTCGAACATTCACGCGCGCGAAGCGTTCCGGCATCAGTCGGTGTTCGCGGAGATCGTCAAAGGGCAGATTTGCGGCTTTGGCGTCGACAGTTATCTGCTTGGGCTACGCGCGGCCGTGTCGGCGGCAGCCTAGATCACGGCGAGTGCCCGGTGTTGCGCGAAGATTCTTTTCACGTACGCAACGCCACGCCGTGTGTGCTGCGCCGTTAGCGCCATTGTTCGGTCAGTTCGTTGGCCAGCACCATCTTCTCGCGCACCACGTCGACCAATGCGGCATCGACGCCGCCCTGCGCTTTCAGGAACTTCAGCGCGGCGGAATGCACCGTGCGCATCGCGCGCCCGTCGATCCCCGCCATACGCGCCGCGCTGCGCCGCGTTTCTTCGACCAGATCGCGGGCGCTGCCGAAGTCGGGCGACAACCCGCTCTGCGCCTCGAACGCTGCGCGCAATCCGGCCGCATAGTCGCGCGACTGGCCGAGCCGGTCGATATCGATCAGCAGATCGACACCTTCGACCATTCGCAACGCGCAGAGAATCCACAACGCGACGAACGCCCGATAGGCGTTATTTCCTTCCGCCGTGCGCGCGTATTGCTCACATGCCATCGCATAGGCGTCATCCGGCATCGATCCTACGGGCGGCAAGCTCGCGCCGCAAACGTCGATCGCCTGCCTGACCAGCGGGTCCGACTGATTCAGACCGAGTACACGAAACGGCGCGGCCACGAAAAACGGATTGCTCCATTGCTGACTGAGCAGCCATCCCGATGCGAATTGCGACGCGGGATTGCGCAGCACGCCCACGTGCATCGTTTCCGGAAAGGCCTGCTTCAACCAGGGCAGCCGGCCCGACGAGCGGCAAAACTTGAAGACCGGCACGCTGCCCTGTCCGACGGTCCGTTCGCACAGATTGCGCAAATAGGCCTGTAAATCAGGGAACTCCGCATCCGGCGCGCTCGCGAATCGATCGATGCTGAAACGTTTGCGATAGCCGACCACGCCGCGCGCGCTGTCCAGAAGAAACGGGCGGTACTCGTCGAAGTACGGCGCGGCGAGCGGCGGATGCCCCGAGGTCAGCGTGGGACGGGAAGCGGCCACCTCGGCGAGGCTCAGTTCGGCCAGCACGTTGCTGAGCGGTTCATAAAAGCCGGTTGCCGCGTCGAGCTCTCGCAGACGGGACCAGACCCACGTGCCCGCGCTGCGCCAGCCCGTGTGCAGAAATACCGCCTGTTTCAGTACACTTTTCTGCACGACATCGTTCAATCGGGAAACCGGTTCGTTAGCGGCGTTCGACGGACTGTTCGACGGCCCTTGTGACAACGGCATGGGACTTCTCTTCTGAAAGCGACAACGATTCGATGGAAAGCGGACACTGCCCGCGGCGCTTCATGGCGCCTCGTACTTGAGGGTCGGCCTGTCCGCTTCGTGACGGAAACATCACTTTACCTTGCGAGGCCGTGCCGCGTTCGCCTGCATGCATAGTCGACGCTAATGGATCGGCGCAGCCAAACGCATTATGCTGCCAGACTTGGGCACTCTTCCATTGCTGACATGAACGATTCGGCCGATATCCGCTTCCTGCTCACCCTCCGCGAAAGCGGCAGCCTGATCGCCGCGGCGCGCAAACTGGGACTGTCGCCGTCGGCTGTCACGCAGCGCCTCCAGCAACTCGAAAAGAAGCTGGGCGCGCAGCTGGTGAACCGCAGTGCGCGCCGCCTGCAATTCACGGAAGAAGGCTCGCTACTGTGCGAACGCGGCGCCGAACTCGTCGAACAGTTCGACGCGTTGTTCGACGACTTGCAGATGCGCCGCGGCGGTCTCGTCGGTACGCTGAAAATCAATGCACCGCTGGGATTCGGGCGGCGCCATCTCGCGCCCGTGATCGGCGAGTTCCAGCAACAGAATCCGGATATCGATGTCGCGCTCACGCTCTCCGACCGGCCTTTGACCGACACGCCGGATCGTTTCGACATCGTCGTGCACATCGGCGAGTTGCGGATTTCGAATCTGGTCGGCCATATGATCGCGCCGAATGCACGCTTCGTCTGCGCAGCGCCCGCGCTGCTCAAGCGGCTGGGTGCGCCGCAATCGCCGGACGAGTTGAGCAGGCTGCCGTGCATCCTGCTGCGCGAAAATAACGAAGACGTGTCGCTGTGGCAGTTCAGCAAGGGCCGTATGCGCCGCAGCGTGCGCGTGTCCGCGCACCTGAGTTGCAACGACGGAGACGTGATCCGCGAGTGGGCCTGCCAAGGACGCGGTGTGATCCTGCGTTCCGAATGGGACGTCGCCGACGATATCGCGAAAGGAAAGCTCGTGCGTTTGCTGCCGGGCTGGAAAGCGCCGGACGCGAATGTGATCGCGCTCACCCATCAGCGTGCGGGGCTGCCGGCGCGTACACGTCATTTCATGCAGTACTTGCAGAGTCGATTCAGGCCGCTGCCGCCGTGGCGGCGGTAGTCCCAGCAAGCCATGCGGTCAATTCAGTTTCACTGAATCTATGAATTACTTCATCTAAACGCCCGACCACCGACGAAACTTTATAATCGACTCACCGTTCACCGCCGGTTCGATCATGATGCCCGCCGCCTACCCCAAAGCAGTCCTCTTCGACCTTCTCACCGCGCTGCTCGACTCGTGGACTTCATGGAATCACGCGGCGGGCTCCGAACAGGCGGGCCGCGCATGGCGAGCCGCCTATTTGCGTCTGACTTATGGCTGCGGCCGCTACGTCGCATATGAGCAACTGGTGCGCGAAGCCGCCGCGCAAGTCGGCCTGCACGACGGCGCCGCGCATGCGCTCGAGGCAAGCTGGCTCAACCTGACGCCCTGGCAAGGCGCACTCGACGCGCTGCGCGCACTCGAGCCGCACTGCAAGCTCGCGGTCGTCACCAATTGCTCTACCCGCCTCGGCACTCGGGCAGCCAACCTGTTCCCGAGCCGCTGGGACGCAATCGTGACCGCCGAAGAAACCGGTGTCTACAAGCCGGACCCGCAACCGTACCGGCTCGCGCTCGCGAAACTCGGCGTTCAGGCCCACGAAGCCGCGTTCGTGGCCGGCTCCAGCTACGACATGTTCGGCACCGCCGCCGTCGGCTTGCGTACATACTGGCACAACCATGTCGGCCTGCCGCTCGTCGCGGGTGCGCAGGCGCCCGAGATCGAAGCGCCCACGCTCGACTCGCTCATCCCGTGGCTCGGCCGTTTCGGCCTGTGAGCCCACATCACTTCCATCCCGGTGACAGCATGAAACTCGAACAGATCGAAACCCCTGCCGCGCTGATCGATGTCGCGCGCATGCAGAAGAACATCGCGCGCATGCAGGCATGCATGAACACGCTGGGCGTCGCGTTCAGGCCGCACGTGAAGACCACCAAATGCATCGACGTGGTGCGTGCGCAGATTGCCGCCGGCGCGCGCGGCATCACGGTGTCGACGCTGAAGGAAGCGGAAGCATTCTTTGCCGCCGGCATCCATGACATTCTCTACGCAGTCAGCATGGCGCCCTCGAAGTTGCCGAGAGCGCTCGCGCTGCGCCGCCAGGGCTGCGATCTCAAGCTGGTGGTGGACAACCCGAACGCCGCGTCGGCGCTCGCCGCATTCGGCGACCAGCATGGCGAAACCTTCGAGGTGTGGATCGAAGTCGACACCGATGGACACCGCTCGGGCATCACGCCCGAAGAAGACACATTGCTCGAAGTCGGGCGAATTCTGCATGAGAACGGCGTGAAAGTGGGCGGCGTGATGACCCACGCGGGTTCGAGCTACGAGCTCGATACGCCGGCCGCGCTCGCGGCGCTCGCCGAGCAGGAGCGCGCGGGCTGTGTGCGCGCGGCGCAACGGCTGCGCGAGGCCGGCATCGCGTGCCCGGCGGTCAGCGTCGGCTCGACGCCCACCGCGCTCGCCGCCGCGCAACTGAACGGCGTCACCGAAGTGCGGGCCGGTGTCTATGTGCTGTTCGATCTGGTCATGCACAACGTCGGCGTGTGCGCGCTCGACGACATCGCGCTCAGCGTGCTCGCCACGGTAATCGGTCATCAGGCAGACAAGGGCTGGGCGATTCTCGACGCAGGCTGGATGGCAATGAGCCGCGATCGCGGCACGTCGAAACAGTCGCACGATTTCGGCTACGGCCAGCCGTGTCTGCTGAACGGCACGCTGCTGCCCGGGTATGTGGTGAGCGGCGCGAATCAGGAGCACGGCATTCTGTCGTCGACCGAAGCAGGCACGCAGGTCGACGATATCGTGGAGCGCTTTCCAATCGGCATGAAGCTGCGCATTCTGCCGAATCATGCGTGCGCGACGGGCGCGCAGTTTCCCGAGTATCACGCGGTCGCGCCGGACGGCAACAGCGTGGAGTGGCGACGCTTTCACGGCTGGTAGCCGAACGCGGCCCCAAGCCTGCAGCAGCCCCGCTCACTCATCCTCTTCGCCCAGCCCCGCCAGCAGATCGTCGACCGCCCGATACACGCGCTCGACGATCTCCGGCCCCACCTTGCGCTCCAGCTCGCGATAGTGCGCTTCGAGATCCTTCGAAATCACGCGCACCAGCTCCACGCTCGTGTCCGTCAGCGACACCAGCACGCGCCGCTGATCCTCGGCAAAACGCTCCTTGATGACGAGATCCATGCTCTCCATGCGTGCGAGCACGCCGGCCATGCTCGGGCTCGAAATCGTGCAGATATCGGAGATGTGGCGCGGCTCCATCGGGCCGTGCTCGTCGAGCGCGCGAATCACGCGCCATTGCTGTTCGGTCAGTCCGTGAGCGGTAATCAATGGACGGAAACGCTCCATCATTTTTTCTCGGGCGCGCAACAACAGCATCGGCAGGTTGCGGTGCAAAACTCGGGTGGCAGCGGACATGTTGGAAAAGGAATAAGGGCAGCCAGCGAAGCTTAAGGGAAAACCCGCGATCAATCGACAGCCTATTGACCGTGAATCATATCAAGCGCAATACTACTAACATGTTAGTGGTTTCGCTGAGTTTTTTTTTCCGAGAGTCTGCCTTTATGTTCGCCCTTGCCGATCACCTGCTGCATCCCGAAGGCGACCCACTGCCTCGCGACGTGGACGCGTGCACCGCGGCCGCGTTGCTTGCACGCGGCATCGCCTGCCGCGCGCCGGTGCATGGCGCGGTGTACGGAACCCTGCTGAACGACCGTGCCGCGCTGGATGCGCTAGGCGACGCGGTGCATGCGGCTCCATATAAAGCGCCGCCGGCAGCGCCGGTTCTTTACCTGAAGCCTCGCAACACGCTCGCCGGACATCGCGCGAAAGTTGTCGTGCCGGACGATGCGTTGGGAGTCGAAGTCGGCGCGTCGCTCGGTATCGTGATTGGCCGCACGGCAACACGCGTCGATGCGAATCGCGCGGCGGACTACATCGCCGGCTATACGCTGATCGCCGACCTGAGCGTGCCGCATGCGAGCGTGTACCGGCCTTCGGTGCGTTTTCGCGCGCGCGACGGCTTCTGTGTGATCGGACCGGCTGTCGTGGCAGCGCGCCATGTCGCAACGCCGGACGATCTTGCCATCGCGGTCTCGCTCAATGGCGCCGCGGCCTTTACGGCAAGCACGGCGTCGTCGGTGCGCAAGGTCGCGCAATTGCTCGCAGACGTCACCGATTTCATGACCTTGAGCGCGGGCGACGTCATCACGCTCGGCGTGCGCCAGGGCTCGCCGGTCGCGCATATCGGCGACACGGCCACGCTGACGATCGGTGCCATGCCGCCGCTCATGGTGTCGTTTGTCGCCGCACCGGAACACGACGGAGAACAACGATGATGCGCGGCCGTGTTGCGTATGCAGGCGCGATTCATGAAGCCTATCCCGACGCCCATGGCGTGCGCCTCGCGGACGGCCGCGTGTGTCGCGAAGATGAAGTGGTCTGGCTTGCACCGATCGAAGTCGGCACGATCTTCGCGCTCGGGCTCAACTACGCCGAGCATGCGAAGGAATTGCAGTTCAACAAACAGGAAGAACCGCTCGTCTTTCTCAAGGGCCCGGGCACGGTGCTCGGTCATCGCGGTGTCACGCGCCGCCCCGCCGATGTCACGTTCATGCACTACGAGTGCGAGCTGGCTGTCGTGATCGGCCGGAGCGCGCGGAACGTGACGCGCGAAAACGCACTGCAGCATGTGTCCGGCTACATGATCGCCAACGACTATGCGATTCGCGACTACCTCGAAAACTACTACCGCCCCAACCTGCGCGTGAAGAATCGCGACGGCGGCACGGTGCTCGGCCCCTGGTTGGTCGACGCGGCCGACATCGGCGACGTCACGCAACTGGAATTGCGCACGTTCGTCAACGGCACGCTCCAACAACGCGGCAACACGCGCGATCTCGTGACCGGCATCCCGGCGTTGATCGAATACCTGAGCGGCTTCATGACGCTCGCGCCCGGCGACGTGATCCTCACCGGCACGCCGGAAGGCGTCGTCAACGTGAAGGCGGGCGACGAAGTGGTCTGCGAAATCGACGGCTTGGGCCGTCTCGTCAACACGATTGGCTCGGACGCGGACTTCGGCCGCCCCTGAGCGACAGCAAAAGGACTACCCATGCGAATCGACCATCTGATCAACGGCCAAGCGTGCGCCGCGAAAGACTATTTCGAAACGGTCAATCCGGCCACGCAGGACGTGCTCGCCGAAGTGGCCCGCGGCGGCGCGCAAGAGGTGGATGCCGCCGTGCGCGCGGCCAAGGATGCGTTTCCCGCCTGGGCCGGCAAGCCCGCCGCGGAACGCGCGAAGCTCGTGCGCAAGCTCGGCGAATTGATCGCGAAGCATGTGCCGGAAATCTCGGAGACGGAAACGAAGGACACCGGCCAGACCATTTCGCAAACGCGCAAGCAACTCGTGCCGCGCGCCGCCGACAACTTCAGCTACTTCGCCGAGATGTGCACGCGCGTCGACGGGCACACGTATCCGACCGACACGCACCTGAACTACACGTTGTTTCACCCGGTCGGCGTCTGCGCGCTGATCTCGCCGTGGAACGTGCCGTTCATGACCGCCACGTGGAAGGTCGCGCCCTGCCTCGCATTCGGCAACACGGCCGTGCTGAAGATGAGCGAACTGTCGCCGCTCACCGCGTCAATGCTTGGGCAACTGGCGCTCGAAGCCGGCATCCCCGCCGGGGTGCTGAACGTGGTGCACGGCTTCGGCAAGGAAGCCGGCGAGCCGCTGGTCGCGCATCCCGACGTGCACGCGGTATCGTTCACGGGATCGACGGCGACCGGCAACCGCATCGTGCAAACCGCGGGGCTGAAGAAGTTTTCGATGGAACTCGGCGGCAAGTCGCCGTTCGTCATTTTCGACGACGCCGATTTCGAACGCGCACTCGACGCCGCCGTGTTCATGATCTTCTCGAACAACGGCGAACGCTGCACCGCGGGTTCGCGCATTCTGGTGCAGCGCTCGATCTACGCGCGTTTCGCCGAGCGCTTCATCGAGCGCGCGAAGCGTCTGACCGTCGGCGATCCGCTCTCGGACAGCACCATCGTCGGCCCGATGATCAGCCAGGGTCATCTGGCGAAAGTACGCAGCTATATCGAACTGGGCCCGAAGGAAGGCGCCACGCTCGCGTGCGGCGGCCTCGATACGCCGGACCTGCCCGACGCGATCCGCAAAGGCAACTTCGTCATGCCGACGGTATTCGTCGATGTCGACAACCGCATGCGCATCGCGCAAGAAGAAATCTTCGGCCCGGTCGCGTGCCTGATTCCGTTCGACGACGAAGTCGACGCGATCAAGCTCGCCAACGATATCTCATACGGACTCTCGAGCTACATCTGGACCGAGAACACAGGCCGCGCGCATCGTGTCGCCGCCGCCGTCGAAGCGGGCATGTGCTTCGTCAATAGCCAGAACGTGCGCGATCTGCGCCAGCCGTTCGGTGGCACCAAGGCATCGGGCGTGGGCCGCGAAGGTGGCACCTGGAGCTACGAAGTGTTTCTCGAACCGAAGAATGTCTGCGTATCGCTCGGCTCGCATCATATTCCGCGCTGGGGTGTGTGACACCGCTCACGCGACGAAACAGCAACTATCTAGCATGGGGTCGCAATCAGCGCTCACGCGCTAACTGCAGCCGACACGGAGACCACAATGGGCAAACTCGCATTGGCGGCAAAAGTGACTCACGTCCCGTCGTTATATCTGTCTGAACTCGACGGTCCGCACAAGGGTTGCCGTCAGCCTGCGATCGACGGTCACCATGAAATCGGCCGGCGCTGCCGCGAACTGGGCGTCGATACGATCGTCGTGTTCGATGTGCACTGGCTCGTGAATAGTGAGTACCACGTCAATTGCGCACCGCAATTCGAGGGCGTGTACACCAGCAACGAGCTGCCGCATTTCATCAAGAACATGCCGTACGCGTATCCGGGTAATGTCGGGCTCGGGCATCTAATCGCCGAAGTCGCCAACGAAATGGGCGTGAAGAGCCGCGCGCACAGTGAAACCACGCTCGAACTCGAATACGGCACACTGGTTCCAATGCGCTATATGAATAGTGATCAGCATTTCAAGGCCGTGTCGGTGGCGGGCTGGTGCATGTGGCACGACCTGGACACGAGCGCACGCTTTGGTCTCGCGGTACGCAAGGCGATCGAGGAGCGCTACGACGGCACCGTCGCGATACTCGCGAGCGGCTCGCTCAGTCATCACTTCGCCAACAACGGTACGGCCGAGCAATTCATGCACAAGGTGTGGAGCCCGTTTCTCGAACGGATGGACCGCAGCGTCGTCGAGTTGTGGGAAGCCGGCGACTGGAACACCTTTTGCGCCATGCTGCCGCTTTACAACGAGAAATGCTGGGGCGAAGGCGGCATGCACGACACCGCGATGCTGCTCGGCGCGCTCGGTTGGGACCGGTATGACGGCAAGGTGGAGGTCGTCACGCCGTATTTCGGCAGTTCGGGCACCGGCCAGATCAACGCGATCTTTCCGGTCACGCCGCTGCCCGCCTGAATAGTGAGGAGACCGACGTGCCACATCTGACACTCGAATATAGCGCCAATCTCGCCGGCCCGGAGCGCATCGGCCAACTGTGCAACGCGCTTGCGCAATGCCTCGATGCGCAACGCGAAAACGTCAACGAAAGCGAACAGCGGGTTTATCCGCTCGGCGGCATTCGCGTGCGCGCTTTGCGCTACGAGCAGTACTGCATCGCCGACGGCGGCCCCGACGCCGCATTCCTGCATGCGAATCTGAAGATCGGCGCAGGTCGCTCCGATGCCACGAAAAAAGCAACTGGCGACGCGCTGTTCGCCCTGATCAAACAGCACTTTGCGGTCGAGTTCGAACAGCAGGGCCTGGCGCTGTCGCTGGAAATCGGCGAGTTCAGCGAAGCCGGCACATGGAAGCACAACAATCTGCACGCGCGACTCAAACGCTGACACCCGAAGCCGCGCTGCGGTCCATAGAGAATCCCTCATGCTAGACGAACAGACTATCCGCGAGCTCGCGGCGCAACTCGATCACGCCGAAAAAACCCGCACACAACTGCGCCACTTTTCCGCGCAATATCCGCAGATGACCGTACAGGACGGCTACGCGATTCAACGCGAGTGGGTCAAGCTCAAACTGGCCGAGGGCCACGTGATCAAAGGCCGCAAAATCGGGCTGACGTCGCGCGCGATGCAGCGTTCGTCGCAGATCGACGAGCCCGATTACGCGCCGCTGCTCGACAGCATGTTCATCGAGAACGGCCAGGACATTCGGGCGGACCGCTTCATTGCGCCGCGCGTCGAGGTGGAACTCGCGTTCGTGCTCGGCAAACCGCTAAAGGGTCCCGGCGTGACGCTGTTCGACGTGCTCGACGCCACGGCCTACGTGAGCCCCGCGGTGGAAATCATCGACGCGCGCATCGAACAGTTCGACCGCGAGACCAAAGCGCCGCGCAAGGTCTACGACACGATTTCGGACTTCGCCGCGAATGCGGGCATCGTGCTCGGCGGCCGCCCGGTGCGGCCGCTCGATGTCGACCTGCGCTGGATCGGCGCATTGCTCTATAAAAACGGCACCGTCGAAGAAAGCGGTCTTGCCGCGGCGGTGTTGAATCATCCGGCAACGGGCGTGGCGTGGCTTGCCAACAAGATCGCGCCGTACGACGAAGCACTGAACGCGAACGACGTGATCCTGAGCGGCTCGTTCACGAGTCCGATCGCGGCACGCGCAGGCGACACGTTCCACGTCGACTATGGCCCGTTGGGCGGCATCGGTTTGAATTTCATCTAAGTGGAGCGACATGTCTTTACCGCCCAACCCATTTAAACGCGCGCTGGCGGAAGGCCGGCCGCAATTCGGCCTGTGGGCCGCGCTCGCCGACGCGTATGTGACCGAACTGCTGGCCACCGCCGGTTTCGACTGGCTGCTGATCGACAACGAGCATGCGCCCAACGACGTGCGCAGTACGCTGTCGCAATTGCAGGCGGTGGCCGCGTACGCGTCACATCCGGTGGTGCGCCCGGTGCGCAGCGACAGCGCGTTGATCAAGCAGTTGCTCGACATCGGCGCGCAAACCCTGCTGCTGCCGATGATCGACTCCGCCGCGCAAGCCGTCGACGCCGTGGCAGCCACGCGCTATCCGCCGCAAGGCGTTCGCGGTGTAGGCAGTGCGTTGGCGCGGGCATCGCGCTGGAACCGGATACCGGACTATCTGACCACCGCCGCCGATGAGTTGTGCGTGCTGGTGCAGGCGGAAACCGTGCAAAGCATGGAGAACCTTGCGGCGATTGCGCGCGTCGAAGGCGTCGACGGCGTGTTTTTCGGGCCGTCGGATCTGAGCGCGTCGATGGGCCTGCTCGGCAGGCCGGGCGACGCGAGCGTGCGCGCCGCAATTTGCCATGGCATCGACACCGTGCGTCATGCGGGCAAAGCGGCGGGCGTGCTGGCGCCCGATCCGGCGATTGCCGCCGACTATCTCGCGGCGGGTGCGAGCTTCGTCGCGGTCGGAACGGATACGGGTCTGTTGAGCCGCGCGGCGGCGGAGCTGGCTGCGTCGTATAAGACAACGGCGCAAGCGGCTGCGCCGGTCAAAGACAAAGGCGGTTATTGAAGCAGGCCGCCTCCACGCCCCACGTGGTGTCCGCGGCAAAACACTACTCCCCCGCGGGCCATGGCAACCCAAGCTCCGACCAGTCCAGCTCCACGCCGATCACCGAACGCTCAGCCGCGAACTGCACGGCCAACGTCACCGCGACGCAAGGCCGTCCGCTCGCCAGCGAAAGATAAGGATTACTGGCGACCGCCACACCCGGCAACAGCACCGCATTGCGGAAATACGGCCGATGATCCCATCGCGCACCGCGCGGATCCGCCACCGGATGCAGGGATGCGCCCTCCTTGCTCCAAGCCGGCCCCGGCACCTCGTGACCGATCTGCCGGCCTGAATCGTCGAGGATGAAACAGCTGACGCAGCGCTCGAACGTCGCGAGCGTCGCAAACGCGTCGTCCGCCACGGCGCCGGCCAGCAACGCGGCGGCGGCGAGCCGCAACGCGACCCGGTACGGTTCCACTTCGGATTCGAACAACGCATGCTGATGCGCGCGCCCCTGAGCAATCACGTCGAACGCGTCGTCGATCTGCCGGTGCACGAACTCCGGCGGCGCGATCTCGACCGCGGGCCGCCCGAGCAGATAGCCCTGCGCGAAATCCACATTCGATTCCACCGCGAGTATCAGCTCCTCGGTCGTCTCCACGCCTTCGACCACCACCAGCATCCCCGCCTGATGCAGCAGCGAGACGAGCTTGGGCAGGATCGGCTGTTCGGTGCCGTGAGTGGTCGCGCGAATCAGTTCGCCGTCGAGCTTGACGAGGTCCGGGCGGATGCGCAGCAAGCGGTCCAGATTCGACTGCCCGGCACCGAAGTCGTCGACGGCGATCAGGAAGCCGTGCTCGCGGTACGCGGCCGCCGCCCGCGACATATCGTCGACGCTGCCGCCATGCGATTCGAGAATCTCGAGGATCACGCGCTCGGTGTCGAACCCCGAACTGCGCACGAGGGTGGCGAGCTGGTCGGCGTATCCATCGGCGATGAAGGTGGCGGGCAGGATGTTGAGGAATAGCCACGCATCGCCCGGCAGCGACCGGCACGCGTTGCCGAGATGCACGGCATGGCTCGCGCGGTCGAGCGCGCCTTCGTCGTTGGACGGCTTCGGCGCAAACATCACTACGGGCAGCACCAGCGTGCCGTCGTCCTGCTCGCCGCGCAGCAGCGCCTCGAACCCGACCTGCTTTTGATGCGACAGACTGTAGAGCGGCTGGAAGTGCGAGATAAGGTAAAAATCGTCCCAGCGATACCGCCGCCCCGCGCCACCCTCGATGGCCTGCGCATCGGCGGCGAACGGCTGCAGCGCGTCGAGCGGCAGCGCGCGTGCGGCGCACACGCGGTTCCTGCCCGAGTGTTTCGCGCGCAGCAACGCTTCGTCTGCGCGGTCGAGCAGCACCATGATGCTTTCGCCGCGCCGATGCTCGGCCACGCCGAAGCTCGCGGTCAGATTGCCGTCCGGGCGTTCGATCGCTTCGATCGCGCCGCGCATGCGTTCGGCCAGCTTCAGTGCGCCGGCCAGGCCGTCGTGCAACAGCACGGCGAACTCCTCGCCGCCAATCCGGCTCACGCTGTCTTCCGTGGTGGTCTCGTCCATCAGCACCTGGGCGACCCGGTGCAGCGCCCAGTCGCCGAGCGCATGGCCGAACCGGTCGTTCAAGGACTTGAAGTTGTCGATATCGACGAAGATCGCGCTGATGCGCGCCTCGGGCGCAAGCCCGCCGAGGCGGCGCTCCGCCTGCTTGACGAAGGCCCGGCGGTTTTGCAGGCCGGTCAGCGGATCGGTCGCGGCAAGCTGCGCGAGCTGGCTCTCGAGCAGGAAGTGATTGCGCCTGAAGCGGTAAAAGCCCAAGTGAAACACCATCGAAGCCGGCACGCCGATCACCACGATCCACGTCCACACGGCGATGCCGACATCGTGCGCAAGCGGCTCGCCTAGCAGCAGCACGAAGGCCGCCGCATAGAAGAGCACGCTGCCGGTGAAGAAGTGCGTCGGCGTGAGCCACAGCGGCGCCGCGCAAACCGGGATCACCACCAGCGCGGGCAGCACCCACAGCAGCGGCTGCGCGAGGCCGGCGGTGTTCAGCGCGAGGCCCGCCACCAGCACCTGCATGTACGCGACGCCGATCGCGCCGAACAGCAAGGTCGATTTCACATTCGGAATCGCCAGCACCAGCAGCAGGAGCACCAGCGCGCAGAGCAACTGGTAGGTGAGCGGCGGCGCCGGGCCGTCCACCAGATTGCGCGCGCCGACCATGCACAGGAATGCGACCACCGTGAATGCCATCGTCACCGTGGACAGTGGGCGCTGTTGCTCCAGCGAGCGCTCGTGAAAGCGATCGCGCAGACCGGGATCGGGCAGGTGCTGCGTTGAGGTGGCAGACATATCGAGGGTTATCAGCTGGTGGTTCCAGTTACTCCGCCAATGGTTATCGGCACATGACTCACGGATATTTATGCCTGCCGCGCAAATAGAGGTAAAAAATTCCGCGGATGCCCTTGTCGATGCCCTTTCGATGCCGGTTACGCGGCCGCCATCACGCGATTGCGGCCCGATTCCTTGGCGCCGTACAGTGCACCATCGGCGCGCGCCATCAACTGGGCGAGCGACTCGGAGCGCCGATGCTGATCCACACCGACACTGAAGGTGTAGCGCAGTCCGCGCGGCAGGCCGGCCGGCGTGGTCGCGACGAGCCGGCCGCGCAGGCGCTCGAGCAGCGCGACCGCGTCGGCGGCGGTGGTCGCCGGGCACAGCACGCCGAACTCCTCGCCGCCCAGCCGGCCGAATACGTCGCCGTCCCGCAGGTTGTCCGCGACGAACGCCGCAAAGTGCACCAGCACCTGATCGCCGGCGGCGTGGCCGTAGGTATCGTTGACGGCCTTGAACGAATCGATGTCGATGATCGCCATCGTCAGCGGCGAGCGGGTCCGCAGCGACGCCTTGAGCAGCCCTTCGCCGATCGCAAGGAAAGCGCGGCGCGACAGCGCGCCTGTCAGGTCGTCGACGTTCGCGAGCCGTTCCAGCCGTTCGGCGAGGCGGTCGTGCGCCAGCATCACGACGCCAATCGACAGACAGGGCGGCGCGAGAATGCCGAGCGCGAGAAAGATGATGTTGGACGGGGTAACCTGCATGAGGCCGGTCTGCATAAGGATGCCGAAGCCGTACATCACGCCGCGCGACGCATGCCCCGCACACAGCAGCGTGGCCGCCACCGCAAGGAAGTAGTAGCTATAGCGCGGCCGGTGCGACGGACGGCCGCGCACCATCAGAGCGGCGAGCACCGCATAGAGTCCCGCGTGATACGCCGAAACCAGTGCGACGCGTGCATTGAAGTCCGGCGCGGCGAAGGTCCAGTACGAAATGCCGATCAACACCGCGACGAGCCCGGCGTACGCCGCCCATGGCCGCGTGCGGCGGCCGAGAAAACGCAGGCAGCCTTCGATCACGAGCAATAGCGACATGGCCAGCAACTCGTTGGCCGCGACGAAGGTCAGCCAGCGCGACGCATGTCCCTGCAGCGCGAATGCAAGCAGCGCGACGATTGCGACCGCGTTGGCCGCGATCCAGTAGCCGACGCCGGGAATCGCCGCGCGCCATAACGACCCGAGCACGGCCATGGCCATCGCGCTGGATAAAACGGTGACCAGCAGAATACTGAGTGGATTGAGCATGGCAAGTGAATGACTCGAACGACGTGACAACGGCACGGACGCTTGTAACGCGTACCCGCGCACGCTTCATATGCGTGATTAATACGCGCCCTCCCCGCTCGTGCGCCATTGCGTGCGCGGCGAGTCTTGGAATATTCGTCAGCTTATACGGTCTGCGTAAAAATTACTTCACGCTATAGCGAAGCACGATTTTGTAAGCCCCGCGACGGCGAATCCCCAGCCGCGGGCGCCGCAGCGGCCGCAATACGGCGCGCCGGATGGCTATGCCTACAACGGGAGCCTCTCGTACTTCACGTATGGCGAAGGCGATTATTTCAGCCCGCAACGGTACGTGATCCTGAATTTGCCGGTGGAATGGACCGGACGCAACGGCCAGTTCACCTATGACCTCAGCGGGGCGATCGGGTGCAGCATTATCGGCAGGACCCGTCCAATTATTTCCGTTGAACGAGGCCTCCGGCCGGCAGGGCGCGGCGGCGGACAATGCGGCATCGATCGGCAGCGGCGTGGATAGCGGCGCGGTGTATCCCGGCCAGAGCAAGACGGGCGTGTCGTACCCGCTCAGCGCGGTCGGTGAATATCAACTGGCGCCGCAGTTGGCGTTCGGCGCGACGCTTCGCTCGGCAATGCGTATGAGTATCGCGAGTTCCTCGCCGCCGTCTATGTGTGCTACAGCTTCAGCAAGCAGACAGGCTTGCAGCCGTTCCCGCCGACGCCGCTCAGTTCGCCGTACCTGTCGTTGTCGAATTGACGGGGGCGCGGGCGGTGACATGCCGGGTGGCGGTGATCGTTGCAATGCCCAGCTATCCGGGCATTGCAAGATTCACCGGCCGCTAGCGGGCTGCCCTTCAGACCTTGACGACGGAAGCCTGATAAATCTCTTCGACGGCCTTTTCCAGCGTCGCGTCGAATTCACTGTCGCTCATCGGCTTCTTGAGGTCGTTGATCAACGCCCGCGAGAAGCTGGCGATCATGCCGTGATTGGAAGCGAGCCGCGCGCACGCATCGCTTCGCGAGTACCCCCCCGACAGCGCAACCACCCGCGCCACTCGCGGATGCTCGATCAGCGGACGATAAAAGTCCGCGGTCTCGGGCAAGGTCAGCTTGAGCATAACGCGACTGCTCTGCGGCAACGCGTCGAGCCCCTTGCTCAGCTCCGCGCGCAGCGTGGCCTCGGCGCCCGCTTTGTCGGGACTCTTGATCGACACTTCGGGTTCGAGAATCGGCATCAGGCCGTGCGATTCGATCTGCGCCGCCCGTTCGAATTGCTGCCGCACGATCGCCGCGATGCCGGCCGGTGAGTTCTCGTTGATGACCGAACGCATCTTCGTGCCGAAGATGCCGAGCTTCACCGCACGCTCGAGCAGTGCGTCCAGTCCCGGTATCGGTTTCATCAGTTGGACGCCGTTGGCTTCGGCTTCCAGTCCCTTGTCGACCTTGAGGAACGGCACGACGCTCCGCTCCTCCCACAGGAAGGCCGGCACCGGCTTGCCCTGCGCCTGACCATCCATGGTGGCTTCGAACAGAATCGCGCCGATGATCCTCGCGCCGGTAAAAGCAGGCGCGGTGATGATGCGCACGCGCATCTCGTGGATCAGTTTGAACATGCCGGCGTCGTCGCTGTAGGCGGTATCCGGAATGCCGTAGAGCCGCAACGCACCGGGCGTCGATCCGCCGCTCTGATCGAGGGCTGCGAAGAAGCCCTGCTTTTCACACACCTGCGCCATCATTCCGTCTTTAGCCATGAACACCTCTCTCTGTCGATAGCCGGATAACAGCCCGGTGAGTCCGGTCCGGGCCCGTTGAAATCTGCTCCATCAGGGTTCCGCCTGAACTGAAGGGCATAGCCGTATTCAAGCGCATCCGCTGAAGGCGCCGCAAGCCCTATCTACCCGGGTTCGTTCCTGCGTCGGCGCCGTTGCGCAGCCGCTGCCTGCGCCGTCGGGCGCGGACGACGCTCACGAAGATCAACACGACGGCCAGCAACGTCAATTCGATCAGCGCGGGAATCTGGATAGGGTCATGGAACATGAGGGAAGCCTCCGCCACAAGGTCTGCTCATATTACGCCCGGCGGGCATTGCTGTACGGCATCCGGTTCATGATTCGGCGTGGTTCGGCTTTGAAGCGGGCGAGCCGGGGCCTGCAAGGCCAGCCGCCGATCCCGGCCCCGATCGCAGCGCACCTGCAGCAACACTTTCGGCAACTGCAAGCCTTTCGGGTGACGTTATGCGCGGCAGCGCACAGAGTCGTTTGCATCGGCGGACCTACCCTGCTGGATACCGCAGAAGCGCCTCCCTGGCTCCCCAGGACTCGCCTTTCCGCCTCCCCTTCGCCAGTCCCAGCTCCACCGGCAGTCGGGCCATTATCGGTCCAGCACCACGTCGACATCGGCACGCCGCGCCGCTCCGTGGAAAGTAGCGCTCTCGCCAACAGGTGCCGCCGATGCGTTTCCGATCCATCGCCCATGCATTGATTCTTGCCTGCGGATGCGCGGCCGCCGCCAATGCGCGCGCGGAGGATGCCGCCGGCGTCGTCAAGACCGTCAAGGGCGCGGTGCGCATCGAGCACGCGGGCGCAAGCGCGGGCGCGACGATCGGCACCGACGTGTACAGCAGCGACCGCATCGTGACCGGTCCTGAGTCGTCGGTCGGCATCACGCTGCGCGACACGACGTTGCTGTCCGCGGGGGCCAACACCACGCTCGAACTCAACCGGTTCGCGTTCGACAATACGACCCATGCCGGCGTGCTCGACGCCAGCGTCAAACGCGGTTCGCTGGCCGTGATCTCCGGCAAGCTCGCCAAGGCGAATCCGGACGCGGTCCGCTTCAGCACGCCGACCACCACGCTGGGGGTGCGCGGCACCGAATTCATCATCGAAGTCGGCGAGAACGGGGGGAATGCGCGTTGACAGCCCTTATCCGCTCTCACCGGCCAGCATCACTATCGGCAACGCTGTTCGCCGCGGCATTCGTCATGCTGAGCTTCCTCAGCGGATGCAGCACGCCGCCGGACCGGATCGTTCTGTTGCCCGATCCCGAAGGCAAAGTCGGCGCGGTCATCGTGCACAGCGCCAACGCGCAGCAGACCATCGACACAGCCTACGCGGGCGTCGACGTGACCAGGAACGGCGCCATGGAAAAGACCATGGACAGTCGCTCCGGCGTGCAAGCGCGCTACGGCGAACTGCTCGCCGCCCGGCCGCCGCGCCCGATGACCTTCACCCTGTTCTTCCTGTTCGACTCGGCAACCCAGTTGGCCCCGGAGTCGCCCGCCACGGTCGAGAAGCTGAAAGCCGTCCTCGCGAACTGGCCCGCGCCGCAGATCGTGGTGATCGGCCACACGGATCTGGCCGGCTCCCAGCAATTCAACGACAAGCTGTCGCTGCGGCGGGCCAAAAGCGCCGCGGCATTTCTGGTCAAGGAAGGCATTCCCGCCGGGAAAATCGAAACCGCGGGCCGGGGCAAACGCGAGCCGCTAGTCCCGACGGCGGATGGCGTACCCAATCGCATGAACCGGCGGGTCGTCATCACCATTCAATGACGCGCACGGGTCGTCGGTGCTGAGTCGCCCTTCCTTCGATGAAACGCTATTACGACCTCTGGCTCGCCCGCATCAAGTCTCTGCTGAAGGCGACGCAGGGGCGTCCGGTCGCGCTCGCGGTGCTGTTCGCATTGAGCTTGCTCAACCTGGCCAGCGAATGGCCGAGCAACCTCGCGCGTCCGGCCTTCGTCACCACGCTCGAGCAGACGCTGCCCGACTCGTTCAAATCCGCGCGGCAACTGCTGTTCGACCAGTACCAGCGTCACTACCCGCGCATGCCGGGCGCACAGCCGGTGACGATCGTCGAAATCGACGAGGAGACGCTCGCCAGCGTCGGTCAATGGCCGTGGCCGCGCAACCGCCTCGCCGGTCTGATCGACGCGATCGCGGCACACAAGCCGCTCGCGATCGGTCTCGACATCTACATGCCGGAGCCGGATCAAACCTCGCCCGACATGGTGGCCGGCAATCTGCCGGAAACCGCCACGGCGCTTGCGGCCGCATTGCGTGCGCTGCCCAGCCACGACACGATTCTCGCCCGCTCGCTCCATGCCGCGCCGACCATCCTGGGCGCGGCCGCGCTCGATCATGCCGCCTTCGCCACCAGCATCGATCTGCGTAGCGCGCCGATTCTCCTGCATGGCGCCGACCCGCTGCCGCGCGTACCGCGTTACGACTACGTGCTCGCCAGCCTGCCGCAATTGCAGGCCGCGGCGCACGGCCAGGCGATGCTGAGCGTCGCGCTCGAACAGGGCGTGGTCCGGCATATTCCACTCATCATGGGTCTGCGCGACACGCTGGTCCCCAGTCTGCCGATGGAGATGCTGCGCGTCGCCACCGGTTCGGCGGCGCTCGATGTATCGACCAACGGTTCCGGCGTGCAGACGGTCGGGGTCGCCGACGTGCAAGTGCCCACGCAACCCGGCGGCGACATCTGGCTGCATTTCGCATCCATCC
Organism: Paraburkholderia fynbosensis; assembly: GCF_902859935.1. GTDB lineage: Bacteria > Pseudomonadota > Gammaproteobacteria > Burkholderiales > Burkholderiaceae > Paraburkholderia > Paraburkholderia fynbosensis. Next base: position 95,368 of record NZ_CADIKI010000006.1, read on the forward strand.
GCTCGACGCTGGGCCGTTATGTGTCCGCACGCGAGGTCCTCGACGGCAAGGTCGATGAGGACCGCATCCGCGACAAGCTCGTGCTGGTCGGATTGACCGGCGCCGGCGTGACCGACATGCGCACGACTCCGTTAGGAGAACTGGTGCCGGGCATCGAGATTCAGGCGCAGGTCATCGAGACCATCGTCGAGGGACGCTTCCTGCTGCGTCCCACATGGCTTAAATGGACCGAGAGCGGGTTCATCATGGGCGTCGGCCTACTGCTCATCTGGTATGTGCCGCGCAGGCAATCGCGGCTCGTGGGGATGATAGGGGCCGTGCCGAAGGCGGTCACGGTGCTGGGGCTGTGCCTTCATCTGCTGAATCTCCTATGCTGCTTCTATATTTTCATTCGCTTCGGACTGCTCGTCGATGCGGCCGCGATCTTCATCATTCTGTCCGCGGTGATGGGCTGTTTCCTCTCGCCCGCGTTGCTTCATCTGCAGGAACAAACCCGGCTGGAAGCCGCCCTCACGCAAGCTCCATCAGCCGATCAGGACGGCGCAGGCAAGGCGCCGGGCACTTGATTAGCACTCTTATGAAAGCTCGTTGTCAGCCTGACGAGATCGGTAGAATCCGCCATAGCTGGCCCCAAAGCGCGCTATTTGCGCTACAGTACCTCTGCGGTCGATGAGGCTGCGAACCCGTTTCGATAATTTTCCAGGTTCTTCCAGCGCGTTCTACGCAACCTGTGAGGTGACGGAAATGGCAGATGCGGAAAGTGTCCCGGTGAGCGCGCGTGCAGGTGCTCATGTCTCCCACAAGACAACCGGACGCGAGTTACGAAGAAAAATACAGGCCGCGTGTTACGCGATCGAAACCGGACTCTCGGACGACATCGCGCCATGCCCTATCTAGTCGCCTACTGCGGGCCGGCCGCGCTCCCCGCCGATCTGTGGTTTCGCTGGAACACCGACCCGCTGCTGCTCGCAGCGCTTGCCGTTTTCGCCTACCTCGTCGCGAGCGGCCGCAGCGCCGATGCGCGAGCGGGCTGGGCCGCGCTGGCGCTTATGGCCGTCGTGTTCGTCTCGCCACTGTGCGCGCTGTCGTCGGCCTTGTTCTCGGCGCGCGTGACCCACCACATTATTCTGATTGCGGCCGTCGCGCCCTTGCTCGCACGCGCGTTTGCGCTGCCGCGCCTCGGTTATGCGCCGCTCGTTCCCGTGGTCGCCGCACATGCGGTGATCGTGTGGCTCTGGCATGCGCCCGGTCCGTACACCTGGGGACTCGCCACGGTGCCCGCTTACTGGCTGATGCAAACCACGCTGCTCGGCAGCGCGTGGCTGATGTGGCGCAGCGTCCTTGCGCCGACGCTGCAAACGGGCGCCGCCTTGATGGCGCTAGTCGCAACGATCGGGCAAATGGGTCTGCTCGGCGCGTTGATCGTGTTCGCTCCGGCACCGCTCTATGTCGTGCATTTCGGCAGCACCGCCGCATGGGGACTCACCCCGCTTGCCGACCAGCAGCTTGCCGGACTGTTGATGTGGGTGCTGGCGATGATCCCTTATCTCGCAGCGGGACTGTGGCTCGCGTGGTCCAGCCTGCGCGTCAGAGAGCCCGCACTGTGACCACCCTGCTGAAGTTCATCCATCTGGGCGCGATCGCGATATGGTCAGGTGGCCTGATCGTATTGCCCTACCTGTTCCGGCAACGCCGCGCGTTGCCGCCCGGCTCGGACCTCGACCGTCTGCACCGCATCACGCGACTGGTCTATGTGGAGCTGACTTCGCCCGCCGCCTTCGTCGCGATTGCGAGCGGCACGGCGCTGATTTTCCTGCAGGCCACCTTCGTCGAATGGTTTTCTCTCAAGATGGTGCTGGTCGGCATCATGGCGATGCTGCATGTGGTGGCCGGCCTCGTGATGCTGCATCTGTTCCTGCCCGACGGGCATTTCGGCAAGCTGTCCTCGATCGCGCTGACGAGCGCCTATGTGGTCGTGATCGTCGCGATCATCTGGATCGTGCTCGCCAAGCCGCACCTCGACTCAAACCTGTTCGCCCCGCATCTGTTCGAGCCAGGCGGACTCGCCCGCTGGCTGCATCAGTCCTTCGGCGACACGAGAATGCCGACGCCATGATCGAACACGAGCTTGCCCCCATGCCAGCCGGCGAAGCCCGTCATCACCGAGGCGAGAACCGACAGCGCGAGTCCGTGCGGAAGGATCTGCCCGGGATAGTAGAGACGTACGCCCCAGTTGGCGCCGGCAATGGCGACCAGCGTCATCGCGGCTACCGCGTGGGACCAGCTCGCTTCCCTCAGGCGGATGCCGCGCACGAGCAGAATCTCGCCGGTGCCGACGAGGCTCGCGCCCACGCCGCTCCAGAACGCGAAGCCCGCGGCCCACAGACCCGCCCTCACCCAGAACGGATCGCCCGACCACCAGTAGAGCACGTCGATGCCGAGCGTGGCGACCACGAACGCGATCGGGAAATGCACCATCATCACGTGAATCGGATGCCCGACGAAGGCGACGGCCGAACCCGCATCGAGCCGCAACAGTTCCAGCAACACCTCGCTCTTGCCGTTGGATCCGGCATGGTCTTTCTTTGCCATGGTCACAGTCCCTCGCGTCGAATGCGTGATCGTGCGAACCATCATAGCTGCTTGCGTGGACCGGTCCAAGCGGGATCGATGGCGGCCCTGGGCGCGGCGCTGTCGGGCTGCGCCGGCCCGCTGTCGACGCTCGCGCCGTCGGGCCCCGCGGCGGCGTCGATCGCCGGGCTGTGGTGGACGATGCTGGCGGGCTCGGCCGTGCTGTTCGCGCTGGTGCTCGTGCTGTTCGCGCTGGTGATGCGGCGCCCGGGCTGGGGCTCGCAGGTGTCGCCCGCGCGCTGGATCGTGCTGGGTGGCCTCGTGCTGCCCGCCGTGATCCTGATCCCGCTGATCTGCTATGCGCTCCTTGCCGGCGAACGGCTGTTGCCGCTGCCGGGCCATGCGCCCGCGCGCGTCGACGCGATCGGCAAGCAATGGAGCTGGACCTTCCGCTATCCGGATCAGGGCGGACTGGAGACCCATGACGTACTGCACCTGCCCGCGGGCACGCCGGTCGACATCGTCGTCACGAGCGAGGACGTCATACATTCGTTCTGGATACCGCGCTTCGCCGGCAAGATCGACGCGATACCCGGGCACGCCACACGTCTGCGCGTGCAGGCCGATCAGCCCGGTCAGTACGAAGGGCAATGCAACCAGTTCTGCGGGCGGGGACATGCAGGAATGCACTTCACGGTGATCGTCGATCGTCCGGAAGACTTTGCCGCCGCCGTCAAGCAGGCGGCCGCCAACGGGGAGATAAAGAAATGAGTGTGCCCGTCGAGCCGCCGTCACAGAGCATGAACGCGTTGCGGCTGCATCGCCAGCTCGCCGCGATCTGGGCCACCGGGCCCGGCGTGCAGCGCCTCGCCGCCGTGAACCATACGGTCCTCGGCATGCGCATGATGATCACGTCGTTCGTGTTCTTCGCGATTGCGGGCGTGCTCGGCATGCTCACGCGCGTGCAGCTCGCGACGCCGCACGCGGCTTTCATGGACGCCGAGACCTATAACCAGGTCTTCACGATGCACGGCTCGATGATGCTGTTCCTGTTCGCGATTCCGATGGTGGAGAGCTTCGCGGTCTACCTCACGCCGAAAATTCTCGGCTCGCGCGACTTCGCGTTCCCGCGCCTGACCGCGTACGGCTACTGGTGCTATCTGTTCGGCGGCACGATCCTCACGGTCTCGCTGATCATGCGCGCCGCGCCCGACGGCGGCTGGTTCATGTACACGCCGCTCAGCTCGAACGTCTACACGCCGGGCATCAATGCCGACGTATGGCTGCTCGGCATTACCTTCGTGGAAATCTCCGCGCTCTCGCTCGCGATGGAAATTGTCGTGTCGATCCTGAAGATGCGCGCGCCCGGCATGTCGCTCGACCGCATGCCGATTTTCGCGTGGTACATCCTCGTCACGGCGATGATGATGATCGTCGCCTTTCCGCCGCTGATCCTCGGCTCGATCCTGCTCGAAGTGGAGCGCGCCTTCGGCCTGCCCTTCTTCGATCCGCGGCGCGGCGGCGATCCGCTGCTGTGGCAGCACCTGTTCTGGCTGTTCGGCCACCCGGACGTGTACATCATCTTCCTGCCGATGGCGGGCGTGCTGTCGACCATCATCCCCGTGTTCGCGCGGCGGCCGCTGGTCGGCTACCGGGCCATCGTCGTCGCCATCATCGCGCTCGCGTTCCTGAGCTTCGGCATCTGGGTCCATCACATGTTCACGGTGGGCATTCCGCATCTGGCGCTCGCGTTCTTCTCGGCCGGCTCGGCGATCGTCGCGGTGCCGACCGCGATCCAGTTCTTCGCGTGGCTCGCGACGCTCTCGCACGGACGCCCGCGCTGGGATGTACCCATGCTGTACGTGTTCGGCTTCTTCTTCGTGTTCACGGCGGGCGGGCTGACCGGCGTGATGCTCGCGATGGTGCCGTTCGACTGGCAAGCGCACGACACTTACTTCGTCGTCGCCCACATGCACTACGTGGTGGCCGGCGCGCTCGCGTTTCCAATGCTCGCGGCGTTCTACTACTGGCTGCCGTTGCTGACCGGCCGCACCGCCGTGCACAAGCTGTCGCTGCCGGCGTTCTGGCTGGTGTTCATCGGCTTTAACATGACCTTCTTCATGATGCACCTGACCGGCCTGCTCGGCATGCCGCGGCGCATCTTCACCTATCGCGGCGACGAGGGGTGGAACTGGCTCAATCTGCTGTCGTCGGTGGGCAGCTTCGTGATGACGATCGGCTTCGCGCTGGTGGCGATCGACATCATCGTGCAGGTACGCTACGGGCGGCGCGTGCGGCGCAATCCGTGGGATTCGACCACGCTGGAATGGGCGATGCCGATTCCGCCCGCGCCGTACGCGTTCGCGTCGATCCCGCGCGTGGGCACGGAAATGGAGGACGTCGCGCCGGGCAAACTGGCGGCGCTGCTCGCGCGCGGCGACGGCTATCTCGGCTTCACGCGCAACGGCTGGCAGGAAACGCTCGGCGTGCATATGACTTCCGGCGAACCCGAACAACTGATCGTACTGCCGCGCGCGACCTATCTGCCGCTCGTCACTGCCAGCGTGACCTGCGTGGCGGTGCTGTCGATGCTGTTCGGGTTCTATCTGCTGTCGCTGACCTTTGCGTTCGTGACCTTCGGTCTCTTCATCTACGCGGGCCAAAGTGCGGGTCACGCGCGCGATTACGGACCGCTTCCGGTGGGCCGCGGCGTCAGCGTGCCGCCGCATACCGAAGTGGCCGGCGCGCCCGCGTGGCTCGCGCTGATCTGCACGTTGGTCGCGAACGGCACGCTGTTCACGTCGCTCGTGTTCGGCACGTTCTATCTGTGGATCGCCGCGCCGAACTGGCCGGCCGCGGTGAGCCCCGAGCCGAGCCGCCTGTTCGCGCTCGTGAGCGTCGTCGCGCTGGCCGTCGCGGCGGTGGCGGCGCGCGGGTCGCTGCGCGCGGCCGCCGCGGACCGTCACGCGCATCGCTGGATCAGCGTTGCCGCGCTGGCACTGGTCATCGCGATCGCCGCCGATGTCGCGCTGATCGCCGGCGTCATGCCGCACCCGCGTGAGCACGCGCTCGGCGCAACGGCGGCAGCGTTGCTGACGTATGTCGGCATTCATGCGGGCATCGGGCTTCTGTTTCTGATCAGCAATGTACTGCGCATCGGCGCCGGCTTCGTCTCGCCGCGCCGGCTCACGGACCTGCGGCTCACGCGCTTGTGGCTCGACTACACGCTGACGACGGGCATCATTGCGCTGGTCCTCGTGCTCGCGCTGCCCTCGCTGGTCGCGATGCTGGGAGCACGGCCATGAACGGACGGCCGCTTGCGCCACGGCGTTTGTGGTGGCTCGCCGTGGGCTTCACCATCTGGTGCGTTGCGCTCGTGATCCTGTATGCGCTGCACGCGATCGGCTGCGCGTTCGGCTGGCCGAGCGGGCCGCTGCGTGTGAGCCTTGCCATCGTGTTGCTGCTGCATCTGGTCGCGATCGGCTGGCTGTGGCGCTATCGCGCGGCGGCCATGCGCGATCCGGGTCCCGAGCGCATCAGTACGTTCATGCATACCGTCGTCATCTGGACTTTGATCGCGGCGCTGGTTGCCACGGTTATCACGTTTGGGCCCGCGCTCTTGCTGACTACTTGCATATGAACGCGACGACCGGCGACGCTTGAAACAACAGATGACGCAATAGCTCGCGCGCTGGCCAGCGCTCAGGTTGGCGCGCCGGTCCGCCCGCCCCGCTTTACAGCCGCCATGCCGGCATGTCTGAATGCTCGAATAGAGAGGGATTTCATGCAGTATCGCGATCTCATGCGCAAGGCCATCTGGTCCGTCATCTATCTGCTGTTCATTCTTGCTCCACTGTTCGCGCTGCTCGCGGGCAACCTGCCGCCAGCCCGCAATTTCGCCACCGAGTTTTCCGTCGCGCTCGGCTATTCCGGCCTCGCGATGATGGGACTGCAATTCGGTCTCACCGCGCGCTTTCGCCATGTGACCGAGCCCTGGGGCGAGGACGTCATCTATCACTTTCACCGGCGTATTTCGCTGATGGCGGTCGGCCTCGTCGTCGCGCATCCGTTGATTCTGATCGCGATCCGCTCGCCGCAGCTCGCGCTGCCCGACTCGGTCCGGGACATTCCTTGGGGTGCGCGCTTCGCGGTGCTGTCGATCGGCTCGCTGATCCTTCTCGTGGTCATGGCGCTGTGGCGCAAACAGTTGAAGCTGCGCTACGAGCTCTGGCATCTGTCGCATATCGTGCTCGCGCTGATCGCGATTGCCGCCGGCATGCTGCATATGGTGGGCTGGGGCTTTTATCTGGTCGACCCGCTCAAGCGTACGTTGTGGGTCGGCATGACGATCTTCTGGATCGGCCTCCTGCTTTACGTGCGTCTGTTCAAGCCGCTGTTCATGCTGCGGCGTCCCTATCGCGTCACCGAGGTGCGCGCGGAACACGGCGACACCACGACGCTCGTGATGCAGCCGGAGGGGCACGCGGGCTTTCGCTTCAAGCCGGGCCAGTTCGGCTGGCTGACGTTGTGGGCGAGCCCGTTTCGCATTACCGGGCATCCGTTTTCGTTTTCATCGAGCGCGGAAGCCGCGGACGGCCGCGTCGAAATGACGATTCGCAACCTCGGCGATTTCACGAGCGCCGTGAGAACGGTGACGGCCGGACAGCGCGTCTATCTCGACGGGCCGTATGGCGCTTTCACGATCGGCCATCCGACCGACATGCACGTGTTGATCGCAGGCGGCATCGGCATCACGCCGATGATGAGCATGATCCGCACGCTCGCCGATCGCGGCGACCGGCGCCCGCTGGTCCTTTTGTACGGCAGCAAGCACTGGGAGTCCATGACCTTCCGCGAGGAACTCGAGGCGCTGAAAACGCGGCTCGATCTGAAGGTCGTGTATGTACTGTCAGACCCGCCCGAAGGCTGGAGCGGCGAAAGCGGACGCATCAATGCCGAAGTGTTCAGGCGTCATCTGCCGCCCGAGTACGCCGAACACGAGTACTTCATCTGCGGGCCCGACGTGATGATGGATGCGATCGAAACCGCGCTGGGCGAGATGAAAGTGCCGCTCGCGCGCTATCATTCCGAGCGGTATAGCTTCGTCTGACTGTGGAGAGTTACGATGCGCCGACTGTTAGCTGATCGACTGGCCGTTGTCACCGGGGTGATCGTGGTGGCGCTATCGCTGGTGTTTGCGTTGTTGCGGGTGGGTGCGGGGCATTAGTGGGTGAGGTGCGTGCGCGACGGTATATCGGTTGGCAAGTGGCAAGGGTACGAGAGCCCGCTCTATTTCGCCAATACCGATTGTGTCTGCTTCCATACCATCAGAGCATGGAGGTGCCGGCTATCCGCGAGTGATAGCGCCCGACCTGTCCATGTGTGCTGTATCGCACCCCGTTCCGATACGAATGCGCGATGCGCTGTGTTTTTACACCCGAGCAGCGAGTTCAACGCGCGCCGGCGGCGCGCATTTCCCGGTATTCCCGCCGCACGATGTCCATGAGTTCCGACACGGAAGTCAGCGCACTCTTTTGCTCATAGGTCACCCGACCTCGCTGCATCAGCATGATGCGATCGGCGATATCGAGCGTCTGCGCATAGTTGTGCATGATCATGATGATGGACAGGCCGCCCTTTTCCTTCAGGCGCATCAGCAGGTCGATGATAAGCCCCGCCTCGCGTGCGCCCATCGCGGCAAGCGGCTCGTCGAGCAATAAGATCTTCGCATTGGAATGCACGGCGCGCGCCACGGCGATGGCTTGACGCTGCCCGCCCGACAGGCGCTCCACAGGCAAATCCACCGAGGACACGTGCACGCCGATATCGTCGAGACATTGCGCTGCACGCTCGCGCATCTGCTTGTGGTCGAGCAGCCTGAACGGCCCGCGCCGCACGATCTCGCGGTTCAGGAACATGTTGTGGTAAATGCTCAGGGAATTGGCGAGCGCGAGATCCTGATACACGCATTCGATGCCGAGCGAACGCGCATGATCGACCGAGCGCAGCAGCGTCTCGTGGCCGTCGATATGGAGCGTACCGCCTGTTGGCTGATGAAAGCCCGTGAGAATCTTGACGAGCGTGGACTTGCCCGCGCCATTGTCGCCGAGTATGCCGAGAATCTCGCCCTTGCCGAGCGTGAGCGAGACGCCGTCGAGCGCGGTCACCGCGCCGAAACGTTTGACGAGGCTCTCGCCGCGCAGCGCGAGCGGCGCAGCGGGCGCGGCCGTCGCGCCGGAGGAGGTTTGCGATGGGTCCATCAGCGCCCTGCCTTGCGACGAATGCGCCCGACGTGGATATTGAAGATCATCGCCGCCAGGATCGCCGCGCCGAGAATGATGTTGAACGTGAACGCGTTGATGCCGATGAGCGTGAAGCCGTCGTTGAGAATGCCGAGCACCGCCGCGCCGATCAGGCCGCCCACGATGGTGCCCGACCCGCCCGTGAGCGGCGTGCCGCCGATCACGGCGGCGGCCACGGCAAGGAACATGATCTGGTTGCCGCCCGCCTGCGGATCGATCGAGGTAATGCGAAAGGCTTCGAGCATGCCGGTGAAGCCCGCCAGCACCGCCGCGAGGATGAAGTTGCCGAGGCGCAGCCGGTTCACCTGAATGCCAGCCTCGCTCGCGCCGATTGGATTCGCGCCGGCGGCCTGCGTATGCAAGCCCCATCGGGTATGGCGCAAAAGCACGTGCATCACGAAAGCGATCGCCACGGTCCAGATGATCTCGCTGTACCCCCACCCACCCATGAACGCCGAGAACGTAGGCGATCCCGGTGCGGGCGCGGGCGTGCCGCGCGAAACGGTGAGCGTGATGCCGTTGATGAGAAACAGCGTGCCGAGCGTGGTCACGAACGAGGGCAACCGCAGCCACACCGTCACGGCGCCGTTCACGAAGCCGACGATCGCCGCGGCCACGAGCCCCGCGATCACGGCGAGCCACATGGGCGCGCCTGCGTCGTTGGCAAACACCATCATGAACGGCGCGAATGCGAACACCATCCCCGCCGATAGATCGATGTCACCGCCGATCATCAACATGATTTCGCCGAACGCGATGATCGCCACCGGCGCGATGAATTGCGACAGGTTGACGAGGCTCGCGTTGGTGAGCAGGAAATCGTGATTAGCGAATTCGAAGTAGGCGGCCAGCAGCACGGCCACGAGCAGGATGCGCAGCTCGGCCGACCAGTGTGACGCGAATGAAATCGCCGCGCGCCGAGGCGCACGGGCCGCTTCGATCTTGCTGGTTTCGTTCACCGTATCCATCACGATCTGATTGCGCCGCTCATCGGAACGATTTGCGGCTTGTTGGTCTTGCCTTCGTAGCGCGTCGAGGTATTCAGGTAGGGCTCGACAGTCTCCTTCGTCACGAATTTCAAGCCCGTGTTGATGTCGGCCGGCCCGACCAGCCCGCCCGAGGAGAGGAACACGAACGCTTCCATCACCGTGTAGAAGCCCTGCACGTAGGGCTGCTGATCGATGGTGAAGTCGAGGAAGCCTTCGTGGATGAGCTGGATCGTGGTCGGCAGCAGGTCGAAGCCGCCACCGTGCACGCCCTTCGAGGGAAGGTTCGATTCCTTCATCACCTGCGCGACGCCCTGCGTGCTGCCCGCATCCACCGCGAACATGCCCTTCAGGTCCTGGTGGCCCAGATAGAACGACTTGATTTTAGAAAGCTCCTCGTTGACGGTCGCGCCCGTCGCCACGGTCTGGATGTCGATCTTCTTGCCGGACTTCTTGATGGCGTCGCTCGCACCGTCCAGGCGTGGCTGGATATTGAGCTGCCCCGGCGTCGCGATGAAAAGCGCGACCATGCCGCTGTCGATGAGGCTCACGATGCGCTCGCCCATCTGATAACCGGAGAGATACAGGTCCTGGCCGATATAGGCGAGGCGCGGGTTCTTTTTGCCGCGCGGCGCGTCGGCGTTATAAGCGAACACCGGAATGCCGGCGTCGAGCGCGGCCTGGATCGGCTTGTCGAAGGCGCCCGGATCGACGATCGGCACGGCGATGGCGTCGGCCTTCGCGGCAATGGCCGAGTTCACGGCGCGGACCATCTCGCCCGCGTCCGACGTGGCCGAGCCGGTCCACTGATAATTCATGCTGAGCAGCGAGCACGCGTCCTGGATGCCGTACTGCGTCGGGACGAAGAACGGGTTCGTGGTGACGTGATTGACGAACACGATCTTCCACTTCTTGTGGGCGGGGAATGCCGCCTCCGCCGCCTGCGCCGTGCCGACCAGCCCACCCGCGCCGCCTAGCGCGCCCATCAGCGAAAGCGCCGCGCCTAATCCCGTGCCCTGCATGAGCCCGCGCCGCGCCGCGCTGAAACCGTTACGGCGCTGTTCCTCGTCGTCATCCCGTTGCTGTGCCATGTCGTCCTCCGGTTCTCTTCTTCGTTCGTTGATGCGCTCGACGTTGAGTCGATCGCGTGCAGATGCTGGACGGCACCGGGAGTGCGCTGGGTAGCGCGGGGCTGAGGCGTGGAAATGTGCAACCCCGATTCGAAAGCGCTCGATACACGCCGTGCGGTACCGAAAAAATGGTAGTGCAGCGCGGTTGTACCTCCTAATCCATGTATACCCCTAACTAGTCCGACTATTGGGATGCCCGGCTGACGGACCGCCAGGCCAGGAAACCGACAAAGCCGATAGGGGCGTCGTAAAGGCGAAGAATCAGCCAGGCGAAGATTGCTTCGCCGACGTTGCGCTGTCGGCTGCGGGTAAGGATTTCGAAATTTTTATTACCGCGCCTCGCGCCCGGCAAAAAGGACATTCAGTGGGTGTTTCCGCGAAACCGGGCCGGGCGTGCAGGTATTGGAAGGCTAGGAAACGGATGGGGTGTGGGAGGACTGCTTCGGGAACGGGGAGCTGCGTCTGTCTCTGCCCAGCGCAGATAGTGGGAACGGGCTGGGCAGCGGTATGTGATTTACCGTGCCGAGATAACACGACTCATCGCTCAATTTCCCTGTGCCATCAATGCGCGGAACAGCGCCTGGTGATCGAACGGCTTCTGACAGCGCGGGTAATGACGATACGGCTGAGCGACCGCGTCAGCGCCATATCCCGTGGCAAACACGAACCGGATACGACGCGACGCGAGCGCGTCCGCCACCGCATACGATTTCTCGCCGTTCAGGTCGACGTCGAGGATCGCGGCGTCGATATGCTCCTTGCCTTCTTCGATCAGCGTGACCGCTTCCTGCGCACGGGAGATCGGGCCGACGACGCTCGCCCCCGCCTCTTCAAGCAGGCTGGACAGCGCGAGCGCCACCAGGTAGTCGTCTTCGACCACCATCACCCTTTGATCCTGTAGCTGTTTTTCCAAGCGGGGCATCTGCCGCCTTTCCTATGGAGAAGTGCTGTCGTGCGAGCGGACCGACGGCAACGGTATCTCGATGTGGCACGTCACGCCGTCCGAGCTGAAAACCAGTTCGGTGTTCGCCTGAAGCGTGAACTTCAATGCCTTCTCGATCAGTTGCCGGCCGAAGCCGGTTTTGGACGCATTCGGCGGTGTTCGCAAGCCGCTTTCAATCCAGTCGATCACGAGTGCGCCGCCTCCGGCCGCTCCCGGTCGAACATTCCAGTTCAACGCGAGCCGCGCCTCCCTGTCCTTCAGTGCGCCGTACTTGATCGCATTCGTTGCCAGTTCGTGCAGCACGAGCGCTATCGTTTGTACGCTGCGAAACGATAGCGGCACGGCCGGACCATTCACGGTAATCCGGTCACCGTCTGTTACGCCGAGCGCATCGAATTCTAGACGCACGATATCGCTGAGATCGATCAGATTCCCGTTCGCTTCGCCGATGAGCCCTTGCAGGCGCCCAAGCGCCGCCAGACGGGTCGCGAACGTCTCGAGGGCGGGATCGTCCGCGAGCGTCTGCTGCGCGATCGACTGGATGACGGCCAGCAGGTTGCGCGTACGATGCTGCAACTCCGCAATCAGCACGTCCTGCCTTTCCTCAGCATGCACCATGCCTGTCACGTCGACAAACGCGACGACCACGCCGTCCGTTGTCCGGTCGCCATTGCGGTAAGGCACGAGGCGCACCAGAAAATGGGTCCGACCGTTGTTGCTGCTGACGTGCCGTTCGCGCGGCTCATCGGTGCGAAACACGGTCGCGATGTCGTCCTCGAGTCCGGCCAGTTCCAGACGGCTTGCGAGCTCCGTGATGGGACGGCCGCGGTCGCCAGGCCGAATGTGAAAAATGCCGCTCATGGCGGGCGTGAACGAACGGATCACGAGGTTGCGATCGAGAAACACAGTCGCGACCGAGGTGCTCTCGAACAGGTTTTGCAGATCGGTGTTCGCGCGATCCAACGCGTCGATCTTCCCGTTCAGCTCCAGGTTGACGGTGTGCAACTCCTCGTTCAATGAAACGAGTTCCTCTTTCGACGCCTCCAGCTCCTCGTTCGACGATTGCAGTTCCTCATTGACCGACACCAGCTCCTCGTTCGACGACTTGAGTTCCTCGAGTGCCGTTTCGTACTCTTCGATCATCGACTGCAAACGCTCGCGGGTATCGCGCAGTTCTTTCTCGACTTGGGCGGCGGTTCCGTCATGCGTCGTTTGCGCGCGGATTAACGCCTCCTCGCGCGTCAAGCCCGGTCCATGATCGGCGAAGACGACAAGATACATACGCTCGTTTTGCGTGTGCTCGGCCAGCGGCTCGACCGTCAGACTGACCACCTGCACGCGACCGTCCTCTCCCTCGACGACGACGTCATCGCGCGTCACCAGACGTCCCGACTCGACCGCCTCCCGGAAGACCGCGCGCAGGTCGAGGCTGAGTCCCTTGCGTGCCATTGAAAACAGCTGCCGCGTCGGGGCCCCGGGTGCGGCCTCCAGATATTTGCCCGTGCGGCCCGAGTAGTAGACGACATCGCCATCACGCGTGGCAAGCACGTGCGGCGGGGTGAAGCGCTCCAGCATGTGGGTATCGACCATATGGCGAAGCGCGGCGCCACCGAGCGGCGGCCGGCTGGGCGAGAACGCCGCCAGATTGCCGATCCGCAGAGACGACACCGAGAGCGGCAGACGGATTTGCGGCGCGACGTCCGCCCGGCGACGGAAGATCCGGTGCTTCTTCTCCACCGGCGTGAAAAGCTCGTCGAACTGGCTGACGTGCTCCGACGTGCCGAGAAAGAGGTAACCGTCCGGACGCAGCGCGTAGTGAAACGTCGGGATGACCTGGTTCTGGATGTCGGTACCGAAGTAGATCAGAAGGTTGCGGCACGACACGAGGTCGATGCGGGAATAAGGCGGGTCGCGAATGACGCTATGGGGCGAAAAGATGCAGAGGTCACGGACCTCTTTGGCCACCACGTAACTGCCGCCATCGGGAACGAAAAACCGCCGGCGGCGCTCGTCCGATACGCCGTCGAGTAACGGGAGCGGATAACGGGCCGCCCGCGCGACGGCAAGCGCGCCGTCATCGATATCGGTCGCGAAAATCTGAACGCGGGGTGCGTCGGTGCGGCCGTTGATCCGCTCGCGCATGAGGATGGCGAGCGAATAGACCTCTTCGCCCGTCGCGCAGCCCGGCACCCACACCCGCACGGTCTGGTCGGCGCCGCGCCCATCCAGCAGTTTCGGAATGACGATAGTCGCGAGACTTTCGAAGGCGTGCGCATCGCGAAAGAAGCTGGTGACGTTGATCAGCAGATCGCGAAAGAGCGCCGTGACTTCCTGGGAATCCGCGGACAGCCGCGCCACGTAGGCGTCAGGGGTCTGGATTTCCAGAACCTGCATGCGCCGCTGCACGCGACGCAGGAAAGTCTTGATCTTGTAGCCGCTGAAGTCATGTCCGACCTGGTTGCGCAAAACTGCATAGATCGCTTCGCGCGCCTCGTCGAACCCTGTTGCTTCAGCTTGTGCGGTGACCTCGCCGGCAAGCCCGTCGAGCGTGAACGCGCCTGCGGCAAAGCGGACGAGCTTCGCGCCCATCTGCTCGACCGGCACCGCGAAATCCACGAGACCGGTGGAGATTGCACTCGCGGGCATGTCTGCATGATGGGGACCGAAGCCATCGGTGGCCTGCGCGAGCGTCAGCCCGCCGCACTCCTTGATGGCCTTGATGCCGAGCGTGCCGTCGGAATCCGCGCCGGAAAGAATGACGCCGGCGGAGAACTCCCCGACGTCCGCTGCAAGGGTGCTCAGGAACACGTCGATCGGCCGGCGTTCCCGGCGGTGCTTGTCCTGAACCTGAACATGGAGCGTCCGGTTCTCGATGCTCAGCACGGCGTCCGTCGGTAACAGATACACACTGTCAGCCTCGATTTGCATGCCATCGGTAATGATGCGCACAGGCATCGTGGTAAAGCGCGCGACGATCTCCGGCAGCAGGCTTTCGCGATCCGGGCTCAGGTGAGTCACGATCACACACGCGAGACCGGGCTTCTCCGGCATGCCGTGGAAAAAGCCCTCCAGTGCCTCGACAGCGCCGGCCGATGCACCTATACCCACGACAGGAAATTCATTCATTGACATCACGGCTTTCCCTGCATGATGGCGCGGCCGCGTCCGTCTGCACGTTCCTTGCGCGGCCTCGTCGAACTATCGCCGCCACCGTCCGGGGCGGCACGAAGCGCGGCCTGCTCTTCGAGCAGGCGCAACCCCGCGCGGACGACCTCGCTGGCTGTACCGTAACGACCTTTAGTGATCTCGGATTTGACGAACGAAGCGAGATGCTCCGTCAGACTGACGCTGATTGCGTATTTGGCCGGCATGGGGGTCTCGGAACCACGAGGGGTAATACCTTATGTTACCCCGCGTACGGACGGCGCGGCGCAACATTCGAACAGGTGGTCCGAGGCCAATCACTGCACGAGGGGCAACTGCGTTTCACCGTTGTGCGATCCAACAGCCTGCCTTCACGTTCATTCGATAAAAGCATCACGAATGTCGTGGGAAAAGCTCGACTTCGCCTTCGATCTCCACGGGAATGTCAAAGGGCAGGCCGGCCATTCCCACCGCACTGCGAGCGTGAGCGCCACGCTCTTCGCCAAAGACATCGAGTATGAGTTCCGTGAAACCGTTGATGACCGCAGGCTGCCGGTTGAACCCCGGTGCCGAGTTGACCATGCCGAACACCCTCGTCCAACACGCAATGCGCTCAAGGCTGCCGAGTTCGCGCTTGAGGCTCCCAAGGATGGCCAGTCCTGTCAGGCGAGCTGCCGCGAACGCCTGCTCCTGGGTAACCTCGCTCCCCACCTTGCCGAGGGGCTCGGCGAGCGAACCGTCGGCGTTGGTCGGTCCGTGGCCCGAGATGACGGCTCTGTTGCCCACCACCCGAACCCAGGGAAATGGCAGTGTCACCCCCGGCGGAAGCCGCAGGGGTTCGGGTATGACGTAGCCGAGTGCGTGCAGGCGCTCTTCGATGGTCGACATCTTTGGACTCCTTGTGAATACCCAATGGTCAGGTGGCCGCGCCGCTACTCGGTTTCGCTGTCGTCGGTGTCCGCATTGGCGCCCACCGTTTCCTGCTTCATGGCGGCGGCCGCCAGCGTCGTGGCGAGTTCCGGATGAGCCTCTTTCCGCTCGCTGTAGCGGTCGGTCAGGTAGTCCGAACGGTCTCGCACCAACAGCGTGAACTTGTACAGTTCTTCCATTACGTCGAGGACGCGATCGTAATAGGCCGACGGTTTCATCCGGCCACTGTCGTCGAACTCTTGGTACGCTTTCGCCACCGAAGACTGATTCGGGATGGTCACCATCCGCATCCACCGGCCGAGAATGCGTAGCGCGTTCACAGCGTTGAACGATTGCGATCCACCGCACACCTGCATTACCGCGAGCGTGCGACCTTGCGTGGGGCGAACGCCGCCGCTTTCGAGCGGTAGCCAATCGATCTGGTTCTTGAATACCGCCGTCAACGTTCCGTGACGCTCCGGGCTGCACCATACGTGCCCTTCCGACCACTCGGAAAGTTTGCGCAGTTCGACCACCTTCGGATGATCGGCCGGCACGCTATCCACGAGCGGCAAGCCGTGCGGATCGAAGACACGTGTGTCCGCGCCGAAATGGCGCAGGATGCGTTCGGCTTCGAGCGTGAGAAGCCGGCTGTACGACGTAGGGCGCAACGAGCCATAGAGCAGCAGAATCCGTGGAGCGTGGGAAGACACTGTACGTGGTTCGAGCTTCTGCACATCCGGCGTGTCGAGGTGCGCAGCGCTGACGTTGGGAATGTCCTGCATCATTAGAGCATCCTCCTTCCTTCGCTATCGACGGCCTGCTCGCCGTCCTCCTTCGTGAACGCGCCCTTCTGCCCGGTGGGCAGGATATCGAGCACTACCTCGGAGGGCCGGCACAGACGCACGCCAAGCGGCGTGACAACGAACGGGCGGTTGATGAGGATCGGGTATTGCACCATGGCGTCGAGCAACTGCTCATCGCGCAGGGAGGGATCGCTCAGGCCGAGCTCCATGTACGGTGTGCCCTTTTCACGCAGCGCGGCGCGAACCGTGAGACCGGCACGGGCGATCAAATCCCGCAACGTGTCCCGCTCCGGCGGCGTTTTGAGGTATTCGATAACCTCGGGCTCGACACCGGCATTGCGGATCAAGGCCAACGTATTGCGCGACGTGCCGCACTCCGGGTTGTGATAGATCGTGACGCTCATATCTTATGTCCTCTAACGCTGTGTTTGGCTTCGTACCAGCTAGCGCTAGCGCCTTGCCTGAACGGAAACCGTACGGGCTGATTGCGGCAGCGGCCGCGAATGTGGAGAAGCGAGGCATCTACTTCATCGGCTATTTCCACCGCAATCGGCGAGGCTGCTCGCGGCACAGGTCGCGCCGTCGCAGCAGTTCTCCGTCAGGAAACCAATCAGCCCTGTCATCGCATCGAAGTTAGCTGTGTAGATGACGAATCGTCCGTCCTGGCGCGGCTTCACCAGCTCCGCGTGCGACAGATCCTTCAGGTGGAACGACAAGCCCGAGGGGGAAAGCCCGAGCTGCTGCGCGATCTCGCCAGCCGCCATCCCATCCGGACCGGCAATGACCAGCAGACGGAAAATCGCCAGCCGCGATTCATGGGCGAGCGCGCTCAGCGCGCGTACAACGAGATTCGAGTCCATGGACGCAACGATAGCCCATGCGTTTTTATATTTCAACGGATATTGAAATGATAGCGAGGCGCAGACTACTGGCGCTTCAGGCGACGGCACGATCTGCGCATTCGCTGTGACTTCCGACTCGTAGACCCTGCGCGTCATGTAGCGCATGACGTAAAAGCGACGGGCATGGTCGAGAATTCCCCGCGTCAGAAGACCTAAGCCCACGACGAACTAACGCCTACAGGCCAAAAAAAAGAACCGCCCGACATGGTCGGACGGTTCTTCTGCCTACGCGCGCCGCAAAGCGGCGAAAAATTACTGCCCAGGCGAACCAACTGACGCAGGTTTAAGCGGCTCGGCTATGCCGCCGTGCACGCCAACCACTGCATCGACATAGCTTGGCGCCGTTGTCGAAACGGTATCCCACACTGCGGACACCTTCGCACTGCCGCCGACGAAGACGGCACCGGCATGATTTCCGGCGGCAACGAGGCTGGCATCCGCACCTGAAGCCGTTGCAATCGCTTTCGTCGTGCCGTCTCCCTGCGTTGCGCCGAGCGCTGCGCCGTAGTTCATTGCAGCCGCGACATTGCCGTTCGCGTCATAGACGATCACCGCGTCGCCTTTACCCAAGCCGATCGGATTCGCCGCGTCGTTATTGACGTTCAACATCGCCACGACCGGCACCGTGCCAGCGAGGCCCCAGGTCGTACGGAACGTATTTTCATCCGTTCCGGGCACACCGGGCACAACGACCAGATGTTCACCCGGTGCAAGCATCGTCCCGGCCACGAATGCCGCGCTATTGTTGGCATCGTTGACGTCAGCATGACTGTCGCCCCACTTCCAGCCGGTCAGATCGATGGCCGTGCTGCCGTAGTTATAGATTTCAAAGAAATCCTGGCCCCCGTCTGCGTTCGAGTTCACTTCCGAGATCAGCACGGTCGGCGCCGGAGCACCTGTTGCTGCAGTCGTGAAGCTCTGCGTCGTGCCCGCATAGGCGTTGCCGTACAGATCAGTGATAACGCCGCCGGCCAGTTTTACGGTGTAATGAGAACTAGCCTGCAACGGTGTCGTCAAGGTGACGCTGACCCGAGTGCCGTTGAATTTGACCTGGGTCGTGTCGTCAACGGACACATTGCGCGTATCGGAGCCGTTGCTGATAACGATGTTACCCGTACCCGCCTGTACGACTTCGTCGAACGACAATGTCATGTGGTTGCCGATGATGCCTGTCGCGCCATCGACCGGCGCCGTGCTGGTCAATGTCGGCGCTGTGTGGTCAACGGTACCCACCGCCTTGAACGAGAATGTCGACAGGTCGGACACGGCGGCGGTATCGCCCCCCGCTGCCGTCTTGATCGCGCCCGTTGGGTACTTGATGTGGTAGGTGGTGCCGGCAACCATGTAGAACTTCGGATGAATCTTCACCACATTACCGCTGAACGACACTTGCGATGCGTCGCTCACAGGAATCGACCGCGTATCGTCCGCGCCGTTAGTGAGAACGATATTGCCCGCACCCGCCTTCACCGATTGATCGAACGTGAGATAGAGGTTGCTGCCAATGCCGACATTGCTTGTGCTGGTGGTTGGCTTGAAGACGGTCAGCCCGGGCAGGCTCGGCCCCGCGGCCTGTTCACCGACCGCATAGATGGTACCGTCCGAGTCCATCGTCACACCCTCGTTCTGGGCAGTGGCACTCATATACAAGCTGCTCAGCAGATTGCCGGTGCGATCCATCTTGACGATCTTGCCATCCGGCGCGCCGATGATGATGACGTCATCGTAATCCGGCGCCTTGGTCGGTGCGATATTCGACAACGAGAAAACGTCATTGAACGCGGAAAGGCCCGTTCTGGCCGCGTCGAAGAGCACCGGCGGATTATCTGTCGACGGCAGGATGGGCGAGCCGTCCGATGCCGTCGCCGACCCGCCTGCAAAGTTGATTGCGGCCTGGAAGATGCTAGTGGGCTGCGACTGGCGCACGGCAATGTAGCCGCCTGTTTTGGTATCGAAAGTCACGCCCTCGATACCGACGTTGGCCACCGTCGTACCCAGTTTGACGGACTGTACGTCTGCTCGGTGCAGCGTTCCGCCCGGAACGTAAGTGAACAGATCGACTTGACGCAGACGCTCTTCCACCAATACGAACTTGCCGCCGCCGACATAGGTGATGCCTTCGGTGTCCTCGAAATCGCCGGCATTGAGCGTCATGGAATCGATCACGTGACCATCGCTCTTTGCAACCTGCACGACCGCGGTCGCACCGTCGCCGACGACATACAGCGAATCGGTATCCTTGTTATAGGTTACGCCGGATGCTTCCGCATTCAACAGATGGGTGCCGGACGTGGCGTACTGCAGAGGAAACATTGCTGTCTGCGTGTAGCTATTCAAATCGTAGGTGCTTTGCGGATCGCTGAATGCGAGCGCAGGAATTTTGCTATCTACTACGGGCGCAGCATTGCCGCTATTGCCGCTATTGCCGCCAGCAGTGCTGCTGCCATTGTCGCCCCCGCCCCCGCCCCCGCCACATGCACTAAGACCGGCTGCGAGAATCGCAGAAATTAAGAGTTCTTTTTTCACGGTATGGAAACAAATTGAAAGGTTTTAAGAATTCGCGACCATATCGGGCTTTTGTTTCATCTTCATGATGGATTTGCTGCATGTAGCCCTTTTCGGCGTATGGGTAAGTGGTGATCGCGACCAGGTCTCTCCTACTATCTCGGCTGGACCGATCACGACGGAGTCGTCTATGCCCACTACCCCAGCATCGTCATCCCAGCCTTGCGCCGATGCGGCGCTCGCCGAGCGCGTCGATGCCGTGCTGTCCCGAGCGCTCGACGCACAACGTCTCGTCGGCGCGGTCGTGCTGATCGCGCGCGAGGGACAGCTCGTCTATCACCGCGCGGGCGGATTCGCCGACCGGGAAGCACGTGCACCGATGCGCGAGGACACGCTGTTCAGGCTCGCGTCGGTGACGAAGCCGATCGTCTCGACGGCCGCGATGGTGCTCGTGGCGCAACGCAAACTGTCGCTCGACGATGACGTCACCCGCTGGCTGCCCGATTTCCGCCCGGCCCTTCCCGACGGCCGAGTACCGGCGATCACGGTGCGGCAGTTGCTTACGCATACGGCGGGCCTCGGCTACCGCTTTGCGGAAACCGACGCGAACGGCCCCTATGCGCGCGCGGGAGTGTCGGACGGGCTCGACGGCGCGGCCATCACGCTCGGCGAAAACGTGCGCCGGATCGCAAGCGCGCCGTTGCTGTATGCACCGGGGACGAGTTGGACTTATTCAGTCGCGCTCGATGTGACCGGTGCGCTCATCGAAGCTGTCTGTGGGATGCCCCTCGCCGAGGCGGTCGATGCACTCGTGCTGCGTCCGCTGGGCGTTCGCGACACGGCGTTCGTGGCGCTCGATCCCGCGCGGCTCGCGACACCGTACGTGAACGATATGCCGCAGCCGCACCGGCTCGCCGAGAACGAGACCGCACGTGCAGTCGAAGGAATTGTCGGTGTCACGTACTCGCCGGCGCGCGCGCTCGACGCGCATGCTTTTGCGTCGGGCGGTGCGGGGATGGTAGGCCGCGCGAGCGACGTGCTGCATGTGCTCGACACGCTGCGCGCGGGTGGCGGTGCGTTGCTGCCTGCCGCCCTCGTGGACGAGATGGGACGTGTGCAGACTGGCAACCTCGATTTGCCGGATCGGCCGGGTGTCGGCTTCGGGATCGGCTTTTCGGTGCTGCGCGATCCACGCGCGGCGGCGTCGCCGGAGTCGCCTGGCACGTGGCGCTGGGGCGGTGTCTACGGTCACTCGTGGTTCGTCGACCGCGCGCGCGGGCTGACTGTCGTGTCGCTGTCGAACACGCTTTACGAAGGTATGAACGGCCAATACACAATCGATCTGCGCGACGCCGTCTACGGAGTCACGTGACGACGTGCTGACACCGTCGAAGACCGCCTCAAATCCATTGGTCGTTCTCGACGGTACGCTCGCTCGTCGCACCGTCGCCGGTGTTCACCACGCCTCGCGGCTCGATCAGCAGCAGCTTGACTTCCGAGTTTGCACGCGGCTTGTGCTCGACACCCTTCGGCACCACCGCCATTTGCCCGGCGCGCAGCACGATTGAACCGTCGCCCGATGGTGCCCCCCGGAAATCGATACGCAACTCACCTTCGAGGACGATGAACGTTTCGTCGGTATCGGCATGCCGGTGCCACTGAAATTCGCCTTCGACCTTCACGACCTTGAATTGATAGTCGTTCATTTCAGCGACGACGCGCGGTTGCCAGTGACCGTCGATCTGCGCGATCTTGCCGGTCAGATCGATGGTCTGGCACTGCCCACGGTCGAGGGGCGCGGTGCGGTTGTTCGAGGATTGAGACATCGTTCTCTCCGTTCAAAGGTTGACGCGTTGAGAATACGCATGCTGCTTGCGGCTGTATTGAACGATCGTGGGCGTTTTCAGCCGCGCTGGATGCCGCCCGCGACCTGGAGCCAGTGCCCCGGCGTCAGCCCGAACGTCTTCGAGAAGTGTCGCGTCATGTGGCTTTGATCGGCAAAGCCAGCGCTCGCGGCGGCATGGGCGAGCGAGGTGCCGGCGAGCAGCATGCGGCGCACCGCGTCGAGGCGCCGCATCGTCAGATAACGGTATGGGCTCGTACCGTAGAACGTGCGAAAGTCGTGCGACAGGCTCCAGCGATCGCGGCCGGTCGCCGCTTCGAGTTCGTCGAGCGTGACGATGCGCGCGCAGTTCACTTGCAGATAGTCGCGTGCGCGGCGCGCCGCGAGAAAGTCGCCTTTCGAGCGCCGTGCGGGCACGCCGGCAACGGCGGCAAGCGCGTGCGCCACGTCGGCGAGCGCATCGCTCTGTTCGAGCGGCTCGAGCG
The DNA here is from genome assembly GCF_902859935.1 of Paraburkholderia fynbosensis. Classification (GTDB taxonomy): domain Bacteria; phylum Pseudomonadota; class Gammaproteobacteria; order Burkholderiales; family Burkholderiaceae; genus Paraburkholderia; species Paraburkholderia fynbosensis. The sequence goes on from NZ_CADIKI010000006.1 coordinate 117,894, forward strand.
TATAGCCAACGTGTTGCAGCAACGTCGCGGTTGCCGCCGCAAGGCGCGGATCGGTCGTCACGCCGCCTTCGAGGAACGGCAGCGCACGTCCGCCGAGCACCTCCTGAAAGATGGCGGGCTCGATGTAGATCATCCGGTATTGAAACCCTTCGGCGGTGCCCGCCTGGCCATCGTGAGGCTCGTCGGGATGCAGCACGAGCGTGTTGCCGGGCAGGCTGTTTCGCTGGCTGCGCCGATAGCTGAAACTCTGCACGCCGGCGAGCGTGCGGCCAATCGCATAGGTGTCATGGCGATGCATGGCATATGCACGGCCGTGAAACCAGGCTTCGATGCGCTCGACGCCTTCGATCGGCTCGGCATGCTTTACCCAGTCGGGGTGCAAAACCGGTGTTTGTCGGCTCATGATGGATGACCCTGGATGACCTGACGTCTGGCGGGCCCCTTGTTCTTCAATAACCAACAAGAGATCGTGACGTGTTGGAATCGAGCCCACATGCCGCACAGTTCGACTCGCTGCCGCAGCCGAGGCGAAGTCAAAATATTCAACTTAAACAGCATGTTACGTGTTCGCCGTGTACTCGGTGCGGGTTTGGCACAGATCGTGAATAGTCGTTTAGCGAGCGGAAATCGCAACCGCTCACCAAAGCCCACGTCTGGTTACCAAACTACTTTAAAGGTGAATGGAAATGAACACACTCACTATTGCCGACCTGCATCAGGAGGAAGAGCTCTCCCGTTCCGCTATGGCGCGTGTTGTTGGCGGGCACGATGTCGAAAAGGAAAAAGCGCTCGTCGAACTCTATCGTGTCATAGCCGGGATGGGCGTGGATACACCCGACCCGCCCGTGCATGTATCGATGAAGTTGCCGGGATAATTATCGACCTTTGACAAACTGCGCCGGTAGAAAGCATGGATACGAATGCAAGTAGAAGATTGCCATAAGGGCTGGCTTGCCGGCCCTTATGTTTTAGCCGCTGCTCGCCTCGTATGCCACTCGCCTCAGAGGACAAAACGTTAGCGACCCCAAGCGGTCTTGCGTTCCGGCCACAACCCTCATTCCCCAACTCCGGCTTCACTCAATATTCATCCGCGTTCTTTGCCTCCGGGCTAGGCGTCCACCGCGCGGCCTCGAGGTTCCGATCGCCGTCGTTATGCTAGCCCGCCCTGCAGACATATTTCAGCGTGGTGTAATCGTCGAGGCCAATCGGCCGCACGGGCCGCAGATTCGCATTTAGGCCGACAATCCTAGAAGTGCTGGATTTGACCGAAACCCGTTTGACCGAAAACCCGCGCTGCGGTGAGGCCGCCCTGACAACCTGCTTGACGCAAAGACATCATGACGTCATGATGTCTCCTATGACGACCGCCTCCCCGAACCAGCTTCCCCTTTACGCGCAAGTCGAAGCGGCGCTCGCCGCGCGCATCGCCGACGGCACTTACCCGCCGGGCGCGCAACTGCCCAACGAAGCGAGCCTGCTTGACAGCTTCGGCATCAGCCGCACCACGCTGCAAAAGACCGTCCAGAACCTGATTGCGCGCGGGCTGATCGAAATTCGCCGCGGCAAAGGCACGTTCGTCACGCAACCACGACTGACGCAGCCGCTCACCGAACTGAGCGGCTTCGTCGAAGACATGCGCGCGCATGGCCGCCGGCCCAGCGCGCGGCTGCTCACCAAACGCATCGAACGCGCGGGCGAAGCCGTCGCCCGAAAGCTCGCGCTCAAGCCTGGCGCGCAGGTCGTGCACATCCAGCGCGTGCGCATCGCCGACGGCACCCCGCTCTCGTTCGACGAAACCTGGCTGCCGAAAGACATCGGCGAGAAGATCATCGAAAACGATCTGGAGGCCGAGCCGATCTTCGCGCTGCTCGAAGAGAAGTACGGCGTTCCGCTGATCGAAGCGGAATACCGGCTCGAAGCGATCGCCGCCGACAAGGCCGTCGCGCGCGCGCTGGAAATCGCGCCTGGCAGTCCGATCTTTCTGATCGAGCGCACGTCGTATTGCGACGGCAACCGTCCGGTCGACTATGAAAAGCTGTACTACCGCGGCGACCAGATCCAGTTCGTCACCCGCCTCGCACGGCGCAAGGCGAGCGCTCGATGAGCGGCGCGGCGGCGGCGATGAATCTGCATGACACGGTGTGGCTGTTCGCGGTGTCGCTCGGCGCGAGCGCGTTGGGCGGCATGCTCGGCATGGCGAGCGGCATCTTCATCGTGCCGATCTTGACGATGTTCGGCCACCTCGACATCCATGTGGCGATCGGCGCGAGCATCGTGTCGGTGATCGCCTGTTCGTGCGGCGGCGCCGCGCCCTTCCTGCGCGGGCGTCTGACCAACGTGCGGCTCGCCGTGCTGCTGGAAACGGCCACCACGCTCGGCGCATTGACGGGCGTGCTGCTGAGCGGATTCGTGCCGGTGCCGCTGCTCTATTTCATCTTCGGCGTGGTCCTGATTCTGTCGGCGCAGCAGATGCTGGCGCGGCGCGCCGATCCGGCGCTCGCCGTGGCCGGACCTCGCCACGGTGCCGCCCGCGCGTGGGGCGCGTCGCTGCGACTCGATTCGAGCTATCCGGACCGCGCGCTGGGATGCGACGTCGCGTATCGCGTGCAACGCATCCCGCTCGGCCTCTCGCTGATGTACGGCGCCGGCCTGATTTCGGCGCTGCTCGGCATCGGCAGCGGCGTGCTGAAGATTCCCGCGATGGACACCGCGCTGCGCCTGCCGATCAAAGTTTCATCGGCCACCTCCAACTTCATGATCGGCGTGACGGCGACGGCCAGCGCCGGAGCCTACTTTCTACGCGGCGAGATCGTGACCGCGATCGCGGGTCCGGTGGCGCTCGGTTCGGTCGTCGGCGCGGTGCTCGGCGCGCGGGTGCTGATGCGCGTGTCGAACGACAAGCTGCGCGTGCTGTTCGTCGCGATGCTCGCCGCGCTGGCCGTGCAGATGCTGCTCGAAGCATTCGGCGTCCATCTATTCGGCGCACCCGCATGAACCGCACGCATGGCTCAAGCCGCCTCGAGCGGCCCGGCGCGCGGCTCGAACATTGGCTCGCGAGCTTGCTGCACTACGGCACGTGGATCGCCACCGGCACGATCGCCGCCGGCCTCGCGTTCACGCTGCGCACGCAGGGCGGCGCCGGGCCGGCCACCATTGGTGCGTCGGTCATGACGGCCGGCATCGCGCTTTTCATTCTGTTGCCGATAATGCGGCTTATATTGATGTTAGGGGTGTTCCTGCATCAACGCGACTACCGGTTCGGCGCGATTGCCGCGCTCGTGCTGGCGATCGTCGCCGCGGGATTGCTGGTCGGCGCGGCGTGATCCGCCTGAGCGGCATCTGTGGCGGGTATGATGCCGGGCGCGCCCTCATCGGAGCGGCGGGCGCCGCTCCTTATGCAGCATTTTCTAGTCACGAGAACCATCATGCCTGCCCAACACGACGAAACGCCCACCACCACGCCGGGCAAGGCCACGCGCAAGACCATGTCCATCACCACGCGCAATCTGCTGATGATCGCCGTCGGCGTGGCGGTGTTCGCGGTCGTGGCTACCGTGGTGCTGTACAGCACGATCATGTACGGCGACCAGATCCCCAATTTCGGCATCATCCTGATGATGACCGTGCCGGTCATCGCAGGTGTGGCGTTTCGGGTCGGACTGGATGCGTGGCTGGACCGCGGCTGAGCGGCGCGAACCGGCAGACGCGGTAACGGCAGCGGTGACGGCGACGCGCCGGTGATTGCGTCGCGTGGCGCACCCCGCCGTCAAACGGACGTCACCGGCAGCACCACCCAAACCTCCAGCCCCCCACCCTCGCGCGAATGAAACTGCAAGCCACCGCCATGCAGCCGCGCAATCCGCTCGACGATCGACAACCCCAGCCCCGTGCCGCCGCTATGCGCGCGCGCATTGCGGCCGCGCTGAAACGGCGCCTTCAGTTGCTCCAGCTCCTGCGCCGAGAGCCCCTTGCCCCGGTCGCCGACCGCGACCGTCACCGTCCCGGCGGTGGCCCACGTGCGCACCGTAAGGCCGCTGCCGCCGTACACGATCGCGTTCTGCATCAGGTTCATCAACAGCCGCATCATGCTGATCGGCCGGTACGCGAGCGCCGGCAGCTTCGCGAGCGATAGCTCGAACTCGTGCCCGAGCCCGGCGAAATCGCCCGCGAGCCGTTCGATCAACGTATTCAGATCGCCGGGCTGCGGCGCCTCGCGTTCGCCGCTGCCCGCGTAGTCCATGAACTGCTGCAGGATCGTTTCGATCTGGTCCAGATACGACTCGGCGGCCACCACGAAGCTGCTGTCGCTGCCGTGCGGCATCGCCATCGCCATCGAAAGGCGCAGCTTGGTGAGCGGCGTGCGGATGTCGTGCGAGATGCCCGCGAGCATCAACGCGCGCGTCGCTTCGGCTTCCTGCAACACCTGGGTCATCTGATTGAACGCGCCGCTCACCGCCGCGATTTCAGTGGGGCCGTCGGTCGGCAACGGCGCGGGCATTTCGCCGGCGCTCACGCGGCGTGCGGCGCGCGCCAGTTCCTGAAGCGGCTCGTTCAGGTGCAACTGGATCGCGTAGCCGGCCAGCGCGGCGAGCAGGCCCAGACCCAGCGACAGGAAAATCGCCGCTTCGAGTCCATTGCCCTGCGCGTCCTCGGGAATCGGCAACGCGATCCAGTACGGCGTTTGCGGCGCGTCGGCCGGCGCGTGCATGCGGATCCACATTCGCTGCCCGCCTTCGGTTTGCCAGCGCACCGGCATGTCGGCGGGCAAATGCGCGCGCAAGGTGTCGAGAAACATATCGTGCTGATAGGTGCGATAGGCGCGCAGAAGACTGCGCGGCGGCGCTTCGGTGGCCTCGGGCGGCAGTTGCGCGTGTGCGTCGAGGCGCGCGGTCAACGCGGCGCGCGCGCCGGACGGCGTGGCAGCCAGCAGGTTGTCGAGCGTGGTCACATAGGTGGCGAACACGGCCGCCGCGCGCTCCACGCGAGGCCGCTGCACGTAGTGCAGCAGCACGCCGAGCGAGCACGCCTGGCTCAGCATCACGAGCACGATCAGGAGCACGATATTGCGCGCGAGCAGCGTGCGCGGCAGCACTCTTCGCACCAGCGAGCGCGCCATCACTCGAGGTCCGCGGCCAGCATGTAGCCGACGCCCCATACGGTCTTGATGAAGCGCGGCTTCGACGGATCGTCCTCGACGATCTGCCGCAGGCGCAGCACCTGCACGTCGATGCTGCGATCGAGCGCATCGTGGTCGCGGCCGCGCGCGCGCGCGAGCAGGTTGTCGCGGCTCACCGGCCGGTTCGGCGACGAGGCGAGCGCGACCAGCAGCAGCATCTGCGCCGAATGGATCTCCAGCGGCGCGCCCGCGCGCGACAACTCCTGCTTGCCGACATCGAGCGTGAAGTCGCCGAAGCGCACGCATTGCGACGTCACGGTGACCTCGCCCGACGCGATTTTCTGGCGGCGCAGCAAGGCATTGATGCGCGCCACCAGTTCGCGCGGCAGGAACGGTTTGGCGAGGTAGTCGTCGGCGCCGGTTTCGAGGCCCACCACCCGGTCGAGCGGATCGCCCTTCGCGGTCAGCATCAGGATCGGCAAGGTCTGGCCCTGCTCGCGCAAACGCGCGCAGATTTGCAGGCCGTCTTCGTCGCCGATCATCAGATCAAGCACCAGCAGATCGAACGGCTCACGCTCCAGATAACGGTCCAGCCGCTTGCCGTCCTCGGCGACGCGCACGTCGAAGCCGTGCCCGCGCAAAAACCGCTGCAGCATGTTGCGCAATTCGATTTCGTCGTCGAGCACGATGATTTTGGCGGGGCGATCCATATGAAAGCTCCTCGGTTTAAGCGTCCGGCGGCGTGTCGGGTGACATGCCGGATGACGTCCGCCTCCCCGCTTGCCGTTCGGAAAGACGCTGCAGCAGCACGTAAAACGACGGAATGAACAGCACGGCGATACAGGTCGACGCGAGCATTCCAGAAAATACCGCAATTCCCAGCGACCGGCGCGCGCTCGCGCTGGCGCCGGTCGCGATCACGAGCGGCACCACGCCGAGAATGAAGGCGAACGAGGTCATCATGATCGGCCGGAAGCGCAGCCGCGCCGCTTCCACCGCCGCCTCGGCGATGCCCACGCCGCGTGCGCGCAGATGCCGTGCGAATTCGACAATCAGGATCGCGTTCTTCGCCGAGAGCGCGATCAGCAGCACGAGACCGATCTGCGTGTACAGGTTGTTGGCGGCGCCGAGCAACGCCAGCGTGCCGGCTGTGCCGAGCAAGGCGAGCGGCACCGCGAGCACCACGGCCGCCGGCAGCAGCCAGCTTTCGTATTGCGCGGCCAGCACGCAGAACACCAGCAGCACGCCCACGGCGAATACCCAGTACGCCGAGTTACCGACCAGCTTCTCCTGATACGACATCGCGGTCCATTCATAACCGATGCCGGACGGCAGGATGCGCGCGGCTTCCTGTTCAAACGCGGCGATGGCGTCGCCGGTGCTGAAGCCGGCCGCCGGATTGCCGTTGATCGCCGCGGCCGGCGCGAGGTTGTAAAGCGTCGCGACGGCCGGGCCGACGCTCGGACGCGCGTCGATGAAGGTGCCCAGCTCGACCATATGGCCGCTGTTGCTGCGAATCTGCAGACGGCGGATGTCGTCGGTCTGACGGCGGAACGCGCCGTCCGCCTGCACGAACACGGGGAACGTGTGGTTGAACGCGGTGAACTGATTCACGTAGCTCGACCCGACATAGTCCTGCAACAGATCGAACACGTTGCCCACCGGCACCTGCAGCGACTCGGCCTTTGCACGATCCAGCGTCAGTTCGACGCTCGGCACCGCCGCGCGGAACGGGCTGAACACGCGCTGCAATTCAGGGCGCTTCGCGACGCCCGCGATCAGCGCGTCGGTGGCTTCCTGCAGGCGTCGATAGTTCTGCGTGCCGTCGGTGAGGAACACCTGCAGTTGCACGCCGCCGCTGTTGCCGAGACCCTGGATCGGCGGCGGCACGATCACCACCGAGCGGACGTCGGGCAGCGTCGCCAGTTCGTTATTCATGCGCAAATACAGCGAGCGCAGGTCCTCGCCTTTGCCGCGCTTGCTCCAGTCATCGAGCGTCACGTAGATCAGCGCGGAATTCGGCACTGACGCGTTGTTGTCGAGTGGCGAGATGCCGCCGATGGACACCACGTGGTTCACGCCCGGAATCGCACCGATCCGCTTTTCGATCTGCCTGCTCGCCTCGCGGGTGCGCTCGAGCGAGGCCGCGTCGGCCAGTTGCGCGGCGATCAGCACATAGCCCTGATCTTCGAGCGGAATGAAACTGGTCGGCACGCGCGTGAGCAGGAACACGGACGCCGCGCCGAGCACCAGCGCAATTACGAGCGCGAGGCCGCAGCGCCGCACGAACCACAACACCACGTGCACATAGACGCCTTCGACGCGCGCATAGCCCCGGTCGAACACGCGATAGATCACGTTCGGCTTGCCGGGCCGCGCGTGCCGCAGCCAACGCACGCTTTGCACCGGCTTGAGCGTGACCGCGTTGATCGCGCTGATCACCGTGGTCGCCACCACCACCAGCGCGAACTGCCGGTACATCTGGCCGGTGACGCCGCCCAGAAACGCCGACGGCAGGAACACCGAAATCAGCACCAGCGTGATGCCGACGATCGGCCCGAGCAGTTCGTGCATCGCGTCGATCGCCGCCTGCTTCGGCGCCTTGCCCTGCTCGATGTGCTGCGTGATGCCTTCGACCACCACGATCGCGTCGTCGACCACGATGCCGATCGCCAGCACGATCGCGAACAGCGTCAACAGATTGATCGAGAAACCCAGCAGGTAGATCGCGCCGAACGTGCCGATGATCGTCACCGGAATCGTCGTGGCGGGCACGAGCATCGCGCGCCAGTTTTGCAGAAACAGCAGGATCACCAGGAGCACCAGCAAGGCCGCTTCGAACAGCGTCTTGTACACGTCGACTACCGATTGCCGCACGAAGGTGGTCGTGTCGAACGGCAGTTGGTAGCTGATGCCCTGCGGCATGTTCTTTGCAAGACGCGCCATGGTCGCCTTCACCGCGTTGCCGACTTCCAGCGCATTTGCTTCGGGTAACTGATAAATGGCGATGCCCGCCGCGGGCCGGCCGTCGAGATTGAAGAACTGCCCGTAGCTGGACGAGCCGAGTTCGCTATGCCCGACGTCGCGAATCCGCACGAAGCGGCCGCCGTCATCCGGATCGGCCTTGATGATGATGTTGTCGAACTCGGCCGGCGTGGAAAGCGCGCCCTGCATCGTCACCGTGAGCTGGAATGCCGCGCCGCCGGCGTTCGGCTCGGAACCGAGCTGCCCCGCGCTCACGTCCCGGCTCTGGCTCTGGATCGCCTGCATCACGTCGGCGGCGCTCAGATTGCGCTGGCTCAGTTTGCGCGGGTCGAGCCACACGCGCATGCTGTACTGGCCGGTGCCGAACACGCTCACGTCGCCGACGCCTGGCAAACGCGCGAGCGTGTCGCGCAGATTGATCACCGCGTAGTTGCTGAGAAACAGCGAGTCGTAGCGTGGGTCAGGCGATTCGAGCGTGTAGAGCTGCAGGATCGCGGTCGAGCGCTTGCGCACGGTCACGCCCTGCTGCTGCACCGCTTGCGGCAATTGCGCGGTAGCGGCCTGCACGCGGTTCTGCACCAGCACCTGCGCCTTGTCGACATCGGTGCCGACGGCGAACGTGACCGTGAGCGTATAGGTGCCGTCGTTCGTGCTGGTCGACTGCATGTACAGCGCGTTTTCCACGCCATTGACCTGCGATTCGATCGGCAGCGCCACGCGGTTGATCAGCGTCGCGGCACTCGCGCCAGGGAAGCGCGCGACCACTTGCACGGTGGGCGGCGTGATCGGCGGATATTGCGCGATCGGCAGATTGATGAGCGCGACCGCGCCGAGCAACATCACGATCAGCGCGATCACATTGGCGAAGACCGGCCGCTCGACAAAGAAGCGGATCATGAGCGGCCCTGCGCGGCCGCGGCGATCACCTGCACCTTGACGCCGGGCGACACCGCCAGCGCGCCGCCGGTCACGACCCGGTCGTCGGCGTCGAGGCCCGCCGTAATCGCGCGCTGCGCGCCGAACAGGCCGCGCGTCGTCACCGCGCGCCGCTCGATCACGCCCGCGCCGTTGACGACCAGCACGAACGCGCCCGCCTGTTCGCGCAGCAAGGCGGTGTCGGGCACCAGCAGCACGTCGTGCGGCGCGCCGGCGGGGATGTGCACCTCGACCGACATGCCCGGAATCAGATGCGCGTCCGGGTTCGCGATGTCGGCGCGCAGCCTGAGCGTGCCGCTGTCGGAATCTACCCGCGTATCGACGAATTCGAGCGCGGCGTTCTGGCCTTGAGCGGCGGGCGCGCCGGGCACGTTGACGCGCACCGTGCGCGGCGGCCGCGTGAAGAGGCCAATGCGGTTCGCGTCGCGCTCGTTCAGCGTGAAATTCACATAGACCGGCTGGATGCGATCGAGCGTGGCGAGCTTCGCGGAGTCCGACGCGCCGACCACGTTGCCGACGTCGAACGCGCGTGCGCCGATGCGGCCCGCGAACGGCGCGCGTATTTCCGTATAGCCGAGATTGATGCGCGACATGTCGCGCTTGGCTGCGGCCTGGTCGCGTGTGGTCTGCGCTTTCTGCAAGGTCGACTCGGAGGTCGCGTTGTCGGACGTGAGCTGCTTCTGGCGTGTCAGTTCCTGTTCCGCGTTATCGAGCGCGGCCTGGTCGTACACGAGTTGCGCGCGATACGTATCCGGCTCGATGCGAAACAGCAACTGCCCCTGCTTCACGTAAGCGCCGTCGGTGAAGCCGATTTCCTTCAGCGTGCCTTGCACGCGCGCGACCAGCGTGACCGTGGCGGACGGCGCGACCGTGCCGTTCAGATCGATCTGTTCGCGTACCTCGCGGGCGAGCGGCCGTGTCACGGCGACTTGCGGCAACGCGGTTTGAGAGCCCGGTGCGTTGCTGTCGCGGCAGGCGGCCAAGGTCATCGCGAGCGCGAGGCAGAGTGCGACGGTGAGCCTTGTTGCGCGTGCTGCGTTTGGTATCGTATCGGGCCGTGCGTCCGCTTCGCACCTCGCGTCACGTCCCGTTTCGACCGTTGCCCCGCCACACCGTTCCACCACACCGTGATGCCCCATCACGTCATTCGCCATGTTGTTATTTCCCATTCTCTGGCTGCCCTCCACCCGCGCGCGCGAGCGGCGAACTCGCGGGCGGATTCAACAGCCGCCCCCAATTCGTGCGCCGCGCCATCTCTTCGGCCACCTGTTCGCTGACCACCTGCTGCCCTTGCGCGACCTCCCATCCGCCGCCAAGCGCCCGATACAGCGACACCGCCGCGAGCGCGGCGAGCCCCTGGTTCTGCGCGAGCGAATCGCCGTCGCGCAATGCCGAACGCGACGCGTCGAGCACCGTGTCGTATGTGACCGAACCCGAGCGATACTGCGCATTCGCCAGCTTCAACGCCCGTTGCGATGCGTCGGTTGCACGCGCTGACGCGGCCAGCGCATCGAGCGTCGTGCGTAGCCCCGAGATCGCGTCCTCCACTTCTTTCTGCGCCTGCAGCACCGTGTTCTGATAGTCGAACACGGCCTCCTGAAACGACGCGTCCTGAATCCGCACCGCGTTTTGCAACTGATTGCGATCGAGAATCGGCAACGTGATGCCCGCCGAAAAGAGGCCGATCGTCTTGCTGCCCCATTGCGTGAGCCCGATGCCGTGCTGTTCGCCTGACGTCAGTCCGAACAGCCCGGTCAACGACAACGACGGATACAGCTTCGCCTTCGCCGCGCCGATCAGCGCCGATTGCGCGGCCGCGTTGAGCGCGGCCTGCCGCACGTCGGGCCGGCGCCGCAGCAGATCGGCGGGAATGCCGACATCGATCTGCGTCGGCGGCACCGGGATCGACGCGCTGCCCTTGAGTTGCGCGTCGACCGCGCCGGGCGGATCGGCGAGCAGCACCGCCAGCGTATCGCGATCCTGCGCGCGCGCCTTGATGAGCGGCGGAATCTGCGCCTCGGTTTCGGCCACCAGGGTGGCGGCCTGTTCGACATCGAGCTGGCTCGACGCGCCGCGCTTATAGCGCGCCTGGGTCAGCGTGAGGCTCTGCTGCACCGACTTCAGATTCTCCCGCGCGACCGCGATGCGCTGGTCGAGCGCGCGCAGATCGATGTACGCATTGGCGATATCGCCGAACAGCGACACGAGCGCGTTGTCGTACGCGGCTTCCGATACGCGCAACTGCGCCCGGTCAGATTCGATCTGCCGGCGATATTTGCCCCAAAAATCGATCTCCCAGCCGGCATTCACATGCAGATGCTCGGCCCACAGATGCGCCGGCGGAATCGGCCCGACGCCGCTCGTGTTGATATGGCTCGCGCCCACCGAGACGCTGCCCGACTGCGGCAGCAGATTCTGCTCGCTGATCGCGAGCTGCGCGCGCGCCTTGAAGATGTGCAAGCCGGCCACTTGCAGCGTCAGGTTGCGTTCGTAGGCGCGCTGTTCGAGCGCGGTGAGCACGGGGTCGTTGAACGCGGTCCACCAGGCTGCCTGCGCGGCGGGCGCGGTCGGCGCGCTGCCCGGCAAACTTTCCAGCCACTGGTCTTCGAGCGTCACGTCAGGCTGCTTGAAATCCGGGCCAACTGTCATGCAACCGGTCAGCGCCGCACCGAGCGAGACGATCAACGACGCGCTGACGATGCGCAGGCGGCGGGACGTGGCAGGTTTCATCACGCGTTTTCGCAGGCTTCAAAGTGCGGCTGATGGTTCGGCAGCATGGCGCGCGGCACGCGCGGCATGGCGCAAGACGAAGCAGATCGGACCACGGGCAAATGGCGGCGCCACGTTAGCGGCGTTACGCGTCGGCCGCGGAGTTCGCACGGTGACGGCCCGAGCGGATCAAGCGGCCAGGCGACCAAGGCGGTTGCGCACGCTGCACCGCGCCACCCTCTACGATCGCGCCGATGCCCGCGCGGCTCAGTGCGCTGCCGCGCGTTCCTGCATGAATGCCGCAATTTGCGGCAACGTGACGTAGCCCGTCCTCTGCGTATCGATTTCGTCGAAATGCTGCGCGACCCTCGGCATGCCCGCTTCGGCTTGCGCCTTCGTGAGCTTGCCGTCGTGCGTGGTGTTGGCGTTTGAAAAGCGCGTTTGCACCTGCTGCGCCATGCGCTCCATACGCTGCGGGTTGGCGCCTTGCGGTGCGGCGCTCTGCGCGAACGTGACGGTAGAGGCGCAGCACAGCAGCATCGCGGCGAGCAACTTTTTCATGACTGACTCCTTCGACTGAGGTTGAGCCATCTTGCGTCGCCTGCCGATGCCGCGATCCGTTTCGATGACAGGCCGAATTCTTGTGGATGCGCCGCTGGCTGGCAATTGCAGAATCATGTCGAGTTATGTCATGGGCTTTCGCGAGCGCCCTGCGCGGCCTTTCACGCGGCCCTCGCGCGTCCCTTCGCGACGCTTCCCGCCGACGCCCAGCACTTGCTTCATACAGACGAATACGACGCCGCGCACCTGAGCGCACGCGGTCTCGTCGCGACATCGAATGAAATGAGTTTGCCGTGCCGTTTTGCGCGCGCGTTGCGTATCTTTCGTCTGCCGGCGCAGCAGGCATTAGCAAGCACCACATGCGCTGCCGGCACCCTTCGCGCCACATGCGCCTCGCGGAACGGCCGAGCCTCCACGCGAATCCGGACCACAGTCGAGCCGCCGCTTCGCCGGAAGACGCGCGGCTCAACGCCTCAGGAGTACCAAGTGACTATTCGTCTTGTCTGCGCCTCTACTTTTGCCGCCCTCGGTCTTGCCTGTTCGTCGACGGCATTCGCGAGGGGCGTCGTGTATATGCCCGCGGCCGTGGTCTACGCGCCGCCGCCGCGCGCGGTCTATTACGCGGTGCCGGTCAGTCCGGTGTATGCGACGGCGCCGCCTCCGGTTGCCGCGCCTGTGGCGGTGCCGGTTACGGCGGCCGTCACAGTGCCGCCCCTCGAGCCGGCGCCGATGTACACCACGGTCGTCGTGCCCCCGCCCACCACCTATGCGGTCGCGCCCGCTCCCGCCGTCAGCTACGCGCAACCGGTCGTGATGATGCCGCGCTGAGCGTGCGCTCGGTGTGTGGGCTGATCCGGTGTACGGATCACTGCAAAAGACCGCCGGTGCCCGCATGGAAGAGACTGTGCGCAAACCCGCCGACCAATCGTTGCGATGGAGAAGAGGCCGCCACCGGCGCGCGCCGCACGGGCCCTGGAATGGCGCTTGCTGAATGCTTTCAGGCAGCGTCGGCCACAACGGCATTCTTTTGGAAACATCAGATGGGACATCAAGACATCGACAAGGAAATTGGGCACCTCGAAGTCGTCTTCGGGTTGATCTCGACGCGCGACCGCTTTCCGCTGTCGTACTGGCATCAGCGTCTACGCGCGCTGCTCCGTGAGTCGATGATGCCCGCGCAACGGGCGCGCGTCGCGCGGCTCGAAGCGACGCTGCGCTCGTTGAGCGCGGCGGAGGAAACGACCCGCGCGCAGCGGCAGCGCAGTTCAACCGCGGCGCAGCGGTGAAGCCCGCGCCGGGGAGCAACCCGCCCGCAAGGCTGGACCCGACCCGCCTGGCCGCTCAGCCGGTCAGAAGAGAAGCCGCGCGCCGAGCGCCAGCACAAGCGCGGGCACCATCACGAGCACGCCGACCTTCAGAAACTTGATGAAGCTCACGTCCTCGCCTTCGCGGCGAATCGCGTTGAGCCAGAGGATCGTCGCGAGCGAGCCGGTGATCGACAGGTTCGGGCCGAGATCGACGCCGATCAGCAGCGCGTCGATCACCCGCTCGGGGCTCTGCGCCTGCAACACCGTCGAACTGGCGATCAGCCCGGCCGGCAGATTGTTCATCAGGTTGCTGCCGAACGCGATGATCGTGCCGGCCCAACCCGCCGTCGCCAGTTCGTTGTGTTCGGTCGCGCGCCGCAGCGTCGTGGCCAGCGCCGTGATGACGCCAGTGTGGTCGAGCATCTCGACCAGCACGAACAGCGCGGCGACCAGCGGCAGCACGCTCCACGAGATCTCGCGGATCATCGGCAGCGGCGACTTGCGCTCAAGGATCAGCACGACCAGCGCGGTCAGTGCGCCGAGGATCGCAGTGGGCATCCCGAGCGGGACATCGTAGGCGGAGACCGTCAGCAGCACGCCCGCCGTCACCGCGATGCCGGCCAGAGCGACGCGTCCGCTCGACGACAGTTCGACGGCTTCGAGATTCGCCTCACAGATGCCCGCGAGCGCGCCGCGCTGGGTCCAGCGCAACATCACGTAAGTCGCGACGATCGACAGCACCGACGGCAACGTGAAGCGCATCATCCACGCGCCGAGCGCGGGCGTGTGATTGCCGTACAGGACGATGTTGGCCGGGTTCGAAATCGGCAGCACGAAGCTCGCCGCGTTGGCGACGAACGCGCAGACGAACAGCAAGGGCAGCGGCGGCGTCTTCGCTTTTTTGGCTGCGGCGAACACGGCCGGCGTGAGCACGACCGCGGTGGCATCGTTCGACAGAAACGCGGTGATCACCACGCCGACCAGGTACACCAACACGAACAGCCTGCGCGGCGAACCTTGCGCGTGGTTGACCGCCAGCACCGCGACCCAGTCGAACAGACCTTCGCGGCGACCCACCTCCGACAGCAGCATCATGCCGAACAGGAACAGGTAGACGTCGGTGCCTTTGCCGATCGCCTCGAACGCGAGGTGCGCGGGCAAGAGCCCGAGCGACACCAGCAGGAGCGCGCCGGCGACGGCCCACACGGCTTCGGGCCATTTGAAAGGCCGCGTGATGACGCCGGCCGTGGCGATGGCGGCGATACCCCAAGACAGGAAAACGGAATTCACGGCATAGGCCCTGGATGATGGGTTGTGAGCGAACACAGTGGCATCTTGCCGACGCCGCGCAAGCGCGCTAGAGCCGGTGACAGCGGCGAACCATGACGCTGAGCGAACTCCATGCTGGCCCAGTCGATCTTCCACGGAATCGCCCGGGTCGATTCGAGCAGGGTCCCGTAGACGGCCGCCTCGTGCTCCAGGTAGCCTTCCACGCCCGTCGCGCGAGGCGCCGCTTCCTGCAGCTCCTGCCGCAAAAAATCCGCGCGGAGCGCGGCGGATTGCGTTCCGGTCCGGGTCATCGGTGGTCGTTCCTCGTTGAGAGTCAGCCGGAAAATTACCACAGCGAGAGCGTATTTCAATCGCATTAGCGTTACTACCACAACAATCTGTTCTCTTGCGCCCGCCTATTCAGTTTTTATCAGCCTGCCTACCATCCGCTTTCACACGCGACATTCACTCAAGACCTCGCCATGCACGAGCACAACCATGCCATCACGTCCTTCCGGTAATAAAGAACGCTACAACGGCGGCGCGATTGCGCTGCACTGGCTGATCGCGGTGCTGATCGTCTGCGGCTTCTATATCGGCTGGATCATGACCGATATCCCCGGCTTCACACCCACCAAGCTGAAGTACTTCTCGTGGCACAAGTGGATAGGCGTGACCGTGTTCGTGCTCGCCGTGCTGCGCGTGCTGTGGCGCGCGAGCCACCGCGCGCCGCCGCTCGAGCACGCCACGCCCGCGTGGCAGAAGGTGGCCGCGCATCTGGTGCATGGCCTGCTGTACCTGCTGATGCTGGCGATTCCGCTGTCCGGCTACTTCTACAGTTCGGCGGCGGGCATCCAGGTGGTGTATCTCGGCATCGTGCCGCTGCCCACGATCATCGGCCCGGATCAGGCGCTCAAGGCCACGCTGCGCACGCTCCACGTGCTGCTCAATTACGCGCTGCTTACGCTCGTGGTTATGCACGTGCTGGCCGCGCTCAAGCATCAGTTCGTCGATCGCGACGGAATGCTCGCCCGGATGATGCCGTTTCTCAAGTAACGATTACCGCGATTACGCCGTGCGCCGTGCGCCGTGCGCCGTGCGGTAACCGGCGCCAGCGTGGCCGCGATTGGCCACGGCTCATTGGCAATCTAATTCCCTGCGGTGTGCAATCAATGCACGCGGGTTCGATAGGATGCGTACCACCATGAAATCAACCTCTTCCCATACCATGCGTCTTCAATCCGTTCGCCGCGCGACGCTCGCCGGCCTCGCCTCACTCTCGCTCTTCGGCGCGGGCCTCGCGCACGCCGACGTCGATCTGAGCAAAAGCACGGTCATCGCCACGACGAAGCAGATGAACGTGCCGGTGGACGGCAAGTTCAGGAAGTTCTCCGCGCAACTGAATTTCGATCCGGCGAAGCCCACCGCCGGCAGCGCGAACGTGTCGATCGACACCGGCAGCTACGACCTCGGCGCCGACGACTACAACAAGCAGGCGCAAGGCAAGGAATGGTTCGACAGCGCGGCCTTCCCCGCCGCGACGTTCGTGTCGAGCGCGATCGCGCCGGCCGGCGGCAACCAGTATCGGATTACCGGCAAGCTGACCATCAAGGGCAAGTCGCAAACCGTCGTGGTGCCGGTCGCCATCGCGAGCCAGGGCGCCACGCAAACCTTCGACGGCGCGTTGCCGATCAAGCGCTCGCAGTTCGATGTCGGCACCGGAGAATGGAAAGACACGTCGGTCGTCGCCGACGAAGTCGTCATCAAGTTTCACCTCGTCGCGGCAAAGAAGTAACGCACAACATCGAAACACCGCAGCACTTTTCTAAAACCTGGAGTACACCTTGAAGAAACAATTTTTGCTCGCCACGGGCGCGCTGGCCGCTGCATTGTCGTTCAACGCGATGGCAGCCGATACGTATCAGCTCGATCCGACCCACACGTACCCGAGCTTCGAGACCGACCACTTCGGCGGCATCTCGACCTGGCGCGGCAAGTTCAAGAAGAGCAGCGGCACCGTCGTGCTCGATCGCGCCGCGAAGACCGGTACGGTCGACGTGACGATCGACATGACGTCGGTCGACATCGGCAATGACAAGCTCGACGCGGAACTCGTCACCGACAAGTTCTTCGACACCGCGAAGTTCCCGACGGCCAGCTACAAGGGCACGCAGATCCGCTTCGACGGTGACAAGCCGGTGGAAGTGATCGGCACGCTGACGATGCACGGCATCACTAAGCCAGTCAATTTGAAGATCGAATCGTTCAAGTGCTTCGTCAACCCGATGCTCAAGCGCGAAGTGTGCGGCACGGAATCGACCGCGACATTCAATCGCGACGATTTCGGCATCGACTTCGGCAAGACCTACGGCTTCAAGATGCAGACCACGCTGCACATCCAGGCTGAAGGCATCAAGCAGTAATTGCCCCGGCGGACGCGGCAAGGTACTCAAGGTAACTGACGGTTTGGCAGCGGGCGAGCGGCGAATCGTCTTCCGCGCTGGCCGCTGCCCTACGCAGCAGGCCATCCCGCACGGCAGCACGGCACGCGCATCGAATGAACTGTCCGCTGCCGTGGCCGTCATCGGTCGTTACCACCCATGAGTTCTCCCGCCCGCCGCATCGCGCACCTCGACATGGATGCGTTCTACGCATCTGTCGAGCTGTTGCGCTATCCGGCGCTGCGCGGCCAGGCGGTGGTGATCGGCGGCGGGCGCAACGCCGCGCCGCAAACGCTCGAAGGCTATCCGGGCTCGCGACCGGTAAATGGCTGCAAGAGCCGGCGGTGCACGAGCAGCAGCAGAGGCGTTGAAATCATCGAGAGCGCGACGACCAACGTGACAAGCGACGACTGGCGCTGATCGATGACACGTGCAGCCAGTGAAGCGGCCATCACCACAAAGGCGAACTCGCCGCCTTGTGACAGCAGAATGGCAAAGTAGGCGCGTTGCGACGCCGGCACGCCAAATCTATTTGCAAGAAACCACTGCGCGATCGCCTTGATACCGACGAGTGCCACGACCAGTACCGCGACCCGTACCGGCTCGCGCGTCAACACACCGAAGTCGATTGACATTCCCACGGCAATGAAAAACAAACCAAGCAACAAGCCCTTGAAGGGCATCATGTCGACTTCGACTTGGTGGCGATAATCCGAATCTGCAAGCAGTACACCCGCGACAAAGGCGCCGAGGGACATCGACAGATGAACGCTCTGCATGAGCAATGCGATGCCTACAATCCAGAGCAGCGCAAACGCGGTGAAAATCTCTGGGACACCGATGCTGGTGATCAAACGCAGCGCGACATGTAGCAGGTAGCGGCCGACAAGAGCCACCGCAGCAAGCATGGCGAGTGCTTTCAAGGCTAGGAGCCAACCCGGTTCCGCTACGGCAGTGGGTGCCGTCGGTCCAAGCAAAGGCAGGAGAGCAATCAGCGGGATGGCTGCCATGTCCTGGAACAGGAGAATGCCGAACCCGGCACGACCCGTAGGCATGTCCATTAAGTTGCGTTCCTGAAGTTCGGACATAACCATTGCCGTCGATGACAGCGAGAGTGCAAGTCCGCCGGTCAATGCGATTCGCCAGGGCAACCCTAACATCAGGAAAATCCCCAACAACGCCGCAGCGCAAACGGTCATCTGCATTGTGCCGTAGCCAAAGATAGTGCGGCGCATTGCCCAGAGCGTGTCGACCCTCATTTCGAGTCCGATGACGAACATCATCAACACGATGCCCAACTCGGAAAAGTGGAGGATCGCGTCTATGTCCGTGACCAGCTTCAGCGCCCACGGACCAATGATGACGCCTGCCACCAGATAGCCGAGCACTGCCCCAAAACCGAGGCGAACTGCCAGTGGCACGGCGACCAGCGCCGCCGCAAGAAAGATGAGCACATCGATCAGCAACTTCGTCACGTGCTGTCCTCCTGAACCGACATCACAAGTCGCGAAGAACTCATTGTGGCCAGCCATCGAATCTGGTCGCCAACCGCGAGAGACGGATTGCCCGATTCGACCAAGGCTGCGGCTGCGGGCGATCTGGCTAGCGACGCCCGCTCTTGCGGCCGACCGGGATCCTTGGCCACATAGGCTACAGATCGCGTCTGTTTAGGCGGCGGGCAAAATGTCAGCGGAACACCTCGCGATCACGCGCGAGTATCAACTCTATGCGTTGCGTAGCACGGACGGTATAGGACCTTGGTCCAATCAAATATCCGGATGAACAGCCAACCGCATAGTTGCGGGAAGCCCATCCATACGACACTCGGATACTGGCCGACTAATGGAAGAGAAACGCGTTACCGCCATCCCGGCAAGTCGTTGGCCTCTCACCGCGCGCGAAAGGCGAGGCGTGCAGCAAGCCGCTTAGGCAACGGCTTCAGCTCCTCTGCCGCATGTTCAATCGAGGCGGTCGCGCATGCCCGCTTCCCGCTGCGCGAGCGGATTGAGCGCGACAACCAACGTCGCGATGCCCACGGCGAGCGCCAACATGCCCCAACGAAATTCGGCCGGAACTTCGTACAGCAAGCCGCGGATCGTCGCGTAAAGCCCGCCGAGCCAGATGAAAACACCAATCGACGCCCATACCATACGACGCTCGGAAACGTTTCATCGCGGCCTTCCGCCGACGGGAAACGAGATAGCTATAGCTTAGGAATTCCTATGATCGTGCGTATGCTAAAAAAAACCCATATGATTCATTCGAACTGATCGTGTACGACATTTCTTGCGAGCATCCATCCAGTTGAGGCCTCGACTTGCGGCACAACGCCCACCTGAGCGAAACAGCGTGATAGTCCAGCGGCAACGGCGCGAAGCAACAAACCGTTGCGATGACTTGTCGAAGACAACCCGACCGAGAAATCAGACGTTCACCCCTCAAATGGACACCGGACATGCCGAAGTCGATTCTTTTAGCGCGGCAGGCTCGCTCTCTGGCACCGGTGATCCTCGTGCTATTCGTACTGTTCCCACTGTCTCGGGATCTGCACGCACAAGGGACGCCGCCTCCGGCCCGAACTTTTATCGGCGCCAACGTGAAGAACTACGCCGATGCCGTGCTCGCGATCATGTCGTACACGGCCGTGCCCGACGTGACGACCAGTTCGCTGTCGATCAATAACGCGGGCACCGGCAACCCGGGTTTCGGTCAGACCCAGCTCGGCGGCGGCTTTACGCTCAGCAAGTCGTTCCCGCTGTATCTCGAAGGCACGGTCGCCTATAGCCGCTACGATCCGACCTTTATCGCGACGGAAGGCGGGCAGCAACGCCCGATTCCCACGCGATGGAACACTGTGAGCACGACGGTCGGCATCGGCTGGGATTTCCCGATCACGGACGAACTGCGTTTCAGGCCGATCCTGAACGGCATGGTCGGCCGCGTGGCAAGCGATCTGCACATCGGACAAACGGTGATCAACGAGAGGAACGATGCAAACCTGCAATTTCTCGACGGCGGTTCGCTCAATGCGTATGGTGCAGGCGGATCGCTGATGCTGGACTTCGAGCACTATCGCGAACACTACGAGATCGACGTCGAACTGCGCGCGACCGACATCTATTTGCGCAGCTTCGGCGGATCGTCGCAGGCTGTGCAGGGATCGGCGACCGCGCAACAGGTCAGCCTGTGGGCGCGATGGCGGGCGCCTACGGGCCTCACGGCGCTTGAGCGGCCGCTGCGCTATGTGCTGGAAACCGCCTATTCGCACTATTTTGGCGAAAGCGCGGGTGTGCTTGGCTTCAACGACCTCACTTCAGTGGGCGTTGGACTGGAACTCGACAGCGGCAGGTATCCGATCATCATCACGAGAACCCGGGCGATGGTGCGCTACGTGTTCGGCCACAATGTGCACGGCGTGTCGTTCGGCTTCGCGATAAGTTTCTAGCACCCGGGCGGCGTGCGCGGCATGCCGCAGCGCGCTATTGCTTTCGCACTTTCCAGTCGCCGTTGCGTTTCTTGCAGCCGGTCAGACAGCTCGCGATATCACGTATTGAGTAGCGAGCGCCAGACGCGAAAAACACGCCGTGTGCTTTTTGCATCATCAAACGCAGCGATCGCACTGCTCGCGCGGGCCGCCGCTGTGCTCGCCGTGCATTGCGTACCTACTGCGCATTGCTTGCTCGCGCGACGCTACAAACGACAGACCGGCCGCCATTCACTGGAGCCGCATGCCGGAATAAGGATTTGTGCGTTGCCGGACGTCGTATTCAATCGAGGAGAACTGGGATGACTCCATCGGGTAAGCATCAATCTCATGCGCTCAGCGACAACGTCATTCGAGCCGGGTCTGCGAAGGCGTGGATATCATCTTCAAGGGCCTCCTGCTCATCAGCGTCCGCCTTTATGATTACATGCATCAGTTCCGATGTTAGAAAACGATGATGCGGGCGCAAGGGGCACGGCGGCGCGCCGCCAGGTTCGGATGACGCGGTCCCCCGCCGCGCTAGTGTGTCCAAGCGCATCTGCGCCCTTTCCGTCTCCGTTCAAAGCCTGTTGCGCATGCTCGGATCGAATTGCGGGTCCGGCTGCTTTTGCGTTTGCCTGAGCACGCCCTGCGGGTCGAAATAGAAGTTGAAGATCATGTGGTAGATGTTGTTCTCCATGTACCGATACGACCATACCTCGCGATCCATCCGCTTGAAACGCGCCGTTTCGAACGGTCGACCGAACGCGACCAGCACATCGTTGCGCGTCCACTTGTTGACCTCGGCGCGATAGAACTCGTTTTCCTGAAGCACTTGCCGCACACCGGTCGTATTGCCCGACGCATCGAGATCGACGGCGGTGGTCGTCGTTCCCATGGGCTGCGTGGGCCACATGAGGCGCTTGCCGCCGTTGGGCAGATCATACGTCTCCTTCGGCGGACCGAGCTTCGCGATAATCGCCTGCTCATTCATGCCGATTTGCACACGCTGCTCCGGCTGTGCGCAAGCGCCGAGCACGAGCGCAACGGCGCACGCGCCAGGCGTCAACGCCAATGCAATGCGTTTTCTCATCGTTGTCTCCCGCGTTTTTGCCCGGCTTGCGTTGCGGCTATTTCGTCGAGGCGGGCTCCACGGATATCGCGAGTGCCTCTGACGCCTGCGCCTTCTCGTCGAGCAGGCTCAATGTGAGCGATTCACGATACCGCGCCGTCACGACGTCGCCGAGCGCAAGGTGGTCGAAGCTGCGCGCCTCGTTCGTCACTTCGAGTTCCATCACTTTGCCCGAACCGGTTTTCAGCGTGACATGAACGCGGCTTTGCTTCTATCCCACCTTCACCTCATTCTGCAAAGGCAGACTTTTCTCGAACGCCGAGACGCTCTCGAGCGTGGTTTCGCAGATGGTCGTCAATGCCTCATGCGTCAGATAGGCCTGATGTCCGGTGACGATTACATTTGGAAACGAAACGAGCCGCTGAAAAACGTCATCGATGATGATCTCGCTGGAGAGATCACGAAAGAAGAGATTCTCCTCCTGTTCGTAGACGTCGATTCCGAGCCCGCCAAGCTGCCCGGTCTTCAATGCGTCGATGACAGCCGCCGTATCGACCAGCCCACCGCGGCTCGTGTTGATCAGTATCGCGCCCGGCTTCGCGCGTTTTAGCGTTTCCGAATTGATGACGTGGTGTGTTGTCGGGGTGAGCGGACAATGCAGCGAAATGATGTCGGCTTTCTCCCCGATCTCGCCCGGCGTTGCATAGCTCAGACCGAGCGCTTCAAATTCCGCAGAGGGGTGCGGGTCAAAACCAATCACCCTGCAGCCAAAGCCGAGCATGATCCTGGCGAATACACAGCCGATCTTGCCCGTTCCAACCACCGCAACTGTCTTGCCGAAAAGGTCGAAGCCAGTCAGTCCGTCGAGCGAAAAATTCGAGTCGCGGGTGCGATTGTAGGCACGGTGCACCTTGCGGTTGACCGCGAGCAGTAGCGCTACCGCGTGCTCCGCCACGGAGTTCGGCGAATACGTCACGACGCGCACTACCTTCATGTCGAGCGCGGCCGCCGCTTCGAGATCCACGTTGTTGAAGCCCGTGCAGCGCAACGCGAGCAAACGCGTCCCACCCTCGTGCAGCGCGCTCAGTACTGGCGCGTCCGCCTTGTCGTTGACGAAGACGCAGACCGCACCGTAGCCGGCGGCAAGACCGACGGTGTCCATATTTAGCGAAACGTCGAAGTAATGCAGCTCGTGCTTGCCGCTTTTGTTGGCCTCGTCGAGATACCGGCGTTCATAGCGCGTCGAACTGAAGATCGCCACTTTCATGATGGACTCCTTCTGTATCCGGTTGGACGTTCATTCGCCCGTGGCGCAAGTGCGCGCAGGTGCGTTCAGCCCGCTGCAATCGCTATCGCGATCTGCACGAACAGCACCTTGACGATGGTCATCGACGGGAAAATCATCGCGTACATGATGTCGGGCTGGTCCGTCGGCGCGACGCGGTTGGCGAAGGCGAGAATCGCCGGGTTGCCGGTCGCACCGCAGATCACGCCGACCGACGTATCGAACGACAGCCTGAAGATCCACAGGCAACATATAGCCGTCACGCCGACGAGCACCAGCAACGTGATCGCGCCATAAAGCAGCAGCAGCGGCCCAGCGGTGCCCACGGTCGCGACGAACTTCGGTCCGCAAGCGATGCCCACCTGCGCGAGGAAAATCGTGAGCCCAAGATTGCGCAGCACAAGATTCGCCGACAGCGGCATCACCCAGACGAACGGTCCGCTGCGGCGGACCTTGCCGAGGCACAGCGCGACCAGCAGCAACGCCGCGAGACCGAGGCTGAACGCGCCGAGACCGGGAAAACGCAGCGGGATCGCGCCGACCAGCAGCCCGGCGGCCGCGCCGATGCCGAGGCAAATGAAACTGAGCTCGGCCGTGCTTTTGATCGAATCGCCGAAGAACGCGCGAACGCTCGCCTGATGCGCGCGATTGACGAGCAGGCCGACGCGGTCGCCCGCTTCGAGAATGAGGTCGGGCGTGGACAGCAGATCGGTGTCGCCGCGCCGCACGTGCGCGACCGCGCAGTTCACGCCGTCCGGGTAGCGCAAACTGCCGAGCGACATTCCGACGACCGAAGGATTCGAGGCGAACACGCGCATGTAGTCCAGGTCTTCCCGGTGACTCGATATGCGCCCGGGCTGCAACTCGCCGCACAGTGCCGCTGCTTCGTCGAGCAGGCGCGAGTCCGTCGCGGTGAGGAGGAGCACGTCGTCACCGCGCAGCGCGAAATCGTCGATGGTGAGCAAGTTGTGATGCGCGCGCCGCACTGCAGCGATTGCCACACCGGCAGGTAGGCGTATCAATAGCTCCGACACCTTGAGACCGAAGAGACTGGCATTGCGCAGCGCGACTTCCGCAGTCTCCATCAACTTGGCCGGCGGCTTGCCTATCTTGACTTTGAGGGCCAGTTGCAGCGCGTAGATAAATAGAATCGGCCCGGCCACGCCAAATGGATAGGCCACGCTATAGGCCACCGCGGCATCGCTGCTCTTCATCGACGCGATGGCAACTTGCAGGCTCGCCGTGCTCGTGCCGCTGCCCGCGAACATGCCGAGGGCATCGGCGAGCGTGACGCCGAAATGAATGAAGCCGCACGCGACGAGACCGGAAGCGATCACGCCGAGACACGCCGCCGCATTGGCTTTCATGCCCGCCCGGCTCGTGAGCCCGCGGAAGAACTGCGCGCCATACTGAATGCCGATGCCATAAAGAAACATCAACAATCCGAGCGTGCCCAGCAGCGTCGGCGGCGTAGATTTCGGCGCGAACGCGCCGACCGCCAGCCCAACGAACAGCACGGCCCCGGAGCCCAGCGCCACGCCTTTCACATTGATTTCGCCGACCAGATAGCCCACCGCGATGGTCAGAAAGAGCGCGAACAGCGGCTGACTTTCGATGAAGGTTCTGACTGCATCCATGCCGCCCCCTGGTGATGGACAAAGCAACACCGCAGTACATCGATATTAAAGTCGCTTTACCGCGCACCGTCCAGCGCCATCGCGCACATTCATCGCGATTCAAGCACGACGACACTGCGAGCTTCTACACGGCAGCTACCGCGTTCGAGGCGCGCGGTTTCAACAGTCGAAACAATGTCCCCCGGAGGTTGCGCAGCCGTATCGATAATGCGCCGCCAGTTTGCGTCGTCGTCGAGCGCGGGAAGCTCTGCACTGCGCGCATCGGCGTTCATGTTAAAGACGATGTGCAACCTGGGCGCGCCCGGCGCATGCCCGGCGAGCGTGAACGCGACCAGCCGTGCACCCGCGTCGCCCCATGCGGGCGCGCCGAGCCGTTCGCCATGCCAGGCGACATCGGGATGCGTTTGCCCGGGCTCCGTAGCTCCCGTGAGGAAACGGCGACGGCGCAGGCTCGGGTGACGCTTGCGAAACGCGATCATCTCGCGCACGAAACGCAGCATGTCGAGCGCGTCACCGGAAAAACGCCAGTCCATCCACGACAGCGCGTTGTCCTGGCAGTATGCGTTGTTGTTGCCCCGCTGGCTTCGCAGGATTTCGTCGCCGGCGAGCAGCATCGGTACGCCCTGGCTCAGCAGCAGGATCGCGATGAAGTTGCGCGCCTGCCGCAAACGCAGGCCGGCGATCGACGGATCATCGGTATCCCCTTCCGCCCCGCAGTTCCACGACAGGTTGTCGTTGCTGCCGTCGCGGTTGCCTTCGCCGTTCGCTTCGTTGCGTTTCGCGTCGTAGCTGACGAGATCGCGCAACGTAAAGCCGTCGTGGCAGGTCACGAAGTTGATGCTGTTCACGGGCAATCGGCCGTCCGCCTGGTAGAGATCTGCGCTACCCGCGACGCACGTGCACATCTGGCCGATCAGTCCAGAATCGCCGCGCACGAAGCGCCGGATCACATCCCGATAGCGGCCGTTCCATTCGGCCCACGCCATGCCCGGGAATGCGCCGACGTGATATAGGCCCGCCGCGTCCCACGCTTCCGCGATCAGCGGCACGCGCGCGAGCACCGGCGACGCTTCCATCGCCCACGGCAACGGCGGCGTGCGCAGCAACGCGCCGCCTTCGCCGCGCGTGAAGACGCTCGCGAGATCGAAGCGAAAGCCGTCCACACCGAGTTCCTGCACCCAGTACTCGAGGCAATGCAGGATGAACGCCGATACCAGCGGGTGATTGCAGTTGAGCGTGTTACCGCAGCCCGTGTAGTCGAGATAGCGCCCGCCATTGGCCGAATCGATGTGATAGAAGAATTCGTTGGCGAGCACCTTGAAATTGATCACCGGACCGCTAAGGCCCGCTTCCGCGGTGTGATTCAACACTACGTCGAGCAGCACGCGGATGCCGGCCGCGTGCATCGCGTCGATCAACGCACGGAACTCCTGCGGCGCGCGCTCAGCCTCGACGCAGTAGCGCGGATGCGGACTGTAGAAGCTATGTGTGCTGTAACCCCAGTAATTGACGAGCCCCTCGGCGGCCGCCGACCCAGGCACGTCCTGCTCATCGAAGGCCATCACCGGCAGCAGCTCGACGTGCGTGATGCCCAGCTCCTTCAGGTAAGGGATCTTCTCGATCAGCGCCGCGAACGTGCCCGGATCTCGAACGCCGCTCGATGGATCGCGCGTGAAGCCGCCCACATGCAGCTCGTAGATGATCGCGTCGTCGAGCGTGCGCACGGCCACGTCGTCGCGTTCAGGCAGCGGTTCGGTGACGATGGCTCGAAAGGACGCATGCCCCGGTTCGCGCACACCGGCAGCGGCCTGGCGATGCCAGTGGCGGTCGCTGACCGCGCGCGCGGCGGGATCGAGCAACTCGTAACGGCTGCCGGCTTCGTCGTCGACCTGCGGCACGCCATGATGGCCGTAGGCGCGCCACGTGTACCAGCACGGCACCGGAAGGTCTTCGACCAGCACATGCCAGAAATAGAACGTGCGGTTTCTTTCGGGCGTGAGTCCGATGATCTGAAACGGCTCGATGCTATCCGTCGAAGCGTAAAGCAGCAGTTCGAGGTGAGTCGCGTGCCGGCAAAAAACGCAGAAGTTGACGCCGTCCGGCACGACCGACGCACCAAGCGGAAATCGTGAACCGGGGCGCGCCCGATAACTGCGCGTACTTTCTACATTAGGGCTGAGCAAGGTCGATCCTCACCGCACGCGCGTTCCAGATGCGCTCGCAGTACTCGCCGATCGCACGATCCGACGAGAACTTGCCCGAGCGCGCCGTGTTGACGATCGACATGCGCGTCCACCGCCGCGCGTCGCGCCATGCGTCGCTCACGCGATCCTGACACTCGACGTAGTCCGCGAAATCGGCCAGCACGAGGAACGGGTCCGAGCGCAGCAGATTGTCGACGAGCGGCCTGAATACATCTGGATCGCCGCGCGAAAAACGGCCTTGCGCGATCTGCGCGAGCGCTTCGCGCAAGTCGTCGTTGGCCTGCACGTAGTCGGACGGGCGATAGCCGTTGCGTTTCAATTCATCGACCTGTTGCGCGCTCAAGCCGAACAGGAAGAAGTTTTCTTCGCCCGCTTCTTCGCGGATCTCCACGTTGGCGCCGTCGAGCGTGCCGATCGTCAGCGCGCCGTTCATCATGAACTTCATGTTGCCGGTGCCGGATGCTTCCTTGCCCGCTGTCGAAATCTGCTCCGACAGGTCCGCGGCGGGATAGACCCAGTGCCCGTTCTTCACGTTGAAGTCCGGATAGAAGACCACTTTCAGCCGGCCTTCGATCACCGGATCATGGTTGACGACTTCCGCGATGCCGGTGATCAGGCGGATCATCAGCTTGGCCATCGCGTAGCCCGGCGCGGCCTTGCCGCCGAAGATAAAACAGCGCGGCGCGACGTCGAGCGCGGGATTGCGGCATAACCGGTGATAGAGACTAATGATGTACAGCGCGTTCAGATGCTGCCGCTTGTACTCGTGAATGCGCTTGACCTGAATGTCGAACAGCGCGTTCGGATCGACGTCGATGCCCGTTGCGCCCGCGATCCGCGCCGCGAGCACGGTCTTGTTGTCGCGCCTGATCGCGCGCCATGCTTCATGAAAGCCGGCATCGTCGGCGTGCGCGGCGAGCTTGTCGAGCTGCGTGAGATCGGTGCGCCAGCCGGCGCCGATCGTTTGATCGATAAGACCCGCGAGGCCTGGGTTGCTCAACATCAGGAAGCGGCGTGGCGTCACGCCGTTCGTCACGTTGAGAAAGCGCTGCGGATACATCTCGGCGAAATCGTGCATCACGGTCTGGCGCAGCAGGTCCGAATGCAACGCGGCCACACCGTTGACCGCATGACTGCCCACCGTCGCGAGATGCGCCATGCGCACTTTCTTGTCGCCGCGTTCGTCGATCAGCGACATGCGTGCGACGCACGCGTCGTCGCCCGGAAACTCGCGCCGCACGTCGTCGAGAAAACGGCGGTTGATTTCGTAGATGATTTCGAGCGGGCGCGGCAACAGGCTCTGGAAGAGCGGCAGGCCCCAGGTTTCGAGCGCCTCGGGCAACAGCGTGTGATTGGTGTACGCGAAGGTGCGCTGCGTGATCTCCCATGCGGTATCCCACGCAAGCCCGTGCACGTCCATCAGCAGACGCATCAGCTCGGCCACCGCGATCGACGGATGCGTATCGTTGAGTTGCGCGGCAAACAGGTCCGAGAACTGCTCGATTGACGTGCCTTTCCATACCATTAACCGCAACATGTCCTGCAGCGAACACGAAACGAAAAAGTACTGCTGTGCGAGCCGCAGGCGCTTGCCCGCTTCGGGTTCGTCGTTCGGATAGAGCACCTTCGACAAGGTTTCCGACACGACTTTTTCCTGCACCGCCTCGTAGTATTGGCCGGCGTTGAAGTCCTGAAAGTCGAACGATTCGACCGCTTCGCTCTTCCAGAGGCGCAGCACATTGCAGGTATCGACGCGATAGCCCTGCACCGGCAGATCGCACGCGACGCCCTTCACTTGCCGCGCCGCAATCCAGCTCACGCGCAGGCGTCCCTGGTCGTCGATCTGGTGTTGCGTGTGTCCGCCAAAGCCGACGTAATGGCTCACATCCGGCCGCACGATTTCCCAGGGATTGCCGTTCTGCAACCACTTGTCGGTCACCTCGACCTGCCAGCCGTCGCGAATTTCCTGATCGAAGATACCGAACTCGTAGTGGATGCCGTAACCGATCGCCGGAATTTCGAGCGTCGACAGCGAGTCCATATAGCAGGCGGCCAGGCGTCCGAGCCCGCCGTTGCCAAGCCCGGGTTCTTCCTCGATCGCGAGGAGCGCGTCGAGATCCTGGCCGAGCGCGTGCATCGCCTCGCGCGCTTCGTCCTGCATGCCGAGATTGAGCAGGTTATTGCCGAGTTGCGGACCAATCAGGAACTCCGCGGAAAGATAGCAGGCGACCTTGACGTCCTTCTCCGCATAGACCTTCATCGAGGCGGACCAGCGCGCGAGCATCCGGTCGCGCACGCTGTAGGCAAGCGCCATGTACCAGTCTTGCGGGCTCGCAATTTCTGGATAGCGCCCCGCGCGGCAAATCAGATTCCTCACCACGTCGTGCTGAAACGCGTAGCCGCTCACATCCTGCGACGCGGCTTGCGCGTTCGCCGCGGCCTCTTCTGTGGAAACATCGTTCATGATCGCTGCCCTCGCCTGTCATGCCGGGGTTGGATGGCTTGCCGGTGTCCAGCGCAGCGCATTCGCGAGATCCTCCGCGCCGAGTCCGACCAGCAGGTCGATCGCGCCGTTCTTCAACGCTTGCGTGGCTGGCACACCCGCATCCTTGAGCGCCGCCGCGTCGATCCGCGAGACGTCGGACAGCTCGACGCGCAAGCGCGTGGCGGCAAGCGCATCGAGCTTGACGATGTTGGCCGCGCCGCCGAGCGCCGCGCGAATCTTCTCCGCGCGCGCGCTCTGCTGCGCCGAGCTTTGCGCCGCGGCTGTCGCCGCCGCGGCTACACCACTGGCCGTCGCCGCGTCTGGCGCGACCGGCGTGCCGGCAGGCGCGAGTTCGGCGTCGCTGCCGGCCGTCTTCATGTACTCCTGCATGTCGGTCTTCATGTTCTCCGACAACGGCCCGAAGATCGCCTGCACGCCATCGCCGACGCGCAACACGCCCGCCGCGCCGAGCGCCTTCAGCTTGGCTTCGTCGACGCGCGCGGGGTCTTTCACGGAAATGCGCAGGCGCGTGATGCACGCATCGAGACTCGTGATATTCGAGCGGCCGCCGAACGCCAGCACCAGTTCGCGCGAACGCCCGCCCGTACCACTCGCGGCGAGCGGCGCGCTTTCAACCGTGTCGAGTTCGCGGCCGGGCGTCTTCAGATTGAAGCGCGTGATCACGAAGCGGAATATGCCGTAATAGATCGCCGCGTAAATCGGGCCGAGAATGAACACGTACCACGCATGCGTGGCCTTGCCGCCGATCAGGTTGAACATCAGCAAGTCGATGCCGCCTTGCGAAAACGTGAAGCCCATGCGCATGCCCAGCGTGTTCGCGACGAACTGCGCCGACGCCGCGAGGCACGCGTGGATGATGTAAAGGACCGGTGCGACGAACATGAACGCGAATTCAATCGGCTCGGTGATGCCGGTCAGGAAGGACGTCAGCGCGGCCGAAATCATCATGCCGCCGACGGCTAGCTTTTTCTCCGGCTTCGCGCAGTGCCAGATCGCGATGGCGGCGGCCGGCAGGCCGAACATCTTGAACAGGAACGCGCCTGCCAGGATG
Organism: Paraburkholderia fynbosensis; assembly: GCF_902859935.1. GTDB lineage: Bacteria > Pseudomonadota > Gammaproteobacteria > Burkholderiales > Burkholderiaceae > Paraburkholderia > Paraburkholderia fynbosensis. The sequence continues at coordinate 148,436 of NZ_CADIKI010000006.1, forward strand.
CCGGCGGTGCGGTCGCCGGCAAAGAAACGGGTGATGTCGCCGTGCACCGTCCTGCCGGTGGTCGGATCGAGGTAACTGCCCATTTCGAAGAAGAACGGCACGTTCCAGATGTGATGCAGGCCGAACGGAATCAGCAGACGCTCGATGAAACCGTAGATCGTCGCCGCCGTGCGCGGGTCGGACACCGCCGCCCAGTGCGAGAAGGCCTTGATGCCGCTGCCGATCGGCGGCCACACGAACGACAGGATGCCGCCGAGCACGATGGCGCCGATCGCCGTCACGATCGGCACGAAGCGCTTGCCGGCGAAGAAGCCGAGATATGCCGGCAACGTGATCCGGTAGTAGCGGTTGAACATCCACGCGGCAAGGCCACCGGCGAGGATGCCGCCGAACACGCCGGTCTGGATCGACGGGATGCCCATGATCATGTCGGGCTCGATCCCTTCGACCTTCGCGATCACGCCGAGCGTCGCGGTCATCACCAGATAGCCGATCGTCGCGGCAATGCCCGAGACGCCGTCGTTCTCGGTGAAGCCGAGGGCGACGCCAATGGCGAAGATGAGCGGCAGGTTGCCGAAGATCACGTCGCCCGCGTTCTTCATCAGCGCGAGCACGATGGCCGGCACGTAACCGTGGAAGTCGGTCGCACCGAGACCAAGCAGCAGCCCGGCAACCGGCAACACGGCGACCGGCAACATCAGCGACTTACCGATTTTCTGCAAGACTCCGAACGCATGCGAAAACATGGCTGGTCTCCTCTCGATCCGCTCAATCGGCAAAGCGCGCAAGATGCGCGCGAACTTCGGCGGCGGTGCCCAGGCGCAGCACGTCGGCGGCGAGTTTGCTGGCTTCGGCCATCGTCAGCCGCGCAAGCTGGGCCTTCACTGAACCGACTGCGGGAATACTGACCGACAGTTCATCGATGCCGAGGCCGGCGAGCACCGGCACCGCCATCGCATCCGACGCGATGCCGCCGCAAATGCCGACCCATTTGCCGTGCCGATGCGCGCCTTCGACCGTCATACCGATGAGACGCAATACCGCAGGGTGAAGCGCGTCGGCCTGTCTCGCGAGTTGCGGGTGGCCACGGTCCATCGCGAGCGTGTATTGCGTCAGATCGTTCGTGCCGATCGAGAAGAAGTCGACTTCACGCGCGAGCGGTTCGGCGATCAACGCGGCGGCAGGCACTTCGATCATCACGCCGATCTTCACGCTCGCGGCATGGTCGCCGGCTTCTTCGAGCAGGAGCTTGCGCGCCGCCTGCACTTCTTCGATCGTCGCGATCATCGGGAACATCACGTGCAGATTGCCGAGCGGCGCCGCGCGCAGGATCGCGCGCAATTGCGTGCGGAAAATGTCGGGATGCGCGAGGCTCACACGCACGCCGCGCAAACCGAGGAATGGATTGTCTTCCTTCGGCAGCGGCAGATACGACAGCGGTTTGTCGCCGCCAACGTCCAGCGTGCGCACGACGAGGGGACGTTCGCGGCCGAGCGCTTCGGCTACCGCGCAGTATTCGGCGGCCTGCTCGTCTTCGGATGGTGCGGTGTCGCGCGCATCGAACAGGAACTCGGAGCGCAACAGGCCCACGCCCTCCGCGCCGGCCGCCACCGCGTCGCGCGCTTCCTGTGCATTGCGGATGTTCGCGACGACTTCGATGCGGTGACCATCGGCCGTCATCGCGAGCTTGGTCGCCGCGAGCTTTTCGGCTTCGCGTTTAGTGGCCTGGCGGCTGATGCGTTGGTTCGCCTGTTCGAGTTCGTCGGCGCTCGGGTTGCGCCGCAAGCTGCCGCGCGATCCGTCGAGCACGACGGGGGTGCCGTCGGCGAGTTGCAACGCGCGTGCGTCGATGCCGCAAATCGCGGGAATGCCGAGCGAACGCGCAAGGATCGCGACGTGACTCGTCGCGCCGCCGGTCGTCGTGCAAAAGCCGAGCACCTTGCTGCGATCGAGCGATGTGGTGTCGGACGGCGAGAGTTCTTCCGCAATCAGAATCGAGTCCTGCGGCACGTCGATCTGCGCCTGCCTGACGCCCGCGAGCAACGCGAGCACCCGGCGGCCGACGTCGCGGATGTCGCCCGCGCGTTCGCGCAGCAGCGGATTGGCGAGCTTTTCGAGCGTGTCCGCCTGCGTCTGGAACGCCGCGCGCCACGCGAAGCCCGCGCCCTTGCCTTCGCTGATGCCGGCGATGGCCATATCGTTCAGGTCGGGGTCGTCCAGCAGTTCGAGATGCGCGGCGAGAATCTGCGCTTTCGACGCGTCGGCAAGCGTCGCCTTCAGCGCTTCGATCTGCTGGCGCGCCTGGTGCCTCGCCGCTTCGAGTTGCGCGCGTTCGCGTTGCGGCGACTCGCCCGTTTCGGTTACTTCGATCGCTTGCTGGCGAAATTGCACCACCTTGCCGACGGCAAGGCCTGGTGAGGCGGAAACGCCGGTGAATTCGTTGGCGTCGGTGAGCGGGGAGCGGGTTGCAACTGGCTCGGCGATTGGTGTGGCGGCTTGTGCGGCGATCGGTGCTGAAGGTGTTGAAGGCGCAGGCGCGTCGCCGGGCTTTTCGCCGGAACCTTCGGCAAGCACGCGCGCGAGCACGCTCGCCGCTTCCGCCGCGTCGGGTCCACGCGCCTCGACGCGTAGCTTGTCGCCGAGCGTGGTGGCAAACCCCATGATCGCCACGATCGACTTCGCATTGACGCTGTCGCTGCCGCGCAGCAGGCGGATCTCCGACGTGAATTTCTTTGCTTGCGCCGCGACGACGGCGGCGGGCCGCGCATGCAGGCCCGCCGGATTCGGCAGCGTGATTTCGCCGGAGAGGATTGCGCCGGCCGCACCGGCCGTCTCCTTGTCCGGGACGCTGCCGACCAACTCGACGTACAGGGCCGTGTCGGTGCCCGCGTTGACGAGGCCCTTCGCGGGCACATAGCGCGTGACGAGTTCGCCGTTGGCGATCACCATCTGCGTGAGCAGGCTGCTCGCCTTCGCGCCGACCGCCACCGGATCGAAACGGATCAGCGGTGTGCCGACCGCGACCGTGCCGCCTTCGCTGACCAGCGGCATGAAGCCCTCGCCGCGCAGCAGCACGGTGTCGAGTCCGATGTGCAGCAGGACTTGCAGCCCGTTGTCGCCCGTGATCGTCACCGCGTGGCTGGACTTATGCAGTTGCGTGACCTTTCCGGCAAGCGGCGCGAGCAACTCGTCAGAAGTCGGATCGATCGACACACCGTCGCCGACCATCTTCTGCGCGAAGACCGGATCGGGCACGCTATCCAGCGGCACCATCACGCCCGAAAGTGGCGCGATCAGCTCGATACGCAGAGGACGCTCAGGAGCTTTCATTGCGACGACTCCTCATGCTTTGACGCTCGCGTGAATGCGTTCGATCCGGGCCGAGTGAGCGAGCGAGGCACGGCGCCGACTACGAACCGCTCAATATGGCCACACCCATTCGGAAATCTCCGGGCTATCGGTGCCGTGCTCGTGCGCGTAATTTATGTTGAGGATGATGGCGTTCCTCATGTCCTCGCGCAGATGCGCGGTTCTGCCTTGCAAGCGAGGCACGCGGTCGAGCACGTCGAGCACCAGGTTGAAGCGATCCACCTTATTGAGGATCGCGAGTTCGAGCGGTGTGTTGATGTTGCCCTTCTCGGTGTAGCCGCGAACGTGCAGATTCTCGTGATTACGAAAGCGATACGCGAGCTTGTGAATCAGCCACGGATAGCCGTGGAAGTTGAAGATCACGGGCTTGTCGACGGTAAACAGACTGTCGAACTCTCGCTCGCTCGAACCGTGCGGATGCTCGCTCACCGGCTGCATCCTGAACAGATCGACCACGTTCACGAAGCGCAGTCTCAACTCGGGCAGACGCTCGCGCAAGATAGCCGTGGCCGCGAGTGCTTCCTGCGTGGCGACATCGCCGCATGAAGCCATTACCGCATCCGGCTCCATGTCTTCGTCATTGCTCGCGCGCCGCCACACGCCCATGCCCTTTGCGCAATGCACGACCGCTTCGTCGATGGTGGTGAATTGCAGATGCTTCTGCTTATCGGCGACGATCACGTTGATGCAGTCGGTCGAGCGCAGGCATTGATCCGCGACGACGAGCAGCGTATTGGCGTCAGGCGGTAAATAGACGCGCGTGACCGACGGGCTCTTGTTGGTCACGAGGTCGATGAAGCCGGGGTCCTGATGCGAGAAGCCGTTGTGATCCTGACGCCATACCGTCGACGAAAGCAGAATGTTCTCCGAGGCCACCGAAGCGCGCCACGGCACATGGTTCTTGCACACGTCCAGCCACTTCGCGTGCTGGTTGAACATCGAGTCCACCACGTGCGCGAACGCTTCGTAAGTGTGAAAAAAGCCATGACGGCCGGACAGCAGATAGCCTTCGAGCCAGCCCATCAACGTGTGTTCCGAGAGCATCTCCATCACGCGGCCGTCGTGCGCGAGTTCGCCGCCGTCGTCGTCCTCTGGCAGCATGTCGGCCATCCACACTTTCTTGCTCACTTCGTAGATGGACTGCAAGCGGTTGGACGCGGTCTCGTCAGGACCGAAGACGCGAAACGTGTTCATGTTGCAACGCATCGTGTCGCGCAGGAACTGGCCGAGCGGCAGCGTGTTCTCGCGCAGCACCTTGCCGGCGTGCGTGACGTCGACCGCGTAGTCGCGGAAGTCCGGCAGCTTCAACTCGCGGCGCAGTATGCCGCCGTTCGCATGTGGATTGGCGCTCATGCGGCGTGGCCCTTGCGGCGCAAGCTCGCGCAGCTCGGCGAGCAACCGGCCGTTGTCGTCGAACAACTCGTCGGCCTTGTAGCTGCGCAGCCAGCTTTCCAGCAGTTCGAGATTCGCGGGGTTGCCGCTCACATCGGAAAACGGCACCTGATGCGAGCGCCACGAACCCTCGACCTTGTGGCCTTTGATCTCCTTCGGCCCCGTCCAGCCCTTCGGCGTGCGCAACACGATCATTGGCCAGCGCGGCCGCTCGGGAGTGCCGCTTGCACGCGTTCTTTCGTGAATCGCGCGGATTTCGGCGATGACCGTATCGAGCGTGTCGGCCATCTTCTGATGCATTTCCGACGGCTCCGATCCTTCGACGAAATACGGCGTATAGCCATAGCCCTCGAATAGCGCTTTCAGCTCGCCGTGGCTGATGCGCGAGAGGATCGTCGGATTGGCGATCTTGTAGCCATTCAGGTTCAGGATCGGCAGAACGGTGCCGTCGCGCACCGGATTGATGAACTTGTTCGAATGCCATGCGGTAGCGAGTGGGCCGGTCTCGGCCTCGCCGTCGCCCACCACGCACGCGACGATCAGATCGGGATTGTCGAGCGCCGCGCCGTAGGCATGCGAGAGGCTGTAGCCGAGTTCACCGCCTTCGTGAATCGAGCCGGGTGTTTCGGGCGTCACATGCGAGCCGATATGCCCCGGAAACGAGAACTGCTTGAAGAACTTCTGCATGCCCTCGGCGTCTTCGCTCTTGTCCGGGTACACCTCCGAGTAGGTGCCTTCCAGATAAACGGGGCCGAGTACGCCTGGCGCACCGTGTCCGGGGCCCGCCATGAAGATTACGTCGAGGTCGTCGCGCTTGATCACGCGGTTCAGATGGGCCCAGACGAACGACAACGCGGGGCTTGCGCCCCAGTGTCCGAGCAGACGGTGCTTGACGTGTTCGACTTTCAAGGGCTCGCGCAAAAGCGGATTGTCCCTGAGATAAATCATGCCGACCGACAGGTAATTGCACGCGCGCCACCAGTCGTCGATGCGTCTGAGTTCGTCGCCTGATAGCGTAGCGCGATACGAAGCATCCGATGCGCGATCGTCGCTCATGCTGGCGTCTCCTGTCCTTGCAGCCTCCACCCGAATGGATGTAGAAGCGTCGGGCGTGCTGCGGCGGCGCTGTAGTTTTTGCCGGGCCGCGTCGCGCCCTACCGACGACCCTTTACATCGGATTACCAACAGAACTCTGTAAGCTCGCTGACAAAAAAGCATATGTTACTGAGCGCAGAATGCAAGCACGGTCGGATTTCCGCCGCACGAATGCAATCTTTGTGTTGGGCTCTGACGTGCGGTTCGAGTTTTTGTATTATTCGCTTAGCGAAGCGTGCGGCGGCATTTCCTTGAAAGCAGTACGTCTCAAGTTGGTTTTTGCGTTTTAGGTGCACGGTTCTAGGGGGAAGGCGTCCAACTGGACGCGAGAATAAAACTCAATATGGAGGAATGCCGCAATTCTTGCCGATCGAAGACGAAGCACGCCATCGACCGTCAGGCATTGGACGCATCCGCTCTTGATTTCCCGCCGTGGAGACTCCTACCCGCATCGAAGGCTCGCCCCTCAGTGGTGAACGGGCCGAACCGGTGATCCCATTGGCCGAATCACTGCGGCCGCCCGCGCCTGAATCTTTGCCGCGGACGAAGTCGTTTCATGCGGATTGGCTGCGCGGTCGTACCCGTTCATTTGTTCATCGACGACAAAGTCCGCGACTCTGATCGCGTCCATCGGGTTGCCGTCCACGTCGGACCACTCACAAGCCGCGCGATTGATTTTGGTGAGCGCCGCGACAGCAAGCAGTACGGCATCCGTCTCGGTGATCTTGCCTTCGAGATCATCTGCGTCGTAGTCCGCAATCCGTAGAGCCCCGTCGATCAGACTGTCGTCGTCAATCAAGTCGGTCAAGACCGCATGAACCATTGCGAGGCAGGCATCCTTGCGTGCAAGTGCGATATCTGTCATGAGGTTCTCCGGCATCGAAGTGACTGGTTAGCGGACTGTGGCGGCCGCGTCGTAGAACAAAGCGAACGCTACCCGGCCACAGGGCGGGTTTAGCTGGCAGATCAAGCAGGTACGCTTGAAGAGTCGAGCGCATACTGTCACCATCCACGCCTCTCAATCGTCTGAAGGTGCGAACCATGCGGACCGATACCCCTTTTCGCCCGGAGCACGAAACAAGAAGCGCACAACGATGGCTTCGCTCGTTGCCCGGTATTCAGGTCGTCAAAGGATATCAGGCAAGCTGGCTGCCGAAGGATCTGGCCGCAGGGCTGGTGCTGACCACGATGTTAGTGCCGGTCGGGATCGCTTACGCGGCGGCTTCAGGCGTTCCGGGGGTATGCGGCCTGTACGCGACGATTGTTCCGCTGCTCGCCTATGCGGTATTTGGGCCCAGCCGAATATTGGTGCTCGGGCCGGATTCCGCGCTCGCCGCACCCATATTGGCGGTGGTTGCGCAGCTCGCCGCCGGCGATCCCTCTCGCGCGATTGCGGTGGCCAGCATGATGGCCGTCGTCTCCGGGGTGGTCTGCATCGTGATGGGAATCTTGCGGCTGGGCTTCATTACCGAACTGCTGTCCAAGCCCATCCGTTACGGCTACATGAACGGCATTGCGCTCGCGGTGCTGATCAGCCAGTTGCCCAAGCTGTTCGCCATCTCCATCGAGGAACAAGGACCGCTTCGCGATCTCATCAGCCTCGTGCAGGCCATCGCCGCGGGCAAGGCCAATTGGACCAGCTTCGCGGTGGGCGCGGGAAGCCTCGTGCTCATCCTCTTTCTGAAGCGTTTCGAAAAGCTCCCGGGCATTCTCATCGCAGTCGTGCTGGCGACGCTGGCTGTCAGCTTATTCGGCCTCGACAATCTCGGCGTCAAAGTGCTCGGCAAGATTCCGCAGGGACTGCCAGCGTTCGCGCTGCCGTGGGCAAGCGGCGTGGACCTGGCGAAGATCGTCCTTGGCGGCAGCGCGGTCGCGCTCATCGCATTCGCCGATACCAGCGTGCTGTCGCGAACCTTCGCTGCGCGCGCCAACAGCCGGGTCGACCCGAACCAGGAGATGATCGGCCTCGGCGCCGCCAACCTTGCGGCCGGACTCTTCCAGGGTTTCCCGATCAGCAGCAGTTCCTCTCGCACCCCCGTGGCGGAAGCGGCAGGCGCGAAGACGCAGTTGACGGGCGTCGTAGGCGCCGTGGCGGTCGCAGCGTTGCTGCTGGTGGCGCCGAACCTGTTACGCTTTCTTCCCACCAGCGCGCTCGCCGCAGTGGTCATTGCGGCAGCCATTGGTCTCTTCGAGATCAACGACCTCAAGCGCATTTTTCGCATTCAGCAATGGGAGTTCTGGCTATCCATTGCGTGTCTGGCGGGCGTCGCTGTCTTTGGCGCCATCCCCGGTATCTGCCTTGCGGTGGCAATAGCGATCATTGAATTTCTGTGGGACGGCTGGAGACCGCATTTCGCGGTTCTCGGGCGCGTTCCTGGCTTGCGCGGCTACCACGACCTGGAGCGCTATCCGCATGGCGAGGGGATTTCCGGTCTCGTTCTGTTCCGGTGGGATGCACCGCTCTTCTTCGCCAACGCCGAGCTGTTTCAGGACCGTCTGTCACAGGTCATCGCGCAATCGCCGACACCCGTTCGCAGAGTGGTCGTGGCTGCAGAGCCGATGACGAGCGTGGACGTGACATCGGCCGATATGCTTCGCGAGTTAGTCGGCAAGCTGAAAGCGCTTGGCATCGAGTTGCACTTCGCCGAGCTTAAGGATCCTGTGCGCGACAAGTTCAGGCGCTTCGAAATGATGGACCTTCTCGGGGACACGCAATTTCATCCCACGATAGGCAGTGCGGTCGATGACCATCTTGGCAGTCATGCCGTCAAAGAGCATCGTGGCGATGCCGGTCCGACGCCGTTGGACGAGACGTGACCGGTCATGGCTTGCGTGGGAGAATCCGCTCCCGGCGGCTCTGATTTGTGCCATCGTGGCCTGCAGCAATAGATGCTCGTTTTCGTCGGCAGAGCTTGTCCTGGATTTGGACCCGGGAGCATGCAAATGCGGCTTGCCGGCCATAAACGACAGTCGTCAACGCTCTGGCAATGCCAATCGAGCGGCTTCTCTGCGTCGGACAGCCACCATCGAGTCGACGCTGTCGCGTAGGCGCAACGAGGTTATGGGATACGGTTGGACCGTCTATGAGATCGCTAGCAGCGGCTGAACAATTTGAAACGCTGAACGCCGACGCGCGGCTTCGTCGTCATTGAATGCAGTGTTCTCCGCTAGTGCTGTATGCGGCAATTCTTCTGACGGGTACAGACAAGTTCCGCTAGTCGCGCCGGTTTGGGTGGGCCGTAATTAACACGGTGGCGTTCTCGAATTTCTGATCATCGCCGGCCACTGAATGACCCGTATGCCTTTGAGACTTGCCGGCTCGGGTCGGTTCGGGCGATCGCGTCGGGCAGTGGTCGGCCATGAATGACAATGGCCGTTCGTCGGGCCACGATCAAACTAACTATTCGGAAAATATCCATCTATATTTGGAACACCCGGTCGCGTCACGTCATTGTCTTGGCTCCCTCAAAGTCGAGGCTCGTGTACGCCCCACGTTTGCGCTTGTGTACCGAGGCGACCGGTCGACGACGAGGGGCATCATGGCCTATATATCACTGGACGGAACACGCAGGGACGGCCACATTCGCAACAGCGGGCGACTGGCACCGTTCCGGCATCGACCGCTCCCCCGGCGCCCCAGCGACCTGGCGGTCGTCGTCAATGCCGCTGTGCCGATTAGCGAAACGGGTATCGTGCAGGTTCTGACTCTCGGTCTCCACCGGGCGCCGAACAACCTCGCGATCAATCAGGCGCGTCGCCAGGCGTTCAAGCCGAGATCCCTCGGCGAACCTTGAACTGCGTTTCAACTTATACGTTGGGTGCGCAAGTGATATCTCGAAACAGCATGTCGGCGTTACTGGCCTTTGGCGGCCTCGATTTGGCACATGTTACGAACCGAGCGAGAGATCAATATGGCTGTCGATGCCACGCGCGACGCCCTGTCGCATATTTTTTTCCAGCGTTGCTTCTGGCTGTTTGCCGTGCTCCTCGCTCTCATCGGCGGGGTGTCGTTTGTCCCTGCGACCGACCATGGCCGCCTGGTGGTAAGCGGTGTCAACATGTTTCTCCTCATCGCGACGGTCGCAGCTGTCGGGCGCACGTCACTGTCGTTCGTCGTCGGGCTGTTACTCGCCGTTCCCGCAGTGTGGTTCCAGTACGTGGGTCTCTGGCACGACAGCGACACGGACCTGACATGGTCGTGGATGTTCAGCGCCGCACTTTATTTCATGACCACCGCCTATCTGCTCCGCTACGTTTTCCAACCGAGGATCATGACGCAGGACAAGCTGTTTGGCGCTGCGGCTGCGTATCTTCTAATCGGTGTGCTCTGGGCGTACCTTTACGCGATCGTCGGATTCTTCTATCCGCAGTCATACATGATCGTCGGGCAACCGGGGCGACTGGTCTATGCTGATGCCCTTTACCTGAGCATAACCGTGCTCACCAGTACAGGCTTTGGAGACGTGACGCCGCTCACGCGCCAGGCGCGCGGCCTATGCATGATCGAGCAGATAAGCGGTGCTTTGTTCGTCGCGATACTCATCGCCCGCTTGGCCGGGGTTTATCCGCCGCGAGAGAGTTATATCGACGACAAGGAGCCGTAGCCGCTCGACGATTGCACCTGCGCGCGCAAGCAGACTGGAATCTGATTGCGGAGGACTGAGGCTCGCCCGTATCCCGACGCGCGAGAACCGGGCGGATCGTCAGGCTCGACGGCGCACAACTATTTGGTTCGGAGGCACGCCATGCGCAAACTCATAATGGGCATTGTCGAATTCCGCGAGAAAATGCTGCCGCGATATGCAGAGCAGTTCGGTAAGCTTGCGCTCGCCCAGACACCTGACGCACTCTTCATCACGTGCTCGGACAGTCGGGTTGTGCCGGACCTGCTCGCATCTACTCACCCGGGCGATCTGTTCACTATGCGTAACGTCGGCAACTTGATACCGCCGGCGACCGCGGAAGGGGTCTCGACCGGCGACCTCTCCGAGGCAGGCGCGATCGAGTACGCAGTGTTGATCCTGAAAGTCGCGAATATTGTCGTGTGTGGACATTCCGAATGCGGCGCGATGAAAGCCGTCTTTGCACGCAACCCGAAGCTGAAAGCGCCGAACCTCGATAAATGGCTATGCCATGCCAACATTGCGGCGTTTCGTCTCGAACACGAAGGCCCGCTCGACGACAGGCTAAAGCCGCACGACCAATTGTCCCAACTCAACGTCCTTGTGCAAATCGAGCATCTGATGACCTACCCGATCGTCCGCCAGCAGGTCACCGCCGGGGCGTTGGTATTGAGCGGCTGGTGGTTCGACATCGCGACGGGCGACATGTATGCCTATGAGCGGGCGAGCCGGTCGTTCGAGGTCATTGACCGCGCGCTGGCTGAGCGGCTTGCTGCGCGCCTCGCTTCGCGCGCGCGGTGAGAGGGCGCTGATCCCTTGGAGCGTATTTTTTTGGTTCAGAGGGGTCATAATTTGCATCGATCATTTGCAGCGGACCGCGTGGCAGTGGCTTGTCGCGAATCACTGAAGCGAACGCGGTGGCCATATCGGAAATTCACACAAATACTGCTGCGCGCGTACGGTTGGCTGTCGCTTACTTCGTCCTGCTGCATTGCAACGGCTTGGTCGGTGGCCTGACGCCGATCTTGCACCCTTGTGCTGTGAACAGTAGAATACTGTATGGATATACAGCATACTCGGCGTTGGTGAAGATGTGCCTCCAGAGAATGTACGTATAGCTGATCCCAAGCGACCAAGAACGCGGGTTTCGATATTCAAGCCATATTGGCTGCCGCGACGCATCAACGCCCATGTTGTTTTCGAAAGCTAATTTAAGCGCCCACGCGACCCTGCATACGGAAATTGGAAATATGTTGTGTAGTGTGGCAATACAGTCGTCGTGAGCAAACAGCCATCACGTCGCATCGCGCATGTCGACATGGATGCGTTCTATGCTTCAGTCGAACTGCTTCGCTATCCTGAGTTAAGGGGCAAACCCGTTGTAATCGGAGGTGGCCCCAATGCGACACCGGAACTTCAGTCCGACGGTACGCGGCGCTTCGCCAAACTCCGCGATTACGCCGGACGTGGTGTCGTCACGACATCGACGTACGAGGCGCGAGCGTTCGGCGTGTTTTCCGCGATGGGCATGATGAAGGCTGCGCAACTCGCGCCGGATGCGGTTCTTTTACCAACCGATTTCGACTCCTATCGACGCTACTCGCGCCTATTCAAGGACGCAGTTCGAACATTCACAGACCAGATCGAGGACCGAGGGATTGACGAGATTTACGTTGACCTCACGCTGGTGGACGGTGACTCGCGTGTGCTCGGCTCTCGCATCAAAAATGCAGTTCGAGAAGCAACCGGCTTAACCTGCTCCATTGCGATTGCACCGAACAAACTTCTTGCAAAGATCGGCTCAGAACTGGACAAACCCGACGGACTGACGATTCTCACGATGTCGGACATTGAGTCACGCATCTGGCCGTTAGCTGCAAAAAAGGTGAACGGTATTGGACCTCGGGCGAGCGAGCGCCTAGCCGGTCTCGGCATCGTGACGGTAGGTGACATCGCTTGCGCTGACCTTGGATTGCTACAGGAAAGCTTCGGACGGACCTACGCGGCCTGGCTGGCGCGAATAGCGAACGGAGTGGACGACCGCGAGGTCGTCGTGTCGTCTGAGCCCAAGTCAATGAGTCGCGAAACGACCTTTGAACGAGATATGCACGTCGAGCGAGACCGAGAAATCCTCACTCCCGCGCTGACTCGCCTTTGCGAAAAGGTCGCACAAGACTTAGACAGCAAGGGCTACTGCGGCCGGACGGTTGGAGTGAAGATCAAATTCTCGGACTTCAAGGTCGTCACAAGGGATATATCGCTGCCCGCGGGAGTTCGCGACTCCGCCGCCATCCGGCGCGCCGTCAGCCTATGTTTGAAACGAATCGAGTTGGACCGGCGCATAAGGTTGATCGGAGTGCGGGTTAGCGCGCTCGAACGTATTTCGCTTGACAACCCGGTTAGAGGTCCAGTCCAAGGCGAACTCCCGTTCAGTCCATAGGCGCACCTTTTCCCTGCGTGGTCCGCGACGGTACAAGAACTTCTCGCGAGACGGAGATGGTTCCGGGTCGTTGAACGTCCGTGCCTGCCAACGCGCAGGCGCTGAAGCCGCGTGTGCCGGTTCAGGCCGACTTGCCTTTCGCGAGCGGCGCGTAACCGTCCGCGACCGTCATGCCGGCATTCGGGCCATTCGGGCGCGCGATCTGCGCGTCTGCGCCGATCTGCGATACCGCGACCGAAAACGCAAACGTGTTGATCCCCTGCGCGCTGTGCGCCGATACGGTGCCGCGATGCATCTCCGCAATCGCCTTCACGATTGCCAGACCCAGCCCGTGGTTTTCGCGGCTGTTCGTGCGCGAGACTTCCGCGCGATAGAAGCGGTCGAACAGATGTTCGAGCACGTCCGGCGCAATCGGCTCGCCGGGGTTCGCCACCGCGATGCGCACCTGATCGCCGTCGCGCACGATCGTCACCTTGATCGTCGCACCCGGCTGGCAATGCTGGATCGCGTTCATCAGCAGATTCGCGCATGCGCGGCCGAACAGCGAGCGATTCACGCGCGCCTGCGCGTCGCCCTGCAAACTCGCGTACACGCGCGCTTCTTCGAGCGGAATCTCCAGAAACTCCAGCGTATGTGCGACTTCGGCGGACAGCGATACCTCGATCAGACCGGTCGCGCGCTCGCCCTGGTCGGCGCGCGCGAGGAACAGCATGTCGTTGATGATCGCGCGCATGCGCTCGAACTCTTCGAGATTCGATTGCAGCGTATGACGCAGATCGTCGACCGAGCGATTGCGCGTCAACGCCACTTCGGTCTGGCCGATCAGGATCGTCACCGGCGTGCGCAGTTCATGCGCGACGTCCGCGTTGAACGATTCGAGGCGGCCATACGCGCCGTCCAGACGTTCGAGCGCACCGTTGAAGGAGTTCGCGAGATCGTTCAGTTCGAGCGGCAGCGACGCGGTGTTCAGACGTTGCGAACGGTTGTTCGGGCTCACGGCGGACGCATCGCGCGTGAGCCGCGTGAGCGGCGCGAGTCCGAGGCGTGTCACCGAATAGCTGAGCAGCAGCACAGCGAGGCTGCCCAACGCGGACAGCGCGGCGAGCGCCGAGCCGAACACGCGCATCGTGCGCACATTCGGCGAGTAGCTCGACGCCACCTGCAATTGCACGGGCGGACGCGTGCCGTAAGCGGGAATGGTCTGCGTGAACGTGAGCATGTCCTGGCCGCCCCCGGGCGGGGTCACGCGCGTATAACCGCCGGGCCAGTTCTTCACGACTGGACCGTCGACCGGCTTGCCGTAGTTGTAGGACGGGTCCATGCTCGACACCGAGTACACGGTGCTGCTGTCGTGCGGCGTCATGTCGGTGAGTTTTTCGCGGGCCATGCGCCATTTTTCCGGCGTCACCGCGTGATAGACGATGATGCGGGCGATCTGCGTGCGATCGTCGAGCGACTCGCGCAAGTGATGTTCCAACTGCGTGCGCAGCACCAGAAACAGCCCGGTTCCGACCAGCGTGAACACGAACAGCGCGACGAGCGCGAACATCGATGCGAGGCGACGAGCGATCGAACGGTTCATGACGATTCAGCCTCTTCGCGCACTTCCAGCACGTAGCCCATGCCGCGCACCGTGTGCAGCAGCTTCGAGGGGAACGGGCCGTCGAGCTTCGCGCGCAATCGTTTGATCGCGGTCTCGACCACGTTGGTGTGGCTGTCGAAATTGACGTCCCAGACGAGTTCGGTGATCGCCGTCTTCGACAGAATGTCGCCTTGCCGCCGCGCGAGCACGCTGAGCAGCTGGAACTCCTTCGCGGTCAGGTCGAGGCGCACGCCGTCGCGCGTCGCGCGCCGGCCGATCAGATCGACGAACAGATCGCCGACCGAAATCAGCGTGGATTCCTGCGAACGCGTGCGGCGAGCCAGCGCATGCAGTCGTTCCACCAGTTCGAGAAATGAGAAGGGTTTGGTCAGGTAGTCGTCGGCGCCTTCGCGCAGGCCGCGCACGCGGTCATTCACATGGTCGCGGGCGGTCAGCATGATGACCGGCGTCGACTTGCGCATGCGCAGCGCCTTGAGCACGCTGAAACCGTCGCGCTTGGGCAGCATCACGTCGAGGACGATCACGTCGTAATCGAATTCGGTCGCCAGATGCATGCCTTCCTCGCCGTCCAGCGCCACGTCCACGACCCAGCCCTGCTCTGTCAAACCGGAGCGCAGGTAGTCCACCACCTTGTGCTCGTCTTCAACGATCAGCAATTTCATGCGCGCGTCCCCTTGAGTGTCCATTATACGAAACGCCTTCGAATTCCTCCTGCGTGCACGGATGCATCATGAACCGGCGGCTCACCTTGCGGGAGCCATCGCCTCCTGAGCGGCGGGCTGAGCGTCGTGCGGCGCGCCCGCGACATCGGCGCCGGCCTCCCAGCCGCCGCCGAGCGCTTTAACCAGCGCAACCGACAAGGTCATCTGCTGGCCGTGAATCTGCACGTCCTGGCGCTCGCTGTTCAGTAGCGACTGCTGCGCGGTAATCACATCGAGGTACGCCACGAGACCGCCCGAATAGCGGTCGGTGGCAAGCGACAGCAGACGCTGCGCATCGCTCACCGCTTCATGCGACTGCTTCGCCGCGCCGTCCAGCACCGACAGCCCGGTGATGCCGTCCTGCACCTGCTGGAAAGCATCGAGCACGGTCTGCCGGTAGGTCGCCTCGGTGGCCTGATAGCCCTCGCTCGCGAACTTGACGTTGGCCGCGCGGCGGCCGCCGTCGAACAGCACCTGGCCGACCGTCGCGCCGAGCGTCCACATCAGCGTGGGCGCGCTGAGCAAGCTGGCGAACTGCGTGCTCTCCCAGCCGATGCCCGGCGTCAGCGTCAGGCTCGGAAAGAACGCCGCCTTGGCGACGCCGATCTGCGCGTTGGCCGCCGCCATCGCGCGTTCCGCCGAAGCGATGTCCGGGCGGCGTTGCAGCACATCGCTCGGTACGCCGAGCGGGATCGCGGGCGCCTTCGCGTCGAGCACCTTGGCTTCGATCGCGAACTGCGGGGCCGGCACGCCGACCAGCGCGGCGATCGCGTGTTCGAACTGCGCGCGCTGATTCAGCAGCAGTTGCGCCTGCACGCGCGTCGAGTCGAGCAGCGACTTCTGCTGCAGTACTTCGAGGCCCGACACGGAACCTAGGTCGTGCTCGGACGTGACATAGTCGAGCGCCTTCTGCTGCAATTTCACCGACTGGTTCAGCACGTCGATCTCGGCGTCGAGTTCGCGCAGCGAAAAATAGTCGGTGGCGAGGTCGGTGGTGAGCACGAGCCGCGCATTCGCCAGATCGTCGGCCGATTGCTCCGCCGAAGCCCTGGCGCCCTCCACTTCGCGACGTATCCGGCCGAATAGATCAGTGTCGTAGTTGATCGTCGGCCCGAGTTGCACACTGTTCTGCACGGTCGATTGCGTCGGCGTCGCGTAGTTGGTCAGCGGCCGGTTCTGCGAAATCCTGAAGCGCGAGGCCGTTGCGCCGACATCCACTTCCGGCACGCGTTGCGCGCTGGCATTCGCGAGCGTCGCGCGCGCCTGCTCGTAGTGCGCGCTCGCCGCGACCAGGGTCTGGTTCTGCGCGAGCGCCTGGGTCTCGAGCGTGGCCAGCGTCGGATCGCCAAATGCGCTCCACCAGTCCGGCGCTATCGGCGCATGCGATGGCGCGGCGACGCGCCAGTACGAATCGGTGTGCCAGGCCGGCGGCACTTCGGCTTGCGGGCGTTGATAGTCCGGACCGACCGTGCACGCGGCCAGCAACGTGGCACCCGCTGCGCTTGCAATGGCGGTGAGCGTCCGGCATGGACCCGCGAACATCACGATGCCTCCTTACCGTTCTTCTGCGGCTGCGTGACCTGCACGTGATCGCCGTCCGCGATCGAATCGCTCGGGTTGATGATGATCCTGTCACCGGTCCCGATGCCGCTTTCGATTTCGAGCGTCTGCCCGAGGTCGCGCGCGATCACGACCTTGCGCAGTTCGACGTTGCCCTTCGCATCGACCACCGCGATGCGCGGCCCTTCCGCGCGAAACAGCAGCGCGTTGCCCGGCACTGACAGTTGCGCATGCGCCGCCGCCGGCACCGCGACCTGCACGTATGCGCCGGGGCGCAGCTTGTCGTCGGGATTGGGCAGCGTCACTTCGATCTGCAGCGAGCGGGTCGGCACATCGATCGCGCCGGAAATATGCGTGACGGTGCCGTGAAACTGCTGGCCCGGCAATTCCGCCTGCGTGACCACCACCTTCTGCCCCACCGACACGTTCTGCGCGTACGCCTGCGGCAATTGCACATAGACGCGCAATGGGTCCGACTGCGCGAGTGCGAACAGCGCGCGGCTCGTGCCGCTGCCCGCGTCGATCAGATCGCCGACGTCGACGTTGCGCTGCGTGACCACGCCCGCGAACGGCGCGACGATCCGCTTGAACGATTCGAGCTGCTGCAGCCGCTTGACGTTGGCATCGGCGGCCGCGAGGTTGGCGACGTCCTGCGTATAGGTGCTTTGCCGCTCGTCGAGTTCCTGCTGCGATACCGCATCGCGTTGACGCAGTTGCTGCCAGCGCTCCAGCGAGCTTTTCGCGAGGCCGAGGCTCGAACTGATCTGCTGACGCTGCGCGAGAGCCTGCGCGAGTTCCTGATCGATCTCGGGCGTATCGAGTTCGGCGAGCAGTTGGCCCTGCTTCACGCGTGCGCCGATGTCGGCGTACCAGTGCAGCAGATAGCCGGTCGAGCGCGCGTAGATCGGCGATTCGACATAGCCGCGCAAGGTGCCCGGCAGGAGCGTGTTGCCGCCGCCTTCGGTCTGCTTCGGGCTCACCACGTTCACGTACTGAATGGCGTTCTGCTGCGTAGTCGTCTCGACGGAGCGGCTTTGCAGCACGTTCGCGATCACGGTGCGCAAAGCGCCCAGCGCGAGCAGCGCCAGCACGATCCAGAGCGCGATCTTCGCGCGCTTCCATTCACGGTGGCGCGGCGGCAGCGCGTGCCCACCTTCGGTTTCTCGCGAGGGAATCGCCAGCGATGCATGTGTTTTTTCGGTCATCTCAGTCAGCCATCTCAGTCAGCCGTCATTTAACTTGATGCGGGCCGGGGAGCGCCGCCGTGGTCCGGCGTGGGGCCGTCGGGGTGGTCGTTGCCGTTGCCGCTATTGCCGCCGTTCTTACTCTGGTCGCTCCGGTCACCTTCGTCGCCGTTGCCGCCGTGACCCGCTTGATCCGCGTCGTCGTTGCGATGACGGCGCGCGAGGCGGGTATGGATGCTCGCGAACACGACCGGCACGAAGAACAGCGTGGACACCGTCGCGAACAGCAGGCCGCCGATCACCGCGCGGCCGAGCGGCGCATTCTGCTCGGCGCCTTCGCCGAGACCGAGCGCCATCGGGATCATGCCGATGATCATCGCGAACGCGGTCATCAGCACCGGGCGAATCCGGCTCGCGCCGGCTTCGAGCGCGGCGGTGAGCGGCGGCGCACCGGCGCTCAGGCGCTGACGCGCGAAGGCGACCATCAGAATACTGTTGGCGGTGGCGACCCCCATCGTCATGATCGCGCCGGTCAGGGCCGGCACGCTCAGATGCGTGCCGGTCAGAAACAGCATCCACACGATGCCAGCGAGCGCCGCCGGCAACGCGCTGACGATGATCAGCGGATCGACCCACGACTGGAAATTCACCACGATCAGCAGATACACCAGCACGATCGCCACCGCCACGCCCAGCCCGAGACCGAAGAACGAGCTGCGCATGGTCTGCACCTGGCCGCGCACGACAATCTGACTGCCGCGCGGCAGCGACGCCCGCACGTTGTTGACGAGCTTGTCGACCTGATTGGCCACGCTGCCCAGATCGCGCTTCTCGACGCTCACGTACAGGTCGATCACCGGCCTGATGTTGTAGTGCGAGATCTCCGCGAACTGGTTTTGCGGCGAGACGCGCACCAGGTTGCCGAGCAGCTGCGTGGGCCCGGTGGCCGCACCCGACACCGGAGTGCGCAGCAATTCGTCGATCGACGACACCTGATACTGCGGCGTCTGCACCGCCACCTTGTACTCAACGCCGTTCTTGTTGTTGATCCAGAATCCCGGCGACGTTTGCGAACTGCCCGATAACGAAATGAGCACGTTCTGCGCGACGTCGTTCGCACTCAGGTTGAGCTGCTGCAAGCGCGTGCGGTCCATCTGGAGGTTGATCACCGGTTCGTCCAGTTTTTGCTGGATGTGCGTGTCGACCGTGCCGGGAATCACCCGCACCTGCTTCAACAATTTGCGCGCGACCTCCAGGTTGCCCTGCTGGTTCGCGCCGGAAATCTGCACGTCCACGGCGGCAGGCAACCCGAAGTTGAGAATCTGCGTGACGATGTCGGCCGGCTGGAAGAAAAACTCCACGCCCGGAAAGCGTTGCGGAAGGATCGTGCGCAGCTTGTCCATGTACATCTGCGTCGGCTTGTGGTCTTCGTTCAGCGCGATCTGAACCTCGCCGTCGAACGTGCCGATCGTGCCCGCGTTGCTATACGACAGGTTGATACCGCTATAGGGCAAGCCGAGGTTGTCGAGAATCGTGCCGAGTTCTTTCGGCGGCACGACCTCGCGGATTACCTTCTCGACTTCGTCGGCGAGACGCGCGGTTTCCTCGATACGCGTGCCGGTCGGCGCGCGAAAATGCAGGCGGATATCGCCCGCGTCGACAGTCGGGAAGAAGTCCTCGCCCAGCACCAGGACCAGACCCAGCGAGACGATGCAGAAGCCGAGAAACACGCCGCCGAACCTGCCGCGACGCACCAGCAGGCTGCTGAGAACCACGATGTACGCGGATCGCATGCGCTCGAACCCGCTATCGAAACGCCGGTAAACGCGCGTGAACAGATTCGGCTTCGCATCGGGCTTGGGTTTGTGCGCGTGACCCATGAGCAGCATCGCGAGCGTCGGCACCAGCGTGCGCGACAGGATGTACGACGCGAGCATCGCGAACACCACCGCTTCGGCGAGCGGCACGAACAGATAGCGCGCGACGCCGGTCAGGAAGAACATCGGCACAAACACGATACAGATACACAGCGTCGAGACGAGCGCCGGAATCGCGATTTCGCCCGCACCGTCGAGAATCGCATCGTGCAGATTCGTGCCCATATGCAGATGCCGCTCGATGTTCTCGATCGTCACGGTGGCATCGTCGACGAGAATCCCGACCGCCAGCGCGAGCCCACCGAGCGTCATGATGTTGATGGTCTGCCCGAGCGCATGCAACACGATCAGCGACGTCAGGATCGACAGCGGAATCGAGATCGCGATGATGCAGGTGCTGCGCCAGTTGCCGAGAAACAGCAGGATCATCGCGGCGGTCAGTGCGGCGGCGATCAACGCTTCGCGCACCACGCCCTGCACGGCCGCTTTCACGAACACCGACTGATCGAACAGTGCCGTGATGCTCAGGTCCGGCGGCAATGCGGCACGCGCGCTCGGCAACAGCCCTTTCAACGTGTCGACGATCGACAGTGTCGAGGCGTTGCCGTTCTTCATCACCGACATCAGCACGCCGCGCCGTCCGTTCTGCCTCACGATGTTGGTTTGCGGCGAGTAGCCGTCGCGCACGTGCGCGACTTCACGCAAATAAGTCGTCGCGCCGTTGAGCGTGCGCACCGGAATATTGTTGAGCCCATCGAGCGTGTCCGGCGAGCCGTTCATATTGACCGTGTATTCCTTCGGTCCGATCTTGGCTGTGCCGGTCGGCAGAATCAGGTTTTGCGCGTTGAACGCGTTGACCACGTCGGTCGGCGTCAGCCCTTTGGCAAGCAATGCGCGCGTGTCCAGGTCGACCGAAATCAGCCGCGACTTGCCGCCGTACGGATACGGCACCGCCGCGCCGGGAATCGTCACGAGTTGCGGGCGCAGGAAGTTCAACGCGGTGTCGTTGAGATCCTGCTCCGAGAGCTTCGGGCTCGACAGACCGAGCTGGATCACCGGAATGCTGGAGGCCGAATAGCTGATCACCAGAGGCGCGGTCGCGCCCGGCGGCATCTGCTTGAGCTGCGCCTGTTCGACGGCCACGGTCTGCGCGATCGCGGTCTGGATGTTCGCGTTCGGCTGCAGGAACACCTTCAGGATCGAGATACCCGCGAGCGATTGCGATTCGATGTGCTCGATGTCGTTGACCGTGGTGGTCAGACTGCGCTCGTTGACCGACGTGATGCGGTTGGCCATGTCCTCGGCCGACAAACCCGTATACGTCCAGATGATGCTGACCACCGGAATATTGATTTCCGGCAGCACGTCGACCGGCGTGGTGAACAGCACGAATGGCGTCGCCAGCAAGATCAGAATGGCCATCACGATGAACGTGTACGGCCGTTTAAGCGCTACGTTGACGATCCACATTGAAACGCGCCCGAGAGAATGCAGGTAAGAGATGGGTAAGTCAGCGCGTATGCTAGATCGGTAGCCCCAACGCCTGCATGGCGCGAAAATGGCGCAAATGTCAGGAAGTAAATCGTAAGCCTGTGCGGCGTTTCAACTTCGCCAGTATTTGGCGACAGGCAAACGTTTGTTGAGAAAAGATACGCCCTGTTGCGAGCACGTTGCGTCGCGCGATATGTGGCGGCATCCGGAGATATCCAGGAAACATGCTTTCAGTTTGATTTGTGCAAAGCAAGTACGTCGCACGGCGCAACGCGCCTTACCCGACGTGTCAGATGAAAAAACCGGCCGCCCCTTTCGAGGCCGGCCGGTTTTTCCCGACGCGTGCCAGGTTGGTTCGTCACGCTTACCTGGCGAACAGCGCCGACATATCGGCAAACGCCTTGAACTCCAGCGCATTGCCCGACGGATCGAGAAAGAACATCGTCGCCTGCTCGCCGACTTCGCCCTTGAAGCGCACATGCGGCTCGATGATGAAGTCGATGCCCGCCTGCTTGAGCTTGTCGGCGGCGGCCTGCCATTGTTCCATCGACAGCACCGCGCCGAAGTGGCGCACCGGCACCGCATCGCCGTCGACCTTGCTGGTCTGACGGTGGCCGATCTCTTGCGGCGCGAGGTGCGCGACGATCTGATGGCCGTAGAAGTTGAAATCGACCCACGCGTCCGAGCTGCGGCCTTCCGGGCAGCCCAGCAGTTCGCCATAAAACTCGCGGGCGGCGGCGAGGCTGTGGACAGGAAACGCCAGATGGAACGGCGGCAAAACGTTTTCGGCAACGCTCATGATGGACAACTCGCTGACTGGAAGTGGGGGTGGGTGCAATTGGCGTGGCGCCGCACAGGCTGCCTGCGCGAAGCCCAGCTCAGTGCAATTTTAACCATGACCAAAAGTGGTGAAAAACGATATATATTTGATCTGACCATCACTCATTTCGATCAATCGATCATGCTCAGCGAGCTCAAGACCTTCCTCGCCGTCAGTCAGTACGGCACGTTTTCTGGCGCGGGCGCGCGCATTGGCCTCACGCAATCGGCGGTCAGCGCGCAGATGCAACGGCTCGAAGCGGAACTCGGCTTTGCGCTGTTCGACCGCACCGGCCGCTCCGCGACGCTCAACGACGCCGGCCGCGAAACGCTCGCGCTCGCCGAGGAAATGATGACGCTCTACGCGCGGCTCTCCGAACGCGGCGCGGTCGCGGCGGAAAGCGGCATGCTGCGGGTGGGCGCGATCGCGTCCGCGCAAGTGTCCTTTCTCGCCGACGCGCTCGCCCGCTTTCGCAACGACCGGCCCGGCTGGCGGATTCGCGTGGTGCCGGGCGTGTCGCTGGGTCTGCTGGGCCAGGTGGATTCCGGCGAACTCGATCTGGCCGTCATCATCAAGCCGCCGTTCGCGCTGCCGTCCGAACTCGAATGGCGCACGCTCGTCAGCGAGCCATTCGTGCTGCTCGTGCCGAAAAAGCTCGCGCGCGGGACGCGTTCCTGGCGCGAGGTGCTCAGGAGCGAGCCGTTCATCCGCTATGACCGCACGTCGTTCGGCGGCCGGCTGGTCGAGCGTTTTTTGCGGCGCTCGCGGCTGAACGTGCACGACGCGATCGAACTTGACGAGTTGCAGGCGATCGTGCAACTGGTCGCGCGTGGGATCGGCGTGGCGCTCCTTCCGAATACGGCGGGGCTCGGCAAGTGGCCTGCGAGCGTCGCCGCACTCGAACTGGGCGACGCGACCTTCCAGCGCGAGATCGGGCTCGTGCAGCGGCCGCGGCATAGCCGGCAGGCGGTGGCGGATGACTTGGCGGAATATGTCGGTGTGGCCGCTGGGCGGCGTCGGGCTTGATGCAGGGCCTGGCGTTGCCGATTGTCCTGCCGCGCGGACCTTCAACTGTATCTGTGAGACCTGCGCCACCGCGCGCAGAATCGTCGTTCGCCCATCGGATCACACATTGAATCGCGAACCCGATCCGCCTTCGCGCCGCGTCTCGCGCGTCGCGGAAACCGCCTGTCACCGAGTGCCCGCCCATGATCGCCAGCCCCTTTCTCAGCGCCGATGTCCTGATCGCCTACAGCGCCTATTTTGTCGGCACCGCGAGCCCGGGGCCCAGCAATCTCGCGATCATGTCGCTGGCGATGAGCTCGGGCCGACGCTCCGCGCTGACTTTCGCGCTCGGCGTGGTGTCGGGTTCGTTTTCGTGGGCGTTGCTGGCGTCGCTCGGACTATCGGCGGTGCTCGCCACTTACTCCGACTGTCTGACGGCGATCAGGATTGCCGGCGGCCTCTATCTGCTGTGGCTCGGCTTCAAGTCCGCGCGTTCCGCGTTCAGCGCCGGCAAATTGCCCGCCGCGGCCGCGCGGCCTGACGAGCCGCTCAAGCGCCTCTATCTGCGCGGCCTGCTGCTGCATCTCACCAATCCGAAAGCGGTGCTGGTCTGGCTGTCGATCGTTTCGCTGGCCATGTCGCCCGCGCGCGGAGCGTCGCACGTGCTGCCGGTGGTGCTCGGCTGCATGGTGATCGGCGTCACGGTGTTCAGCAGCTACGCGGTGCTGTTCTCGACCGCGTCTGCCCGGCGCATTTACGCTGCGATCCGGCGCTGGCTCGACGGCTCGCTCGCCATCATGTTCGCGATTGCCGGCATCAAGCTGCTGACCTCGAAAAGCTAGCGCCTTCGGCACGCGCCGCCGCTCTGCGATACTGATGCCGTGAAAACCGACGCGGACCACTGAACACGATGAGCGGCAGCAACAGGATGAACCCGGCGGCACGACGCACGCCTTGGCAAAAACGGTGGTATCGGGCGGGCGCGGCCGTGCTGTTCGGCGCATGGATCGCGGCGGCGCTGATCTATGCGAGCGCCGCCCCGCCCGACGACGCGCTCGCGCGCTACAGCGCCGTCGATCCGCGCTATCAGGTCGAATTGCAGCGCATCGGCGGCAATGCGGCGGTGCTGATGGCGCAGCTTCATCAATGGTTCGACGGCCTGTGGCACGGCAGAGCGCTCGCCGCAACGGTGGCGGTAGTGGGCCTCGCGGCCGCCGGCGCCTGCGTTTTCATCGGCTATTTTTTCGACGACGACGCACCTGTGCGCTAACGCTCGCAACACCCTCCGCTACGACTCGGGCTTCACCTGCGCGTGCGGTTTCTCGACGCCCGCCGCGCGCAGTGCTTCATGCAGCGTGGCGAAGATACAGCGCGCCTCGACGAGCGGCGTGATGCCATGCCGGTCCATGTCCGAGCGCAGATAGCGGTTCACGCGCGCGAAGATCACTTCGATGCCGCCGCGCTTGAGCGCCACGCACAACTCACCCACCGAACGCGCCGCCGAATAGTCGAGGTCGGTGATCGCGCTCGCGTCGATCACGAACGAGCGCACCAGGTTCGGCGCGCCTTCGATCAGGCGGCGGGTATCGTCGACGAAGAAATGATCGTTCGCGTAAAACAGGTCGGCGCCGAAGCGATAGACGATCAACCCCGGCGCGGTCTGGATGCCGGGCATGGCCGGCACCGGCACCCACATGCCGTCGTCGCCGGGCGCGAGGATCATCGTGTGCGGCCGGTAGCTGTGCCGCACGTGACGCAGCAGCGATAGCGCCACCGCCACGAGGATGCCGTGCTCGACGCCGATCAGCACCACCGCCGCCGCGGTGAACACGGCCAGCGCAAATTCGCCGGGGCTTTCGCGGCGAATCGCGAACAGCGTCTTCAGATCGATCAGGCCGATCGCGATCGTCAACACGATGCTGGCAAGAATGCAGTGCGGCAGATATTGCAGATAACGGCTGAAAAACAGCAGCACCGCGACCACCACCGCCGCGAACGCGAGGTGCGCGAACTGGCTGCGCGTGCCGGCGCGATCGGCCATCGCGGTCTGCGTCGGACTGCCGTTGACCACAAACGCACCCGACACCGCCGCCGCCGCGTTGGCCGCGGCGATCCCGAGCAGATCGGCGTTGGTGTCGACGGACTCGTGATAGCGCTCTGCGAACACGCGGCTCGCGGCTGCGCTTTGCGCGACGATCATCACAAAGCAGGAGGCCGCGACCGGCACCAGATCGAGCAACTGCTGCCACGTCACCGACGGCAGGCGCAGCGGCGGCAGGCCGCCCGCCACGGGCCCGAGTACGGCGATGCCGCGCGCCGCGAAACCGTAGTGATCGCTTGCCGCAATACCCGCCAACACGGCGATCAACGGCACCGGCAGGCGTGGCAGGAAGCGCTTGCACGCCAGAATCGCGACGACCACCAGCAGCGAAATGGCGAGCGTCGGCGGATCGATACGCGCCGCCTCGCGCACGACGAGCATCAGTTGATCGATACTGCGCGCCGCGTGCCCCGGCACGCCGAGCATGTCGCCCAGCATCGCGATGCCGACCTGCACGCCGACCCCGGCGAGAAATCCGACCAGCACGGTGCGCGAGAGGAAATCGGCGAGAAAGCCCAGTTTGAAAATCCGCGCGATTAGCAGCAATGCGGCGGTGAGCAACGCGACCATCGCGGCGAGCGACGCGTAGTCGGCGCTCCCCGTGGGCGCCATCGTAGAGAGACGGCTTGCGAAGATCGTCGCGGTGGCGGAATCGGCGGCCACGACCAGGTGCCGCGACGCGCCGAAAAAAGCAAACGCGACGAGCGGCAGAAAGACGGTGTAAAGCCCGGTAACGGCGGGCATGCCGGCAATGCGCGCATAGCCGAGCACCTGCGGAATATCCATCGACGCGAGTTGCACGCCGGCGAGCGCATCGCGCGCCGCCGCGGCACGGCTCAAAGGAAGCAGGCCCTTCAGCACGCCGACGCGCGCGGTGATATTCGCCAGAAAATCTCGCATACGCGATGCAGCCCCACACTTAGGTTATCGCGCATCGTGCCGCGACTCGGCACGCGAAAGCAAGACCTGATGGGCAGGAGATCGCCGGCTGGAGAAAGAGCCGGGAGCGAATCAGCGGAAGAACCGGAAGCAGACGGCCGCAAGCAGGCATCGTCTGGCAGGACTGCTGCCAGTGCCCCCGCTTCGGCAACTGCAAGGAATCAACGCTTGAAATGACCTGTCTGCGGATCCACATGCCGCGCAAAACCGAACAGCGCGACGATGCAGATTGGACAGACGAGCAGAACAACGGCCAACATCACACACCCCGTAACATATTGTTACTGGTGAGTTTAAGCGATCTGCATGGAAAATGAATGAGGGAAACCGCAAAGCACTGTTGCCAATAATTAAAATTATTTTTGACAAATGCCCGAAGCGGGGAAAGGTGAGAAGGCGGTGAAGCAGGCAAAAAACATCGATAAAACGATGATTTTGCACAGCTAGAGGACATTGCGCCTTTAGACCGGCTCGCCAGATCGGCGGTTGCACCGGCAGTCTACTGGCGGCGATTAGATGAGCGCTCCCAGTGATTCGCCGGGACCGCACCCGCCGCTACGACCCGCGGCTGACATTCTCGACGTTCGCCTCGCCAGGCACGAGACGAGGCAACGAGCGGGCCGGCGACCTCGGCCTCGAAGCCGCCCGCATGAGCGCCGCTTGCCGCGTGGCACCCGTTCATCCGGCCGCATCGTCGCTCTACCTTATAATCCGGCATGATCCGAATCCCCCCGCACACGCCCTCGCAGGCGCCCGCCCTGCGCCGCCGCACCGCCCTCCGCACCCCGGCGGCCGCATGAAAACCCCAAAACGTCTACTCCCGCTGGTCGAAGAAGGCCTGATCGACGAAGTCATCTCGCAGTTGATGAGCGGCAAGGAAGCCACCGTCTACGTGGTGCGCAGCGGCGATTCCACGCGTTGCGCGAAGGTTTATAAGGACGCGAAACAGCGCAGTTTCCGCCAGGCTGCGTCCTATCGAGAAGGCCGCAAGGTCAAGAACAGCCGTGAGCAGCGCGCGATGGAAAAAGGCAGCCGCTACGGCCGCGAAGTGCAGGAGCAGGCGTGGCAGAACGCCGAAGTCGACGCACTGTTCCAACTCGCGAACGCGGGCGTGCGCGTGCCGCAGCCCTTCATCTGCACCGACGGCGTACTGCTGATGGAGCTGGTAACGGATGCCGAGGGCAACGTCGCGCCGCGTCTGAACGACGTGGATCTGAGCGAAGCACGCGCAGTCGAATTGCATGCGCAGCTGCTCAAGGAAGTGGTGCGGATGCTGTGCGCCGGCATGATCCACGGCGACCTGTCCGAGTACAACATCCTGCTGGCCGCCGACGGCCCGGTGATCATCGACCTGCCGCAAGCGGTGAATGCCGCGGGCAATCTCGAAGCGCCCGCGATGCTCGAACGCGATGTCGACAATCTCGCCGCGTATTTCGGCCGTTTCGCGCCGGCGCTGCTCGACGCCGGCTACGGCAAGGAAATCTGGGCGCTGTACGAAGCGGGCGCCTTGCACGTCGATACGACATTGACCGGTCATGTCGAACAGGACACCACGCCGGTCGATCTGGACGCCGTGCTGCAGGAACTCGAAGATACGCGGCTCGATGAAGAAGCGCGGCTGCGCTACGAAGAGTCGCTGCGCAGCGGGACGTGAGGCGAGCAAGCCGCTTCAGCCGTGCACGAGGCCGCTTCAGGGCGGCAATGTGAAGCGTGCCTGATGCGTCCGGAAGCGCCCGTGAGCCGCACATGAACGGCCCCACGAGGCAACGCTACGAAACGCGGCCCGCCCGCCCCGGCTTCCCCGAAGCCGCCGGCCCCGCCACCGGGCCCACCGATTCCCGCATCGTCACGCTCACCGGAAACTCGCGGAAAATCTCCCACGTGGTCCGGTAGCACTGGTTGACGAGCCAGCGCACCGCGTTCTGCGTCAGCTCCGCGGTCGGGATGTGCACCGACGTCAGCCCGGGCGCGGCGTAAGCGGCCGAATAATCGTCGTCGTAGCCGATCACCGACATATCGTCCGGCACGGCAATGCCCGCCTGGTGCAGGCGCGCGAGCGCGCTCACCGCCATGGTGTCGTTCGCGCAAAAGAGGCCCGTCACGGGCCGCTTCGAATCGAGCACTTTCTGTGTGGCCGCGTAGCCGCCCTCCGGCGAGAAGTCCGATTCGATCAGCGTGACGTCGTCGCGCGTGATGCCGCTACGCGCTAGTTCGTCGAAGAAGCCTTCGAGCCGCGCCTGGTTGTCCGACGCGCTGAACGGCCCCGAAATCACCGCGATGTCGCGGTGTCCGTAATCGAGCAGCGTGCGCGCGGCGAGTTCGCCGCCGCGCCGGTGATCGGCGCAAAACGACGCCTCCGGCAATTGCTCGAACGCCCGGTTGAGGAACACCATTTTCGGGTGCATGCGATGCAGCATGTTCAGGTCGTCGTCGTGCAGATCGTGGCTGATCACCACCACGCCGTCGCAATCGCGGCCGATCAGAAAGCGCACCGCCTCGATCGCCTGCTCGCGCGGCGACACTTCTCCGCAGCCGGTCGCCACCACCACGTGACGGTGCACCGCGCGTAGTTCGGCATCGGTCTGTTTGAGAATCGTGCCGTAGTAAGAGCCGAAGAAGGTCGGCACGAAAATGCCGATCATGCCGAGCGACTGCGTCGCCATCGCCCGGCCGATCGACGACGGACGGAAGTTCAGCGCCTCGATTGCCGCCTGCACGCGAGCGGCGGCATCCGCCGAGATCGGCCCTTTACCGGAAATGGCGCGCGACGCAGTCGACATGCCCACGCCGGCCAGTGCCGCGACATCCTTGAGAGTAGCCACGCGGTTCTCCGTCAAACCATGTTGATTCCAACGACATCGTTGCCAGCGCTACAAACGAGCGCCGCCTGCGTCGTCGAACAGCGAGACATGCGCGGCGTCGAACGAGAACGCCACGCTGTCTCCAGGCGCGAGCGGCGTCTTGCTCTGGTCGATCGATGCGATCTGCTCGCCATGATAGTCGAGCCAGACGACCCGGTGGTTGCCCATCGGCTCCACCAGCGAAACTTTTGCACGCTCGGGGAGCGCCTCGCCCACCCGCACGTCTTCGGCGCGCACACCGAGCACGCACGGCTGCCCTTGCGGCGGCGCGTTTTTGAAGGCATAGGCCGACACGTCGAGCCGCCAGTGCGCGGTGCAAAACTCGATCGAGCCTTCGCGCGACGCCAGCGTGCCCTTGAGCAGATTCATCGCGGGCGAGCCGAGAAAGGTCGCGACGAACAGATTGTCGGGGCGCGCGTAAACTTCGGCGGGCGTGCCGAACTGCTGGATCACGCCGCCGCGCATGACCGCCATGCGGGTGGCAAGCGTCATCGCTTCGACCTGATCGTGCGTGACGTAGATCATCGTCGCGCCGAGGCGCTGATGCAGTTGCTTGAGTTCGCGGCGCAGTTCGGTGCGCAGTTTCGCATCGAGATTCGACAGCGGTTCGTCGAACAAAAATACGTCGGCTTCACGCACGATCGCGCGGCCGATCGCCACGCGCTGCCGTTGCCCGCCCGAGAGTTGCGCCGGTTTGCGCTTGAGCAGCGGGCCGAGTTGCAGCATCTCGGAGGCGAGCGCCACGCGCCGCGCGATCTCCGCCTTCGGCGTGCCGTTGATGCGCAGCGCGAACGACAGATTGCGCTCGACGCTCATGGTCGGATACAGCGCATACGACTGGAACACCAGCGCGATGCGGCGGTCCTTCGGATCGGCGCAGGTCATGTCAACGCCCGCGATCTCGATGCTGCCGTCGCTCACGTCGATCAGCCCGGCAATGCTATGCAGCAAGGTGGACTTGCCGCAGCCCGAGGGGCCGAGCAGCACGACGAACTCGCCGGCGCGCACGTCGAGATCGAGATTCTCGATCACGGTGTTCGCGCCGAGGCGAATGGTCAGATCGCGCACCGCGACGTTGGCCGGGTTCGTGAGGCCCGCCGCGTCCGCGACGCCGGGCACGCTTGCCGCGTCGGCGCCCGCGCCGGTTGCCACATTCCCCAACGGACTGCCCAGCGCATTGCCTACCGCATTGCTCACATCAGCCGCGTTTGTCATGCCCTTGCCCTATCCCTTGACCGCGCCCGACGCAATGCCGCGCACGAACCAGCGACCCGAAATGAAGTAGACCGCGAGCGGCACCATCGACGTCAGAATGGTCGCCGCCATGTTGACGTTATAGAGGCGCTCGCCGGTCGTCGTATTGATGATGTTGTTCAACTGCACCGTCATCGGCAGGTTTTTGGTGCCCGCGAACACGAGACCGAGAATGAAGTCGTTCCAGATGCCCGTCACCTGCATGATGACCGCGACCACGATGATCGGCGTGGACATCGGCAGCATCAGTTGGACGAAGATGCGCCAGAAGCCGCCGCCGTCGATGCGCGCCGCCTTGAACAGCTCCTGCGGAATCGACACGTAGTAGTTGCGGAACAGCAGCGTCATCACCGGCATGCCGAAGATCGTGTGAATCACGACGATGCCCGGCAGCGAGCTGAACAGATGCACGCTCGCCAGCACGCGCACGAGCGGATAGACCATCACCTGCACCGGAATGAACGCGCCCATCAGCAGCACGCCGAACAGCAGGCCCGCGCCGCGCGGCCGCCAGAACGACAGCGCATAGCCGTTCACCGCGCCGATCGCGATCGACAGCACCGTGCTCGGCACGACGATGCGCACCGAGTTCCAGAAGCCGACCCGGATGCCGTCGCAATCGAGCCCGGTACACGCGGACTGCCACGCGGCGCTCCATGCGTCGAGGGTGAAATGCGCCGGGAACGCCAGCAGATTGCCGAGCCGGATCTCGCTCATCGGCTTGACCGAGGTGACAAGCATCACGTAGAGCGGCAGCAGGAAGAACAGCGCCGCGCTCAGCAGAAACGCGTAGACGCCAAGACGCGCGGGCGTGAATGCCGTGCGCCGCCGTTTGTGCGCGCGGCTCGGCGTGCCGCTTTTCAGCGGCGGACTGAGCGTGTTCATCACACCTCCTTGCGCAGCGCCGCGCGGCTGCGGGCATAGAAGAACGGCGCGAGAATCGCGAGCACCGTCGCCAGCAAGACGATCGAAGCGGCCGATGCGAGACCGATATTGGCGCGCCCGAACAGATAGTCCATGATGAACTTGGCCGGCACTTCGCTCGCAGTGCCGGGGCCGCCCTGGGTCATCGCGACCACCGCATCGTAGAGTTTGACGACCATCACGAACAGCAGCACGAACGCGGTGGAGATCGACGGCCCGAGCATCGGCACGACGATGCTCGCATATACGCGCCAGCGCGGAATGCCGTCGATGCGCGCGGCTTTCCACAGTTCATCGTCGATGCCGCGCAAGCCCGCGAGCAGCAGCGCCATCACCAGACCCGAGGCCTGCCACACCGTCGCGATGACGATCGTGTAGATCACCCAGTCCTGATCGACGATCCAGTCAAAGCGCGCGTGCGCGAAGCCGAGCTTGTGCAGTACGGCCTGCGCGCCGAGCTCCGGATTGAGAATCCATTGCCACACGAGCCCGGTCGCGACGAACGACATCGCGTACGGATAGAGAAACACCGTGCGCAATGCGCCTTCCGCGACCACGCGCTGATCGATGAAGATCGCCAGCAGCAGCCCGATCACCATGCACGCGACGATGAAGCACACGCCATAGATCACGATGTTCTGCAGCGACTGCAGCCAGCGGTCGTTATGAAAAAGCCGCACGTATTGCGTGAAGCCCACGAAGGTATCGGAAGGAAACGTGCGCGAATTGCTGAGCGACACACGCGCGGTCCAGACCATCGTGCCGAGATACGCGAACACGACGGTCAGGATCATCGGCAGCAGCGCGAGCCACGCCGCGATGGAAAACCGCTTCTTCAGCGGCTTGTGACGCGGCCTGCGGCGAGGCCCGTTGCGGGGCCGGTCGCCGGAGCCGGTGGCCGGCAGCTTGAGCGCGTGCATCGCCGCCCGCCTAGCTCTTCAACGCGCTGGCAAACGCTTTCTGCGCGTCGTCGACCGACTGGTTCTTGTTCCAGAAGTTGGTGACGACGTCGATCAGCGCACCCTGCGTGTCGGGCGAGAGCAGCATTTCCGGATTCGGCAACTGCCGCGACTTATCCTTCATGATCGCAATGCCCTCCTTCGCGCAGATGTCGAGACTCGCGGCATCCACATCGGGACGAATCGGAATAGAGCCCTTCTTCGCGCTGAACGCGACCTGCGCGGACGGTGAGGTCATCACCGTGGCGAGCAGATTCTGCGCCTTGATCGCGGAAGGGTTGTCCGTCTTAGGGAAGACGAACACGTCGCCCGCGACCAGATACGGCGAATGCGGACCGAAGCCGGGGAAGCAGCCGAAGTCCTTGCCCGCGCTCTGATTGGCCGCCGAGAATTCGCCCTTGGCCCAGTCGCCCATGATCTGCACCCCCGCCTTGCCGGAGATCACGAGCGCGGTCGCGTCGTTCCAGTTGCGGTTGGGCGAGCCCGGATCGACGAAATCGTGCAGACGCTTGAACGACGCCAGCACCTTCTTGAACGCATCCGAATTCACCGCCTTCTGGTCGCGATCGCGATACACCTTCAAGTAAAGATCGGGACCGCCCACGTCCGCGAGCACCGCGTCGAACGTGATCTTTTCCTGCCACGGCTGGCCGCCGAGCGCGAGCGGAATCACGCCCGCGGCCTTCAGCTTGCCGAGATCGGCGATGAACTCGTCATAGGTCTCCGGCTCGGCGGTGATGCCGGCCTTCTGGAACACCGGCTTCGAGTAGAAGAACCACGC
The DNA here is from genome assembly GCF_902859935.1 of Paraburkholderia fynbosensis. Classification (GTDB taxonomy): domain Bacteria; phylum Pseudomonadota; class Gammaproteobacteria; order Burkholderiales; family Burkholderiaceae; genus Paraburkholderia; species Paraburkholderia fynbosensis. The sequence goes on from NZ_CADIKI010000006.1 coordinate 181,414, forward strand.
CGGCATGTGGATGTCGACGGGTGCCGCATAGTAATGGCCCTTCACCTTGATGCTGTCGAGGATCGACGATGGGAACACGGTGTTCCAGTTCTCCTTCGCGGCGACATCGTCGACGTTGTTCAGCAGGCCCTGATCGATCAGGTCGTGAAACTGCTTGGACGTATTGAATTGCGCGGCCGTGGGCGGATCGCCGCCGACGATCCGGTTGATCGCCGTGGAGCGCGCCTGATCGGCGCCCGCGACCGCGTTGTCGACCCACTGGCCGCCGGCCTTGTTATACGCATCGGCGAACTGGCGAATCGCGGCCGATTCGCCGCCCGAGGTCCACCAGTGAATCACGTTGGCCTTCAGAGGCTCCGCCTGCGCGACGACGCCATACAACGCCAGTGCCGCAACTACGCCTCGCAAGACCATTTTTTTGCTGTTCATTCCGTCTCCTTCAGGCTTTGCGCCCGTGTTTCAAGTCGACATGCCAACCAGCTTTATCTGCTGCTCCGTCAATCGTTACGTCCTTGCTCCGCGCTCCTTCAAAAACTTCGCGACCAGCTCCGCGCTGCGTTTGAGCGTGCGCTTCTGCGTCGCGTAATCGACATGCACGATGCCGAAGCGCCGCTCGTAGCCGAACGCCCACTCGAAGTTGTCCATCAGCGACCAGAGGAAATAGCCGCGAATCTCCACCCCCGCCGTGATCGCCTCGTCGACCGCGGCGAGATGGCGCTTCAGGAAGGAGATGCGCTGGCTGTCGTCCACCTTGCCATCGCTCAGCTGATCGTCCGAGGCCATGCCGTTTTCCGTGATGTAGATCGGCGGCAGGTTGGCGTAAGTGTCCTTGAAACCGGTCAGCAGGTCGCGCAAACCGTCGGGGTGCACCTCCCAGCCCATCTGCGTGCGCTCCACGCCTTCGAGCGGCACTTCCTTGAAACCGTGCGCGCCGTCGCTCGCGACGTTCGTGCGGAAATAATAGTTGATGCCGAGGAAGTCGAGTGGCGCGGAAATCGTTTTCATGTCGCCGTCGAGCACGAGCGGTTCCGTGCCCGGCCACAATTCGAACAGGTCCTGCGGATATTCGCCCTTGAGCAGCGGGTCGAGAACCCACGCGTTGTGCTGGACTTCGAACAGATGCGCGGCGCGCTGGTCGGCAGCGCTATCGCTATTGGCCGTGCCGCGGCCGATGTTGGCGACGATGCCCTTTTGCGAACGCGGATCGTTGGCCCGCAGCACCGGCACGGCGAGACCGTGCGCGAGCAGCAGATGATGCATCGCCTGCGTCGCGAAGCGGCCGTTGGCGAGGCCCGGCGCATGATGGCCGTTGCCGTAGCCGAGATACGCGGAGCACCACGGCTCGTTGAGGGTTCCCCATGCGTCGACCGAGCCGGCCAGTTCGCGGCTCATCAGGTCGGCGTAGTCGGCGAAACGGTACGCGGTGTCGCGATTGAGCCAGCCGCCGCGATCTTCCAGATGCTGCGGCAAGTCCCAGTGATATAGCGTGACGAAGGTCGTGATGCCCTTCTCTTTCAGGCGCGCGAGCAGGCGCTTGTAGAAGTCGATGCCCTTGCGATTCGGCGTGCCCGCCGCGTCCATCACGCGCGGCCATGCGATCGACAACCGGTAGCCTTCGAGGCCGAGCCCCGCCAGCAGATCGACGTCCGCTTCCCAGCGATGGTAGTGATCGCAAGCGACGGCGCCGGTGTCGCCGGCCAGCACCTTGCCAGGCGTCGCCGAGAAGGTGTCCCAGATCGACGGCAGGCGGCCGTCTTCATGGATCGCGCCTTCGATCTGATACGCCGCGGTGGCCGCGCCGAGCAGGAAGTTCTTGCGCCACAGCGACGAGTCCGCGGGCGGCGTGAAAGGATCGGCGAGCGAATGGGGGGAGACCGGATCCAGTACTGCGGATGTGTCGTTTGCCATGGATTCTCCTGCGCTGAGGTCGTCGAACCGGGTGTGACGGAGCCGTCCTTCAACCCATGTGAATGCTTGGGTGGAAGCGCTTCCACACCGACCAACGAACGATAGCAGTGGCGGATTCACTGCAGCAATCAGGGTTTGTCTGGAGCGGTCGTGGCGTTTGGGTTCATGTGAGTCAGAAGCCTGTTCGCTCGCGTCTGAACTCGGGCGGTGCACGCTGTGCATGGCTTACGGTTCGATGGGAACCGCCTCTGGCTCCATGGCTTTGGGTTCAGGCTGATGGCTCTGACTACCCGCGCAACGGCAAAAAAACTGGGCGCATTTGTGGTCTCGATCAAAAGCATTTCAAATGCAGAAAGTTCGAGAACTACCGATTCAATCGTATTGCATAAAGCGGTGATGTTGAGACGACAGTGCTTGCGCTTCTTCCCGCATTTTTTCATATCGCCTGCATGATCCTGCCACTCAGTTTTGACCCGGTTTCAGCCGGCCATTGCATCAAGAGCATCGAGGTACAACATGATAGGATCGAAGTCTCAATCGCTGCGTCTCGCCCAGAATCCATGCGCACCCTCGCCTGTCTGCTTGTCTCGCTCACGCTCACATCGCCGCTCCCGGTCCTGGCGCAAGGCATCGGCAATCCCGACTATGATCGATGCATCCTGCAATCGCTGAGAGATAGTCAAAGCAGCGTAGCGGCGAACGCGATCAGACGCTCGTGCGAAGCGCTTTACAGAAACGGCGCGCTGTTATTGCCTCGGGAAAGGTCGTATCACGTGTGCGTCCTGGAGAATTTGCAGACTGTGAGAAGTCAATTGGCGATTCAACAGATCCTGCGAGCATGCCAGCGCCAGAATCAGATGTGAGCGATAGTTCGTTACTCAGTAAGCCGACCCATCCACGCGACGAGCGCATTGGTCACGCAAGATTGGGATATGAACGGCTCGAAAGCGTGCCGATTCTCAATAGGCGCCCCCCGTCATGACAAAAATAGCCACCCTTGTTTTCCGCGCAAACGCAGTCAAGGCCGAATGGAGAACGACCGCGCATTGTCCCGCTTGTCCTTTGCATTGGCGCGCGTAGAATCGTCACTAGTCTTCGAGCAGGCATTCAAAAAACAAGAGGTCGAACCGATCCCTCATGAATAACCGCCCAATGAAGCTCTATTTCAGCCGCAACTACAATCCGCGCCTCGCCGTTGCCGTGGCGCGCTATCTGAACTCACCGGTCGAGTTTGAATTCGCTTCCCCCTTTTCGCCAGGCGAGAGCGAGAAGTTTCTCAAGCTCAATCCAAACCAGTGTCTTCCCATTCTGGTCGAGGGGGAAACGTCGCTGTGGGAAGCGGACGCGATCGCTTGCCGGCTCTCGCGCCTCGCCGGGTCCGACTTCTGGCCGACAGGCGACGCCATGCCGGATCTCATCCGCTGGATCAGCTGGGGCTACTGGAATTTCGTGCGCGCCTGCGATCAGGTTCATTTCGAACGAGTGACCAAACAGCGTTATGGCCTCGGTCCGATCAAGCACGAGCTCGTCGAGGCTGGCCTGAGCCGGTTCGCGTCCTCGGCCGTGATTCTGGAACAGCATCTCGCGCACAGGGATTGGCTCGTCGGCGGCGAACCCACCTACGCCGATTTTCGCGTCGCCTGCGTACTCCCGTTCGCCCAACTCGCCGGCCTGCCGCTCGCCGATTTCTCGCGCGTCGAAGCCTGGCATGCGCGGCTCATGGAGATCCCCGCCTGGCGAGATCCATTCGCAGGGCTCGACGCGCCTGAACTGCCCCCGCTCAGAGCGGAAGCGAAATGACTCACGGGGCGTTCGTCATTGCGACCCCGCAGCCGCGCGACACGAGCTCGGCGACTCGCGCTTGAGGGTTTTCCTTAGTCTCCGGCACGGCAACATGCTAATGGTTGGCCGTCGACGGACATGCTAGGATTTCTTTCAAACAACTCCGGAAACTGCTATGCCGTTCATCTGCGAAAACGTTGAATGTCGTGCCGTGCTGGCGCGTGGGCAAGTCAGATCCACCCACGAGGACGAGAGGTGGTACTTCTACTGCCCGGACTGCAAAGCCAGGAACGAGTTGAAAAATATCGGCATACCTGGCGGTCCTGTCGAGTTGATTCAGCCAGAAAGATCCGACCTTCCGCATAAGGTCATAGCGACTGCCCGGCCATTGGAAGACGGCAAGTACGCAGCGCAATTGCGCGTTCAAAGGGCACTTAGTATGAAAGGTGTTTACGCGGCCGAAGAGCACTGGGAGCAGCTCGGTGTATTCCTCGACGCGCAAGAGGCCGTCGCGCACGCGAAGTCCAAGGCGGCAGACTTGCTGGAGCGAAAAGCCTAGTCTCGAGCGGGCGTTTCATTGCGACGTAGTGATGAATGCGCGGATCTTCACGGCGCATCACCGTAGATCCGCGCGCCGTCATGCCGTACGGTGCGCATGCCGTGCAGAAGCGATTCACCTTTCCGCACGCTCCGAAAAGCGGCAGAAACGAATTCCGCAACTCTGCGAAGCAATGTGAGTGGCTCTAATCGACCCGCCTTAACTCACGAAGCACCACTAACAGAAAGTTTGACAAATAGCCTGGCCGCTTCGTTGCCATGGGACAAGGCGCGCAATGCAAGGGAGAGCGCTAGCTGTGCGTCGTGAGAGACTGCGCTACGATCCTGATCGAAGAGCTTGACGGCGTGACGCATATGCTGCGCCGCCTGCGTGTGAAGCTCCACGGCGGCCGCATGATGTTTTGCCACGTCCGCGCCACTGACGCTCGTGCCGCTCGATGGCGGCACTGTCGCGGGCGTACTCGCGTTATGCGCGCCTGCGTCGTGAGCCTGATCGATCGCGTGCAACGTATGGCCGTGCGCCATCATCGCCTGATGTGCGGCGTGGGCAAAGTCCCGCCCGTCCTCGAAATGACGCGCCGCCTCGCGGTGATGTCGCGCGGCCTGCTCGTGATGTGACGCCGCGGCTTCGAGATGACCCTTCTTGCTGTGCTTCGTGTTCATGCCGGCTCCTGTGCAATTCAGGACAGACTCCGATGGCGACCGATTCGAAGGCATTCGCGGGTCGCAAACTGCAAGACTCCTAATCTACACGCACCCACGCTTTCTGTGGCGTTTGCGTGTCGCGGAAAATCGGCGTCACGTTGCGTCTGCGGCTGGCGCCATGTCCACAGAACAGGCCGGGGTGTACCCGGCCTGCTGGGACATTGGATGCCCTGCGACTTCGATCGCGCTGCCTTGACGAGTCCCAGTTGTTGCAGCGCGGTCAAGCCATCGTCCAGCCCGATCTCTTCGACTGTCTTGCCGTCTTTGAGCCGTTGCATGGTCGTGCCGGTGAAGCGCATTGTCCGACCCGTCGCAGCCGGCAGCGATCCCATGAGGAAATCGCTGAATGCCGGACCGCTTTTCCGTGCCTTTGACCTCGCAGGAAGAATGTGCGATGTAGTGCGCCGAATGCCAACGCATCAATGCCCCTCAGCGCTTGCCCCTACTTCAAACCCGCCCCGATCGAAAGCCTCGCAATACACCTTCCAGTCATCCCCAACCTGCGTCGCGCATCGCGTCGCAAGATCGATCAGCGGCAACTGCCAGTCTTTACGATTGCCGAACACAATCAGCTCGTCGGCAATCGACGACTTCTGCCGTCCGCCGCTGCGCAGATGCGCCCATGCGCTCAATTCGGCCATGCTGTTGATCACCGCCTCGAGCCGCGGCAGTTTGCCGTTCCAATCGCTCAACGCGACCCGGTCTTCCGACGGCTGCAGGCTGCGCAGCACATACGAACGCTGATTGAAATCGACCGCATGCAGGAACGCCTGCGAGACCGCCTGATTGCGCCGCTGCACTTCGACAACGCGCTGCGCCTCGGTCTGCCACGGCGGCTGCGGCGTGTGCAGATGCGGCGTGACCGACGAAGGCAGCGCCTCTTTCAGATCGATCAGATAGTTGCCATTGGGTGAGCCCTTGCCTTCGACGAGAATCACATAGCGGTCCACACCGAGACTGCCCGTGCCGGCGATCCGCCGCGCCACGTCGAGGATGCGATAGAAGTCGGGATTGGGCTCGCTCGCGGCGAACCGCTGCATGAATTGCGTGACGGCCGCGCGCTGTTCGTCGCTCACGGGCAGTGCTTTCTTGCCGTCCACTTTTAACACACGCGTCTTGCCCTTGAGCACCGTGCGCCGCTCCAGATGCGCCACGCGCGTGCGGCTCCCCAGTGCATCGAACAGATCGCGCACCATACCGACCGAGGTCTCCGCCTCGATCCAGCGCGACTTGCCCACCGCGAGCGCCGCGCCGTAGGCATCCACCGCGGTGTGGCAGAGCGCCAGCGCCTGCGCACGGCTGAGCATGAGATCGGCGGCGCCGACCAGCACGCTCGTCAGCAGGCGCACCAGTTCGTAAAGCGCGGGCGCGAGACAGGCTTCGTCGAAATCGTTGTTGTCGAAGTAGATCAGGCGATTGTCGGCCTTGTAGCTGCCGAAATTTTCCAGATGCATGTCGCCGCAAATCCAGACCGGCGGCGCATCGTCGAGCACCTTCTCGCGGGGCAGACGCTCATAGAACAGATGACAGGTGCCGCGCAAAAATACGAACGGCGAACTGCGCATGGCTTTGTATTTCATCGCGAGCCGTTCGGGATCGCGCCCGGCGTTGAAACTGGCGATGATCTTCGCGATGTCGGGCATGGGCGTTCCGTTCATTGGGCACATTGCGGCGAGGCGGGAGGGAAACCGGCTTCATCCGGTTTCATGCCCTCGATGCGGATTCAGCGCACGGTCGATGTCCGGGCCGCGAATCATGCCGCCGCGTGGGATGGATCATGTTGTGCTCGTCGCGGGCTTGGGTCTCGATTTTGCAAAGACGCCGGATCGCCGCCGCCCACTCGCACGACCATCGCATGATAAGCGCCACCTACACGGTCGCGCTACCGCCCCGTCATCAGATAGTACCGCCCGTCGGCACTCACGTTGAAGCCGAACCCGCATGCCGTCGGCGAGCCGCGCGTACGCACGTCGAGCGTTTCCGGCGCGGACAGGCTGAACTCGATCAGGCACCTGTCGCCACGCTGCTCGTACGGCGCGAGCGTGCCGATCTTTGCGGTGGCGTCGATCGGCCCGTTGCCGCCGGCCTCGGTCATCGGCACGCGCGCCATGCCGTCGAAGAACCGCACATAGGCCGACATGCTGCCTATGTTCGCACTGGGCTCGCCGTCCGGGCCCACGGTCGGATAGACGAAATCGCCGTCGATCCGGTAGACACCGCGCCGCCCTTTCACCGGCTTCACGTCGATGCTGTTCCAGGCGCCGAAGAACATGTAGCGGCTAAAGCGCGCGCCGGGCGGCGGTATGCCCGTCACCACCGCTTTGTTCGAAACCGCTTCCAGACGCTGACGCGCCGCGGCCACCGCGCGGCCGAGCAGCGCGTCGCTCGGGTAGTCGTCGCCGCGGCTCACCGCGCTCCGGTAGTAGGCGCGCGCGTCGGGGTATGCGCCGAGCTTCTGCTGCACGTCGCCCTGATGGACCAGGGCCATCGCCACACGCGAGCGCGCCGAACTGGTTGCCTTCGGCGAGTTCTCCTCGGCGGCGCGCATCGCGGCGGCCTCGGCGAGCGAGGCTTCCATTGCGACGAGCGTCTGCGCGTCCTCGATGCGCCCCGCTTCGAGCGCGGCCACGCCGAGCGCCGCGCACGAAGCATTCGTGCGGCACGCGATGTCCTTGCCTGCCAGCAGATTGCGTCGATACAGATCGGCACGCGAATCGGCCTGCTGCGTCTGCGCCACGGCGAACGCCGGCGTAAGCACGGCAGCCGCCTCCAGAACGGCAAGCATAGCCACGGCGAACACGGTTCTGACGTTCATGAGCAAGAGGATAGGATGGGAATCATGTGTTTCGGCTTTCCGTTTCGATGTTGCGGATGTGGCGCTTCGAACACATGTTTTGCGCCCGGCATATGCATGACTCCCACGATACGCACCGGCGCGGCCACTGGCCGTGATGCTGACAGAAAATCGGCGCCCGCGCGAATCCGTCCGGACGCCGCCAGTCGCCGGCCTTGTATGCGACGGACCGGAAAACCGTGGCGCGCCGCGCTCCAGGCCGCGCGCATGGCGATTGCGTCGCGTCGATATGTCGACAACGCGCCACGCCGAGCAGCGCCGGTTCGCATTGCAGCCGCGAGCGGGGAAGCAGCAGTTCGCGGCGGACGCGCGACGGAACGGGGGGCGTCGGCAAGCTACCGCCGAGCAGCGCGCATCGAGCGCCAATGTTGCGAACGCGCGCCTGCTCCCCTACATTGCTTATTGAATGATCGCCAATACCCGCCGTCTGTCGCACACGACGTAAGCGCGTTTTTCAGGCACGCTCCTGCGTGCCGAACTTCTTGCGATACGCCGCCGGACTCGTCAGCGCGACGCGCCGAAAATGACGCCGTAGTGATTCTTCCGACCCGAAACCCGCGACTTGCGCGACGCGCGCCATCGGCCACGAAGCCTGTGCTTCGAGCAACTCGCGCGCCATCGCGACCCGTTCCCGCACCACCCACTCGAAGAGCGCCATGCCGGTCGCGTCGCGAAATTGCCGCTGCAGCGTGCGCGGGCTCATCACGGCGCGTTCGGCGAGCGAACCCAGCGTGTGCGGCTCGGCCGGATGCGCGCGCACCCAGTCCATCAGTTTCGCCAGCCGCCCGCTCTCGTCCTGCGGCATCGGGCGCGGCACGAACTGCGCCTGCCCGCCCTCGCGATGCGGAGGCACCACGAGCCGTTGCGCGACCCGATTCGCCACCGCGCCGCCATGATCGCGCCGCACCAGGTGCAACAACATGTCGAGCCCCGCCGCCGATCCTGCCGACGTGATGATCCGGCCTTCGTCGATATAGAGCGCATCGGGCCGCACGCTCAAGTGCGGGTAACGCTGCTGCAATTTGTCGGCGTAGCGCCAGTGGGTCGTGACGGTCTTGCCGTCGAGCACGCCCGCGGCCGCCAGCACGAACACGCCGGAACAGATCGAACACAGACGTGCGCCTCGCTCATAGGCGGCGCGAATCTTTTTCAGAAGCGGTGCGGGCGGCACTTCGTCTGCGTCGCGCCAGCCGGGAATGACGATGGTGTCGGCACGCTCCAGCAGCTTGAGCGTGTATGGCGCGGCGATCGTGATGCCGCCCGCCGCGCGGATCGGACCGGCTTCGCCCGCGCACACCGCGAAGCGATACCAGTCGACGCCGAGCTCGGGACGTTCGAGCGCGAACAGTTCGGTCACGCAGCCGAATTCGAAGGTGCAGAGCCGGTCATAAGCCAGCGCGACGACGAGGTGATTGTGCATGGCGCAATGTTACTGGAGATTGTGATTACGCCAATCAGAATGACGACGTGGCGATGCAACCAATTCGCGCGTCGGGCCGCGAGATAGCGCATCCAGGGATGGGTATGGCTCTGAGCCGAACGGCTGGATTGAGACCAGCCCGGCAAGGTCCGCATCCAGCCCAGCCCCGCCGATTCAGAGCGGCGGACGTTCCAGCTCAATCCACCGCTGCACGGCAGGCCTCTCCCACTGACGCGCAGCGTAGTCCACTAACCTCGCCGGCACCTGATCGCCGTGCATGATGAGGCGGTTCAGCATCAACGCGAGGTCCGTATCGGCGATGCACCAATTTCCGAAGAGATTGTGGGCGTCTTCAGCGAGCAAAGCCTCGGCTGCGGAAAACAACTTCCGCGCCGCCGCTTGGGCCGCGGAGGTGAGCCGCGCTCCTGTCTGACCGTAGAACACCACCTGCGTCGAACGCTCCTGCCGGATCGGCATCAGATCGCTCCGGAGCCAGGCTTGCATCTGGCGCGCCCTTGCCCGAAGAAACCTGTCCTGTGGGTAGACGAGCGTTTCTGAAAATGCCTCGTCGAGATATTCGCTGATCGCCGACGACTCCGACAAAGCGAAGTCCCCATGCACAAGCGTCGGTACGCGCTGTGTCACAGACCGGGCCGCATAGCTCGCTTCATGATTCGCGTGACTGCCGAGATCCACGGTCGACAGGTCAAACGGCAATTGTTTCTCGTGAAGGGTCACAAAGACCGACATCGCGTAAGGGCTGGCAAACTCGGTATCGGCGTAGAGACGAAGACGACTTTCCTGCAAGGTGCTCTCCTTGGCGTTACGTTCGTGGGGAATCGCGATCATATCCGGCTCAGTCGGGTTCGACCGCGAGGCGTGCGCCCTGCACGCGAAAACCCAGTTTGCCAAGACTTTCACCGGACCGGCACGACATCCGCCCCGATCGTGGGCTAACTAGATCGTTAATATCAGATGGGATTACCGACCAATCCGTGCAGGCATTTCCGCCAAAGAAAAATCAAGCCATCTACATGCCCCCAAAGATTCGAAAAGGCCGGCCTACGGACGCAAACCAGGCATTTGTATTAAAATGTACGGACTAGTTAGTTCTTAAATTTAAGCACTGCGCTGCCGAGAGCCTCGCCAGGCGCCACCCGGCCGCGAATGCCGCGCGCATGCGCCCCGTTCCGGATATCCATTGCGCCCAGCCCTTCTGCTTCGTGCCCAACGCAATACGCCCAGGGCATCTGCGAAATCGAAGGCGCTCGGCCGCCTCGTGCCGGTGCCGGCATGCGGGCGCAGACAGCGCGATAACGCAGCGTAAGACCACGGCGAAAGCCTTGACGGGCTTTTCACCCGAGCCGATTCACCACTGCCGGAGCCAGCGCGCGCCGGCTTCACGACCCGGCACATGCACGCCGCCCGCTTCTGGCGGCCCGTATGCATGGGCCCAATTTCGCGTACCTATGAAGACAAGCAATGTCCAAGCAAACTCAAACTAAGCCACCATCGACTGCCGCTCGCGCCGGTCTGTCCGTCGTGGGTGCGCTGTGCCTTCTGCTCGGCCTCTTTTTCGTGATCGGCGGCGGCATGCTCATCGCCCGCGGCGGCTCGTGGTATTACCTGTTGATGGGCCTCGCCATCAGCGCGACGGGCATTCAGCTCGCGCGACGCCGCTCGAACGCCTACGTGCTCTTCATCATCGCCCTCGTCGCGACCGCGCTGTGGGCCGTTTGGGAAAGCGGCATCGACTTCTGGCCGCTGCAAGCGCGCATCTTCATGTTCTCGATGATCGCCATGCTGCTCGCGCCGGTCTATCCGGTCCTGCGCCGCCTCGAGGGCAAGACCCCCGCGAAGGGTGCCGCGTGGGCCGTCGGCCTCGTGCTGCTCGCGTGTAACGCGCTGTTCGTGTACGGCATGTTCATTCCGCACGGTACTTTCGGCACCGAGTCGGACGCCGGCCTCTCAAGAAACCATCCCGGCACCGGCGACTGGTCCGCATACGGACACTCGGCGGGCGGCGACCGTTTCGTGGGCTTCCCGCAGATCAATCGCGACAGCGTGAAGAACCTCCAGGTCGCGTGGACTTATCACACCGGCGACGTGCCGCTCAGCCCGACCGGCGGCGGCGCGGAAGACCAGGAAACGCCGCTGCAGATCGGCGACACGCTGTTCGTCTGCTCGCCGCACAACACGGTGATCGCGCTCGACGCCGCGAACGGTCACGAAAAATGGCGCCATGAGTTTCCGAGCAAGACGACTGTCTGGGTGCGCTGCCGCGGCCTCGCGTACTTCGATACGACGAAGCCCGTGCAGCAGCCGGGCGTAAGCGGTTCGACGCCCGTCACGCCCGTTGCGCTGCCGGCCGGTCAGGCCGCCTGCCGTCGCCGCATCTTCATGAATACGATCGACGCAAAGCTGGTCGCACTCGACGCCGACACCGGCAAGCTCTGCGCGGACTTCGGCGAGAACGGCGTGATCAACCTGAAGGCCGGGCTCGGCGATGCGACCGACCCGCTCTACGAACTGACCTCGCCGCCGACCGTCGCGGGCACGACCATCGTGGTCGGCGGACGCGTCGCCGACAACGTGGCACTCGACATGCCCGGCGGCGTGATCCGCGGCTTCGACGTGATCACGGGCAAGATGAAGTGGGCGTTCGACCCGGGCAATCCGAAGGACAAGCAGGCGCCGTCAGCCGGCAAGACCTTCACGCGCTCGACGCCGAACGTGTGGGCGCCGATGTCCTACGACGCGGCCTCGAACACGGTGTACATGCCGGTGGGCAATGCGGCGATCGATCTGTGGGGCGCAAAGCGCACGCAACTCGACGAGTCCTACGGTGCGTCGATTCTCGCGCTCGACGCGACGACGGGCGCCGAAAAGTGGCACTACCAGACCGTCCACCACGATCTGTGGGACTACGACGTGCCGATGCAGCCGACGCTCGTCGACTTCCCGGTCGACGGCAAGAAGGTGCCGGCGCTGGTGGTCGGCACGAAGATGGGCCAACTTTTCGTGCTCGACCGTCTGACCGGCAAGCCGCTCACCAAAGTGATCGAGCAGCCGGTAAAGACCGCGACGATCCCGGGCGAGCCCTACTCGAAGACCCAGCCGGTGTCGGTCGGCATGCCGCAGATCGGCGCGCAAGTGCTGAAGGGCTCGGACATGTGGGGGATGACCCCGGTCGACCAGATGATGTGCCGGATCATTTTCCACGGCATGCGCTATGACGGTCAGTTCACCGCGCCGGATACCGACACGTCGCTGAGCTTCCCCGGCTCGCTCGGCGGGATGAACTGGGGCGGCCTGTCGTACGACCCGGACGCGGACATGATCTTCGTGAACGACATGCGCCTCGGCCTGTGGGTGCGTCTCGTCAAGGAAGCGCGTCGCGGCGGCGAATCGAACGGCAATGAAGCCGTGAACGCCGGCATGGGCGCGGTGCCGCTCGGCGGCACGCCGTATTCGGTCACCAAGGACCGCTTCTTCTCGCCGCTCGGCATTCCTTGCCAGAAGCCGCCTTTCGGCAGCCTGACGGCCATCGACCTGAAGACGCGCAGCGTCGCGTGGCAAGTGCCGCTCGGCACGGTGCGCGACACGCGCCTCGCGGGCGTGCAGATGCACATGCCGACGCCGATCGGGATGCCGACCATCGGCGGCTCGCTCAGCACCGGCGGGGGTCTCGTGTTCTTCGCGGCCACCCAGGACTACTACCTGCGCGCGTTCGACAGCTCGACCGGCAAGGAAGTCTGGAAAGCCCGCCTGCCGGTGGGTAGCCAGGGCACGCCGATGAGCTACGAGCTCAACGGCCGCCAATACATCGTGATCTCGGCGGGCGGCGCGCGTCAGTCGCCGGATCGCGGCGATTACGTGATCGCCTACGCGCTGCCGCAATAACGCGCGACGCGAGTACCTGAAGCGCGGTATATTCGTCCGCGCTTCAGCGGGGCTCTGTACGGCGTCAGCGTACGCACCTCCGCAACGGCATGCCGCCGACGCAGCTTCGCGCCGGGCATGCCGTTTTCATTCGAGCTTCTCGTGCCCCCGTGGCGCACAGCGTGCGGTATTCTCTTTTCCCTTATGAAACATTCACCCCTCGCGCTACCTCAGTGCCATGACGCCTCACGCGGGTCACCGCGAGCGTTCGGCCGGCGTGCGCGGCGTACCTCGGCGGCGCTGGCCGTGTTCGCCGCGCACGCCGTGACGGCGCACGCCCAGAGCTCCGTCACCCTCTACGGCGCGCTCGACACCAGCATCGAAATCACCAACCCCGGCGCGGGCTACGTCGCACGCATGGACTCCGGCGCCTATCGTGGCTCGCGCTTCGGCCTGCGCGGCGCGCAAGACATTGGCAACGGCGTCAAAATCCTGTTCGACCTGGAGAACGGCTTCAATTCGGGCAACGGCTCGCTTGCCGTCGCCGACACGATGTTCAATCGCCAGGCATGGATCGGCGCGTCCACGCGCTATGGCACCGTGCGGGTGGGCCGTCAGTATTCGCCGATCTACATCCCGTTCAAAGGACAGCTCGACGCATTCGGCGCCGGCACGATCGCCTCGGGGCTCGACAATCTGTCGAAGATCACGCCGTACGAGAGCAACGCGATCACCTATCTTTCGCCGGAATTCCACGGCTTCTCGACGACGCTGATGGCCGCCCTGCGCGACCCCGCCGACGGCGACGGCAACGGCCTCGCCGGCCACATCGAGACGGTCGAGTGGCACAACGGTCCATTTCGCATTTCCTATGCGCACCAGCAGACACACGGCGACGGCGCGTTGCGCGCCAATCTCGGCGGCGTCTCGTACGTGTATGGGCCGCTCACCGGCTTCCTGTCGTTCTTCAATGGCGATGGCGGCACGCCGCGCTATCACAACGACGGCGCATCGGTGTCGGCGCGTTACGCGATCAACGGACGCTTTCGCGCGTCGCTCGGCTACACGTATCTGCGTGACCGCTCGGGCGGCGACAACAATGCCGACCAGTTCAGCGCCGCCTGTGAATACGATCTCTCGAAACGCGTGCTGCTCTATGCGAGCGCGGGCTGGCTGAGAAATCACGGCGACGCCGAATTCACGCTCAAGGGCGTGAACGTCACCGGGCTCACACCTTCGTGGCCCGGCGCCAGCGTGCGAGGCGTGCAGTTCGGCATGATCAATCGCTTCTAGACGACGCGCGTAACACGCGTGCGCATTGCGTGAAATAAAACGGGCGGCCTGCCCCGGCCGCCCGCCCACACGCTCTCATACGATCGCGCAGCAGCGCCCTAGCGCACCTTCCCCTGCCTCCACGCCGTCAGCAACTGGTCGTACTTGACCGTTTCGCCCTTCGGCTTCTCGTTGCCGAGCTTCTTCCAGGGCGCGTGCTGATCCGACAACCATTTTGCCGGATCGCTTTCAGCATTCAACTCCGGCGCGCACACTTTCATTCCCGCGCGCTGCAAGCGGGCCAGCACCTGGTCCATTTCCTTCGCCAGATTGTCCATCGCGGCCTGCGGGGTCTTTTCCCCGGCCACGGCCGTCGCGACGTTCTTCCACCAGAGCTGCGCCATCTTCGGATAGTCGGGCACGTTGTTGCCGGTCGGCGTCCACGCGACGCGCGCCGGGCTGCGATAGAACTCGATCAGGCCGCCGTACTTGTCCGCGTTCTTCGTGAAAAACTCGCTATGAATGTCGGAATCGCGAATGAACGTGAGCCCGACGATCGACTTCTTCAGCGATACGGTTTTGGACGTGACGAACTGCGCGTAGAGCCATGCGGCCGCACGCTGGTTCGGTGGCGTCGACTTGAAGAACGTCCACGAGCCGACGTCCTGGTAGCCGTTCTGCATGCCGTCCTTCCAGTACGGACCGTGCGGAGACGGCGCCATCCGCCACTTCGGCGTGCCGTCGGGGTTGGTCACGTTGCCGGGCTTGAGCATCGACGCGGTGAATGCGCTGTACCAGAAGATCTGCTGCGCGATGCGGCCTTGCGCTGGCACCGGCCCCGCTTCGTTGAAGGTCATCCCCGATGCTTCGGGCGGTGCGTATTTCTTCAGCCAGTCGATGTACTTGGTGGTCGCGAAGACCGCCGCCGGACTGTTCGTGCCGCCGCCTCGGCTGACCGACGCGCCGACCGCATGGCAACCGTCGGGCGTGACGCGAATGCCCCACTCGTCGACCGGCATGCCGTTCGGGATGCCCTTGTCGGCTTCGCCCGCCATCGACAGCCACGCGTCGGTAAAGCGCCATCCCAGCGACGGGTCTTTCTTGCCGTAGTCCATATGGCCGTAGACCTTCTCGCCGTCGATATTCTTGACGTCGTTGGTGAAGAACTCGGCGATGTCCTCATATGCGGACCAGTTCACCGGCACGCCGAGATCGTAGCCGTACTTCGCCTTGAACTTGTCCTGCAGGTCCTTGCGCGCGAACCAGTCGGCGCGGAACCAGTAGAGGTTGGCGAACTGCTGGTCGGGCAGCTGATAGAGCTTCTTATCCGGCGCGGTCGTGAAACTCGTGCCGATGAAGTCCTTTACGTCGAGCCCGGGGTTGGTGTACTGCTTGCCTTCGCCGGCCATGTAGTCGGACAGCGGCATGATCACGCCATAGCGGTAGTGCGTGCCGATCAGATCGGAGTCCGAAATCCAGCCGTCGTAGATGCTCTGGCCGGATTGCATCGAGGTCTGCAATTTCTCGACGACGTCGCCCTCCTGGATGATGTCGTGCTTGACCGGAATGCCCGTGATCTCGGTGAACGCCTTGGCGAGCGTTTTCGATTCATACATGTGCGTGTCGAGCGTTTCGGACACCACATGCACCTCCTTCACGCCCGCCGCCTTCAGCTTCGCCCCGGTGTCGATGAACCACTTCATCTCGTCCATCTGCTGCTGCTTCGACAGCGTGCTCGGCTGGAACTCGCTGTCCACCCACTTCTGCGCCTCCGCCGTGCCGGCCATCGCCGCATGGCCCGTAAAGCCTGTCGCGACGACGCCTGCCACGGCGAGCGTGACGATCCGTCTCCTCTGTTGCATGGCTGTCTCCAGTCTCTGAGCACCCCTTGCATCAACTGCCGGCGTCCGCCCGGGGCATCAACGGAACCGGTCTGTCCAGATACGCAAGTCTTCGGAACGCAACGCCGTTCAACCCTTCCACATGACGATGAGCAGCACGAGCATCGACACCGCGAAGCCCGGCCACGCATTCGCGTTTTCCGCGCTGATGCCGATCCACGCGAGATTGACGTACGCGGCAATCAGCAGTCCGATGAAAAGCCGGTCGCCACGCGTGGTGGAAATCGGCAGGAAGCCTTTTCGTTCGATGGTCGGCGAGCGGATTTCCCACACGGTCATGCCCGCCAGCATCAGCACGATGCAGCCGAAAAAGACCGCCACCTCGGGGGTCCAATACATCCACGTGAGCATCAGACTCTCCCCATCGCAAAGCCCTTCGCGATGTAATTGCGCACGAAGTAGATGACGAGCGCGCCCGGCACGATGGTCAGCACGCCCGCCGCCGACAGCACGCCCCAATCCATCCCCGCCGCCGACACCGTGCGCGTCATCACCGCGGCAATCGGCTTCGCGTTGACCGTCGTGAGGGTGCGCGCGAGCAGCAGTTCGACCCAGCTGAACATGAAGCAGAAAAACGCCGTAACGCCGACACCCGACTTGATCAGCGGCAGAAAGATCTTCACGAAGAAGGCGGGGAACGTGTAGCCGTCGATGTACGCGGTTTCGTCGATTTCACGCGGCACGCCCGACATGAAGCCTTCGAGAATCCACACCGCGAGCGGCACGTTGAACAGCATGTGCGCGAGCGCGACCGCGATATACGTGTCCATCAGACCGACGCTCGAATAGAGCTGGAAAAACGGCAACAGGAACACAGCGGGCGGCGTCATGCGGTTCGTGAGCAGCCAGAAGAACATGTGCTTGTCGCCGAGAAAGCGATAGCGCGAAAACGCGTACGCCGCGGGCAGCGCGACAAGCACCGACATCACCGTGTTCATCAACACGTAGATGATCGAATTGATGTACCCCCAGTACCAGGACGGGTCGGTGAAGATGACCTTGTAGTTGTCGAAGGTCACATGGTGCGGCCAGACGGCGAACGCCGACATCGTCTCTTCGTTCGTGCGCAGCGAGATCGACAGCATCCAGTAGAGCGGGACCAGTGCGAACAGGATGTACACCGTCAGCACGACGATGCGCATCCAGCGGTTATTGCCCATATTCGTCTCCCCCGCTTGCCGGGCCGCCCTTGCCGACGCGTTCCATCCAGTTGTAGAGAATGAAGCACAGCAACAGGATGATCAGGAAGTAGATCAGCGAGAACGCCGCCGCCGGTCCGAGATCGAACTGGCCGACCGCTTTTTGCGTCAGATATTGCGAGAGGAACGTAGTCGAGTCGCCCGGGCCGCCGCCCGTCAGCACGAACGGCTCGGTGTAGATCATGAAGCTGTCCATGAAGCGCAGCAGCACGGCGATCATCAGCACTCCGCGCATCTTCGGCAGCTCGATGTAACGGAACACGGCGAAGCGGCTCGCGCCGTCGATTTCGGCGGCCTGATAGAACGCGTCGGGAATCGCGCGCAAGCCCGCATAGCAGAGCAATGCGACGAGCGGCGTCCAGTGCCAGATGTCCATCACGAGCACCGTGATCCACGCGGCGGCGGGACTCGCCGTGTAGTTGTAGTCGATGCCCACGCGATTGAGCGCATAACCGAGCAGACCGATATCCGGCCGCCCGAAAATCTGCCAGATCGTGCCGACCACGTTCCATGGAATCAGCAGCGGCATGGCGAGCACGACCAGCGACGCCGACGCGCGCCATCCGGACGCGGGCATCGCCAGCGCGAGGCCGACGCCGAGCGGGATTTCAAACAGCAGCACGCACGCGGAAAAAATGATCTGCCGCCCGAGCGCGCCGCGCAGATCGGCGTCGTTGATGATCGCGCGAAACCACTCGGTGCCGACGAACACATGCTGCGTCGGGCTGATGATGTCCTGCACCGAATAGTTGACCACCGTCATCAGCGGCAGGATCGCCGAAAAGGCGACGCAGATGAACACCGGTATGACCAGCAGCCAGGCCTTCTGGTTGACGGGCTTGTTCATCGCACGATCCTTTCGTCGTTGCTGAAGAACACCGTTTCCGCCGCAGCGAGCTTCAACCAGACCGCCCCCTCGCCAACCCGCAGATGCGGTTCGAGCTTGGCGCGAAAGGTGTGGCCGTCGCATTGCGCGGTGACCAGCTGGTAATTACCGAGCTGCTGCACGCGCAAGACATTTGCCTGCACCGCACCGGGCTCGCCGTCGCTCACCACGCGCACGAACTCCGGGCGAATCCCGAGCGTCAGCGTGCCGCTCGCGTGCTTCAGCGTGTCGAGCGTGTGCGCGTCGAGCCGCAAGTGCTGCGTGCCGATCCTGATGCCGTCGGCGTCCAGATCGACCGGGCAGAGATTCATCCCCGGACTGCCGATGAAAAAGCCGACGAACGCATGATCGGGCCGCAAAAACAGCGCGTCCGGGCCGCCCTTCTGCACGACGCGGCCGTTCGTCATCACGATCACTTCGTCGGCGAAGGTCAGCGCTTCGACCTGATCGTGCGTCACGTAGATCAGCGTCAGCTTCAGTTGCTGATGGATCTTCTTCAACTGCCGACGCAAGATCCACTTCATATGCGGATCGATCACCGTCAAGGGTTCGTCGAACAGAATCGCGGCGACGTCCTTGCGCACGAGCCCGCGCCCCAGCGAAATTTTCTGCTTCGCGTCCGCCGACAGATTGTTCGCCTTGCGCGGCAACTCCCGCGTCATGTCGAGAATCTCCGCGACCTCGTGCACGCGGCGCTCGACGTCGCGCGCCGCCATCCTGCGGTTGCGCAAGGGGAACGCAAGGTTGTCGAACACGCTCATCGTGTCGTAGATCACCGGGAACTGGAACACCTGCGCGATGTTGCGTTCGCGCGGGCTCAAGCCGGTGATGTCCCGTCCGTCGAACAGCACCCTGCCCTCCGACGGCCTGACGAGGCCCGATACGATGTTCAGCAGCGTGGACTTGCCGCAACCGGACGGCCCGAGCAACGCATACGCGCCGCCGTCTTCCCAGACCATGGTCATCGGCTGCAACGCGTAGTCGTCGAGCGTCGCGGGGTTGGGGGCGTACGCGTGCGCGAGATTCTGGAACTCAATGCGCGCCATGAGCCGCCTCCGGGCCGGACAGCAGCGTCGCGTCCGCGCCGAACACGAACAGTTCGTCGGGGTCGATGTATACGTCGAGCTGCGTGCCGAGATCGATCTGATGCACGCCTTGCAGTTGCGCGACCAGATCGACCCCGCCTTGCTGCGTGTGCAGATGCAGGTAGGTTTCGGAGCCGCTCAATTCCGCCAGTTCGAGCCGGCACGGCACCGCGACGGAGCGCTCGGTGCGGGGCGCGAGCCGCAGATGGCCGGGGCGGATGCCGATGCGGAACCTGTCGTTGCCGCGCACGGCGCGCATGCTCGCTCGTTGGAGCGGCACGTCGATGCCGATCGGCAGGCGCGCGGTCCCGTCGGCGGTGAGATCGCTCACCAGCATGTTCATCGGCGGATCGTTGAAGACAGCCGCGACGTCGACGGTGGCAGGCGCGTTGTACACGTCGAGCGTCGGGCCGTGCTGCAGCACGCGCCCTCTGTCGACGATCGCCGTATAGCCGCCGAGCAGCAGCGCTTCGAGCGGCTCGGTGGTCGCGTAGACGACCGTGGTTTTGCCGTCCGCGAATAGCGTCGCCAGTTCGACGCGTAATTCTTCGCGCAACTTGTAGTCGAGATTCACCAGCGGCTCGTCGAGCAGCACCAGCGACGAACGCTTGACCAGCGCACGCGCCAACGCGCAACGCTGCTGCTGGCCGCCGGACAGTTCACCGGGACGGCGTTGCAACAGGTGATCGATATGGAGTTTGCCGGCGACTTCGTGCACGCGCCGTTTGACTTCGTCGGCGGGCAGCTTTTGCAGTTGCAGCGGCGACGCGATGTTGTCGAACACCGTCATGGCCGGATAGTTGATGAACTGCTGGTACACCATCGCGAGGTTGCGCTGTCTGACGCTGACGCCGGTCACATCGTGGCCGTCGGCCAGCACGCGCCCCGACGCCGGGCGATCGAGTCCGGCCATCACGCGCATCAGGGTGGTCTTGCCGGCCTGCGTCGGCCCGAGCAGCACGTTGATCGCACCGGGGACGAGCCGCAGATCGACGCCGTACAGATGCGTCTGGGCGCCCGAAACGACTGTCACCCGCTCCAGTTCCAAGACCAAATCGCTCTCCTTTGTTCTAAGTGCGTCTCCGGTGCTGCGGGTGCCTGGCGCGGCGCTCAGGCGTGGTGCGTGATGGTGTTACGGATTGCTTGCGCCGTGGGATCGTTCCGTGAATCTTCCGTGGTTCTTATGCTTCAGGGCGGACCGTCAGGCGGGCCCCATTTTTTCCGAAAGGAATTAAAACAACAGAATCGATGTTCCTTTTTGTTCGTTTACGGATAAATTGGTGTTAACCATACAATCTTGAGACAGTGGCATTCCCGACTCCTTACCGTATGCCGCTTGAGTGCTTTCGCCGCCGGTATATTTTTATTCTTGTCGTAAGAATCGTGTCAGCGTAACAGAAAGGTCATGGCCCCGACGAGGCGGTAGCGAGGCCGCCACAGAGGCGGCGCAACCGATATGCTGTCGCGCATCGACCAAACTCCTTACTTCGTGACCGCATGCAAACAATGGCGGTCGCGACGAGAGCCGCCATGAACATCGAACCATCCGTTGCCGCCGCCTTCACGCCGACCGGCAAGGTGCGCGCGTCGATCAATCTCGGCAATCCGATTCTTGCCAACAGACATCCCGAATCCGGCGAGCCGTTCGGCGTGTCGGTCGACCTTGCGCGGGCGTTCGCCGCGAAGCTCGGCGTCGAACTGGAACTGGTGGTTTTCGATGCCGCAGGCAAATCGGTCCAGGCCTTGAGCGAGGAGCGAGCCGATTTTGGTTTCTTCGCCGTCGACCCATTGCGCGGCGAGACCGTCGCTTTCACGGCGCCCTACGTGTTGATCGAGGGTTTCTATCTCGTGCGCGACGGCTCGCCCGTCAAAACGAATCAGGACGTCGACGAGGCGCACAACCGGGTCGCCGTCGGCAAGGGCAGCGCTTACGACCTGTTCCTCACGCGCGAACTGAAGGCGGCGCAAATCGTTCGCGCGCCGACGTCGCCGACTGTCGTGCAAACGTTCCTCGAACAGAACCTCGAAGTGGCTGCCGGCGTCAAGCAACAGCTCGAAGCCGATGCGCTAAAAACCTCCGGGCTGCGCTTGCTCGACGAACGATTCATGGTGATCCAGCAGGCGATGGGCACGCCCAAAAGTCGCGGCGCCGCTGCGGCGAACGCGCTGAGTCAGTTTGTCGAAGCAATGAAGGCGTCGGGCTTCGTGGCCGCATCGCTGGAGCGGCATGGGATCGTTGGCGCGTCGGTTGCGCCGGCGGCCTAGCTGCGGGCATGGTGCCGTGTGACGCGTCTGGAAAGGAAAGCGGTGGCAGCGCAATGCGGCTCCCCTTCAAGACGCATTGACAGTCACCAACGTGCCTCATGGACGAAGCTGCCTCGCCCCGCCGCTCACTCGCTACGAGCAACGGCTAACGGCAAACCCTCATCGAGCCAGCCTGTGATGCCGCCGGTCATGACTTTGACCGGGCGACCGAGTCGAGCGAGATTTATTGCGGCACGCGTTGCGCCGTTGCAGTGAGGCCCCGCGCAATAGGTGACGAACAGCGTTTCGGGCGGATAGTCGACGAGCTTCGACGCCACGATCTTGCCATGCGGCAAATTCACAGCGCGAGGCACATGGCCGCCGGCGAAAAGCGCGGGGCCGCGCACGTCCAGCAATACAAAATCGATCGAAAGCGGATCGTCGCTGGCCAGTGCCGCGTGGACGTCGGCGCAATCCGTTTCGAATGACAGCAGCGTGCTGAAATGATCGAGCGCGGCGGCGCTGTCGGCAGCAGGAACGGCTGAGACCGGGGACATATAAAGCTCCTTGTGCGTGTGGTGTCACGACGGATTGTCCCGTTCTCACGCGCGATCGACCAGTGGCGCGATTGACAGATTCCGGTAACATCACGCCACCTCGCGCCACCCCGCACCACCCTGTCTCCTGCAACCGTAGCGATTCACAGCTGCGCCTCAATCGGCATTCTCAACTGACCGCGCCGGCCACGTTGCGCACGAAGGCCCGCGTTGTCAGAAGGACTGCGGGCGTGGGCGGCTCAAAGACACGCGTTGATGTCGGCCGCGCCCTCGCCGGCGTCACCGCCCCCATCGGCTCCTGGACGAAAGCCAACCCACGTCTTGCTATTGCCCGACCACGAAGGCCGCACGAGGGCGGCGGCTCCATTCGGAGGCTGCTGCCCGGGCATGTAGACGTCCATCGCCTGATTGTTCGCCACGATGACCTGCGATATGACCTGCTGTTGCGACCGGTTCGCCCATTTCTGAGCGATGCATTGCCAGACTGCGGAGACCGGCTGCTGACTTTCGCCGACCGTTTGTGCGTTCGGCGGCATCGGTGCGTTCGCGCAGGCGGTCAAGGTAGCCGCAGTCACGACGAGAAGTGGTAACGATTTCATTTTTTCCTCCCTCACTTGGATCCGCACTTCTATCGGTGTGATGCTACGTTCAGGCAGCACGTGCTCCGGTCTCGAACGATTCGCATCGCTCGAACATTTCATGACATGCCCTTACTACAGTCACTTTTCAGTGCTGACTGGCAGTGATCGAACATGAACGAGCCGCGCGAATGGGCCTTGGTGTACGGCGCAGCGGCAGTTTTTCGAGCGTGACCCGCAGCAAGATGCGCGGCAGTCTGGCGAGCATGCCGTCAATGAAAATAACGCGCGCCTCTAAACGCTCTCCAGCCGCATGCGGCTGCCGATCTCAGCACAATGGCGGCTACCGGCCGATGCGTAAATCGGCCTTTGGTCTTATACGTGCGAGCGTCGCGCCATATGACGATACAAGGCCTCGATCTCGTCGATTTTTAACCATGGCGCGCTCGAAGCCGAACTCGAACGCGCTTTCGCGCGCTCGCTTTCCGTCGCCCGGTCCGGTCTGGGCAAACCGTCTCGGGCTATGTGCTGATCAACCTCAGGAGGGCGCGAAGCTCGTGCAGTTGGACCTCGTGTCGAGCGAACGGGCGCGACACGATTCACTAGCGCAATCACCTGTGACTCTGGCTGGGCCCGATGCGCTATCACGACAAACCCGTGTGGGCCGGCCACACACAAGATCGACCCGGCCTTCCACGAGGCGCGCACCGCGTTGACGGAAACGATGGCCTGTTCGCAGAACCGTAAGAAGACCGCTTCGTCAAAGGCGTGGGCATCGCGCCGCAAAGCACACCGAGCGAGGACCTCGCCACCGATCCGTACTTCACCGACGGCTATCGCCAGGTACTGATCTTCGTACCAGCAGCCGACTTCACTGTCGGGAATCGAGTTCCTGCCGTGGCAGTCCGCCGCGAAACTCAACACGCTGCCGCCGGGAGCTAACCGATGAGCGACTCGCGTTCGCCGCGTCGGATATGGAAGCAGGCGACGGGCAGCGTCGTCCTCGCGGGCGCGACCTGCAAGTCGGGAGACGGCGGCGCCGTCGAGGGCCTGCGCCCGCGACACGCAAGGCGTGGCTCGCGCAGAATCCGTTGCCGGGCGAAGTGCGGTACTACTCGCTCGTGACGTTCCCCGGAGCCGCAGCGGATATCGTCGATATTCGAATCGAGTTACGACAAGCTCGCGCGAATCGATAGGCGTAACGACCGCCAGGTGGTCTTCTACGATCAGGTCGTGCCGCGGCAGCGCGTTGCTCCAACCGGACAAAATGCCGGGAACCTGGCTTGAACACATTGCTGGAGGGCATCCCGGTTACCGATCATCCATCCCCATTCAACAGGTGCTTCTTCGGTCAGGGGCGCGGGTCGCGCATGTCGTTTGCCCGTTGACCTTTGTCCCTCCACCACACGGCCCCTTAAACCCGACAGCCAGCCGACTGGAAATACGCTAAATAAAAACCGCAAATTGCCGATAACATGTCCAGCCGCATTCCTCCCGGCGGTTGGACCCAACATGCAGAGTTCATACAATTTTTGGCTCGTGGCCATTTCGTTCGTGGTCGCGACGCTGGCGTCGTACACAGCGCTCGATCTGACCGGCCGCATTTTCCTGCTGGCGTCGGCGTCGGCGCGGCTGCGGCACGCCTGGCGCGCGGGCGGCGCGGCGGCGCTCGGCGTCGGCATCTGGTCGATGCACTTCATCGCGATGCTCGCCTTTTCGCTGCCGATCCCGCTCGGCTACGACGCCGTGACCACCGCCTTGTCGCTCGGGCTGGCGATCGGCGCGTCGTACCTCGCGCTGTGCATGACGACCCAGGTGCGGCTGACGCCGGGCCGCCTGCTGGCGGGCGGCGTGCTGATGGGACTGGGCATCGCCGGCATGCACTATACCGGCATGGCGGCGCTGCAGATGACGCCCGGCATCCGTTATCAGCCGGCATGGTTGGCGGGGTCGCTGGTGATCGCGATCGGCGCATCGAGCGCCGCGCTGTGGATGGCGCGTGTACTCAGTAAAGACGAACAACGCCACGTCGTGCGCAAACGTTTCGCCGCGGCGCTGGTGATGGGCGTCGCGATCAGCGGCATGCACTATGCGGGCATGGCCGCCGCCGGTTTTGCGCCGGACGCCGTGTGCGGCGCAGCCAAAGGCGTGGACGCCGCCTGGCTCGCCACCTCGGTGATCCTGCTCACGTTCGCAATCCTGATCGTCACGCTGATGCTGTCGCGTTCGGGCGCGCGCGCCACCTTCCTCATTAGCGCGGTGTCGAGACTGAACGGGCAGATCCTGCGTCTCGCCACGCTCGACACCCTGACCGGCCTGCCGAACCGCAGCACGCTGACCGAGCGCATCGAACGCGCGCTGATCAACGCGCGCCGGCAGCGCTCGCTGTTCGCGATCCTCTTCATGGATCTGGACGGCTTCAAGACCATCAACGACTCGCTCGGCCACTCGGCCGGCGACGCCGTGCTGTCGGCGTTCGCGCAGCGCCTGCAGCAATGCGTACGCGCGAACGACACCGTCGCGCGTCTCGGCGGCGACGAATTCGTCGTGCTGGCGGAAAACCTCGGCTCGCGTGAAGACGCGAGCGCGCTAGCCGAAGGCGTGCTCGAACGGATGCGCCGCGGCACGTGGACAGATTCGCAGCCGCTGCAGGTGATGCCGAGCATCGGCATCGCGCTCTATCCGCACGACGGCGATTCCGTCGAAACGCTGCTGAAGCATGCGGACGCGGCCATGTACGAAGCCAAGCGCGCGGGCCGCAGCACCTATCGCTTCTTCGAGCGGAGCATGAACGAAGCGGCCGTGCGCACGCTGCAGATTCAGAACGCGCTGCATGACGGACTCGCCGCCGGCCATTTCTCGGTGCATTTCCAGCCGAAGTTTTACGGCGGTGGCGACTCGCTCGCGGGCGCCGAGGCGCTGATCCGGCTACATCATCCGCAGCTTGGCGAACTGGCGCCGCTCGAATTCATCCCGGTCGCCGAGCGCTCGGGCCAGATCGTGCAGATCGGCTACTGGGTCGCGCGCGAGACCTGCCGGCGGATTCGCGGCTGGATCGACCAGGGCCTGCCGCCCATGAAAGTCGCGATCAATCTTTCGCCGCGCCAGCTCCTGGAGCCAAATCTGGTCACGACCATGCTCGAGATCGTCAAGGCCGAAGGCATCGCGTGCGAGCAGATCATGTTCGAGATCACCGAAACCGTGGCGATGCAGGACGCGCCGCGCACGATCGAGATGATCCGCGCGTTTCAGGCGAGCGGCTTCGAGATCGCGATCGACGATTTCGGCACCGGCTATTCGAGCCTCGCCTATCTGCAACGCTTTCGCGTGAAGCAACTGAAGATCGACCGCTTCTTCACCAATGGACTCGACGAACACGGCCCGGAAGGCAGCGCGATCGTCTCGGCGATCATCGCGCTCGCGCACTCGCTGGAAATGGACGTGGTGGCCGAAGGCGTCGAGACCGAGTCGCAACTCGACATGCTCAGGTCGATGATGTGCGACGAGATGCAGGGCTTTCTGCTCGGCAAACCCGTCAGCGCCGACGACTTCGGCGAGCTGCTCAGAGGCAGGATGCTGGCGGCGTGAGCATGCTGGTTTTTGAACCGACAGCGCCCTTGCAGCCGGCGCCATGCCCGGTGTCGACCGCGCTACGGCCAGCCGCGAAGTTCGCCACGCTCGATCGAGGGGCATCCGCGCATCTCGCGATGAGCCGCGCGCTGCGCGCCGCGCGCATGCCGCGCGGCGACATCTACGGCCACCACGACGCCGCGCCGCACGCTCCCTCGATGCCGCGCGCCGTTTGACCGTTCGACGCGCGACGGGCTCGCCTAGCCGCGTTCCCTGCGCTCGTCGTCCACGAACTCGTTCAGCGAGACCAGAAGCGCCGGCGCCTGCACCGCCTGCGCGGTTTCCCGCTTGGTGAGCTTGCCGTCGACCGACGCGCCGCAATCCATCCGCAGTTGCTGGTAGTAGATGTTGCCGGTCACGTGCGCATTGCCCTGCAACTCGACGAAGTGATCCGCAATCAGATCGCCGACGATCCTCCCATTGACCACCACGTCGTAGCCGTGCACGTTGCCCTCGATCGAGCCACGCTCGCTCAGCACGAGCAGCGTCTGGGCGCCGGGCGTGCCGCTGACGTTGCCTCTCACGTGGCCGTCCATGCGCAGGCCGTCGCTGAACTGCAAGTCGCCGGTGATCTGCACGTCGTGGGCGATCAGGGTGGCGAGCTTGGTCTGTTCGATGCCCGCGCTTTTTTTCTTGTTGAACATAACCGCTTCCTCGAAATAAAAATGTTCGTCGCGTGATGCTGTCTGGGCGGCGGGGGTGGGTGTGCGCTGTCCGCCCCCCACTCACCGCCTTGACGCCGCCTGCGTCTTGCCCTGCCCCCGCAGAAACTGCAACTCGACATTGAGCCGCGCGACGTCGGCGGCGGCGCTGTCGGCCGACTTCTGCACCGCCGCGCGAGCCGCCGACTCCTGCGCCAGCGCGAGCCGCGCGCGGGCCAGTTCGGTCTGCTGTTGCCCCTCGTCGACGGGTTCGGGCGCGCACCGGCCCGGCGCCATGCCGGCGCGCTGCGCGTTCCAGCCGGCCAGCGCCGCCGCGCCGAGCGCCGCGCTGAACGCGCACGCCCCAGCCCACATGGCGACGCGCCAAGCCAGCGATCGCGCCGGCCTCAGCGTGTAGGTGCGCCCGCTCAGTGCGCCCGCGACGCGGCCAAGCCGCCGGCCGCTCCAGCGCTCAGCCATGAGGCGGCGGCGCGAATAGCGCGAGGTAGTCGACCGGATTGACTGGCACGCCGTTGACCAGCACTTCGAAATGCAGATGCGGGCCGGTTGAGCGTCCGGTCGAGCCGACGTCGGCAATGTACTGACGCGGCAGCACCAGTTCGCCCACATGCGCGACGATCCGCGACGCGTGCGCGTAACGCGTCATGAGTCCGTTGCCGTGATCGATCTCGACCACGTTGCCATAGCCCGCTTTCTCGCCGGCGAATACCACGCGGCCGCCCGCCGCCGCCATGATCGGCGTGCCTGTTTTAGCGACCAGATCGATGCCCGGATGAAAACTCAAACGATGCGTGAACGGATCGCTGCGGTTGCCGAACGGCGAACCGAAGCGTGCGCCGTCGGCGGGCATGCGCCCCGGGAAAGCGGCGTAGGCGAGTTCGTGATCGGCCGTTTGCTGTTCGAGCGCCGACAGCGTCGCGGCGATGCAATCCAGCTGCCGGCGCGTGCGTTCGGCGTCGGCAGATCCATGGCCAGGCGGCAAGATTTCGCCGCAGGGCCGCGGCGGCAGCGCGGGGCCGCCCTCGCCGTCGGTGGCGGACAACTCCGCGTCGGACGCCGGCGCCAATGGAACGGGCATAGCCAATGCGCGCGGCGCCGGCCGTGGCGTATTCAGGCGGGCTTCGAAA
Source organism: Paraburkholderia fynbosensis (assembly GCF_902859935.1). Taxonomy (GTDB): domain Bacteria; phylum Pseudomonadota; class Gammaproteobacteria; order Burkholderiales; family Burkholderiaceae; genus Paraburkholderia; species Paraburkholderia fynbosensis. The sequence goes on from NZ_CADIKI010000006.1 coordinate 209,664, forward strand.
TCGCGCAAGGCGCCGACCTGTGTGGTCAGCCGCGCCATACGCGGCTCGATCTGCGCAACTGAAGCGCTGAGCTTACCGAGCTGATCGATCGCGTAGTCGTGCTCGACGCGGTTGGCAGCCTGAGCGCCGGACGCGCCACGCGCATCCCAGTGCATGCCAATTGCGACGCCTGCGGCGAGCGCTAGTGCGGCCGAGCCGCAAGCCGCCCCCGCCGCGAGCGAAAAAGCCGCGCGGCGCGTGATGAAGCGGACCGACCCGCTGGAAAGCTGACTGCCGGCACTGAATACGGAAGCCATCACGGACTCCCCGCGCACGAAACGCAAGCGGCACGAAACCGCGCACGCGGGTCGCGGCGCATGCCGGGGGACATCGGCGCGTCACACGCGCCCGACACGCGGCACGTGCAGACACGGGACAGGACATTGGCAAACAGGAATGACTGCATTCGGCATGGGCCGGACACAGGCCGGCGGCGATAAAGGATCAGAAGGGCGTCGATTATCACCTGGCTATACCAGGCTTTATCTCAAATATGGAGTGGTGATTAGAGATGCCAAACACGGCGTATAAGCCGTGTTTGGATGCATCGCGATGACAGTCCTTCTGTCCGTTCTTCGCGACGATTCGATCAGGCCGATCGTTCGGCATCCTGTTCAAATACACCTGGTGCGCCGAGCCCTTCCAGCAGCGCGGCGAGCGCATCGCTCGCGCGCGTCATCGGCATGCGCAGTTCGTTGCGGATCAGCCCTTGCGCGGCGAGCAGCGCCTTCACCGGCGCCGGATTCGGTTCGGCGAACGCCGCCTGAATCAGCGGCACCAGCTCGTGAAAAATGCGCCGGCCTTCGTCGAGCCGGCCTGCCGTCAGCGCGCGATAGAGCGCAACGAAGCGCTCCGGCCGCAGATGCGCGGACGCCGCGATCGCGCCGCTGCCACCCAGACACACGGTATTGAAGATCGCCACGTCCTCGCCGGCGAGCACCTGCAGGCGGCCGTCGCGAATCAGCGCGAGCGTGGTGTCGAGCGAACCGGCGCAATCCTTCACAGCCTGAATCCGCGGATGCGCGGCGAGCGTCAGCAGCGTGTCGAGTTCGAGCCGCACGCCGGTCCGGTACGGAATGTCGTACAACACGACCGGCTTGTCGCTCGCATCGGCGAGGGCGGTGAAATGATCGACGATGCCCGCTTGCGACGGCCGGATGTAATACGGCGCGGCAATCAGCACGCCGGCGATCGGCAGCGTGCTGAGTCGTTCGATGCGCTCGCGCATGCTCGCCGTGTGATTGCCCGATACGCCGACCAGCACCGGCAGCGCCCGCGCGCCGTTCGCGCCGTCCCCGCCACGAGCCGCGGCTTGCGCGGCGTCGAGAATCGTCGCGAGCACGGCGTCCTGCTCGGCGGCATCGAGCGCGGCAGGCTCGCCGGTCGTGCCGAGCGCGACCAGCCCGGCGACGCCCGCGTCGGCATAGCGGCGCACCAGCGCGCGTAACGCGGCGTGATCGACGGCGCCGTCGGCGAACGGCGTAATGAGCGGAATCCAGATACCCGAAAAATCAGACATGTTTCTACCTCGATGACGCGACCGTATCGATTCCGTTCAGCGGTACGAGGGAAACATTCAGGACAGGCCGCAGGCGGGCGGTGACCGGCTGTTCCGTCGCACATCTGACGGAACAGCGTGCTCCGGTCAGATGAGCGGCTGTTTTTTGGCTTTGGCGCCGACGTTCGGACGGGTCGCGCTGCTGCGAACGCGCCACCCGTGCGCGGGCATCCCCGCAACGCTCGTGGAAGCGTCGTGTGCGAGGGTCGACAGGCGGAGTCGGAACGTGGGGCCGGAGTGCATGAAGCGCAGTGTAACCGGCTGCGGCGCCGTCTGGCAAAGCCGTCTCGAAAAGCGCTTGACTTCTCTCACAGGGCAACTAATATACGCACCGCGTACATCCACCGCCTACTCCCTTCTCCGACAGGTCCCCATGAGCGTCCCGCAACAAGCCTTCCTACGCGATGCGATGCGTCGCCTAAACATGACGCGCGACACGTTCGCGAGCCGCATCGGCGTGTCGCGCCGGGCGCTCGACACGTGGCTTCTGCCGGACGATTCGCAGGAATCGCGCGCCATGCCGGAGATCGTCGAGCGCTTCGTATCAGAGATCGTGGTGCATGGCGACCCCGGCGAGAAATATACGCAGAGCGTAGATTCGCAATCGCTCGCCAGCCAAATGCTGTTCGAAGGGCGGCCACAGCTGTTGTCGGTCGATCAGTTCTCGCGCGACTCGGTGGAGGCGCTGTTCCGGGTGGCCGACATCATGCAGCCCATCGCGCGGCGCCGCAAAATCTCCCGCGTGCTCGAAGGCGCGGTGCTCGGCAATCTGTTCTTCGAGGCCAGCACGCGCACCCGCGTGAGCTTCGGCGCGGCCTTCTGCCGGCTGGGCGGCTCGGTGTGCGACACCACTGGCTTCACGTTTTCCTCGATGGCCAAGGGCGAGTCGATCTACGACACGAGCCGCGTGATGAGCGGCTACGTCGACGCCCTAGTGATCCGCCATCCGGAGCAAGGCTCGGTGGCCGAATTCGCGCGCGCGACCAACGTGCCGGTAATCAACGGCGGCGACGGCCCCGGCGAGCATCCGAGCCAGGCCCTGCTCGATCTCTACACGATCCAGCGGGAGTTTTCGCGTCTGGGGAAAATCGTCGACGGCGCGCATATCGCGCTGGTGGGAGACCTGAAGTACGGGCGCACCGTGCATTCGCTGGTGAAGCTGCTGGCGCTGTACCGCGGCATCAAATTCACCCTGATCTCGCCGCCGATGCTCGAAATGCCCGGCTACATCACCGAGCAGATTTCGCGCAACGGCCACGTGATCGAGCAGACTCACGACCTCGCCAACGGCTTGCGCGGCGCCGACGTGGTGTACGCGACGCGCATCCAGAAAGAGCGCTTCACCGACGAATCGTTCGAAGGCTACACCCCCGACTTCCAGATCAATCAAGCGCTGGTGGACAGCGTATGCGGGGCCGACACGCTGATCATGCACCCGCTGCCGCGCGACAGCCGGCCCGGCGCGAACGACCTGAGCGTGGACCTGAATCACGACGCGCGGCTGGCGATTTTCCGGCAGACCGACAACGGCATTCCGGTGCGGATGGCGATTTTCGCGGTGCTGCTGGGTGTCGAAAAGCTGGTTCAGCATTCGATGCGCGACGCCGCGTGGCGCCGGCCTGCGTATCTCGGCCCGGATGACGCGGTGTTTCACGGCATCGATTGAACGGCGCAGTGCGGTGTTCGAATTTGTGCATTCAGCTTGCGGCGCTGGTGAGGTTGCCAGCCGCGGTGCTGGCCATGCGCGCGTGCCTGAACGCGCTGGCGAAGAACAAGACCTGATACTGCACCGCGTTCGACCAGTACGTCCACGTGTGGCCGCCGGGCCGCTCGGCGTAGTCATGCGGCACCCCGAGTTCGACGAGCCGCTCGTGCAGCATGCGATTCGACTGCACGAGCGAATCGTTCACGCCGCAGTCGATCGTCAGCGCGATATGCGCGTCGTCGAAACTGCGCGCATTCTCGACGATCGCCTCGCTGTTCCAGAAGCCCGCGTCACGGGCCGGGTCGCCGAATACCTGCTCGATGCCGGGCTCGTCCTCGGAGCCGCGCGGGTCTACCGCGCCGCTGATGCTGCCCGCCGCGCCGAATTCGTCCGGCCGGCCCAGCGCGATATGCAGCGCGCCGAATCCGCCCATGCTCAGGCCGGTAATCGCGCGCGCCTCTTTCGTTGCAAGCGTGCGGAAGTGCGCGTCGACGTAAGCCACCACTTCCGTGCCCACATAAGTTTCGTAACGGCTGCGCGGGTTGACCGGACTGTCGATGTACCAGCTTTCATGACCGCCGTCGGGCATGACGAGAATCACGTGATAGCGGTCGGCCAGCTTGCCGATGGGCGAATTCGTGGCCCAGTCGGTGTAGTCGCCGCCCGAGCCGTGCAACAGATAGATGACGGGAAAGCGATTGGCCGTATTGCGTCGCGCATATTGGTCGGGCAGCACCACCGTCGCCTCGAACGATTCGTGCATCGCCGCGCTGGGAATGGTGACGACCCGGGACTCATAAGCCCATGCGGGCGCCGTGACGAGCAGCGTCAGAATGAGCCAGAACGCACGAACTGGATTCATGGTGTCGCTCCCCCCTGTCTAGGTGTCCGAAGAACACAATCCGGCATGCGGCGGCCTGCTTGCGTCGACGACTCTAGCAATAGCGACTTACAACCAAATTTCAGCGAAACATACGATCCCTTCAGAGAGAAGCCCCACACGCCCACACGAAGGGAGGAGCGAACGTTCGCCCCTCCCTGCCCAGCCTATTCGACATGCGCGGCGAAGCCGACCCGCTCCGGCGCCAGATCGTCCCGCAGCGTCAGTTCAGGAATCGCATACGCGCCGCCGTTCTGCTGCCGGAACGGAATCGGCTGGGTGGTCCAGAGATCGTCGAGTCTTTTGCCCAATGCGTCGCGAACCGCCGCATAGTTCGCCTCGTCGATTCTGCTCGTGCGATAAACCACGAACGGCGGCAGCACGTCGAAACCGGGGTAATACAGAACGCCGTGCTGGATCGGAAACAGCACGTCGTCCATCGGGCCATTGATGCCACGCGCACTGTAGTGCGACTCCCAGCCGCCGGTCGTGACCACCAGCATCGCACGCTTGCCGGCGAACTTGCCCTCCCCATAACGCTCGCCCCAGCGCGCGTCGGAGTGCTCGCCGACGCCGTACGCGAGGCCGTACGCATAGACGCGTTCCACCCAGCCCTTGAGGATGGCGGGCATCGAGAACCACCAGAGCGGAAACTGCAGGATCACCGCATCCGCCCACATCAGCTTCTCCTGCTCACGGACGATGTCCGCGCTCTGCAAGCCGTTCTCGAACGCGTGTTTCGACTCGCGGGACGGATAAAAGCGCTCGCTGGCTTGCCGCTCGATGCTGTCGTGCGCATCGAGCGAGGCTTTCCACTGCATCGCGTACAGGTCGGAAACCTGCACGACGTGGCCGGCGCCCTGGAGCCGCTTGACCGCGAAATCCTTCAGCGACCCGTTCAACGATTTCGGTTCAGGGTGCGCATAAACAAGCAGAACTTTCATGACCGTGCTCTCTTTTCGTGATGGAATGACATCACGATAGATTCCACTCCGGTATATTGGAAATGAATTCCCCGTATATCTGGTATTGCGATGGTTAATCTCCGAACACTCGACCTCAATCTGCTCGTTACGCTCGACGTCCTGCTGTCGGAGCACAACGTGACGCGAGCGGCCGAACGCCTGAACTTCTCGCAGCCGTCGGTCAGCGTGCATCTGGCCAAATTGCGGGACGTGTTCGGCGATCCGCTGCTGCTACCAGGGCCGCGTGGCATGCGGCCCACCGCGCGCGCCGAGGCGTTGCGCGAACCGCTGCGCGAGGCGCTCGCAGCGCTCGAACGCGCGGTCGCCCCGGCGAGTCCGTTCGATCCGGCGGTGGCCACGCACACGTGGCGCGTCGCCGCGAGCGATTACGCCGAGTCGACGATCATCCTGCCCGCGCTGGCCGGCATGCGCGCGGCGGCGCCGGGCACGCGGCTCGCCGTCGTCGAAGCGGCGCCGCCGCGCATCGCGAAACAGGCCGAACGCGGCGAGATCGATCTGGCATTTCACACGAGCGAAGGCTCGCCCGAAGGATTGCGCCGGCGCGTGCTATTTGCGGAGCGTTATGTGCTGGCGGGCCGCGCGGATCATCCGCGGCTCAAGCGCCGGCCGACACTCGCGCAGTTCTGCAAACTCGACCATGTGATCGTGTCGCCGGTGGGCGGCGGCTTTGTCGGCGTCACCGACGAAGTGCTCGCGAAAGCGGGACTCACCCGCAAGGTGGCGCTGTCGGTGCCGCACTTCCTGTTCATGCTGTCGGTGCTGGCGAGCACCGACCTCGTCGGTATGCTGCCCGAGCGGCTCGCGCGCGACTGGGGCGCGGTGCGCATGGTCGAGCCGCCCGTCGACGTGCCGGGCTACGAGATGGCGATGCTCTGGCATGAGCGTTCACATCGCGACCCGGCGCATCAATGGTTGCGGGAGCACATCGCCGGGTCGGTATGACGACGCCCGCCGAAATTCGACGCGCCCAGCCTAGCCACGCCAAAGCAATCGCACTTAACCTTTTGTGCCGCCGATTGCGTTCAGCTGGCCGAATACCTCACCGCTCAGGCTCAAATGCGCCGCCGCCAGGTTCTCGTGCAAATGTCCAGGCGAGGACGTACCAGGGATCAGCAGAATGTTAGGTGCCCGACGCAACAGCCACGCGAGCGCCACCTGCATCGGCGTCGCGCCGAGCGTCTGCGCGATATCCGATAGCGCCGACGACTGGATCGGCGTAAATCCGCCGAGCGGAAAAAACGGCACGTAGGCGATGCCCTTGTCGGCGAGATCGTCGATCAAGGCGTCGTCCTCGCGATGCACGAGGTTGTAGTGGTTCTGCACGCAGACCACCTCCGCAATGCGCCGCGCCTCGTCGATTTGTGCAGCGGTCACATTGCTCAAGCCGATATGACGCACGAGCCCGCGCTGTTGAAGCCCGGCGAGCGCCGTCACCTGCTTTTCGATCGAGCCTTCGGAGGGCGCGTGCACGCTGCCCATGATGCGCATGTTGACGACTTCCAGCACGTCGAGGCCGAGGTTGCGCAGGTTGTCGTGCACGCCGCGTTCGATGTCCGCCGGTTCAAGCGCCGGTAGCCACGCGCCATCGTCGCCACGCGTCGCGCCCACTTTCGTGACGATCACGAGATCGTCCGGGTACGGATGCAGCGCTTCGCGAATCAGCTGGTTGGTGATGTGCGGTCCGTAAAAGTCGCTCGTATCGATGTGGTTCACACCCGAGGCCACCGCCTCGCGCAGCACCGCGAGCGCCGCGGCGCGGTCTTTCGGCGGCCCGAACACGCCGGGGCCGGCAAGCTGCATCGCCCCGTAGCCCATGCGCCGCACCGTGCGGCCGGCAAGCGAAAAGGTCTCCCCGAAACTGACATTCGACATGACACGCTCCTTGATGAGTGGATGAGCGGCAGTATCGCCGGGATTGCGTTGTTGAATAAACGGGTCTAACGTGTACGGGTTGTTTAAAAATATGAACAATCACGATGGAATTGAACGACCTTGCCGCCTTCGTCTCCGTCGCCCGCGCGGGCGGCTTTCGCGACGCGGCGCGCAGCGGCGGCGTGTCCGCATCGAGTCTGAGCATCGCCGTGCGGCGCCTGGAGAGCAAACTCGGGCTACGTCTCTTGAACCGCACCACGCGCAGCGTCGCGCCGACGGAGGCCGGGCTGCGTCTGATCGAAAAGCTGACGCCGCTGTTCGGCGAAATGGAAGCGGCGCTGGATGTCCTCAATGGCTTCAGGGACACGCCGACCGGCACGCTCAAACTGAACGTGCCGTCGAGCACGGCGCGCATCGTCCTGCCGAACGTTATCGCGTCCTTCCTCAAGCAGTACCCGGATATCCGCGTCGAAGTGGTGGTCGAGGACGGCTTCGTCGACGTGCTGTCGATCGGCTGCGACGCCGGCATTCGCTATGACGAGCGCCTCGAACAGGACATGATCGCGATCCCGATCGGGCCGCGCGTGCAGCGCTTCGCGACGGCCGCGGGCCCGGCCTATCTCGACGCCCACGGACGCCCCGAGCATCCGCGCGAACTACTGTCGCATGCATGCTTGCGCGCCCAATTCGCCGGCGGCGCCACACCGACCTGGTATTTCGAGCGCGATGGCGAAGTGCTGCAATTGAATCCGTCTGGACCACTGATCGTGCGGCCAGGCGCTGCGATCGACCTTGCGGTCAGTTGCGCGGCGGCAGGCGTCGGCGTGATCCATCTATTCGAAGACATGCTGCGTGCGCAACTCGACAGCGGCGCGCTGGAGCCCATTCTGGAGCCGTGGTGGCAACGCTTTTCGGGGCCCTTTCTCTACTATCCCGGCGGCCGCCACATGCCGGCGCCGTTGCGCGCGTTCGTCGACTTCGTGAAGGCGGCCAATGCCGGCGGCTCGAGGGATTGAGCCGCCCGCCCAGCATCTCAATGCGGGCGCTTGCACAGTTGCGCGACCGTCGCCAGAAAGCGCTCCGCGCCGACCGGCTTGCGCACGCACACGTCCCAGTTCTTCCCATCGGCTTCGAGCGGCGGGACCGCGGTATGAATGACAATGGGTACATCGGCGAATCCGGCCAGCGCCCGCAGACGCCGGCACAATTCAGCGCCGTCCATGATCGGCATCATCCAGTCGGTGATAACCAGGTCGGGAACGTGCGCTGCCGCGCGCGCCATCGCCTCTGCGCCGTTGCTCGCGCAACCCACCTCATAACCTTCACGTTCCAGAATCAAGCGCCACGCCGCAAGGATTTCCGGCTCGTCGTCCACCAACAGGATTGAGTGCATCAGCGTTCGCCGGTTGATTGTCTTGCTCGTTTCTGGTGGCGCCGCAACAAATGTTCCACTCATGGAGAATGCGGTGATAATGAACGCGGTGATCGGCTTGAACGGCGCGTTTTAATTGCCCGTGAGCGGAGCGCCTGCTGGTTGTCTCCCCATCACTGCCACGGACAGCTTGTTTCTCGCGAGTACGCATAGGGCTCCGCGACCAATATGTGCGCCGTGGTTTGAGCCTTCACATTGTTGAAACTTCACCTGCGTCTCAGTTATGACGGACACCCGCGTGAGCCCGCTGCGCAATTTCGCCGACTTCGTCCGCTCAGAGCGACTCCGGCTCACCGGACAATGGATGAACGCCGTCGCGAGCGACCTCGATCTCGTCGAGGCCGACAAACTCACGTACCAGCAACTCGCCGATCATCTGCCGGAGATTCTCGAAGGACTCTGCGCGGCGCTCGATAGCGAAGATCTGGAGCGCGTCGAAACGTCGATCGAACGCAACGCAAAAAAACACGGCAACGTGCGGTGGCGCCAGGGCTATCGGATCGAGGAGCTAGTGCGTGAACTCGACCTCTTCCATCAGGTGCTCGGCGAAGCGCTCGACGCGTTCGCGCAGCAGGACAGCACCTTCACGCGCCGTCATGAAAGCCGCGCGCGGCGGCTGATCGCCGAAGCGTTCAGCATGGTGTCGTACACGTCGATCAAGGAAGTGGTCAGCGAGCGCGACCGCAAGATCGACGAGTACACCGGTCAACTCGAACGCGCGAACCACGAGTTGATCCTGAAACAGCGGCTGGTGGGCGAGTTGCACGAATCGCGTATGCAGATCACACGCAGCGTGGTGCACGACCTGCGTAATTTCCTCAATGCGTTTTCGATCGCACTGCAACTGATCGGGCGAGCGCCATCGAAGGCCGATACCGCATTGGCGCTTGCGAACCGGCAGACCGCCGACATGAAGCTGCTCGTCGACCAGATGGTCGAGTATGCGGTCATGCTCGGCGACGGCGCGCCGCTCGCACTCGAACAGGTTGAATTGCGCGAGCTTTATGACGAACTGGCCACGTCGACGCGTCCGTTGATCGACGCCAAAGGGCTGAGCTTGCGCGCATCGTGCGACCCGGAATTGAAGACGGTGACATCCAATCGTCTCAAGCTCAAACAGATCGCGGTCAATCTGCTGTCCAACGCGACCAAGTACACGAAGTCAGGCCAGGTCGAACTGCAGTTCGCCATGGCCGGCACAGAGCATTGGACGATACGCGTGTCCGATACCGGCGTAGGCATTTCGGCTTCGGACGCGGAGCGCGTGTTCGACGAGTTCGAGCGCGCCGCGGGCGGGGATATTCCGGGCACGGGTCTGGGTCTCTCGATCGTCAAGGAGTTGTGCCGCATATTGAATGGCCACATCGATTTCGTGTCCCGCGAGGGTGTGGGGACGACGTTCCATATCCGCTTTCCGGTAGTGCTCGAAGAAACGCAATAAGGCCTGCGCGGTGGCGACATCTCACTGCACACGTTCCGTTAAACTGCTCGCATTCAAAGCGCAGCAAGCCTGCGCCACGTCGAAACAGCCCACTACAACGCGCGAATGATCCACATCCAGACCGCCCGCTTCCCGGAACAGCTCGACGCCGTCCGGGCCATCTTTCGTGAATACGCCGAGAGTCTGGGCATCGATCTCGGCTTCCAGAATTTCGATTCCGAACTCGCCGACCTGCCCGGCAAATTCGCTGCGCCTCGCGGCCGTGTGCTGCTCGCTTATCACGAAGCGGATATCGTCGGCTGCGTCGCGGTGCGCCCGCTCGATGACACGACCTGCGAGATGAAACGTCTTTACGTCCGTCCATCGGGTCGCGGTTTGCAGGCCGGCAAGCAACTGGCGACGCGCATTTGCGCGGTGGCAAGAGAATCGGGCTATCAGCGCATCCGCCTCGACACGCTGCCGACCATGCACGCAGCGCTGCGGCTATATGCGTCGCTGGGTTTCGAAGCCATTGCGGCTTACGTGTTCAATCCGATTCCCGGCGCGATATTTCTGGAGTGCGATCTGACTCGCCATCGCGAGGAAGACCCGGTGGGTTAGCTGTGGCGCGCCGTGCGGCGAGCGCGAGCACACGGTGCTTTTATTGCGGCACGGGTTCGCTACGGCTTGCCGGCAGACAGGCGCTCATCGCGCCGGCGTGCGCGCTCAACCCCCGCACGACGATCTCAGACGATTTGCCGTCGCACCGCGCCAGTTCGGCCAGGTCGAGCAACGCGGCGTATCGTGCGGAACAATCTTGCGACGCTTCGGGCGGATCGTTCGCGCGAAGGCCGTGAGCGTCTGCGATGAACTCGCTCGCAGCCGCCGTCAGACCTAGCGCGACAATGAGCGCCGCGAGCAGGCCTTTGAAAACAGCCGGTGTCGATAACGCTTCGACACGCGAGCGGCGCGCCACACTCCTAGGCTGTTCATCGATCGCGTCATGACGGACTCGCATCGCCGCGCTCCTCACGCCCAATGCGCCGGCACCCAGACTCGCCCGACCCAGTGGCCCGGCACCCACACCGCCGGGCGCGGCGCCGGCGCGACGTACACGATGCGCGGCGCGACATACACGGCCGGCGGCGGCGGTGCGTACACCACCGGCGGCGGCGCAACATAAGCAACCGGCGGCGCGACCACGACCGGCTTCGGCGCAATGTAGACGACCGGCGGCGGAGGCGGCGGCACGTACACCACCGGCTTCGGCGCGACCACGACCGTCGTACCGCCGGTCGCGACGACACCGCTCGTCACCACCGTGCCGCTCGTCGTCACCGTGTTGCTGTGCGTGCCGGTCACGCTCGTCGACGTCGTGACGACGCCGGGCGCGACGCGCGTCGCCGTGCCGGAGTGATAGACGCTCCCGCCGTCCGAGCCCGTCACCGCGCCCGAGCGCGAGCAGGTCGAACCTGCGCATTGGGTCGATGCCGAATGATCGACCGTGTTGCCGTTCGAGCCGGTGATCGATCCCGACGACGAATATTGGCCCGGCGCGGTCTTCGTCACGTCGCCGGAGGTTGTGGCCGTTTTGCCGTCCGGGCCTGTCAGCGTGCCGGTGTGCGAACAACTGCCGCCGGCGCAACTGGTGTCGCCGGCATGCTGGACGGAGTTGCCGTAACGCCCGGTCGCCGTGCCCGAATTCGAGAACTGGCCCGGCGCATTGCGCGTCACCGTGCCGGTGTTGCTGGCAAAGCCGCCATAAGGGCCCGCCACGCCGCCAGCGTGCGAACAGCTGCCGCCGCCACACGAGCCGTAGTGGGCGCCGTTGTAGGTGCCGCGCGATGTGTACGCCGTGCCGTGCTGCGACCACGCGAACGCCGACGCGCTGCCGAGCGCGAGCACGGCGGCGGTGGCGCCGAGCACGAGCCTGCGCAACGCACTGCGTGAGAATGAAGAGACTGCCGATGACGCAACACAAGCAGTGCTGACCGGCACGACGAACGAACGATTTTTCACGATATGTCCTTGCTGAGTTCGGGCCACTTGTGTCACTGCGGTCTGGCGACAAACGGACTATAGAAGGACGAGCCGGGTAAATCAGCAACGCAGATATGTCGCCTCGTTTCATCGTGAAGGAAGCCTGCTGGGCAAGGGTTCGCGGGCGTTTTGCGGCCGTTGTGACATATCGCGACATAGATTGTCACGGCGGACGGGCGCGGCGCCCGCCGCGTGGCCGCGTGCTCGCCGCACGCGCAACTGCGAATACAGATGCGAAATGCGAAATCAGAACGGTCCGCGGCTCGCCAGGCGCGCGTACTCGTCCTTCAGCGTGCCGATGCGCCGACGATATGCGGCGAGCAGACACGCGTAATCGCGGCCACATGCCTGCCTCGACTTCAGCCATGCCTGTTGTTCGTCCTGCATATTGCCGCGCGTGCCCATCGCGACGAGACCGGTCAGCATCTGATAGCGAACCGACATCTCGACATCCAGCTCGCTCAGTTGCCGGGAAGCGCAGATCGTCTTCTCGTCGGGCAAACGCGCCCGATTACAGTCGAAGCTCGCGGCGCAAGCCGGACCGGCAGCGAGGGCGGCCAGCATGAACAGCGCAGATTGCAGACGTCGTTTGATGCTGCGGTTACGGTTGCTCGTCATCGTCGTTCAGGAGTGAATGCGGTGAAATGAATCTGCCTGCATGGAAGCGCGCGCGTCAATCCGCGTGATGCATGCATAAAGCGGCACATTTTGATTGACAAGCCCTGCGGCAAAACGGCACACTCGATTCCATGCTGACGCACCTCTCCATCGCCATTGCGATTAACTACCCGATGCGAGCCATCACTGGCTGGCCATTGGGAGCATGTGTGCGCTAGTAGTCTGAATCTGCAAACAAGACCCCCAAGGCCCCGCCGGTAACGGAAGGGGCCTTTTGTTTTGTGGGCGCCTCCGTCAGCCGGCTCGATGACGGAGAACGAAGATGGATCAGGCAAGCCCGCAGTGCATGGACGATGACTCGAGTCTGGTGTCGTATCGGCATCGGTCCGACGAGCTTCTGCCGATAGTGGTAGTGCATTTTTCCGTGTTGCCCGGCGCGACGCTGACCTGGCGCGTCGATGCCGACAGCACGCTGGCAGTGCAAGGCGCGCGCGTCTGGCTCACGCGCGTCAGTTCACCTTACGATCACTGGCTCGCGCCCGGCGACGAGTTCCGCCTGCAACGCGGCGAGCGCGTGTGGCTCAGCACGGACGGCAAAGCTGCCGCGCGTGTGTCGTTGAGCAGCTTGCTGCCGGCCAGACGCGGGGTGATCGCGCGTTGGCTGGGAAGGCTTGCGTGGTTGAGCATCGGCACACCTACAGCGCGTTAGCGAAGCCGTTCGATGCGCAATGTAGCGATCGCGTGATGGCTGGACGGTGCACATGCGTTAGAAGAAATTTGGCGGCTCCCCCTGATGCGAGGGGGTATGTGCTTCGCCGGTATCGGTAGTCGTCAGCGCGCCGCGTGCATCACGCTCACTGCCCCACCGGCGTGATCTGCACAGCTGCGGCCGATACGAATACCGCATGGATCGTATCGCCCGCCTTCACTCCTTCGAGATCGACGCCGGGACCGGCTTCGAGCGTCTGCGCCCGATATGCGCCACGCAGAGTGACGAGCCGCTTCTTGTGGTCGATCTTCTCGACGGTGGCAACCACTTCGGTCTGACGCGCCGATTCGAAACCACTTGAAGCCGGCGTGTATGTCTGCTTGTCGACGCGCTTGCGAATCCCCTTCTCCGCCCCAACGACCTTCTCGGCCTTCACGAGCAGCGCGTTTTTATAAAGCACGTCTACCCGATCGCCCACCTTCAGTTGCTCGAAGGTGGCGACCTGTTGGCCTACCAGAACGAGCATTTCATTGCCGCCAGGCCCCTTCAGCGTGAGCGAGCGGCTGCCCGCATCGATGCCGACGATTTCCGCCTTCATGTGCACCGGCTGCACTGCGCCGATCACGCCTTGCGCAGCGCTCGCCATGTCGTCTTGTGCCCACGCCGGTTGCGCCGTGGCGAATGTCGCGACTATCAATGCGGTGCCAATCGTCATTGCCTTCATTTGCGCGCTCCTTGCGACAGTGTTCGATCCGGCCTGGCGGTAGTCCGAAGTACAGGACACACGCGTTCGACGCCAGACACACCCACATCTCCAGGACAACCGCTTCCAAACGATTCTACTTAACGGGTAGCACACAGCGAGCCCGCACACATCCACTGCGCGCAAAGACAAGCTACGACGCACAAAACAAACAGCCCCATCGCACGAGCGATGGGGCTGTTCATGATGCCTTGCAAAGCGCAGACGCGTGCCGACAACCGACACGCCCCACGTCAAACCATTACACGCGCTCGATAGCGATCGCGATGCCCTGGCCGACGCCGATACACATCGTGCACAACGCAAAGCGGCCTTGCGTGCGCTGCAGCTGATACATCGCGGTCGTCACCAGACGCGCGCCGCTCATGCCGAGCGGGTGGCCGAGCGCGATCGCGCCGCCGTTCGGATTCACGCGCGCGTCGTCGTCGGCAACACCGAGTGCGCGCAAGACCGCGATACCTTGCGAAGCAAATGCCTCGTTCAGTTCGATCACGTCGAACTGATCGATGGTCATGTTCAGACGCGCGAGCAGTTTTTGCGTGGCGGGCGCCGGGCCGATGCCCATCACGCGCGGCGCGACGCCGGCCGTGGCGATACCCAGCACGCGAGCACGCGGCGTGAGGCCGAAGCGTTTCGCCGTTGCTTCGTTGGCGAGCAGCAGAGCCGCCGCGCCGTCGTTCACGCCCGACGCGTTGCCCGCCGTGACCGTGCCGTCCGGACGCACCACACCCTTGAGCTTGGCGAGCGTTTCGAGGCTGGTTTCACGCGGGTGTTCGTCTTGCGAGACCGTGATCGGATCGCCCTTTTTCTGCGCAATCGTCACGCCGACGATTTCCTGCGCCAGCGTGCCGTCGCGTTGCGCACGTGCCGCCTTCTGCTGGCTGCGCAGCGCGAAGGCGTCCTGATCGGCGCGGCTGATGTTGTAGTCGGTCGCGACGTTTTCGCCGGTCTCCGGCATCGAGTCGACGCCGTACAGCTTCTTCATCAGCGGGTTGACGAAGCGCCAGCCGATCGTCGTGTCGTAAATCTCGGCCTGGCGCGCAAACGCGCTGCTTGCCTTGGGCATCACGAACGGTGCGCGGCTCATGCTTTCAACGCCGCCCGCCACCATCAGCGCGGCCTCGCCCGACTTGATCGCGCGCGCCGCGATGCCGACCGCGTCCATGCCCGAGCCGCACAGACGGTTCACCGTCGAGCCCGGCACGCCTTGCGGCAGGCCTGCGAGCAGCAACGACATGCGCGCCACATTGCGGTTATCGTCACCGGCCTGGTTCGCGCAGCCGTAAATCACGTCGTCGATCGCGTCCCAGTCGACGCTCTTGTTGCGCTCCATCAGCGCCTTGAGCGGCACCGCGCCCAGATCGTCGGCGCGCACCGACGACAGCGAACCCGCATAGCGGCCAATGGGGGTGCGAATCGCGTCGCACAGGAATGCTTCGGTCATGTGATGTCTCCAGTTGATGTGCTGCGTGCGCTGTGCCGTAGCCGGCCGCGCTGGCGCTGGCGCCAATGTGGACGGGATGCGCTGAGGCATCGGCCCGGCGAGCGCAACGGGAAGCGGTGACACGGCAGCCGCCACGTCAAGGCAGCTTAGCGCAGGATGGTGAACGACGGTTTCGAAATTGCCATTTGTTCTTTATACGAACACACGGTCATATATCGAACAATGAGACTCGATAATAGGCGCGAGCGTGAAACCGTGTCAAGCGCGACCAGGCGCGCACCAGGGAATACGTGCAGGGGGATTGACGCGCAGTGACCGTCTTGCGTCGGAGGAATAGCGGTGAATCCTGAGGCCGTTGAGGGGCGCGGCCCCGCTGGGGTGCAACTCATGGCCGTTGGCAAGGAACTGAAGCTGAGGGCGCAGCCAGCTCCGCGCACCCGCTCTGGCGAGCGGGCCGCCGGCGTGCAACTGCTAGCCAGCCCCGGAGCCAAGGCTAAAACCGAAGCCGCAGCCGAACAGAAACTGAAATGAAGCCGAGCCCAAAGCTCCTCATCGAACCTCGATTCCCTCATCCGCGATATACGCGCGAATCACGTCCGCGAAGCTGCGATCGCCGCTCAGTCCCAGCCCTTCGGCGCGCGACGTGTTCCACTGCCCCGGCCAGCTGCCAACGATCTTCTCCACGCGCGCATCCGGCTCACGCACGATCCGCTGCGCGACAGCGTCGCCGGCGACCTCGCGCAGCGCGGCGATCATCTCGTCGACGCTCACCGAAATGCCGGGCAGATTCAACACGCGCTGGTTGCCGAGCGCGGCCGCGTCGATTTCGAGCCCAGCGATCAGGCTCTCGATCGCCTTGCGGGGCGACAGCAGCCACAGGCGCGTCGAGCCCGCGACCGGGCACGTCGCCGATTCGCCGTTCAGCGGCTCGCGGATGATGCCGCTCGCGAACGATGACGCCGCCGCATTCGGCCGCCCCGGCCGCACGCTGATGGTGGGCAGCCGCAGCACGCGGCCATCGACGAAACCGCGCCGCGCGTAATCGTTGAGCAACAATTCCGCGATCGCCTTCTGTGCGCCATACGACGACTGCGGATTCAGCGCGGTGTCGTTCTGCACGATCTCGGGCAGGTCGCCGCCATAGACCGCGACCGAACTCGTGAACACCACGCGCGGCCGATGCCCGCGCTGCCGGCAAACTTCCAGCAGCAAACGGGACGCATCCAGATTGATGCGCATGCCGAGATCGAAATCCGCCTCGGCCTGGCCGCTCACGATCGCGGCCAGATGGAAGATCGCCGAAGTTTTACCGTCGATCACGCGTTCCAGCACGCTGCGCTCGGCGATATCGCCCACTTCCGTGCGCACGCGGCTGTCGCCGACATCGCCCGCACGCACCACGTCGAGCAGCACCAGTTCGGTAATCGCTTGCGGCGCGCCTTGCTGGTCTTTCAGGGAACCGCGCGAGAGCAGTTCACGCGCGAGACGCTGGCCGAGAAAACCCGCGCCGCCGGTAATCAGTACTTTCATGATGGGTCGTCTTTCGTTTGATGAGGGTTAGCGGGCGGCGGGCAGATAGGGCTTCAACCAGCCGAGGCCGGTGGAAGTGCCCGCGCGCGGCCGGTATTCGCACCCGATGTAGCCGTCGTAGCCGAGCGAATCGATCAGTTCCAGCAAATACGGGTAGTTCAGTTCGCCGAGGTCGGGCTCGTGCCGCTCCGGCACGCCCGCGATCTGGATGTGGCCGATGCCGGCCATATCGCGTTTGAGTTTCACTGCGAGATCGCCTTCGACGATCTGGCAGTGGTAGCAGTCGAACTGCACTTTCAGATTCGGCGCGCCGACTTCCGCACAAATCGCCTGGGCGTCGTCCTGACGGTTCAGGAAAAAGCCTGGCATGTCGCGCGTGTTGATCGGCTCGATCACGACCATGACGTTTTCGGCTTGCGCGGTCTGTGCAGCGTGCGCGAGATTCTTCAGATACACCTCGCGATGTTTAGCGCGCGGCTGATCCGCGCCGATCAGGCCGGCCATCACGTGCACCTTGCGGTTGCCGAGCACCCGCGCGTACTCGAGCGCAGTGTCGAAGCCGCGCCGGAACTCGTCCTCGCGGCCCGGCAGCGAAGCGATGCCGCGCTCGCCGCCGGCCCAGTCGCCGGGCGGCGCATTGAAGAGCGCCTGCGTGAGTCCGTTCGCGTCGAGCCGCGCCTTTAGTTCGCCGGCGCGGAAATCATACGGAAACAGATACTCGACTGCTTCGAAGCCGTCTTTCGCGGCGGCGGCGAAACGATCTGGAAAAGCGTGCTCGTTGTACATCATCGTCAGGTTGGCGGCGAAACGAGGCATGGCGGCAACTCCTGGGAAACGGTGTGAGCAAACGCGCGGCGCAAGCAATGAACGGGCGCGCCGCGCCAACGTCGATTTAGCGATTGACCAGCTTCGCCGGCGTAAGCCACGTGGCCGCCGCGCCGATCACCAGCATGCCGGCCAGCACATACATGCCAGTCTGCGTGCTGTGCGTGAGGTCTTTCAGATAGCCGATCATGTACGGACTCGCGAAGCCCGCGAGATTGCCGATCGAATTGATGATCGCGATGCCGGCAGCCGCACTGGCGCCCGACATGAACGCGGTCGGCAATGACCAGAAGAGCGGCGCGCAGGTCAGCACACCGGCGGCGGCCAACGACAGGAACGCGATCGACACCACCGTGTTGTCCGCGAACGAAGCGGCCACCGTGAAGCCGACTGCGCCGAATAGCGCCGGCACGATCAGATGCCAGCGGCGCTCGCGGCGTTTGTCGGCGCTATGGCCCATCACGTTCATCACGACGATCGCGCACAGAAACGGAATCGCGCTCAGCAGACCGATATTGAGCGCGCCGCTCACGCCCGTCGATTTGACGAGCGTCGGCATCCAGAACGTCAGACCGTATTGACCGGTGACGAACGCGAAGTAGATCAGCGACATCCACCACGTGCGCGGATCGCGAAACACCGCGCCGAGCGAGTGCTTCAGGTTTGTCTCCTGCGGCTGCGCAGCGGCGATTTCATCGGTGAGCAGGCGCTTTTCTCGCTCGCTCAGCCATTTCGCGCTGGCGATGCCGTTGTCGAGATAGAGGATCGTCGCAATACCGATCGCCACCGCGGGAATCGCTTCGATCAGGAACATCCACTGCCAGCCCGCGAAACCCGAGCTGTTATGGAACGCCTGCATGATCCAGCCGGACAACGGGTTGCCGAAAATCCCCGACACCGGAATCGCCGACATGAACACCGCGATGATCTTCGCGCGCCGATGCGACGGAAACCAGTAGGTCAGATACAGGATCACGCCCGGATAGAAACCGGCCTCGGCGAGACCCAGCAGAAAACGCAACAGATAGAACTGCATCGGCGTCTTCACGAACACGAACAGCGCGGACAGCAAGCCCCACGTGATCATGATCCGCGCAATCCAGATCTTCGCGCCGATCCTGTGCATCAGAATGTTGCTCGGCAACTCGAACAGGAAGTACCCGATGAAAAACACACCAGCGCCGAGGCCGAACACCGTTTCGCTGAACGCGAGGTCCTGCGACATCTGCAGCTTCGCGAAGCCGACGTTCACGCGATCCAGATAAGCGACCACGTAGCACAGCATGAGAAACGGCACGATGCGCCAGAACACCTTCTTATAGGTGCGTTCAACTTCGGCAGCGCCGGGCTGTGCCGCGCTGGCGGCGATGGGACGGCTTGCTGCGGCCTGATACGAGCTCATGCATTGTCTCCTTCCATGAATAGCCTCGTGCGCCGCTTTGGGCGGCAGGGCTTTGTTGTGCCGATTTTCTTTACCAGCTTGCGCCGAACACCGCACGCAGTTCTTCGAGTGCGGCTTCGTCGAGCGGCGCGGGCCGCGGATTCGTCATCAGCCACAGGCGCGCGGTCTCTTCGAGTTCTTCGAGCGCATACGACGCCTGCGCGACGGAGCGCTCCCACACCACCGGCCCGAGCCGCTCCAGCAGCACCGCGCGAACCGTACCGGCGAGCGCGGCGATCTGCGCGGCCACTTGCGGATCGCCGGGACGCTGATAGCGAATCAACGGGACGTGGCCCACTTTCATCACGTAGTACGGTGTGAGCGGCGGCAGCACGTCCGCCTCGCTCCACACACCCGCGAGCGTCAGCGCGACCAGGTGCGTCGAATGCGTATGGACGATGCCGCGCGCCGCGCTGTTGCGCGCATAGATGCCGCGATGCAGCGCCAGCGTTTTCGAAGGCTTGCCGCCCGACACGGCGTTGCCGTCGAAATCGACCTTGGCGATATCGGCGGGATCGAGCCGGCCGAGGCACGCGTCGGTCGGCGTGATCAGCCAGCCGTCGTCGAGCCGCGCGCTGATGTTGCCCGCGGTGCCCACCGTATAGCCGCGTTGATAGAGACTCGCGCCGCTCACGCAGATTTCCTCGCGAATGCGCGCTTCGTTGCTCGTATGGAGTGCGGGTGTGCCGGTCATTGCGCGGCTCCGTCGAGATGATGCAGGGCCTTCTCGAAGAAATCGGTCGTGCCGAAGTTGCCGGATTTCAGCGCGAGGGCGAGCGGTTCGGCGCCGGTCGTCGCGGTAGCCGGCACGCCCGGATCGATCTGCGCGCCGATGCGCAGCGTGCGCACGTCGAGTGCCTGCACGACCGCGCCCGATGTTTCCCCGCCCGCCACCACGAACTTGCGCACGCCGCGTTCGTGCAAGCCGCGCGCGATCGACGCGAGCGTCACTTCGACCAGATGCCCCGCTTCGTTGACGCCTAGCTCACGTTGCACGGCTTTGACTTCGTCGGGCGTGGCGCTCGCGTAGACGAGCACGGGCTCGCCACGTTCGAGATGCGTCTGCGCGAAGGCCAGCGCCTGCTCGATGACGGCTTCGCCGCGCGCCGCCGCTAGCGGATCAACGCGAAACGCGGGCCGGTTCGCGCGCCATGCCGCCACCTGCGCGTTAGTCGCCGTCGACGCGCTGCCGGCCAGCACCGCCGATAGACCTTCGACACGCGGCAGTTGCGCAGCGTCGTTCTGCTCCGCGAGCAAGCCCGCGCGGCGGAAGTTAGCGGGCAGGCCCAGCGCAACGCCGGAGCCGCCGGTGATCAGCGTCAGGTCCGCGCAGGCTTCGCCGAGCACATGGAGATCGGCGTCGGACACCGCGTCCGCAATCGCCATGCGCACACCGTCCTCACGCAGCGCATCGAATGCCGCGCGCACGCTCGACACGCCTTTGGCCACCGCGTCGTAACGCACGAGGCCGACCTTCGATTGCGTCTGACGTTGCAGCACGCGCACGAGGTTCGCATCGCGCATCGGTGTGAGCGGATGGTTTTCCATCCCCGACTCGTTGAGCAGCACGTCGCCGACGAACAGGTGGCCGCGAAAGGTCGTGCGGCCGTTCTCGGGAAACGCCGGACAAGCAATCGTCAACGCGCTCGCGCGGCCACCGTCGGCGCTCAGCGCATCGAGCAGCGCATCGGTCACCTGGCCGATGTTGCCCGCGTCGGTCGAATCGAACGTCGAGCAGTACTTGAAGAAAAATTGCCGGCAGCCTTGCGCGCGCAGCCAGTCGAGTGCGGCGAGCGATTGCGCAACCGCATCGGCGGCGGGAATGGTGCGCGACTTCAGCGCGACCACCAGCGCGTCGGCCTCGATCGTTTCGTTCGATGCGGGCACGCCGATGGTCTGCACCGTGCGCATGCCGCCGCGCACCAGCATGTTGGCGAGATCGGTCGCGCCCGTGAAGTCGTCGGCGATGCAGCCGAGCAGCGCGCGTTTCGTAGTTGCCGTCATGGGTAGCTCTCCTGCTTACTTCGCCGCCGGCACGTCGATGCCGGGGAAAATCTTGATGACCGCGGAATCGTCTTCGCCACCGTGGCCGGCCGTGGACGCCATCATGAACATCTGATGCGCGGCCGCCGACAGCGGCAACGGAAATTTCGAGCGGCGCGCGGTATCGAGCACGAGGCCCAGGTCCTTGACGAAAATATCGACTGCCGACAACGGCGTGTAGTCGCCCGCGAGAATGTGCGGCACGCGGTTCTCGAACATCCACGAATTGCCCGCGCTGTGCGTGATCACCTCATACAGCGCGTCGGGATCGACGCCTTCGCGCAGGCCGAGCGCCATCGCCTCGGCGGCCACCGCGATATGCACGCCGGCCAGCAACTGGTTGATGATCTTCACTTTCGATCCCGCGCCGTGCGCCGCACCAAGGCGGTACACCTTGCCGGCCATCGCGGCCAGCACGTCCTCGCACGCGGCATAGGCGGCGGCCGGGCCGGACGTCATCATCGTCATCTCGCCGGATGCGGCGCGTGCCGCGCCGCCCGAAACCGGCGCGTCGAGCATTTGCAATCCGGCGGCCTCGACCCGCTTGCCGAGTTCGATCGCGAAGTCCGGTGCGACGGTCGCACTCGCGATCACCACGCCGCCCGGCTTCATCGCGGCAACCGCGCCCTGCTCGCCGAACAGCACGGCTTCGGTCTGAGCGGCATTCACGACCAGCGTGACCACCACTTCGCACTGCGCACCGAGTTCGGCAGGCGTCGCGCAAGCGACGCCGCCTTCGTCGGCGAACGCCTGCAGCACCTCGCTGCGCAGATCGCACGCGTGGACCCGAAAGCCCGCGCGCAACAACGAGCGCGCGACACCCAGGCCCATTGCACCAAGACCGATGACACCGACATTTCTGGACATGCTTGACCTCTATGAATTCGTTCTGCGTTGTCGCGCCCGACGAGCGCATGCGTTCATCGGTGCGCTCGCTGCGCCGTCGGCTGAAACCTCAGCAAATCCCCGCTTCCGCGAGCCGCCGTGCGGCGTTGTACATATGCGTGCGCGCCGCGTTGCGGGCCGCCATCGGATCACCCGCACGAATCGCGTCCGCAATCGCCGCATGCTCTTCGCGCACCTGGCGCGAAAAGTCCTCGCGCAAGGCCTCGTTGCGGCGCGTGACTACGGTCCCCGCCTCCAGGTATTGATTCAGGAACGTGAGTGTCTTGAGGAAATACGGATTGCCGGTGGCCGCCGCGATCGCACGATGGAACGCGACATCTTCCGCGACACCCTCCTCGCCTTCGGCCACCGCCTGATCGATGCGGGCGAGCGCCGCATCGATCGCCGCCATGTCGGCATCGCTGCGGCGCATCGCGGCTTCCGACGCGACTTCCGCTTCGATCGCGCGACGCAGCGCGAGGATCTGCACGACCGAGCCGGGTTCGGCCGCTTCGGCCGAATCGATTCGCAACGGCCGGATCGAGCCGTGCGCCGCGACGAACACGCCGCTGCCCTGACGCGGCTCGACCACCCCCTCGTTCTTCAGCCGCGAGATCGCCTCGCGGATCACCGTGCGGCTCACGCCGAATTGCTGCGCCAGCACGGCCTCGGTCGGCAGCTTGCCGCCGCGCTGGAACGTGCCCTTGTCGATCTGCTTCAGAAGCTGCTGGGCGACCGTATCGCTCAACGCCCGCGCAGGAATCTTGTCGAACATCGATGCCTCGATTGATCATGTTATCGGGTCATCATACAAATTTCGAATGCAGCCTGCATCCGCGCAAACCCTGGTATTGTTGGGTAAATCAGTGTCCAGTTGGCGAATCACAAAGGCTTAAGCTATCGTCACGCCTTTGCGCCAACGCGCGCCGCGTGAACCGGTGCGGCGTCGCGCGCACTTTCCTCGAACGCATTCTCAAGGCCCATGAGCAAAGCCCTGCCGCCGTCTTCCGCCGTGCCCGCCAGCGCCGAACCGGCCCCGGACAAACCGGGCGACTCGTATGTGCAGTCGTTCGCGCGGGGCCTCGCGGTCATCCGCGCGTTCGACGCGACGCGCCCCGAACAGACACTCACCGATGTGGCCGCCGCGACCGGCCTGACACGCGCCGGCGCGCGCCGCATTCTGCTGACCCTGCAGACGCTCGGCTACGTGGAAGCCGAAGGCCGCCTGTTTCGCCTCACGCCGAAGATTCTCGACCTCGGGTTCGCGTACCTGACGTCGATGCCGTTCTGGAATCTCGCCGAGCCGGTGATGGAAAGCCTGTCGGCGCAGGTCCACGAGAGCTGCTCGGCGGCCGTGCTCGATCGCACCGAGATCGTCTACGTGCTGCGCGTGCCGACGCACAAGATCATGACCATCAATCTGTCGATCGGCAGCCGCTTGCCCGCCTATTGCACGTCGATGGGCCGCGTGCTGCTGTCCGCGCTCGACGACGAAACGCTCGACGCGACGCTCAGTTCGACGCCGCTCTATGCGCATACGCCGCGCACCGTGACCGACAAGGAAGAGCTGAAGAGACTGATCGCGCAGGTGCGCCGCCAGGGATGGGCGATCGTCGATCAGGAACTGGAAGGCGGCCTGATTTCGCTGTCCGCGCCGATCCGCAATCGCCAGGGGCGCGTGATCGCGGCGATGAACATCAGCGGTAACGCACAGCGCAATTCGGCGAAGCAGATGGTGAAGGCGTTTCTGGAGCCGTTGCAGCAGGCCGCGCAG
The DNA here is from genome assembly GCF_902859935.1 of Paraburkholderia fynbosensis. Taxonomy (GTDB): domain Bacteria; phylum Pseudomonadota; class Gammaproteobacteria; order Burkholderiales; family Burkholderiaceae; genus Paraburkholderia; species Paraburkholderia fynbosensis. The sequence goes on from NZ_CADIKI010000006.1 coordinate 233,628, forward strand.
ACCGTGTCGGAGATGGTGGCGCGGCGCGGTTGAAGGCGGTTCGCCTGCCTACGAAGTGAGCGCGGGCGGGTTGCCCGCGCGCTGCCTGCATGGCTATGGGAAAAGGCGCCATTGGAGGCGCCGCGATCACTCAATCGATCGATTCGTTCGCGGTCTCCCTGAGCATCGAGACCGCGACCAGCGACACCGCCACGCACGCCGCTACATAACCGGCCGGCGCGAGCTTGCTGCCGGTCACCCGGATCAGCCACGTCGCGACCAGTTGCGCGGTCCCGCCGAACACGCACACGCTCACCGCATACGCGATCGAAATGCCGGTAGCACGCACGCGCCGCGGAAACGACTCGCACATCAGCGCGAATTCCGACGCCGAGCCCATCGAATAGAACACCAGCATCAGCGCGGTCAGCGACATCACCACCGATAGCTGCGCAAAGCGGTTCATCAGCATGAAGGCCGGAAACAGCAGCACGACCAGCACGCCACGGCCAAACAGGATCGGCCGCTTGCGGCTGCCGATACGGTCGGATACGAGACCGAACAGCGGGCACGTGATCAGCATCACGAGGCCCGACGCGACGCCGACCAGCATCGACAGCGACATCGGCAGGCCGAGCGTGTGGATCGCGTAGGTCGGCATGTAGAACGTGAGGATGTAGGTCGAAACCGTGCCGCCCATCACCGTCAGCGTGATCAGCACGAGCGGACGCAGATGCGCGGTGAAGAGTTCATGCAGCACGCCGCGCTCGATCCCGTGGCCGTGCGCGCTGGACGTGTCGTCGGCGAGACGGCGGCGCAGGTAGATGCCGACCGGCGCGATCAGCACGCCGAGCAGAAACGGTACGCGCCAACCCCAGCTTTCCAGCGCTTCTTTCGACAACGCCGCCGCTAGCGCGGCCGCAATGCCCGCGCCCATCAGCGCCGCGCCGCCTTGCGTCGCCAGTTGCCAGCTGGCGCGAAAACCGCGCCGTGTGCCGCCGCCCTGTTCGAGCAGCGTGGAGGTGGCCGCGCCGAACTCGCCGCCTTGCGAAAAGCCTTGCACGAGACGCGCGAACACGATCAGCAACGGCGCGGCAAGACCGATCCGGGCGTAGGTTGGCGTGAGCGCGATCAGGCCGGTGCTCGCCGCCATCAGCATGATGGTCAGGTTGAGCGCGGCCTTGCGCCCCTTGCGGTCCGCGTATACGCCGAGCATCACGCTGCCGAGCGGCCGTGTGATGAAACCCGCGGCGAAGGTCGCCACTGACAGCAGCAACGAAGTAGTCGGGTCCGTCGACGGAAAAAACAGCCTGCCGATGATCACGGCGAAAAAGCCGTACACGGTGAAGTCGAAGAATTCGAGCCAGTTGCCGATCACCGCGGCGGCGACCGCGCCGCGGCTGGAAATTCGGTTCGTGCCTGCGGCGTCGAGGGTGCGCCTCGCGTCGGTGGTGGTGTTCATCGTGCGGTCTCTTTCGTCGTTATGTCGGCCGGTAGCGCAGCGTCAGGGCTCACTGCCCCAGATAGCGCTCCACGAGCCGCGTCCAGAATGCCGCGCCGACTGGCAGACTGCGATCGTTGAAATCGTAGTGCGGGTTGTGCACCATGCAGGCGTCCTCGCCCACGCCGTTGCCGATTCGCAGGAACGTGCCCGGCCGTTTTTGCAGCATGAAGGCGAAGTCCTCGCTGCCCATCAGGATGTCGGTGTTCGCGACCACCTTGTCGTCGCCGACCAGTTCACGCGCGACCTGCACCGCGAAATCCGTTTCGGCATCCGAATTAACCACTACCGGATAACCCTCGATGTACTCGACCACCGCCTTGCCGCCATAACTCGCCGCCTGAGTTTCGGCGAGTTCGGTAATGCGCTTCTTCAGCAGGGCGCGCACCTCGGGGCTGAACGAACGCACGCTCAGCTCCAGTTTCGCGCTGCTCGAAATCACGTTGTTGGCGGTGCCCGCATGCATCGAGCCCACTGTCACCACCGCCGGCTGCGACGGATCGACGTTGCGCGCGACGATCGTCTGCAACGCCATCACGATGCTCGCCGCAATCACGACCGGATCGACCGTCAGATGCGGACGCGCGGCATGCCCGCCGACGCCTTCGATCGTGATGATCGCCTTGTCGCCCGCCGACATGAACGGCCCCTTGCGAAACAGCAGCGTGCCGGGTTCTGCGCCCGGATGGTTGTGCACGCCGAACACGGCGTCGCACGGAAAGCGCTCGAACAGGCCGTCGTTGATCATCTTCAGCGCGCCGCTGTCGATGCCGCTCTCTTCCGCCGGTTGAAAATACAGATGCACCGTGCCCGAGAAATTGCGCGTGGCCGCAAGATGCTGCGCGGCGCCGAGCAGCATCGTCGTGTGACCGTCGTGGCCGCAGGCGTGCATCTTGCCGTGCGTGCCGCTCGCATACGGCAGGCCGGTTTGCTCGATGATCGGCAACGCGTCCATGTCCGCGCGAATGCCGATGCTGCGGCGGCCGTCGCCCACCTTCAGCGTGCCGACCACGCCGGTTTTGCCAACTCCGCGCGTCACCTGCCAGCCCCACTGCTCCAGCTTCTCCGCGACCAGCGCACCGGTTTGCAGCTCCTCATAGGCCAGTTCCGGATGGTGATGGATGTGATGGCGAATCTCGCGCAGGCTCTGCGCAGCGGGCTCCAGATCGGACACTTCGGTAAAACGCGCGGCTTCTTTCATCTCGATGGCTCCGGTGAACACACGCCGCGCGAACACGCGGCAAACAGCTCGCCACTATAGCCACGCCGTTTTGTTCGAATAAGATGCTATTTTTTTCACCCTGATTAACAAGTCTTATATAGAGGATTACCCTCATGAAGCTGCAGCAGTTGCAGGCTTTCGTCGCGGCTGCGCATCACCGCAGCTTGCGCGCCGCTGCGCGTGAACTCGGCGTGACGCAACCGGCCGTCACCCATACGATCCGCGAACTCGAAAGCGCGCTGAACGCGGAACTGATGGTGCGCAGCGTACGCGGCATCGAGCTGACGGCGTGCGGGCTCGCGCTGCTGCCGCGCGCCGAGCAATTGCTGGGCGACATGCGGCGCACGGTCGAAGCCGTCGAACAGGTGAAAGGAGAACTGGCCGGCAGGGTCAGCGTCGGGACCATGCCGTCGATCGCGCTCACGGCGCTGCCGCATGCGGTGTCGAGCTTTCGCCAGAAGATGCCGCTGGTGAATCTGCATCTGGAGGAAGTGACGATTCCCGACGCGCTCGCGCGTTTGCGTAATGGCGCGCTCGACATCGCGGCGCTTCATCATGTGCAGGCACTCGACAGCGATCTGGTGCAGGCGCCGCTCTACTCGACGCAGTTCGTGGTCGCGCTGCGCGCCGGGCATCCGCTTGCGAACGTTACCCGGCTGCGCGAGCTGCTCGACGCGGAGTGGATCGCGACGGTCGGCGCCGATCACTTTCCGCACAGCGTGATGATGGCGATGTTCAACGCCCACGGCTTGCCGGTGCCGAAACGGCTGGTGCGGGCGCCGTCGTCGTTTGCAGTGACGTTGGGGCTGGTGTCGCAAACCGACGTGATTGGCTGCTTCACGCGACCGCTCGCGCAGATGGTCGCGCCGCTCGGCATCCGCGTCGCGCAGATCGAAGACGCGCTGCCGAACTACGATCTCAGCATCATTTCACGGCGCGATCTGCTGCCCACGCCGGCGGTTCAGCAGTTCGTCCTGTGTTTGCAGCAGGCGACGCGGGAGCGGATGGCAGCCGGTGATTAGTTCGCTTCAGTGAACGGCGGCGCACGCCATGAGAATCTCGATCAACACCTGCCCCGCGTCTTCGAGACGGCCGGAATTGTCGATCGTCGTACAGCGCACGCCCGCTGGCAATGAGAACAGCGCGCGCCGCCAGCCTTCGGCCGTGCGGAGCGCAAGGCGATGGCGATGGCGCTGGTGGATCGCGCGTTGCGCGCCGAGGAACTCGGCGAGGCGGTCGTATCGCCGACCCAGGACATCGAATTCATGCTGTCGCATAGCGATAAAGTCGAAGCGTCGGGCTTTGTTCAGCATCTGAAGCTGCCCCACTACGTCGACTTTCAGGCCGAACTCGAACTCGTACGACGCTTGCGGGCACAGCATGGCGCGCAGACGCAGAATCAAAGCGCGCAACAATGCAGCGATCAGGCGGAGCAGGCAGCATGAACGCGCCCGACGCATCTCAAACCACCGCCTCGTATGACAGCGCCGCGCACGGCTACAACTTCGCCTACCTCGACGAGCAGACCAAGCGGATGCTGCGGCCCCGCGCTGCAACTGTTCGGGGCTGGCCGCGAACGGCGCATTCACGCGATTCTGCCCTACACGTCCGTGCGCAGCCTGGACTTCGACGACCATCCGTTCGACGTGCAGAAATGGCAGCACGCGTGCGCGCTGTGCGGATCGACCGAGAGCTTCCTCGATGAAATGATCGTCGACGACGCGGGCAAGCGCATGTTCGTCTGCTCGGATAGCGACTACTGCCACGAACGCCGCGGCGATGCGAACGAGGCTCCGGCAGCGCCCAACGCACGCGACGGAGAATGCGCATGACGTCACAGCCACTCTTGAGCGCTCGTGATCTGACCAGACAATACGGTGGCCGCAACGGTTGCAGGAACGTCAGCTTCGATCTATATCCGGGCGAAGTGCTGTGCATCGTCGGCGAATCGGGCTCGGGCAAGCGGCGCTGCTCAACACGCGCCGCCGCGCTGCTCGCGAGGCTCAACGTGCCGCAGCGGCTGTGGACACTCGCGCCCGCCACCTTCTCGGGCGGCGAGCAGCAGCGCGTGAACATCGCGCGAGGTTTGATCGCCGGGCATCCGCTGCTGCTGCTCGACGAACCCACCGCCTCGCTCGACGCGGAGAACCGCGACGTGGTCGCCGAATTGATCGTCGAAGCGTGCGAGCGCGGCGCGGCGATTTTCGGTATCTTTCATGACGAAGAGACGCGCAGCAAGGTCGCCACCCGCCGTCTCGCCTTGCAGCCGTCACGGCGTCACTGAACGATTGATCGACCGGCGCGAAAACGGCACTAGAATGGACCAGCAAACGGCGATGAGAGATTTACCGCCTACGGCAACAACACCCGGGCTCGATAAAAACGGAGCAAGTCGATGTTGATCAGGAACGCGCGCATCGTGACGCGAGACGAAGCATTCACCGGCGTGGTGTGCGTCGAAGACGGCGTGATCCGCGAGGTCGCGCGCGGCACGACCGCGGCGCGCGAAGCTGAAGACTGGGAGGGCGATTATCTGCTGCCCGGTCTGATCGAGTTACATACGGACAATCTCGAGAAACACCTCGCGCCGCGTCCGGGCGTGCAATGGAATACCGACGCCGCGTTCGTGATCCACGACGCTCAGGTGGCGGCCGCGGGCATCACCACCGTGTTCGACGCGCTCGCGATCGGCTCGCGCTCGCGCGTAGGACTGCGTGGCCGCGATGTGCAAACGCAATGCGCCGATTCCCTGCTGCGCTTTTCCGCACGCAAACTGCTGCGCGCCGAGCACTTTCTGCATCTGCGCTGCGAGATCGCCACCGCCGACGTGATCGAGGTGTTCGATTCGCTGTGCACGCATCCGCTGTTACGGCTCGCGTCGGTGATGGATCACACGCCCGGTCAGCGTCAATGGCACGACCGCGAGCAATGGCGCCGCTTCCAGGAGCGCGAAGGCAAGCTGAGCGACGAACATGTCGCGGCCGCGCTGGCCGAACTGTCGGTCGAACAGGAACGTTATGCCGATGCGCACCGCCGCGAGATCGTCGCGCGTTGCCAGCGGCTCGGCATTCCGGTGGCGAGCCACGACGACACGCTGATCGAACACGTCGAACAGGCGAAGGCCGAAGGCATCGTGCTCGCCGAATTCCCGACCACCCGCATCGCCGCTGAAGCCGCGCGCGCGCACGGCATCTCGACCATCATGGGTGCGCCGAATATCGTGCGCGGCGGCTCGCATTCGGGCAACGTGTCGGCGCTCGAACTCGCGAAGGTGGACCTGCTCGACATCCTTTCATCGGACTACGTGCCGTCGAGTCTGCTGACCGCCGTGTTCGACCTCGTCGACAAAGCCGGCTGGACGCTGCCGCGCGCAATGGCGACGGTCTCCGCCGAACCGGCGCGCACCGCAGGTCTGCACGATCGCGGCGCAATCGAAACGGGTTTGCGTGCAGACTTCGTGCGCGTGACGATGCTCGACACGCTGCCGGTGCCGCGCGCGACTTACCGCAGCGGGACACGGATCGTTTGATGAGGTGACTGGAAAACGCGCCGCGCAACGCGAGCCACCCGCAAGCGCCACATACCGAACGCGTGCTCGGGCCGCGTCCTGCCTCACGTCGACAACGGCACGCGCTCCGGCTCGTCCGCTTCGAACCACGCGGGGTTACGTTCGGCGATCGGTCCGAGCGACATCAGAATCTCGCGCAGATGGCTGCGCATCGCGTCTTCGGCGGCGCTCGGGTCGTGCGCGCGCAAGCCGGCCAGAATCCTGGCGTGCTGCCTGATCAGCAGATCGAGCGGCGACACGTCGGGCAGGCTCAGATAGCGCACCCGGTCCATTTGCGCCTTGATATCCTGAATCGTTTCCCACGCAGCCGTGCAGTCGATCGCCTGGGCAATCGCGTAATGAAACGCCTCGTCGAGCGCGAGAAACGCAGCCGTGTCGTTCGACTTCGCCGCCAGCTTCTGCTCGCGCAGATTATCGGCGAGCGCCTGCAATTGCTCGTCGGTGATCGAGACCGCCGCCTTGCGCACCACCGCGGTTTCGATCGCTTCGCGAATGAAGCGCCCTTCACGTACCTGGCGAGGCGAAATCCGCTTCACGAACGTGCCCCGTTGCGGCAACACCTGCAATACACCGGCTTCGACCAGTTTGATGAACGCCTCGCGCACGGGCTGCCGCGACACCTGAAACATGTCGGACACTTCCTTCTCCGAGAGCGGTGTGCCCGGCACCATCTGTCCGACGAAAATCGCCTCACGCAGTGCGCGGAAAATCTGCTTGCCGATCGGCTCATGCGAATCGAACGAGACGTTCGCGGTCAGATCGGGCAGTTGGGCAGACGCCCCGCCCTGCGCGCTCGCACGGCGTCGCGTGCGGCGCGCGACGAGCGCCGTATCGGCGGAGAGGGACGATTCGTTGGTGAGCAGGTTCTTGGTCGGCATCGGGCAGAGCAGCGGATAACAGCGAATCGATCGCGGAAAAAGCGCGGATATCAGGCACGCGCGCGACAAGCCAGCAACCGCTGCCGCGCACCGCACCATACTACCATGCACGTTTCATCGCCAACGGCGTCGCATGCGGCTCGCGAATCCACAGCAGCGAACACACCGCGCCGAGCACGGCGACCGCGCCCGCCAGCACGAAGGCGCTGCCGTACGCACCGTGCGTCGCCTCGACGATAAAGCCGGTCACCGCCGGCCCGATGACCCCGGCCAGATTCGCCAGCAGATGCACGAAACCGCCCACGCCGCCGACGTGTTCGCGCGGCACGGTGTCCTGGATCACCGCCCAGTACACCGCGCCCGTCACGTACAGGAAGAAGATCGACACCGACATCAGCGCGACCGCGCCCTGTGTGCTGGCCACACGCCCGGCCAATGCGACGCACACCGCGGCGGCGCCGAGACAGGTGCCGAGCACGATCTTGCGCGACAGCAGCGGTTTGCCGGTCAGCCGCAGGATCAGGTCGGAGATGAAGCCGCCGGCCGCGAGCCCGACGCTGCCGAGCAGCCAAGGAATCACCGTCGCGAAACTCATGTCGCGCAGGCTCAGGTGATGCGCTTCGGTCAGATAGGTCGGGAACCACGACAGGAAGAAAAACAGCACGTAGTTGTATGAGAAGAACGCGAAGGCGGTCGCGAGGATAATCGGCTTGCGCAGAAAGTGGCCGAGGCCGAGCTTGCCGCCATCGGCCGAATGCGAGATTGCATGCTCGTCCGCCTGGCCCGCCCGGATCAGGTCCAGCTCGTGAGATGTGACGCGCGCATTCTCGTGCGGATGTTCGGTCGTCGTGATCGACCACAACACGAGCCACGCGAGCCCGAACAGCATGATCGCGACGAACGCCCAGCGCCAGCCGAACTGCACCGCCATGAAGCCGACCACCGGCCCGGCCAGCGCACCGCCGAGCGGTGTGCCCGAACTGATGACGCCGATGGCGCTCGCCACTTCCTTGCGCGGAAACCAGTTGTTGACCATCTTGCTGTTGGAAGAACTGAACGGGCCCTCGCCCATGCCGAACAACACGCGCAGCACGATCAGCGAGCCGATGCCGCTCGCCAGCGCGGTCGCGCCGCAGAACACCGACCACACGCCCATCGCGGTGCCGAACACGCGCTTTGCGCCGACTTTGTCCGACAGCACGCCGCCGACAAAGTTGAACAGCGCATAGCCGATAAAAAAACTGCTGAACACCACGCCCATTTGTGCATGCGAGAAGTTCAGGTCTTTCTGGATCAGGGGTGCGGTGATCGACAGCGCCGCGCGATCCAGATAATTGATCACGCCTGCCAGGAACAGCAGCGCGACGACAAACCAGCGTTGACTCTTGATCATCAGGCGTCTCCTATGTCGGCTGGAGTTAGCGCTTTAGCGCTTACTCCGGCCCCATGCAAAGCTGTCGGCCGGAGTTAGCGCTTTAGCGCTTACTCCGGCCCCATGCAAAGCTGTCGGCCGGAGTTAGCGCTTTAGCGCTTACTCCAGCCCCATGCAAAGCTGTCGGCTGGAGTTAGCGCTTTAGCGCTTACTCCAGCCCCATGCAAAGCTGTCGGCTGGAGTTGGCGCTTTAGCGCTTACTCCAGCCGCTCCTGGGATGGATACTCGATCCGCCTCTTCGCGGGCGTTCGGACCAGCTTGTAAGTACGATTCACCGCATCGGGCATCGGGCATCGCGCGTGCGAAGCCCCATCACGCAGCGCGGCTCAGTCGAAATACAGATGAACCTTCATCGACTGCGAACGGTCCAGCGCCACGTCGAACGCGTGGTTCGCGTCGCTCATCGCGAACGCATGCGTCATCAGCGGACGCAAGTCGAGTTTGCCGGAGGCGATTTCGTCGGCGGCAATCGCGTATTCGGTCGTAAAGCGGAACGAGCCTTGATAGCGGAGTTCCTTCGCCATCACCAGGTTCGCGGCCACCGGCGATTGACCGGCCGGCAGGTTGCCCACCTGAATCACCGTGCCGCCCGCGCGCGCCGAACGCAGCGCCGTGTCGAGGCCTGCGGGACTGCCGGAGGCTTCGATGACCACGTCGAAGGTGCCGCGCTGCGCGGACCACTGCTCGATCGTGGCGGAGTCGGCGGCGTTCACGGTCTGGTCCGCGCCGAGTTGCTGCGCGACGCGCAATGCCACGTCGGACAGATCTAGCGCCACCACACGATGCGCGCCCGCGCGACGCGCGACACTCAGCAGAATGCAGCCGATCGGCCCGCAGCCGATCAGCAGCACGCTCGCGCCCACCAGCGAGCCGGCCTGCTTCACCGCGTGCAGCGCGACGGCGAGCGGCTCGGCCATCGACGCCTGCGCGAAGTCGACGCCGTCCGGCACCGGCACGCATTGCCGCGCCGCGACGACAATGTACTGGCGGAACATGCCCTGCGTATGCGGAAAGGTCGACGCGCTGCCCATGAAGCGCATGTTCAGGCAATGATTCGGCATCCCGCCAACGCAAAAGCGGCATGTTCCACACGCGAGGCCGGGATTCACCGCGACGCGTTGACCCCGTGCGAGACGCTGCTCGCCGCTCACGCCTTCGCCGAGTGAATCGATTTCGCCGGCCACCTCGTGACCGAGCACGAATGGCTCGCGCACCACGAAGTCGCCACTCTTGCCTTTGAAATAGTACGAAAGATCGGAGCCGCAGATGCCGCCGGCCCGCACCCGCACGCGCACCTGGCCCGGGCCGGGCTCGGGCGGATCGACCTCGTCGATACGGATCAGTTTGGGTTCGTGAAGTACTGCTGCCAGCATGATGGACTCCGGTAGGGCAAAGCTTGCGCGCTCAATGCTGCGCGACAGAAGAAGACGGGGATGAAGACGCGAAGGCTTGCGCGGCGCCATGCGCGTCGGTAGAACCGGCGCCGCCCCAATCGTGAAGGTCGCCGTGACGGCGCAGCGGCGCAGTTTCCGGCAACGCGAACAGCGACGCGGCCGACACGATGCCGAGCACGGCCACGTAGGCGATCAGCGCGAGCGAACTGCCGTGTGTGACCTGAATGAGCTTGACGGCGAGCAGCCCGAGCACGCCGCTGCCAAGCAGCGAGCCGATCTGCCAGATCAGTGCGATACCGCTGCAACGCACGCGTGCTGGGAACAGCTCGGGGAACAGCGCAGCTTGCGGCGCATAGCAAAGGCTGTGACCGACGCTGATCGCGAGGATCATCACGAGCTGCACCGCGCCGCGATTGCCACTGTCGATCGCGAAGAAGAACGGCACCACGAGCGCGACATGCAGCAAGGCGCCCGCGATGAACGTCGGACGGCGGCCGATGCGGTCGGACAACGCGCCCGCCAGCGGTATCGTCACGAGTTCGAGCGCCACGGCGACAATCACCGTCTGCAGCAACATGCTTTGCGCAATACCGTGCGCCTTGCCATACGCGAGCACGATCATCGTGTACATCGCGAACGTGCAGGCCTCGATCAGTTTCGCGCCGACGCCCTTGACGATGGTCGGGCCGAACTGCCGCACCACCTCCACCACCGGCCGCGACGCCACGGCCTTGGTGCGCTGGATCGTCGCGAAGATCGGCGACTCTTCGGTGCGCAGGCGGATATACAGGCCGAGCGCAACCAGCAGCGCGCTGGCGAGAAACGGAATGCGCCAGCCCCAGTCGAGCAGTTGTGCAGGCGTCAGCGTGGCGGAGAGTAGCGCGAACAGGCCGGACGGAATCAGGAAGCCGGCAGGCGCCCCCAACTGCACGAGACTCGCGAAAAAACCGCGCCGCGCGGGCGGTGCGTATTCCGCGGTGAGCAACACGGCGCCCGCCTGCTCGCCGCCCACCCCGAAGCCTTGCAGCACGCGAATCAGGATCAGCGCGACGGGCGCCCAGATACCGATCGACTGATAGTCCGGCAGCAAGCCGATCGCGAAGGTGCCAAGCCCCACGATCAGGATCGTGACGATCAACGCCTTCTTGCGGCCGACGCGGTCGCCGAAGTGGCCGAACACGATACCGCCCAGAGGCCGGGCCAGGAAGCCGACCGCATAGGTGGCGAACGCGGCGAGCGTGCCAATCAGCGGGTCGGCGGAGGGGAAAAATTTCTGGCCGAACACCAGCACGGCAGCGGTGCCGTAGACGAAGAAATCGTAGTACTCGGCCGCGGTGCCGATGGTCGACGCGAAGGCCACGCGACGCAGCATGGCGCTGCTGGCCGGCGCAGCGCCTGTTGGGCGGGCTGGTTTCAAACGTGTCTCCATGATCTTTTCGTTAGTTAGTTGAGCGGATCGAATCGATCGGGCTCACCGGTTCACCAGTTCCACAGCGTGCCGTCTTCGAGACGCGCCACCGGCAGGTAGGCCGGGTCGTACGGATAACGCGCGGCCGCCGCTTCGTCGATGTCGACACCGTGGCCCGGCGCTTCGCCGGGATGCATCATGCCTTTGTCGAAGCGCCATGCATGCGGGAATACATCGAGCGCTTCCTCTGGAAAGCCCATGTATTCCTGCACACCGAAGTTCGGCACCCACAGGTCGAAATGCAGCGCCGCGCCCATACAGACCGGCGACAGATCCGACGGCCCGTGGCAACCCGTACGCACCTGGTATAACGAAGCGAAATCCGCGATGCGCCGCAAATGGGTGATACCGCCCGCGTGCGTCAGCGTCGCGCGGATGTAGTCGATCAACTGCTCCTCGATCAGCTGCTTGCAATCCCAAATGCTGTTGAAAACCTCGCCGACCGCGATCGGCGTGACCGTATGCTCGCGAATCAACCGGAAGCCGGCCTGGTTTTCCGCGGGCGTGGGATCTTCCATCCAGAACAGACGATACGGCTCGACCGACTTGCCGAGGCGCGCGGCTTCGATCGGCGTCAAACGGTGGTGCACGTCATGCAGCAGATGCGTGTCGAAGCCGAACTTGTCGCGCACCGCTTCGAACAGCTTCGGCACGAAGTCGAGATACTTTTCCGACGACCAGCTCTGCTCTTCCACCGCACCCTTGGTGGCCGGCTCGTACATGCCGCTGCCTTTCGACACGCCGTACACGGAGCGCATGTTCGGCACGCCGCATTGAATGCGGATCGCTCGATAACCGGCCTCGATATGTTCGGCGTAACGGTCGAGCGCTTCGGGAATGTCGCGTCCGGTGGCATGGCCGTACACCATCACGCCTTCACGCGACGCGCCGCCGAGCAGCTTGTACAGCGGCATGCCCGTGACCTTGCCGAGGATGTCCCACAGCGCCATGTCCACCGCGGCGATCGCCGTCATCGTGACGGGACCGCGCCGCCAGTACGCGCCTTTGTACAGGAACTGCCAGGTGTCTTCGATACGCCCGGCATCGCGGCCGATCAGCAGCGGGCACACGTGATCCTTCAGATACGACGCGACCGCCAGTTCGCGGCCGTTCAGCGTTGCATCGCCGATGCCGTGCACGCCCTCGTCGGTCACGATTTTCAGCGTGACGAAATTGCGGCCGGGGCACGTGACGATCACGTCGGCGCGAACGATCTTCATGACTTCTTCCTTGCAAAGACGGTTGGCGAGCCGCGCGCATGGCGAACATGCATGACGCAGGTGGCTCGCGGTTTTCATGTCGCCTACGAACGCTGGCGAGAACGCCGACTGAGTCGAAAATCGGACTCATCAGACTGTCTCAAGCCGTTTGAACGATGCTACCATACAAGTATATTCAGTCGTCAAATCAGGGTTTTCCCGCTGAACGGTGTCGTTCCGAAGCCGTCTTGCGCCCCAACCGAGCCACCTGGATTTCATTACATGAGTTCCGCCGCCCCACTGTCTCCCTTGCCGCGTCTGTCCCGCGACGCGCTGCCCGCACTGCCCACGCATCTGCTGTCGCCAGAATGGCGCGAGCCGCGCATCGGTATCGTTCATCTCGGCATCGGCAACTTTCATCGCGCGCATCAGGCGCTGTATACGGAAGAAGCCATGCTCGCCGAAGGCGGTGACTGGGGCATTTGCGGCGTGACGCTGCAAGGCGACGTCGGCAAGCGCGACGCGTTGATGGAACAGCAGGGTCTCTACAGTCTGGTGGAACGCGGCCCGGCGGCCGTGAAGGTCACCGTGATGCGTGCGCTGCGCGAAGTGCTCGCAATGCCCGTCGATCGGCCCGCGCTGTTCGCGCGCCTCGCGGATCCGGCGGTGCGAATTGTCTCGCTGACCGTCACCGAAAAGGGTTATTGCCGCGATCCGAAAACCGGCGAGGTCGCGCTCGACGATCCCGCCATCGCGCACGACCTGACCCACCCGCTCGCGCCGCGCACGGTGCCCGGCATTCTCGTCGCGGGATTGCGTGCGCGGCGCGACGCCGCGAACGGCAAACCGTTTACCGTGCTGTCGTGCGATAACCTCGCGCATAACGGCGCCGCGCTGCGCCAGGTGGTCTGTTCGTTCGCGCGGCAACTCGATGCGGCGCTGGCCGACTGGATCGCCGCCGAAGTGCCGTTCCCTGCGACGATGGTCGACCGCATCGTGCCGGCCACCACCGACGCCGAGCGCGCCACCGCCGCCGGACAACTCGGCTATCGGGACGCCGCGCCCGTGCCTTGCGAGCCGTTCCGGCAATGGGTCATCGAAGATCGTTTTCCGCACGGACGTCCCGCGTGGGATGCGGTTGGCGCGCAACTCGTCGACGACGTCACGCCGTTCGAGCTAGCCAAACTGCGCATGCTGAACGGCACGCACTCGACGCTGGCCTATCTGTCGATGCTCGGCGGCTTCGCCACTATCGACGCAGCGATCGGCGACTCCGCGATGCGCGCTTTCATCCACGCGATGATGACGGAAGAAATCGCGCCGACACTGAGCATGCCGGCATCGTTCGATCTCGCCGGCTATCGCGACGCTTTGCTCGAGCGTTACGCGAACCCGGCGCTGAAGCACCGCTGCGCGCAGATCGCGATGGACGGCAGCCAGAAGCTGCCGCCGCGCCTGCTCGCGACGATCGCGGCGCGCATCGAAGCGGGCCAGCCTTATCGACGGCTCGCGCTTGCGGTCGCGGCATGGATGGTGTTCCTGCGCGCTCAGGCGGACGACGGCACGCGTTACGAGATCAGTGATCCACTCGCCGACAGATTGACCGCGCTCTCGGGGTCGGCGCATGGGGAACCCCGGGCGTTGATGGACGCGCTGCTCGCGGTGCGGGAAGTGTTTCCGGCGGATCTCGCCGGTCATGTGGAGTTCAGGGCGACGCTTTATCGCGCGCTGCAATTGCTGAAGGAAAACGGCGCACGGGCGGCAATCGCGGCGTTGCAATGAATCGTTGGATCGCGTAGCGGCGAAGGCGTGAACCGCTACGGCAAGCGCTTCAGTGCATCACGCTTGTCACCCGCCTCAAGCGGTCGGCTCGGACTCGCGCCCTTGCGTCGCGCCTTCGCTAGCTCGCGCGAGCGCAGCCCGCTCGACTTCCTCGGCCTGTTCGCGCCGGCGTGCTTCGAGCACATCCTGATAGCGCAGATACGCACACCGTCCGCCGGATTTGGCCGCGTACATCGCCGCGTCGGCATTGAGCAGCAGTTCCTCGGCCGTGCCGCTGTCGTCCGGAAACTGGCTGATGCCGATGCTCGCGCCCACCGTCATACGGTGCCCGTCCATCAGCAGGGTTTCGTTCAACGCGTCCATCATGCGCGCGGCGATGCCGGGCGCGGCCTGGGCGACGCGCGGGCCTTCGATCAGCACGATGAACTCGTCGCCACCGAGCCGCGCCACCACGTCCGCGGCACAGAGCACCTGCTTCAGGCGCCGCGCCACTGCAACGAGGACCTTGTCGCCGACCGAGTGACCGAACTGGTCGTTGATCTGCTTGAAACGGTCGAGGTCGACGAATAGCACGGCAAGCCCTGCGTCATGCAGCTTCGCCTCCTCGATCGCGCTTTCGAGCTTCTGCATGAACAGCATGCGATTCGGCAATCCGGTCAACACGTCGTGCGTGGCGAGATGCACGAGCTCGCGCTGTTTCGCGTGCAGCGCGTCCATTTGCGCCCTGATCTCGCGGCGCAGACGATCGAAGCAACGCGCGAGCACGCCGATCTCGTCGGTGCGTTTGAGCGGCAGCGTGTTCATCGCGTGTTCGGCGAACAGGTGCGTCGCCGCGTGCGCGAGCAGTTGCAGAGGCTTGGTCACGGCGCGCGCGAACAGAATCGCCAGCAGCACCGCGAGGCCGCTGAAGATCAGCACCATGCGGATGATCTGGTTGCCGAGCAGATGCGCGCCCGACAACACGTCGTCGAGCGGCTTGGCAAGGCCCAGCACGATGAAACGGTTGCCCTCGGAGCCGCCGAACGGCCTGCGCACGAATGCAAGCACCTGGCCGGCCGCCTGCCTCGGCCGCGCCAGGCCGTTCACCAGCACTTCGTTGTGCGCCTGCTCGAACAGCGGCCTCGTCACCGGGAAGCTGTCCTGCATCAGCACGCGCCGCCCGCGATCGAAGCCAAACGTTTTCGACGCGTCGGGATGAACCAGGAAGTCGCCCCATTCGTTGGCGAGATAGACCTGATAGTCGCTCGGCAAATCGCTCTGCAAGCGCTTGAGCATACCGGCGAGATCGACATCGATCACGACCACGCCGACCACGTTGCCATTGGCGTCCGCGATCGGCGTGCCGAGCCGCAGCGTCGGCTTGCCCTCGGCGGCATGCGTGCCGTACTCGTGATTGACCGAAATCGGCGACGTGTAAATGCGGCCGGGCGCAAACGCCAGCGTCTCGAACACGTATGCGAACTGGCCTTTTTCCTGCAGCTTGCTGCCTTCCACTCGCACGAGGCCGTCCGCATCGCGGTCGAAGCGGATCAGTTCGAGCCCGTAATGCTGCCGCGTGATCAACCGGATTTGCAGGTACTCGTGGTGATGCAGCATGAAGCTCGAATAGACCTGCGCGAGCCGCTCGCGTCCGTCGTTCGCGTGGAAGCCGTCGTCGCTTTGCGCGACGCCCGCCGACGATGGCATGGTCGCGAGCACCAGCGCGTCGGCGCCGACATCGTCGATCGACGCGGCAAAGCGCTGCCCCAGCAGTTCCGTCGACGTCAGCAGACTGCGCTCGGCTTCGTTGACCAGCATCGTGCGATTCGCGTGGTACGCGTAATAGCCGGTCGCGCCGGACGCAAGCACGCCGATGCACGCAAGGAGCACCGATAGCTTGGAGGTCAAGCCGGGCCGTAACATCAGAACCGCTCCGACCGGTCGCCGGACACGATGCGGGTCCACAGCTCCTCACGCCGCTGAATGTCTTCCACCGGGCCGATCCAGACGATGTGCCCGGTGCCGCTGTGCTCCGCGGGCGCCGTCAGCGTGTTGGCCAGGCCCTGGCGTTGCGTCAGCAGCCCGCTCACGTCCGGTTCGAGCATGTAGTTGATCCATGCGAGCGCGAGCGGCCGGTCGCTCGCCGCGCGCGTCATCGACCAGCAATCGAGCCACGCGAGCACGCCCTCGTCGGGAATCACGTAGCCGACGTCCGCGCCCGCGCGGCGCAGCAATTCGACCTGTTGCGTGCCGTAATTGCCGAACATCAACGCAACCCTGTGGTGGATGAAGAATGCGGTCGCTTCTTCGGGCAACGTGTAATAGGTCAACAGATTGCGGCGCAGATCGACGAGCTTGTGGGCGATCGTGCGCATTTGTGCGGCGTCGAGCTGAAACGGATGCGGATAGCCGAGCGCCAGCGCCGTGAACGAGAAGTTGTGCTGGGCGCTGTTGAAGTCGAGCACCTTGCCGCGGTACTGCGGGTTCCACAGCTCGCGCATCGAGTGCGGCGCGACCGGAATCTGCTTGCGGTCGTAGATGAGCCCCATCGACGAATACGTGAACGGGATCGCGTAGACCTTGCCCGCCGAGGTCAGTCCTTCAAACGAGCCCAGTGCCTGAAAACGCGGCAATTGTTTTTTTGTGTTCGGCAGGCTCGCCAGATCGAGCGGCGCCAGCAGATTCGCCTGCGTATAGCGGCGGATTTCGGCGGTATTGGCGGCGAGCACGTCGAAAGGCGGCGCGCCTTTTGCATGCATCTGGGCCCATAGCGCCTCGTCGGAGTCGACCAGTGTGACTTCCACCTTCGCCCCGTAGCGCTGCTCGAACGCCTTCACCACGTCGGCATCGGCGTAACCCGGCCATGCGAGGACGCGCAGTACTTTCTGCGCGGCGTGAGCGGGCGCGGGCAGCCAGAAGCCCGCACCGCACGCGACGCCGAGCACAAGCGTCAACGCGCCGCGTAAAACGCCAAGATGCAGTAAATGCGCGCGTGCCAAGGCAGAAGCGGCTGCAATTCGCCGTTGAAAGAACTGTTTAAAACAGCGCATTTCGCCCGCCATTAACATCATATGCATATACAACACCGTTTAGCAGAAGGCCGTTGGACGAGCGCAAAAACGCGTGGCATCTGGCCCGCGACCGGTGCTCGGTGACTTTCTCCAGACAGATACGCCTGCCATGCCGCTCTCGCCGGCCAAGGCAGGGAGCACCGATGATAGCGCCAAAGCAATATTTTTTTGCGGCTGAACGGGCCCGGCGTCGAAAAAGAGCCCGTTAGTGGCAAGGCGGCCAATCCGCTTATTAACGTTTAACGACAATTCAGTGCGCAATCTTTAACCCGCGCCTATCGATTTAAAGATTCGGGCGATAGCGGTAATCACTCGTAACGAGGCGTGGTAAATAACGCCGCCCGAATTCGCCAATACAGCGCGACGAATAGCGGCGAGCGCGCCACATCTAAAGAAGCGCGGTGCCGATGCCGATAACCATGACTTGTCCCAATGCGCCGCCGGCGGTCGCCGTGCGGGCCGCCGGCCGGGTAGTCGATGAGCCGAACAGAAACAGACGATGCGCGTGAGAAAAACCGAGTGGATGGGAGTGGCCGTCGTGGCCGGATCGATAGCCTGCTTCGGCGGCTGGCTGCAAAGCGAAATGACCCGTGCGGCGCTGGCGCGCATGCAGCGCGACACGCCGGACGCGCACGGCGCCTGCGCCGGTATGAGCGCCCGGGAAACTGAAATGATGGGCAAGGGCGAGCTGTGGTGCGGCACGATCGGGCGGGACGGAGCGACGCATTAGGGAAAACGTAGAGCGATCGGGTGAGCTGGCGGACGGCGGGAGCGGCGACGCCTACTGTACGAACCACACCACCAACCCCAGCCACCCCCATAATTAGCCAACTTCATTACTACGTCATTACGCAGCAACCCAATCGGGGCGAGCCCCGAATCACAACCCCGGCAATCCCGCCCGCGCACCCCATCCCCACCATATTCGCGATTTAGAAGCTACCCTCTCGCACCATCCGGTGTTTTACTAACTACCCAATCTTTTTGAACTGATAAGCTTGGCGCGCGCTGCTGACCGCCCCGGCCGGCAGCTTCAACCCAAGCCCGTCGTAAGTCACGACGGGTATCCCGCAGCGCTACGACCACGCGCGGGAGCATTTGAACTACACCGAGGAGTTAAATAGTGAAAAAACTGCTAGCGGCTTTGACGGTTGCTCTGCTTGCCACCGTCTCGATTGGCGCACACGCTAAAGATTGGTCCACGATCCGTTTTGGCGTTGATGCCAGCTACCCCCCGTTCGAGTCCAAGGGCTCGGATGGCAAGCTCGTTGGCTTCGATATCGACCTCGGCAATGAAATCTGCAAGCGCCTGGATGCCAAGTGCGTGTGGGTCGAAAACGACTTCGACGGCATGATTCCCGCGCTGAAGGCGAAGAAGTTCGACGGCGTGCTGTCGTCGATGTCGATGACGCCGCAACGCGCCGAACAGGTCGCGTTCTCGTCGAAGCTGTTCAACACGCCGACGCGTCTGGTCGCGAAGAAGGGTTCGGGCATCCTGCCGACGGCCGAGTCGCTCAAGGGCAAGTCGGTCGGCGTCGAACAGGGCACGATCCAGGAAACCTACGCGAAGACGTACTGGGAACCGAAGGGCGCGAAGGTCGTGCCGTATCAGAACCAGGATCAGGTCTATGCCGACCTGCTCTCGGGCCGTCTGGATGCAGCGTTGCAAGACGCGGTGCAGGCTGAAATCGGCTTCCTGAAGACGCCGCGCGGCGCGGGCTTCGACTTCGTCGGCAAGGACCTCGTGGACGCGAAGATCCTCGGCAACGGCGCAGGCATCGGCATGCGCAAGGAAGACACCGATCTGAAGGCGAAGGTCGACAAGGCGATCGCCGACATCATCAAGGACGGTACGTACAAGAAGCTCGAGAAGAAGTATTTCGACTTCGACGTGTACGGCGGCTAAATCAGCGGCTGAGTCCGTCACGCGCGTCCGATGACGCGCTGTCCGGCTGACAGAAACGGGCTCCGCACAGCGGAGCCCGTTTCGTTTGCGCCGCCGCATAAAACCACATCACGCGTCACATCGGCTAAGATCGTGCGGTCGCGGCGCTGCGAAGCGGCCCGCCCTGGCCCTGCCACGAAGCACGCTTTCATACTGTAATCAACGACATAGCGCGGCGCGCCCGATCGGGCCGCGGCTTTCGGAAACCATGCAAACCCAAACCCATCCGCTGATTGCGCCGACGCTCGGCACCGCCCGCAACCTGACGAGTTTTCACTACGGTCCCGGCGGCGGGCAGAAGATTTACATCCAGTCCTCGCTGCACGCCGACGAATTGCCCGGCATGCTGGTGTCGTGGGAACTGCGCCGCAAGCTGGCGGCGCTCGAAGCCGCCGGCAAGCTGCGCGGCGAAGTCGTGGTCGTGCCGGTGGCCAATCCGATCGGCCTGAACCAGCACTTTCTCGGCCATCTGACCGGCCGTTTCGAAACCAACACCGCGCAGAACTTCAACCGCAATTTCCACGATCTGTCGGCACTGGTGCAACCGGTCATCGAGTCGCGCCTGACCGACAACGTCGACGCGAACCGCACCGCGATCCGCGCGGCGATGCGCGAAGCGCTCGACGCGCAGCAGCCGACCACCGAACTCGCGTCGCAACGTCTCGCACTGCAAAAGCTGTCATACGACGCGGACGTAGTGCTCGATCTGCATTGCGACTGGGAAGCCGCGATGCACCTGTACACGAACCCGGACCTGTGGGCCGAAGTCGAGCCGCTCGCGTGCTACCTCGACGCGAAGGCGTCGCTGCTCGCGCTCAACTCGGTGGGCAATCCGTTCGACGAAATCCACAGCTTCTGCTGGTCCGATCTGCGCGGCCGTTACGGCGACCGCTTCCCAATTCCGAACGGCTCGATCTCGGTCACCATCGAGCTGCGCGGCCAGCGCGAAGTGTCGTACGAGTACGCTGAAAAAGACGCGCAGGCGATCATCGAATACCTGACCTCGCGTGGCGTGATCGACGGCAAGGCCGCCCCGCTGCCGCCGCTCGAATTCGCCGCCACGCCGCTCGCGGGCGCCGAGCCGCTCGTCGCGCCACAAAGCGGCGTGCTGGTATATCGCTGCGAAGTGGGCACGTGGGTGGACGTCGGCCATGAAATCGCGGATATCGTCGATCCGTTGACGGACCGCGTGGTCACGGTGAAGAGCAGCGTGGCCGGCGTGCTGTATGCGCGGCACACCACACGCTTTGCGACGGCCGGGCTGGAATTCGCGCGGATTGCGGGCGCGAAGGCGTTCAGGAGCGGTTCGTTGTTGAGCAATTGAGCGTCACGGCGGCACGGCTGATGTTGCACCAGCCGCTCGCCGCTACGCGTTGCGGTCTTTGTCTAAACGTCGAGAAGCAAAGCAGATCGCCGCTATTTCAGTGGGCGATCTGCGTTTGCGCAGCGTGCCGGGTGCCGCTCAGAACGCCGGAATAATCGCGCCTTTGAACTGCGTGTCGATGTACTTGCGCACCTCGTCGGACTCGTATGCCGCGACGAGTTTTTTCACCCACGGCTGATTGCGATCCTGCACGCGCACCGCGATCAGATTCGCGTACGGACCTTTGATGTCCTCGATGGCGATGGCGTCTTTCGTCGGCTGCAGGCCGGCTTTGACCGCGTAGTCGGTATTGATCGACGCCGCATCCAGATCGTCGAGCGCGCGCGGCAGTTGCGCGGCGTCGAGTTCGACCAGCTTGAGCTTCTTCGGATTCTCGACCACGTCGAGCGGCGTCGCGTTCACGCCGTTCGTGCCGACGCCCGGCTTCAGCTTGATCGCGCCGTACTTCTGCAACAGCAGCAGTGCGCGGTTGCCGTTGGACGGATCGTTCTGAATACCGACCTTCGCGCCTTCTGGCAAATCCTTCAGCGACTTGAATTTCTTCGAATAGAAGCCCATCGGCGACACATAGGTCAAACCGACGTTGACGATCTTATAGCCGCGCTGCTTGATCTGACTGTCGAGAAACGGCTGATGCTGAAAACCGTTGGCGTCGAGATCGCCCGCGTCGAGCGCCGCATTCGGCTGCACGTAATCGTTGAACTCGATGACCTTGAGGTTCAGGCCGTCGCGCGCCGCCACCCGGGTGACGACCGACCAGATCTGCGCATCGGGGCCACTCATCGTGCCGACCGTGATGCGTTTGTCGTCCGCGTGAGCGAACGTTGCCGTGAGCGAAAACGCGGCGACGGCGAGCAGATTCTGCATGAGTGTCCGGCGTTGCATGCTATTTCCTGTAAACGATTGAGGCGAATTTGACAAAGGGCTGAATGAAGCCCGCATCGTCGCACGCCGCCGCCGCGCCGGAAAACCAATCGTTTTTCACACGCATATATGCGCGCCTCGCGCAAAGCTTATACGGGCGCTGCCTTGCGCGATTTCATCTTGCAAAGCCATGCCTGTGTCGCGCCGACACGACAGATCAAAAAAATAACCGCGCTGTCACATACCTTACTCAGCGTTCCCTTAAATTTCGGGCCATCGCATGATCTGACCCAAGAGCCGGGCATCGCGATCGCCTAATTTTTAACCGGAGAAAGTCTTGAACAAGAAAGTATTGACCGCCGCTACGCTCGCCGTTTTCGCTACCGCCGCTCACGCGCAAAGCAGCGTCACACTGTACGGGGTGATCGACGCAGGTATCAGCTATGTGAACAACTCGAAGTCGGGCACCGGCAGCGACAAGCTCTTCAAGTACGACGACGGCGTGGCGCAAGGCAGCCGTTGGGGCCTGCGCGGCACGGAAGATCTCGGTGGCGGCCTGAAGGCGCTGTTCGTGTTGGAAAGCGGCTTTAACAGCGGCAACGGCACGCTCGGCCAGGGCGGCGCGATGTTCGGCCGTCAGGCTTATGTCGGTCTGTCGCAGAACAATGTCGGCTCGCTGACGTTCGGTCGCCAGTACTCGTTTTCCACCGACTACCTCGGCGGCAACTACTCGACCGGCGGCCAGACCGTCGCGGGTAACTACGCTTATCACATCAACGACGTCGATCAGCTGACGTCGAGCCGTATCAACAACTCGGTCAAGTTCAGCAGCGCGAACTTCTCGGGCCTGACGTTCGGCGCGATGTACGGCTTCTCGAACCAGGCTGGCGGCTTCGCCGGCTCGCCGGCGACGGGCGCGACCGGTGCAACGGTTGCAGGTTCGTCGCGCGCTTACAGCTTCGGCGCGAACTACGCCAACGGCCCGTTCGGCTTGGGCGTTGCCTACACGGACATCCGCTACCCGGGCCAGGCATCGCCGGCCTTCTCGACTTCGCTGGCTAACGTGACGTTCCCGACGCTCGGCAGCGGTCAGATCCAGGACCTGCGCACCGTCGGCGTTGGCGGCCGTTACGCGATCGGCGCAGCGACGCTGTGGGCGTTGTACACGAACACGCGTCTCGCACCGATCTCGGGTCAGTCGACCACGTTCGCCGCGTACGAAGCGGGCGCGAAGTACGCGTTCACGCCGGCTATCACGGCAGGCGCTGGCTACACGTACATGCACCTGAGCGGCGCGAACACGGGTCACTGGAACCAGGTGAACCTGAGCGCCGACTACGCGCTCTCCAAGCGCACGGACGTGTACGCCCTGGGTATCTATCAGATCGCGTCGGGCCACAACGGCACGCAGGATCTGCAAGCGCAGATCGGTTCGAGCACGAGCTACTTCAACACGTCGGGCACGGGCGCGGACAACCAGCTGGCATTCCGTGTCGGTATCCGTCACAAGTTCTAAGCGGGTCTTTGACGGCGGGGAGCGCATGCGTTCCTTGCCGTGCGGATTCGGAGCTTCTGGAAAACGCCCTGCGGGGCGTTTTTCTTTTTGCGTTTGCGGTCGCCCACGATGCGGGCTCGCGCAGCGCTCACCCGCTCAATCCAGAAGCGCGGGGTTATCGATCGCCCCGGTCAACAGCTCGACAAACGCCTGCACCACACGCGGCAGCACGCGGCCCGCCATCGTCTGGATCTGCAGCGAGCGCTGGTGCAGTTCAGGATTGCTGATCGGTATCGCGGCGAGCCCATCCACTTCCAGCCGGCTGCGCACGGTCAGAAAACCCGTCACCGTGACGGCATCGGTCTGCAGCACGAAGCTTTGCAGCGCCGCATGATAGTTGCTGACGAACACCGGATCGAACACGAGGCCTTCCAGGCTGCACGAAATGTCGAACAGCTGACGGATCGTCACGCCCTGGTTGTCGATTGCGAGCGGCCACGGCAGCAGGTCCGCGAGCGAAACGGACTCGCGCGCCGCGAGCGGATGATCACGCCGCACCAGCGCGAAAATCGGCGCGCGCTGCGAGTACACCACGTTGATGTCCGGCTCCGGCGCAATGCTGAAACACACCGCGATATCGGTAGTGCCGTCGCGCACGCGCTGCGTCGCCACCGACGGCGCGGACACCTCGAGTTGAAAATGCGTGGCCGGGTGCGTCTTCAGAAAACGCGCGAAAACCTGCGGCAGGAAATGCGGCGCGACGCCCTCTGAACTCGCGACGCGAATCGTCGCGCGGCCCCCGTTGCTCAGCCCGCGAATTTCCTCGGTGACGCGCTCGGCGTCGAGCAGGCTGCGCCGCGCGTGCTCGGCGAGCAGACGCCCGGCGTCGCTCAACACCATGCCGCGCGGGCGCCGCTCGAACAGCGCCGTGCCGACGTCCTCCTCCAGCTTTGCGATCTGTCTGCTGAGCGCCGACACGGCGACGTACAGACGCCCCGACGCTTTGCTCAGCGAACCGCTGCGCGCCACCTCCAGAAAGTAGCGCAGCGCGGTGTTGTCCAACTGGCTCATGGCTTGTCCGCTTTGCCGTTTCGGCAACGATATCTGCCAAATATTGTAATTGTCCACAAATATCGTCCACCCCAAGATCGGGACATCGCTTCGAATCCAGCGCTCGCGCTCGCGGCGCGCCCCACCGGAGAACAACGTTGACCCGTGACTCGGCTATTCAACATGCGACGGAGCAGTACGATTCCGGCCGCTTTCTCGATGACCTCCAGCGCCGCGTCGCTTTCCGCACGGAAAGCCAGGAAGCCGACAGCGGCGAACGGCTGCGCGCCTATCTGAGCGATGAAATCACGCCGACGCTGACGCAATGGGGCTTCACATGCCGCATCGCCGAGAATCCGGTGGCGGGCGCGGGGCCGTTTCTGATCGCCCACCGCCACGAAGACGACGCGCTGCCGACCGTGCTGTCGTATGGCCACGGCGACGTGGTGCGCGGCTACGACGCGCAATGGGGCGAAGGCCTTGCGCCGTGGCGCGTTACCGTCGACGGCGAGCGCTGGTACGGGCGCGGCACAGCGGACAACAAAGGCCAGCACAGCATCAACCTGGCCGCCCTGAAAGCGGTGCTCGATACCCGCGACGGCAAGCTTGGTTTCAACCTGAAGCTGCTGTTCGAAACCGGCGAGGAAGTGGGCTCGCCGGGTCTTCACGAACTGTGCGCGCAGTTGCACGACGAACTCGCCGCCGACGTGCTGATTGCGTCCGACGGCCCGCGCCTGTCCGCGCGCCGCCCCACCGTCTTTCTCGGCTCGCGCGGCCTCGTGAACTTCCGGCTCGACGTGAAACTGCGCGATGGCGGCCATCATTCCGGCAACTGGGGCGGCCTGTTGCGCAATCCCGGCGTAGTGCTCGCCAATGCGATCGCGTCGATGGTGGATACCAACGGCCGCGTGATGATCGAAGGACTGCGCCCGCCGCCGATGCCCGATGCGGTGCGCCGTGCGCTCGCCGGCCTCACGGTGGGCGGCAATCCGGGCGAACCGGCAGTGGATGCGGACTACGGCGAACCGGGCCTCACGCCGGCCGAGCGCGTGTTCGGCTGGAACAGCCTCGAAGTGCTCGCGTTTCGCACCGGCAATCCCGAGAAGCCGGTCAACGCGATTCCGCCGCACGCGTTCGCGCACCTGCAGATCCGTTTCGTGGTCGGCACCGACTGGCTGAATCTCGAACAGATCGTGCGCCGCCATCTCGACGAGCACGGCTTCGGCATGGTCGAGATCGACGTCGAGCGCGGCGTGCCCGCGACCCGCGTCGATCCCGACAACCCATGGGTGCAGTGGGCATTGCGCTCGCTGCAGCAAACCACCGGCAAGCAACCCGTGCTTTTGCCGAACCTCGGCGGCACGCTGCCCAACGACGTGTTCGCCGACGTGCTCGGCATGCCGACCCTATGGGTGCCGCACTCGTACCCCGGTTGCTCGCAGCATGCGCCGGACGAGCACCTGCTCGGCCCGGTGGTGCGCGAAGGATTGCGCATCATGTCGGGCCTCTTCTGGGACCTCGGCGTGCGCGATGCCGATGCCCCCAATAGCGCAGCCGCGCTTCCCACGCAACGCCGTCAGGGAGTTCCGTCATGAGCATCGATTCCGCCACCGTCGACGGCACGATCGCCGAACCCAAAGCGCGCTCCGGCGTATCGCGTCTGATCCTCGCGACGTCGATCGGCAATGCGCTCGAGTTCTACGACCTGATCGTGTACGGCTACTTCGCCACCACGTTGTCGCGGACCTTCTTCCCGGTCCACGACAAAACCGTGTCGCTGCTGCTCACGCTCGGCACCTTCGCGCTCTCTTATCTGGCGCGGCCGATCGGCGCGCTCGCGCTCGGCTCGTTCAGCGACCGCAAAGGCCGCAAGGCGTCACTCACGCTGTCGATCGGGTTGATGACGCTCGGCACCAGCATGGTCGCGCTAATGCCCTCGTATGCCGCAATCGGCCTGCTCGCGCCGATCGGCATTTTCGCTTCACGGCTATTGCAAGGCTTTTCGGCCGGTGGCGAGTTCGGCAGCTCGACGGCGTTTCTGATCGAACATGCGCCGGCTCGCAAAGGCTTCATGGCGAGCTGGCAGTTCTCCAGCCAGGGCGCGAGCACACTGATCGCGTCCGCGTTCGGCGCGGTGCTGACCGGCGCGCTCACGCAGTCGCAACTCGACGACTGGGGCTGGCGTATTCCGTTCCTGTTCGGCATGCTGATCGGGCCGGTCGGGCTCTACATTCGCCGCCGGATCGACGAAACGCCGGAGTTCGAACGCGCTGAGAAATCCGCCTCGCCGGTGCGCGAATTGCTGGCGACGCAAAAGGAACGTGTACTGGTCTCGATCGGCTCGCTCGTGCTCACGACCACGGCCAACTACATGCTGCTATACATGCCGACGTATGCGGCCCGGCAACTCGGTCTTGCGCCGTCGTCGGGCTTCATCGCGACGCTGCTGGCCGGCTGCATCATGATGGTGTTGACGCCGATCGTCGGCCACTGGTCGGACAAGGTGGGCCGCACTCGCATCATGCTGGGCGCCGGCGTGCTGTTCTTCCTGACGGTCTATCCGGCGTTCATGTTCATGAACGCGCACCCGTCGCTGCCGACGCTGCTCGCCGCGGTCGTGTGGGTCGCCCTCCTCAAGGCCACCTACTTCGCGCCGATTCCCGCGTTGATGTCCGAACTCTTTCCGACCCGCACGCGTACCACCGGCATGGCGCTCGGCTATAACATTGGCACGACTGTATTCGGTGGCTTCACGCCGCTCGCCGTCGCGGCGCTGATTGCGGCGACCGGCAACAATCTCGCGCCCGGGCTTTATCTGATGCTCGCGGCCGTGATCAGCCTTTTCACTATCGTATGGGCCCGCGTTCGTCTGAATGCGCGTTGAACCGACAGGACTCTATTCATGCAAGAAGATTTGCAACAGGCAGTGCAGTTCGCAGTGGAACATGAATCGCTTTGGGACCGTCACGTCGACGGCGCGTGGGGTGTGCACGTGAACGATCCGCCGCCGTGGAACCGGCTGCTCGGTCCGGTGCATGATCGCGGCCCCGTGTCGGGCGCGATCGCGGTCGACGGCCGCGTGTTGACCTCATGGGGCGAGCCCGATCGCGCCGATCTGACCTTCAGCGTCGCGAAGATGTACCTCGCGCTGCTCGCCGGCGTCGCGCACGATCGCGGTTTGCTGCCGGATGTGGACGAACCGGTGCGCGTGCGGGTGCCCGGCATCGGCTTCGACGACGACCACAACGCGGCCGTGACCTGGGCGCACCTCCTGCAGCAGACGAGCGAATGGCAAGGCACGTATTTCGGCCTGTCGGATCAGGCGGACCACTACCGCGCCGTCAATTTCGCTGCGCCGCCGGATGGCAAAAAGGGCGAGCTGCGTCCGCTGCAACGCCCCGGCACGTACTGGGAATACAACGACGTGCGCATCAACCAGCTTTCGCTGGCGCTGCTGCACCTGTTCCGGCAACCGCTGCCCGAGGTGTTCCGCGAAGCGATCATGCGGCCGGCCGGCGCGAGCGAAAACTGGCAATGGGTCGGCTACGACCATGCGTGGGTCGAGCTCGACGGACGGCGCATGCAGTCCGTTCCGGGCGGCACGCACTGGGGCGGCGGCATGTCGGTCAGCGCGAACGATCAGTTGAAGGTCGCGCAGATGCTGCTGAACGACGGCGTGGTGAACGGCCGGCGGATTCTGTCCAGCGAGTGGATCGCGCGGATGCGTACGCCCTGCGCGATCGCGCCGTTTTACGGCTATCTGGTTTGGCTCAATACCGATCGCAAGGTTTTCCCGAGCGTGCCGGCGTCGAGTTACTTCGGCGTGGGCGCGGGCAGTTCGTTTACGTGGATCGAGCCCGAGCGCGGGATGACGGTGATCGTGCGCTGGCTGAATCCGGCCGCGGCTAACGAGTTCTTCGGGCTCGTGCTCGATGCGGTGGATGCGATCTGTATCGAATGAGGTGACGTGTCTGCGATTTCACGCCGGCCGCGAAAAACCGCGGCCGGCGTGCCTGACTGGCAGGCGGATAGAGAGCGGGCGCAGCCGGCCTTTCGTGAACACTGCGAAACGAGCACGCTTCGCGCGGCGGCCACGCCAACTCATTCGCGGCGCAATGCCGGCAAACCGTGGCGTATCCCGCATGCGTGCATTTCAATCGGCGTCTTTAGGCCTGATCGTGTACCTCAGCATCCTCTCGCGCGACGCCGCGAGCAACCGCGTCATCGCCTCCGACGCTGCCTCCGGTTGCCGCGCAACGATCCCGCTGCGCACCGCATCGTGCAGTTCGATATCTTCGCTGGGCCGCGCCGCCTGCCGCAACAGCATCTCGGACGACACGCGCAACGCCGCCTTGATCGCGCTGCCGATCGTAATGAACATCCCGTTCTGCGACATCGCGATGATCGCCATGTGAAACTCCAGCACCGCTTCCCCCACCGCGCGCACATCCGACTGCGCCGCAGGCGACGCATATGCATTCGCCAGTTCGCGGTAGCGGCGTTCGATCAACTGCAGATCTTCGTCACTGCCATGGCGCGCCGCCAGAAAGCTCGCGCGCGGCTCGAAGCACAGCCGCATCTCGAAGATGTCCTCGACGATCTTCGAATCGAACTGCGCATTCAATCGCCACGCGAGCACGTCGCGGTCGAGCAGATTCCAGTCGGAGAACGGCAGCACACGAGTGCCGATTTTCGGCGTCACGTCGATCAGGCGCTTGCCGGTGAGCTGTTTGATCGCCTCACGAACAGTGGTACGACTCACGCGGTACTCGCTGCACAACTCGCTTTCGACGGGGAGCAGATCGCCCGGACTGAATTCGCCCGAGACGATCCGCATGCCGACGATTCTCGCGACCTGTGCCGTCATCGTACCGACGACGGGCTCACGCTCGAACATCACCCCTCCTTCGTAGACGCCCGCTTCGACCAACCTAGCCGCGCTTCACCGCAGTCGTGACGATCACGTTCCATGAGCCCGGCTTCAGACGCGCGGTAATCTTCTCGCCATCGACGACCACGCGGGCGTTGGTCTCGGGTACGACCGTCAACGGCGCTTCGCGCGTGTTCACCGCTTTCATGTTCGCGTGATGAAGTTCGAGCGCGTGATCGAGCGTGCGTTCGGCGCCGAGGCCGCGCAACTCGATGTTCAGGTCCATCTCATCGGTCAGGTGCCGGTTCAATGCGAAGATCGTCGTGGTGCCGCTCGCGCGGTCGTCGACCACGGCGGCGCACAGGTAGGCGATCTCGGGGAAAGTCTCAGCCTCGTACGACGGCGACTCGATCACCGGCTTGAGCACGCGGCCGTGACCGAACTTCGACGCCTGCGCGAACGGATAGAAAATCGTCTGCCGCCACGCCGCACCGCCCGGCTCGGTCATGATCGGGCCGATCACGTTGACGAGTTGCGCCAGACAGGCGGTCTTCACGCGGTCGGCATTGTTCATCATCGTGATCAGCGCGCCGCCGACCAGCAGCGCGTCCTCGGCGTTGTAGACCTCCTCGATCAGGCGCGGCGCGCTCGGCCAGCCCGGCTTGCGCAGATCGTTGATCGAGCGCGCCTTGTACCAGACGTTCCATTCGTCGAACGACAGCATAATGCGTTTGGTCGAATGCTTGCGCGCGGCCACGCTGTCCGCCACGGCGACGATCTCCTTGATGAACAGGTCCATCACGTCGATGTTGCCGAAGAACTCCGCAGTGGAGTCGTGACGGTTTTCGAAGTACGTATGCAGCGAAATGAAGTCGACCTGATCGAAGCAGTGTTCGAGCACGCGGTCTTCCCACGCGCCGTAGGTCGCCATTTCATGGGTCGAGGATCCGCACGCCGCAAGCTGGATGGTGGGATCGACCGCGCGCATCAGCTTGGCTGTTTCGAGTGCGACGCGGCCGTATTCGTCGGCGGTCTTGCGGCCGATTTGCCACGGTCCGTCCATCTCGTTGCCGAGGCACCAGAACTTGATGTCGTGCGGCTTTTCGTAACCATGCTCGTGACGCAGATCCGACAGCGCGGTGCCGCCGGGATGATTGCAGTATTCGACGAAATGCCGCGCTTCGTCCGGTCCGCGTGTGCCAAGGTTGACGCCGTACATCGGCTCGATGTCGAGCTCGCGGCACCAGTCGATGAATTCATTGGTGCCGAACTGGTTGGTTTCGACCGAATACCAGGCGAGGTCGAGGCGCTTCGGCCGCTTCTCTTTCGGACCGACGCCGTCTTCCCAGTTGTAGCCCGACAGGAAGTTGCCGCCGGGATAGCGCACGATCGTGGGTCCGAGTTCGCGCGTCAGCTCCATCACGTCTTTGCGATAGCCACGCTCATCGGCTTCAGGATGGCCCGGTTCGTAGATGCCGGTATATACGCAGCGGCCCATATGTTCGACGAAGGTGCCGAACACGCGCCGGTCAAGATCCGCGACGACGAAATCGCGGTCGACGACGAGGCGGGAAGAGATCATGGTGAGAGGTCCTGTTGTGAGTTGGACGAGGCGCGCCGCCCGATGCGGCGCGCTGGCTGACATGTTCGGGCGCCGTGCGGCAACTACCTGGACAACAGCTTGTTGACGCGCTCTTGCGCGTCCTTCTGAACCGCGGGAATCGGCTTGCCGGAAGTCAGCATGTTGCTGACCTCGCTGCCGACAATCTCCTGAATCGCGAACTGGCGCGGCACCGTGTTCGGCAGCGAATAGCCCGTCGACGAGATTTCCTTGATCGACGAACGATGCGGCAGCGCATTGAATGCCGCGCTATCGATGACGGACTCGCGCGCCGGCAGATGCCCGGTGCGCGCCCAATCGGCGTCGTGGTCGTAGAGGAACTTGAGGAACACGAACGCGGCGTGGCGAGTCTTGTCGTCCTTGGCGCCGCCCTTGAGCATGACCCACGAATGGCCGTCGGCCCACACCGCCTTCTTCTGGAACAGGTTCGGGAACGGCACGACGTCGTAGCCATTGTTGGCGAGCGGCGAATCCGACTTCTTCGACAGGTTGGTCAGGTCTTCGATCACCCAAGTCCCGCAGATCAGCACGCCGGCCTTGCCGTTCATGAACGCCTGGTTCGATGCGCCGTAGTCGAGATTCGGCGTGATATCCCCCGCCTTCATCAGACCGTCGAGCAGTTGCAGTGCGTTCGTCACGGGCTTGCCCTGCAGATCGATCTTCGTCGGTCCGGACGCAAACAGCGTGCCGTTCTGCTGATACACCATCGTATACAGCGAACGCGTCTGCGCGGCGCTCTCGCTCGCAATCGGCATCGCGATGTACGGCAGGCCGGTCTTGTCCTTGAACTGCTTCGCCTGTTTGAGCAGTTCTTCGGGCGTGGTCGGCAGGATCGGCTTGCCGCTCGCGTCGACCAGGCCCGCCTTCTTGAACAGATTGACGTTGATGTGCCAGAGCCATGAATGCGTGTCGAACGGCAACGCATAGGTCTTATCGCCGAACGTGACGCCACGGTGCGCGTGCCCCGTGAAGTCCTTCGTATCGACACCGACGGATTTGAAACCGTCGTCGAGCGGCTCGACGAGCTTGCGCTTCACGTAATCGCCGAGCACGGCTTCGTGCATCACCGAAATGGTCGGCACGTCACGGCTCAGAATGCGCGCGTCGATCTGCGTATAGTAAGGATTCCATTCGATGATCTGCGGCTTGACGACGATGTCTTCCTTGTTCGTCGCATTGAACTGGTTGACCAGCGTCGTGATGATGCCGCACTCGCCCGCCGCTTTGCTCACGTCGTTCACATTGCCATATTCAGCGTCGCAGGCGCCAAAGAAACGCGATAGCGTAATTTCGGTTTTGGCCTGCGCCGGCGCCGTCAGGCAGGCCGTCAGACTCAGCAAGGCGAGCGAAAGCGCACCGCGCACGAGCGATCTTTTCATCGTTGTCTCCTATGTCGATATTGAGCCGCGTCTTTTCCGCACGACTGCGCGGCTGCCGGGTGGTCAATGGCGTGACCGGTTGTGTTTCGCCAAGCTCGACTAACGCACCGTGGTGCCCGCCACCGCCGCCACGATGTACTTCTGGAAGAACAGATACAGCACGAAGATCGGCAGACCGGCGAACACCGCTTGCGCCATCAGATAACCAATCCCCTCGGACTGCGCGAAATTGCCCTGTGTCGATGCGAGGCCAATGGTCAGCGTGTACATCTCCGGCTTCGATGCCGACACGAGCGGCCACAGGTAGTCGTTCCAGGCGCTGAGAAACGTGAAGATCGCGAGCGTCGCCTGCGCCGGAATCGACAGCGGCAGTACGATGCGCCAGAACACCTTGAAGCGCGACGCGTTATCGAGCAACGCCGCTTCCTCGATATCGACGGGCACCGCCTTGAAGTACTGCGTCATCAGATACACGCCGAACGGCGACGCGAGGCGCGGCAGAATCAGCGCGCCATAGGTGTTGTGCCAGTCGAGCGACGCGAAGATGCTGTGCAGCGGAATCACGAGCGCCTGCTCGGGAACTGCGAGCCCGGCGAGGCAGATCACGTACAGCCAGCGCTTGCCCGGAAAGTTCGTGCGCGCGAAGCCGTAACCCGCGAGTGACGCAATGACGAGCGTCAGGAACGTCTGGCCCAGCGCGACGATCACGCTATTGATCAACCAGCCGCCCACCGCCGACGTGCCGATGATGCTCGTATAGTTCTGCAGCGTGAACGGCGGCGAGAACAGCACATCGGTATGTTGCTGAAGGAACGCGTTCGGCTTGAACGAGAGCGCGAACACCCATACGAGCGGCGCGATCCAGACGAGCGCGAGCAGCACGACGGCGCCGAGCATCACACGCTCGCCGAAACGGCCCGCGAGCGAACCGCGCGAGCGTTGCTCAGCGGAAGGACTCGGGGCGGACTTGAGTGCGGCGGTGCTCATACGGAATCCTTTCTGCGAACGATCCATGCCTGCGCGGCGATGCCAAGCAGCATCAATGCGAACAGCACCTGAGCCGCGGCAGCCGAGTAGCCGAACAGCCATTGACGGAAGCCGGATTCGTAGATGAACTGCACCAGCGGACGCGATGCGTTGTTCGGACCGCCGTCGGTCAGAAGTTGCGCCTGACCGAATAGCTGGAACTGGAACACCGCTTCGATCACCGCGACCAGCGCGACGGTGCGCCGGATCGACGGCAGCGTGATCGACGCGAAGGTGCGCCAGCGCGTTGCGCTATCGAGCGCGGCCGCTTCGTACAGCTCCTGCGGAATCTGTTGAAGCGCGGCGAGAAACAGCATCATCGGCAGGCCGACGATCCACCATACGGTGACGATCGCGATCATCGGCAGCGCGGTGGCTTCGTGCACGAGCGGCACGTACTCGGGAAGGTTCAGCGCGTGGCTCACATCGGCGAGCAGCCCGTGGCCGGGCATCAACACGAGCTTCCAGACCAGCGTGACGATCGTGACCGACAGCACCGACGAGCCGAAGAAAATCGCCCGCAATGCCGCGCAAAACCGGCCCGGCCGGTTGAGCACGAGCGCGAGTGCGAGACCCAGCGCGACGAACATCGGCACCGTCATGAACACGAAGTAGAACGTGTTGCGCACGGCGCCGCGAAAGATCGGATCGGCCGCGAGGTCGACGTAATTCTTGATGCCGATGAACTCGCTCGTGCCGGCGAGCAGATCGACGTTCTGCAGGCTCAGCCACCAGCCGTAGCAGAGCGGCACGACCAGCAGCAACACGTAGACGACCACGAACGGCAGCACGAACAGACCGTTCGACCAGGACGCGAGGGGATTGCTGAAACGGCGTTGCCGCGTCTTCGGCAAACCGGCCGTCAGCGAGCGCTCAGCCGCCATGATGCGCCGTCCCGCTTGCGTCGAACAGATGCAGATGGGCGGCGTCTATGCTCATACGGAGCGGGTCGCCGGCCTGCAGTTCGTACTCGCGTGGAATCTCGATCACGATCAGCTGATTGCTCGCGAGACTCACGTGGGCGAGCGAACGATCGCCGAGCCGTTCGATGAATTCGGCGCGGCCGCCGAGCGGACCGTTCGCGTCGATCACCACGTGCTCGGCGCGAATGCCGAGCGTGAGCTGGCCCGAGGGCAAACTGCCGGCCGCGATGGTGGTGGGAATGACGACATTGTCGACCGGCAGGCGCACGAGCAGACGGCCGCCGTTATCGCTCGCGGGTTCGACGTCGATAAAGTTCATGGCCGGCGCGCCGATGAATCCCGCGACGAAGCGCGTGGCCGGACGCCGGTATATGTCGAGTGGCGCACCGATCTGCTCGATGCGCCCGCGATTCATCACGACGATGCGCGTGGCGAGCGTCATCGCTTCGATCTGGTCGTGCGTGACGAAGATCATTGTCGAACTAAGACGGCGATGGATGCGCGCAAGCTCGACTCTCGTGCGGGTGCGCAGCGACGCATCGAGGTTCGACAACGGCTCGTCGAACAGGAATGCTTCGGGCTCCTTGACCACCGCGCGACCGATTGCCACCCGCTGACGCTGACCACCCGACAATTGCGCGGGACGACGCTTGAGCAGCGCATCGAGTTCGAGCATGCGGGCCGCTTCGGTAATGCGCCGTTCGATTTCACTCGCGGCGACACCCGTATTGCGCAGTCCGAACGCCATGTTGTCGTAGACCGTCATATGCGGATAGAGCGCGTAGTGCTGGAACACCATCGCGACATCGCGCCTCGCCGGCGGCAGGTTCGTGACCTCGCGGCCGCCGATGCTGATCTGCCCTTCACTGACGTTTTCGAGTCCGGCGATCATGCGCAGCAGAGTCGACTTGCCGCAGCCGGAGGGGCCAAGAAAGACCAGGAATTCGCCTTCGTGGATATTGAGGTCGAGACCCGTGATCACTTCCGTCTCGCCATATCGCTTTGTCACGCCGTTGAGCTGAATGCCCGTCACCGCGCCTCCTTGGGTTATGTCCCGGAACTGCTGTCTCTGTCTGCTTTGATATTATGAAAATATAATAAGGTGGCCTGATTGGAAACGTCCAATCCCTGTTTCGATATCGAGGTATTCAGGTTTCGGTATGCGCATGCGTATTGGATCGCACTGCGATACTTTGATCTCGGTTTGATGACGCTGATCAGGGTGATGAGCGCCGCGCCGACATTGGCTGTCAAGCGAATTGAAAAGAATCGGCAAGGGTTAACGAGCCCGCACCCTTGAATAGCCGATGAAGCGGCGGCGAGGCGGGCCGTTATATATATTTTTCTTACGGCGCGCGAGGTGCGTGCAACGCCGAGCGCACGACGAAGGTAATCACAACCGCAAACACCAGCGTCGCCGCGAGAAAGTACAGGCCGGCGGAGAGACTGCCGGTTGCATCCTTGATGAGCCCGATTCCGTACGGCCCCAGATAGCCGCCGAGATTGGCGAGCGAATTGATCGTCGCAATACCGACGGCGGCACTCGCGCCGGTCAGGAACTGGCCCGGCAACGCCCACACCACTGCCTGAATCGAATACAGCGAAAACGCCGTCAGGCAGATGAAGATGAATTGCAGCAGCGGCGCTTGCGCCCACGCGCTGGCCGCCATCGTCACGGCCGCGAGAGCGGATACGACGACGATGTGCCAGTAACGCTCGCCCTGACGATCCGAATGACGCGGCACCAGATAAAGACCCACTACGGCGAACAGATACGGCACCGCCGACAGCAGACCCGTAGTCGAATCGCTGACGCCGAATGCCTTGATGATGGTCGGCAGCCACAACGACAATCCGTAGATGCTCAACGGAAACGGCAGAAACAGCAGCGCCAGCAGCAGCACTCGTTTGTCCTTCAGCGCGGCGAGCGGATTGCGATGCGATTCGAGCGCGTAGGAGGCGTGATCGGAGAGCAGTTCACGTTCGATCCACGCGCGATCCGCCGACGCGAGCCAGTGCGCACGGGCGGGTGATTCCGGCAAAAGACGCAGCGTGGGCCAGCACAGAAGCACAGCCGGCAATCCGCTCAGCACGAACAGGATCTGCCAGTTCGACAGACCGAACGCGCCATGCGTCGACAACACCATGCCCGCAATCGGCCCGGTCACGATGCCGGCGATGGGCTGCGCCAGCACGAGCAGCCCGATGATGCGCGCGCGGTGCCGCATCGGAAACCATTTGGTCAGGAAGTAGAGAATGCCGGGATAAAGACCCGCCTCCGCGGCGCCCAGCAGAAAACGCAATGCGTAGAAGCTCCGCGGCCCTTCCACGAGCGACATCGCCATCGTGATGACGCCCCACGTGAACAGGATGCGCGCGAACCACACGCGTGCGCCGAAGCGTTCCAACGCGAGATTGCTCGGCACTTCGCACAGAAAATAGCCAATGAAGAACAGACCCGCGCCGAGGCCATAAGCCGCGTCGCTCAGACCGATCGCCGCATTCATGTGCAGCTTCGCGAAGCCGACCACCGAGCGGTCGATATAGGCAACCACGTAAATCAACGCGAGAAACGGAATCAGTCTGCGCGTCAGCATCCCGACGATGCGTTGCTCCTCGCCCTGCTCCACATGCGAAGGCGCATCAACTTGCTGCGCGCCGGCCGGTTTGGTGCTCATTGCACTGTCTCCATCGATTTGGGTTGTGTCGTGTGGATGCGCGGCGCAGCTTGCGTGTCCGTGGGCGCCATGCGCCGGACAGCAGTGCGCCGCGACGGCGCGAGCGCGCGCGACTGTGGCGTCGCTGCGCGCGGCCCGCGCTTGGTGCGCGTGAAGCTCGAAGATCTTGATCAGACCGCGTGTAACCGCCGCCTGGCGGTTACACGGCTCACTCGACTCAAGTCGACATGCGTCGCCGAGCCTATGACGTCAGTGAGAATGCCGCGGCACGGCAGCACCGCGGCAACCGACGAGGAAATCGAGGTCGCAGCCTTCGTCGGCCTGCAGCACGTGATCGACATAGAGGCGCTGATAGCCGCCGCCATTCGGCGCCTGCGGCGGTACATGTTGCGCCATGCGGCGCTCCAGTTCCGCGTCGCTGATATCCAGATGCAGCGTGCCGGCATCGCAATCGAGCTCGATCCAGTCGCCGTCCTGCACGGCGGCGAGCGGGCCGCCCGCAGCCGCTTCCGGCGTCACATGCAACACCACCGTGCCATAAGCCGTACCGCTCATGCGCGCGTCTGAAATCCGCACCATGTCTTTCACGCCCTGGCGCAGCAGCTTCGGCGGCAGTCCCATGTTGCCCACTTCGGCCATGCCCGGATAACCCTTCGGGCCGCAGTTCTTCATCACCATGACGGAATTGGCGTCGACGTCGAGATCTTCGTCGACGATGCGCGTCTTGTAGTGCTCGAGGTTTTCGAACACCACCGCGCGTCCGCGATGCTTGAGCAGACCAGGCGTGGCCGCCGACGGCTTGAGCACCGCACCGCGCGGCGCGAGATTGCCGCGCAGCACACGAATGCCGCCATCGGCGACGAGCGGGTTGTCGAGCTGGCGGATGACTTCGTCGTTGGTGTTGGGCGCATCCTTGACGTTGTCCCACAGCGATTTGCCGTTCACGGTCAGCGCGCCCGGATACGGCAGCAGGTCCGCTTCACCGAGCCGGCGCAGCACCGCCGGCAGACCGCCCGCGTAATAAAACTCTTCCATCAGGAAACGGCCCGACGGCATCAGGTCGACGATGGTCGGCGTATCGCGGCCGATGCGCACCCAGTCGTCGAGTTCGAGATCGACACCAATGCGGCCGGCAATCGCCTTCAGATGAATCACCGCATTGGTCGAGCCGCCGATCGCAGCATTGGTGCGAATCGCGTTCATGAAGGCCTCGCGCGTCAGGACCTTCGACAGCTTGAGGTCTTCGTGCGCCATCTGAACGATACGGATTCCTGACATATGGGCGAGCACATAGCGGCGCGAATCGACTGCCGGAATCGCCGCGTTGTGCGGCAGCGACGTGCCGAGCGCTTCGGCCATGCACGCCATCGTCGAAGCCGTGCCCATCGTATTGCAGGTGCCCGCGGAGCGCGACATGCCGGCTTCGGCCGAGAGGAACTGATGCAGATCGATTTCGCCCGCCTTCAGCGATTCGTGCAGTTGCCATACCGCGGTGCCCGAGCCGATGTTCTTGCCGTCGAGCTTGCCGTTCAGCATCGGACCGCCGGTGACGACGATCGCCGGCACGTCGCAACTGGCCGCGCCCATCAGCAGCGCGGGCGTGGTCTTGTCGCAACCGGTGAGGAGTACGACCGCGTCGATTGGATTGCCGCGGATCGCTTCCTCGACGTCCATCGCCGCGAGATTGCGCGTGAGCATCGCGGTCGGACGCAGGTTCGATTCGCCGTTCGAAAACACCGGGAACTCGACCGGGAAACCGCCCGCTTCGTAGACGCCACGCTTCACGTGCTCGGCGATCTTGCGAAAGTGCGCGTTGCACGGCGTGAGCTCCGACCACGTGTTGCAGATGCCGATGACCGGACGGCCGTCGAATTCGTGGTCGGGGATGCCCTGGTTCTTCATCCAGCTTCGATACATGAAGCCGTTCTTGTCGGCTGTGCCGAACCATTCAGCCGAACGCAATTTCCGCTTATTTTCCGACATGCCTATTTCCTTGATGCACGTGCCGGGGCACAGCACCGGCCAGTTGACCGACCGGCGCGGCGCGGCCGGCGAGATGACGATTAAGCGGCTGGCGAGCCGCGCGTTCCGCGCCGCCACGGGCCTCGCAAAGCTCTGGAATGCGGATCACGGAAGGCTGTCGCTCACTTTATGGGACTGCTGAAGTGTACGGAGCGGGGCGATATCTTTCCAATTAAATTTTTGGCGGTATTGATATCAGTTTTGGTATCGGATGACGCGGATGTGCGTGGGCTGGGCGTCCCGTGAAGGTGTGGCGCAGATAGACGCTGAACTCGCGGTCGCCGCAGTGGATCCGCCTCTAACGAAGCCCACCGGGACGCCTCTAGCGTATCAGCGAAAAAACGGCAGCGCGAGAAACAGCTTGATCACGATCGCGTTGACGATGTCCATAAAAAACGCCCCGGTCATCGGCACGATCAGGAACGCGATATGGGAATGGCCAAAGCGGTTGGTGATCGCCTGCATGTTGGCGATGGCGGTAGGCGTCGCACCCATTCCCAGACCGCAATGCGCGGCGCTCAGGACCACCGCGTCGTAGTTGCGCCCCATCACCGGGAACGTCAGGAACACGGCATACAGCGCCATCAGCAGCGTCTGCGCAGCGAGGATCACGATGACCGGTACCGCGAGCGCCGCGAGTTCCCACAGGTCGAGTCTCATCAGCGCCATTGCCAGGAACAACGCGAGACTGACATTGCCCACGAGCGCGACCGCATGCTGATCGAGTTGCACCCGCACGAGCGACAGCCCATTGTTCAATAGCACGCCGACGAACAGCACGCAGACGAACGTAGGCAATTCGAAAATGGTCCCGGCCAGCCACTCGGCCACCATTTCGCCCACGGTCAGACACACGGAGATCAACGCGAGCGTCGTGATGATCGCCGCGGGCGTGGTCGGCTGCTGGGCTTTGGGCTCTTCGAAGACCAGCGTCTCGTTCTCGCGATCGGAAATACGCCGCCTTTCGTCGTCGCCGATTCGACGTATGAGCAGGCGTGCAATCGGGCCGCCGAGCACCCCGCCGATCACGAGCCCGAACGTCGCGCAGCCGATGGCGATTTCCGTGGCCGAGTTCAGCCCATGATGCTCGGCGAAGACCTGACTCCATGCGGCGCCCGTGCCGTGGCCACCCGACAGCGTAATCGATCCGCCGAGCAGTCCGAAGAGCGGATCGACGCCGAGCGCGAAGGCCAGCAGCACACCGGCCACGTTCTGCAGTATGAGCAGTCCGGCGACCAGCGCGAGAAATCGGATCAGCACGGGGCCGCCCGCCTTCAGGCTAGAAATGTGCGCATTCAGACCGATGGTCGAGAAGAACGCGAGCATGAGCGGCACCTGCAGCACGGGCTCGAAGCGCACTTCGATACGCGTCGTGAGGCGTATCAACAATACGCTGACGGCAACGATGAGCCCGCCGGCCACCGGTGCCGGAATCGAGTAGGTGCGCAGCACGGCAATCCACTGAATCAGCTTCTCGCCGAGAAGCAGGACAAGGGAGGTGGCAACCAGAGTGCCGTATACGCCGATATTCAGAATGACCTCCGAGCGCAAGCGCAATCATGTTTTATCCCTTGGGCGCGACGCCGTGGAAGTATCGGGCCGAGCCGGGATTGCGCGAGCAAAAGACGACCGCCGGCCTGGGCAGGCGAGCGGACTATTGTCTATTCACGTACGGGCACATCGGCAACCATGCTTCATCTTAGCCAATCCGCCAGACCACGATAGAAATTTCCTTGACCCGCTACAGTCCGGGCATCATGTCGCGTCACTGCTCGCGTTGAAGTCTGCTACGCTGCGCCCATCTCCTTCACTACCTTGCATTGAACCCGATGGAAACCCCTTTCAACGATCGCGGCGTGTCGGTCACGCGCAATGCCCTCTCGTCCGCCGGTCAGGTTTTTCCGCTGCGCGATATCGTCGGCGTGCGGGTCGTCACCGTGCCGAAGAACAAGGTCTTGCCGGTGACGATCTCGGTGCTCGGCCTGATCGGCGCGATTGCCGGCGTGATCTTCGGTTCGCCGGCGGGCATCGTGTGCGGCGTGATGCTGGTCGTGGTCGGCTGGCTCACCTGGGCCACGCAGGACATCACGCATCGGTTGATGGTGCAGACGGCCGACGGCGAACGCGAAGCGCTGATGAGCACCGATCGCGAATTCGTCGAGCGGGTGGGCGCCGCGGTGGGCGCCGCGGTGGACGAAGCGAAAGCGGCGGCGGTGCAAAAGGCGTGACGCTGTTCGCGTTTCCCACGAGGCTCGCTCATTAGCACGAACTCGTTAACACAAATTTGATTCGTGCAGCACCAACTTTTGCGTGCCATTGAGGCGCGCCCGATTAAAGTGGAGCGAGTATGGACAACGCGCGCCGCCTCTTGCGGGCCGGGCAACCATGATGCTCACTTCAGTCGCGCCGTCTGAAATCTCCGTGCTGCGCGTTTCACGCATCGACCGCCGCGCCATCCATCCGATGGTTCCGCTCGTCGTTATCGACGTTAGCGTGCCCGGCACGCCGTCGGCGCTTGCACGGCGAGCGCTGCATGCCGCGCTCGGCGGCGATCTGCGTCTCTACGTCGTGACCGTCGACCAGCTGCGCGAGCACATCGTCTTTCGCACCGAAGTGGCCTCGCGCAGTGTCGACGACGTGATCGGCGTGCTGACCACCGCCCTCGACCGCGCGACGCTGGGCCCCGCGCATGCGACCATGATGCGTGCTTCGCGCCCGGATTGAAGCAGGCCGATGCAGGCGCGTACCGGCGTCTGACTCACCGCGAGCAAACCTTTACACATCTTGGCAATTGCGCCCGAGCGGCCATGTAGAGTCGCCGCTTCCGTTGTTGCGTTCCTCTTGCAGGGTGCCTTCGCTTTGATGTGCTTGAGCGTGTCGCCATGCGCGGCCGCTCGTGAATGCCGTCGGGGCGGGCTTGTACGAGCGATCAGTCTGCGCACATGCCGCGAGTCGGCCTCACGCCGACCCGAAACACCTCCAGGCATTGCGATGCATTGCCCCGCAAAAGGACCGCGCCTTTTAGCGAGTGTGATCCATGTCCCTGTCATCTCTTCATGCCGCGCGGCGGCCTCGTCGTCCGCATTGGCAAACTCGCCTCCGTGCCGCTTTGCGTGCCCACCAGCTGCGTCTTGCTTGCGTGGCGGCGTGCGCGGCCACCGCCCTCGGCGGTT
Source organism: Paraburkholderia fynbosensis (assembly GCF_902859935.1). Taxonomy (GTDB): domain Bacteria; phylum Pseudomonadota; class Gammaproteobacteria; order Burkholderiales; family Burkholderiaceae; genus Paraburkholderia; species Paraburkholderia fynbosensis. The sequence goes on from NZ_CADIKI010000006.1 coordinate 275,531, forward strand.
GCGCCGCCACCTTCCCGGTGCCCACGCCGCCCCCGTCCACGGCCATGCTGATCAACGGCGGCAACGACGGCCTGCTGATTCCGCTGCACGTGGAGCGCGCCGACGAGGATCACGCGCGCCTCGGCGTGCCGGTCCAGCTCGACGGCAAGCCGTTGTACGTCGCAGTGGACACCGGCACGCGAGGGGTGCGCATCCTGAAGTCGACGCTGCCGGGTTCGAACTACATGCGCGCCGGCGACGTCACGTCGCTGCCCTTCGCGAACGGCGCGGAAGTGGTGGGCGCCGCGGTGACGCTGCCGTTCAGCGTGGCCGGCACGAAGCCCGCGCCGATCGCCGCGCAGGCTGTCGATGTGGTGCGCTGTCTGCCGAGCGCAAAGCGTTGTGTCGCGATGGACGGCTACACCGGCGAGTTCGGTTGGGCGTTCTCCGGGATTGCCGGCATCGGCGCGGACCTGCCGGGCGATAGCTGCTGCACGCAGCCGCTGCGCGCGTTGCCGGGCAACATCGGTCAACGCTATCTGGTGCGCTCGAACTTCGCGAAGCCTTACCTCGTGCTGAGTCCGTCGAATGCGCTTACGAAGGACTACACGATGCTGCCGCTGGCCGCATCGAAAGACGGCGCGACACAATGGCCGACCGGCTGCGTGCGCGTCGCCGACAAGATGACCTTCTGCGCGCCACTGGTGTTCGCCACCGGCAGTTCCGGCATGATCCGCATCGAAACGGACAAGACGCCGAACTGGACCGGCGACGACGACGTCGGCAACGTGCTCAATCGCGGCAACTACGAGGCGGCGATCGGCGTGGGTTCCTGGACGCATCACTATGAGAGTGCGCAAGTCACGATCGTCAAGGCGAAGCCGAACGCGAACCGTATCGTGGTGGGTCTGATGGCGATGCAGAACATCGACGTGCTGTTCGATTTCCAGCGCGGCCAATTGGGTCTGCATGCGGCGAACGCGAGCGAAAGTTTCGCGCCGTGAGATTACTTGCGCGATAAAAAAGGCCGTGCGGTCCAACGATGAGCCGCACGGCCTTGTCACTTGTAGCGCGCTAAAACGAAACAGAATCAGCGAGCCGGCATACTCAATCCAGATCGAGCTGATTCACCCGCCAGATATTGCGCGCATATTCGCCGATCGTGCGGTCGGATGAAAACTGCCCCATCCCCGCGACATTCTCGATCGCGCTTTCGGTCCACGCGCGCCTGTCGACGAAGCGCGCATCCACTTCTTCCTGCGCCTTCGCGAACGCGTCGAAGTCGGCCAGCACCATGTAGTGATCGCCCCAGTCGACCAGCGTGTGGAAGATATCCGAGAAACGCACCGGATCGTCCGGCGAAAAGTAGCCGCTGCGGATCTGGTCGAGCGCCATGCGCAACGCCGGGTTTTCCTCGTAGATGTGCCGGGGCCGGTAGCCGCTCGCGCGCAGGTCGTCCACCTCGTCTGCGGTATGGCCGAAGATGAAGATGTTCTCGCGCCCCACCGCGTCGCAGATCTCGATGTTCGCGCCGTCCATCGTGCCGATCGTCAACGCGCCGTTGAGCGCGAGCTTCATATTGCCGGTGCCGGACGCTTCGGTGCCCGCCATCGAAATCTGTTCGGACAGATCGGCCGCCGGAATGATCAGTTCGGCCACGCTCACGCCATAGTTCGGCACGAACACCACTTTCAGACGATCGCCGATCAGCGGATCCTGATTGACCTTCTCGCTGACGTCGCCGATCAGCTTGATGATGGACTTCGCCATCCGGTACGCGGACGCGGCCTTACCCGCGAACATCACGACGCGCGGCACCCAGTCGCGCTCCGGATTCGCGCGAATCTGGTTGTAGCGCACGATCACGTGCAGCACGTTCAACAGTTGCCGCTTGTATTCGTGAATACGCTTGACCTGCAGATCGAACAACGCGTCCGGATTGAAATGCTGTCTCGTATGCTGCGCGAGCCGTTGCACGAGCCGCAATTTGCTTTGCCGCTTGGCGTCGCGGAAAGCGTCGATGAAGCCGCTGTCGGTGCGCAGATTGCGCAACTGCTCCAGCTCGAACAGATTGCTGCGCCAATGCTTGCCGATCCGTTCGTCGATCAGCGACGACAGCGACGGACTTGCTTGCGCGAGCCAGCGGCGCGGCGTGATGCCGTTGGTCACATTGGTGAAGCGATCCGGATAGATGCGCGCGAAGTCGGCAAAGATGTCGCGCGTCATCAGTTGCGAATGCAGCTTCGACACGCCGTTCACCTTGTGGCTCGCGACGATCGCCAGATACGCCATGCGCACGCGCCGCTGCCCGTATTCATCGACGAGCGAAATGCGGCGGATCATCTCGGCATCATGCCCCGAGTGCTCGCTGACGTGCTTCAGAAACTGCGCGTTGATCTCGAAGATGATCTCGAGATGCCGCGGCAACAGACGCGCGAGCATCTCGACGTCCCACGTTTCGAGCGCCTCGGGCATCAGCGTGTGGTTCGTGTACGAGAAGATCTGCGTGACGTGTTTCCAGGCCTTGTCCCACGGCAGATGATGCACGTCCACCAGCAGACGCATCAGTTCGGGGATCGCCAGTACCGGGTGCGTGTCGTTCAGATGCACCGCGACCTTTTCCGCAAAACGCCCGAACGTGCTGTGCGTGCGCTGATAGCGGCGAATCAAATCCTGCATGGTCGCCGAGACGAAAAAGTATTCCTGGCGCAGCCGCAGTTCGCGGCCGGCGGGCGTGGAGTCGTCGGGATACAGCAGGCGCGAGACGTTCTCCGACATGTTCTTCGTGTCGACTGCGTTGCGGTAGTCGCCACGATTGAACGCGCCGAGATCCAGTTCATCGGTGGCGCGCGCCGACCACAGCCGCAGCGTGTTGGTCGCGTCCGTCGCGTAGCCGGGAATGACGGTGTCGTAAGCCGTGGCGTTCACATGTTCCGTGTCGATCCACTCGACCTTTTCGCCGCGCTGCACCGTGCGCCCGCCGAAGTGAACCATGTACTTGATCTCGGGCCGCGGAAACTCCCACGGATTGCCCGCGCGCAGCCAGTAGTCCGGCGCTTCGACCTGCTCGCCGTTGACGATTTCCTGACGGAACATCCCGTACTCGTAGCGGATGCCGTAGCCGAAACCCGGAATGCCGAGCGTCGCCATCGAATCGAGAAAGCAGGCCGCGAGCCGGCCGAGACCACCGTTGCCTAGCGCGGCGTCGGGCTCGATATTGACCAGCGCTTCCATATCGACGCCGAGGCTCGCGAGCGCTTCCTTCATCTGATCGTGAATGCCGAGCGCCAGCAATGCATTTGTAAAGGTCCGGCCGATCAGGAATTCCATCGACAGGTAGTAGACGCGTTTCACGTCCTGCTCGTATTGCAGGCGCGTGGTTTTCATCCAGCGCGCGACCAGCCGGTCGCGCACGGCGAGGGCTGCCGCATGCAGCCAGTCATGTGGATGCGCGGTGACGGCATCCTTGCCGACGCCGTACATCATGCGATTGGAAATTGAGCGCCGTAGCGCGTCGACGGTACTGTTGAGCTGGTCGAATTCCAGATCGACGGCTGTCATCGAAGCCTCCGGTTAAAAACGACGCGGCATGCGCGGACCGCATTGGTGACGGACGGGAGGCGCGTGCCGGTCAGGCGGTTTAAGAAGCAGAGTAGGACATTTTACGGCTGCCGCACACCGGCGAGCACAAGCGGTTAGCCACGCACGTGCCATGCCCGCAAGCACGGGCGCGTACAGGCAGTTGCGCGCCGATGCGACGACCTGCGCGCACGGGCGCGGTGCAAATCCGCACGTGGACGGCACTGCGGCCGTGCATTGCGGGCGCCCAAGCCAGTCCTGAGTATGGCGAGTCGCAGCGCGTATTGGACAAACGGACCAACGCGGACAGACGTACGGCACCATTATTTTTTCGCCGCGTGACGCGCGGATGAACCGGGTCGATTAATCCAATTTTCGTCGTTGAATCAGGCTGCCTCGTCTGCAGAACAGTGATGCGAGTCACGTTTGACAGTGTGTTACACGCGCCGGTTCGAAGTGGCTCGACTGGCCTGACCGTTAGTTGCGTCTAGGCGCTTCGATCGCGTCCGTCCCAATTAAAGCCCGCACTGTCCGCGCGCCAGCAGGAATTCCGCGTCTCTGTAACAATCGCTACATTCCGCCGCGCGCCCCGCTTCTGTGGATCAGGCGACGCGCACTTCACTCCACGCAATCCTGCCGCTCGCGTCGTGCTCCCTCAGAGCCGCCGCATCGGCATGCATAACCCGACGGGCCACGCCTTGTCCGACAAACTCAGCGCCACCGCCGCGCATGCTTTCCCGGCGGACGGCCCGATGTCCGCCGCCAACCGCCGCGCGATGGCCGCGATCATGCTCGCGGTCGCACTCGCCACGCTCGACACCGCGATCGCCAACACCGCCCTGCCCGCCATCGCCGCGGACCTGCATGCGGCGCCTGCGGCGTCGGTGTGGATCATCAACGCGTATCAGCTCGCGATGGTCGCGACGCTCCTGCCGCTCGCCGCGCTCGGCGATATCGTCGGGCATCGGCGCATTTATATCGGCGGCATTGCGCTGTTCACGCTGGCCTCGCTCGCGTGCTCGATGGCTTCGACGCTGCCCCTGCTCGCCGCCGCGCGCGTGCTGCAAGGGCTCGGCGCGAGCGCGATCATGAGCGTGAATACCGCGTTGATCCGCTATCTGTATCCGCCGCACCGGCTCGGACGCGGTCTTGGCACCAATGCGCTGATCGTCGGCGTGTCGTTCGCGGTGGGGCCGACGGTGGCCTCCCTGATTCTGTCGGTGGCCGCGTGGCCGTGGCTGTTCGCGGTCAACGTGCCGCTCGGCGTGCTCGCGTTGGGCTTCGCATGGCCCGCGTTGCCCCACACCGGGCGCGGCAAGCACAATTTCGATCCGGTCGCGGCGCTGCTCAACGTCATCACCTTCGCCGCATTGATTTTCGCGCTCGGCGAGGCGGCCCAGCGCGCGTCGACGCAACTGGTGCTGAGCGCGGCGGCGATCGCGCTGGTCTTCGGCCTGCTGCTGATTCGCCGTGAAGCGGGCCACCCTGCGCCGATGCTGCCGGTCGATCTGTTCAAGCGGCCAGTATTCGCGTTGTCCGCGGTCACGGCAGTGTGCTCGTTCGCGGCGCAGGGCCTCGCGTTCGTTTCGCTGCCGTTCTACTTCGAAGACGTGCTGCATCGCAGCCAGGTCGAGACCGGCTTTCTGATGACGCCGTGGCCTGTCGTGGTCGCGTTGGCCGCGCCGCTCGCGGGCAGTCTGTCGGACCGCTATCCGCCGGGCCTGCTCGGTGCGATCGGGCTTGCGGTGATGTCGGCGGGGATGGCGTCGCTCGCGTTGCTGCCGGCGCATCCGCATGTGCTCGACATCGGCATCCGGATGGCGATTTGCGGCGCGGGCTTCGGCTTCTTCCAGTCGCCGAATCTGAAGGCGTTGATGGCGAGCGCACCGCCCGAGCGCAGCGGCGGCGCAAGCGGCATCGTCGCAACGGCGCGGCTGCTCGGGCAGACGACCGGCGCGGCGCTGGTCGCGTTGAGCTTCGGGATTGCCGGCCGGCATGGTCCGACGCTCGCGCTCGGCACCGGCGCGTTCTTCGCCGGCGCGGCAAGCCTCGCGAGCGGACTGCGGCTGTTGGCGCCGTCGCATCGCGCGGGAGCACACGTCAAGGCGTCGGCGAAATGAAAGAAGCGGGGGCCTGTGGACAGCGCCCCCGCTTCTTCGCATGCTTAACCTGGCACCGCTCAACGCGCCGCGAAATACCCCTTCACGGCGGCGATGAACGTGTCGATATCGGCACGCGACACGTCTTTATGCGTGACGAAGCGCGACGCGTACAGCATCTGCGTGAGGATGCCGCGCTCCTTGAGCCACGCTTCGAGCGGCGCACAATGCTGCTGCGGAAACTGCGCGAACACCATGTTCGTCGCGACCGACTGCACCTTCACCTGTTCGATCGACTCCAGACCCGCGGCCAGATGCGCAGCGTTCGCGTGGTCGTCGGCGAGACGCTCGACGTTGTGATCCAGCGCATATAGGCACGCCGCCGCCAGCACGCCGGCCTGGCGCATGCCGCCGCCTAGCACCTTGCGCCAGCGGTGCGCCACGTCAATCAGCGCCTGGCTGCCGACCAGCACGGAGCCCACCGGCGCGCCCAGTCCCTTCGAAAAACAGATCGAGACGGAATCGAACGGCTCGCACAGCGCCGCGACCGGCTTGCCCGACGCGACTGCCGCGTTGTAGACGCGCGCGCCGTCGAGATGAACCGCGAGGCCCCGCTGACGCGCGAGCTGCACCGCCTCGGCGACATAGCCGGCCGGCAGCACCTTGCCGCCGATGGTGTTTTCCAGCGCCAGCAAACGCGTGCGCGCAAAGTGGTCGTCAATGGGCTTGATCGCGGCGGCGATCTTCTCGAGGGGGATCGAACCGTCGGCGGCATTTTCGAGCGGCTGCGGCTGGATGCTGCCGAGCACCGCCGCGCCGCCGCCTTCGTATTTGTACGTGTGAGCCAATTGGCCGACGATGTATTCGTCGCCGCGCGCGCAGTGCGCCATCAATGCCGCGAGATTGCTTTGTGTGCCGCTCGGGAAGAACAGGCCGGCTTCCTTGCCGGCGCGTTCGGCGACCGCGGCTTGCAGACGCATTACGGTGGGGTCGTCGCCCCAGACGTCGTCGCCGACTTCAGCGGCCGACATGGCCGCGAGCATCGGCGGAGTCGGGCGGGTTACGGTATCGCTGCGCAAATCGATCATTGTGTGTCCCTGTGCGTCCATAAATGACAGCCTATGCCCGCCGGCAGCGCGCCCTTTAATCCTGCGGCGAGGGAGCGCGGCGTTGGCGGGTGAGCCGTGTATTCTGCTTTTTGGTTTTTGTTTTGTCACTGGTGCAGCGCAGCACTCAACGGCAAGGACATGCGATAACCGGGCGCGGCGGCCCGCTCCCATGGCATGCAATTGCAGCAAATTTGCGCTAGGAATGCTCGACAGGGCGCGTCGTCTCACCTGCGCCCGAGCTGCCGGCCACCGCTGCGTGCGGACCGATTTCCGGTCCCATCGTGACGAGCACGCTGCAACCGACCCGGTCCAGCAGCAGGCCGTCGCTTCTGCCGCCCCACCAGCGCGCGAGCCGGCTCGAATGACGGTGCCCGACGACGATCAGATCGACCTTCAGTTCGTTTGCCAGCAGCGGAATCTGATCCAGCGGATCGCCGATGGCGAAATGCCCGCGCGCGATGATTCCGCGCGCGGCGAGTTTCTGCAACCCTTCGTCGAGCAAACTTCTGGCCGAATCGGTGATGAGATCGATGGGCACGGCGGAGGTAATGTCAGCGCCTTGCATCCACGCGGAATTGTTGAGGACGGAGAGAACGTGCACGTCCGCGTGAAGCTCCTGAGCCAGAGAAGCGCCGTCCTTCAACGCGTGCTGCCCCTCCCGGGTTCCGTCGTAACAGAGAAGAATGCGGTTGAATGTCGGCATGTCATTTCTCCCTGTGCTTTGCGTTTGCGAAACGCGACAACACGCCCGCTTCTCGTACGACAGAGGCAAACACGAGGCGCCACGCTCGACGCCAATAGTGCATAGCCCCAGCGCCAGCACATTCTCAGTTCATTGTATGTCATTTTGTGATATATGAGCCGCCTCGCATGCGAAGGTGAAAATGGTTGCGAGAGAACTCGGCCAGCAATGCTCAATCGTCATGCTCAAATCGCGCATCGCTAGACTTGATCTGTAGGACGAAACGCCATTGCCGCTCGCCGCGGAACAGATTGGGGTCAGTTTTTATATCACAATGCAATATAATGACCGCCAAAGAGCACTCGTGTTGCCAGGGTTTCCCCGGTAATGCCGGTCACATCATCAACTCCTTTCCCCCTCCAGACTTTGTTCCGCTCCATTGCCCTGCGCTGGCTAGCCAGCTTCATTCCCGCACCGGTCGCCGTGAAATGGCAGGAGCGCGCCCGCTCCTGTCTCGGCGCGCTGCTCGGCATCGCATTCACCGGCGGCTCTACGTATCTGCTGCTGGGGCCGGCCGCGAACATCCCGCTGCTCGTCGCGCCGATGGGCGCATCCGCCGTGCTGTTGTTTGCCGTGCCGGCCAGTCCGCTCGCGCAGCCCTGGTCGATCGTCGGCGGCAATCTGGTGTCGGCGACGATCGGCGTGACCTGTGCCCATGCAATCGCCGACCCGACCTTGGCCGCGGCGCTCGCGGTCGCGCTGTCGATCGGCGGGATGTTTGCGTTGCGCTGCGTTCACCCGCCGTCGGGCGCAGTCGCATTGACGGCGGTGCTGGGTGGGCCCGCCATTCATGCGCTGGGCTACCGGTTCGTGCTGGAGCCGATTGCGCTCCAGTCGGTTGCGCTGCTCGCCGCGGCGCTCACGTATCACGCCGTCACCGGCCATCGCTACCCGCACGCGGGGCGGCAGAACCGTAGCGCGCCAGCCGACGACGCGTCGCGCGGCGGCTTCACGCGCGCGGATCTCGACACGGTGTTGAAGCGCCGCGGCGAAATGCTGGACATCGATCCGGACGATCTCGAATCGCTGCTGCGCGAAACGCAGCTTCAGGCCTTCTCGCGCAGTTTCAACGAACTTCGCTGCGAAGACATCATGTCCCGTCACGTGGTGACGGTCTCCGTGACCACGCGCGCGACGACTGCGTGGGGTCTGTTGAAACGCAACAAGGTCAAGGCGCTCCCCGTTATCGATGCCGATCAGAAGCTGATCGGCATCGTGACGCGAACCGACCTTGTCGATAAGCGGGTTTTCAGCAAGTTCGCGCCGATCACCACACACATCGACGGCTGGCTGCGGGGCGACGCGCGCCGCCCTCCGGCCGTCGGCCACGTGATGAGTACCGAGATGCGCACAATCCCGGCCTCGGCGCCGATCACCGACCTCGTGCCGATGTTCGCCCATCACGGCCACCACCATATTCCGGTGCTCGATGCCGCCGGGCATCTGATCGGCATGATTACGCAGGTGGACCTGATCTCCGGCCTCTACCGCCAAACCGTGATGAAGGCACAGCAGACTGCCTGACGGCATCCGGCAGCAGGAGCGAATGCATCACTTTGTGATATATTCAACGTTTTATCTGTATGCACAGGGCTCCCATGAAAGTACGGACGCGCGGACTGACGAAACCCGACTTCGAGCAACTCTCGGAGTTTCGCTATCAGATGCGGCGCTTCGAGCGCTTCTCTGAACAGGCCGCGCAGAGCGAGGGCATCACGCCGTTGCAGTATCTGTTGCTGCTGCACATCAAGGGGTACCCCGGGCGCGACTGGGCGAGCGTCGGCGAACTCGCCGAGCGGCTGCAGTCGCAGCATCACGGCGTCGTCGCGCTGGTGTCGCGCTGCGAGGCACTCAATCTGGTGCGCCGCCAAGTCAGCGAAACCGATCGCCGGCAGGTGGAAGTGCACCTTGAAAAAGCGGGCGAGCGCGTGCTCGCGAGACTCGCGGAACTGCACCGCGCCGAATTGAAATCGCTCGAGGGCGCTTTCCAGATTCCACAGATCGACTTCGACTAATCATGAGCATGGATTCCCACAAGCGTGATTTTTCGGCCAACGCCCGGCTGCCTGGCATTTTTGCGCTGGCCGCGTGCATCGGCATGGTCAGCACACTGGCCGCATTCGTGTTGCTGAACCTGATTCATCTGTTCACCAACCTGTTCTTCTTCGGCACACTGTCGTTCGCCGAACGTTCGCCTGCCGAAAACACGCTCGGCCTTTGGGTGATCGGCGTGCCGGTGATCGGCGGCCTGATCGTCGGGCTGATGGCCCGTTATGGCTCGGAAAAAATCCGCGGGCACGGCATTCCCGAGGCGATCGAAGCGATCCTGTTCGGCAAGAGCAGGATGTCGCCGAAGGTGGCCGTGCTCAAGCCGCTGTCGTCAGGCATCGTGATCGGCAGCGGCGGCCCATTCGGCGCGGAAGGTCCGATCATCATGACCGGCGGCGCACTGGGCTCGCTGATCGCGCAATGCGTGAAGGTCACGGCGGCGGAACGCAAGACGCTGCTGGTGGCGGGCGCCGCCGCCGGCATGACCGCGGTGTTCGGCACGCCGGTGGCGGCCCTACTGCTCGCGGTCGAACTGCTGCTGTTCGAGTGGCGCCCGCGCAGCTTCCTGCCTGTGGCGGTGGCCTGTGCGGTGGCCGGTTTCGCCCGCGCGCTGTTCTTCGGCACGGGCCCGTTGTTCCCGCTCGAAACCGCCGCACCGGACGGCTGGTCGCTGCTCTCCTGCGTGGTCGCCGGACTGCTGTCGGGCGCGCTCGCTTCCGGACTTTCCGCCGCGCTGTACAAGACGGAAGACCTGTTCGGCAAACTGCCGGTCCACTGGATGTGGTGGCCCGCGTTGGGCGGGATCGTGGTCGGCATCGGCGGATGGCTCGAACCGCGCGCGCTTGGCGTCGGTTACGACGTGATCGGCGATCTGCTGCATCAGCACATCGCATTGCAGGTCGCACTCCTGCTGCTAGCGGTGAAGGCCGTCATGTGGGTCGTCGCGCTCGGGTCCGGCACTTCCGGCGGCGTGCTCGCGCCGCTGCTGATGCTCGGCGCCGGCCTCGGCGCAGTGCTCTCGCACTGGCTGCCGGGCAACCAGCCGGCGTTGTGGCCGCTCGTTTGCATGGCCGCCACGCTCGGCGCCACCCTCGGTGCGCCGTTGACGGCGATCGTGTTCGCGTTCGGGCTCACTCACGACAGCAACGCACTGCTGCCGCTCCTGACTGCGACGCTGATCGCGCACGGCTTTTCGACGGTTGTGATGCGTCGCTCAATCATGACCGAGAAAATCGCGCGCCGTGGTTACCACATCTATCGCGAGTATGGCGTCGATCCGCTCGAGCGTCATTACGTCGACGAGGTGATGACGACCACGGTCGAATCGATCGACGCGGAGATAGTGGTCGGCGACGCGCTGTCGACGTTTTTCGGCGCCAGCCAACTGCGCCGGGCCTATCCCGTCGTCCGTGACGGCGCGGTGATCGGCGTGGCCGACCGCGCATTGCTCGAACGCTTCTGCGCTAAAGACAGTGAAGCCGAAGCGGCGAAGCGCGCGCTCAAGCTCGCCGACGTGTTCGACCAAACCACCCCCGCGTTTGCGTTGCCGTCGGAAACCTGCCGCCTTGTCGCGACGCGGCTGGCCGTGCACAATCTCGAACGATTGCCCGTGGTGGCCGACCACGAGAGCATGCGCCTCGTTGGCATCGTGTCGCGCAGCGATCTGGTCAAACCGTCGCTCAGCCATTTCGAAGAAGAGCACAAACGGGAGCGTTTTCGGCGCCTGACACCGGCGCGCGGCAAGCGGCGCTTTGCGCCGGTTCGCAAAGCGGGCTGAAAAAGGCGCATCGGAATCGGGCTGTTTGCGCGCAGCGGCGCTACTTGCCCGCGCCGCGCTCGCTGACACAACTCAGCACGAGTGTGTCACCCCATCTCACTGCGGAACCGAGTGCGGCCGTATGGAACTCCGCACTGTCGCAACGCCACTCGGCCACGAAGTCATTGCGACATGCACCCGTCGAGCGGCCTTTTTGCGGGGCGCGCGGCAAGTATTCGCACGTCGTCCGGCCGTTACATCGATGCGCCATCTCACGAGTGACATTACCGTGTAGCGCTCCGCAGCTCTGGCCATATGTGCCCGATACGATGCTGATCGTTCGCCCTTCCGCTTTCGCTTCCAGGGTTGCAGCCAGGACGAAGCCGACCGACACGGCCAACATGCAGCGAATGGTCCCGGCGGGGAAGATCTTTTCGCCGATCAAATACTTAGGGTCGCTGATCATTTGCCGCCTCCTTTAATCACATAGCGAACCGCACCGGCTAACACCGGCCACAGCGCGCCGCCGCGCTGTCCGGGAAATTCCAATCGTCTGCTTTCATTCCATCGAAGTCGGCATTCGTGCCGGGGTCGACCATCGGAATAATGTTCTGACGCCGGGCACTGCCCCTTACGCGACAGCAAGGATCAAGCCGCCCGTACGCGCGAGTGTTCGTAGCGTGCCCGCAGCACGGCATCTCAGCGTCCACTCTTGCCCAGTTCCGCCTGTAGGTGCCTCGCGTGCTCCCGGAACGCGACAAACGCCGGCCGCACCTGGACGAGAAGCGCTTTCAATTCATCGTTGTGAGCAACCGGACTCAGGGTCTTGTCGAGCGCATCGAACACGCTCTCGTGGTGGGCCACTTCTTGATCAATATACGCCCGATCGAAAGCCATGCCTGTGAGGGTCTTCAATGTAGCGAGGTTCCGCCACCTTGCTTGAGGCTTGGACCGGAGGCTTATCCTCGGGCGTCACGCCGAGCTTGTGCACGCGTCGGCGGCAGCCTTGTTGACGCCCCTATGCTCGGGGAGCATGCGCTGCGCGAACGCCTCGACGTCCTTCGAGCCAGACTTCGATTCCGCGAGCTTGCCCGCGTCGATATCGACCTGATTGACGCTCACCACGATCGCCGCGATCTGAGGACCGATGTGACCGGCGCTCTGCGCATAGCCCGTGAAGCTGGCCAGAGTGAGAGCCCGGAACAGGGTCATGTTGAGCCACTTCACGAGATGTCTCCCGGATGATCGTCGCGGGCCTGGCTGGCGGACGCTGTCCAGATCCGATGCGATCGTTGATATGGACCTGGACGTCACCGGGAGGAGCGCTGTTTCCGCATGCTTCACACGCTTCACGCACGCTTCATGCGTTGAGTGCGGCGGCTACGGGCTCCGGTAGCCGCACGCAATGCTTCCAACTCGCTTGCGCGTCACGCCTATGCGTTCATCGACGCAGTGCCAGAGCGCGCCACGCCCAAGCCGGGCTGCGACAGCTCACCCACCTGATTTCGGCAGCCAGCTGAGCGGATCGACGGGCTGCCCGTTGTAGCGGACTTCGAACTGGATCGACGCGACGCCGCGGCTGTCCATCCCCACCTCGCCGATGGTCTGCCCTTGTGCGACCGCATCACCTTCCTTGACGAGCAGCGTGCTGTTCTGACCGTATGCGGTGATCAGCGAGTCGTCATGCTTGATGATGATGAGCGGACCATACGCCTCAATACCGGAGCCTGCGTAGACCACACGGCCGGTTGCAGCAGCTTTGACCGGATCGCCGGGGCGCCCACCGATCACGATGCCGTTCGACTTGCCCTGCGCGAAGGCCTTCAGGATCGGCCCGCGTAGCGGCCACTGCAACACGCCCTGCTGCGGGCCGGCGGAGGCGGTGGGCGCAGCGGGCGCAGCACCCGGCGCGACCGGGGCAACGCCGACCGGCGGCGTAACGACGCTGCCGGAGGCCATCGGCGGAGACACACGCAACACCTGACCCGGCGTGACCGGCGAGTTGACCGCGAGACCGTTCCATGCGGCGATCTCCTGCGGCTTGCGGCCATACGCCGACGCGATGCCGCCGATCGTATCGCCCGCATTGACCCGGTAGAAACCGGCGGGAACCGGCACCGTGCCGAGGGTGGTCGGGCTGGACGGCGCGCTGCTGTAGAACGGTGTGCTCTCCCAGGGCATGGACGTACAGCCGCTGAACATCACGCCGAGCGCGGCCACTGTCAGCCAGCGCGTCCCCGCCAATTGCCATTGTCTTGTCATGTGATTTTCCTCGACACCTGTTTCAATCGGATTCAACCGATGCCCTAGCATTTATCGTGCCGCCGCGTCCGGCACCGGCGCGGCAATGACTCTCCATTATGCCGCCGTGCCGACGGGCGACGGTGTGGGCATGGCCTCAACCTGCGGAAGTTCGTTCAGACGCTGCCTTGCGCTTCGACCACCAGGATGCGCGCCGCGCCGATCGGATGAGCCACGTGCTCGGTGCCCACCGACGCGTAGAACACATCGCCGGTTTCCAGCACCGCCGAGCGCTCGACGCCGTCCTCGCGATAGCGCATCTCGACGCGGCCATCGAGCACGGCGAACACTTCCTCGCCATCGTTGACGTGCCACTTGTACGGCTGATCGGTCCAATGCAGGCGCGTGGTGATGCCGTTCATGCTGGCGATGTCGAGCGCGCCCCAAGGACGCGTCGCGGTAAAGCTCTTGCTGCGGATGATCTTCATGGTCAAAGGGCAGTTGAGAGAAAACGGACGCCGCCGGGCGCTTTCCTGGCGCGCATACCGCGGCCGCGCAGGCTGGCGCAGCAGGCTTTCGACTGGCCCCATTATAGGTCGGAGAGCGGGTCGGACAGCACCGGCGCCTTCCGCCACCAGCTCACCTGGCCGATTCGTGTGATTATTGAAACCTCTCAGGCCTCGCCTATACTCCCTCAAGCTGCGCGAAACACACCCTACGTCTACGTCTGGACCCTGCGAGGAGCGGAGCATGAACAAAGCCACCTTTCTGGCTGTGCAACTCAACGTCGACGACGTTGCTGCGTCGCCCGGTCTGGTCGAGTTGCTGAACACGCACCTCGTTTTCGCCGCCGACGTGGCCGAAGCCGCCGACGCCCTGGTGCAATTGGCCAGCATCGCGGGGCTGTCGAGCGGGGTCGAAGCCAGCGTCGAGATTCCGGCGTTGGCGATCGAGCGGCTGCGCGAGGCGCTGGACAACCTGAGCGGCTACGACGAATCCTGGCTGCTCGCCCTCGAACCCAGCCGCGCGCTCTTCGATCAAATAGGCCGCCGTCATCGTTCGTTGCATTAGCAGGGGTTACGCAGTGCCTACAGGTCCCGCGCTGTCGCTCGCTTCGCTAGTGCCACGGTAGGAGCGCTGTGGGCACGCATAGGTGGCAACACGCGCGGGTCGGAGCAATGGCTTTGTCTGGCCGCGGGTTACGCCTTGACCCAATCGCCGACAGCCGCGTTGAGAGCCTCGACCGAGTCTGACCCAGCGCCGTAAACGACAAAACGCCATCCAGCAAACCGGATGGCGTTTTTTATTGCTCGCCGCCTTATCGATCGGGCGGCGCCTTCATCAGCTTCGGCGCAACTTAGTTGCCGAAGTAGACCGAGTGACGGTCGGTGTTGCTCACCGGACGGCCGGCTTGCGAAGTGCCAGCCATCGGCGCGCCGTAGCCGCTGTTCGCAGCTTGAGCCGTACCGTTTTGTGCATCGACGCGCGCTTGCGCAGCCTGGATGCTCGCCGGGTAAGCGAAGTTGTCGTTCGCCGGGTTGTAGCCGGCCTTTTCGAGTTGCACCAGTTCAGCGCGAACCTGAGCGCGGGTCACCGGCTGATTCGATTGGGCAAACGATGCGACAGGAGCAACCAGAGCGGCGGCGACGACAACTGCAGAGATCAGGGTCTTCATGATTAAACCTCCATAACTTGTTGTGTAGTGCGCTTTGGGGTTGTTCTCCTGCAGCGCTTGAGTACAAGTTTAAGAGGGTTGATACCTAGGGTAAATACCTAACGCAACGAAACTCTGTTGTCGCTTTTGCAATAGTGTTGAAACGAATGACCATCATGCGAAATCGTTCAGCGGATTCCGGCAACAATATAATGGTGTCGGAATTTGAACAACGACGCGACCCGCCGCCGCGACGACGGCGGCAGGTCGCGATTCGAACGTCAGCTCCAGTTCGCGTGGAAGCTGCCCGGCTTGTCGGTGCGCTCGAACGTATGCGCGCCGAAGAAGTCGCGCTGCGCCTGCACGAGGTTCGCCGGCAGGCGTTCTGAGCGATAGGCGTCGAAGTACGCCACCGCCGACGCGAAAGCCGGCACCGGCACACCCGCATTGATCGCGGCCACCACGACCTCGCGCAACGCCGACTGATAGTTCTTCGCGATGTCGCGGAAGTACGGATCGAGCAGCAGATTCGCGATCGCTTTGTCCTTCGAATAGGCGTCCGTGATCTTCTGCAGGAAACGGGCGCGGATGATGCAGCCGGCGCGGAAAATCTTCGCGATCGTGCCGAAATCGAGGTCCCACTTGTACTCTTCCGATGCCGCGCGCAGTTGCGCGAAGCCTTGCGCGTACGAAATCACCTTGCTCAAGTACAGCGCCCGGCGCACCGCTTCGATGAACTCGTCACGCTTGCCACCTTCGAGCGGCTTCGCCTGCGGCCCCTCCAGCACCTTGCTCGCGGCCACGCGCTGATCCTTCAGCGACGACAGCACGCGCGCGAACACGGCTTCGGTGATCAGCGGCAGCGGCGCGCCGAGGTCGAGCGCGTTCTGGCTGGTCCACTTGCCGGTGCCCTTTTGAGCGGCGCGGTCGAGAATCACGTCGACCAGATCCTTGCCGGTTTCCTCGTCCTTCTTGCTAAAGATCTTCGAGGTGATTTCGATCAGATAGCTGTCGAGCTCGCCCTGATTCCACTCGGTGTAGACCTTGCCCAGCTCTTCGTTCGACAAGCCGACGACCTGCTTGAGCACCGCATAGCTTTCGGCAATCAGCTGCATGTCGCCGTATTCGATACCGTTGTGCACCATCTTCACGAAGTGGCCCGCGCCGTCCGGACCCATGTACGCGACGCACGGCTCGCCATCCGGCGCCTTCGCGGCGATCTCGGTGAGGATCGGGGCGACCAGGTCGTACGCTTCGCGCTGGCCGCCCGGCATGATCGACGGGCCTTTGAGCGCGCCTTCCTCACCGCCGGACACGCCGGTGCCGATGAAATGCAGACCGGCTTTCGCGAGTTCCTGATTGCGGCGGATGGTGTCGGTGAAATGCGTGTTGCCGCCGTCGATCAGAATGTCGCCCTTGTCGAGCAGCGGCTTGAGCGAGGCAATGGTGGCGTCGGTGCCCTCGCCAGCCTTGACCATCAGCAGAATACGGCGCGGCTTTTCCAGCGACTCCACGAAGTCTTCCAGCGTGAAGGCCGGCACCAGCTTCTTGTCCGGATATTCGGCGATGAGTTCGTCGGTTTTCTCGCGGCTACGGTTGTACACCGACACCGCGTGGCCGCGGCTCTCGATGTTGAGCGCCAGATTGCGGCCCATGACCGCCAGCCCCACCACGCCGATTGCCTGTTTGCCCATGTGAATTCTCCAGAGTCCAAAAATGTCGTGACGCCGCGCCGGAAGGAAGGTCGGCGCGGCGTCGAGGGTGAAAGGATAAAAGAAATGCGCACTTGCCGCTCGTTGGCGGGCAACAGGCGGTGTTTTCCACTGCATGCGGCCGGCCCGACGCCGCTTCATGATTCGCTTCGTGGCAGCCTTCATGACGCCTCGATGCGCGCCGCCACGTCGCGGTGACTGATGAAGCAGGCCGGTTTTCGCCCGCGAAACAACCGTGTGCCCGAGTCGCGCCGCGGCCGAATCCGACGTTCGTCAGACCTGCGCCGCGCCCGGGCGTTTCCTGAACACCAGGCTGAAATTATTGGCGGGCATCGCGATCGGCTCGTCGCACACGAGCCCCACCGACGCACCGAGCGCGATCACCGTTTCCATGTCGCGCACGCCCCACTCGGGGTCGCGGCTGCGCAATTGCTGATCGAACGCTTCGTTGCTCGGCGCCGTATGCGCACCCCCGCGTTTGTACGGACCATACAGATACAGTACACCGCCATCGACGAGACGACGGCTCGCGCCCGCGAACAACGCCTCCGCCGCGCTCCACGGCGAGATGTGAATCATGTTGATGCAGACCACCGCGTCGAGCGCAGCATCCACGCCCCAGTCCGGCTGGTGCACGTCCAGAGCGAGCGGCGCGCGCACGTTGCGCAGACCCTCGTGCGCGATCCAAGCGGCAATCGACGCGCGCGCGCCGGCGTCGGCGTCGCTCGGCTGCCAGTCCAGCCCGGGTAGTGCGCCCGCGAAGCACATCGCGTGCTGGCCCGTGCCACTCGCGATTTCAAGCACGCGGCCGGTGGCGGGCAGCGCGTCGCGCAGCACGGCGAGGATCGGTTCGCGATTGCGCTCCGCGGAAGGCGAACGTTGCCGCAGCGCCGGGTGGGAATCAGTCATGGGTGGCTTGTGTGTCAATAGAGGGTCGTGCGCACGCGTTCTGCGAGCTCGCGGTCGTAGGTGGCGGCGTCGAAGCCGGCGCCGTTCAGGCGCCGATGAATCTCGCCCGCGCTCGGCAGCTGCGAGCGTTCGACGTGCCGCGCCGGGTCCCACAGTTTCGAACGCGCGAGCGCCTTCGAGCAGTGAAAATATACCGAGTCGACGTCGATCAGCAGCACGGTGCGCGGCAGTTTACCTTCGACGGCGAAACTGTCCAGCCATTCGGGGTCGCTGGTAATCCGTCCGCGGCCATTCACGCGCAAACTTTCGCCGACGCCGGGAACGATGAACAGCAACGCCAGCCGCGGCTCGACGATGATATTGCGCAGACTGTCGAGGCGATTGTTGCCGATGCGATCCGGCAACGCGAGCGTGCGTTCGTCGACGATCCGCACGAAGCCCGGCGCGTCGCCGCGCGGCGAACAGTCGAGGCCGTTCGGGCCGGCCGTGGCCAGCACGGCGAACGGCGCGACTTCGATGAACGCGCGATAGTCTTCATTGACGTACGCGATCTCCTTGCGCAGCGCGCGCTCGTGCGGCTGGCCGTAGAGCGCTTCGAGCTGTTCGATCGTGGTCAACATCGGCGTTTCCTTTCGAGTTGCGTTTGTCATTCGAGCAACACGCGGGCGGCAGAAGCGAAGCGGCTTGTGGGGGCATCCCATGCGCGAATCACGCTGCGCGCTGCCGATCTTCGAACGCCCCCCCGGCTCAATCCAGCGCCAGCCGGCCGGCCAGCGCGCTCAGCGTATCCCCGCAAGGCGCGGCGAGCTTCAACGACAGCAACGGATCGGCGCGCGTGCGCCCCAGATTGATCGCGGCGATCGGCTTGCCCTGCCTTTGCGCCCACACGCAGAAGCGATAACCGGAATACACCATCAGCGACGAGCCGGCCACCAGCACCGCGTCCGCCGCATCGAGCGCATGCGAGGCCGCTTCGACGCGCTCCTTCGGCACGCTTTCGCCGAAGAACACCACGGCCGGCTTCAGCAGACCACCACAGTTCGGGCACGCCGGAATGCGGAAGCCGCCGAGATCGTGCCATTCGAGATGCGCGTCGCCATCGGCGGCGGTTTCGGCGGTCACGTCCAGCAGCGCGGGATTGTTCGCTTCCAGCGTCTCTTGGATCGACGCGCGCGCATGCTGCGTCCCGCAATCCAGACACGTCACGCCGTCGATGCCGCCATGCAGTTCGATCACCGCGCTGCTGCCCGCGCGCTGATGCAGGCCGTCGACATTCTGCGTCACCAGCGTCGGCACGCGGCCCGCCGCTTCGAGCCGGGCCAGCGCGGTATGCGCGGCGTTCGGCTGCGCCCGCGCGACCACCGGCCAACCGACCATGCTGCGCGCCCAGTAGCGCTGACGCATCGCGAGCGTGCCGAGGAACTCCTGCAGCGTGATCGGCGGCGAGCGCTTCCACTCGCCGTTGTCGTCGCGATAGCCGGGGATGCCCGAGTCGGTGCTGATGCCCGCGCCGGTCAGCACGAACAGGCGCGGATAACGCTGCATGAAGCGATGCAGGTCGTCGAGCGTGTGCGAGTCAGGCAAGCGTTCGAGAGGCGCGGGCTGAAGATCGGTCATGACGGAGCACGGGAAAGAGTGCGGCCTGGATGTGAAACCTCGCATGCCGCTCAACGAGGCGGGCGCGGCCTGGTTTGCCGCGTCGGTGTCGCATGCCGCGCCTGCCACTCGGCGAGCGCGATCCGATAGCGCGCGAGCGCTTCGTCGTAGAGATCGAAAATACAGGGACTGCAGCCGCTATGACAACAGTCGTCGAGGTCGGGCTGCTCAGGCGGCAACGGCTGCGGGTCGTCGCTGGGTGTGGCTCGGGGCACGGCGAATCGCGTTCCGTGAAAGACAGGAAGCGCCCAGTATAAGTCGATCCCGCATAGCGCGCTGTCGCCGCGCGCGCACGCTCAGCCCCGGCCGACGAACGGCATCTTGCTCGCCATGATGGTCATGAACTGCACGTTCGCCGACAACGGCAACTCGGCCATGTGCAGCACCGCGTCGGCGACGTGCCGCACGTCCATCAGCGGCTCGACGGCGATCTCACCGTTGGCTTGCCGCACGCCGCGCGCCATCCGCGCGGCCATTTCGGTTTCCGCATTGCCGATGTCGATCTGCCCGCACACGATGTCGTACTGACGGCCATCGAGCGACACGGCTTTCGTGAGGCCGGTGATCGCGTGTTTGGTGGCCGTATAGCCCACGCTGTTCGGCCGCGGCGCATGCGCGGAAATCGAGCCATTGTTGATGATGCGGCCGCCACGCGGGCTCTGCGTTTTCATCAGGCCGAAGGCGGCCCGCGTGCAGAGGAACACGCCGGTGAGATTGGTGTCGACAATGGAGCGCCATTCGTCGATATCGAGTTGATCGATATCAACGGGCGAGCCGTTGCGTCCCGCGTTGTTGAACAGCACGTCGAGCCGGCCGAAACGCTCCCGGATCTGATCGAACAGCGCCGCGACGCTGGCGGCATCCGTCACGTCGCAGGCGACGGCGAGCGCTTCGCCGTTCAGGTGCTGTGCTTCCTGCGCCACCGCATCGAGCGCCGCGTGGCGGCGCCCGGCCAGCACGACGTTATAACCGTGTTCGAGCAGCCTGAGCGCACATGCGCGTCCGATGCCGCTGCCTGCGCCAGTTACCAGCGCGATCTTTCTGACTTCTGTTTCCGTCACTGTGCGTCTCCTGTCGACCTCGATGCTCACAACCGCGCGCGCTCACGGCGAACACGCAAGCGCTCCTGCCCCGGCACGATACAGCAGCGGATTGCCGATCACAAACACCCCCCACTGCGCCGCCTCGTCTTTCATCGTGCTTTCATTTGCAACCATTCCTGACACCCGCGCGCCGCGACGCGCATCAATGGTATCTTTCGCGGCTACGCGTGATGCGCAGGATTTCATGGCCTTCGCGGACGGAAGAAGGCAGACAGGAAGCACGCTTTGATGAACGAATTCTCCACGACGTCGCACGGCGGCGAGCCCGCGCCCGCGCCGCCGCGCCGCTGGCCGCTAACCGGCTATCCCGCGATGCTTGCCGCGACCGCCGCATGGCACGTCATCGTGCTGGCCGGCTGGCTGCTGGCGCCCGCCGCGTGGCTCTGGTGGCTCGCCGCGATCGTCGTGAACCACGCCATTTTCACGGTGACCGGCCTGCTGCCGCGCACTTCGCTGCTGGGTCCGAACTGGACGCGCCTGCCAGCCGGCGCGCGCAACGCGGACGCCATCGCCCTGACCATCGACGACGGCCCCGATCCCGTCGTCACCCCGCAAGTGCTCGATCTGCTCGACACGTTCGGCGTGCGCGCCACGTTCTTCTGCATCGGCGCGAACGTGCAGCGCTATCCGGCGCTCGCCCGCGAGATCGTCGCGCGAGGCCATGCGCTCGAAAATCATTCGCAGGTACACGTGCACACCTTTTCCGTGACGTTGCCAGGCGCGCTCACGCGTGAGATCGACGCCGCGCAACGCACGCTCGAAGCGGTGTGCGGCGAGCGGCCGATGTTTTTCCGCGCCCCGGCGGGCTTGCGCAACATCTTTCTCGAACCCGTGCTGCGCCAGCTCGATTTGCGGCTGGCGGCATGGACGCGGCGCGGCTACGATACACGCGAGCGCGATCCCGGCGTGGTCGCGCGACGGCTGCTCAACGGTCTCGCGGCGCGCGACATTCTGCTGCTGCACGACGGCAATGCCGCACTCACGAGCGAAGGCACGCCGCTGATTCTTGCGGTGCTTCCCAGGGTGATCGATGCGGCGCGGCAAAAACAGTTGCGCTTCGTTACGTTGAGAGAAGCGCGAATCGATGCGTGAAGCGGGCGGGCGCGCTGTTCATCTGCGGCGAGCGCGTCGGTCATCGTGGACGAACTCATGGGCGAAAAATATCTCGAACTGATCGCCTCGCTTTACGAAATGCTGAAGGCGCGCAAGGAAGGGACGATGTCGCGCGATCAGGAACACATCGCCGCCGCTGGAGCTGATTCTGCCCAGGTTGATCACGCTCGCATTCGACTTGCCCGACAGCGTCAATGCATCATCGCCATTCGCGAAAGCGTCGTTGCGCAGATCGAGCGTGGTCGCGACGAACCGGCCGCCCGTGCTGACGACGCCCGACGGTCCCACGACGATCCCTTGCGAATTGATCAGATACACGCTGCCTGTCGCATTCAGGCTGCCGAGAATCGCCGAAGGCGAGCCGGCCGTCACGCGATTGAGCGTCGCGCCGGAGCCGTTGTCGAACATGACGGAGTTGCGCTTGCCGATCGAGAAGCTGTTCCAGTCGATCACCCCGCGAGTCGAGCCGGGTTGCGCGACGAGCAATGCGGTGCCGTTGCGTGTCAACATCCCGGCTCCAGCGACAAAACGGCCGCCTTTCGGCAGGAAAATCCGGCGAGCGGGATACTGATGAGAAGCGCGATGCGCCGCATCGGCCGAATGGCAAACGGAGGTCTCACAGGTCCTCCTTCCGCGCGAGGGCGGAACAGTCGCCACGACCCGCTAAGCCGACCGGGGCCGCGCGAATCGCGGCGTGCAGAGCATTCAGAATAGCAGGCGCCGTCGCAACGGCCGCGACGTCGGCGGCGAAAATCTCGTGGATTCGCACCTTTTTGTAGGATATTTGCGTCTGTGCCGCGAGTCGGCGAAAGCTGCAACGTATGGGCGAATCGCGCGCACGCGGGCCGCCGCCTCGCAAATCAGCTGCCGATCGAAACATACAGCAGCACCATGGGCGCTTTCGATCCACCCGGCGTCGGCGCGCGCAGCGGCACACCGTACGTGCAGCGAAAGTCGACGAACCGCGACCACTGGAAGCGCACGCCCGCGCCGACGCTGGAGAGCGTGCCGCTACTGGTTTCCGCAGGCTGATCGATGCGATTCCAGACGTGCCCGGCATCGAAAAAGACGAAAGCCTGAACGATCGCGCTGCTCGTGCCGAACGGCAGTCCGGGCGCGCGCAATTCGGTCTGTACGTTCCAGCCGCGATCGCCGAGCGCGACGTACGGCGTGTACCCGCGCACGCTGGACTCGCCGCCGAGGCCCATTTCCTCGCTGGGCAACAGGGTGTTCGGCGTCCACTGGAACGCGCCGCTTGCGCTCAGCGTGAAGCCGGCGCCGAGCGCGAAGTTGCGCAGCGCCGCCAGTTGCAGATACATGTAGCGCGCGGTTGCGCCTTGCCGCGCGGCATTGAACGCGGCGTCGTCGTTCTCGCTTGCCAGTGCGCCCGGACTGCCGACGAGTGTCGCGGATGCGTGCGCGCTTCCCGCGTCAGTCGGCTTGCTGATGTCGTAAGTCAACAGGAACTGATGGATGTGGGTGTTCGAGTTGAACACCTGAAAGCCGCCGAATTCCAGATCGTTGTTGCTGCGCTTGAAGTCGTAGCCGAACTGGATCTGCTGCGCCATATCGATCGTGCCGGGCAAACGCCAATCGTAGCGCGCGCTCATCTGCGCGGAGATGCCGGTCTGCCCATAACTGTCGGGCAATCGCGGCGTGCTTTGCGCGTAGACCCCGAACAGTTCGATGCTGTCGCCCCACGGCAGTGGTGCGACGTAGTTCAGCGCATGCGCCATGAAGCGCGCGCGGTTCGGGCGCCCTTCGATATCCGGATTGCCGCTGAAGAAATCGTTGCTGGCGGTGAATTGATACGCGATCTGCTGATCGAGTCCGAACAGGTTCCCGTAGCCGAAGCCCGCGAAGAAGCGATCGCGGCCGAGGTCGGGCACGCCGGCGTTGTCGTAACCCGCGTTCACGCGCAACGGCAGGCGGTCTTCGGTCTCCAGGATGACGTCGGTCGAGTTCGCCGCATCGCCGGGCGTGAAGACCGCGTCCACGCGCCGGTACGGGTTCGCGTTGAGCACGGCAAGCCCCGCCGACACCGCCGATTGCAGGATCGGCCCGCCGGGTTCGAGCGGCATTTCGCGCTCGAGCAGCGCATCGGAAAAGTAGCGGTTGCCGCGAGCGCGAACCTGGCCCAGCCGGAATTCGGCGACCGCGATATGCACGATGCCCGAGCTCACGTCCTGCTCGGGCACGTAGACGTCCACCAGCGGCTTGCCCGCCGCGCGATAGTGCTCGACAACCGCGCGGCGGATCTCGGCAAGACGTGCGAAGCTCAGCGGCCTGTCGAGGTCCGCGTCGAAAGTGTCGAGAAACGAGGCGTCGAGCACCGGCAGATCGATGGCTGCGATGCGCTGCGGCGCAGGCGAAGGCGCCGGCGACTGCGCTGCCACATTGGTTCCAGCGGGCTCGAAGACCAGTCCTTCGAGCCTTCCCACGGCGATCTGCGCGGACTGCGCGCCGGCTTCCGGAGTCTGCTGGGGCGGCGCGCTGCGCGGCGTCGGCGGGGCCGGCTGCGGCGCGACATCCCGCCACGCCTGCGCCGACGCCGGCGAACACCGAACAGCAGCCGCGACGCCTAGCGCGATCAGCGTGAGATGCAGCGGCCCGAGCGCGCGTCGCGATACGCGCGCCGGTTCGGCGCCGGACGATCCGAGCCGGCTAGTGCGCAAGCTGCCAGCGCAGCACGGGGTGGGTCGCACCGGTTGGCATCGCCCATACGCCGTTCGGGCCCATGTCGTAACCGGCGAAGCTGGCGGGGGTGCTCATCTGCGCGGTGGTGAGCCCGTTCGACGGCGGCAGTGTTCCGCCGCTCAGAGCCTGGCCCGTCGTTTCCTTGTTCCAGTACACGTCCGGCGCGAGCGTGCCGGAGCCGAACCCGATCACGCCGTGCGTCGGCATCAGGCGTGTCTGAACCGCGCCGGTGGCGAACGACTGGCTGATCGACCCATCGTTGATGCCAGCCAGCCCGCCGCCGAAGCCCGTCGAATAGGTCGGACTGACGCTGCCCGTCGCATACGACTGCGTGATGGAGCCCAGGTTGTACCCTACGAGCCCGCCATTCGCGTCAGAGCCCGATACCAAAGCACTGCTCCAGGAGCGTTCGATAGTGTTCTCGTTGCGCCCCACCAGGCCGCCGAACGCGGTGCCTTCCTGGGTCGGCTCCGAGGCCACGCCCGTGGTGTGCGCCGCTGTGATCAAGCCCTGGTTGACGCCGGCCAGGATGCCGCTGCCGAGAACGCTCGTGCCGACCGACCCGTTCTCCACGCCCACGTCGCGCAACACGCCTGCCAGTCCGACCACGCCGAACAACCCAGCCGAGTAGTCGTGACTGAAATCGGCGATCTGGACGTTGGCGTTGAGCACGCTATGCCACATGCCGTCGAACTGGCCCGTGAACGGCGTCGTGTGGTTGCCGATCGGCGTGAGCGCCACGCCCGCCGCGTCGACGTCCTTGCCAAGCGCGTAGTTGCCCGCGAGATCTTGCGCCATGTTTTCGAGGTCGGTGACGTTGTTGATGAGCTTGTACGCGGTGATCTGTGTGATCTGGCCGCTGCCCGGCGCGCTGGTCCACGCCGGATTGGCAAGCACCGTACCCGCGCTGTAGCTGCCGTTCATGTCGTAAAGCGCATCGACGATCCCGGTGCTGCGCGACCAGTCGATGACGCCGTGGTTGACGACTGCGCCGCCGTTATCGAGGCTCGCTGCATCGGCTCGCAAGGTCAGGTTGCCGCCGCCCCGATTGCCGATGGTCGCGCCCTGGCCGACCGTCAGCGTGCGATACGCGGCGAGCGTCAGCGACGCGCCTCCCTGCCAGGTGATCCCCGAATTCACGTCGAGTTCGCCGCTGTTGCCGTTTGCGCCCGTCGTTTGCAACTCGACTGACGTACCTCTGCCGAGGCTCGTGGAAAGCGCGCGCGCCGCGTTGTCGTCGACCGTGAAGCCCGCTGTCGACATGTTCCATTGCCCGGCCTTCACCGAGGTGCCGCCAGCGGGGAAGGTGACGGTGTCCGCACTCATGTCGACAGTGCCGCCGGCCGCCTCGATCGAGCCGCCGGGCCGTACCTCGCCATGTCCGGCGACCAGCCAGACGTGGCCGTCGCGCGTGGTGGTGCCGGTCGCACGAATGGCTTCGTGCTTGCCGGCGAGCGCGTAGATGTTGCCGTCCATCGCTTGCAGGTTGACCTGAGCGGCCCGAATCACGCCGTTGTTCTGCAGCGTGCCGCCCGTGCCCGCCTGCACGAACACCTGCTTGCCCGACGCAGAATCCTGCAGCAACACCTGCTGCGCGACGGCCAGTTCGGCCGTCCCGTTCGGCGCGCTGACGGTGCCGCTGTTGACCACCTCGCTGCGTGCGATGAGAAAGACGTCGCCGCCGCTGGACGCAATCTTGCCGAGATTGACGATGCCCGCATTGGCGTGTCCGGAGAACGTCAGCGGTCCGCCGTTCATGAAGGCGGCGCTGTCCGCGTCGAGCGTCGAGGCGACAAAGCGTCCGTTGGTGGAGATCACGCCCTTCGGTCCGACAAGGACGCCCTGCGGATTGATCAAGTAGACGCTGCCGCTTGCGGTGAGCGTGCCGAGAATCGCCGACTGCGAGCCGCCCGTCACCCGATTGAGCGTGGCGCCCCCGGCGTTGGCGAATACGACATGGTTTTTGCCGCCAATCGAAAAGCTGTCCCAGTCGATCACGCCGCGGCCGGAGGTCTGGTTGATCGTCAAGGTGGCGCCGCTGCCGCCGATCGATCCGGTTCCGCGGGCGAAGTGCCCACCGGCCGGCAGCACGCCCGCCGCTCGCGCAGGCGGTGGTGTGACGCAGCACAGGACGGCGGCGGCGGCAATGGGGAGCAACGCGGTGAGCGCGTTGCGGCGACGTACAGGTGCAGCATCTGATACCGGCGGAACATGGTTCATCACGTCTCCTTGTCGCCTGTGGATCGTGTCGCTTGCCGCGCGGGACGTGCAAAGGGCGCGGTTTCGGCTTCCCGCTCGCGTGGGTCCAACCGGCTGCACGTCCACCGGATTATCTACGACGAATGGGGCCATCGCAGCCAGTGGTGCGATCCAGCAACGACGATTTCGGCCTAAACATCTGCGGCATAGGACATGCATCGGTCTCCTTGCGCGACCCTTGGGGAAAGCCCGCAGCCGTTGTGCGATCACGGGCGCCGTGATTCGCGGGACACTGCGCGGCATTGGCAGAGCCGATGTCGATGCAGTCCGTCATATCGTAGCAAGCATAAAGTTGTCCGCGGAATTGTCGATAGCACGATAGAGAGCGTGCCGCCCGCGCCGATCCGGCACGCGGCAAAAAAAAGAAGCAGTCGCAAGAGGCTGCTACGAAACAAGAGAGAGGGCCGATGACTGGTATCTATAACCCGCTGCTGGTCTGGCTGTCGCTGGTAGTGGCATTTCTCGCGTCCTATACGGCCGTGGAGCTGTCCGCCGGCCTGAACGCGCTCGCCAGCGCGAAATGGCGGCCGCTCTGGCTTGCCGGCGGCGCATTGTCGATGGGCCTAGGCATCTGGTCGATGCATTTCATCGGCATGCTCGCCTTCACGCTGCCGGTGGCGATCGGCTACGACCTCGGCATCACCGCCGCGTCGCTGATTCTCGCAATCGGCGTGTCGCTGATCGCGCTGGCCACCGCGAGCCGTGGCGCGCTGTCCCAGCGGCGTCTGTGCGCCGCCGGGACGATCATGGGCGCCGGCGTGGCCGCCATGCACTTCACCGGCATGCAGGCGATGCAGATGTCGCCGGCCATCGAATACACGCCGTGGCGAGTTGTGGTTTCGGTGGGCGTGGCGATTGCCGCGTCGATCACCGCGCTCTGGCTCGCGTTCACGCTGCGCACATCGGGCGTGCAGAACCGCGTGGTCAAGCGGCTCGGCGCGGCCTTCGCCATGGCGATCGCGATCACCGGCATGCACTATTTCGGCATGAGCGCGGCCAACTTCTCCGCCGGCAGCCTTTGCCTGTCCGGCGATAAGCTCGACGCGAACCGGCTCGCGCTGATCGTCAGCGCGACGTCGTTCATCGTGCTGGTCGGCACGCTCGCCTTGCTCGGCTTCCACACGGGCAGCCTGTCCGTCTCGCTGAAGCGCGCGAACCGGCAACTGCACTATCTCGGAACGCACGACGCGCTGACGAATTTGCCGAACCGCCAGCAACTTTCGCTGCGCATCGCACGGGCGGTCGCCGGCTGCGCGCGCGGTGAAGCATCGTTCGCCGTGCTCTTCATCGACCTCGACGGCTTCAAGGCGATCAACGACTCGCTCGGCCACGGCGTCGGCGACGACCTGTTGCAGGTGTGTGCCGAGCGTTTGCGCCAGGACTTGCATCAGACGGACATGGTCGCCCGGCTCGGCGGGGACGAATTCGTGATCGTGGCCGAGGCGTCGTCCGCCGAGGCCACCGCCGCTGGCGTGCTGCGGCGGTTGAGCGAGGAGATCGTCGTCGACGGCTTGCCGCTGCGCGTGAGTGCAAGCATCGGCATCGCGTTCCATCCTCGCGACGGCGGCAATGCCGACGAACTGCTGCATTGCGCGGACGCCGCGATGTACGCCGCCAAACAAAGCGGGCGCAACACGTTCTGCGTGTTCGAGCCGCACATGAACCAGACTGCGCTCAAGTCGCTGATCCTTCAACGCGACCTGCACCGGGCGTTGAGCGACGGTGAACTCAGCGTGTCGTTCCAGCCGAAGTTCCGCGTCGCATCGCAATCGGTGACCGGTGTCGAAGCGCTGATCCGCTGGCGCCATCCCGAACTCGGCGAGATTGCTCCGCTCGAATTCATCCCGCTCGCGGAGCGCTCCGGCCTGATCGTCGACATTGGCGACTGGGTGCTGCGTGAGGTTTGCCGCAATATCGTGCTATGGGACGCGCAAGGGCTGCCTGCGATTTCCGTCGCGGTGAATCTCTCGCCGATGCAGTTCAACGTGCCGGACCTGGTGGCGCGCATCGATGCGCTGCTTGGCGCGGCCGGCGTCGATCCGTGCCGCCTGATGTTCGAGATCACGGAAACGGCGGCCATGCAGAACGTCGAGAAGGCGAGTCGCACGATCGAAACCTTGCAGTCGCACGGCTACACCGTCGCTGTCGACGATTTTGGCACCGGCTATTCGAGCCTCGGCTATCTGCAGCGCTTCAGGTTCGACCAGATCAAGATCGACGGCTCCTTCATGCGCGAGCTCGACGCCGGCGGCGAGCGCGGCGGCGCGTTGCTGTCGGCTGTCGTGGCGCTCGCGCGCGCGTTGCGGATCGAGGTCGTCGCGGAAGGTGTCGAGACGGAGTCGCAATTTCACGCGCTCAGCGAACTGGCCTGCGATCAGGTGCAAGGCTTCCTGTTGAGCCGGCCATTGCCGGCCTCAGAGTTTCTGACATTCCTGCGCGCTTCGGCGGACCGGATTGTCGCCGCCGGCACTGCCTGCGTCGCGCCAGCGGTATGAGGTGCGCGGCGCCTGGCAACGCAGCACACCGTCAATTTTTACCCGGTATTTATTAGCGTGGCTGCGAGCGATGCGGCCGCGCCGGGCGGGTTCTTCAACACCGCTGCAAAGCGTGTATAAAATCGCACGCATGCGCCCTATCCCTCATCAGCAGCGGGAGCCCGAGCTTCCGCTGCATACGCCCAGCGTTTCGTCGGTGACATTGGCCGCGGTGATCGCCGCGATTAGCTGGATCGCGCTCGTCGCGCAAGCCAACGTCACGATCGACCGCACGCTCGCCCGCGGGCTGACCGTGTTCGACGGCCTCGCCCGCATGAGCAGCTACCTCACCAATCTGACGGTGCTCGCGTGCGCGATCTGCTTTACCTGCGTGGCGTTGCGCAAGCATCGCGCGCCGCTCGTACGTTTTTTCCGGCAGCCCACCGTCGTGACGGCGGTGGTCGTGTACATGGTCTTCGTCGGGATTGCATATAACCTGCTGTTGCGCGGCTGGTGGTCGCCCGCGCCGCTCAGACGGCTGCTCACCGAATCGCTGCATAGTGTGCTGCCGATGCTCACCGCGCTCTACTGGGTGCTGTTCGTGCCGCGTTTTCATTTGCGGTGGCGCCACTGTCTGTTGTGGCTGATCTATCCGCTGACGTATCTAGGCGTCACGTTCTGGCGCGGCAGTCTGTCGGACTTCTATCCCTACCCTTTCATCAACGTCGACGAACTCGGCATCAGGCATGTGATGGTCAATGCCGCGCTGCTGTTCGGCGGCTTTCTAATGTTGATGGCGGCGTTCGTCGGCATCAATTCCCGGCGGCGACGCTGACCCTCATTCCGCTGCCCCCATTCGTTTGCGGTGCGGGCGCGCTTTTTGCGCGCTGTTCGCTGGACGTAAGCTGCCTGCGGTGCGGGGCGGCCTACGCGACCCTTGTGTGTGACGCCGTTGCAATTGCAGCGCGCTCGCACGTAAATATGACAATGGGAGCACATTCGTATGGACACCAATTCAGCGGAAGGCGCAGTAAAGGAAGTTGCGGGCAAGGTTCAGGGCGCGGTCGGCGACGCGATCGGCGACGCTAGTACGGAACTGGCCGGCAAGGCTAAGGAACTCAGCGGCAAGGCGCAGCAACTTTGCGCGAGCACGACGAGTCTGGTGCGCGACACAACGGCCGAAAGCCCCTTTACCACCCTCGCGGTGGTCGCGCTCGCCGGATTTGTCGCCGGTGCGATCTGGTCGCATGGCGCCGGGAATCGCGACTATCGCCGGTAGCCGGTAAGCACGGCTGGACTGGCGTGACGGCGATCTGCCTGCAAGGGGATCGCCTGATCCGCGTGGAGGCGCCGCTTTGAATCGCCCCGCCTTTTGAAGCGTATCTATGCGTCGGTTCTGCGAGTCGCGCGCGTTGCTCCCGAGCGTTGTCTCGCGGCCAGCTGCGTGGATTGGTGTGGCCTCGGAACTACTCGCCCCTCGTCACGACCCGCCCTTCTTCTTGCGTCCGCTACCCATCTCCAGTTCCACCCAGGTCGGTGCGTGATCGCTTGCGTGCGGTTCGCCGCGCACCCAGCGGTCGACGCCCGCATCGCGCAAACGCGGAGCAAGATCCGCGCTCAACAACAGGTGGTCGATTCGCAAGCCCGAGTTCGTATCCCAATGACGGCGAAAATAATCCCAGAACGTGTAGACCCGTTCGTCGCCGAAGTGCGTGCGTAGCGCGTCGGTCCAGCCCTGCGCGAGCAGCCGCCGATAACGTTCGCGGCTCTCCGGTTGCAACAGCGCGTCCTTCAGCCATGAACGGGGGTTATAGATGTCCTCGTCGGTGGGCACGACGTTGAAGTCGCCCGCCAGCACCACCGGATGGCCGCTCTTGAACAGCTTCGCTGCATGCGTGATGAAGTGATCGAACCACGCGAGCTTGTAGTCGAACTTGGGGCCCGGTTGCGGATTGCCGTTCGGCAGATACAGGCAAGCCACCAGCACGCCGCCAGTTGCCGCCTCCAGATAACGGCTGTGCGTGTCGTCCTCGAAGCCGGGCAGGCCGCGGCGGTTCTCGAGCGGCGCATCGCCCTTCGACAGAATCGCCACGCCGTTCCATGCGCTCTGTCCTTGCCAGATGGCACCGTAGCCCGCGTCGCGCAATTGCTCGACGGGAAACGCGCTGTCGACCGCCTTGAGTTCCTGCAGACACACGATGTCCGGCGCTTCACGCTCCAGCCATTGCAGCAGTGCAGGCAATCGCGAACGGATGCCGTTGATGTTGAACGTCGCAATTCGAAGCTTCGCCACGGTGTGTTCTCCCTAGGCCGGTCCTTCCTGTCACGCGCTTCGTTCTGCCGCGACGTCGCACCATTCGATCGCCCACGACCTCGCGCATGCAATGGCATCGGCTTCGTTGGCGAAGGAATCGATGTCGCCGGAATCATGCGACTGCACGTGTTCTTTTTTTTGCGGCACGCGCGTGATTCTCGCTCTCGCGTAGTAGGCGCCGTCTTCCGCATGGCGTGCGCGGCAGTCGATGTGGAAATGCCTGTAGTCGAACTGCATGAACTCTCCTGTCGACAGTCGCTGTGAATGAACTACCTCTGTTCAGCGGTAGCATCGGCTGTACCTGCACGGATGCAATAAGCGAAGCCGCGCGCAACGCCATCGCACCCGAAACATGCACCCCTCAATTCGGCAGGTTCACCGCCCCGCCCGCCGCGGTGATCGCGTTGCTTCCCGGGCTCACCGCAATCGCCGGCAAATTCACCGCGCTCAGCGGGGGCGCTGCACCAGCCACGCCGCCACGCGGTACCGTGTTAATCACCTGCGATGGCGGCAGCGGCGTGCCGCTCTTCAGATGACTCCACATCAGATTGAGCGCCTGCAGATTGTAGTAATGCAGCGGCACGAAGCGCGTATCGAAACCGGCCACGCTGAGAAACGCGTCGAAGTGCTGAGCATTCGTCACTTCGTAGAACGACAGCTTGCTCGCGCCGCCCTCGGTTAGCTGATTCATCCCGAAGTACGGCCGCGACGCGTGATTGATCTGCACCAGCGCATCCGCGCGGCCCTGCACCATAATCGTCGGCTTGCCGTGCAGATTCGCATTCATGCGAATGGCGTCGACACTGCCGCTCAGCGCGCCGCTGGTCCACAGAGCACGTAGACATGCGGCGCCCGCGTAGCTCGCATCGGCGGTCGCCAGCCGATGATCCGCCGCGCCGAATGCTCCCGCGCCATCATCACGACAGCCGAAGTACGCATAGGCGACGCAACGCGTGAATCATCTTTGCTGTCTCCGTCATTTTCTAATACCGTTGTAGCTGCAACGGCACCGAACTTGCGGCGTCAGCTTCGTTGGAACGCGACGCTTCGGATACCGATGCATCGCTAGCCTGCATTGACCTTTCAATGGAGTCAACAGAACGTCATGTCCACGCATAACGATTGTCAGGATTCAGGCGCTTCAGACGCCACTCCACAGCAACCCGCACGCCGCCGCTTTCTGCAATCGGCCGCCGCTGCCGCGACGGTCGGCGCGGCGCCGCATCTGCGCGCGCAAACCCAAACGCCGGCCGCGCCGCCGGCGCAACTCAACCAGGCCGTGCCGCCGCGCCGGGTCACGCTGACCGTCAACGGCCGCGCCTATACGCTGCAACTCGAACCGCGCGTCACCCTGCTCGACGCGCTGCGCGAATACGCAGACCTGATGGGCACGAAAAAAGGCTGTGACCGGGGTCAGTGCGGCGCCTGCACGGTGCTCGTCGAGGGCCGCCGCATCAATTCGTGTCTGACGCTCGCCGTGATGCACGAAGGCGAAAACATCACCACCGTGGAAGGACTCGCGGCCAACGGCGCATTGAGTCCGATGCAGCGCGCGTTCATCGAACACGATGCGTTCCAGTGCGGCTACTGTACACCGGGGCAGTTGTGTTCCGCGACGGCTCTGCTGAACGAATTTCGCAACGGCACCGCGAGCACCGTGACCGCCGATGTCCGCAGCCGTCCCGCCCAACTGTCCGACGAAGAAATCCGCGAACGGATGAGCGGCAACATCTGCCGCTGCGGCGCCTACGCGAACATCGTGGCTGCGGTGCGCGCAGTGCATGACGGCGGTGGCTCGACCGGCGCCCCCCAACCCGGCACCGCCTGACGGAGCGACCAGCATGGATGCAATCTCTTACGAACGCGCTGGCGACGTCGCCAGCGCAGTGCGCGCGGTTCAGCAACCGGGCGCGGTCTTCATCGGCGGCGGCACGAATCTGCTCGATCTGATGAAGGGCGGTGTCGCGAGACCGATGCGGCTCATCGATATCACGCACATCAGCGGACTCGATACGGTGACGACGCTGCCCGACGGCGGCATCCGCATCGGCGCACTGGTGCGCAACAGCGATGCGGCGAACCACGCGCTGGTGCGCGAGCAATACCCGTTGCTGTCGAAAGCGCTGCTCGCGGGCGCGTCGTCGCAGTTGCGCAATATGGCGACAGTCGGCGGCAATCTGCTGCAACGTACGCGCTGCGGCTACTTCTACGACACGGCCTTCACACAATGCAACAAGCGCATGCCCGGCAGCGGCTGCGCGGCGCTCGGCGGCCACAATCGCACGCATGCGATTCTCGGCGCGAGTGCTCAATGCATCGCGGTGAATCCTTCGGATATGAGCGTGGCGCTGGCGGCGCTCGAAGCCGTCGTGCGCGTGAGCGGTCCCAACGGCGAACGCACTATCGCGTTCGCCGACTTCCACCGCCTGCCCGCCGAGCGACCCGACATCGATACCACGTTGCAGCCCGGCGAACTGATTACCGCGGTCGATCTGCCGCCGCCGCTCTTCAGCGCACATTCGCATTATCTGAAAGTGCGTGACCGCGCCAGTTACGCATTCGCGCTGGTGTCGGTGGCCGCCGCTTTGCAAATGGACGGCGAGCGCGTGAGGACCGCGCGCATCGCGCTCGGCGGCGTCGCGCACAAGCCGTGGCGCGCGAGCGTCGCCGAACAGATGCTCAACGCTCAGCCGCTCACGCAGGCGACGTTGAACAACGCCGCCGCCGCCGCGTTGAGGGACGCACGTCCGCAGCAAGACAACCGTTTCAAGGTGCGGCTCGCGCAACGCGCGATCGTGCGCGCAGTCAACCAGGCCGCGGGCCGCGCGGGAGGTGTCGCATGAATCTGATCGGTCAGCCGGTCGACCGCGTCGACGGTCTGCTCAAAGTCACCGGCGAAGCACGCTATGCCGCCGACTTCCCCGAAGCGCGTCTCGCGCATGCGGTGCTCGTCACCAGCACGATTGCGAGCGGCACGATCGCGTCGATCGACGCAAGCCGCGCGCAGGCGCTGCCCGGCGTGCTGCTCGTGATGACGTATCAGAACGCGCCGCGTCTGCCGAACGGCGGCAGGCCCGCGCTCGCGCCCCCCGCTGGCAGGCGGCTGTCGCTGCTGCAGGACAACCAGGTTCACTACAGCAACGAGCCGGTCGCGGTGGTGGTCGCCGACACGCTCGAACATGCGACCGACGCCGCGCGTCAATTGCGCATCGTCTATCAGGCGAGTGCCGCGACCTTGGACTTCGCGCAGGCCAAACCGAACGCGCACGCGCCGGACAAACCGCAAGGCCGCCAGACCGACACGCAACGCGGCAGCTTTGAAGACGGCATGCAAAGCGGCGCGGTCCATGTGAGCGCGACGTACACCACGCCCATCGAGCATCACAATCCGATGGAGCCGCACGCCACGATGGCGCGCTGGGACGGACCGCAACTCACGCTCTACGATTCGACCCAAGGCGTGAGCAACGCGGCGCAAGCGGTGGCCAAGGTATTCGGCATCGCGCCCGGCGACGTACGTGTGATCTCGCCGTTCATCGGCGGCGGCTTTGGCTGCAAGGGCTCGTCGTGGTCGCATGTGTCGTTGTGCGCGATGGCAGCGAAACAGACGGGGCGTCCGGTGCGCCTCGTGCTCGAACGGCCGCAGATGTTCGGGCCGGTCGGCGCGCGTCCGCACACCGAGCAGCACTTCACGATCGCCGCCCGGCACGACGGCACGCTCACCGCCATGCGTCACGACAGCTTCTCCAACACCTCGACGATCGAAGACTGGACCGAGACCTGCTGCATGGTCACGCGAATGCTGTACGCGGTGCCCAACCAGGTGACGACGCATCGCCTCGTGCCGCTCAATCTCGGCACGCCGACCTTCATGCGCGCGCCAGGCGAAACCACGGGTTCGTTCGCGCTCGAATCGGCGATGGACGAACTCGCGGCCGCATTGAAAATGGACCCGCTGGCGCTGCGCATCAAGAATTACGCGGAGGCCGATCCCCAGGACAACAAGCCGTGGTCGGGCAAGTCCTTGCGCGAGTGCTATCAGATCGGCGCGGAGAAATTCGGCTGGTCGCGCAGAAGCGCCGCGCCACGCTCGATGCGCGCGGGCCGCACGCTGATCGGCATGGGCATGGCGACCGCGACCTATCCGGCCAACCGCAGCGAAGCGGCGGCCATCGCAAGGATTCTGCCGGACGGCACGGCGATGGTCGCGTCCGGCACGCAGGACATCGGCACCGGCACTTACACGGTGATGACCCAGGTGGCCGCCGACACGCTCGGCTTCGAGCCGGAGAACATCCACTTCGCGCTCGGCGATTCGACGCTGCCGCGCGCGCCCGTATCGGGCGGCTCGCAGTCGGCGGCGAGCGTGTCGCCCGCTGTGCGCGAAGCGGCCAGCCAGGCGCGCAGCCAGTTGATCGCGCTGGCGCTGGCGGACCCGGCTTCGCCGGTACACGGTATCGCGCCCGACGACATCACCGTGGATAACGGCTGGGTGGTAAGCCGCTCGCAGCCGGGCAAACGCGATCCGGCCGCGGCCATCATCGCGCGCTCGGGCGGCAAGCCGATCGAGGCGACCTCGACGGTCAAGCCCGGCGACGAGAAGCAGAAGTATTCGTTTCACTCGTTCGGGGCGGTGTTCGTCGAGGTACATGTCGACGCAGAACTCGGGACGATTCGCGTGCCGCGGGTGGTCGCGGTGTACGACGTGGGCCGCGTGCTCAATCACAAGACTGCGCACAGCCAGATGATCGGCGGCATCGTGTGGGGCATCGGCGCGGCGCTGCAGGAAGAGTCCACGGTGGACACGCGCTTTGGACGCTTCACCAATGCGAATCTCGCGGAGTACCACGTGCCGGTGAATGCGGATATCGGCGCGCTCGATATCACATTCATCGATCGGCCCGATCCGTATATCAACTCGCTCGGCGTGCGCGGGATAGGCGAGATCGGCATTACGGGGGTGCCGGCGGCAATCGCGAACGCGGTGTATCACGCGACCGGGGTACGGGTGCGGGATTTGCCGCTCACGTTGGACAAGGTGATGGGAATGGGCTGATTGTTTGCGAGCGGCAGCGGGGGGCGCCGGTTGGTTGTGACGGCGGGCATGCGCCTCGGGTTGAGTTTCGCCGATACGCGGGCTGAGCCGCGCTCGTCAATCGTCCCTTCGCTGCGACGACAATCGCGCCGCACCACAATAACGCGGCGCCGCGCTTCACGTCCGCCTGCAAGCGGCGCAGCCAGGCGCCATGCATCCACATTGGCGCTTGCCTGCGACCGCGTTGCATCGCACAATCGGCCTCATTCTCTCCACCGGTGCCCGTCCATGGCCTACGCCTCGCTCGCCACTGGCGTGTTGCTCGCCGCCGGTTTCGGTTCGCGCTTCGATCCGGACGGCCTGCACAACAAACTCCTTGCCCGGATGCCCGATGGCACGCCGGTCGCTCACGAAGCCGCGCATCGACTGCTACACGTCGTGACGCGGGTGCTGGCCGTGGTGCGGCCGGGTTCGGACGCCCTCGCGCGCCTCTTGAACGACGCCGGCTGCGACGTGGTATTCGCGTCCAACGCCGAACGCGGCATGGGCGCGAGCCTCGCCGCCGGCATCGAAGCGAGCGACGACGCCGAGGGCTGGATCGTCGCACTCGCGGACATGCCGCGCATCGCCACCTCGACCATCGAGACCGTGGCAATCACGCTCGACAAGGGCGCATCCTTGGTCGCGCCGTTTTATCAGGGACAGCGCGGGCATCCGGTCGGCTTCGGCATCGAGCATCGTGAGGCGCTGCTGGCGCTCAATGGCGACACCGGCGCGAAATCCTTGCTGATGTCGCAGAGGGTGACGAAGGTGGAGGTCGACGACCCGGGGATTTTGCGGGATGTGGACACACCGGAGGATTTGCGCAACGTCTAGCGGTGAATGGGCGGCGTGCAGGTGCCGCTAGCGGTGCGGGCTTGATCCCGGCGCGGAGTTGGGCGCATACTGTATATCCATACAGTATTTTGGCCGCATGGCGCGTCCGCATGAAGCGCATTCCGATCGAACCGTCTTTTGCCGCATGGCGCCGCGCGGCGCGGGAACTGCTGCGTCAGGGTATCGAGCCGGGGTCGATCGAGTGGGTCGAGGTTGAAGGCGAGATGGCCGGAGAAGACGAGTCGGAGGCTGGGCGAGATGCGCGGCTTCCCGGCGTGGCGAATAGGGCGGATGCAGCGGGTTGCGTGGAATCTGCCGGGTCCGCCCGCCAGAGAATCGCAGATACCGCCGTCCCCGAGGGCCTGACCACCGTCCCTCCCCTCACGGCTCCGGCCATCGCCCGCGATCTCCTCGCCCAATTGCAGACGGCGTCCTGCTTCCGCGCGCCGGATCGCTGGTCTCTGCTTTATCGCGTGCTGTGGCGCTGGACGCGCGGCGAGCGCCACGTCGTCGATCCGGCCGACCCCGACGGCGCGCAACTCGCGCTGCGCGTGCAGTCGATCGAACACGAAACCGAAGAGCTGCTGAGCTTCACGCGCTTCAGACGGCGTGACCCCTCCATGGGCTTGCCCGAATTCGTCGGCTGGTACGAGCCGCAGCACGATCTGCTAAAGCGCACCGCCGCAAGGTTCGCCCGACCCATGGGCGACTCCACGTGGATGCTGGCCACTCCGCACGGCGCGGTGTTCTGGAACGGCATGCTGTTGCGTATCGACCGGTCCGCAACGGAAGAAAACCAGCCGGCCGCGCACGCTGTGCCGCCCGACGTCATGGCAGGTGAAGCCGCCACCAGCGAGCCCACCGAAGCCCTCTGGCTCGCCTACTACGCGAGCGTCGTCAATGCGCTGCCGACCCCGGCGAGGCTCTCCTACTGGCGCGCGCCGCCCGCCGGTCCGCCGCTGCCCGCGCACCTCGCGCGCATGCGCAGCCGTCTCGGCGCGCAAGCCACCGCGGTCACTGTGCCGGAGACGCCGCCGCTCGAGTATTCAGCGCTTACGCCGCCCCTGCGTGAGACGGTTGGCCCGCTCGCCGCGTGCCGGCGTTGCGCGCTGTGGCGCAACGCGAAGCAGGCCGTCGCCGGTGCCGGGCCGGCTCACGCGACGATCATGGCCGTCGGCGAACAGCCCGGCGAACATGAAAATCAGCACGGCGAACCCTTTACCGGACCCGCCGGCCAACTGCTGGACGCGGTGCTCGCGCGCGCCGGTCTCGACCGCACGGCGCTGTATCTGACCTATGCCGTCAAACACTACAAGTGGGAAACGTTCGACCAGCAGCGAATCCACCGCACCCCGGAGCGCCGCGAGGTCGAAGCTTGCCAGCACTGGCTCGAACAGGAACTGACGCGCGTCGCGCCGCGCGTAATCGTGACGCTTGGCGCGACCGCGCTGAAAGCGCTGACCGGCGCGCACGTCAATCTGTCCGAATATGTCGGGCAGACGATTGCCCATCGTGGACGCCTGATCGTGCCGACGTGGCATCCGGCATATGCGCTGAGAACGGCAGACACGCGCTTGCGCGCGGACATCGTGGAGAACATCGTGGCGGCATTCAGCCGGGCAGCGGCGCTGGCGGTGGAGGGCGGGTAGTTGCCCGAGCATGCCGGACGCTTAGCGCCTTATCCACCGACCCACCGACGAAGATCCGTCGCCACCCGAACCAACGGTGAGCAAATTCAGGAGCCGTACTGGGCAACCGGTGAGCCTCTACGGGAGCCCGCGAAACACAGCCCGCTCAGCCAGCCAAATCCAGGCACACCACTTGCGGCCCCACAACCGCCGCGCAAGTCGCATCGATTCCGCCTAAGCTGATGTGAGCCCATGTTTTCCGCGCGGACCGGCCTTGAGAGCTCTGGCTTACGCGTTAGCCGGCCGCCCGCGCCCAACCCTACCGCCCCAATGAGCGAAACCAGCCCACGCCTGTTCATCGTCTCGCCCCATTTCGACGACGCCGTCTTCAGCTGCGGCGCATTGCTCGCCGCTCACCCCGACGCCTCGGTTTGCACGGTATTCGCCGCGCCGCCGGAGCACGAGATGCATACCGAATGGGATCAGAAGTCGGGTTTTGCGAATGCCTACGAAGCCGTGCACGAGCGCACGCTGGAGGACAACCGCGCGCTCGAGGTGCTCGACGCGATTCCGCTGCGCATGCCGTTTCGCGACAGCCAGTATGCCGACTCGCCGTCGATCAGCCGGATGGCCGCGATGCTCGAAGAAATCATTTATCGCAGCACCGCGAATACGCTGCTGATGCCGCTCGGCCTCTATCACGACGATCACGTGCGGGTCTTCGAAGCCTGCTGCGAAATCCTGCCGCGGCTGTCGCATCTGGTCTGGTTCGGCTACGAGGAAGCGATTCACCGGCGCACGCCCGGCGTCGTGCAGGCGCGCCTCGCCGATCTCGCGCAGCGCGGCATCGTGGCGACGCCGGCGCTTCCGAGTGCGGCG
The DNA here is from genome assembly GCF_902859935.1 of Paraburkholderia fynbosensis. Taxonomy (GTDB): domain Bacteria; phylum Pseudomonadota; class Gammaproteobacteria; order Burkholderiales; family Burkholderiaceae; genus Paraburkholderia; species Paraburkholderia fynbosensis. The sequence continues at coordinate 315,394 of NZ_CADIKI010000006.1, forward strand.
CATACGATCGACGTCCAGCGCCGCGCGCAACTCAAACGCGAGGCGGTCAATGCGTACGCCAGCCAGTTGCGCGCATTCGGCGCGGGCAATTACGACGACGTCTTCGCCACCGAGCGTTATTGGCAGCTCAGCGTAGGCCGTCGCGCGAGAAAGTGACGACGGTGAGACGCGCGGTGCGCAGCAAAAACGCCTACGCTTGAAGAGGATTGCCGGCATCGGTCCGATGCGCGGATTGTCCGAAGCGCCGGAACCGCATGCGTTTCAACTACAGGGTGATGCGATGAGCTACGACATGCATACCAGTCCGATTCCCGACCCGAATGCCGATCCGAACCGCGACCCGGAAGCCGACCCGCTGGTGCCGCCGTCGCCCGGTCATCACGTGGAGGAGCCGCAGCGGCCCGACGGGCCGCCTGACAAGGATCCGGTGTGACCGCAGCAGCGCATGGCAGCGCAGCGCGCGGGGCGGTGCAAAGCCGCCGCACGCTGCGCTGCGGCACCTCAATCAACGCGTGAGTTCGGTGAAGCCCTGCAGCAAACGGTCGATGTCGCCGGCGTGGATATTGCCCATCGTCGAAATGCGGAACAGTTCGGCCGACAAGCCGCCTTGGCCCGCGTAGATGACGAAGCCGCGCGCCTTCAGCGCGTCGTGCAATTGCGGATATGTGACGCCATCCGGCAACTGGTACGCGCGCAGCACCACCGACGATTGCTCCGCCGGCAACACGCTGCCGATGCCCCGCTCGGCGAGCCCCGCCCGCGCCCGTTCGGCAAGCGCCGCATAACGTGCATGACGCGCGCGCCAGCCGCCTTCGTCGGCGAGTTCGCGCAGCGCTTCGACGAGCGCGTAGTACGCGTGAACCGACGGCGTGAACGGCGTGTTGCGCTGGTCCTGCAAACGCGCGAGCCGCCCGAGATCGAGGTAGTACGTGCGGCTCGCCCCCTGCGCGAGCGCCGCGCGCCGCACCAGCACGAACGACGCGCCCGGTACCCCGTGCAGACACTTGTTCGCGGTGGCCGCGACCGCGTCGAGACTGGCATCGGCGAAATCGATCGCTTCGGCGCCGAAGCTGCTCACGCCGTCCACCAACAGACGCAAACCGCGTGCGCGGCACAGCGCGCCGAGCGACGCGAGGTCGTTCAGACGGCCCGTGGTCGTTTCGTGATGAATCACCGCCACGTGCGTGAACGCCTTGTCCGCATCGAGGCGTTCGGCGATCTTCGCGAGATCCGGCGCGTGCATCCAGTCGTGCTTCAGCGATTCATGCGCGATGCCGTATTGCGTGGCGATCTGCGAAATGCGCTCACCGTACACGCCGTTTTCCACCACCAGCAGCTTGCCGTTTTGCGGCACCAGCGCGGCGGTCATGCTTTCGACGGCAGCCGTGCCGGAGCCGGTCATCAACACCGCCTGCCATTCGCTCGCATCGAGACCGTACAGATCGACGAGCCGCGTGCGGGCCTCTTCCTGCAAGTCGAAAAACTCGCTTTCGCGATGGCACAGATCCGTCTGCAACAGGCTATGGCGAACACGTTCGGTGAGCGTCACCGGGCCGGGATTGAGCAGCAGCATGGGCGCTCCTTTTACTGTGACTTCAAGCGGCGCCGATGTGGCGCATCAGGCGCGTCTTCACATCGGGCGGGGTGATGGTGGGACGCGGCAGGCCGTCCGGCGTGCCGCGGCGAATCGCGAGGCGCACGAAGCGCGGGCCGTCGAGCGGCGGCGCGTCGAACACCTGGTCGAGCACCGCGGCGTCGTCGCTTTCCACCGCCGACGCATAACCGCACGCCGCGGCCACGCCCGCGAACGACACTTGCGACGACACCGTCGCCTGGCCGCCGGTCGAGTCGTGCGCGCCGTTGTCGAGCAGCACGTGCGTGAGATTGCCCGGACCGTAAGCGCCGAGCGTGGCGAACGCGCCCATGCGCATCAGCGCGGCGCCGTCGCCGTCGAGCGCGACCACGTGCAAATCGGGACGCGCGAGCGCGAGCCCGAGCGCGAACGGCGTCACGCAGCCCATCGAGCCGACCATGTACAACTGGTTCGGCCGGTCGTCGATCGCATAGAGTTCGCGGCCGCAAAATCCGGTCGACGCGAGTACGACTGTCGATTCAAGTGGCGTGTGCGCGATGACCTTCTGCAACGCGTCGTGACGCGAAGCCAGTTCGCCCGCCGCGACGTCATGGCACTGCGAGCGCGGCACCACCGGCGCACGGCGCGCACTCGCGCCGCCGTCTTTCAGCGCGTACGGCGCCACGCTGCCCTTCTGCATCACGAGCGCATACGGGCGGCCGGTTTCATCCATGTGCGCGATCGCGCGATCCAGCGCCGGGCCGATCGCGTCGGCCTCGGTCGGGAAGGTCTCCCAGGGAATCTCCATCGTGTCGAGCATCGCGGGCGTGACCGGACCCATCAGCGCGTGCTGCGGTTCGTCGGCGACACCCGGCTGGCCGCGCCATGTGACGATCAGCAATTGCGGCAGACGGAAGGTCCACGTGAGCGAAGTCAACGGGCTCACGGCGTTGCCGAGCCCTGAGTTCTGCATCATCGTGATGCCGCGCCGGCCGTTCTTCGCACCCAGCGTGACGCCCGCGATCAGCGCGACCGCATCGCCTTCGTTGGCCGCCGACAGGTAATGCAACGACTCGTCCTGCAACACGTAGTTGATGAAGGGCGTCAGATACGAGCACGGCACCCCTGCGTACCAGTCGAAGCCGCGATCGCGTGCCGCCTCGACGAACTGTGCTGCCTCGATCATTGCGCGGCTCCATTCGTGGCGCGCTTCGCCGCACTTTGCCCGGGGTTGCCGGCCGCCGCCGCGAACGGCGCTTGCGCATGCGCGAAGTCGCCCGCGCGGCGGAAGTCGTCGAGATCGTTCACGCCGCGCCAGTGGCCGTGTACGTATTGCACCTCGATCGATTCACCCGCTTCGATCAGCGCGTTGAGCAGCGCGGGCATATCGAGCGAAGCGAAATCGGCGCGTGCTTGCAACTCGCTCATCACCGCCTGCAGACGCTCGCGGCCTGCGCCGCGCACGTTCAGCAGACCGACCCAGCGGCCATGCGGCGCTTGCGCGGCAATCTCCGCCGATGCGTTCTGTCCGCTCGACACATGGCGCAGCACGACCTTGTTACCGAACAGGCCGCGATCGTCGGCCGCCGAGCACCACGCGAAATCGCGCACGCTTGCGTTTTCCGTGTCGGTCAGCGACGAATCCACCACCACGCTGAACGCGGCTTCGCTTTCCACGAGGTCGCGCAGGATGTAGCTGCGGAACAGCAGATCGCCGTACGAGACGACCGTGTCGCCGCTCAGCTTGTCGAGCGCGCACGCGAGCGACGCGAGTTCGCCAGTTTGCTCATGCTGTTCGTTGACGACGAGCTTGATGCCCGCCGTCTCGATCGCATCGGCGCGATAACCGCCGACCACGGTGATGTCGTTGACGCCCTGTTTCTTGAACGAGTCGACGAGCCAGCGCAGCAGCGGCTTGCCCGCGATCGGCAGCATGACTTTCGGCCGGTCTTCGGTGACGGCTTCGAGGCCCTTGCCGCGGCTCGCGGCGAGCACGACGGCGGCGCCGGCCGCGCGGCCGCTCGACAGATAGCGGTCTTCGGCTTCGGAATATTCGTCGGCGTCCTGCAAACGGAAAATTTCGTTGACGGCGGCAATGCTGTCTTCGACGTTCACGAGTGTCTGGCTCGAATGAATTTCCTTCGCCACGGCCTGCATCGCCGAGGTCGCCGAGCGGATCAGATGATTCGCCCAGATCACGGTGCTGATGCCCGCTTCGCGGAACACTTCGGTCGGCGTGCTGTAGTACTTCGTCGGCACGATTACGAGCGGACCGCGCCCGGCCCATTCGCGCGCGAATTCGAGAATTTCATCGGGACGCGAGAGCTTGCTGTGAATCAGGATCGCGTCCGCGCCGGCTTGCCGGTAGGCTTCCGCGCGACGCAGCGCCTCGTCCATGCCCCAGCCCGCGATCAGCGCTTCGACGCGCGCGACGATCGAGAAATTTTCGTCGGACTGCGAGTCCTTGCCGGCTTTGATCTTGCCGCAGAACTCGTCCATGTCGGCGAGCGGCTGCGCTTCGCCGTTGATGAAGCTGTTGGTCTTCGGGAATTGCTTGTCTTCGATACAGACGCCGGCGATGCCGCGCTGTTCGAGCTTGCGCACGAGGCGGCGCACGTTGTTGAAGTTGCCGTAGCCGGTGTCGCCGTCGAGCAGGATCGGCAGGTCGCTCGCGTCGGCCATGAATTCGAGGGTGTCGACAACTTGCGTCCAGCTTGCTTCGTTGTTGTCGCGCACGCCATATTGCGCGGAAATCGCAAGACCCGAACCCCAGATCGCCTTGAAGCCGGCTTCACGGACGATGCGCGCTGACAGGCCGTTATGGGCCTCCATCATGAATTCGAGTTCGTTGCTAAGAAGCATCTGGCGCAGACGTGCGCTGCGGGATACGGAGACGAAGGCGGGTTGGCGGGCGTTCATTTTCTACTCCTGATAGCGGGCTTATTGGTGCTCTTTTTGCCCGGCTGGCGACTGGAAAATGGCGACTATAGCGGAATTTTTATTTATTCGTCTCTTCCAAGACAGCGGGTTTTCCTGCGTTGGGGCTAAGTGGAAAAATGTGTCGTTTTTTGCATTTGCCGCCATACTGCAGCGCGTTTTGGATTTAATTGGCGTTTTGTGGCGGTTTGACGCGTTCGCACGCTGGGCGTGGGATTGGTGCCAAGCCAGCCTATTCCATGCCTTCCTGCGTCATTTAATGGCCATAGCGACCGGTCTTTTTTATCGCCGTCATTAACAAGCCAATTAATCGACATAATCTCGTTCGCAAACCGTCAATTACATTAAGCATGCTTGAATAAAAAACGCGCCGGAAAATCGGAAGATCCAGATTAAAGCGGCCGCGGATCGCGCATTCAGAACTACGGCCGGAGCAAGGCACACGGCTTATAAATCAGACGAATAACGTCACAAAACAACGGGTTTCCCCTGCCTGCGGAGCACACCGTGTTGCGCCGTAAACACCGTCAGCGACAAGCGAATCGCTACAAGCAAATTCAACTTCGCCCGACCACCTGCAAAAGCCACACTCATTGCTATGACTCTGAACAAAAAACTGGCGTCGATGATCGCCGTGCTGTGGATCGGCCTGATCCTGATCGGCGGCTTCGGCGCATGGCAGAACCGCGCGTCGATGATCTCGGACCGCCGCGATCAATTGACCGCGCTGATCGACCAGGGCAACCACATCGTCGCCCACTACTATTCGCTAGCCCAGCAGCACAGCCTTTCTGAACCCGACGCCAAAAAGCAGGCGCTCGAGATGCTGGCGGCCATGCGTTATGGCAAGGACGGCTACATCTCCGTCAACGATTCGCAGCCGGTCATGCTGATGCATCCGTTCAAACAGGAACTGGTCGGCAAGAACCTCGCGCAGTTCGCCGACCCGGCGGGCAACCACCTGTTCGTCGCGATCGTCAACGCGGGTAATCACGATGGCGGTGGCTTCGTCGACTATCTGTGGGCCAAGCCCGGCAGCGAGCAGCCGGTCGCCAAAACGAGCTACTCGATGCATTTCGCGCCGTGGGACTGGTATCTCGTCACCGGCATGTACATGGACGACGTGCAGAGCGCGTTCTACGCGAATCTGCTGCGCTGGCTCGCGATCACCGTGACGTTGGGCGCCATTGCCACGGCCGTCATGCTACTGGTGTTGCGCAGCATCCGCCGCTCGCTCGGCGGCGATCTCGAAGTGGCTGTCGAACATGCGCAACTGATGGCGCAAGGCAATCTCGCCACGCGCGTACCGGTCGGCCCGCACGACAACGGCAGCCTGCTGCATGCGCTGCAAACCATGCAGGCCGGTCTCGTCGATACGGTGTCGCGCGTGCGTCTGGGCACCGAGAACATCAACATCGGCGCGACAGAAATTGCCGCCGGCAATACCGACCTCTCGCAACGCACCGAGGAACAGGCCGCGGCGCTCGTCCAAACGGCCTCGAGCATGGATCAGATGACTGTCAACGTGAAGCAGAACGCGGACAGCGCAATGCAAGCCGCGCAGCTCGCCGGCCAGGCGGCGGACGTGGCCACGCGCGGCAGCCGCGTGGTCGACGACGTGGTCCGCACGATGGGCGAGATCACCGCCAGCTCGCGGCAGATCGGCGACATCATTGGGGTGATCGACGGCATCGCGTTCCAGACCAATATCCTTGCGCTCAACGCGGCCGTCGAAGCGGCTCGCGCGGGCGAACAGGGACGCGGCTTCGCGGTGGTCGCCGCCGAAGTGCGCAGCCTCGCGCAGCGCTCGGCGACGGCGGCCAAGGAGATCAAGGCGCTGATCGAAACCTCGACGAATACGGTCGAAACCGGCGCGTCGCAAGTCGCCAACGCGGGCTCGACGATGGGCGAGATCGTGCACTCGGTGCGTCGCGTGAACGAAATTCTCGAGGAGATCAGCCATGCTTCGCGCGAACAGAGCGCGGGCATCGAGCAGGTCAATCGCGCGGTCGGCGAGATGGACCAGGTCACGCAACAGAACGCGGCGCTCGTCGAGCAGGCCGCGGCCGCGGCTCATTCGCTGAAGGATCAAGTGGGGGTGCTGCGCGAGGCGATTTCCAGCTTCGCGTTGCCGGGTTGAGGGCTTAGGGTTGGCGAGGGTGACACGCTTGGCGCTCGCCACGTGCATATGGCAAAGCAGCATCAGAAATTCATAAAAAAGAAGGCGCTCGACAGGCGGAGAGCGCCCCTTTAACACGCCGCGTCGGAGTCGACGCATCAATCGAACGAGCCAGCCGCGCGGATTTTTCAAATCCACGCGGTTTTTTTATGACCGTACGAGCGGTTGTCTCGCGTAGCGCATTGCGTCGCGTTCTGCCAACGCCTACCGCGCTCGAAAACGCAGCGAACTCCAGCCGAATGAGGCATCACCGAATTCGGCTTAACTCGCTCTCAGATTGACGACACGCTTACGATAATCGCCGTTTAAGAACGCGTGCCCCACGGCGCCCATCGCCGACGAAGCGGCTCCCAAACGCGCTCCCTCAAGGTTCGCCATTATCCTGCTGCGCCGTCCTCCACGTGCTTGCGATCGCCGCCGAAGCCAATGTCCGGCGTGCTGATGGGCATGCGCCGCGGTATGGAGCGCTTCGCTCTACGCTCCGTCGGCACCGTCACCACGCTCGGCGGCGGCACGGTGCGCAACGTCCTGCCCGGTCACTCTCCCCTTGCGTGGACCTCGCATACCGATTACGTTCTCATTACAATCGAAGCAGTCGTGGTCACGGCAGGCGTGCCGTATCGCGCGGGATCGGCGTCGATCCTGATGCTGCCCGCAGTCTTCGCGATGCGCATGCCGGCCGAGCACCTCCATTGGCATCTCAAAGTGTCGATCGCCGCCGATTCGGGCGGCGCAAGCTAATCGCGTTCTCGAGTTCATTATCCGCAACCCATGATCCAGAAGAAAAAATCGCAGTCGCATGACCCCTACGCGCCCGTCGCGAAGAACCCATTGCTGGCCACGCGCCTGCCCGCCTGGCGCTCGAAGTTCATCGTCCTGCTGGTGTTCGGCGCGTTCGCGGCGCTGGCGGGCCGCGCATTGTGGGTGCAGGTGGTGAACCGGGATTTCTATATCGACCAGGGACAAAAGCGCTATCAGCGCACCATCGAACTCGACGCGACGCGCGGACGGATCGTCGATCGCAATGGCTCGATGCTCGCCGTGAGCCTCGCCACGTACGAGATTTGGGCGACCCCCAGACAGGTCGATGAAACCGCCGCCGTGCCGCTGGCGAAGCTGCTCGACCTGCCGCTCGCGGAATTGCGCCGGCGTCTGAACGGCGACAAAAGTTTCGTCCTGCTCAAGCGCCAGGTGGATGCCGACACCGCCGCGCAACTGTCCCGCATGGGCCTCGCCGGCATCACGCAGATTGCCGATTCGAAGCGCTTTTATCCCGAAGGCGAATCGGCAGCGCACGTGGTCGGCTTCACGGACATCGAGGACAACGGCCAGGAAGGCGTCGAGCTGGCCGCCAACGAGCACCTGCTCGGCGTGCCAGGCCAGCGCGAAGTGATCCGCGACCGGCTCGGCCGCGTGGTGTCCGAGACCCGGCCGCTGGTGCCGGCGCGCAACGGCGAGACCATCCATCTGACGATCGACCGGCGCATCCAGCAACTCGCCTACGGACAACTGAAGGAAGCGATTGCGAAGCATCACGCGGAAGCCGGCAGCGTCGTGGTGCTCGACGCGCGCAACGGCGAGATTCTCGCGCTCGCCAACTATCCGAGCTTCGATCCGAACGACCGTGCCCGCCTGACCGGCCGGCAACTGCGCAACCGCGCGGTGGTCGACACCTTCGAACCCGGATCGACGATCAAGCCGCTGGTCGTCGCCCTGTCGATCGACGAGGGCAAGGTGCGGCCGCAAAGCATGATCGACACGGCCCCCGGCTGGTACAAGATCGGCCCGGCCGTGATTCACGACACTTCGAATCACGGCGTCATGACCGTCTCCGAAGCGGTGCAGAAGTCGAGCAATATCGCGCTCGCCAAGCTCGCGCTGAATCTGCCGGCGGAGACGATCTGGACCAAGTATCAGCAATACGGGCTCGGCCTGAGACCCGAGCTGACCTTTCCGGGCGTGGCGTCCGGCAAGGTTCGCCCATACAAACGCTGGCGTCCGATCGAACAGGCGACCATGGCGTACGGCTACGGGCTGTCCGCCTCGCTGCTGCAGATGGCGCAGATCTACACCGCGTATGCGGGCGACGGCACGATGCAACGCGTCAGTCTGTTGCGCAACGGCGCGCATGCCGCCGCACCCTCCGTGGACGCCGAGCTCGCCGTGACGAAGCCGGCCACGGCGCGGGCGATCCGCACGATGCTGGAGATGGCCACCGGCGAAGGCGGCACGGGACGGGCGGCGGCGGTGGCCGGCTACCGGATCGGCGGCAAGACCGGCACGGCCCGCAAACAGGTCGGCGCGACGTATGCGAAGAACCGCTATCGCGCGCTGTTCGTCGGCATGGCGCCGATGAGCGATCCAAGGCTGATCGTCGCGGTCATGATCGACGACCCGGCGGGCAAGGCGTTCTATGGCGGAACGGTGGCTGGGCCGGTGTTCAGCGAGGTAACCGGCGGCGCACTGCAGTTGCTGGGCGTGCCGCCGGATGCGCCGGGCGTTTGACGCCTCGGCCGCATCGACCATGCTTCCTGCTGCATCGCCGGGCCGACCTCACATCAATTCGCGGCTATGGACACGGCAATACACGATCAACCTTGCTAGACTGCGCGTCGCACCGGAGGATCTGGCATCCGCTGCAACGTTGCGCACGGATCGCGACGGCAGCGCGCCATCCGAAGAACAATCTGCGCGATGCGAACACGTTGCGGGACTTCTGGTCGCGCAATCCGGAAACGCTGCATCAGGTCACGATCCTGATGAGTGACCACGGCATTCCGAAGAACTACCGGCAGATGCACGGCTTCGGTCCGTATACGTTCTCGCTGATCAACGCGTAGAACGAGCGCTTCTACGTGAAGTTCCACTTCAAGTCGAAGTAGCGTGTCGAAAACTATACGAATGCCGAGGCCAGCGAACTGGTTGGCCGTGACCGTGAAAGCGCACAGCGCGATCTGTTCGAACAGATCGAAAAGAAGAACTTCCGCAATGGCGCTCTTGCGTCCAGATCATGCCGCTGGCCGAAGCGTATGCGCGCCAGGAAAATGCGTTCGACATCGTCAAGGTGTAGTCGCACAAGGACTATCCGCTGATCGACGCCGGCGCGCTCGAATTGAACAGGAATCCGGAGAATTATTTTGCGGACGTCGAGCTGGCCGCGTTCACGCCGGCCAATATCGTGCCGGGCATGGGCTTCTCGCCGGATCGTCTGTTGCAGGGGCGCCTCTTCTCGTACGGCGATACGCATCGCATCGCCTCGGCATCAACCACCATCAGATTCCGGGTGAACGCACCGCGCACGCCGAACCTGAACACCATCACCGCGACGGCGGCATGCGCACCGACGGCAATCTCGGCGGCACATCGAACTATGAGCCGAACCACTTCGGCGCATTCCCGCAGGACGCGTCGGTAAACGAACCGCTGATGTGATGTGCGTCGCCGGTTACTCGTTCGTGCAACCGGCAACGCAAAGAGTCTCACGCGAGACGTGAATGCTTTTTCACGGCTTTTCATACGCAGAGCGTGAGACGTTGTGCGCCGCACACTGAGGGCGAATGAGCGGCAAACTCAGTGTCCCGCCTGATCGCCGGCCAGCTTGCCCAGCGCCTCGATGCGATTGCGGCCATTGCGTTTGGCCTGGAACATCGCACGATCGGCTTCCTCGATCATTTCGCGCCCAAGCGAAACGGCCTCGGCCGCCGTCCCGCCAACCCTGCGCGCCGCCACGCCAATCGACACGGTCAATGCGATGCGCTGCCCATGATCGTCGTGCAGATCCAGCCGTTCGACCGCCAGCCGCACGCGCTCGGCGACGGCGAGCGCATCGGACCGGTCGCCTTGCAGCAGCGCGGCGAACTCTTCGCCGCCATAACGCGCGACGGTATCGCCCAGCCGCACCTGCTGCCGCACACACGCCGCCACCACCGCCAATGCGCGGTCGCCGGTCTGATGGCCGTAGGTGTCGTTGATGCGTTTGAAACTGTCGATATCGATGAAAAGACATGCCACCGGCACGCCATAACGGACCGCGCGCATCAGTTCCTCACGCAACCGTTCGTCGAAATAGCGGCGATTGGCGAGGCCGGTCAGCGAGTCGGTCATGCCGAGCTGCTTGAGTCGCTCGCGATGCGCGACGTTGTCGAGACTCGCCGTCACGATGCTCGCGAAGCGCTCCAGAATGTCCGTGGCCATGCCGTCGCCGAAACGCGCGGGGTCGTCGCTGCCAAGGCACAGATAACCGCTGACGGTGTCGCCCGCGGCAAGCGGCAGCATGATCGCGCTCGCCGGCGGTGGTGCAGCGCCGAAGAACGCTTGGCGCACCATGTCGCTCAGTTCACCCGGCTTGCCGAGCCACGGCCGGCCTTCCTCGCACAGGTCTCGCGCAGCGAGCCCGCCTTCGCGCGAGGTCTTCAGATTCGCATGATCGAGCGCGCGCAACGCGACGGGCTCGATCAGGTCGAGCAGCATCGGCGCGCGGGCATCAAGCCATAGCGTCACACTCGCTAGCGAGAATTCCTGCGGCAAATGGCTGAACAGGGTGTCGAGAAACGCGCCGAAATCCTGCGCGCCGATCAACCGCAACTCGACATTCTGGAAGCGGCGCAACGTGCGCTCGTTGTGTTGCACGGTATCGACTAGCGAGCGAAGGCGGTCGGAGAGCGGCGTTTGGGCGAGATTCGTCACGTTATCAGGATGCGAGCGCGAAGGCGAAGCGGGGATGGCGGCCCCAACCGCTCTAATAACGGCCGATCCGGCGAGGTCTTGAGGGCGAGATCACGGCGCGGGCGCCGATGCGCCTCTTAAGTTTCGCTTAATTCTTCCCTGCAACCATGCGCACACCATCCCCTGTTAAGCCGCCAGAATATCGGCGGTCTTTTTTCTTAAGGGTGTCGACGACGCGCCAAAAGACGGGCTGCATGCCCGGCAGAAGGAGTCAAACCATGGTTGAAAAAACAGTATTCGAGCATTTGCGCGCCATGCCGGGCATTGAATGGGTCAGCCAGATCCACACCTGCAGAGTCTCCGACCCGTTGCAGCCGCCTTGGGGACGTTCGTACCGCCTCGTCGAATGGACCATGAAGCACACGCCCGAATCGAGCCGCCGGGTCGTGCCCGCCGAAAGTACACCGCTCGAAATCGCTCAGGCCGTCGTCTCACACGTTCCCGGCCGTCGCTTCTGCCAGCAAGGCAACGAATAGGCGCTGTCGCGCTCCCTCCCTCATTGCGCTGTACCCGTCGAATCGCAGTACTCCAGCGCGTCGTCCAGCCTGTCATTGCCCCAGAACATTTCTTCGCCGACGAAAAACGTCGGGGCGCCGAATATCCCCCTAGCCGCGGCCGTTTCGGTCTGTTCGCGCAAGCGCAGTTTGTTGGCGTCGCCTTGCGAGTCGGCGATGATCTGCTGAGCTGGCAAGCCGAGTTCCTCGAGTGCTTCGCTCACTACCTCTGCTGAGCCGATGTCGCGGTCGTCGGCGAAATTCAGTTGCATGATCTTGCGGCAGTAGGCAGCCATCCATTGCCGATCCGCGCCCAGTAGCGCCACGCGCATCGCCAGCAGCGCCGCACGTGGGAAGGTGCCTGGCCGCATGAACGGGATACCGTATTTACGGCATTGCCGCTCCATGTCCTTCCAGACGTATGCACCCTTCTCCTTCTGCAACACGAATGGCGAGTTGGTGAACCCCAAGTCGCGAAACACGGGCCCCAGCAAGAACGGCCGCCAACGGATCCGCACGCCATGCGCGGCTGCCAGCGCCTCGATGCGCATGACGCTCAGGTAACTGTAATTGCTGCCGAAGTCGAACCAGAACTCGATCTCCGGGGCGAAGGAAGTTGTCGAAGAAGACACAGCGTCATTCATGTTGCCTCCGGTATCAAGCATGCTCACTCATTGCCGCCGACGGACTACACCTTGCAATGCTTAACAGTCGCGAGTGGCGGTTCTGCCTATGATGAGCCTCCCCGTACATACGACGTTGACGGTCCGTAATGAACTATCCGTACGACATGCTCACCGCCGCCTGTCTCTTCATCATCGCCGTGTCGTCGTCGATTCTGCTCACGTTGGGCTGGCCTCACTAAAACCACTCGCAAGAGTTGGGGCAAAGCCGCCGCTGTATGCCGTGCGGCCTCGAAAAGGCGAGGTATACTGTACATATATACAGTATTTGTCTGAGCAATGCGTCTTCCACCTTTCGATCCTCCCACGCTCGCGGAGTTGCGCACCTGGTGGCGCACGCGCGACGAGCGGGCCGTCCAACGGCTGATCCTCGAGATTCAGCGGCAACGGCTCACGCTGCTGGAGTTGCGCGACCTGATCGATAGCGGCGTTCAGCAAGTGCGCGCCACGGATCGCACATTGGTCGAACGCGGCGAACCGTTAATGACGCTGCGCATCAGAGTCGCGCAGGAAGTGCTGCGGGTCGGCGACATCGACGACACGCGGCAAGTAAGCCGCGCCGAACGGGACAAGATCGCCGTTCGCACGCAAGGCCAGATGGAATATGCGCGCGAAGGCCGTCTGCGAAGGCAGCGCCGCAACATCTAGCCCAAACGCTCTTCATACACGACGAAACTAAACAGGCGCGCGGATCGATCAGCGCGTCTGCGCAGCCACGCGCAGGCCGAGCGAAATGAACAGCACACCGATGATCTTGTTCTGCCAGCGTGCCAGCCACGTCAACCGCTTGACGAATTTGCCCAGCGGCCGAATGGTCAACACGATCAGCGTGGTATACAGCGCGCTCATGCCGACGAAGATCAGTCCCAGCATGGTGAACTGGAGAAAGGTGGAACCGTGTTCGGGGCGCACGAACTGCGGCAGAAACGCGAGAAAAAACAGCGCGGTCTTGGGATTCAATACTTCGGCGGGAATCGCCTGAAAGAACGCTTTCGATCCCGATACCGGCGCGACCACCGGCAAATGCGCGCTCGCCTGCTTCTCGCGCAGCGCACGAATGCCCAGATAGACGAGATAGGCCGCGCCGACATATTTCACCGCATTGAACGCGAGCGCGGAAGTCATCAGCAACGCGGAAAGGCCGACCGCAGCGCCCAGCGTGTGAATGAAATCGCCGGCCGCGATACCGAGACCGGTGAGAATGCCGGCCTTGCGCCCGCCATGCACGGTGCGCGTCAACACCAGCAGCACCGCCGGGCCCGGAATGAGGAAGAGCCCGAGCACGACTGCAACGAAAGTCCCCAACGTGGATAGGTCAAGCATATCGTCTCCTTGTCGACGCGACGGACTCAGCGAACTGGCGCGCGTTCAGCGGGCAATTGTAGACGAATGCGAGCATTCGATCTTTTGCGGCGCGCACGTGCTGGGTCGCGGCCAAGCCAAAGGTCCTCATGGGTAGTACGCCGGCGATCCGTTACCATGGCGAGCACCGAGCTGCGTGCGGCTCGTACCTGTTCATCCACTGAAGTCTTTGCCGTGCCCACCTATACCTTGCCTGCAGCGCTGAGCGCGGAACTCGAGATTCGCAAGAGCCGATTCATTGCCTATGCAATACCGGTTGCCGACCGCGATGCCGCAATGGCCGAGCTACGGCGGCTGCGCCGCGAACATCCTGCCGCGACGCATGTGTGCTGGGCGTTGCTGGCCGGCGGCCAGTCCGGCATGTCCGACGACGGCGAACCGTCCGGGACCGCGGGAAGGCCGATTCTCGAAGTACTGCGGCATCACGATCTGGACGGCGTGCTGGCGGCCGTCGTGCGCTATTACGGCGGCGTGAAACTCGGCGCCGGCGGTCTTGTGCGCGCCTACACCGATGCAATCGCATCCGCCCTGCTGGATGCGCCGCGAATCGAGAGGATTGCTCAGGTTTCGTTGATCGTCGAAGTGAGTTATGCCGATGAAGCCAAAGTTCGCCGATGGATCGAAGCCGAGGAATATACGCTTGTAGATAGCGCATATGGCATGCTGGTGAAGATGACGATCCGGTTACCCGTCAACAAGCTCGAAGAGGCTCAGCGAGTGCTGACGAATATGACTCAGGGAAAAGCGGGTTTCCTTTGATAGTCCAACCGTCCTGCTCTCCTTTGCGAAAACGCAAACAGGAAAACGGGATTGCACCGCACGTAAAAGGTAAAAATATGACAACGCTTTAATGACGCGGTGTCTATTAAAAAAACGGCTCTGTATGATGAACAGATTCGTGCCAATACGACAGGGAGCGTGAACCGTGTCACCCGGAAGGGCTCAGACGTCGGCTCACTGTTACCATGCTGTTCTCTACCGGGATGTCTCCATTAAAAGGGCAACGCCTCTGACCTCGACCGCCGCTTTTTCCAGCACAGCGCCTGAATTGCCGCGACGGAGCCCGTCTCTGCCGCGCCTAGCCAGTGCCATGAGTTCAACGTTGAGCACGACCCTGCTCAAGGGTTGCGGCATCATTGCGCTGCCGTTGATGCTATCGGCGTGCTCATGGTCGTGGTTCGGCCTGAATAGCAGTGCGCCGCGCGCGGCCGCGCATTCCACCGGATCGCTCAGCGTCGCCCCTGCCCGCGAGTTCGCCTACGTGCCCGCTCGCAGCGGACGCGTTTCGCCGAACCGCATCGAGAACACTGCAATGACCGGCATCGTGCTCAAGGACGACATTAACGAAACCGTGCGCAACGGCGTGGCGAACAGTTTGCAAGTCGCGGGGTTTCGTCTCAACGATCGCAAGCGGGTGCTGAGTGGCAGCATCGAGATGTTCACCGTCGACGATGTGCGCTCCCCGGCGTTCTGGACGCTGAAGATGCGCTACGTGGTCACCGACTCGGCCACCCGTCAAATCGTGTTCGCGACCGTCAAAACGGTCAAACAGAAGTCGCCGAAATTCACCAGTAGTACGGTCGCGATCGAAGATACCGTAAAGCTGAGCGTCGACTCGTTGATTAGCGATCCCGGATTTGTCAAAGCGGTGAAATAAAGGCGTCGGTACGGGGTGCGGGCGAGTTTCGCTACAATTTCATGAACCACGGGTCGCGCGCCGGCCCCGGCGGCCATGATTGGCCATCCCGCCGCGCGATTCCCCGCAATCTCCCGTTCATCGCGCGAGCCATCATGTCCATCACCGCCTGGCTGTTCTTCTTGCCCGCCTGCTTCGCTATCAACCTCGCGCCCGGGCCCAACAATCTGTTGTCGATCAATGTAGCGGCGCGTCATGGATTCCTGAAGGCGTTCGTCGGCGGCACCGGCCGGCTGGTTGCGTTCGCGATGATGCTGGTACTCGCCGCAACCGGTCTTGCAGTCGTGCTGCACGCGTCGGAATGGTTCTTTCTTGCGATCAAACTGGCTGGCGCAGGGTATCTGATCTGGCTTGCCATTCAACTGTGGCGCAGCGATGCGCCCACCATCGATACGTCGCAACCGCAGGAAGCGTCGCTCGGTCGAATTGCATGGCGTGAGTTTCTCGTCGCGGCCGGCAATCCGAAGGCGATTCTGGTCTTCACGGCGTTTCTGCCGCAGTTCGTCGATGTTGCAAGGCCGATCGTGCCGCAGTTCGCGGTGCTCGGCGCGAGTTTTCTGGTGCTCGAATGGGTAGCGATTGCGTTCTATTCGTGGGCCGGGATGTATCTCGGGAAATGGTTGGTGCGGGCACGGGTCAGGCGATGGTTTAATCGCTTTTGCGGCGGGTTTCTGGCGGCGATCGGGGTAAGTTTTTTGTTGGTGAGAAGAGCGTGAAGTGTGAATATGAACCGTGCACGCCCGGCTCTGTCATGCTGCGCGTGTAGAACGTCGCCACCGCACGAAAGCCTACGTCCGGCAAACTCGCCCATGTCGCGCCGACCGCGTCGTCCTTCCATAACCGATACCTAATGCATCGGTCCAGAAACTTTAACTATCTGCATTCGTCGTACCCCCTTATCCTCGAACAGTGACCCGTTGGCTACGCGACGGGCGATCGACTTCTCATAGTCACTGGAGCGGCATCATGAAGATCTGCATCTTTGGAGCGGGGGCGATTGGCGGCCTGATGGGCGTGCAACTCGCACGCGCAGGCGCGGACGTGAGTTTCATCGCGCGCGGGGCGCATCTGGCGGCCATGCGCGAGCATGGCGCGCGTCTGATCATGGACGGCGAGACATTCAGCGCACCGGTTCGCTGTACGTCCGACCCACGCGAACTCGGCGTGCAAGACTTCGTGATCGTCACGCTAAAGGCGCATTCGTTGCCTAGCGTGGTCGACTCCATGCAGCCTCTGCTCGGCAAACACACGGCGATCGTCACCGGCGTCAATGGCATTCCCTATTGGTACTTCTATCAGCATGGCGGACGCTTCGCCGGCACGCGCCTCGCAAGCGTCGACCCCGACGGCGCTCAATGGACGAAGCTCGGCCCCGAGCGGGCGATCGGTTGTGTGCTGTATCCCGCTGCGGAGATCGTCGAACCGGGCGTGATCAAACATGTGTACGGCAAGAAATTCCCAATCGGCGAGCCGAGCGGCGAGCGCACGCCGCGCATTCAGCAACTGCACGACATCATGCAGGCGGCGGGTTTCGAAGCACCGATTCGCGACAACATCCGCGACGAAATCTGGCTCAAGCTGTGGGGCAATCTGTGCTTCAATCCGATCAGCGCATTGACGCACGCCACGCTCGACGTGCTCACCAGCGACCCGGGCACACGCGCGGTATCCCGCACAATGATGCTCGAAGCCAAGCGGATTGCCGATCAGTTCGGCGTGCACTTTCGCGTCGATGTGGAAAAGCGGATCGACGGTGCGGGCGCGGTCGGCGCGCATAAGACGTCGACGCTGGTCGATCTGGAGAATCGCCGTCCGATGGAAATCGATCCATTGTTGACGGTCGTGCAAGAGATGGGACGTCTCGTCGCCGAACCCACGCCTACTATCGACGTGGTGCTGGCACTGATCAAACTGCGCGAGCGCATGGCATTGCAGGGCAACTGATCGAACGTCGCGGTCTTTTCATCTCTTTGCCGCCGCAATGAAAGAAGGATCGAACGCACCAGGCGTTCGATCCTTCTTTTACTTCCCTAGAACGCTATTGATCGAGCGCCAGCCACACCGCCTTCGGCTCGGTGAAGTTCTCGATCGCGACGTCGCCGTGTTCGCGGCCGAAGCCTGAATCGCCGGACCCGCCCCACGGCAGCCGCACGTCGGTATAGCCATAGGTGTTGATCCACACGGTGCCCGCTTTCAGGTCCCGCGCCACCCGATGCACCCGCCCAATGTCTGCGCTCCATACACCGGCCGCGAGGCTATACGCCGTACCATTGGCAATCCTGAGCGCATCGGCCTCGTCGTTGAAACGAATCACGCTGGCTACCGGCCCGAAAATCTCCTCCTGCGAAATGCGCATTTCGTGCTCGACGTTGGCGAACACCGTCGGTTCGACGAAGAAACCGCGCTCGCCGATTCTCGCGCCGCCCGTCACGAGCGACGCACCTTCGGCCTGCCCCGCGTCGACGTACCCCAACACGGTCTTCATCTGCGCGGCGGAGATGAGCGGACCCATCGACGTTTCGCGCGCCGACGGATCACCGACCTTGATCGACTTCGCACGCGCGCTGAGACGCTCGACCACTTCCTCGTACACGTCGCGATGCGCGAGAATGCGCGAGCCCGCCGAACACACCTGACCGGTATTGAAGAAAATCCCCGATGCTGCGGCGCGCACCGCATTGTCGAGATTTGCATCGGGGAAAATCAGATTCGCCGACTTGCCGCCGAGTTCGAGCGTGACGCGCTTGAAATTGCCGGCCGCGCCTTGCAGAATGCCGCGCCCGACTGACGGCGAGCCCGTGAAGGTCACCTTGTCGACACCCGGGTGCGCCACCAGCGCATCGCCGACCACCCGTCCTTTGCCGGTGACGATATTGAGCACACCGGGCGGCACGCCCGCTTCGAGCGCAAGCTCGCCGATGCGCAACGCGGTGAGCGGTGTTATCTCCGCGGGCTTGACGATCAGCGTGCAACCACACGCGAGCGCCGGCGCGATCTTCCACATGCCGATCATCAGCGGGAAATTCCACGGCACGATCGCAGCGACCACGCCGACCGGCTCGCGCAACGTGTAAGTCAACGCATCGGGCCGCGTCGGCACCACCTGACCGTTGATCT
This sequence comes from Paraburkholderia fynbosensis, assembly GCF_902859935.1. Taxonomy (GTDB): domain Bacteria; phylum Pseudomonadota; class Gammaproteobacteria; order Burkholderiales; family Burkholderiaceae; genus Paraburkholderia; species Paraburkholderia fynbosensis. Next base: position 334,160 of record NZ_CADIKI010000006.1, read on the forward strand.
TGTCGCACCAGCCTGCGTAATATTCGAGCGTATCGATCGCAGCCGGAATGTCCTGGCGCATCACCGAGGCAATCGGCTTGCCGGCGTCGAGACTTTCGAGCGCGGCGATCTCCTCGAGGTTGGCGCGCATCAGGCCGGCGAGACGCATCAGAATGCGGCCACGCTCGGCCGCACGAATCGAATTCCACACTTTCAGCGCAGCGCGTGCGGCGTGCACCGCCGTATCCACGTCGGCGGCGCTGCCCTGCGCCACGCGCGCAATGGGCTCTTCGGTGGCCGGATTGATGTCGACGGAATACTCGCCTGTACCCGGCGGTAAACGCTTGCCGTCGATTAGCAAATCATGGCGCCTGAGGTCGGTTTCAGTTTCCATCATAAAGCTCCTTGAATGGATAGTGTGGTGCGGCTGATCGCTGCCGGATCGTTTGGGGAGCAATGCCGGCCATCGCGACTGTGACGCTAGGGCTCGTGCAAAACGGCGCGGCGCGGCGCAGCCACCGGCCCTGTGACCGCTTGCGAGGCGGATGATGATGCCGCGCCGCCGTGTGCGTCGATAGACTCCAGCGCGGCGAACCGTGTCCAGGCCGCCGCGGCGTTAGGTCGTAAAGAGCGGTTCCGGCGATGCACCAGGAAGGTAGTCACGCTCACCTCGGGCACCAAGGGCCGGCTCACCAGCGATACCGTCGGCCCTGGCCAATGGGCGTCGACAGGCAACACGCCGACGCCGAGGCCCAGTTCGACCATGCGCGACACGGCCGCCACATGGCCGAACTCCTGCAGCGGGCGTCGCTTCAATTCATGCGCGCTGAAGGCGCGTTCAAGCGCCGCGTGCACGCCCGTGTCCGCATTCAGCGTGATCAGCGAGCACTGCTGCAATGCGTGCCATGCAACGCTGTCATGCCGGGCCAATGGATGGGTGGGAGGAATCACCGCATGCAGCGGCGTCCTGAAGATCGCCTGCGCATGCAGCAATTCATTGTCGAACGGCTGGGCCAATGACACGAGGCCGAAGTCCACTTCGCCCTGCTCCACACTCGCGAGCACAGCACTTTGCGGCTGATCCCTGACGGATACGATCAACCCGGGGAACGCCGATGCACAACGTGCAAGCGCCTGCGCGACGCAACTCGACGACAACACCGGATTGCTCGCCAGCACCACGACACCGGTGTGTCCGTCGTACGCGGCGCGCTCTTCGAGCAAGGTCAGTTCGATCTCGTCGAGCAGCCGGCCAATCCGACGTTCGAGGCTCGCGCCCGCATTGGTCAGTTCAACCTGGCGTGTGGTGCGATCGAACAGTTTCAATTCAACGGCATCTTCAAGCTCACGCACACAGCGGCTCACCGCCGATTGCGTCAGATCGAACTCGCGTGCCGCGCGCGTGAAACTCCGCTCACGCGCGACGGCAACGAACACCTTGAGCTGCTGCAACGAAACGTTCATAACGTCTGCGCCGGGTGCGGACAGTTCATGCTATTCCCCGCCCTGTTCGGGCCAGTGGCTGAGACGCGAAGCATTGCCGTTGCCCGCGACCGCCAGCGCGCCTTGAGGCTCGTCGTGCGACTCGATCCAGCGCGAGCGCATCGGTGCAAGGATGAATTTCGCCGAGATGCCCGCGGCAATCGTAATGACCGCGGAAACGATAAAGACGAGATTCCAGCCGCCCGCGGCCGCCAGTAGCGATGCGATCGGCACGAGCAAAGACGCCGTGCCCTTCGCGGTGTACAGGGTACCCGCGTTCGCCGTCGCGTACTTGCTGCCGAAAGTATCGGCGCAGATTGCCGGAAAGATCGAGAAGATTTCACCCCAGAACAGAAAGATCAGTCCGGCGAAAACCATGAACGCATACGGATTGGTGCCGAACTGCATCAAGCCGAGCAGCGCGAGGCCCTCGCCGATGAAGATCACGAACATCGTATTTTCGCGGCCGATCTTGTCGGAGATGAAACCGCACAACGGACGTGTCAAGCCATTGAGGATGTTGTCGATCGAAAGCGTGGCGGTGAGCAGCGGCAACGTCAGTCCGAGGAACGACATCGGAATGCGGGCGAGCCCCCAGTCTCTCGCGATCGGGCCGATTTGCGCCGTCGCCATCAGCCCGCCTGCGGCAACCGCCACGAACGACACATAGATCACCCAGAACACCGGCGTCTTGATCATCTGGCGCGACGTGAAGTCGACCTTCGACACGGCGAACCTGCTCTTGCGCATCCCTTGCTGACGCAGCACCGGCCGGACCAACAGCATCGCGAGCAAGAAAATGCTGACGCCTTGCAAAATGCCGAAGAAGAAGAACGTGTGCTCGAAACCCGAGCGCGTAATCATGTTGGCAATCGGAATCACCGTAATCGCGGCGCCCGCGCCGAAGCCCGCTGCCGTCAGACCCGCTGCGAGACCACGTCGGTCGGGAAACCATTTCAGCGCATTGCCGACACACGTGCCGTACACGGCGCCCGCGCCGATGCCGCCAATGACTGCGGAAGCGTACAGTACGCCCAATGTCGTCGCATACGAATTCATGACCCACGACAAACCCGCGCATAAGGCACCCACCGCCACCACCGGCCGTGGCCCGAACCTGTCGACCAGCAAACCTTCTAGCGGCACGAGCCACGTTTCGGTCAAAATGAAAATCGTGAAGGCAAGCTGAATGGACGCTTCGCCCCAATGATGCCTGGCGTTCATCGGCGCGACGAACAACGTCCATGCGTACTGCAGATTCGCCACCAGCGCCATGCATGCGATGCCGATCACGAGCTGCCACCAACGATTCCCTAAAAACCTGCGGGTCGTTGTTTCCTCGGTGATATTGTCCATGAGCCTTGTCTCCGCTATTTGTCCGGTGCCGCGGGCCGACGCCCCGAAGGAGTGCCTTCGGAGGACGCGCCTCGCTGTATGCGTCCCACCTTATGGTTAGAACCCGAAAGGCCTTGCTTTTCGGGGAGATTTAATATTTGCCTCACTAATCCACTTCTTTAAAAACACCCGATTTGATTCGTCGCATTTTTAAAAACTTCTTTATTCCGATCAATTAATCGGCAACCGCGGGCATTGACACGCTGCTTCGTCCGCCGCGCCTGACATCCAAGCGTTAACCCGGACACCGGAGCGACAATTTCGCTTTCTTATACAGAGTGATGCTAGGGTCATTGCTGAATTACTAATAATTAAAGTTTGTTATTATGTTGATTCACATTTGCTTATACATCGGCCATGACGATGCGCAATGCGACTCTGCGGCAACTGAAGGTCTTCGAAACAGTGGCACGGCACCTGAGCTTCTCGCGCGCCGCGGAGGAATTGCATCTGACGCAACCCGCCGTCTCCACCCAAGTCCGGCAGCTCGAAGAACATGCGGGACTGCCGTTGTTCGAACAGCTCGGTAAAAAGATCTATCTGACGCCGGCTGGCACCGAAATGCTTCACTACAGCCGCGCGATCATCCAGCAATTTCACGAAGTCGACGAAGCGATGTCCCAGCTCAAAGGCGTCTCCGGCGGCAAGCTGAATGTCGCGGTGATCAGCGCGGGCGACTACTTCTTTCCGCGCGTGCTCGCCGAATTCACACGCCGCTATTCCGGCGTCGTTCTCAATCTGGCCGTGCACAATCGCGAAGAACTGCTGCATCAACTCGCGACCAATCAGACCGATCTTGCCGTCATGGTGCGCCCGCCGCACGAGACCGACGCGACCAACGAGCCGTTTGCACCCCACCCGTATGTCATCGTGGCGGCGCCCACCCATCCGCTCGCGCAGAAACGCAACATCCGGATGAGTCAGCTCGCGAACGAAGCCTTCATCGTGCGCGAGCGCGGGTCGGACACGTGGAATTCCATGGAGGAAGGTTTTGCGGGACGCCTCTCCAATCTGAAGATCGCCATGGAGATCAAGAGCACCGAGACGATCAAGCAGGCAGTGATCGCCGGCATGGGCATCGCGTTCCTCTCCGCGCATACGATCAGCCTCGAATTGCAACTCGGTCATCTGGTCGTGCTCGATGTCGAGAGCTTTCCGGTCATGCTCAACTGGTACGTCGTGCACCGGAAGAACAAGCGCCTGCCGCCGGTGGCCGTCGCCTTCAAACGCTTCCTCATGGAGGAAGGCGCGAACCTGATCGAGAAGATCACCCGCGTCAAGGAATTGAGCGTGTATAAGCAGTAGGCTATGGACACCCAATAAAACTTTAACTATTTCAAATTGACCGGTGCTTCTATGCTGCAAGCGAGTTCTCTCACTTGTCAGCCCAGGAGGCCGATCATGAACCATGCTCCGGTTGAGTCTCACACCAGCAGCACGCGCGCCGTCCGTCTTTCCACGGACGCTTCTGACGACGCCCATCTGAGCGCATACAACGCCGCGTTCAGCGACCTCGGTCTGCGATTCCGCTGGGATCATGCGACGCTCGATCTGCTGAGGGAATTCAACGGCGAAGTGGCGCGCATCACTGCGTACATCGAGCGCTATCACGGTCATCTTCACCGCGCCTACGATGCCGACTTTCTCGCGCAAATGATCCTGCACAAGAAGGACCGGTACTACAGCGAGTTCGCGGCCGCCAGCGCTTGAAGACGCAGGCGGGATCATGGTCCCGCCGTGCACCGCATCTGCGATTCGATGAGTTCGCGCATTCATGCAGTGGCTCATCTTCAATGGCGTGCCGTGAAATGACTCGGACGATGGCGAATGCACCCGCGTTGACGTGTGTTCGTGCGCCCGCTGTGATGCCGGCTTGCGCGGTGCCGATACGCCGCCGTACGGATCGTGCCCGGCGCCGTGTCACGCAGTGCCCACGCCTGTTCCTCTCCGCCATGCCACTCGATGCGCGCGAGCAGCCCTCCCTTGCCCATGTCCACCCCGTCGCAACGTGCGGCGAAAGCGTGCGCGTGCACCGCGCGCCCTGCGCCGTGGCCGTCGCCATACTCGCGGCTGATCATCAGATGCGCGCCCATGGCGCACGCCAGCGCGCTCATTGCAAGCAGCGCGGCGAGTCCGAACGGCTGCGCCTGCTCGGTCGCGAAACAGTAACCGAGCCATCCGCAAAGCACCAACGCGATCAGATTGACGATGCGGTGGCCCGGACGCGCGATCGTATTCAACTGCAATGCGCCGCGTAATTTGCAGAACGCAATCGCGGAGGTCGCGAAGATCAGTGCGCCGATGAATACGGCTGCATAGAGTTCGATACGCTCGGCGCTTTCCCGCGCATCCGTCGATAAATAGCGCACGATGCCGCCCGACATGACAGCGAGTCCCATACCGCTGGCGAGGAGCGCGACGAGACGCGGCCGTCGCGTCAGATCGCAGCCGCGTACGAGCCACGCTCCGAGCGCGGCGCCCAGCAGCGCGGCGTCGACCACCGCGCCGCTCGCTCCCATTCCCGCGGCGAACAGTCCTGTGAACACGGCTGCCAACGCGGCCGCATGCCAATATGGCCGACGCGTCGCCCGCATGTCGAGCTGCCGTTGCCCGACCGCGGCAAGCGCAACCGTCAACACGGACATCAGCGCCGCACCAAGACCCGCGGCCAGCGAGAAGCACACGCTCATCCATGCAGTACTGTCAGACGCCTGCAGCATGCGTACTCCTTCGAGTTGCGATGCAAAAACGCTGGGCCGATGATTCAGCTCACCGTCAGACCACGCCCGCCGCAACGCCCGGCGGTACCGGTGCGACCGGCTCCGCATGCGCGGCGCTCAACGTATTGCTGAGCGTGCCGATTCCGTCGATCGTAATCGACACGGTCGCGCCATCCTTGATCGATCCGACGCCGACCGACGTGCCGCACGCGATCACATCGCCGGGTTCGAGCGTGAGATCCTGCGAGATCAGACTCACTTGCTGCGCGGGCGAGAAAACCATATCGGCAAGCGGATAGTTCTGCCGTTCGACGTCGTCGAGTTTCGTCACGAGATGCGCCTGCTGCCACGCGAATCCGGAGACGATCGCCGGCCCGATACAACAGAACGTATCGAAGCCTTTCGCGCGGCACCATTGCGGAAAATGCGGATTCTCGTTCAGCAGATCCGCTGCGGTCACGTCATTGACGAGCGTGTAGCCGAAGATTGCGTCGGCGGCCTCCTCCACACTAGCGTCGCGGCAACGCCGGCCGATCACGATGCCCAGCTCGCCTTCGTAGGCGATCTTGCCGGCGTAACTTAGGGGCCGCCGGATCGGCTCACCTGCCCCGATCACCGAAGCCGCCGGTTTCAGCAGAAAAAGCGGATGCGTGGGCACGGGTTTGTCGAGCTTCGCCGCCAGCGCGTGAAAGTTGTTCCACAGCGCGATGACCTTGCCGGGCGCGCACGGCGCGAGCGGCGTCAGCGCGCGCGTCGACAATACCGCGCCGGTCGGCACCGGTTGCTCGAGACTTTCGTACTCATGCAGATAACCACCTTCGACACGGCCGAACACGATGCCACCGTCGTTCGACATGAACCGCATCCACGTATCCATACCTCGCTCCTTGAGCGTTCCGGGACAAGCCTGGCTTGACTGACTTCGACTCCCGCGCCTTCAGATCGCGCCGGCCGTGCGCAACGCGCTGATCTGCTCCGGCGAATAGCCGAGTTCGGCCATCACCTCGTCGGTATGTTCGCCCAGCAGCGGCGAACGTTTGACCTCGGTCGGACTGTCGGACAGCTTGATAGGATTGCCAACGGTCAGATACTTGCCGCGCGTCGGATGATCCACTTCGACGATCGTGCCGGTTTTGCGCAACGACGGCTCCTCGGCGATTTCCTTCATCGACAGGATCGGCCCGCACGGGATGTCGTATTTGTTGAGGATCTGCATGGCCTCGAATTTCGTCTTGGTCATGGTCCAGCGCTCGATCTCGGCAAAGATGTCTTTCAGGTGCGGCAGACGCGCCGCAGGCGTCGCATAGTCCGGATGGGTCGCCCACTCTTCCTTGCCGATCACGTTGCAGATCTTCGCCCACACCGGCGCTTGCGTGATGAAGTAGATGTACGCATTCGGGTCCGTTTCCCAGCCCTTGCACTTCAGAATCCAGCCCGGCTGACCGCCACCCGACGCATTGCCCGCACGCGGCACCGCTTCCCCGAACGACCCGTTCGGATATTGCGGATACTCTTTCATGATGCCGGTGCGATCGAGCCGCTGCTGATCGCGCAGCTTCACGCGGCACAGGTTGAGCACACCGTCCTGCATCGCGGCGAGCACGCGCTGACCGCGACCGGTTTGCGTGCGCTGATACAACGCCGTGACGATGCCGAGCGCCAGATGCAAACCCGTACCGCTGTCGCCGATCTGCGCGCCGCTTACGACCGGTGGCCCGTCGTCGAAGCCGGTGGTCGACGCCGCACCGCCCGCACACTGTGCGACGTTCTCGTAGACCTTGCAGTCCTCATAAGGTCCAGGACCGAAGCCCTTTACCGACGCGACGATCATGCGCGGATTCAGTTCCTGGATCCGCTCCCACGTGAAGCCCATGCGATCCAGCGCGCCCGGCGCGAAGTTCTCGACCAGCACGTCGCATTTCTGGATCAGCGCTTCGAGCACCAGTTTGCCTTCAGGGTTCTTCGTATCGATCGTGACCGAACGCTTGTTGTGGTTGAGCATCGTGAAATACAGGCTGTCCACGTCGGGAATATCGCGCAACTGCTCGCGCGTGATGTCGCCTGCGCCGGCCCGCTCCACCTTGATCACATCCGCGCCGAACCATGCCAGCAATTGCGTGCAGGTCGGTCCCGATTGCACATGCGTGAAATCGAGAATGCGTACACCGTCGAGTGCTTTGCCCATGTCATGTCTCCAGAAGGCCTTGCGATTTACTTGTACATGCTCTGGTTCTTCGTGCCCGGCGCGTGCTCGCGCGGGGCGACCCAGACATTGACGACCGCCGAACGGCCGGTACGATGATTCGCTTCGCGAGCGCGCTGCCACGCGCCGGCGATCTGCGCGGGATCGCGCACTTCCTCGCCTTGGCCGCCGAGCATGTCGGCGAACCGGTGTCCGCCCGCGATGACACCAGCATTGCGCGTCTTCTGCCTGTGCGTGTCGTCGGCCGTCGTGCTGCCCACCATCGGATTCAGCGATGAAACACCTGCAGACATGGCGGTCTCCTGTGTCTTTGCTCTAGCGCCTAAGGCCGGTTCAGGCCTGTCACATACGGTATGTGATATATCAACTTCGATCAAGGCCAATTTCAAGATGTGCGTGCGACGAAACACTTGCTGTAGCGCCTTGCCGGTCAAGGCTTTGCAGTGAAAAGACGCTAGCAGTGTTCACTACCGCTCGGGAAAATACTGACTTGGCCTATTGCTGATTCGAAAACGTTGATATATCACATACCATATTTCTGATGTCGTCAAGCATGGGTTATCCCTGTGCCGGGAGCAGCGCACAAACAAAAAGGCCTGCGGTGTTTGCACACCGCAGGCCTTGTCGTCGGCAACGCCGATCAACCGCTCACACCATCAATCCAGAAAATCGCAATTCGCCTCGACGAACGCCGCGAGATCCAGCGAGTGCTGACGCACGAGCCGCTCGGCCAGCTCGGTATCACGTTGTTCCAGCGCCTCGATGATCCGCAGATGATCGACGATCGAGCGCGACGCGCGGTCGCTCTGCGAAATCGTCATGCGACGGATCGCCCGCACGTGGATGAAGATGTTCTTGATTGTGTCCAGAATGATCTGCGACTTCGACAACTCGACGATCGCCTGGTGAAACGCGATGTTGGCGTCCGAATACTCGGCGATATGCTCGGCCGGCGTCGCGTCGCGGAAATTGTCGAACATGTGACGCAAACGGGCGATTTCCTCGTCCGTGGCGTGCAGCGTGGCAAGCCGCGCTGCCATGCTTTCGAGCGCTGCCCACATCTGGATCATCTCGACGATTTCGCGCTTGCTCTTGCGCACGATATAAATACCGCGCCGCGGCACCATGCGAAGAAAGCCTTCCTGCTCGAGTAGTGTCATCGCTTCGCGCACCGGCGTGCGGCTCACGCCGAGCGATTCGCTCAGCACGCGCTCGTCGAGGCGGATTTCTTCGCGATTCTGGTATATATCCGCGTCGGCGATCGCCTGGCGCAGCATCGCGTACGCCTGATCACGCAAGCTCGCGCTCGCGCCGATCGGCTGCAACGACAAGGTCAGCGGTGTTGCCACTGTTTCAGTTTGAAGTTCTGACGACATTCATCGCCTCGGATTGAACATGCGCGCGATACGACGTCGCCTCGCGTGGTTGCTCGCCCAAGCCGATGAAGCGGCCGTGTTGCGATGCAAGGTTCGCGACCGATTGCGGAATCCAGTCGGTCAACAGAACGGTGGCGGAGGCGCCCAAACCCACGACAGCAATGGCGAACAGCAAAAGAGACACGAACTGCATTTGCAACTCCAGACGATTGAGTGAACGAATGACTCAATCATATGCTGCATCGCCGCATTTTTCAATATTCGGTATGTAGTATATCAAGATATGTTGTTTTCACGTAACGCTCGTATTCATCACGTTAGCACGTGTCCACCCGGCCGGTTTGCCGGCTGGCCGCTTCGATCCGGGCACACAATCCTGCGCCGACGCTCCGTGTAAACGCGCGAAACGCGCGCTATGCGCGCACGCGCGTCCGATGATCGCGCAGTTCCACCTCCGTGCGGATTGTGAGGTCCGCTTCGCATCATTAACCTTCGGGACATTCTGAGCGGATCGACGGCGGCCCTGCCGCCCCGCCCGATCGCACTCAGCAATCCGAGCATGTCAAGGAGACAACGACAATGAGCACCACCCTCCCGACAGCCACGATGGCCGATCACCAGCTAGCACGCAGCCATGCGCGCAAGGCGGCGCTCGGCAGTTTCGTCGGCGCCGTGGTCGACTGGTACGACTTTCTGCTGTATGGCATCGTCGCGGCGCTGGTGTTCAACGCCGAATTCTTCCCAAAAGTCAGCCCGGCGATGGGCACGCTCGCGGCGTTCGCGACCTTCGGCGTCGGCTTCCTGTTCCGTCCGCTCGGCGGCTTCGTGTTCGGCCACTACGGCGACCGCCTCGGCCGCAAGCGCATGCTGGTCTTCACGGTGATGATGATGGGTCTGTCAACCGCGGCAATCGGGCTGCTGCCGGCCTTTTCGACGATCGGCTGGTGGGCGCCTGTGCTGCTCGTGAGCTTGCGCGCGATTCAGGGCTTCGCGGTCGGCGGCGAATGGGGCGGCGCGGCGTTGATGGCAGTCGAAAGCGCGCCGGAAAAGAAGAAGGCGTTCTACAGCAGCGGCGTGCAGGTCGGCTATGGCGTGGGCCTCGTGCTGTCGACCGGCCTCGTGGCGCTGATCAGCCGTTCGATGGACAACGCGTCGTTCCTGAGCTGGGGCTGGCGTTTGCCGTTTCTCTTCAGCGTGGTGCTCGTGCTGATCGCGCTGTGGATCCGCTCGAGCATGGAAGAGTCGAAGGAGTTCGTCGAAAAAGTGCGTGAGCGCGGCGAGCGCCGCGCTCGGCTGCCGATCGTCGAAGCGCTGCTGCGGCATCCGAAGGCGTTCCTGCTGATCATCGCGCTGCGTCTTGCCGAGCTGTTCACGATGTACATTGTGACGGCGTTCGCCCTGAACTACTCGACGGCGAATCTGCACATGCCGCGCGAATTCTTTCTGACGATCGGCCTGTTGGTCGGCGCGGTGAGCTGCGTGACGATTCCGTGCTTTGCGTTGCTGGCGGACCGCTTCGGCCGCCGCCGCGTGTACATCATCGGCGCGCTGGTCGGCATGTTCAGCGCGGTGCCGTTCTTCCTCGCACTCGACGCGCGCTCGACGGTGTGGATCGTAGTCTTCGCGGTGATGCTCGCGAACATTGCGCACGACATGGTGGTGAGCGTGCAGCAACCGATGTTCACCGAACTGTTCGGCACCGAGTACCGCTATAGCGGCGCGGGTGTCGGGTATCAGGTGGCGAGCGTGGTCGGCGGCGGCTTCGCGCCGTTCATCGCGGTGGCGCTGGTCAGCTTCGCTGGCGGCTCGTGGCATCCGGTGGCCGCGTATCTGGCGATCGGCTGCCTGATCTCGGTGCTCGTGGCGGCCAGAATGAAGACGGGGCGCGGCGTCGCCTGATACCCGGCAATCCGTAATCGCCCGGAACAACGGGCCGGCGTGGCGCAGCTGCCACCGCCGGCCCGTTTGCTTTCGCGCCCTCGGCCGCCGTTGCGCGGAACCCTGCCGTGCATCGACAGATTGCCGTCGCATTTCACCAGGATAATGCCTTATGTCTTGGCGCCTCATATTGCAAAGGCCAACGTCGCGTCCTATCGTTCGGCAAAGCAAAATTCCTCATGAATTTGGCCGAGTCACATGAAAATAAATTGCATATATCGATGACGCGAGAGTCCGCAACCTTTACACTGCGCCGCCTCAAGCATTGTGTATGAAACGCCGATAACAAAGCTTTCCTCACCGGAGACCGACGATGAGCAGCATTACCGAGCCAGGCGGCCAGCCAAGCTCCGCCCCATTCTTTTCGAAACAGGCCACCATCGCGAAGCCGGGTTTTTCGCGCTGGATGGTTCCGCCCGCCGCCCTTGCCGTGCATCTGTGTATCGGCCAGGCGTATGCGTTCTCCGTGTTCAACGGCCCGCTGACCAAAGTCATCGGCATTACGCAATCGGCCGCCGATGACTGGTCGCTGACCGCGCTCGGCTGGATCTTTTCGCTGGCGATCGTGTTCCTCGGCTTGTCGGCGGCCTTTGCCGGCAAATGGCTCGAACACGTCGGCCCCCGCCGCACGATGTTTACCGCCGCCTGCTGCTTCGGCGGTGGCTTCCTCGTCTCCGCACTCGGCGTGTACCTGCATCAGATCGCGCTGTTGTATCTCGGCTATGGCGTGATCGGCGGAATCGGGCTCGGGCTCGGTTATGTGTCGCCGGTATCGACGCTGATCCGCTGGTTCCCGGACCGCCGCGGCATGGCGACCGGCATGGCGATCATGGGCTTCGGCGGCGGCGCGATGATCGCTGCGCCGCTGTCGGTGGCGTTGATGAACCACTTCCGCAGCGCGACCAGCGTCGGCGTGGCCGAGACCTTCGTCGTGCTCGGCATCGCGTACTTCATCTCTATGTCGATCGGCGCACTCGCGATCCGCGTGCCGGCCCCCGACTGGAAACCGGCCGGCTGGACGCCGCCCGCGACGAGTCAGAACAAGATGATTTCGCGTAACCACGTGCACATCGACCAGGCATTGAAGACGCCGCAGTTCTATCTGATCTGGCTGGTGCTGTTCCTCAACGTGACGGCGGGCATCGGCATTCTCGGTCAGGCCTCGGTGATGATCCAGGAAAGCTTCAAGAACACGGTGACGGCCGCTGCGGCAGCCGGCTTCGTCGGCCTTTTGTCGCTGTTCAACATGGGCGGCCGTTTCGTGTGGGCCTCGGCATCGGACTGGATCGGCCGCAAGAACACCTACTTCATCTTCTTCGCGCTCGGCGCGGTGCTGTACTACCTCGTGCCGGGTTTCGCGGCTTCCGGCCAGATCGCGCTGTTCGTGCTCGCCTACTGCGTGATCCTGTCGATGTATGGCGGCGGTTTCGCGACGGTGCCCGCGTACCTCGCGGACATGTTCGGCACGGCCTTCGTCGGCGGCATTCACGGCCGTCTGCTGACGGCGTGGGCCGCCGCGGGCATCGCCGGTCCGGTGCTCGTGAACTACATCCGCGCGTATGAAGTCGCGAATGGCGTCGCGAAAGCCGATGCCTACACGATGACCATTCATATCATGGTCGTGCTGCTGGTGATCGGCTTTGTCTGCAACCTGCTGGTCAAGCGTGTGGACGACAAGCACCACATGACCGACGCACAACTCGCCAAGGGCGCTTAAGGAGATCCGCATGTCGACCGCTCACACTCAAACCGTACCTCAGACCAGCAAGGCGAAGCTCGCCATCTTCTGGCTGTACGTGACGCTGCCGCTGGCATGGGGCGTGGTCAATACGATCTCGCAGGCGATGAAGCTGTTCAAGTAGCACCCTGGCGGCACCCCGGCCGCTCAGGCGGCGGGGTGTCGGCGAAGCGCGTGAATGGGCGCATCGCGGCGTCCCGCCATGCGCCCATTCACGTCGCTGCGTATCGACACGCGCCGGCGAGGCGCGTCGCAAGTCCTTCCCCTTACCACTGGTACGATGCGCCGGCGCCGACTGTCGTCGTAGCGGAACTGACGCCCGCGCCGACTTTCACCTTCAGATTCGACGTGACGCGCGCGGACAAGGCCACCGCCACCGCCTGATATCCCTTGTAGCCAGCCGTCGCGACACCCAGCGCGAGGTTCTTCGTTGCATCGACCTCCGGAACCATGGACAGCGCGATAGCCGACGCGGTGCCTGAATACGCATTGCGCGCGACCTCGTTCATGCCGCCCTGGAACTGCTGCATGTTCACGGCGTCGGCAGGCGCCTGGCCCGCCGCGACGTTGGTGATGCGGCGCTCGTTGCCGGCCGAGCCCACCGACACCGTGCCCGTCTGATCGGCCACCGAGCCCTCGCCGATCGCCACCGAGTTCGGCGCCGATGCCTTCGCGCCGCCGCCGATCGCGACTGACCCATTGCCGATCGCCTGCGCCGCATTGCCGGAACTGTTGACGGATACGTACGTGTCGCCAGTCGTCTGAATATTGTTGATGACCTGATTGAGGCTGCCGAGTTGCTGGTTCGTACTCCAGAGTTGCGCGCCAGTCACGGCGTCGCTACTGGTGGCCGATAGTTCGCCATCCTTCAGATTGGTCAACTGCACCTTCGGCGCATTGGCAGCCGTGCCGCCGAGCGTGAGCTTGTCGTGGGCCGAGCTGTCGTATTGAACCGCATTCGCGACCGCACCGTTGAGGTTGACGAGGGTGCTCTGCAAACCGGCGATATCCGTGCTGTTCTGCGTCACGCGGCCATCGAGATTGGTCAGCGCGCTGCCGACATTGTTCACGACCGTACCGCCCACCTTATATGACGGCGCGGTCATCGTGCCGTCCGGATTGACCGTCGCCCCGCCGCCGAGCGCCACCGCCGTGCTCGCCGCCTGCGAATACAGTTGAGCACCGTTGAGCGCATCGGTGCTCGACGGACCGACCGCACCCGCCGCCACACCGGTGACGACCCGGTTGCCCGCCGTGCCGGCCATGTTGATCAGCGAACCATCGGTCGCCGCGCCGACGTTGATCACGCGGGTCGCCGCATCTTGCGTAACCATGCCGATGCCGCCCGTCGCCATGTTCTGCTGCAACGTGGCGAGTCCGCTGTCGAGCGAGCCGAGCGCATCGCCGACGTTGGCCTGTGTGCCGCCCTGCACGTGATACGTGGGGCCGCTCACCGATCCGTCCGCGTTGATCTGCGCGCCGCCGCCCAACGCGGCCACCATCGGTCTGACCTGGCCGAGATTGACCGCCGACGAATCCGCCGTGCCCGCCGCAATGCCGGTCAGTTCTCGCGCGCCGGCCGTGCCGGTGAAATCGACGCGGGCGCCGTCCGTGTCTTTGGCCACGCTGAGGTCGCGCGACGCCTGATCCTGCTGGATGAGACCGATCTCGCCGTTCGTGATCTGGTTCGTGATGTTGCTCACGTCCCCTTCGATCGTCGTGGTGCGCTGGTCGAGGTTCGTGATGCTGCCGGTGTTCTGCGCGACGGCTTCATTCGTGCTGAACAGCTGCCCGCCGTTGACGGCGTCCGAGCTATCGGCGGCGAGACTGGCCGCGCGCACGTTGGTGAGCTGGACCGGCACGGGCGGGTTGCCCAGCGTGACCTTGTCATGCGCCGCCGAGTCGTACTGGAGCGCATCGGCGCCCGCGCCCACACTTGTCGCGACGGCTGCCGCGAGCGCCGCGCCGACGTCGCCATACGTGGTTCCACCGATGCTGTAGACCGGCTTCTGGATCGTGCCGTCCGGATTGACCGTTGCGCCGCCTCCGAGCGACTCGACGACCGGACCGAGTTGCCCTAGATTGACCGCGGAGCCCGCCGTCGTCCCCGCTGCGACGCCGAGCAGCTCGCGCGGGCCGCTCTGGCCCGTGAAGTCGACATGCACGCCTTCCGTGTCCTTCGCGACGCTCAGATCGCGCGAGACCGGATCCTGCCGGAGCAGGCCCAAGGTCCCGTCGGCGATATTGCTGACGTTGTTGGTGATGTTGGTAATAGCCGTCGAATTTTGCGTGACCGCCTGATCGACGCCATACAACTGCGCGCCGGTCACGGCATCGGAACTGTCGGCGCTGAGCGTGCCGTCCGCGATATGGGTGAGCTTGACGGCCGTGTCCCGATTGCCGAGCGTCGCGATGTCGTGCGCCGCCGTGTCGTAGCGCAAGGCATCGGCGCTCGCGCTCACGCCGTCCGACGCGGCCGCAGCCAGTGCCGCGCCAACGTCATGATAAGTCGCACCGCCCACCGTGTAGGACGGCGCGAGCACCGCGCCGTTCGAGTCGATCGACGCGCCGCCGCCGAGCGCCGCAGCCACGCCGGCGAGCTGGCCGACGTTGACCGCGTCGGTGGCCTGGGTGCCGGCCGCGAGATAGCCGATCTGCCGGTTCAGCGTACCGTTGCCCACCGAGACCACGTTTGCGCGATCCGCCATCGAGCCCGCGCCCAACGCCACCGCATCCGCCGCGGTGGCCGTCGCACCGGAGCCCATGGCCAGCCCGTTCGTCGCCGTCTGCCGGACGAACGAGTTATAGCCGATCGCCACCGCGCCGACCGACGTCGCGCTCGCGAGCCCGCCGATCGACGCGCTGTTGAGCCCGCTCGAACGGGCGTTGTAGCCGAGCGCGATGGAGTTGTCCGACAGTGCGCCGACCGTCGCTCCCGCGCCGACGACCGTCGAATTCACCGACAGCGCGCCCGCCGAGGAGCCGACCGCGGTCGAGCCGTCGCTCCCGGCCGCCGAGCCCCCGCCGACGGCCAGCGCATTGATGCCGGTTGCCGCGGCCACGGGGCCGATCGCCATCGCGTTCAGCGCGTTCGATGCGCTGGTGCTGCTCCCCTGAACGACATTGGGGCTCACGGAGATGTAATCGGTCACCGGCGTGGGGGTCGCCGCCGCCAGCATCATGATCGGCTGACTTGCTGCGCTGCCGCCCACGTCCGCCGGCGTGCCGGCGAACACGCTGGCGTTGTTGATCGCGGCAGCGGTTTCCGCGGACATCGCCGCGTCAGTGGCAGCCGGGCTGGCCGGGCTTGCCACTTGCGTCGTCGACGCCTGCGCGAGGTTGATGCAACCCTGCGTCTGCGGCGTGCAATCGTCGGCGCGGGCCGCCTGCGACAACGTCAGCGCGCCCAAAAGACCAGCACAGGCGGCCGTCAGCGCCCGGCACACCGAGACGCCGGACGCGCCTCGCCGCCTGGCGACCTCGGAGGCGGCGACATAGGTGCGGGTGGTTCTGTTCCATACGATTTGATATGTCTTGTTCAACATGGCTCCCAATCTTTTTATCGAGACTCACTCGCCAAGATTTTTCCTACGCCATCCTAAGCAATGAGTCTGAACACGCCATGACTCAGGAATGCAGCGCGCTTCCACTTGGCCGGCAAAAGCGAAGTGGTCAGTGTCTTCGACAGAATCGGATTGGGAAATACGACTACTCTTAAAAGAGAACTTTTTAGCTCAATTAAGAAAAACGGCATAGCGGTACTAAGATGAAAGCTGCCACATTTCTTAATTTGAGCTTTGTGTTCTTAGGTCGCTTTAGGACGCGCTCTGAATTCGTCTCAGAGTAAAAAGATGGACCTAGGTCATCGGACCCGGCACAGGGCAACGGAAGGAAAAGCGCCAGCGACCGCTTCAGGCACCCGGCGCCTGCAAGCGCATCGGAAAGGTGATCTCGAAAATGGTCCCCTCGCCTTCCCGGGAATCGAAACGAATGTCGCCCTCGAGCACCCGGCACAATTCCTTGACGATCGCGAGACCCAGGCCGACGCCCGGAATGTCGTCGTCGGTGGCGCGCTCGAATTCCTTGAACACGCGCTCCCGATCGGACGCGCCGATTCCCACGCCGGTATCCGACACACGCAGACGCCAGTGCTCGCCCTGCGTGGCGATCATCGTCAATTCGATCTGACCGGCCTTCGTGTATTTCGCCGCGTTGGTCAGCAGGTTGAGCGCGATCTGCTTGAGCTTCAGCCGGTTGGACACGACCTCGTCCAGCGCGCCGTCGAACGCGCTCTGAAGGCGCAGCCCTTTCGCTTCGATCACGGGCGCGCACGCGCTCACCAGTTCGTCGAACAGCTCGCGCAGCGCGAAATGCTCCAGCACCAGCGGACTGCTGTCGCCGAGGACAACCGAGTATTCGACCAGTTCATCCACGAGCGCTTTCATGTCGGCGGCCTGGCGGTTCGCCAGCGCAAGCGCGGTGTCGATCCTCGCTGGCGCGCGGCTGATCAGTTGCAGCGCCATCGAAAACACATTGAGGAAGTTGCGCAGATCGTGCACGACGCTGCGCGTGATCTGCATGCGCGACTCATGCAGATCGCCGACCAGCCGCTGCTTGAGCGTCAGTTCGTGATTCGCGCGTTCGAGCCGGCCGGTGTAGTCGTCGATCGTCCGGTCGCGCTCGCTGACGACTTCGCGGATCGACGTCAGCGTGACAAAGCTGACGGCCTCGTCGATGAAATGCCGCGCGCGCTCCTCGTGACGCCGCGTGAAAGACGGCCGCGCTTCGCTGAATTCGACGATCGCGCCCGCCAGCATCTGCCGGAACAGATCGAGCTCGCGCACCAGTTCGTCGATCCGGTAGCCCTGCGTCCAGCGCGTTTTGCCGTGCAGGCGTGCGTCGCGCTCGATTGCATCCTCCACGTGGTCGAGGTTCTGGTTCTCCAGCACGCTGCAGATTTCGTCGAGGATGTTGGGGATGTGATCGGCCAGTTGTTCGTAGGTCAGCCGGTCGGATTCGGTCAGTTCGGCATCGCGAAAGACGGCCTTCATCCAGCGTTCGGTCAGATCGACCTGTTGCGAGCGCAACTGGGCGGCGAAGGCAGTCAACGGGGGTACGTGCGAGTCTGTCATCTAGGAGACCTGGTGCCGCAGCGCGGCGAAAAATAGGTGTGCCGCTCCCTGCGCAACGCGACCACAGTGGCTGCAAACCGCGCTCGCGAGGCAGATCGTGAGCGCTCGGCCGGCCGCTCCCGCGCCTCCAGTATGCGCGATCTGGCGGACGAAAATTAACCAGGGTTCAAGATGGACGGGCCGCGCGCCCGTTTCAGATCTTCTCGAACAGCACTTCCTGCGCCCCTTCCCACAGCACCTTGGTGCCGAGTTCGCGCAGCTTGTCGCGGCCTTCGACGATAGTCAGGAAGTGATTGCCCGCCAGCTGCCCCAGCTTGCTCGCGAAGCAACACGAACCGTACGCGAGGATGATCTCGGTCTCGCTGTAGCCGCCCGGGTAGAACAGGATGTCGCCGACCGACGGGTGGCTCGTGTGGTTCTCGAAGCCCACCGCCACGCTGTCGTTCTCCAGCTTGAAATCGCCGAGCGGAACCCAACAGCCTTCGCCGCTCCAGCGCACGTGAATGATCTTCTGGCGATACGGCAGCAGCTTGAGGAACGCGGCCACCGTGTGCGGCGCATCAGGATGGGTTTCGGCGATGAACTCATGGCCGCAGGAGGTGATTCGGAGTCGGGTCATCGCAAGGTATCCGTTGTGAGGGGTTGACCGGGAGGGTTGGCTGGCGAGGCCGAGCGCGCACCATTCTGTCGTCCGGTGCAAGGCTTCGACAGGTACAGTTGCTTGCGCGCCGGTCAGGCCAGTTAGACCTGCAACTGCCGCGCCGTGGCCAGCGCGTGGAAAATGCGCACGGCATCGTCATGCCAGGTCTTGCCAGCCTGTCGCCACGAAAGTTCGTAGTTTGCAAGCCACGCAATGCGAAGCACACTGCGCATTGCGCGTGATTCCCACCAGAGGCCTTGGTTCGCATGAACCTCGCTAACGCCTCGCGATGAATCCGCGCGGCTGGCCGTGAATCGTAGCGCAGCACGTCGTCACCAGCGCGGCGCCGCATGATAAAACCGGTGCAAGCGGCGGCAACGGCCAGCGCCGCAGACGAGACATATGACGAGATAAACGCGTCGCGGGCGCCGAACGCGGCCAGGCTTGCCGCCGCCGTCCACCGCCAATGGCCGCCTCAACCCGATCTGCCGCCTCGCTGAGCGCCGCCCGCGTCACGCCGCGCTATCCCGCGGTATCTGTACCTCAGCCGCGCAGCCGGTAGGCGCGCGGTGTCACGCCATAGCCACGCTTGAACTGCACGGAGAAATGACTGGCACTCTCGAAACCAACCGCAATCGCAATCTGCAACACGGTCTGATCGGTGGCGCGCAGCTGCCGCGCCGCTTCCTCGAGCCGCAAGCGCGTGACGAACTGATGGGGTGTCTCGCCGGCCTCGCGGCGAAACACTCGCGCAAAATGAAAACTGCTTAGCCCGGCCTGCCCGGCCAGTTCGCCGATGCTCAGATCGGAGGCCAGATTGGCGCGAATGTAGTCGGTCACACGGCGAATCCGGCGCGGCACCAGCCGTTCGGGTTGTATCGGCAGCCGGCCGGGGGCGGGACGGCCGCGCGAATAATGCTGCAACAGATGCGCGGCGAGCGCGTGAGCCAGCGCGTCGACGTAGAGACGCGAGTCGGACGGATCAGCGGCAGCGCGATGCAACGCGCCGAGCATCGTGGCGATCAACGGATCGCGAAAACGCATCGCGTCGCCCAGCGACAGTTCGGGTGAGCCGCCGAGTTCCATCTGTTCGGCGACGCTGTCGATGAGGC
The DNA here is from genome assembly GCF_902859935.1 of Paraburkholderia fynbosensis. Lineage (GTDB taxonomy): Bacteria > Pseudomonadota > Gammaproteobacteria > Burkholderiales > Burkholderiaceae > Paraburkholderia > Paraburkholderia fynbosensis. Next base: position 353,875 of record NZ_CADIKI010000006.1, read on the forward strand.
CACGCTCGATGTGCAAGTGCACGGTGGACAGCGGCTCGTCGCCGATCGAGCGCCAGCGCCACGAAATCGGCGAGGACGGCACGAACCAGACGTCGCCCACGCGCAGGTCGGCGCGCTCCCAGCGTCCGTTCAGATTGCGTTCGAGATGCTCGGCGCCGCTCGCGAGTGTCATCAGCGTGAGGTCCTGCAGGCCTGGCGCTTCGAGCAGTTCCTGCTCGACCGGTTCGAGATAGGAGCGCAAGACGAGGTGACGCCACGGGCGGTCCACGCTCGACACCAGTCTCTGGCCAGCCATGTAGCGGTCGTAGGCGAGCGTCGTTGTCAGCTTCGGAATTCGTGCCATCACATCCATTTCCAAGGAGGTGCCGTATGCAAGGAGAAAGCCCGCCATACCCGCGTTGCCGGTCCGCTGTCAGCACAAGAGTCAGCGCAAGATCGCGAAAATGATAGCAAGGAACCGGCTACCGTAATTTCTGGAAATAGCTAATCATTCAGGTTGTCGTCTTTCACGCGTTTCGAACGCCGGAGCTACCGTTTCATGGAACACGAATGCGATACGCTGCCGCACTGGCTGGCCGGCCCGCCGCAAGGTGAAGCCGGGCAAGCGTCGGCAGCATACAAGTCAGCGGCTTCCGCACACCCGGCCTACCCGGCCGCCGCGCGGCAAGCCGTGAAATCAGTCCACGCGGCTGAAGGATCGAGAGCATCGTCCCGCGCCGCCAACGCTGCGGCGCCCAATGGCTTTCTCACCCTCTTCACCGAGGAGGAGATCGGCACGCCCCTGCCCGCCGCGCGGCGAGCCGCGCCGTTCATAAGTCCGCTGGGGCGGTTCGGCAGTGCGCAGGACCGCATCGAATTCGTGCGGCGGCGCATCAGGCAGCTTGGCTTCGACTCGTTCAGCTATACGGCCACGCGCACGTCGTCGCATCACAAGACGATGTTTGCGCTGACCAGCTACGAGTCGCAGACCTGGCTCACACGCTACTTCCGCGAGCGCTATTTCGAGCTGGACCCGCGCGTCGCGCTCGCGTCGCCGACCGGCCTGCCGTTTCTATGGAACACCGTCGACATGCGCGCCGGTCTGCCGCGCGCGCAAATGCGCAGCGAGCGCCTGGGCGGGCTGATCGACCTGCTGGAGGCGACCGGCCGCAAGAGCGGGATTCTCACGCAGATGCCGCTGCCCGAGCCGGAGCTGAGCGCGAGCCTGTGCTTCAACTCGGAGGTCGGCAACCCGCGCTGGATGACCGAATCGATCGTCGCCGAAACGTTGATGTTCGCACACTCGATTCACGAATTCATCTGGACGCATGCGAAGACCGTGATCGGTATTGCGCCCGCGCAGCAGCAGCGCGTCGCGTTGAGCGAGTTGCAGCACGCGGTGCTGAAGGCGGTGGTGCAGGGTCAGCGGGATAAGGAAATCGCCTATTTCCTCGGATTGTCGCCGCATAACGTCGACTATCACCTGCGCCGGTTGCGGCAGTTGTTCAACGTGCGTAATCGCGTGCAGTTGATCAACGTCGCGCAGGCGTATGTGTCTTAGTGGACTGCTAACGGCGTGGCGGCGAATGCCGTCACGCCGTTATCTCGTTCGGGCAGCAGGCGGCATGAGCCTCTCGCCTGCCCGTCCGCCGAACGTTCAGTGGACTTCCGGCTTACCGGTCGCCCACGTACCGATGATCTCCTCGATCGCGCGCGCCGCCGACAGCAACGCCGCCTCACCACGCACCTTGCCGACGATCTGTATCCCCACCGGCAGACCGCTCGCGCTCATCCCGCACGGAATCGCAATGACCGGCATGCCGGTGAGCGTCAACGCATAGGTGATCGCCAGCCAGTCGATGTAGGTGCCGAAGTGCTGGCCGGCGGCTTCGCGTATGTCGCGTGCTTCGACCGGAAACGGCAGCACGATCGACGCCGGACAGATCAGCACATCGTAGCGTTGCAGCAGCGCGTTCATCTTGTGGAACAGTTCGGCACGTGTGCGCTGCGCCGAGCGCATCGCACGGTTGTGCAGTCGGCATGCGCGTGCGCGCGCTCGAAGCACAGCGTGGGCAGCGCATTGACCCGCGGCTCGATGCGCGCCACTTGCACGGCCAGCGTGTCGAGCAGATCATGCGGACTCACCGCTTCCTCGCGCAGCAACTCGACGACATCGCACGCGCTGCGCTCAATCAGACTCAAATCGACGGACATGTTGGCTATCGGCTCCGTGGTGAAGTTGCCGGCCAGTCTCGCACGCCACGTCGATCAGCTCTTGAGCCGGTAGCCGGTCCTGAAGATCCAATGGACGATCAGGAGGAACACCAGGAGAAACAGCACCGTCATGCCGAGGCTCAACTCGACGTTCACATCGGCGAGACCGAAGAAGCTCCAGCGAAAACCGCTGACCAGATAGACGATCGGATTGAACAGCGTCACGACACGCCAGAACGGTGGCAGAATGTTGACCGAATAAAAGGTGCCGCCAAGGAAGGTCAGCGGCGTGACGATCAGCAACGGCACGATCTGCAGCTTCTCGAAGCCATCCGCCCATATGCCGATGATGAACCCAAGCAGACTGAACGTGACCGCCGTCAGCACCAGAAACAGCACCATCCACAACGGGTGCTGGATTTGCAACGGCACGAACAGTCCCGCGGTCGCGAGAATGATCAGGCCGAGCAGGATCGACTTGGTGGCCGCCGCGCCCACATAGCTCACGACGATCTCCAGATACGACACCGGCGCCGACAGCAACTCGTAGATCGTGCCGGTAAAACGCGGGAAGTAAATCCCGAACGATGCGTTCGAAATGCTTTGCGACAACAGCGACAGCATGATCAGCCCCGGCACGATGAACGCGCCGTAACTGATGCCGTCCACTTCCTTGATGCGCGAGCCGATGGCCGAGCCGAACACGACAAAATAAAGCGAAGTCGAGATCACCGGCGCGATGATGCTTTGCATCAGCGTGCGCCAGGTGCGCGCCATCTCGAACTTGTAGATTGCGCGCATCGCGTAGATATTCATTGGTCACCTCGGAGCAGACTGACAAAGATGTCTTCGAGCGAACTCTGCGTGGTATGCAGGTCCTTGAAGCGGATGCCGGCGTCATCGAGCGCTTTGAGCAGCGCGATGATGTCGGTGCGGCCGCCCTCGCCTTCGTATGTGTAGATCAGTTCGTTGCCGTCTTTCGCGACCGCCAGCGCGTAACCGGCCAGCGACGCCGGCACGTGCGCGAGCGGGCTCTCCAGTTGCAGCGTCAGCTGCTTCTTGCCGAGCTTGCGCATCAGTTCCGTTTTCTCTTCGACCAGCATGATCTCGCCCGCGTTGATCACGCCGATGCGGTCGGCCATCTCCTCCGCTTCGTCGATGTAGTGCGTGGTGAGGATGATCGTCACGCCGCTTTCGGCGAGCGAGCGCACCAGCTTCCACATGTCGCGCCGCAACTCGACGTCCACGCCGGCGGTCGGTTCGTCGAGGAACAGCACGCGCGGTTCGTGCGAAAGCGCCTTGGCGATCAGCACGCGACGCTTCATGCCGCCCGACAGCGTGATGATCTTGCTGTCACGCTTTTCCCATAGCGACAGGTCGCGCAACACCTTCTCGATGTAGGCGGGGTTCTTCGGCTTGCCAAACAGCCCGCGGCTGAACGAGACGGTCGCCCAGACGGTTTCGAACGAGTCGGTGGTCAACTCCTGCGGCACGAGGCCGATCAGCGAACGCGCGCCGCGATAGTCCGTCGCGATGTCGCGGCCGTCCACCGTCACCCTCCCTTCGCTTGCGTTGACGATGCCGCAGATGATGCTGATGAGGGTCGTTTTGCCCGCGCCGTTCGGCCCGAGCAAGGCAAAAATTTCTCCGCGGTCGATGGCCAGGTTGATGTTTTTGAGTGCGTGAAAACCGCTGGCATAGGTTTTCGACAGATTCGTGACCGAGACGATTGGCTGCATGGATTCGAGGATGGCAGACACCGTGATGGGATTGGAAGGAGCGGTGCATATATTCGACCGCACCCGCAATGTAATGGAAAGTGCGAAAGCGTGCAGCGCGCCGGGGGGCGGCGTCGGAAAAGCGTGCGGCCATCGTGGCGTTCCATGCCGTGCGACGAAGCAGCCTGGCGAGGCCGAGCCGCCGCTTCGCTGCACTGCAAGATAGTTCGGGTTCCGTATTGATCTGGCGAGAGGCAGTCCTGCGTCGAGCGCTTCGCGCGGGCACGCCGCATGCGCGTAGCGCGGCCCAAAAAGAAGCGGCCAGCGTGTTGCGGCCTCGTCTTTCGCACGCCGACTGAGGCACACCGCTTGCGCGTTTGATTCATGTAAGCGAGGACGCTTGCGTGATATCAACCCGATTCTCTGGAGGTAATCATGAAACCCATGACCAGGACGATTTTCGCTTCGGTGCTCGTGATGGCACTGTCGGGCGGCGCCTACGCGCAAGCGGGGGGCGGTGGCGGGGCGGGCGGTGGCGGGGCGGGCGGCGGCGCCGGCGCCGGTGCAGGCGGCGGTAACGGCATAGGCGCGGGCGGCGGCACCACGGGCGGCGCGGGCGGGACTGCCACACCCGGCGTCGGCGCAGGCTCGATGAAGAACCCGAACAATTCGGGCTATGGCTCGCCGGGCGTGACCGGCACCGGTGGCGGCGTCGGCACCGGCACGGGTGCAACGCCCAATAGCCCGTCGATGAACCGCTCGAATAGTGGCATGAACAACGGTATGAACCAGGGCACGCGCAGCGGCACCGGCACGAACGACATGAACAGTGGCGGCGGCACGATGCAGAAAGGCCAGTAAGCCGTGGCCGAAGCGGTAGCGAGGCAGCGCAACCGCCTTGCTCATCCGCTCACTTCGAACAGGCGACGACGCCGATGGTGGCGCCGTCGCCTTTCTGTTTTCTGCGGCAAGCTTGCGGCGACCCGAGGGCATCGGGCCGACTTGTCAGCCTTTCAACCCAACGGCAGGTTTTGCAAATCACTCTATCCGGCCGCAGCCTGCACGCCGCCAGGCCTGCAGCCCTTTCATCTCAAGGCACACTGGAAGCTGCCCGCAAGATTCACATTGCCTTTGCCGAGGTAGCGCGCAAACAGCGGATAGCGGCACAAAGGCCGTGAGCGTGCATTGGTCGCCGCGGCGATGTCGGTCGCCGTCAAGGTCTCGGGCGGCAACCAGCGTGTCACCCAATTGTCGAGTGCGCCAAGACCCCTCGATACGCCCGGTGATGCGGCAATACTCGCCGCCCTGCTGATTGCCGGGCGCGGTCGCGTGCACCATGGCCGCGGATTCGATCTGCGCGCCGGCAGTCGGCAACGCAATGAGTTCAGGAGACAGCACGGCGCCCGCGAATTCCGCGCAACGCATCGCGAGCGGCTCGCCGGAGGGCGAGGCACATACCGCTCGCGCCGCGAGCGAAAGCAGCGCGCCGGCGGCGACCCCGGCAGCCGACGCATAGCCGCCGACGAACACGAACACTTCCGCGGAGTCGCACAACGCGTACACATGCAACATCAGGTGCGTCAACGTGCTGCCTGGAATGTGGTCCAGCACGATGACGATCAGCACGACGCCGCAGAAGAAATCCACTTCGATCGAGCGCCCCCTCGCGGGACTTGCTTCGGAACGGCCGCGACGAATGTCCATTCAGGCTCTCGGGGAATGGCGCGAGCGGCGCGCCGGGAAAAGCGGCCATGAGCAATGATCCATGAGCCGCCGCCCTTCGGCGGAACATCATGACAACAATTCGTCCGGCGAGCCTCGTGCGCGCTGCCAACGCGCGCCGACACCGGGCCTTTCATTGCGTTGCTCAAGACGGCAATCTGAAATCGCGCTGTCGGCGTGCGGTAATACTGAGGCATCGCGTCTTCGGTTCGCGGCAAGTTTTGCGGGTTTCGCGCGCAACTCGTGCGTATGACCGGTCATGACCGCGGAAAAAAAATCGCCGAACGCGCGCTACGATTTTTTTCGTTTTTTTTCATCGTACGATGGTTGCATGCTTGCCCGCCGGCGCTCGCGCGTCAGTTGCGCGATGCCCTCTTCCGGCGGCGGCCACTCATGTGGACCGGACACGTTGCCAGCCGAACCTCGAACGGCCGGCTCGCCAGGCGTCATGACGACGCCCTCTTTTCGCCGCGGCCAGGCTTCGCCGTCGCCGGGCACACCGGTCCTTCCACTACCGCCCTGAACGGCTGCGCGCCGCGCACGCCTTCGCTCTGGAAGACAACCACATGAACAATAAAATTGCCGGCTTCGACGGATTGCGCGCCATCGCAGTGCTGATGGTATTTTTTCAGCACCGGCTGTTTGGAGACATCGGCGAGATCGGGCATCTCGGTGTATGGATCTTCTTCGCGCTGAGCGGCTTTTTGATCATCGGCATTCTTTCCTCGCAACGCGTGCGCATCGAAGCAGGTGCCAGCCGGTTCGGCGCCGAACTCAGGCGCTTTCTGTTTCGCCGGACCCTACGCATCTTTCCGATCTACTACCTGATGCTGGTGGTGATGTCCGTACTGATGGCGTTCGGTCTTGCGAGCCCCGAACTCGCGAGCGGTATGCCGTTTCATTTCGCGTACCTCTCGAACTTCTGGATCGGTTCGGTGTTGCGTTACTGGCCGGGGCGCTACTCGCATTTGTGGAGTCTCGCGATCGAGGAGCAGTTTTATCTCGTGGTGGCGCCGCTATTGCTGCTGGTTGCCGTGCGCCGGCATCGCGCGGTGTGCTGGACGATCGTCGTGCTCGGACTGATTTCCCTGCTGGCGATGCGCGCCGCGCAGTGGGACGAGATCACGATCTACACGCATCCGTTGACCAATTTCTGGCTGCTGGCATTGGGTGGGATCAGCGGTCTGATGATCGCCCGCGAGCAAAGCGCCCTGCGGGCCTGGCTCGGACGCGGCATGACACTGTTCGCTTTGAGTCTCGCCCTCGTGGGCTTGTGCGCGACCGAGCCGCGGTGGAGCGAACTGGACAACCCGATGTTGTTCACCGTCATCAGCGCGGTGTATGGCGTGTGCATCGCGGCGCTGGTCGGCTCGATTGCGTGCTGCCGCAATGCGGTTGTCATCGGTATGCTCGAAACGGGCTGGCTGGTGAGCTTCGGACGCATCAGCTATGGCTTTTACCTCTATCACAATCTGATTCCCGATCTGAGCCGCAACCATCACGCCGCGGCGTTTTTCGGCGGCACGGTGCCGATGTGGGCGCACGCGGCGGGCATTGCAGCGTCGTTTGCAATCTCGCTGGCGATAGCGGTGCTGTCCTGGCGGCTGCTCGAGGAGCCGATTCTCCGATTGAAGACGCGGCGCAAGTCTCCCGCGCACGCGGCGCGCCCGGTTGCGGCGCAACCGCCCTCTGCGTTGAAGCCCCCCAATGAGCGCGCGCCGCGCGAGGACAGCACTGCCTCCGACGCTGCATGAGCGTTCGCGCCGCGTAGAGCCCGACGTCGAGACGTCATCCGGGTCGTGGAACGCGGCTTGCGGCATATCGTTCAATCTCATCAACCGGAGAGCGTCGTGGCAAACACCGCAAATGTCCCGAACGAGCATGACGAGCACGAGCGGCGGGCCGACGAAGACCCGGGCAGCCCGCCCACCGAAGTGTCCAAACCGATTGGAGATGCGATTCCGACGCCGGTCGAACCCGGCGTCGATCAGCCGTTGCCGCACAAGGGCGAGGACCCCGTGCCGGAAAAAGATGAAGGCGACGACTCCCCGTTAGGCGATACCGACACGCCGGGCGTGCCTGACCCCGGACCGTCCGACTTCGCGTAGCGAGCGACGACGCTCGAAAGACCAGGTTCGAGGCAGCAAGCGCTCAGCCGTCAAGAGTGTACAGGTCCGCGCTTGCGCGCCCGTCGACATTGAAGCCGCGTTCAGCAGGCGGCGTTCACGCTCAAGCCGCGGCCGGCTCGTGCACGATCTTGAGCGTGCTCTTGTGTTCCTTGATCAACCGGTAGACCGTTTCGCCAGGGACGGTTTCATGGTCCAGCAGTTCGTCGGCGATCGCGCGCAGCACCGGCTCGTACGCATGCAGCAGGTTGTAGCAAAGCTCGTTCAATTCCTTGAGCAGTACGTTCGCATGCTCGATTGCGCTCTTCATCTGCAAGCCCGCGTACTGCGACGGCAGCGCCGCGAGGCTGAACAGATCGCCGTCGCTGTTGAAGCCGAACTTCGACACCATGTCGAGGCTGATCCGCGACGCCTCCTGCAAATCCGATGCGGCGCCGCTCGATGCTTCGGAGAACGTCAGAATTTCCGCGTTACGCCCGCCGAGCAGTACCTGGATCTCGTTGCGGATTTCGGTCTCACGGTACAGATGCTTGTCCTGCGCCTTGGTGATGAGCGCGACGCCCAACGCGCCGCCGCGCGGCAGAATCGTCACCTCTTCCAGCACGCCGGTGCCTAGCAGCGCGGCAACCAGTCCATGTCCCGCTTCATGCACCGCGATGCGCGTGCGTTCGTCTTCGCTGAGCGCGCGCTCGGCGCCGCTCACGTCGCCGATACGCGCAATCTTGATCGCTTCCATGAAATGCTTCGCGGCGATTTCCGTATCGCCGGCTTTGCGCGCGACCAGCCCCGCCTGGTTCACCACCATCGCGACCGTGGCCGGCGAGAGGCCCGTGGTCAGCCGCGCGAGCTGGTCATAGTCGATATTTGCGGACTTCGACTTCAGCTTATCCGCGTAGAAGCGGAAAATCTTGGCGCGGTCTTCGCGATCGGGCAAACGAACCTGCACGGTGCGATCGAACCGGCCTGGCCGGCGCAATGCCTCGTCGAGATTGTCGGGATGGTTGGTCGCAGCGACGATGATGACCCCTTCGTTCGACGCGAAGCCGTCCATTTCCGCCAGCAACTGATTGATGATCCGGTTGCTCTCGGCTTCGACGGGGCCGCCGCCGGTATCCGTGCGTTTCGCGAGACCGTCTGCTTCGTCGATGAAGATCACCGTGGGCGCATTCTTGCGCGCCAGTTCGAACAGATGCTTGACCTTCTGGATGCCGACGCCGTAGTACTTCGCGCTGAAGTAGCTGCCGGTAATCGAAATGAAGCTCGCGCCGCACTCGCCGGCCAGCGCCTGCGCGAGCCGCGTCTTGCCGACGCCCGGGCCGCCCACCATCAAAATGCCGCACGGCGCGCGCACGCCCATCGACGTGAACTGTTTCGGGTCGGACAGATAGCCGCGAATGTCGGCGAGCGCGGCTTTCGCTTCACCCGCGCCGATCACGTCGTCGAAGCGCAGCGCGGGCGTTTCGCTCAGCAGCTTCGCGCCGCCCTTCATTTCGCGCCGCATGAACCACACCATGCCGCCGATCAGCAACAGCGGCAACAGCACGCTGATGGCGTCGCGCACGTCGTCCAACGCCTGCGTCAGGCGCGCGCCGTCGGTGCGGATGTCCGCATCGGGCAGCCACACGAGTTGATACGGCGTCGCCTCGGCGGATTTGGGTTCGCCGAGCAGCAACGCGTGCGAGAACGTCGCGTTGTGGTCGGTGACGAAATATTTCGCGCCGTCACGGGTCGACACGAGGATCGCGCTTGGGCTCACGCCGATCGCGGCTACCCTGGCGTCGTGAATATCGCGCAGCATCTCCGACGCGTCTTTCTCTTCGTGCGTCCATGCGGACGGATCCTGGCGCATCTGGCTCGCCACGCCGGTCAGTGCCGGCGCCGCCTGCGCCGCGCGCTGTCGGGAATGCCAGAAGCCCAACGCGAGCAATACCGCGATGAGCACTGCCATCACCGCGACGGTGATCTTGCGTGTGCGTCGTTTCTCAAGCGAATTGTTTCCCGGCTTCATAAGTCACTTCCAAAAACGGGCTCGAAAGGCAAGCCCCAATACTTGTCAAAATCAGGGAGGTGGAGAGTGGCGGGAAAATCGGCTGAAGCGATAAACACCGCGCGTGCGTGGAAGAAAAGGAGAACCAGGCATGCGTCCCTTTTTGCCGCATTCACCAGTGACAGTATGTCGGGTGATTGCGTCTTCCGAATCACGGAAAAGGCCTGTTTCTGCCGTCATTCCGGGGTTTTGCGTCGCCGGAATGGACGAGACGGGGCGAAGATTTGAGAGGCATTACCGCACTGCTCCGGCGCACAGTTTATCAGCGTTAAATTATCTGCGTGGTTTGAATAGCTATATTTAACCGCACCCCAATTAAAGCGGTCAGAGTTACTTTGGTCTGAGTTTTTTTGAATGCCCTTTAAAATAAGCGGTAGGCCATGATGCCCCGTTTTCTTTACGCGAGGGCACCGGCCTATTGCGAACGATACTCGCGAGACGAAGCGCGGCGCGCCTTCGGCGGCAAACAGCGGAGGGTAACTTTATTGACGTCGACGATACGCCCGCGACCCGGGCCACCCGGCGAACCGCATGGATCACGCGGCCAGTTGTCTTTCAGGTCAGGGCAGATGAGCGACGCGCCTCTGTGGGCGCGTTCGCATCATCGCCACTTTCTCTCAGGTCCTACGATTTTTATGATCGACGCTAGCCCGCATCGATAGGGTTCTCCTCTGCTTTGCGACGTCGGCCCTCGCACTCCATCCCTTAGCCGGCTCAGGCGGCCGTACGCCGCTTCAGCCCGGTCCGCGCTTCGCTCGCCAGCCTTTCCAGCAGTCTGGCGATCCGCTGTCGCTGGCTCGCAATCAGTTCATGCGTCTCTTCGAGCGCCCGGACGCGTTTCTCCCAATACTCGTGGTCGAATCCATGCTGCAATGGCACCGCGCCCCCGCGCGTGACGTACTCGACCATGTTCTCAAGATGTTCCAACTGGCTGTCCACCAGATTGGCCGGACGCCGCCCGCCGCGTTGCGCGGTCGCTTGCTTGATCGTGCCGCTCATCGTTCATACCCCGTGTCTTGCCTGCTGGCAAAGCGTGGACGCCGCCCATTGCGCCGTACCCGACGGGCCGGCGCTTGTCTGCGCAGTTGCGATTCCGGTGCGGGGCGTCAGCCAGCCAATCTGCGGCGCCGTCGGCGAAACCGACCTGCAATCTAATCGTGCGACGATATCGCAGCTTTTTTGTTACGCTTTACCATCTGTCTCAATATTTGACGCTCGGGCGAGAAAATATTCGTTGATCGGCTCTTGCCGCCGTCCCGTCGCCGGAACCGCTGTTAACCGCTGTTAACCACCGTTAGCTGGCCGCCCCAACCGATTCATGAACCAGCGTTCACTGCCGCCCCACTTGGCCGCGGCTGCCGCCGCCGATTCTCGCTCGATCATTTCGACGAGCCGTTTCAGCACGCGCGGACTCGCGCCAGACGAGCAATTCCTCGCCTGGCGTCAGCGCGTGGGGCACGTGGTCGACGCGCCGCCGTCGAAGGAGCAACTTACGCGGGGCTTTCGCGGTGAAATCGACCTCTATGCGGTCGGCGGGATGGTGTTGACGGACTGCCGCACCGATCCGATGCTGCTGGAACGCTCGGTAGCCCGCGTGTCCACCGACACGCGGCGCGATTACGTATTCCAGCTCTTTCTCGACGGAGAAGTCGGCCACGTGACGGGCATGCGCAAGAAGCGCAGCGATCCGGGCTCGGTGCAGGGCATCGTCGCGTTCGATCTGAACCAGCCGTTTCGCGCCGAACGCCCCGAGAGCCGGCTACTCAGCCTGTTCGTGCCGGCCGCGCTCGTCGACGAGGACTGGCGCGACGGCGCAGGGATTCACGGCCGCATCGTTCGGAAAGAGGCGCCGCTGGCGGGCGTCGTGCTCGAGCATCTCGCGGCGGTCGCCCGCGAAATCCCCTCGCTCGAACCGGCCGCCGCCATCGAGGCGCTGCACACCGGCGCGCAGTTGCTGCTCGCGGCTTTTCGCAAGGCGGCGCATCTGAGCGGCACGGACCGTGCCGCGCTGCAGGCCGCGTTGATGGGACGGGTGCGCCGTCACGTCGAAGCCAACCTGCATCAGCCCGACCTCACGCCGACCAGCGTGGTCGCGGCGCTGCAACTGAAACGCGCGACGATCTACCGCTGGTTCGAGCATGAAGGCGGCCTCGGCGCCTATATCCGCCATCGCCGGTTGCGGGAAGCGGCGGACGAACTGGTCCGGTTTCCGCATCGGCACGTCGTGGAAATTGCCTACGGACTCGGCTTCAACAGCGCGTCCGATTTCACCCGCGCGTTTCGCCGCGCCTTCGACATGAGCCCGCAGGACATGCGTGTGCGCGCGCTGGACCTGCAGCGTCATCAGCCGGCGTAGCGCTCAGACGGATGGCCGGGCCGCGCGGCTGTCGGCGCGGGCAAGGGGCGCCGCCTGCTCCGGAAACGATTTCAGCGCGATCAGCGTCAGCACGGTCGCGCCCATCAGATACCAGGCCGGAATCATCGGATCGCCCGTGCGCTCGATCAGCCATGTGACGAGAAACGGCGAAAAGCCGCCGAACAAAACCACGCCGCTGCTGTAGATCAGCGACAGCCCGGCCGCGCGCCGCTGCGCCGGGAACGCCTCCATCATCAGCACCGAACCCGCGCCCGCGTTGTTGACGGCCAGCGCCACGTACGCGGTGATGATGACGAGCGCGGCGAGGTCGCCCGCGCCGTGGGTCAGTGCACGGAACGCGAGCCACGCCGCCAGCAGCGACGCCCACAGCGACGCGTATTGCAAGGTCTTGCGGCTCGCGAACCGGTCGGCCGCGCGTGCGACCAGCGGCGTCACCACGAGAATCACGAGGCCCGACAGGCAGGCCGTCAGCAAACTGATCGCCGGCGGCCGATGCAGCGTACGAACCAGGTAGGCCGGCATGTAGAACACGGTGATGTAGATACCCACCGACGGCGCAGCCATCATCAGCATGCCGCAGACGAGTGCTCGCCGGTGCTCCGCGAACAGCCGCCGCGGGTCGAGCCGCACGCGCTGGCGCGGCACGGCCGCCGGCATGCGGCGTCGCAGATACCAGCCGACCGGGCCGATCAGGCCGCCCAGCGCGAACGGGACGCGCCACCCCCAGTCGAGCATCGCCGCGGGCGACAGCAACGCCGTGGTGCTCGCGCCGACCAGCGCGGCGGCGAATGCGGCCGCGCCCTGGCTCGCGCCGCGCCAGCTCACCATGAAGCAGCGCTGCCGGTCACCCGCCGACTCCATCAGCGAGGCCGATGCGGGGCCGATCTCGCCGCCCGCCGCGAGCCCCTGCATCAGCCGCGCGAGCACCATCAGCGCGGTCGCCGCCGGACCGATCGACGCATAGCCCGGCAGGCACGCGGTTAGCCACGTGCCGAACGTCATCAGTGCGAGCGATACCGTGAGACCGGCCTTGCGGCCGCGGCTGTCGGCGATGTGGCCGATCATCAGCGCGCCGAGTGGGCGCATCACGAAGCCCGCGCCGAAGGTGGCGAGCGACAGCAACAGCGACGCCGCGGGACTGCTCGACGGGAAGAACAGCTTGCCGATCATCACGGCCGAAAAGCTATAGACGGTGAAGTCATAAGCAACGAAGCCGTTGCCGATCACGATCGCGATGATGATGCGCCGGAGTTCGGCGCGGGAGGGCGGGGCCTGGGTGCCGGCGGCAGTATGCATGAGTGGCGGTCGGCGGGTTCGTTGAGGATTAAAGGAAAAAAAGGCGTGGCAAGGGGGCACACTACGGGTCTCGCTTTCGGTCTCCCGTCGTTTCCTGTCATTAACGGCGCGCCATCGCGTAACTTGATGACCGAGCGCCGGTATCGCCTTCACGATCCGATGCGGGAATTCAAGCGCGACACCTGGGCGCATCGGCGCGCGTGGCGCTGCTACACTGGCGCGACGCCGACCCGCCAACCTCATCGACGCGCCCTTGCCGCGCCGACCCACGCTCCAACTCATGCTTCGATTCGACCACCTCAGCAAGCAGTACAGCGAACGCGTCATCTTCGAGGACCTGCATTACGACGTCGCGTCGGGATGCATCGCGTTAAACGATGAATCTGGCACCGGCAAATCGACCCTGCTCGGCATCCTCGCCGGCACGCTGGTAGCCGACGCTGGCGAAGTGTGGCTCGGTGGCCATTCGCTGCGCAGTGCGCCGCTCGCCGCGAAGGGCGTGCTCACGTATGTACCTGAAGATTGCATGCCCTCGCCGGACCGAACTGGCCGCGAGTACCTGAGCTATGTGGCGTCGGAGAGAAAGACGACTGTCGGGAGCGACACGCTCGATCTGGCCGATCGCTTCGGTCTCACACCACATCTCGACAAGCGCTTCGAGCAGATGTCGTTCGGCAGCCGCAAGAAGTTTTTCCTGACGGCAGCCGCGCTTGGCGAAACCAGCGTGGTGATTGCAGATGAGCCGGTCGCCGGACTCGATGCGAGCGCACGCGCCGTGCTCGCCGATCTGTTCAAGACGCTGGCCCGAACCCGCACCGTCTTTTTCACGAACTACGACGCGGCTTTTACTCAAGCATGCGAGGCGACCAGCATCAGCTTCGCCGAGCTTGCGAGGTGTGGCTAGCGGAGCATTGCGCGCCGCCGCTCATGTCAATGGCGGCAGAAGCGGGCGTGGCACCGCGAACCTTGGCGCGCCACGCTCGCCTGCCGAGTGCACAACTCACACGGCCACGCAGATTTTCCCGAAGTGAGCGCCCGATTCCTCGTGCCTGAAGGCGTCACCGAGCTTGTCGAGCGTGAACGTGCTGTCGATCACCGGCTTGATGCCCGTCACTTCCAGCGCGCGAATCATGTCGAGCTGATCCTGGCGGCTGCCGACGATCAACCCCTGCAAACGCTGCTGCCTCGCCATCAACGCCGCCGTCGGCACCGGGCCCGCGCGTCCGGTCAACACGCCGATCAGCGCAATATGGCCGCCGATCCGGCAAGCGGTGATCGATTGCGGCAAAGTGCCCGGACCGCCCACTTCGATCACGTGATCGACACCGCGCCCGCCCGTCAACTGACGAACCTGCTTGCCCCACTCGGGATTGTCGCGATAGTTGATCGTGTGTTCCGCCCCGAGCTCGCGCAGCTTTGCCAGTTTCGCCTCCGATGACGACGTCGCGATCACCGACGCGCCCATCGCCTTGGCGATCTGCAAGCCGAAGATCGACACGCCGCCCGTGCCGAGTACGAGCACTGTGCTGCCCGCCTTCAACTGCCCGTCGACGACCAGCGCGCGCCACGCGGTCAGCCCGGCCGTGGTCAGCGTGGCGGCTTCGGCGTGACTGTAGCCGCGCGGCGCGTGCGTGAAGTAGCGGCTTGGCAGGACGACGACTTCGCGTGCGTAACCATCGACGCCGTCGCCAGGCGTGGTCGAGAAATCGGCGATTGCCGGCGGGCCGTTTTCCCAGAATGGGAAGAAGCACGACACGACGTGATCGCCCGCGTTGAAGCCGCTGACGCCCTCGCCGACTGCTTCGACGACGCCCGCGCCGTCCGCCATCGGAATGCGGCCCGCTTCAGCAGGCAGGTTGCCGTTCACCACGCCAAAGTCGTGGAAGTTCAACGAATTCGCGTGAATGCGCACGCGAATCTGGCCCGCCGCGGGTTGACCGGGATCGGGGAGATCGACCACCTGGAGGTTCGCCACGCTGGCAGGCGAACCGATCTTGACGGCTTTCATGTTTGTTTCCTTTCGTGAGCTTTGTCGGGCTGCGTGGGCCTGGTGAGCGACGTGCCTGCCTTACATGACGCACGCGCTTTGCAAGCACGCTTCGGTGGCGTGGCGTGCAACGCTCGGTGCTTGCCTCGCAACAAGCACCCACTCGCCGTTCGAGTCGTAAAAGAATACCGTATGCACGATTTGCGCGTCGGCACACGCGCATAGGCTCCCTACGCAACGCGTTCACTGGTAGCTCATCGTGAACGTCGCGATTCCGTTTACCGTGCCCGCACCCATCGTGCCCGCCGAAATCCACTGCGCGCACAGCGCAATGCGCGTCATGCTCGACGACGCCCCGACCAGCCACTGGTTCGAATTGCCCGCGACCGCCGAGTCGGGCCCTCGTATACGCTCGCGCCGAACGGTAACGGCGCGCCATCAGGCAGGCGCGCGGCAATCCGTGATTTTCACGGCTATCCCCACTCGATAAGTAATGCGATCTATTGAAAAAAGTAGGTGTGGCCGGTTCAGCCGGGACGTTGCTCGAACCTTCGCGCCGGACCAGATTATCCAGATAGCCTTGAAAACCGGCCGTCAAGCAATGTCAAAAGGAGAAAATGGCGCGTCCGCGCGACTCTCAGGCGGACGCGCAGCGAGCGAAATCGTGCTGGGACGCAAGGGCGTTTGGATCGCGTCCGTCCGGTCGAAGCGGAGATTGGTGCGGGTTGCTTGACGGCAGCGGAGACGTTCCCCGTGCTGGGTGAAATGACGCGCTGAATTAAACCTGGGCCAGGCCGACGTCCCGCCCACTCCCGAGACCATAGCGAGTGCAATGCGGGACACTGCCTGAAAGCGACTACTTCACTGTCTGGATAACTTCGAAGCCCTCGAATTCCGGGTGCCCGAGATAGAGCACGCGGTTTTCGTTGCCCGCGCTCCGATGCGCGGCGCGAAAGGCTTCCGATTTCGTCCACGCTTCGAACGCCGCGTGGTCGCGCCAGATCGTATGGCTGGAATACAGAACGTGATCTTCCTTCTGCGGTCCCCTCAGCAGATGAAATTCCACGAAGCCCGGAACCTCTTTCAGATGTGTGTCACGAGACGTCCACAGATGTTCGAAGGCGGCCTCGGACCCAGGCGTCACTTTGAAGCGGTTCATGGCGATATACATGCTGTCGGCCTCTTTGCAGTAGCGGTACGGTTGGCGGGCAGCGGACTCTCCAGCCCGGCTGATTCGCGAGTCGTGAGCCCGCGACGCGGCTTTTTATTATAGGCCTGCACTTGCCGACGCTCTGCTCTGCTCAGCCTGCCTACGTCTGCATCGCAGCAGGATTCAACTCGATATGCAGGATCACCAGCCAGCGTTTCGGACAGTCTTCGGCGATTTGCACCTGCTGCCCCGCCCCGCCGCTTTTTTCGCCGCTCTTTTTCACGAACCCCTTCTCGCGCGCGAAACTGAACGCGCGCCGCGCATCGGCTTGCAGCCAGAGCGTCACCAGTCCCGACGTCACGCAACTGAACAGCCAGATCGTGTCATGCGGCAGCGCCGAGTCGAGCTGCTGCGCGGCATAGGTGAAGATGGTCGTGAGCACCTGATTGGTGACGAAGGCAATGGCGACGACCTTGCACAGCCCACGAAACTTCATGATGGATCTCGACGACGGTCTCATGACAGGCCGAGTCCCAGCAAGCGGCGAGCTTCGAGCTCGGCCAGCGTCATCGCCGCTGCCAAGCTGCGCACCGGGCGGCCGCAACCGCGTTCGGTGATCCGCTGAATCTGCTTGTCGCGCCGGGTGACCGCGACGCGCAGTGCGCCTTTGAACCGCTGACCCGGAGCGGGAAACACGCGCGCTTCGACGCGCACGTTTCCCTTCGTCTGATCGAATGCCATACCGCCTCCAGCAAAATCCGTTGCTTTCTTTACGGCAAAACGCCAGTCGCCCACTCTAGGGACATCGCCATAAAGGCCGCGAAACGATTGCTGGGGACGGTATAAAAATTCCGTGAAATAAAATGTGCGCGCTGCGCCACGACACGGTTAGCACCGTAGCGCAGTCTTGCAAGGAACCAGACGCGCACGGCGCCCCGGTCTGATGCGGCAGGCGCCGCGGGCGCGCTCACACCGACGCTTGCTCGATCGAACTGGCTCGCTGACAGCTTTCACGCCGTCGGTTGGATTGCGCGGCTCGGCGTCTGGCATTCGTCAGAGGGGCTTGACCTTACCGCAGTGGGAAGGTCCACGCTTGAGCCTGGTTTCTGACAGGAGCAGGAAATGGAATTTTCAATCCCCGACATGGCGTGTGGTGGATGCGCCAATGCAATCAGCCGCGCCGTCACCCGTCTCGACCCTGCCGCGGAGCTCGACTTCGACGTCGCCCTCAAGCGCGTCGAGGTCATCTCGACGCTGTCCCGGCAGCGGCTCATCAAGATGATCGAGGTGGCGGGTTTTCATCCCTCTCCAGGTAATTGAACGGCATGCCTGCGGGAACACACGGCGCCTGGTTAAACTTTCGCTTCCCGGCAGCAGATCACTCGAGACACTCCTTACCAACGGACATCCCACTATGAAAAACCTTCGCGCATTTCGTGCTCTTTGTTTGTTCAGCGGCTTGACGTTCGCCGTGGCGGCCATGCCGGTCCACGCGCAGCAAGCGCCCGCGATGCACGGCATGCACATGTCCGGCTCGGAGCATGCGGATTCAGGCGAATCGACGCAAGCGTTCAAGGCCGCCGACGACAAAATGATGCAGGACATGAGCGCCCCCGATTATGTGGGGGACGCCGACAAGGACTTCGTCGCCCACATGATTCCGCATCATCAGGGGGCGATCGAAATGGCGCAGGTGGAGTTGAAATACGGCAAGGACCCGGAGATCAAGCGCCTCGCGCAGAACATCATCAAGGCGCAGCACGATGAGATCGCCTTCATGCGCCGGTGGCAGGCGAAGCACGGCGGGAAGTAAGCAGCAAGTAAGTGGCGCGTACGCCCGACGCCGCCGGGTTGGGCGTGGGGCATGCGGCAAAGTGTGCGCTGCCCGATGTGCTGTCGTCCATGATGACACCACCCTGCGGCACGGGCATCACTTCAAAAAATCCCGGTGCTCCACGCGTTTCGCCGCGCATGTCAGTTGTGCGATGAACGCCTCGCTCGCGTCGTCCAGCGGCGCGCGTGACTTCTCCAGTTTCGAGCACAACACCGCGCCTTCCCACGCATTCCAGAAGAACCGGGCGAGCGCCGCCGTATCCGCATCCGCGCGAATCTGGCCAGCCTCCTTGGCCTCGTCGAGACAGGCCTGGATGCGCCGGCGCCAGTCCTGAATCACGTTCAGCAACGCCGCGCGAAACGTTTCATCGAGCGCGGCGAGTTCCTGACTGAGATTGCCTACCAGACAGCCGCGCTTGAAGTCGAAGCGCTCCATGCCGCTGGCCGCGTCTTCGGCGAACGCTTCGATGCGCTTGATCGGATCGAGCGTGGTGTCGCCGAGATGCCGGTCGAGCTTGCGTGCAAAGTACGCGGCATAGCTCTCGATCACTTCCAGCGCGTACGCGTCCTTGCTATTGAAGTAGTAGTGAAACGAGCCCTTAGGCACCCCAGCCAACGCGACCAGCTCGTCTAGCGAGAAGTTGTAGAAGCCCTTCTCCGTGAGGATGGCTACGCCGATGCGTATCAGTTCGGCGCGTCGGCCGTTGTCGCGCCTAGTTGTTGCGGTCGCCATTTTTATGTCCTCTCGTCATTGACTGCTGAAACTGCTGAAGTCTGCGAATGTGTACTTGCGTTGCCTGGGCGTGCGCTGGTCGGCAAGCACGTCACATGCCGTTCACCATGGCGGCCGCTTGCGAAGCAGCGGCCTCATCGCGATCAAGCCGATGATCGGGCCGGGCAGCAGCAGCCAGGCGACCCGTGCATCGAGCGAATGATAGGCACTCGTCGACCACAGGATCGAACACGCCGACAGGAAAAAGCCAAAGCTGTTCTGCAAGGTCAGCGCGCCGCCGATCTTATCGGCGGGACAAGCCTTGACCGACAAGGCGGAGAACTGCGGCGAATCGGCGATCACGCTGATGCCCCACACCAGCAACAGCGCGAGTTGCCCCGCAGTACCCAACGCCGACGACAACGGGTAGACGGCGCACAGCGTGCCCGATATCGTCAACGCGAGCGCGGCGGTGCGCGCGCTGCCGATCGACTTGCTGAGCCTGCCGCCGAGCAGGCATCCTATCGCGCCGATCGCGATGATCAGAAACGACCAGAGCGCGACGGCACTTGCGGACACCTGCGCGCTGCCTGCGAAAGCCCGCTGCACCAGCAGCGGCGTGAGCGTCCAGAACGCATACAGCTCCCACATATGCCCGAAGTAGCCGAGCGCGGCCGCGCGAAACTCGCTGATGCGCAGGACTTGCCCCACGCCCGCCGACAACCCCGCGCGCCGGTTGCCGGCGCGTCGCGCGTGCGGTCCTTCGCCGAGCACGAAGACCAGCAGCGCGCCGATCACCGCGAGCACCGACGACGCCAGCACCACGGTCTGCCAGGGAACGGTCGCAAACAACGCCCGTATCGCATGCACCGATGCCGTACCGAGTGTCAGCATGGCGACCAGCAACGCGAGTGTTTGCGCGGCACGGCGCGGGTCCCACGACACCAGCAGCTTCATTCCCAGCGGATAGATGCCGGCCAGCGCGACCCCCACGCCGAAGCGGAACCCGATTGCCGAAGCCAGTCCGCTGCTGCAGAGCGCAAACAGCGCGTTGAGCGTGGCGCCGAGCACGCCGCACACCGCAAATACCTTGCTGGCAGAGACACGGTCCGCGAGTCCTGTCGTCGCCGAGAGCAATGTGCCGACGATAAAGCCGGCCTGCACCGCATTCGTCAGCCAGCCGATCCCGGATGCGTTCAATTGCCATGCTGTCTGCAGGTCGTGCATCGCGCCATTCGCGCTGAACCATAGCGATGTGCCCAGCAGTTGAGCCACGGCGATCACCAGCACGGCGCGATTCGCCCGCGCCGCGATCGCGGCTGCGTTCGCCGTATTCGCCGTGCCCGCAGCATCCAGCCTGTCCTCCATCCTGCCTCCTCCGGCCCGTTCTTTCGCCCGGCCTGCGCGACGCGCCATTGTTGTCTCGATGGTCCCGTCATGTCACGTGATCGGGACTTACCCGAGCCACTATAGTTTTTTGTAGACGACCAGTCAACTAGTGGCTATAAATCCTAACTGACCGGTCGTCTACAAACCGGCATCGACGGCGGGCAGGGCTTCAGCGGACCTGCCTGCACTGCATGGACTGGAGTAAGACAACGGAGACACGACATGGAAAAGTTGAACGCGGATGCGCGCCCGCTCGCCAGCAGCAACCGGGCAGGGTCTTTCGGTCTACAGAGAATCACCCGGCTGTGCGTGGTCCTCGTCGAGCGCGTGATGCCCGACCCGTTCGTCATCGCGATCCTGCTCACCGTTCTGACCTGCGCGCTCGCCTTCGCCATCGCGCCGAAAGCCTCGGTTCCCGAGGTGCTGACAAGCTGGTACGACGGCGTGTTCAAGATCGCCAGCTTCGCTTTTCTCGTCGCGCTCACACTGGTCACCGGCCACGCGCTCTCCACCTCGAAGCCGGTATCGAAACTGTTACGCCGCATCGCCTCGTTGCCGACCACCGCAGCCGGCGCGATGACGCTCACGTTTTTCGTGTCGATGGTGGGCGGCATGCTGAACTGGGCCGTCGGCCTCGTCGTATCGGCGCTGTTCGCGCGCGAAATCGCCAAGCGGATTCGCGTCGATTTCGCCTGGCTCGTCGCCGCCGCTTACGCGGGCTGGTCCTTCTACGTGTGCGGCATATCGAGTTCGATTGCGCTCTTGAGCGCGACGCGCGGTTCGCCGATGAACCTGATCGAGAAAGTCACCGGCGACGTGCTGCCGATGAAAGACTTCCTGTTCTCCCCGCTCAACTACATTCCGGTGCTCGTGCTGGCCGTCGCCGTGCCGGTGGTGTTTCGCATCATGATGCCGCGTGAGCATGAGTCGATCGTTGCCGACCCGGCGCGCCTGATCGCCGAGGACACCGTCCAGTCCGACGAAGCGCCAGCCAGAACGGTCGCCGGCAAACTCGACAACGCGTGGCTGCTCAATCTCGTGCTCGTCGCGTTGGGGGTGGGATATATCGGATTGAAGGTGGCGCGCAATGCGTTCACGATGGACCTGAACATGCTGGTGATGATCTTCCTGCTGCTCGGCCTCGTCACGCACTGGACCCCGAAGGCCTATCTGCGCGCAATCAACAACGCCGCGCGCGTGGCGGGCCCAATCCTGCTGCAGTTCCCGATCTACGGCGGCATCATGGGGATCATGACGGCCACCGGTCTCGCGGATGTGATCGCGCAGTGGTTCATCGGGTTTTCCACCACGCAGACGCTGCCCTTCTGGAGCTTCGTGTCGTCCACACTGATCAGCATGTTCGTGCCGAGCGCGGGCGGTCACTGGATCGTGCAGGCGCCGTTCGTCGTACCCGCCGCCGAACATCTGCACGTGTCGCAAAGCGCGGTGGCGATTTCGGTCGCGCTTGGCGAGGGCGTCGCCGACATGATCCAGCCGATGTGGGTCATTCCGCTGCTCGCCATCGCGGGTGTCGGGATGGGACGGGTCATGGGCTTCACGGTCATCATCTTCTTCGTGATGTTCGCGGTGATGGGCGCAACGCTGCTCATGTTCGGGCATTGAGCGGCCTGTCGGCCGGCTTCTGAACGGCCTCCGGTTCAATCGAACTCCTATTCAAGACGACTCATCATGAACAACATAGGCAACCTCGGCGCGCTCATTGCAGCAGCGTGCCGCCAGCATCAGGGCGCGCTCGCAATCGACGCGCCCAGCGCAGCCGTCACCTACGAGGGCCTGCTCGACACCGCGACGGCGCTCGCGGCCGCGCTCGGCAAGCTCGGCGTCGACAGAAACGAGCCGGTGCACGTGCGGGTGTCGAATCAGCCGCATGACTTCGCCGGATTGCTCGGTGTATGGCTTGCGGGCTGCGTCGCGGTGCCGATTCACCGCACGTCGCCTGAGGCCGTCACCGCGCGGATTCTGGACAGGACACAGGCGCGCTTCGCTGTCGACGTTCCGCAGGCATTCAGCGGCGAACAGGACGCGATCGAACGCATCGGCGCGAACGCCAGCGCACCCGCGCCACGCGCGCAACTCGACGACGCCGCACTGATCATCTTCACATCCGGCTCGACGGGCGCGCCCAAAGGCGTCGTGGTCACCCATCAGGCGTTCTCCGCGAAGCTGCTCTCGATCGACGCGATGATCCACTTCCGCAAGACCGAGCGCACCTTGCTGCTACTGAACATCACGTTCAGTTTCGGCATCTGGGTCAGCCTGCTGACGCTGCTGGGCGGCGGCACCCTCGTGTTGCCGCAGAAGTTCGAACCGGCACTGCTGCTTGCGCAATTGCGCGAGCGGACCATCCATCGGGTCGGCGTCGTGCCTACCATGCTGCGCGCGCTGCTTGCGGCGGTGCCCACGGCCAGCCGCAATGCGCACGCATTCGCATGTCCCGACCTGCGGCAGATTCTCACCGGCGGCGAACAGCTAAGCGAACAGCTCGCCACTCAGATCGAAACCCTGTTTCCGAACGCGGACCTCATCAACATTTTCGGCCTCACTGAAACTTCGACCTGCGACTTCTTCCAGTTTCCGAACTATCGGCGCACGAAGCCGACGTCGCTCGGCTTGCCGTCGAGCCACGTCGAATATCGCGTCGTCGATGAAACGCAAACGCGCGTGCCGCCCGGCACGATAGGCGAATTGCAGTTGCGTAGCCCGTATCTGATGCGCGGTTATCTCGACGAGCCGCAACTCACTGCCGCTGCCTTCGTGCACACGTGGTTCCGCACCGGCGACCTGGCGGTCACCACCGCAGATGGCGACGTGCAATTGATGGGGCGTCAGAAGGAATTGATCGTGCGCGGCGGCAACAAGGTCACGCCGATGGAGATCGAGCAGGCCATCACGATGTTCGAAGGCGTAGGCGCCGCGATGGCGGTAGGCGCGCCCGACGACATTCTCGGCGAACGGATTCACGCGCTGGTCGTGCCCTGCTCGGGCAATGTGCTGGACGTCGGCGCGTTGCGCGCGTTTCTTTGTCTGAAGCTCGAAAAATACAAGGTTCCCGATTTCTTCTACGAGGCCGATGCGCTGCCGGTCGGCCGCACTGGCAAAGCGGATCGCCGCGAATTGCGCAGCATGGTGGCGACTGGCACGCTCGTGCCGCTCACTCGTCACGTTCAATAGGAAAACAGATCAATGACTCAATTTTCCACTCTGCTTTACACCGCTGAACAGAACGTCGCGCACATCACGCTCAATCGGCCGGAACGGCTGAACGCGCTAGGCAAGCTGTCGCTCACGGAGATCAACGCCGCGCTCGATCTCGCCGAGGCCGACGACAGCGTCAAGGCGATCGTGATCAGCGGCGCGGGCAAAGCGTTCTCGTCGGGATTCGATCTGAAGGAACAGATGGAAGCACGGCCCGAGGGCGAAGCGGTGTGGCGCGAAATCCTCGCGCGCGATTTCGACACCACCATGCGTTTCTGGGATTCGCCGAAGCCGACCATCGCAGCGGTGCACGGCGCGTGTCTCGCGGGCGCGTTCGAGATCGCGCTAGCCTGCGATATCACGGTCGCCGCACCCGATGCGATCTTCGGCGAGCCCGAATTGAAGTTCGGCGCGGGCATCGTCACGATGCTGCTGCCGTGGATGACCAACCCGAAACAGGCAAAGGAAATCATCCTGACCGGGCTCGACCGTATCGATGCGCAGTCCGCGCGCGAACTGGGGCTCGTCAATCGCATCGTGCCGGAAGGCGAGCATGTCGGCGAAGCGCTGCGGATCGCGCACACCATGTCGGTGATCGACCCCAACCTCGTGCGCGTGACGAAGGCCGCGATCAATCACAGTTTCGAAGCGCGCGGCATGAAGGCCGCGCTGCAACACGCGCTCGATCTCGACCACGCGATCGAATCCGTCGGTTCACCCGACAAGAAGGCGTTCATGGCGGTCGCACGCGAACAGGGCATGCGCGAAGCCATCCAATGGCGCGACCGGCGCTTCGCCCGCTGATGTCGCGAACCACAATCTTTTCCTTTTGAACTACTGGGGGATCACTCATATGTCGGTACAGACTTTCAACGCAATGCTGCTTCGCGAAGAAGACAGGAAGACCAAGGCCACGATCGAAACACTGTCGTTCGACGCGCTGCCCAACGAGGACACGCTCGTCAAGATCGACTTTTCGACGATCAACTTCAAGGACGCGCTCGCGGTCACCGGCACGGGGAAGATCGTCAAAACATGGCCACTCGTGCCCGGTGTCGATTTCGCGGGGACAGTGGTCGAAACCGCCAATCCGAATCTCGACGTGGGCCAGAAAGTCGTGCTCACCGGCTGGAGCGTCGGCGAGAAATACTGGGGCGGCTACAGCCAGTACCAGCGCGTGCGCGGCGACTGGCTCGTGCCGCTGCCGGCCGGCTTGAGCACGCGGCAGGCAATGATGATCGGCACCGCGGGCTTCACCGGCATGCTCTGCGTGAATGCGCTCGAAGCGGCGGGCATCACGCCGCAAAGCGGCCCGGTTCTGGTGACGGGCGCGGCTGGCGGCGTGGGGAGCGTGGCCGTCGCGATCCTGAGCAAGCTCGGGTATCACGTCAGCGCCCTCACGGGCAATCCTGCCAAGCACGACTACGTGAAGCGCCTCGGCGCGCAGGAAGTGATCGACGGGCCCGAGTGGGCCGAGCCGCCGCGCGCGCTGGAAGCCCAGCGCTGGGCCGCGGCAATCGACACGGTCGGGTCGAAAGTGCTCGCGCGCGTGCTGGCCGAGATGAACTACGGCGGCGTCGTCGCCGCGTGCGGACTGGCCGGCGGCGCCGATTTGCCGACCACCGTCATGCCCTTCATTCTGCGCGGCGTCAAACTGATCGGCGTGGACTCGGTCATGTTGCCGTCGAAAGAGCGGATCAACGCATGGCAGCGGATCGTGCGGGATTTGCCCCTGTCGGTGCTCGACGGGATTACGTCGAAAACGGTCGCGTTGGCTGAAGTGCGTGACGCGGCCGCGGACATGCTCGCCGGGAAGTTTCAGGGGAGAGTGCTGGTGGATGTGAATTGAGTGTGGGTGGTTGGGGGAGGGCCGGGCGGCAGACGGAAAACGACGCGATCGGGTGTTCCTATCTGCCCGCGCAATCGTTCGAGCCCCTAACTTGTCGCACGCGCACCGACAGCGGATTTTTTCAACTGTTGGGTGCGCTACACCACTCTTGCATTGAACTACCGGTTCAACATGGCGACGCCCCTTGTTCATCCAGCATGGATGCCCATGAGGCGTGATTGGCACAGCCTATGCGATGCAGCCTGAGAGCACCGATAAACGTGCTCATCAGGCAACCTTCCTTAGGAGAACCGTCATGAAAGCAATCAGGATCGATGAACTGCATCGCCATGAAGAAATGACTTCCGCCGACATGGCGCGTGTGGTCGGCGGAGCCGGAAAAGACAAAGAGCCGGTCGGCAAGCCGACTCATATCGACGCGATAAACGGCGTCCTCACGTTTGGAGATGGATCGAAGTGGTCGATGGATCTCAACGGCAAGCTTCACCCGCTCTAAGCCGACAACGCTCGCCCGGCTCTCCGATGAGATGTCGCGAAGCTCGTCCTTTCATCGGCGGCCGGCACTGATGTATATCGAACACTTCAAATTCCTCCGAACGTGCGGTCACAACTTCTTCTATGTGATCGAATCGTGGATCGAAGACAGCATGATGATCGAAGTACTGACGGAAGAAATGCAGCAACAGTATCTGGCCTTCGCCACGCCCGAGAATTTCAGGGCTTTTGCGGCGGCGGCTGCAGTGCAAGCGTGAACGACAGGCCAGCGCGATCCACACTGCACGTCATGTCACACGTGCACAAGCACATTGACGAGCTTGCCAAACGGATCGCGCACAAAGAAGCGCCGCACGCCCCACGGTTCGTCGACCGGTCCATACTCGATCGGAATGGCCGCCCCCTTCACGCGTTCGAGCGCGGCGGCTAGATCGTCGACTTCGATCGACAGATCGGGCACAGGCGTGTCCGATCCTCCCTGTGACGCGAAGCTGATCTGCACAGTCATCGTTTCGGAAGACCCGTACGTTGCGATCCAGCCAAGATCCATCAGCAGATCGAGGCCGAATATCTGCTGGTAAAAACGCTTTGCATCATCCACCGCTTGCGTGCCGATATTCGCAACGATTCTTTTGACTTTCATGGAGCCCTCCGCAACCGTGTAGCGATCACATGCCTGAGCGGTACGCCAGGCAGCCGGGGCTCATCCCTCCTGCGGCACCCGCACCCACCCTTCCATCAACACGCGCGCGCTGCGGCTCATCATGGCCTTCGTCACCGTCCATTCGCCATCCCGGCGGCTCGCTTGCGCACCCACCCGCAGCGTGCCCGACGGATGCCCGAAGCGCACCGCCTCACGCTCGCCGCCGCCCGCCGCCAGATTCACGAGCGTGCCCGAAATCGCCGCCGCCGTGCCGATCGCTACCGCCGCCGTGCCCATCATCGCGTGATGCAGCTTGCCCATCGACATCGCCCGCACGAGCAGATCGATGTCGCCCGCACCGACGCGTTTGCCGCTCGACGCCACGTAATCGGCCGGCTTCGCGACGAACGCGACCTTCGGCGTATGCTGCCGCGTCGCGATCTCGTCGAGATGCTTGATGAGACCCATGCGCAGCGCGCCGTGCGCGCGGATGGTTTCGAACATCGCAAGCGCCTTCTCGTCGCTATTGATCGCGTCCTGCAACTCCGTGCCCGTGTAGCCGATCGCGTGTGCCTCCACGAAGATGGTTGGAATGCCCGCGTTGATCATCGTCGCCTTGAGCGTGCCGACGCCGGGCACGTCGAGGTCGTCGACCAGATTGCCGGTGGGGAACATCGAGCCGCCCGCGCCCTCTTCCTCCGCAGCCGGGTCCATGAATTCGAGCGGGACTTCCGCCGCGGGAAAGGTCACGCCGTCGAGTTCGAACTCGCCGGTTTCCTGCACGGCCCCATCGCTCATCGGCACGTGCCCGATGATCGTCTTCCCGATGTTGGCCTGCCAGATGCGCACGGCGGCCACGCCGTCGCGCGGAATGCGGCTCGCGTCGACGAGCCCCGCGCTGATCGCGAACGGCCCGACGGCGGCGGAAAGATTGCCGCAATTGCCGCTCCAGTCGACGAAGGCTTTGTCGATCGATACCTGGCCGAACAGGTAATCCACGTCGTGATCGGGCCGGCTGCTTTTAGCGATGATCACCGTCTTGCTGGTGCTCGACGTCGCGCCGCCCATGCCGTCGATCTGCTTGCCATACGGATCGGGGCTGCCGATCACGCGCATCAGCAGCGCGTCGCGCGCGGCGCCGGATACCTGAGCCGCCTCGGGCAAATCCTGCAGGCGGAAGAACACGCCTTTGCTGGTGCCGCCACGCATGTAGGTGGCCGCAATCTTGATCTGCGGTTTATGGGCCATGAATGTCCTGTCCTGATGTGAGCGAGCGGCGTGGCCTGAGAAGAAAGCCACACCGCCCATGCTGCATTATGTTCATCACTGCTTCGCCGTGCTGCGGAGATACCAGCGACGCAATCAAATCGAACCGATCAAACGCAAATAAACCCGCTCAAGCCGCCGCCTTCGACGACTCGAGAAAGTCCTGCGCAAAGCGTTGCAACACGCCGCCGGCTTCGTAGATGGAAACCTCCTCGGCGGTATCGAGCCGGCACGTCACCGGCACCTCGACGCGCTGACCGTCCCTGCGCTGAATCACCAGCGTCAGATCCGCACGCGGCTTACGCTCGCCGATCACGTCGAACGTCTCCGTGCCGTCGATGCCGAGCGTGAGGCGGTTCACACCGGGTTTGAACTCCAGCGGCAACACGCCCATGCCTACGAGGTTCGTGCGGTGAATACGCTCGAACCCTTCCGCGACGATCGCTTCCGCGCCTGCCAGACGCACGCCCTTCGCCGCCCAGTCGCGCGACGAACCCTGCCCGTAGTCGGCACCGGCAATCACGATCAGCGGCTGCTTGCGTTCCATATACGTTTCGATCGCTTCCCACATGCGCGTAACCTTGCCGTCGGGCTCGATGCGCGCGAGCGATCCGGCTTTCACCTTGCCATCCTCGAGCACCATCTCGTTCTTCAGCGTCGGGTTCGCAAAGGTCGCGCGCTGCGCGGTCAAATGATCGCCACGGTGAGTCGCATAGGAATTGAAGTCCTCTTCCGGCAGGCCCATTTTCGCGAGGTATTCGCCGCTCGCGCTGTCCGGCAGAATCGCGTTCGACGGCGACAGGTGGTCCGTCGTGATGTTGTCTCCGAGCACCGCCAGCGGGCGCATGCCCCTGAGCGTGCGCTCACCGGCAAGCGCCCCTTCCCAATACGGCGGACGGCGAATGTAGGTGCTCATCTCGCGCCAGTCGTACAGCGGGTTGGCTCGTTCGCCTGAATCGACGGAGGCCGTGAACATCGGTTCGTACACCTTGCGGAACTGCTCCGGCTTCACGCTCGACGCGACGATCGCGTCGATCTCTTCATCCGACGGCCAGATGTCCTTCAGCGTCACGGCATGGCCGTCGGCGTCGATGCCGAGCACGTCTTTCTCGATGTCGAAGCGGATCGTGCCCGCAATCGCATACGCGACGACCAGCGGCGGCGAGGCGAGAAACGCCTGCTTCGCGTACGGATGAATGCGGCCGTCGAAGTTGCGGTTGCCCGACAGCACGGCGGTCGCATACAGATCGCGCTCGACCACTTCTTTCTGGATCATCGGATCAAGGGCACCCGACATGCCATTGCACGATGTGCACGCATACGCGACCACGCCGAAGCCGAGCTTCTCCAGCTCGGGCAGCAGCCCCGCCTCCTCGAGATACAACGTGACCGCCTTCGAGCCCGGCGCAAGCGAGGTCTTCGCCCACGGCCTGCGCGTCAGTCCGCGACGGTTCGCGTTGCGCGCGATCAGGCCGGCGGCGATCATGTTGCGCGGGTTGTTGGTGTTCGTGCAGCTGGTGATCGCGGCGATGATCACCGCGCCGTCGGGCATCAGTCCCGGCTCGTTCTCCACCTTGCCGCTGATGCCGCGCGCCGCCAGTTCCGAAACCGGCAAGCGGCGATGCGGATTCGACGGCCCGGCCAATGTACGCACCACGCTCGACAGATCGAACGTCAGCACCCGTTCATACTGGGCGTGCTTCAGCGTGTCGGCCCACAGGCCGGTTTCTTTCGCATACGCTTGCACGAGCTCGACGAGTTGATCATCGCGGCCCGTGAGCTTCAGATACTTGATGGTCTGCTCGTCGATGTAGAACATCGCGGCCGTCGCGCCGAATTCGGGCGCCATGTTGGCGATGGTCGCGCGGTCGCCGAGCGTCAGCTTGCTCGTGCCTTCGCCATAGAATTCGAGGTACGCGCCGACCACCTTTTCCTTGCGCAGGAATTCGGTCAGCGACAGCACCACGTCGGTGGCGGTAATGCCCTCGCCCGGCTTGCCCGTCAGCTCCACGCCGACGATATCCGGCAAGCGCATATACGACGCGCGGCCGAGCATCACGCTTTCCGCTTCGAGCCCGCCCACGCCGATCGCGATCACGCCGAGCGCGTCCACCATCGGCGTATGCGAATCGGTGCCGACCAGCGTATCGGGGAACGCCACGCCGTCTTTCACCTGCACGACCGGGCTCATGCGTTCGAGATTGATCTGATGCAGGATGCCGTTGCCGGGCGGAATCACGTCGACATTCTGAAACGCGCGCTTGGTCCAGTTGATGAAATCGAAACGGTCTTCATTGCGGCGATCTTCGATCGCGCGGTTCTTGGCGAACGCATCCGGATCGAAACCGCCGCATTCGACCGCGAGCGAATGATCGACCACGAGTTGCGTCGGCACCACCGGATTGACCAGCGCCGGGTCGCCGCCTTGCGCGGCGATCGCATCGCGCAGGCCGGCGAGGTCGACTAGCGCGGTCTGGCCGAGAATGTCATGACACACCACGCGCGCCGGAAACCACGGAAAATCCAGCTCGCGCTTGCGCTCAATGATCTGCTCGAGCGACGCGGTGAGCGTCGCCGGATCGCAGCGGCGCACGAGATTTTCGGCCAGCACGCGCGACGTGTACGGCAGCGTGTCGTACGCGCCGGGCCGGATCGCGTCGACCGCGGCACGCGTGTCGAAGAAATCGAGCTGGGTGCCGGGAAGGCGTTTGCGGTTTGCAGTATTCATGGCTTAGGAACCAACAGTAATGAGCCGGGGACGACGGCGGCATCGGTCACGCTCAGCCGCGTCTTGTCAGGTGACGCTTCGGTTGCGGACCGGTCAGGCAATGGTTGTAGTTTAGCTCGCTGGCTTGCGGCCGTTCGTTCGAATGCGTTGCATGCTACGTTGGGCGAGCGGCCGACTATGCCGCCGCTGCGGCCACGTAAAAAGGCGGCCTTGACCCGGGGTATCGGCAAGCCAAGGCCCAACTTCATTGCATCACGCTCAGAGGACGCGACGCAGAAGAAACGCTTGCGCGGCGGCCTTGCTGCTTTATTTGCTGCTACGCGTTCAACGGCTGACAGATGCGCTTTCGAGCACCGTTGCGTCAGACGCGTTTGGCAAGCGGCACGAACGGCAGATCGTCGGGTCCGGTGTAATTCGCGCTCGGCCGGATGATCTTGTTGTCGATACGCTGCTCGATGATGTGCGCACTCCAGCCGGCCGTGCGCGCGATCACGAAGATCGGCGTGAACATC
>NZ_CADIKI010000007.1 GCF_902859935.1 Paraburkholderia fynbosensis
TGCCGGCGTAGATCACTCAGATCCAGGAAGTGATCAATGCCTCTCAACAGGTGCTCGCGAGGGACGTGGTTATCAAGGTTGAACGAGTAGAAAAGTTTGTCTTGTCCGCTGCCCAGTTGACCCATCATGACGAATCACTCCCGTCGATCGATGTCTTCCAGGATACCGAACAATCCGCGCGTCGACAGACTTTTTCAACACAATCCTTCTCAGAACGGCCCCTGACTATCTGAGCGGCCAAAGACGCCCCGCTCCACCGAGCGGGGGCGTCTCCCCTGTTAATCCCTGTCAGCTTGCCGGATTGCGTGCCATGACGATCCACGCTGCGCCGTTGATCATCACCGACCGTTCGCCGGGGAGGCCCGCGAAGGCGGCACGAACCGCAGCCGAGGCGCGCGCGCGGATGTCGTCAGGCTTATCAGCGAGCGATCGCGACAGCGGGCCGACCTCGAGCGTCATCTTCACCGCGTCGTCGATCGCAGCGTCCCGCGTCCCGCCCTCGCCAAACGGGACGGAAGCATCGAAGGGCGCGATAGCGATATCGGTGAAGCCGGCCGCCGTCAGGATGCGTGCCACGCGACCCCGGTCGCCGAACGAGAATGGGCCGGGCGCTTCGGGATCGGGCAGCGCGCTCGGCGGGAGGATGCCCTTGATCGCGCCCATCGGCAGGCGCACCCAATCGTTCTCGGCCGCGCCGCGCCAGCAGATGAAAGCGACCCGCCCGCCTGGCCGCAGTGCGCGTCGCATATGGGCGAACGCCGCTGTCGGATCGTCGAAGAACATCACGCCGAAACGCGAGAACAGGATGTCGAACGCGCCCTCGGACAGATCGGCGCTGCTGGCGTCGGCCACCTGGTAAAGGACCGGCGCATCCTGTGGCGCAAGCGCGCGCGCTCGGCCGATCAGCGGTGCGGATATGTCCACGCCCAGCACTTGCCCTCCCGCGCCGACGCGGGCGGCCAGAGCCAGACTCGACGCGCCGGCGCCGCATCCGACGTCCAGCACGCGCTCGCCCGCCGCGGGCGCAACGGCTTCGATCGCGACCTCACCGAACACCGCCACCATGGCGTCGAGCCGGGCCTGGTTGGCGACCCAGCGCTCCCCGCTTTGACCATTCCAGTCGGCAATCTGATAGGCATTTTGCTCTGCCATGTCATCTCCTTGTTCCGATTCGCTCTTAACTAAGCTGTCCGATGCCAAAGCGCGCATCGCAGTCAGAGCCCCCGCTTGTTCGAGGAACCCCACACGCCGGCGCTCCAGGAGTTAAGCGTCCACTATTCTTTTCAACGTGGCCCTTTGCATTGATCGCGGCGTCAGACGATTTGAAAAGGCTGCCATCTTGTTCGACAGGCCCGCGACAACCATAGCCTTTCCTTGCAACAATGCCCGAATACCGCTCGCGGCGACCGGACGAGGCTTCATCGTGAGGAGGCGCAGCATGGCCGAGGTGGTTGCGCCGGCTGCTTCATCGAAGCCCGTCGCGGTGTGCCCCGGGCAGAGAGTGGCAACAACCACACCATGCGGGCGAAGTTCGTCGTGCAGGGCCTCGCCAAGGGCGAGTACATATGACTTGGTCGCCGCATAGGCAGCGTAGCTGGGAACGGGTTGGAAGGCCATGAGGCTAGCGACGAGAAGCATATGTCCAGATCGCCGCCTGGCCATATCGCGGCCGAAGAGATAGGTCAGCTCTGTGAGCGTCGTGATGTTGAGCTGGATCATGTTCGCGGTGCGCTCGATCGGCGTTTCCAATAAGTCGCCGTGCAGGCCGTATCCGGCGTTGTTCAACAAGATGTCGACGGTCACCGCCCTCGCGTCGAGACTGCATTTCAAGCGGCTTGCCGCGCCCGGCGAGGCAAGATCGGTCGCCTCGACCAGCAAATCCACTCCGTATTTGCGGCGGAGATCGGAGGCAAGCTTTTCCATCGACTCCTGCCGTCGGGCCGCCAATACGAGATTGACTTTCTCCGCAGCCAGTAGATCTGCGAATTCAAGGCCGAGACCACTCGATGCCCCGGTGATCAGAGCCCATTTTCCAGCGAAGCTGTTCATTGGTTGTTTCGACATCGTTCTCTTCCTCAACTCTTTGATCAGCGAATGGGGCTCAGCCACATTCTCATCGGAACACCCGCCTATCCTTTGGGGAATCTGTGCTCTCAAACCACCATCGACTGCTGGGCGAAGATGCCCGCCATCGCGCCCTGCGATGATGCTTGGGTGACCGAGGGCAAGAAGGGCGTGGTGAGGTCGCCGGCGGCGTAGATGCCGGGCATACTGGTTTGGCGGCGCTCGTCGGCCTTGAGGACGATGCCGGTGGGCGTATCGACCGCGGCGAGGCCCAGTGATTCGTGCAGGCTTGCGGACGGCTTATTGCGCGGATGGGCGAACAGGACGTCGACCGCGACGTTGCGGCGGGTATCGAGATTGACGGTGGTGATATGGCCGTTCTGGTGGGCGATCTCGACGATCCGGCCATCGACGAGAGGTATGGTGCGGCGCGCCAGATCGGCCTGAATATCGGGCGCAATGTCATGACCATCGGTGAAGATAGTCAACTTGTCAGTCCAATCGCGGAACAGCCTGGCAGACTGGTACGACTGCGGGGTGGACCAAACGAGGCCCCAATGCTGGCCGGCGACTTCAAAGCCGTCGCAATAGGGGCAGGGCACGATGGACGTGCCCCAGCTTTCGGCAAAGCCCGGAACATCCGGTATCTGGTCGGCGACGCCATAGCTCAGGATCAGGCGGCGCGCCCCAAGGCTTTCGCCATCGCCAGTCAGGACGGAGAAATCGTCGATGGCGCCAGACACGCTCTCGGCCCGGGCATTGACCAGCCGGATCGTTGGATAGCGCGCCAGCTGCTGCCGCGCCTCGACCAGGATGTCCAGCGGCGGCTTGTGATCGTGGCCGAGCAACCCATGCGAGTGGCCGGCAAAGCGGTTGCGCGGCCGGCCGGTATCGAGAACGGTGATCTTGCGGCGGGCACGGCCGAGCTGCAGGGCGGCGGCGAGGCCGGCAAAACTGCCTCCGATGATGATGACGTCATCCATGCTGATGGGCTCCGTGTTGTGGATGGAGGGGTGGCCTGGGCGTGGTGTGCAATATCGTCCGGCGTCCAAATGAGGTTTCCCCGGGCCGCCGGCGATATCGCCTACCCTTGGCTTGCACATTACGATACTGCGTGGTATCGTAATGCACGAATTTGAATACTGTCAAGTACTGGAATTGTCGTGATCGAAAATAGTCAGGGCCGGCGCGGCCGGCCCGCCAACGAGGCGCTTCGCCAAACGATCGTCGACGCTGCCTGCGAACTCTTTGTGGAATTGGGTTTTCAAGCGACGACCATGGATAAGGTCGCCCAGCGCGCGAAGATATCCAAGCTCAGCATCTATCGGCACTTCGAGAACAAGGAGGCGCTGTTCAGCGCGGCCATGGTGGCCCGCTGCGATCAATTTGCACCGCAGGCCCTTTCTGAAGGCGTCGACGGTTCGGCAGAAGATCAGCTCATGGCGGTGGGATCATCCCTGCTTCGCACGCTGTTGAGCCCGGACGTCCGCACTGTCGAAGCCATGGTTTTGGCCGACAAGACGAATCAAAAGGCGTTAAGCAAGCTCCATTACGAAGCCGGGCCCGCCCATGTCATCGCCCAAATCGAGGCCGTGTTGCGTCAGTTGCACGCGAAAGCGATTCTGAACGTACCCGATGCTCTTCGGGCCGCCCGCTTGTTTGCCGCGCTTTTCAAAGGCTCCGATCTGCTGCTTATCGCACGCTTCGACGAGGCGAGAGCAAAGGACGACAACGAAATCGAATCCTATTGCCGGTCGGCCGTCGCCATGTTCATGGCCGCGCACGGTGGCATCTAAAGTTGCTCTATCGCGGCCAATGAACAACACGCAGCAACTGTATATGTTCGCCCCGAGCAACCTTATGGATGATGCGTGGACGACTGACGCGCGAGGCCACTGCGTGAGCGCAAAAAGCCGTCCGCGCGCGCAGGCGATCGACGCCTTCTTTGTGCCGAACGTCGCGCTGCATTCGGGCCAGGTGCAGCACCGCTTGTACCGCATCGGCTCTATGTTGATGGCTCAGCGCTGCAAAACGAGTTCTGAATACCATCCCTAGGCGTCGCGGAGTACTTACGACCAAGCTTTGACGCACGCGACGACTTCTGTCGATTCCAAAGCAGACCTTGACAGTGCGTTGGCGATTGGCTCCTAGGGGTCGGAAACACCCGTTCGCATTCCGTAGGGCCGAGATTGCCGGACGCGCGATTGCTGAGGTCTCAAGGTTCCGCGGACCGGTGCGCGGCCGTCCGGAACGTTGCACTTTTGTCGGCACAAACCGCGGACATTTTGACTTTCTATGTCACGCCACCGCGTCCGTCGTGACGGCGTTGATGAAAACGTCCAATCAAATCAGGGAGCCGGCTGTCACTATCTTCGGCATCCCACGGCAGTGCAGCAAGCGAAATCAACAGTTTCGAGGGTCGGGGCACCCGCGTATGCTTGTAACAAACGGAGAACACGCCATGCCAGCCGACAAACTAGGCCGCTATATGCGGAGCCCGGAATTTCTGAAGCGGGCCAATGAAGCCGTCGCCGAAGCTGTGCGCGATTTGAAGTCGCATGGTATCCGACCTGTTCATTTCGATCGGAAAACGGGCCGGATTGTCGGTGTCAGCCATGATGCGTCGAGTGGAGATGCCGCTTGCGAGGGTCGCCGGGTTCCCGATATATTGAAAAGCGAACGAAAACGGAACGGGGGCGAGGAATGAGCGATAACGGAGTCGCGCTCGGCAGAGCTTTCGCCGCCGAGCGCAATGCGACGGACTGGCGAGCATATGCGAGAAAGCTCGAACAGCAGCTCTTGGCCGCCGAGGCGAACCTTGCAGGCAACAAGGCATTAAAGGATGCGGCACTCCGCGAATTGGCGAAGGCCGATCCCGCAAATTACTTGATGGTCCAGCAGAATCGCCAACGGATCTACGACAAGGACTTTGACGCTGTTATCGCGTCTGGCCGTCGTCCGGTGTAGCCAACCTCGCAACGAAAATCCCTCGCGCCGACGGGGCGTTCGCTACATGCGTTCGCGGGGAATACGATCAACGTCTTTCGGGTCGGCGGGCGAGCCGTTACCTCCCAAAATTGCAGGCACTTGGCCGCGTGCCGTATTGCCGGCTTGACCGAGACCTCCACCGAAGAGCCGGTTCACACGATCCTCCAGTTCCGGCATCCGCGACGCCATCTGGCCACCGACCCAAGAAAACACCTGGTCGGGAACGATGTGAATCAGGCTGAACGTGCTGTTGCACAACGTCTGACACATGCCGACATAGAGCACGATGTAGCCGATGATGCTCACGAGGCCCGTCGTGGAGTCGTATTGAGCGTTCTGCATGGCAACGCCGAACATCGTGTTCAGCAGTGTGCCAAGCACGACGATGCCGGCTCCCGCGAGGACGAAGCCTATCTCCATGAATACCGGCCGGAACATGACGTTGAGCAAAAAGATGTAGCCGTGCGTCGGCCGCTGGCCCATACCCTCCCCTTCGCCGTCGAGGTGCGTCATCGCCCACAGCGGCGACGCAACCATCGACTCACCGACGACGGCGTACCACGACAATACGCCGCTGAACCAGATGATGAACGGAAGCATCGGAATGTAGATCGACAGCATCGCGCCGAAAAAGAACAACGTGATGCACATGACCACGACGAACGGTGCCAACGCATCGAGGACGCCTTTGGCCGCGCCCTTGGCGGCACCGACGATCCCTCCTGTCGCCACGTCTCCGACCACGCCTATCAACTTTCCAACATTGGAGTCCGAAGCCCCCTCCAAGCCCTTCAAGGCGGCATATGCGCCGAGCGCGGTCCAACCAGCGTCGAGAATGTAGTCTCCAAGGTTCTTCATGCCGATCAGCGGATTCGTCGTGCCTCCCGCCCCTTGACCGGAGTTCAGGTTGACCGCCCACTTCACCATGCCTTGGCCGTCGAAGATCTTCCCGAAAATGCTCTTCGCGTCCGTCAGGCCCGTAATGCCGCTTCCGGACGGATTGGTACGACTCTGTGCAGTGGCCACCGACGCGTCTTGTTGATTCTGCTGCGCATAGGTCGCGCTGACCTTCCGGTATAGCTGCGGGTACGGCATGTTGTCGGCATCAGTGCCCGGCACAGCGGCCGCCGTCGCGTTTGCCAGTGTAGTCACTTGCGAGTTGGCCTGCGCGAAAGTCTGATACCACGCGCCCATCATGATCCAGCCGTCGCGTTGAAGGTTCGATTGGATCACGCTCGCGAGTCCGCTGATTGCGGTCGAGGAATTCGTTATCGCCTGCGAAATCGTAGTCTGGTACTGGAGCGCGGCCCGATTGATCGTGTTCTGCGCATCTGCCGGCTGCGTCTGCCCGTTCACGGACGACACGTAAGCTTGCGCAGCAGCAGACAACGCGGATTGGAGCGTGCTCAATGCGCTCTGGTGTGCGCTGACCATCTGCGAGTAGATCGATCCGGGGTCGAGCGAATACACGGCCATGCCGTGATACGATGGCAGCGTCGGCGGTTGTGTAATGTCGATCTCCGCTCCGCCACAGGAAAGGCCGCGTTGATTCATGAGCACAACCTTGTTGCTCGTCGTGATCGCGGTGAAATTCTCGGCCGGATCGACGGACACGCCGCTGTCGTTCGGCATGTTCGCGATCGCCGTGTTAGCCGCCTGCGCACACAGGTTCGCTTCGAAGAGAGCTTTCGCCAGTGTGGTGGCCTGAGGCGAAGCTGGCGTTGCGATCATCGAGCCACCGCTGTTGATCACTGAAACCGCCGCGTCGAGCGACAGGTTCGCAATGCCAACGCCGAGCATTGTTCCCCACAGCATCACCATCTGTGCGCCGCAGTAGCCGCCGAACATAGGAACGAGGCCAGCGAAGCCCGCGCCCAAGCGGATGATGAACCATGGTGACGATTTCTTCTGCCCCATGAATTCACCGTCCTGCCCGGTCGCTATCATCGCGGAACCAAAGTGATACATGGCCCAGATCGCACCGACCGCGAGCATGCACGAGTTCAGCACGAGGAACATTTGCGCAAGCATGCCTCCCGACCCGCCACCGGTCGCAAGCGGGTTGTGTACCACCGCCCCGTAGACCAGTTCCAGCAGCGACATCGACTTGTCGCCACTTCGGTTTGCGGCGTTCTGGATGTCGCCTATCGACACCGACGATTGAGAAAAGGACGTTGCTGAGATCAGCAGAAGCGGTATCGCGACTGCAGCCCGCTTGAGCTTGTTCATTGCTTGATCTCCTTCGCAACTTCATTTTCAAGCCGGGCGTAAGCTTGCTTCGCAAGGAGTGCCCAATAAGAAGCCGCGCATGCGGCGGCCAGGCCTACGCCGAGCCAGTTCGTCCACTCATGATGGCTTCGCGCCCACCACACGGCAGAAAAAAGAAAGCAATGTGCGAAAGCTCCTATTTCGAAGATGACGCACGCGTCTACGAACTGTTGGTGCGTAAGCCCTCCGCGTGCTCGGCGTCTCCGCATGACGCGCGGTATGGCCCCGACTAGATGAGTAAAATCACAAAGACGCTGCATTGCCTTAGCCCTTGTTCTAATGAGTATCCGATCTATTTGGTGCGGTGGAAGTTAAAGAACTGGCGCATCGACATGGGCGTTTGCACGCAGATTCCGTCAATGACCTCAACATCCATGGTTTGCTGGTTGTAAAAGTCTTCCCAAATCTGGACGATCTCCGGCGGCTGACCGACTTCGACGCCGAGAGGGTCACTAACCGATTGAGCCGTTGCCAGCGGTGACGCTGCAAGCAGCGCGACGCATATAACGGCAGCTTTCATGCTGGCATCCCCATACAGGCATCGATCATGTTTCGCATGAGGAGAACGCCATAAAAGAAGCCGCGCATTTCGCCTGGTGGTATCTCGGCGATCACCTCTTCGATTCGTTGCGCAGGCATCGACGTGAGATCTTCCACTTCAAGTGTTAGTGACAGGTCGCTATCAACCGGCAATCCGTCCAAATAGCGCAATGCGAGGGGTAGAATCGATGCAGCCATGATCGCGATC
This sequence comes from Paraburkholderia fynbosensis, assembly GCF_902859935.1. GTDB lineage: Bacteria > Pseudomonadota > Gammaproteobacteria > Burkholderiales > Burkholderiaceae > Paraburkholderia > Paraburkholderia fynbosensis. The sequence goes on from NZ_CADIKI010000007.1 coordinate 8,069, forward strand.
TCCGAAGTAGATCTCGGTTGTGGTCAGGCACGACAGTCGGTGCCGACCGATCGTCGTGCCGCTACGCTCCTTGGATCTGAGTTGAGTAACGCAACTCAACGTGGAGCTGCGTTACTCCAGTATTCGGTCGTGCAGATCCTTCAATATCAGTTCCCGCACATACTGCGCGCCTGTAAGCCGCAGATCGGCTGCGCGGCGTTTCACCCGTTCATGAAAGTCCGGCGTTAGGTCGATGTTCAAGCGCACCGGCTTTAGAGCCCGCGACGGCTGTTGTGAGTGAACCAATCCGGCATCGTTGGAAAATTCCTCTGGGCTGTTCGGACGCAGTTCTGGCCGGGCGGTGTGTGGTTGAAGTTTGAATTTGCTCGTCATAACGCATTCGGTCAGTTGAGTTCGAAGAATTCCTGCGCCAGAAGCTGGATTTCCGCACGTGCTTGGCTGTTGTCGAGTTCGATGACGCCCTTGCCCGCAAGAAGGGCATCGCGATAGACCTTGCGATCGCGAATAATCGTATCGGCCAGTTCAAGCTGGTCGAATTCGGCTAGTAGCTCTCGCGCGTCCTCGACCTCACGAATTACGGGGTTGGTCGGCGCGATTGAGAGGAGCGCCACCGCCTTCAGTTCGGGATTAAGTCCGCGTGCCAGGCCTATCAGTTCGTTAACCTTCGAGAACGTCTCTAGGTCGGCTTGACTGGCCTTGGTCGGAACCAGCAGCAGATTCGCGACGGCCATTGCGGAGCGCATTTCGCGCGAATCGCGACCGCCGGCATCAACGACGACCACCTGATAGCGATGCACGAGGTCGCGCAGCGTCGAGGCGACGTCGCCCGTACGCTGAACGCATGGCACGGGTGGCGTGATGCCAGCCTCGTCACGCCGCTCAACGAATCGGGCCGCCGTGGCCTGTCCGTCAGTGTCCAGGAGGACCACATCCACGCCCCTATGGGCGAGATGCACGGACAGATTCGTGGCAATTGTCGACTTGCCCACCCCGCCTTTTTCTGCCGCGATCAGCAGGATCATTGCCCCTCCCCCTTGCATGAGTTGATTGACTCACCTCACCTTTGCGCGATATCGCTGCGGGATGAGTCACGCGTCTCTGAGTTGAGTTACGTTGAGCAAATCCTATGTTCCGGCGCATAGCGCCGTACAGGGCGCATAAGGTGGGGTTTTGATTCCAGTCCGAGCGCGCGAATTAGCGCAGAACTGTCAGCCCAACTTTTTCGCTAGATCTGTGGCGCGCGGGTGGTAATACCGCTTCAGCATCTGGACGGTCTTGTGGCCGGTGACCGAGGACAACTCCAAGACGTTTTCGAGTCGTTCCGAGATGCGGGACGTCGCCTCGTGGCGTAGATCGTGAAAGTGCAAATCCTCAATGCCGGCACGTTTGCATGCGCGCATGAACACCCGCTTCAGTGCCTCGCCCGTCGTGGGAAATACAAGGCCGCTCTCGTGTCGGGGCAGATTCCTGAGGATTTCGACTGCGCGGGTCGAAAGCGGCACATCTCGCGTTTCGCCATTTTTGGTGTCGTGGAGACGTACGAAACGCTCGTTTAGAAAGACGTCAGTCCAGCGAAGCGAGAGGATCTCCCCCCGGCGCATCGCTGTCTCAATTGCGAGCATGACGATAGGTCTGACCAACGCATTGCGGCATCCATCTGCGAATCGACCATGGGCGTCGCGCTGGATGGATTCCAGCGTTTCCAGCGCTGCAAGGATGCGTTGCTCCTCTCCAGCCAACAGCCGACGGGTACGGGCACGGTTTTCCCGTGGGCGACGAATGATGGAGACCGGATTAACATCCAGGTGCACGCCCCATTCTTTCCGGGCCACATTCAACACGTGGCTCAGTAACGTCAGCTCCCGGTTAACGGTCGATCCTGTAACCGGACGATGCTTCGCGTCACCCTTGAGCCGCCGATCTCGGTAGTCGGCAAAGACCTTGCCGCTAAGCGCCGCTACCTTGTATTGGGCGATCGGGTCCCGACAGACTTTTCTAATTCGTAAGATTTCGTCCGCGCCACCCTTCTTCAGAGGCGAGACCTCTTCGGCATAGCGCCGCAGCAGGTCTTCAAACGTGTTGCGCTCGGCTTCAGTGCGATCGACGAAGACTCCGCGATCCATTTCCGATTCGATACGGCGAGCCCATGCTTCCGCTTCGGCTTTCGTATCGAAGGTACTCCATAGGGACGGAAAGCCCACGCGTCGAATCTCGACTCGCCAGTAGTTGCCCCGTTTCCAGATTCCTGCCATCTCTGCTCCAGACATTGAGTAATTCTTGTTGCGTCTGGACTATTCTCAACTCCGCCACTTTTCCGCCAAATGGCGCATAGAGTGGGGTTTCCGGCGGCGCTCGAAATGAAAAAAGGCCCCCGGCATTTGCCTTAGGGCCTTGATTTTCCTAGGTTTCGTCCACCTAGCATCATTTCGAATCTTGGCGCGCCCGGCTGGGATCGAACCAGCAACCCCTGCCTTCGGAGGGCAGTACTCTATCCATTGAGCTACGGGCGCTTCAACACGACAGCGCGGCAACCAGAAAGGACGCGACGCCAAAGCGAGACCGCAAGGATACCCGGTTTCGGCCACACCGTCCATCGGACGGCCGATATGGCAGCATTAGGCGCGTTTCTGCTACTCCCGTGCGCTCCGGGTAAACGCCTGCTGAACACTCCGCCGCCGCCCTCGCCGCTGCCGAAATCTTGCGTCTATAATCGTCCGTGGCTGATATAGAACAAGAAGTTGCCGTCACGCTGTACCGCTCACATACCCACGGAGACGAGACAAGCATGAGCGAAGCACCCCACGGAGCCCCGATCAAAACCCCAGCGCAACTTGTCGCCGCGATTATCGCCGGGTTTGCTGTGCCGATCGTTATCATCGTTCTGCTGGCGTTTTATGTCGATAATTCGACACGCACCGGCGCCGGCACGGACTCTCTCTCCGAAGCCGAAGTCACCGCCCGCATCAAGCCACTAGCCCAGGTCGAAATTCGCGATGCCAACGCGCCGCGCGTCTACAAGAGCGGCGAAGAGGTCTACAAGGCCGTTTGCTCCGCATGTCACGCGTCGGGCACGGCAGGCGCGCCGAAATTCACCAATACCGCCGACTGGGCGCCGCGCATCGCGCAGGGCTTCGACACGCTCTGGCACACGGCGCTCGCGGGCAAGGGCGCGATGCCCCCGCGCGGCGGCACCAGCCCGGACGACTACTCTGACTTCGAAATCGCCCGCGCGGTGGCCTACATGGCGAACAACTCCGGCGCGAGCTTCCCCGAACCGGCGCAGCCGGCCGCAGGTGCGGCGGCGGCCTCCGGTGCGGTCGCGCCGGCGGGCGCTTCGGACGCGGGTGCGGCTCAGGCACAAGCCGCCGCAGCCATGGCCGCGATGGCAAGTGTCCCGCAAGCCGCAGCGCCGGCAGCCGGTGCTGCCCAAAGCGCAGACGCGTCGCAAGCCGGCAAGGCGTTGTACCAGCAGGTCTGTCAGGCGTGTCACGCAGCGGGCGTGCTGAACGCACCGAAATTCGGCGACAAGGAAGCTTGGGCGCCGCGCCTGAAGGAGCCGATGGACACGGTCTACAACTACGCGCTGCACGGCAAGGGCGCGATGCCGCCGAAGGGCGGGTCGAGCGCGTCGGATGCCGATGTGAAGGCCGCCGTCGACTACATGGTCAGCGCGGTGAAGTAAGGCTTTCGACAGAACGCGCTGCGTGTGCTTGGCGCGCGAAAGGAAAATCCCTGCATGCGGTGACGCGATGCAGGGATTTTTTTATGCGCGATGCGTTTATGCGTCAGGCCCGATGGTGCATGTCGGGGGCGCACGCGCGACGGCTGAAAGCAACGCGTCCTGAACAAAGACTCATCGCGGCGCGGTGTCTCGCCAACGAACGAGCGGACTGACAAACGGCGCAAACAGAGCAACCCGCAGCGTGCCCGGAACAAGCGCTTGAGACAGGCACCCGCACCAGGCGTCCACCCCACTTGCTCAAGGCTTCTGCAACAACGCCTTCAAACTCGCGAGCCGGTCTTTCGGCGACATCGGCGCTTCTTCCGGCGTCGGCGGCGGCGCATCGTCGAGCAGCATTTCGGGGATGAAGCGCGACGGCTCGCACACCACCGTCTCCCGTGCGCGCTTGCGCTTCTTGCACCAGTTCAGATGCAAACTGCGCTGCGCCCGCGTAATCGCGACGTACATCAGCCGGCGCTCTTCCTCGATGCGCGCGTCGTCGATCGGTTCGTCGTCGGGGCCGCCGCGATGCGGCATGATGCCTTCCTCGACGCCTACCAGAAACACGTGCGGATACTCGAGCCCCTTCGACGCGTGCACTGTCGACAGCCGCACTGCATCCGGATCTTCCTCGCGGCCTTCGAGCATCGACATCAGCGCGACGGTCTGGATCAGGCCCAGCAGATTCTTGCCAGTGTCGCCGAAACCGTCGGCGGTGTCGTAACCGGTCGCTTCATTGTTGGCGGCGCTTTCGGGCTCGGCCTTGGTGCCTTTGCGCTTGAGCCACTCCATGAACTCCAGCACGTTCTGCCATTTGGCCTGCGCCTGACGTTCGTCGAATGCGTCGTACAGATACGCTTCGTAGTGGATCGCGTCCATCAGTTCGTCGAGCAGCGTGCCGGCCGCATCTTTCTCGGCGCGATCGGTGAGGCGCTGCATGAAGTCGCAGAACACGCGCATCGGTTCGATCTGGCGCGGCGACAGACGCGCCTCGATGCCGCCCATGTACACCGCCTCGAACAGCGAGACCTTCGCCTGGCCTGCGAACGAGCCGAGCGCTTCGAGCGTCGTATTGCCGACGCCGCGGCGCGGCGTGGTGATCGCGCGGATGAACGCGGGGTCGTCGTTCGCGTTGGCGATCAGACGCAGATACGCGCAGATGTCCTTGATCTCGGCCTTGTCGAAGAACGACTGCCCGCCGGACAGCACATACGGAATCCGCTCGCGACGCAGCACCTGTTCGAAGATGCGCGCCTGGAAATTGCCGCGATACAGGATCGCGTAATCGCGGAAATTCGCGCGCCGCTCGAACTTGTGCGCGGACAGCCGGAACACCACGGACTCGGCCTCATGCTCTTCGTCGTTGCAACCCGTGACGGTGATCGTGTCGCCCATGCCGTGCTCCGACCACAGCTTCTTTTCGAACAGCTTCGGATTGTTTGCGATCACGTTGTTCGCGGCGGTCAGAATGCGCACCGTCGAGCGATAATTCTGTTCCAGCTTGATCAGATGCAGCTTCGGAAAATCCTTGCTGAGCTGGCCGAGATTTTCGAGCGTCGCGCCGCGCCAGCCGTAGATCGCCTGGTCGTCGTCGCCGACCGCCGTGAACGCCGCGCGCTTGCCCGCGAGGAGCTTCACCAGTTCGTACTGGCACGCGTTGGTGTCCTGGTACTCGTCGATCAGCAAATAGCGCAGCTTGTTCTGCCAACGCTCGCGCACCTGCTCGTTCTTCGCGAACAGTTCGGCGGGCAGGCGGATCAGATCGTCGAAATCGACCGCCTGATACGCGTGCAGCGTCGCCACGTAGTTGCGGTAGACGATCGCGGCCTGATGCTCGTCTTCGTTAGCGGCGATCGCAATCGCCTCCTCGGGCATGATCAGGCCGTTCTTCCACAGCGAGATGATCGACTGGATCTTGCGGATGAAGCCCTTGTCCGTCGAGCCGACCTGCTCCTGAATCATGCCGAAGCAGTCGTCCGAATCCATGATCGAGAACTGCGGCTTCAGCCCGACGTGTTCCGCCTCCTGCCGCAGAATCTGCACGCCGAGCGAGTGGAACGTACACACCGTCAACTGATTGACGGGCACCTTGCGGCCTTCCTTGCCGGGCGTCGTGAGCGTCTTGCCTTCGAGCAGCTTGCCGACGCGCTCGCGCATTTCGGCCGCGGCCTTGTTCGTGAACGTGACGGCGGCGATGTGGCGCGGCTCGAAGCCTTTGGCTTCAATCAGGTGCGCGATTTTCTGCGTGATCACGCGCGTTTTGCCGCTGCCTGCGCCGGCGAGCACGAGACACGGACCGTCGAGATAACGGACCGCTTCATTTTGAGCGGGGTTCAGGCCTGCGGACATCGTCTGTGGATGGGTGATGCGGTTAAGAGCGGTGGTCGAGGGCATGTCGGCGTGAAATCGCCGGCTGGAGGCCCGGGGGCATGCTGCACGGCAGCGTCGGCTGGAACGGGCGCCGGCAGGGTGCGAGGGTGTTCCGGTCCGGCGCGATGCCGCGCGAGAGGAGCGATGTTAACACGGATACCTGCCATGGACGCCGCGCCGGATACCCCGGCGGCCAGCCGTGACCGACACCCGGGCCGGGCCCAAGCGGTTCCCGCCGTATCACCGCGACGATGCTGCCGGTCCGCCTCCAGGACATGCCACAATTACGGTGTTGCGCGCCGTCGCCGCGGTGGCAAAGCGGCGCGCCGTTTTTGCAGGAAGACACGCATGCCCGGATCGCTAAACATTGGATTGATGGGTTACGGTTTTGCTGGCGCGACCTTTCATGCGCCGGTAATCGCGCATTGCGGACGCGCGAGCGTCGCCGCCATCGCGACGAGCCAGCCCGAACGCGCGCAGGCCGACTATCCGCACGCGAAAGTCGTGGCCGACCTCGATGCGCTGCTGGCGCTCGACGACATCGACTGCGTCGTCATCGCCACGCCCAACGACACGCACTTCGACCTCGCGCGCCGCACCCTGGAAGCCGGCAAGCATGTGGTGGTCGACAAGCCGGTCACGCTGAGCGCCGCCGACGCCCACACGCTGGCCAACATCGCGCTCGCGCGGGGCAAGCTGTTCATGCCGTTCCACAACCGTCGCTGGGACGGCGATTTTCTGACCGTGCGCGATCTGCTCGCCCGCGTGGAACTGGGGCGCGTCACGCAGTTCGAATCGCACTTCGATCGCTTCCGGCCGGGCGTGCGACAACGCTGGCGCGAAGAGGTGTCGCGCGGCGGCGGCTTGCTGTTCGATCTCGGGCCGCATCTGATCGACCAGGCATTGGCGCTGTTCGGCGCTCCGCAGACGGTCTCGGCGACGGTGCGCACGCATCGCGACCAGGCGAGCGCGCCGGACTACGTGCACATTCAGCTCGGCTACGGCGAGTTCGAGGTGGTGCTGCACGCGAGCGCGCTGACCGCGCTGGCCGCGCCGCGCTTTGCGATCCACGGCACGCGCGGCAGCTATGTGAAACACGGGCTCGACACGCAGGAAGACCAGCTGAAAGCAGGCTTGCGGCCCGGCGACGAAGGGTTCGGCGCCGGCAATACCGCGGGCTTGCTGCGCGTGCAGGAAGGCGATCAGGAAGTCGAGCGCCAAGCGCCGACCCGCAATGGAGACTACGCCGGGTTCTATATCGCGGTGGCGGACGCCATCCAAAACGGTGTTGCATTCCCTGTCACGGCTCAGGATGCGGTCGACGTGATGACCATCATCGAGCTTGCCGCGCGCAGCTCGGAAGAAGGCGTGCGCTTGCCGTTCGCGCGCATTCGCTGAGCCGCTCGAGCGCGCGGCACGACGCCTTGTGTACCTAAAACCGCACGAGCCGCCGGCTCGCGCGGGCAGAAACCCGACGCCTCCGAAAGGAACATAACGTTACAACTCTGCCCGCTCGCCGGTCAGCGCGCGGCCGCGGTCATTCGTTGCTACCTGAGTAGCATTCCCACGACAACGACTTCCGGAGAGTCTATGCCTCGTATCACCCGCGCCATTGCAGCAGGCGCCCTGCTCAGTTCTCTCGCCGCCTGCGTGGTGACTCCGCCGCCCGCGCCGGCGCCACACCCCACCCAGCAGCAGATCGCGGATCAGCGTCTGCGTCAGGTCGAAGGCCGGATCGACAATCTCGGCCGCCGCATCGACAAACGGGTGAATCAGGGCGACTATCCGCCGCCGCAGGGCGCATCCCTGCATCATCGGCTGGACGTGATCCGCCGGGAAGCGCACGACATGGCCGCGCAACATGGCGGCGGCCTCACCGCCGACGAACAGCGCGTGCTGAATCAGGAGCTGGACAACGCGGCTCACGCGATCGGCGAGTAAGCGGCGCCGGTTCGGTCATCGAAGCAGCACCCGTCGAAGCAGCGCGTTACGCAGCCCAGCGCGGGCAACCCGGCCCGCGCTTTTTTTTTCGCCCACGCGTGCCGCAGCCGCCTCCCTATAGACCGCGGGCCTTTATTTGACAAGCCCCCGGCCGTCGCGTACATTCGCCGCACGCGTCGGGAGAGCGCGCTGGCCGCCGAATATCGCAGGCCGCGCCGCCGAAGGGGCACACCCGCAAACTCTCAGGCAAAAGGACCGACCGCGTCGAAAAACCGTCGCCAAAGCAAGCTCAAGGCAGCGGTTTTTCGCACTCTGGAGAGCGGCAGTAGCCGTCTGCGTTTTGGCAACATCATGCAGATTCAGGCAGGCTGCCCACCGAAGGGGCGCGCGTGTCACCGTGACGAAGCAACGTTCACGGTCGCGCAATCTCTCAGGTATCGAGGACAGAGGGGTCATGCAGAACCACGCTCGCAGGCACCTTGCCGCGAGGCGTCGCGCCGCATGGCCTTTTCTGTTTCGCGAGATGCCCGAGGCCCCATGACCGAACTCAAACACACCCCGCTCAACGCCACCCATCGTGCGCTCAATGCCCGCATGGTCGATTTCGGCGGCTGGGACATGCCTGTCAACTACGGCTCGCAGATCGACGAACACCGCGCCGTGCGCACCGACGCCGGCATGTTCGACGTCTCGCACATGTGCGTGGTCGACTTCACCGGCGAGCGCGTGCGCGCCTTCTTCGAATACGCGCTGGCCAACAACGTCGGCAAGCTGCAAACGCCCGGCCGCGCGCTCTATTCCTGTCTGCTGAACCCGAACGGCGGCGTGATCGACGATCTGATCGTCTATTACTTCGGCGAAGACCACTTCCGCGTGGTCGTCAACGCAGGCACCGCCGACAAAGACATCGCCTGGTTCGGCCAGCTCAACGCCGACGGCGGCTTCGGCCTGACCATCACGCCGCGCCGCGACTTCGCGATCGTCGCCGTGCAAGGTCCGAACGCGCGCGAGAAAGTCTGGCAGACAGTGCCCACCGCGCGCGCCGCCACCGAAGCGCTGAAGCCGTTCAACGCGGCGCGCGTCGAAGGCACGCCGTTTGGCGAATTGACCGTCGCACGCACCGGCTACACCGGCGAAGACGGTTTCGAAATCATCGTGCCGGCAGACCACGTAGAGGCGCTGTGGAACGCGCTGCACGCGCAAGGCGTGCGCCCGGCCGGCCTGGGCGCGCGCGACACGCTGCGCCTCGAAGCCGGCATGAACCTGTACGGCCAGGACATGGACGACAACGTCTCGCCGCTCGACGCCGGCCTCGCGTGGACCGTCGATCTGACCTCGCCGCGCGAGTTCGTCGGCAAGGGCAAGCTCGAAGCCGACGGCTCGAAGGCCGCATTCGTCGGGCTGATCCTGCTGAAGGAAAACGGCAAGGCCGCGGGTGTGCTGCGCGCGCATCAGAAAGTCCTCACGCCGCAGGGCGAAGGCGAAATCACCAGCGGCACTTTTTCCCCGACGATGCAGGAATCGATCGCCTTCGCGCGCGTGCCCAAGGGCGTGCAGCCGGGCGACACCGTTCACGTCCAGATTCGAGACAAGGCCGTTGCCGCCAGCGTGGTAAAACTGCCATTCGTGCGCAACGGCAAGGTGCTGGCCGTTTAGGCAGCCGCGCGCACGTCCCCTCTTTTTAAGCCAATACCGAATCACACCGCACAGGAGCATCCGATGAGCATCCCGGCCGACCTCAAATACACCGAATCGCACGAATGGGTCCGCACCGAAGCGGACGGCACGCTGACGGTCGGTATCACCGACCACGCGCAGGAAGCGCTCGGCGACATCGTCTTCTTCGAAGTCCAGCAACTGGGCAAGACCGTGACCGCGGGCGACACCGTCGCCGTGATCGAATCGGTGAAGGCCGCTTCCGACATCTACGCGCCGGTCTCGGGCGAGATCATCGAAGCGAACTCGGCCGTGGCCGACTCGCCCGACTCGGTCAACAGCACGCCGTACGAGAGCTGGCTCTTCAAGATCAAGCCGGCCGCCGACGCGACGCAAGATCGCCTGATCGACGCCGACGCGTACACGAAGTCGATCGGCGCCTGATCTGCTTCACCTTTACGTTTAACCGCCAGGTGCGGCTCGTCCCTCTCGAAGCACAGGGATAGCCGCACCGCCAGGAACACCCATGAAGCTCGAACACCCGGATCGTCTGATGAACCGCACTCCTCTCTCGCTCGCCGCGCTCGAAGTGCATGACGCCTTCGCAGAACGGCATATCGGCCCGGATTCCGCCGACCAGCAAGCGATGCTCGAAGCCCTCGGCTTCGCCTCGCGCGCCGCGCTGATCGACGCCGTGATTCCGGAGACGATCCGCCGCACCGAAGCGCTGCCGCTCGGTCCCTTCGCGCAACCGAAGAGCGAGGCCGAAGCGCTCGCCGCGCTGCGCGAACTCGCGGACAAGAACCAGGTGTTCCGCTCGTATATCGGGCAGGGCTATTACAACGCGCACACCCCGACGGTGATCCTGCGCAACGTGCTGGAAAATCCGGCGTGGTACACCGCGTACACGCCGTATCAGCCGGAAATTTCGCAAGGCCGTCTGGAAGCGCTGTTGAACTTCCAGCAGATGATCGTCGACCTGACCGGTCTCGCGATCTCGAACGCGTCGCTGCTCGACGAGGCCACCGCCGCCGCCGAAGCGATGACGCTGCTGCAACGCGTCGGCAAGCCGAAGTCGAACGTGTTCTTCGTCGCCGACGACGTGCTGCCGCAAACCATCGAAGTGGTGAAGACGCGCGCGACGCCGGTCGGCATCGAAGTGAAAGTCGGACCCGCCGCTGAAGCCGCGAACTCGAACGCGTTCGGCGTGCTGCTGCAATACCCGGGCGTGAACGGCGACGTGCGCGATTACCGCGCGCTGACCGAGGCGATCCACGCAGCGGGCGGCCATGTGGTGGTCGCCGCCGACCTGCTCGCGCTGACCGTGCTTACGCCGCCCGGCGAATGGGGCGCGGACGTGGCCGTCGGCAATACGCAGCGCTTCGGCGTGCCGGTTGGCTTCGGCGGCCCGCATGCCGCCTATCTCGCGGTGCGCGACGAATTCAAGCGGCAGATGCCGGGGCGTCTGGTCGGCGTGACCGTCGATGCGCAAGGCAACCCCGCACTGCGTCTCGCGCTGCAAACGCGCGAACAACATATCCGCCGCGAGAAGGCCACCTCGAACGTGTGTACCGCGCAAGCGCTGCTCGCGATCATGGCCAGCATGTACGCGGTTTATCACGGCCCGCACGGTCTGAAGACCATCGCGCTGCGCGTGAACCGCATCGCCGCGCTGCTCGCCGAAGGCGCGAAGCAACTCGGCTACACGCTCGTCAACGAGACTTTCTTCGACACGCTCACGTTCGACACCGGCGCGCGCACGCAAGCGCTGCTCGACGCGGCAACCGCCCGGCGCATCAACCTGCGCCGCGTGAGCGCCACGCAAGTCGGCCTGTCGATCGACGAAACCACGACGCGCCACGATCTCGCCGATCTGCTCGCGGTCTTCGCGCAAGCGGCGTTCGCAAGCGACGTGCCGCAAGTCGATGCACTCGACGCCGCGATGGCCGCGTCGAACACGGCGTCGGTGCCGGCTGCGCTGGAGCGCACCAGTGCTTACCTCACGCACCACGTATTCAACCGTCATCATTCGGAAACGGAAATGCTGCGCTATCTGCGCAGTCTGTCGGACAAGGACCTCGCGCTCGACCGCTCGATGATCCCGCTCGGCTCGTGCACGATGAAGCTGAACGCGACCTCGGAAATGCTGCCGGTCACGTGGCCCGAGTTCGGCCAGATCCATCCGTTCGCGCCGGCAGAGCAAACCGTCGGCTACCGTGAAATGATCGATCAGCTCGAGGAAATGCTGGTCGCCGCAACCGGCTATGCCGCGGTTTCGCTGCAACCGAATGCCGGCTCGCAAGGCGAGTACGCCGGCCTGCTGATCATCCACGCGTATCACGCGTCGCGCGGCGAAGCGCATCGCAACGTTTGTCTGATTCCCGCTTCGGCGCACGGCACGAACCCGGCGTCGGCGCAGATGGCCGGCATGCAGGTCGTGGTGGTCGCCTGCGACGCGCAAGGCAACGTCGATATCGAAGACCTGAAGAAGAAGGCCGCGCAACACGCCGACAAGCTCGCGGCGATCATGATCACGTACCCGTCCACGCACGGCGTGTTCGAGGCGAACGTGCGCGAAATCTGCGAGATCGTGCATGCGCACGGCGGCCAGGTTTACGTGGACGGCGCGAACATGAACGCGATGGTCGGTCTGTGCGCGCCGGGCCAGTTCGGCGGCGACGTCTCGCACCTGAACCTGCACAAGACCTTCTGCATTCCGCACGGCGGCGGCGGACCGGGCGTCGGTCCGGTCGCGGTCGGCGCGCACCTTGCGCAGTTCCTGCCGAACCAGATCTCGTCGGGCTATGAACGCGCGCCGAACGGTATCGGCGCGGTATCGGGCGCGCCGTACGGCTCCGCATCGATCCTGCCGATCTCGTGGATGTACATCGCGATGATGGGCGCGAAGAACCTGACCGCGGCCACCGAAACCGCGATCCTCAACGCGAACTACGTCGCGAACAAACTCGCGGCGCACTATCCGGTGCTGTATTCGGGCCCGGGCGGACTGGTCGCGCACGAGTGCATTCTCGATCTGCGTCCGTTGAAGGAAACCAGCGGCATCACCGTGGACGACGTCGCCAAGCGCCTCGCCGACTACGGCTTCCACGCGCCGACGATGAGCTTCCCGGTGCCGGGTACGTTGATGGTCGAGCCGACCGAATCGGAATCGAAGGAAGAACTCGACCGCTTCATCGAAGCGATGATCGCGATCCGCAACGAAATTCGCGCGGTCGAAGAAGGCCGCTCGGATCGCGAGGACAATCCGCTGAAGCACGCGCCGCACACCGCCGCCGTGGTGATCGCCGACGACTGGAAACATGCGTATGCACGCGAAACCGCCGCGTATCCGCTGCCCACGTTGATCGCGAAGAAGTACTGGCCGCCGGTCGGCCGTGCGGACAACGTGTACGGCGACCGCAATCTGTTCTGCTCCTGCGTGCCGATCGCCGACTACGAGTAGGCGGCGTTGCGCGCCGCCCGCTTTTCGGAACGGACGGCAGGGCGGTGCGCGCGGTTCCGCCCGGGCTTCTGTCGCTCGTGGCCGCAAACGGCTAACATCACACACCGAATCAGCCTAACGAGGAGTTTCGCATGGCGCGAAAGGTGCGATCGATGCAAAGCCGGGCCGCAGCAACGCGAGCCCGTCCGTGGCGGCAAACGTGCGTCTTGGTGCTCGCTGGCGCGGCCGCGCTGCTGCCGCTGCGGCAAGCGCAGGCCGCAATGAATTTCTGTGCGGCCCCCGCGTTGCAAACCAGCGAGCGCACCAACGCCGATCCCGGCGTGAAGGCACTCGTGAACAACGTGCAAACGCATCTGAACGAGCAGCCGCACGCGCTCACGAAGCTGCATACCGAGGGCACGCTGCCGCACGAGGGTATCTACGATCAGAGTGTCGAAGCGGAGAAGGATCTCGATCTGCTGCGCGACGCCGCGCTTGCCTGGCGCGCGACCAGCGACGACCGTTTTCTGAAGCTCGTCGACCGCCTGTTGTACGCGTGGGTGACGACTTATCAGCCGAGTTTCAATCCGATCGACGAAACCCATTTCGAAGGGCTGATCCTCGCCTACGACATGACCGCGAGCGCGTTGCCCGTGAAGACGCGCAACGCGGCAATGACGTTCCTGACGAAGCTCGCGAACGGCTACATCGCGCAGATCGACGCCCAACCGCGGCCGCTGAAAGGCACCTTCCGCAACAATTGGCAGAGCCACCGGATCAAGCTGATCGCGATGGCCGCGTTCACGCTCGACAACCGCAAGATGATCAATGCGGCGCAGCGTCTGTTCGTCGAGCATATCGGCGACAACATCGCGCCGGACGGCTCGACCATCGACTTCAGCGAGCGCGACGCGCTGCGCTATGTCACCTACGATCTGCAGCCGCTCGTGATGGCCGCGCTGGCCGCGCGCCGCCACAACCGCAACTGGCTGCAGGAGAAGGGCGCCAACGGCGCCACTTTGCTGGCCGCGCTCAACTGGCTGGCGCCATTCGCGTCCGGCAGTCAGACGCATGAAGAATTCGTGCATTCGAGCGTCCCGTTCGATGCAAAACGTCGCGAGGCCGGCTTGCCTGGCTACTCGGGTCCATGGGACCCGAAGAACGCGACGGAACTGTTTCACCTGGCTGCGCGTCTCGACGGACGCTTTACGCCAATCGCGCTACAGCTCGCACCGACGCCGCCCGCGTGGCTCGCCGTGTGTTTGCCGCTGCCGGCGCGCTAATATCTACTTATCAGCAGGGAGCAGTCAATGGCAGTCAGCGTGTTCGATCTCTTCAAAATCGGCATTGGTCCGTCCAGCTCGCACACGGTTGGGCCGATGCGCGCGGCGCTGATGTTCGTTCAAGGGCTCGAACGCGACGGACTGCTGGACGCGACCGCATCGGTGAAGGTGGATCTGTACGGATCGCTCGGCGCGACCGGCAAGGGCCACGGCACGGATCGCGGTGTGATGCTCGGCCTGATGGGCGACGCGCCCGACACCGTCGACCCGGACACGATCGCGCAACGGCTCGAAGCGGTGCGGGTGTCGCGCAAGCTGCCGCTGCTCGGCACGCACGACGTGCCGTTCGTGCAGAAGGATCACATCTCGTTTTATCGTCAGGCGTTGGCCGAGCATCCGAACGGGCTGAAGCTGCACGCGTTCGATGCGCAGGGCGAGACGCTGCGCGAGTCGACCTATCTGTCGGTGGGCGGCGGTTTCGTGGTGACAGCCGGCGCGCCGAACACGAAGGTGCTGAGCGCCGTCGATCAATTGCCGCACTCGTTTCGCACCGGCAATGAATTGCTCGCCCTGTGCGCATCGACCGGCAAGAGCATCGCTCAGTTGATGTGGGACAACGAGCGCGTCTGGCATACCGAAGAAGAGACGCGCGCCGGCTTGCTGAAAATCTGGGACGTGATGCAATCGTGCGTCGCGCGCGGCTGCGGCATCAACAATCCCGACGCCGACGGCAACTTGCCCGGGCCCTTCCAGGTGAAGCGTCGTGCGCCGCAGTTGTATCGCGCGCTGTCCGGCAATCCTGAACTCGCGCTGCGTGATCCGTTGTCGATGATCGACTGGATCAACCTCTATGCGATCGCGGTCAATGAAGAAAACGCCGCGGGCGGGCGCGTCGTCACCGCGCCGACCAACGGCGCCGCCGGCATCATTCCGGCCGTGCTGCATTACTACACGCGCTTCATGCCGGGCTCGAACCAGCAAGGCGTGATCGACTTCCTGATGACGGCGGCGGCCATCGGCATTCTGTACAAGCTCAACGCGTCGATTTCCGGCGCGGAAGTGGGCTGCCAGGGCGAGGTGGGCGTGGCCTGCTCGATGGCGGCGGGCGCGCTGGCCGCCGTGATGGGCGGCACACCGAAGCAGGTCGAGAACGCCGCGGAAATCGGCATGGAACATAACCTTGGACTGACCTGCGATCCGGTCGGCGGGATGGTGCAGATTCCGTGCATCGAACGCAATGCGATGGCGTCGGTGAAAGCGGTCAACGCAGCGCGCATGGCGTTGCGCGGCGACGGCAGCCACTATGTGTCGCTCGATTCCGTGATCAAGACCATGCGCGAAACCGGCGCGGATATGAAGACCAAGTACAAGGAAACCTCGCGGGGCGGGCTGGCGGTGAATATCGTCGAGTGTTGATCACACTCATTCATTGCACATGACGACGCGGGCCAAGGCCCGCGTTTTTCATTTGCGTGCTCACGGCCTTCGCTTCAGGTTTGCGCTTCGTCGGACAGGACAGTTGCGCTGCACCATGACAGCGCACGCGCGCTCGGCGTAAGCTGTCGAAGCGCCCATCGGCCGGCACCTCACGTTGCGTCGATGCGGCACTATCCGACCGCACTCACGTACTGCCTGGAGGCTTCTTCGCAATGTCGCAGCCGAATGCTCCCGTTTCAGATCCCAACCTTGCTCGCACGACCGGTGCGCGTCTCGTCGTCGATGCTTTGCTTACGCATGGCGTCGAACGCGTTTTCTGCGTTCCCGGCGAAAGTTTTCTCGCTGTGCTCGATTCGCTGCACGACGAGACCGGACGCATCCAGACCATTGTGTGCCGCCACGAAGCCGCCGCGGCGAACATGGCGGAAGCGGTCGGTAAACTGACCGGCCGCCCGGGCGTCGCGCTCGTCACGCGCGGGCCGGGCGCGACGCACGCGTCAATCGGCGTGCATACCGCGTTTCAGGATTCCACACCGATGATCCTGCTGATCGGTCAATGCGCACGCGAGCATCTCGACCGCGAGGCGTTTCAGGAAATCGACTATCGGCGCATGTTCGGCCAGATGGCGAAGTGGGTCGCGCAAATCGACGACCCGAAACGTATTCCCGAATATCTGAGCCACGCGTTTCACACGGCGACCTCCGGGCGACCGGGGCCCGTCGTGCTGTCGTTGCCGGAAGACGTGCTGAGCGATGCATGCGATGCCGTGGCCGGCGTGCCGGCTTATCAACGCGTGGCGGCGTCGCCCTCGGCCGCACAGATCGACAAGCTGCGTGAGTTGCTCGAAGGCGCGCAGCGGCCCATGGTGATCGCGGGCGGCAGCGGCTGGACGCTGGCCGCATGCGCAGACTTGCGGCGCTTCGTCGAGAACTGGCAACTGCCGGTCGGCCTCGCGTTCCGCTTTCAGGACACGCTCGACAACGAGCATCCGAACTACGCGGGCGATGTCGGCCTCGGCATCAATCCGGCGCTAGCGCAGCGCATCCGCGATGCCGACGTGTTGCTGGTGCTTGGTCCGCGCATGGGCGAAGCGACGACGAACGGCTACACGCTGCTCGACATTCCGAAGACGAAGCAGACGCTCGTGCACGTGCATCAGGGCGCGGAAGAGTTGGGGCGTGTGTATGTCGCGGATCTGCCGATCGTGTCCGGCATGCCAGAACTGGCTGCGGCGCTGGCGGCGTTGCAGCCAGCGTCCGGCCAGCTGGCGTGGGCCGGCGCGGCCGAGGATGCGCATCGCGCCTATCTCGAGTGGCGCAAGCCGCGCCCGATTCCCGGCGACGTGCAAATGGGCGAAGTGATCCAGCAACTGCGCGCGCATCTGCCCGCCGACGCGATTCTCACAAACGGCGCGGGCAATTACGCGACGTGGCTGCACCGGCACTTTTCATATCGGCACTACCGCTCGCAACTCGCGCCGACGAGTGGCGCGATGGGCTACGGCGTGCCTGCGGCAATCGCGGCGAAGTCGCTGTATCCGCAGCGCGCGGTCGTTGCGCTCGCCGGCGACGGCTGCTTCATGATGGCCGCGCAGGAACTCGCCACGGCGATGCAGTATGACCTTCACGTGCTGTTCATCGTCGTGAACAACAGTCACTTCGGCACGATCCGGATGCACCAGGAGCGGCATTATCCGAACCGCGTGCATGGCACCGGGCTCACGAATCCGGACTTCGCGGCGTTCGCGCGGTCGTTCGGCGCGCATGGCGAGACGGTGGAGCGGACCGAGGATTTTCTGCCGGCCTTGCAACGCGCAATGAATGCGCAGCGCGCGGCGGTGATCGAGATTCGCATGCCGCAGGAAGCGAGCACGCCGGGCGCGACGTTGGAGCAGATTCGCGAGCAGGGGAGGAAGATGCGTGGGGAGTAGGGGGACTTTTGCGCAGAGCAGTCGAAACAACTACTCCATAAAAAAACCCCGCCGAAGCGGGGTTTTCTTTGACTTCCGCCGTCAAAGCAAGCAACAAATGCCGCTTACTTCCCGCCCACGCTTTGCAGCGTCGTCCACTTGCCGTCGACCACCTTGTACAGCGTGATGCCGCCGTTCTTCAGATCGCCGCGGCTGTCATACGCGAGATTCGACGACGTCACCGCCGGCATCGAGGTCTTCGCGAGCACCGGCAGGTACTTCGCCGGATCGGTCGAGTTCGCGGTCTTCATCGCCGCGAACATCGCCATTGCGCCGTCGTAAGCGTACGGCGAGTACGTTTGCACGTCTTCGTTGAAACGCTTCTTGTACTTCGCGACGTAGTCCTTGCCGCCCGGCATTTCTTCCAGCGGCAGGCCGGCAAGCGATGCCACCGTGCCGTTCGCCGCGTCGCCCGCGAGCTTGATGAAGGTCGGCGTGTGAACCATTTCGCCGCCCATCAGCGGCGCCTTCACGCCGAGTTGCTTCATTTGCTTGACCATCGGCGCCGCTTGCGAATCCGCGCCGCCGTAATAGATCAGGTCCGGGTTCGCCGACTTCAGCTTGGTCAGGATCGACTTGAAGTCGACAGCCTTGTCGTTCGTGTATTCGCGATCGACGATCGTCGCGCCCGAAGCCTTCGCCGCCTTTTCGAACTGATCGGCGAGACCTTGGCCGTAAGCCGTGCGGTCATCGACGATCGCGATCTTCTTCATGCCGAGGGTCTTGACCGCGAACGTACCGGCGACCGAACCTTGCTGCGTGTCGGACGTCATCATGCGGAACGTGGTCTTGAAGCCTTGCTGCGTGTATTCCGGCGCCGTCGCCATTGCGATCTGCGGGATGCCTGCGTTCGCGTAGATGCGCGAAGCCGGGATCGTGGTGCCCGAATTGAAGTGACCGAGCATGCCCTTGATACCGTCGTCCACCAGCTTCTGCGCAACGGTCGTGCCGGTGCGCGGGTCAGCCTGGTCGTCGGCCGAATCCAGCACGAAGCGAACCGGCTTGCCGCCAATCACCGGCTTGGTCGCGTTCATCTCTTCCACTGCCAGCGTGATGCCGTTCTGGAAGTCCTTGCCGTAGTGAGCCTGTGCGCCCGTCATCGGACCGGCGAAACCCACCTTCACGTCTTCCGTCGATTGTGCGTTGGCCGTCCCCGCCAGCGACATTGCTGCAACCAGCGCTGCGCCTGCCAGCTGTTTCATCTTGTGTTGCATAGCTTCTCCTTGGTACCAGGTGTAGATGGAGCGATATCGGGGTCGCCGTACCGCTTCCGTTTTATTGAAGGGATCAATGAGGTTCGCTCAACCGATCGTCATCAAATTCGCATTGCCGCCTGCCGCCGCCGTATTCACGCTGACCGAGCGTTCGGTCAACAGACGCTCGAGCGCGTAATCCTCTTCGCCGCTTTCCAGCGCGCGCGCCGCGACGCCCTGCACCGAGACGATCGGCCCCGGACGCTTCGCGACTTCCTTAACCAGCGCCAGCAGTTCGTCACTGTCGCCTTCGAACAGCACGGCATCGAACGGCGTGTCGGCGCTCTTCTTCACGCTCGCGTACGACTTCAGCGACGCGGGCAGTTGCGACACCAATTGTTCACCCGCCGCGCCTTCGAACAGCGCACGATTTCCCGTAGCCAGCGCGGCGGCAAACTGCACGCGCGCACCGCTCTGCGTCGACGCGACACACAGCACCGTGCCGCGCGCGCCCAGCGTGTAGGTATTGCGCTCGCCGGTGGGCCCCGACAACACCGCGGTCGCGCCCGCCGGCACATGCGACAGATAACCATCGCAGCGAGCGGCCAGTTGCGGCTGGCGCTCGGCGATCAGCCAGTCACGCAGCGCGGTCAACGCAGCGGACGGATTGTCGCCGTTTTCGGCGGCTTGCGGTACATCCGCGACCAACGCCTTCTCGAGCGACTTCGGCAAACCTGCCGGACGCGTCGCGAGCAATCGCTGCAGATACAGCGCGCCGCCCGCTTTCGGACCGGTGCCCGACAGACCTTCGCCACCGAACGGCTGCACACCCACCACCGCGCCGATCACGTTGCGGTTCACGTAGATGTTGCCGACGTGCGCGCGGCTGATCACGTGAGCGATCGTTTCATCGATCCGCGTGTGGATGCCGAGCGTCAGGCCGTAGCCGGTCGTGCGGATCTGTTCGAGCAGCTTGTCGAGCTGGCTGCGGCGATAACGCACCACGTGCAGCACCGGGCCGAACACTTCGCGTTTCAGTTCGTCGATGCTGTCGAGTTCGATCAGCGTCGGCGGCACGAAGGTGCCTTGTGCGCAGCCTTCCGGCATCGGCAGTTGTTCGACCTTGCGGCCTTTGTCGCGCATCGCCGCGACGTGCGCGTCGATGCCGCGTTTCGCGTCCAGGTCGATCACCGGGCCGACGTCGATCGACAGGCGGTCCGGATTGCCCACCGCCAGTTCGCGCATCGCGCCCGTCAGCATTTCGAGCGTGCGGTCGGCGACGTCGTCCTGCAGACAAAGAACGCGCAGCGCGGAACACCGTTGACCGGCGGAGTCGAACGACGATTGCAGCACGTCCGCGACCACCTGTTCGGCGAGCGCCGACGAATCGACGATCATCGCGTTCTGGCCGCCGGTTTCGGCGATCAGCGGAATCGGCTTGCCGTCCGGATCGAGCCGGTTCGACAGCGTCTTGTTGATCAGGCGCGCGACTTCGGTCGAGCCGGTGAACATCACAGCACGAGTGCGCGGGTCGGCCACCAACGCCGCGCCGACCGTTTCGCCGTCGCCCGGCAGCAGTTGCACGGCGCCCGCCGGCACCCCGGCTTCGCGCAGAATCCGCACGGCTTGCGCGGCGATCAGCGGCGTTTGTTCAGCAGGTTTCGCGAGCACGGTGTTGCCGGCTGCCAGCGCCGCCGCCACCTGGCCCATGAAAATCGCCAGCGGGAAATTCCACGGGCTGATACAGACCACCGGCCCCAGCGGACGGTGCGTGTCGTTCGAGAACTCGTCGCGGATCTGCGTGGAGTAATAGCGCAGGAAGTCGATCGCCTCGCGGATTTCCGCGACCGCGTTCGCCAGCGACTTGCCGGCTTCGCGCACCACCAGACCCATCAGCGTATGCATCTGCGCTTCGAGCAGATCGGCGGCCCGCGCGAGGCAATCGGCCCGTGCGTCGACCGGCGTTGCTTGCCAGATCGGCGCCGCGGCCACTGCATGCGCGAGCGCGGCGCTCACGTGCTCCGGCGTCGCTTCGACGACCGTACCGACCAGGTCACGCTGGTCCGCCGGGTTGCGCACGTCGCGCGCGGTGCCCACGGCGATCTCGTTGTCTTCGAGCATCGGCGCGGCGCGCCACGGATGATGCGCGCTCGCCAGCAACGCCGACGACAACGACGCGAGGCGATGCTCGTTCGACAGATCGAGGCCCATCGAATTGAGACGCTCGGCGCCGTACAGATTGCGCGGCAACGGAATCTTCGCGTGCGGCGCGCCGAGCGGCACGATCTTCGACGCTTCGTCGACCGGGTCGGCGATCAGGTCCTTGATCGCGACGCTTTCATCGGCGATGCGGTTCACGAACGACGTGTTCGCACCGTTTTCCAGCAGACGGCGCACGAGGTACGCGAGCAGCGTCTCATGCGTGCCGACCGGCGCGTAGACGCGGCACGGACGGTTCAGCTTGCCGGCGGACAGCGGGCCGGTGACTTCCTCGTACAGCGGCTCGCCCATGCCGTGCAGGCACTGGAACTCGTACTGGCCGGGGTAGTAGTTGTTGCCCGCGAGGTGATAGATCGCCGACAGCGTGTGCGCATTGTGCGTGGCGAACTGCGGATAGACCGCGTCGGGTGCGCCGAGCAGCTTCTTCGCGCACGCGATGTACGACACGTCCGTATAGATCTTGCGCGTGTAGACCGGATAGCCTTCGAGACCGTCCACTTGCGCGCGCTTGATTTCGGTGTCCCAGTACGCACCCTTCACGAGCCGCACCATGATGCGGTGACGGCTGCGGCGCGCCAGATCGATGATGTATTCGATCACGAACGGGCAGCGCTTCTGATAGGCCTGCACCACGAAGCCGATACCGTTCCAGCCGGCCAGCTCCGGATCGAAACACAGCGCTTCGAGCAGATCCAGCGAGATTTCGAGGCGGTCGGCTTCCTCGGCGTCGATATTGAGGCCGATGTCGTAGCGGCGCGCGAGGATCGCGAGCGAGCGCACGCGCGGCAGCAGTTCGCTCATCGTGCGTTCCTGCTGCGAACGCGAGTAGCGTGCGTGCAAAGCCGACAACTTGATCGAGATGCCCGGGCCTTCGTAGATGCCACGGCCGCCGGCGGCCTTGCCGATCGCGTGGATCGCCTGTTCATACGATGCGTAGTAGCGCTGCGCGTCGGCTTCGGTGGTGGCCGCTTCGCCGAGCATGTCGTACGAGTAGCGGAACCCGCGCGCTTCATATTTGCGGCTGTTGGCAAGCGCTTCGGAGATGTTCTCGCCGGTGACGAACTGCTCGCCCATCAGGCGCATCGCCATGTCGACGCCCTTGCGGATGAGCGGCTCGCCGCCCTTGCCGATCAAACGCGTCAGCGCCGACGAGAGACTCGTTTCGCTATTGGTCGTCACCAGCTTGCCGGTGATCATCAAGCCCCAGGTGGCGGCATTGACGAACAGCGACGGCGCCTGGCCGACGTGCGATTTCCAGTCGCCCTTGCTGATCTTGTCGCGAATCAGCGCGTCGCGGGTCGCGCGATCGGGGATGCGTAGCAGCGCTTCGGCGAGGCACATCAGCGCCACGCCTTCCTGGCTCGACAGCGAGAATTCGTGGATCAGTCCTTCGACGCCGCCGCCCTTGCTCTTGGTGCGCAGCGTTTCGACCAGCTTGCCGGCCATGGCCTGCACGTCGCCTGCGAGATTGGCCGGCAAGCGCGCCTGACCGAGCAGGAACGGCACGCACTCAGGCTCCGGTCGGCGGTATGCAGCAGTGATCGCCGCGCGCAGCACCGATTGCGGTTGCACGTTTTGCGCAAATTCGAGGAATGGATGTGACGCACCGTCTTCCTCCTGTTCGACCGCCGCGCCGTCGGCCAGATCCGCCGAACCGTTCGCGCCCGACAATTCAGGCGGCAACTGGCCGTGCTCGATTTTCTCGAGATATGCGAAGATCGCCTGCTTGATCAGCCAGTGCGGAGTGCGTTCGAGGCGGGTGGCGGCATCTTTCAGCCGGGAACGCAGGAGGTCGTCGACCTTGACGCCAAGGGTGGTGCTAGCCATGTTTCCTTCTTCGGATACCAGACGAATGCCTGGTGAAAGACTAAAAGTTGGCGAATCGTACGCCTCCAAATAAAAAGGTGCAACCAATTCCGCCGAAAGGTTGCACCCCTATGAAAGCCTTATGGGACATGGGTTTCCGGCCGACGGCGCCACTCGCGGCAACCCCCGTTGCGCTCAGTATTTTCCCTGGCCTGATTCTTTTTGCATTTGCCCTTATCAAATGATCCGGCGCGCCGTTATAGAGACATAGCGCGCGGCCTCAGGGCACGCAAAAAACGATACGGGGTTTTTGAGGACTGGCGAAATGGAAAAGTGGCTGGTGGTATTGGGCATCTGGGCGATGTGTGCGGCCTGCGCGGTACTGTTCATTCGGGGCGCGACGGCGGGGTCGAGCAAGCGCATCGTCTCCAAAGGGGGCGCACACGCGGCATCGCACGCATCTTCGGGAGATACGCGAGCCGCTTTGAACGACTGAGCCGCACGGGCGGCGTCCCGGGCTAGTGCGAGTGGCAGAGCGGTGCTAGCTGCCGCCGGGTGTGGATTGGCCGGCACGCGTCACCGGGCTTAAACCTCGACGCGAGGTCGAGGCACGCGTCAACGCGAGGGGTGCGGCTCGAACTGCGCGCAGACATCGCCCGGTGAAACCAGTTGGTCATGCAGGCGGCACAGCCGGCTATCCGCGACGCTTGCGCCGAACCCCGAACTGAACACCGCGAGTCCCGGAATGCTTTGCTCGAGCGAATGCCGATCCTCGGCGCGGTGCCGACAGTCGGCGCAGCGCGGCGCGCACGCCGGGTGGTGCGGGTCCGCGGTCCTGTCGACGTGCTCGGCGCGGTGTGCCACGAGCCTCACCCGAGACTGTTCCAGTACGCCGCGAACACATGCGCGGACAGCAGGTAGCCGGTGACGATATTGATCACCACTCCCGCCGTGAACGCGAGGAACGGCTTCAGGCCGGTCGCCGAAAGCGAGCGCAGGCGTGTCGTCAGGCCGATGCTGAGAAAACAGAACGTGAACGCCCAGGTGCGCAATACGGTAATCGGCGCGACAAACTCGGGCGTGACGATCTTGCGGTAATCGGCCAGCGAATAGTGACTCGCGATCCACGTCACCAACGCGGACGCGACGACAAAGCCAATCACGAATTTCGGAAAACGCGCCCAGATTTCGCCGGCATTCGGCTTCGCTTTGACGCCGCTATCCTGGGACTCCCAGCGCGTCGTCGCGACGATCGCCAGTACGAACGCCCAGATGCCGATCCAAATATCGCGGCCGACCACCTTCATCAGCGTGAACGCCTGCAGCGACGCCTCCGGCGCGCCGGCAATCGCGCCGCCCGCGTGCCTCGCAAAGTCGCCGTAGGCCTGTGCGGCGGCGATGCCTGCGGCGTCCGCGAATTCCGAGGTGCCGATCCACGCGCCCGCGACCGCCGTGGATAGTCCGAGCGAGCGCGACGCGAACGGCAGCACGAAGATCATCACGATCGCCCACAGCACCACCAGCGTAATCGCCACCGACGCCTGTTCGCGCTTGGCCCGCACCGCGCCGGCAATCGCGATCGCCGCCGACACGCCGCACACCGCGCCGCCCACGCCGAGCACGGCGGCAAAGCGCCGGTCGAGTCCGAACGCCCTGGCGGCGAAGAAGATCACGAAGAACGTCACGAGCGACACGATGGTCGCCTGCGCGACCGCCACCGGTCCGGCCCAGACCAGCAACGTGAACGGCAGCGTCGCGCCAAGCAGCACGATGCCGACCTTGATGTAAAACTCGACCCGCAAGCCCGCGGAAAACCAGTCGGGCAAGGTCAACACGTTCGAGATCAGCAATCCGAGCGCGAGCGCCACCAAGGGCGGCTCCAAGTTGTACTTCGACGCATTGACCCACGCGCCCAGCGTAAAAATCAGCGCCGAGGCGATGAAAAGAATCAGGAACGCCGCGAGGAAGGCGCCGACACGCTGCTTCAGCAACGCGAGACTTGCGCCGAACAGCAGCGCAAACACGATGAACAACGCCATGTAGTTCGGTAGATGCGTGCCGAGGTCCTGCGCGGCCTGGCCGATGCTCGACCATTTGGCCGGCGCCACCGCCAGCCACTTGATGCTGCTGCCCGACGCGAACAGCGCCCAGGCAATCACGATCACGAGCAACCCGACCCACACGGCCAGCCAGTCTTCTGTCTGCAGGAGTCCGCCGCCGTGCGTGCCTTGGCGCTTGGCGGGGGTCGCGCCGCTCGGCACAGTCTGGTTGGTGTCGCTCATCACAATGCCCGAGGAAGTTGAGGTGCATCGGCGCGGGGATATTGGAGTTTTGCCTCAATATGCGCCGATTCGGCGAATATAGGCGAGCAGCGTCGCAAAACGAAACGACCATTCGCTCTATGAATATGACCTGAAGAAGTAATGCGGGCCGCCGACTGGCGGCCGACGTCAGATGTCGAGCGGATCGACTTCGAGATTCCAGCGCAGCACGCCTTTCAGGCCGCGCAGCAGCGGCTGCCACGCGCGCAGCGTGGCCTGCAGTGCCGCCCGCGATGCGCTTTCGATCAGCAGTTGCGCGCGATGCACATGCATCACCTTGACGATCGTCAGCGGCACGGCGTCGTAGACGGTCACGCGCTCGGCGGCCGGGATGCCGGTCAGTTCGGCGGCGGCCTGCTGCAGAAAGGCGAGCGCGGCCTCCAGCGTGCGACCCTCGGCACGCAGCAACGCCTGATAGACGAACGGCGGCAGGTGCGCGTCGCGCCGCTCGGCCAGCGTCGAGTTGGCAAAACCGACGTAGTCGTGGCGGCCCAGCGCGTGGTACAGCGCGTGGCGCGGATAACGCGTCTGCACCAGCACTTCGCCAGGCAGACCGGCTCGGCCCGCCCGGCCGCTCACCTGCATCAATTGCGCAAACAGCCGCTCGCTCGCGCGGAAATCGTGGGAGAACAGCGCGGTGTCGGCATTGAGCACGCCGACCAGCGACACGCGCTGGAAATCGTGCCCCTTCGCGATCATCTGCGTGCCGACGAGGATATCGACCTCGCCCGCGTGGACATCGGAGAACAGCGCCTGCGCGCTGCCTTTGCGGCGCGTGCTGTCGGCATCGATGCGCAGCACACGGGCGCCGGGCACCGCGCTCGCCAGCGTTTCCTCGACGCGCTGGGTGCCGCGCCCCATCGGCGCGATATCGACGTTGCCGCACTCCGGACAGGAACGCGGAATGCGCGACTCCCAACCGCAGTGGTGACAGCGCAGCGCGCGCTCGGGCTTGTGCAGGACGACGTAGGCGCTGCAGCGCGGACAGCCCGCGACCCAGCCGCACGCATCGCAGGCGAGTTGGGGCGCGTAGCCGCGCCGGTTCAGGAACACGAGGCTCTGCTCGCCGCGCTCGAGCCGCGCCTTTAGCGCGGCAATGAGCGGGCCCGACAAGCCTTCCACCGACGCCCGCCCGCGCCGGCGCTCCTCTTCGAGATCGATCAGCCTGACGGTGGGCAACACGGCGTCGGCTACGGCCCGGCGCGACAAGGTGAGCCGTTTGTAGCGCCCCTGGTCGGCCTGCCACCAGCTTTCGAGGGACGGCGTCGCCGAGCCGAGTACGACCGGCAGACCCAGTTGCTTGGCCCGGTAAATCGCCAGATCGCGCGCCGAATAGCGCAGACCTTCCTGCTGCTTGTACGCCGGATCGTGCTCCTCGTCGACGACGATGATCGCGAGCTTCGGCAGCGACGCCAGCACCGCGAGGCGCGTGCCGAGCACGATGCGCGCGCGCCCGGTATGCGCGGCGAACCAGTGGCGGGCGCGTTCGCCTTCCGCGAGGCCGCTGTGCAGCGTGACGATCGACGTGCCGTTCAGCGCGGCGAAGCGCGCGCGGAAGGCCGCCTCGAATTGCGGCGTCAGATTGATCTCCGGCACGAGGACGAG
This sequence comes from Paraburkholderia fynbosensis, assembly GCF_902859935.1. Classification (GTDB taxonomy): domain Bacteria; phylum Pseudomonadota; class Gammaproteobacteria; order Burkholderiales; family Burkholderiaceae; genus Paraburkholderia; species Paraburkholderia fynbosensis. Next base: position 35,034 of record NZ_CADIKI010000007.1, read on the forward strand.
CGCTTGGGCGTCGGGCTTCGCGGCAAGAATCTCGGCGAGCGCGCGCAGATACACCTCGGTCTTGCCGCTGCCCGTCACACCGTGCAGCAGGAACGGAGCAAAGCCGTCCGCGTCGCGAATCGCTTCGACGGCGGCCGTCTGCTCGTCCGTGAGCGTGGGGAGCACGGGCGCAGCCGCGTCGGGCGACGCCGGAGCGGCCTGCACCTCGGCAGCCTCGATGATGTCGAGCGCCACCCAGCCTTGCGCTTGCCATACTTCGAGATTCGCAAGCGCTTTGGGGTGGAGCGCGCGAGCGTCGGCGGCCAGCAGGAAGTCGGCGCCGGCGAGCGACTGCGCGAGCTTTCGCAAGGCGCTCGCGCGGGCAGGCAAGGCGTCGGGCAACGCGGCCCGGCCTTCAGGCGTGAGGCTATAGCGCTCCTGCGGTGCGAACAGGCGCGACCAGCGCGACGCATCGCGCAACGCTTGCGGCAACGCCGGCAAGGCCACCTCACCGAGGCCGCGCTGGTAGTAGTCGGCGGCGAACGCGCTCAGCCTCAACCATTCCGCCGACACCGGCGGACACGCGGTGCATAAGCCGCTGACCGAGCGCAGGCGGTTCGCCGGCACGTCGCTGTGAGCGGTCACTTCGCAGACGAGCCCGACCACGTGCCGCTTGCCGAATGGCACGCTGATGAGCATGCCTGGCGCGACGGGCTCAGATGCGTCGTATCGGTAGTCGAACAGGGTCGGCAGCGGATGATCCAGCGCGACGCGAACGAAGACCTCGCTCACGCGGTCGCACGACATGGGAGTGCCGACGCGACGTGACGCCACGTCGCCACGCACATTGGAGAAGCAGAGCGCCGATCGAAGTTAAAGTAAAACTTCAATAACAGCGCTAAGTTTTGGATTCCGCTGAACAATTGCACTCGATCCGCTGGCCTGTGGATAACTTTGTTGAAAACTTCGCCCGGACGGGCCGCGAAGCGCGCCGCGGCGGCCTTCTGTGGGGTATCGCACATTTCGTCTGGCGCCCGTCAAACCCTTGCCTGACAAGGGTTGGATCAAATGCGCAGGCACTGTGCAAGGGTCGGGAGATGACGAAAGGTTCTACTGCGCCGCAACGTGGCAAATGTGCATAAGTCAAGTCTTGACAATCGCGAGACCGCCAACTGACGGCCCACGGACAGCAATTCTCCCCTTAGGCCCGGAGCCCACTTCGCTGCGCCGCAACAAAAATGGTAACGATTACGGCCTCAGGTTAGTGCATGCGCGCCGCTGCGAATCGCGCGGCTGTGACGATGCACTTCGTCTACCAGCTCCGCCACGTTTTCCGGCGGCGTGAACTGCGAGATACCGTGCCCCAGATTGAAGACGTGGCCCGGATGATTGCCGAAGCTCTCGAGTACCGCGCGCGCTTCCATGCGAATCGAAGCGGGCGGCGCAAACAGCACCGAAGGGTCGATATTGCCTTGTAGCGCGACCTTGCCGCCCACGCGCTCGCGAGCTTTGCTCAGGTTCACGGTCCAGTCGAGACCGACCGCATCCACGCCGATCTCGGCTATCTCGTCGAGCCACAGACCGCCGCCCTTCGTGAAGGTAATCACCGGCACTTTCTCGCCGTCGTGATCGCGCTTCAACTGGCTCACCACCTGCTGGATGTACTGCAGCGAAAAGCGTTGATATACACCGTCCGCCAGCGCCCCGCCCCACGTGTCGAAAATCATCACGGCTTGCGCGCCGGCTTCGATCTGCGCGTTCAGGTAGGCCGCGACCGAACGTGCGTTGACGTCGAGGATCCGATGCATCAGATCCGGACGTGCATAAAGCATCGACTTGACGGTGCGGAAGTCCGCCGACCCGCTGCCTTCGACCATGTAGCAGGCCAAGGTCCATGGGCTGCCTGAAAAACCGATCAGCGGCACGCGTTGGCGGCCTTGCGCGTCCGTGAGCGCGGTGCGAATTTCGCGAACGGCGTCGGTCACGTAGCGCAACGCGGCGTCGATGTCCGGCACCGCGAGGCGCGCGACGTCGTCTTCCGTGCGCACCGGGCGGGCGAACCTGGGCCCCTCGCCGGTCACGAACTCGAGTCCGAGGCCCATGGCGTCGGGGACGGTCAGGATGTCGGAGAACAGGATCGCGGCGTCGAGCGGGTAACGATCGAGCGGCTGAAGCGTGACCTCCGTCGCGAACGCCGGACTTTTTGCAAGAGCAAGGAAACTGCCCGCGCGACCCCGCGTGGCATTGTATTCCGGCAGGTAGCGACCAGCCTGCCGCATCAGCCAGATCGGCGTGTAGTCGGTCGGCTGGCGCAGCAGCGCGCGCAGGAAGGTGTCGTTCAGGAGTTTATGGGCCACGTTTCGTACGACTGAGGGCAAAGGAGCATTTTACCGGAGCGCGCTCGCCCCATCGCGCCTGACGCGACCAATAACTGTCCGGCCGCATGGCAGCGACAGTTTTCCCTGGACGCCCGCAGCATGTCATCCTGGCTGAATGGCCGATGTTCAAGCCAGCTTCACCAAGCTACTATCGGACCGTCTTACCAGACAATTACATACAAAGGACAAGGACACTCGATGAACAAGCTAGTAGTTGCCATCCTCGGCGCCGTCGCCGGTGTTTTGATGCACGTGGGCGTAGCCGGTGCGCAGACCAATCCCGCCGCGCCCTCCAGGCTCGACGAAATTCTTAGCCGCGGCACACTGCGCGCCTGCACGACCGGCGACTACAAACCATATTCGTTCTACAAAGGGGACGGCCAGTTCGAAGGCATCGACATTGACATGACGGAGTCGCTCGCCAAATCGCTCGGCGTGAAGGTGGAGTTCGTCAAGACGTCATGGTCGAACCTGATGAACGACTTTGTCTCGAAATGCGATATCGGTGTGGGTGGGGTGTCACCTACGCTTGAGCGGCAAAAGCGCGCGTTCTTCACGCAGGCCTACATGATCGACGGCAAGACGCCCATCGTGCGCTGTGACGACGTAAGCAAGTATCAGACTGTCGCGCAAATCGACCAGCCATCGACGCGCGTGATCGTCAATCCGGGCGGGACCAACGAGCGTTTCGCGAAGCAGTACTTTGCGCATGCGAACCTGAGCGTCTATCCCGACAACGTGACAATTTTCAAGCAGATCCTTGCCGGGAAGGCCGACGTGATGGTGACGGACGCCTCGGAAACCTTGTTGCAGCAGAAGCTGAATCCGGGTCTTTGTTCCGTGCACCCGGACAAGCCGTTCCAGTACGGCGAGAAAGCCTGGCTGCTGCCGCGCGGCGATGTGGCTTTCCAGCAGTATGTCGACCAGTGGCTGCACCTTGCGCGGGCGACCGGCGAGTATCAGGGCATTTCGGATAAGTGGTTGAAATGAACTAAGTAGCTGACCGTTGCCAATTAGTTCTGGCGGCGGCCGCCATCGTGTAACGAACCTCGTCCGGTTTAAGCCAAAGCCTAATAACGACACGGAATGGTTAATTTTGCGAATTGACCCCAGCGGACGCGATTCAAAAGATTAATGTGTTGCTTTGCAACACTTCAATCCCGGGCTTAGTACGAAATTTCCCGCAGCTTGGGAAACGCTGTAACACGGGAGATTTTGCTTATAAAGGATGCGCATGCAACCATTTCATGCGGAATCGACTGAACAATTTACGCCGCAATATGCGACACGAATAGCATCAATCATGCGTATGAAGTTGCGAGCCAGTCATCAGTAAAAATTACGTTTCGAGCGTCCGGACTTGGCAATTAGTCCCGCAGCGCCTTATCTGGCGGGCGTTACAACCTGAAACACTTTGTTACCGCGCCGCCAGAGTAATTCGCCCACAATGCCTCAACGGTTTCAACACGGATGTGGCTGGGTGCATGGTGTGAGCGGATACGATGCACTTGCCGGTCGGCCTATGCCGAAGCCCTGAGAAGGGGCATCCCTGCTGGGGCCGTATTCGGCGCAGGGTCGCCGTCTCAGGTGCTCCAACTTTGGTCTCCTCGCGCTAACCCCGTAGCGTGTGGTTTTTAGCGGGCTCCAGGCCCGCTTTTTTTTCGTCTCGCCAAACGTTTGCGCGCAAGACATCGCTCCGGCTTGCTTCTATTCAGGTCCGGTTCGCGAAGCGGACCAAACGGCTCTGGCTTCTGTTCGCGTCGAGCGGCGTTTGCCGTCAACAATTGCCAGCGCGGCTCTGCCCCAGCCGTCATGCCGTCTTGTCTTCCCGCAGCTTCAATTCGCTGATCATCCGTTCGCGCATGATGAATTTCTGCACTTTGCCGGTCACCGTCATGGGCAATTCGTCGACGAAACGGATGTACTTCGGCACTTTGTAGTGCGCAATTTGCCCCTGGCAAAACTGCTGGATCTCTTCGGCGCTCGCCTGCTCACCCGAGCGCAGCACGACCCACGCACAGACTTCTTCGCCGTACTTCGCGTCGGGCACGCCAAATACCTGCACGCTCTGGATTTTCGGGTGGCGGAACAGAAATTCTTCAATCTCACGCGGATAGATGTTTTCCCCTCCGCGAATCAACATGTCCTTCAATCGGCCCACGATGTTGCAGTAACCCTCGGCATCGAGCGTTGCCAGATCGCCGGTATGCATCCAGCCGTCGATCACGCTTTCGCGCGTCTTCGCCTCGTCGTCCCAGTAGCCCTGCATCACCGAGTAGCCCCGCGTGCACAGCTCGCCAGTCTCGCCCACCGGCACGATCTCGCCGAGCGGATCGACGATCTTCACCTCCAGGTGCGGCTGAATGCGGCCTACCGTGGTGGTGCGTTTGTCGAGCGGGTCCGTCGTCGAACTCTGGAACGATACCGGGCTGGTTTCCGTCATGCCGTACGCAATCGTGATCTCGCTCAGATGCATCTTCGAGACGACCTTCTTCATCGTTTCGATCGGGCACGGCGAGCCCGCCATGATGCCGGTGCGCAGTTGCGAGAAGTCGTAGCCAGCGAAGTCCGGGTGATCGAGCTCGGCGATAAACATGGTGGGCACGCCATGCAAGGCGGTGCACTTTTCTTCGGTCACCGCGGCGAGGGTCGCGGCGGGGTCGAAGCCCTCGCCTGGAAACACCATATTCGCGCCGACCGACACGCACGCGAGCACCGACAGCACCATCCCAAAACAGTGGTATAGCGGGACGGGAATGCATAAGCCGTCCTGCTCGGTCAGCCGCATCGCCATCGCGATGTAGCGCGCGTTGTTGACCACGTTGCTATGGGTTAGCGTTGCGCCTTTCGGATTCCCCGTCGTACCACTCGTGAACTGAATATTGATCGGTTCGTGGCATGTCAGCGTTGTGCCAAGGGCTTCGAGTTGCGCGGTGTCGAGCGTCGCGCGTCCCCGTTCAATCAGTTCGGAAAAGCTCATCATGCCAGGCGTTTCGGTATCGCACATGCGAATCACGTAGCGCAACTGCGGCAACCGTGCGGCGTGAAGTTCCCCCGGCGCCTGCGCCGCCAATTCGGGGGCAAGCTCCTGCAACATTTCGAGGTACATCGACGTCTTGAAACGCTCGGCGGCAATGACCGCCTTGCAGCCGACCTTGTTCAGCGCATATTCGAGTTCCGCGAGTCGATAGGCCGGATTGATGTTGACCAGCACCGCGCCGATCCGCGCGGTCGCGAATTGGGTGAGCAGCCACTCCACGCGGTTCGGCGACCAGATGCCAACGCGGTCGCCCTTCGCGATGCCGAGTGTGAGAAGCCCGGCCGCCAGCACGTCCACTTCATCTGCAAATTCCTTCCACGTCCAGCGAATACGCTGCTCGCGAAACACCACGGCCGGGCGGTCGGCAAAGCGTTTGGCCGTGTCGCGAAGAAACTGGCCGACGGTCGCTTCGCTCAACGGGATTTCGGTCGACCCGCGCACATACGACAGTCCGTCTTTGGGTTCGATGAGTGCACCTTCGCCTGACGCTTGCGTTGCCATGGTGTTGTCTCCGTGAGTCGAAGCTGGTCCGATTGAAATGAATTTGAAATCGATTGTGCCACCGGCGTGCGTTCTTACGGCATCAAGTCTTACCCGCAGCGCATCGCGCGGATTTGCGCGGCGGGCCTGCTACCGGTCCGATCGCGTGATTTTGCTGACCTTTCCGTAAACGTCAAGTAATGGTCAAAAAAAAGCAGCCGCGAAGGCTGCTTTCTCTTTGTTACGTGTGCCTTATTTCTGACCACGCAGCTTGCGCAGACGCTGAATCGCAGCGAGCTGAGCCGTCGCGTACGCCAGTTCCGCTTGCGCGGTTGCGTATTCGAGGTTCGAACCGGTGTTTTGCAGCGCTTCTTCTGCACGCTTGCGTGCATCTTCAGCCTTTGCTTCGTCGAGATCCTTGCCGCGAATTGCCGTGTCGGCGAGAACCGTCACAGCGCCCGGCTGGATTTCGAGGATGCCGCCGGCGACGAACACAAATTCCTCTTCGCCGTTTTCAGCTTCGATGCGTACCGCACCCGGACGAATCCGCGTGATGAGTGGCGTGTGGCCCGGCAGAATGCCGAGTTCACCCGCTTCGCCCGGCAGCGCGACGAACTTCGCCTGGCCCGAGAAGATCTGCTCTTCCGCGCTGACGACGTCTACTTTAATGGTTGCCATAACTGTCGACTCCTGTCGACGAGAGGTAGCGCTTCAGCGCTTACTCTCGTCCCATGCAAGGCTGAGGTGAGCGTAGTGAGAGGCGCCCCCTTGCGTTCCGATACAGCACAATCATATCGACACGCATGGCCGCGCCCGCTTCGTTACACCCAACCCTTACTGGATCTTCTTGGCCTTTTCGAAGGCTTCGTCGATCGTGCCGACCATGTAGAACGCTTGCTCCGGCAGATGGTCGCACTCGCCTTCAACGATCATCTTGAAGCCACGGATCGTTTCCTTCAGCGGCACGTACTTGCCCGGCGAACCCGTGAACACTTCGGCAACGTGGAACGGCTGCGACAGGAAACGCTGGATCTTACGAGCGCGCGCCACGGCGAGCTTGTCTTCCGGCGCCAGTTCGTCCATGCCCAGAATCGCGATAATGTCGCGCAGTTCCTTGTAGCGCTGCAGCGTTTGCTGCACGCCGCGCGTGATCGAGTAGTGCTCTTCGCCGATCACGTGCGGGTCGATCTGACGCGAAGTCGAATCGAGCGGGTCCACTGCCGGGTAGATGCCCAGCGAAGCGATGTCACGCGACAACACGACGGTTGCGTCCAGGTGGCCGAAAGTCGTAGCCGGCGACGGGTCGGTCAAGTCGTCAGCAGGGACGTACACGGCCTGAACCGACGTGATCGAGCCGGTCTTGGTCGACGTAATACGCTCTTGCAGCTTGCCCATTTCTTCAGCCAGTGTCGGCTGATAGCCCACTGCCGACGGCATACGGCCGAGCAGTGCCGACACTTCCGTGCCTGCCAGCGTGAAGCGGTAGATGTTGTCGACGAAGAACAGCACGTCGAGGCCTTCATCACGGAAGTGCTCGGCCATCGTCAGACCGGTCAGCGCGACACGCAGACGGTTGCCCGGCGGCTCGTTCATCTGGCCGTACACCAGCGCGACCTTGTCGAGAACGTTCGAGTCCTTCATTTCGTGATAGAAGTCGTTCCCTTCACGGGTACGCTCGCCAACACCGGCGAACACGGAGTAACCACCATGTTCCTTAGCGATGTTGTTGATCAGTTCCATCATGTTCACGGTCTTGCCCACACCGGCGCCACCGAACAGACCGACCTTGCCGCCCTTCGCGAACGGGCAGATCAGGTCGATAACCTTGATGCCGGTTTCGAGCAGTTCGGTCGACGGCGACAGTTCGTCGAACGCCGGCGCCTTCTGGTGAATGCCGCGCACCACGTCCGAGTTGATCGGGCCGGCTTCGTCGATCGGGCGACCCAGCACGTCCATGATCCGGCCGAGAGTCGGCTTGCCGACCGGCACGCTGATCGGGTTACCAGTGTTCTTCACGACCGTGCCGCGGCGCAGGCCGTCCGATGCACCCAGACAGATGGTACGGACGACGCCGTCGCCCAGCTGTTGCTGGACTTCGAGGGTCAGTTCCGAACCTTCGAGAATGAGCGCGTCGTAAATCTTCGGCATGTCCGAACGCGGAAATTCCACGTCGATCACCGCGCCGATGCACTGTACGATCTTGCCTTCTACCAAAGCAGTAGTACTCATCGCTTTTCCTTTAGATACTCAATTCTTCACTCGCGCAAAGGCGCAATTTCGATGGGGTCGCTTAGACGGGGCCGCCTGGACGGGTGCGCCTGACCGGCGCACACGAAGCGGCATGCCTGACCGTCAAGGTCAGACTGCCGCTGCGCCACCGACGATTTCCGACAGTTCTTTCGTGATCGCGGCCTGACGGCTCTTGTTGTATACGAGCTGCAGTTCGTTGATGACCGTCTTCGCGTTGTCCGAAGCGGCCTTCATCGCAACCATCCGGGCCGACTGCTCCGATGCCATGTTTTCCGCGACGGCCTGATAGACCAGCGCTTCGACATAACGCACCAGCAGTTCGTCGACCACTGCCTGCGCATCCGGCTCGTAGATGTAGTCCCACTGTGTGCTCGGCGTCGTGCCGTCTTCTTCCTGGCGCTCGAACTGTTCTGCCGACAGCGGCAGCAGTTGCTCGATCACCGGCTCTTGCTTCATCGTGTTGACGAAGCGTGTGTACGCCAGGTACACCGCCGAAACCTTGCCTTCCGAGTACAGGTCGAGCTGCACCTTCACCGCACCGATCAGCTTTTCCAGATGCGGCGTATCGCCCAGTTGCACGACGTTCGAAACCACCTGAGCACGCAAACGGTTCAGGAAACCCAAGCCCTTGCTGCCGATCGCAGTTGCTTCGATCGTCTTGCCTTGGCCTTCCAGTTCCTTGAACTTCTGCAGCGACGCGCGCAGCACGTTGGTGTTCATCCCGCCGCACAGACCCTTGTCGGTCGTGACGAGGATGATGCCGGCCGCCTTCGCACCTTCGTTCGACACCATGAACGGGTGACGATACTCCGGGTTCGCGCGGCTCATGTGCGCAGCGATATCGCGGACCTTGTCGGCATACGGGCGAGCAGCGCGCATGCGCTCCTGAGCGCGGCGCATCTTCGATGCGGCCACCATCTCCATCGCTTTCGTGATCTTGCGCGTGTTTTGCACGCTCTTGATCTTGCCGCGAATTTCCTTCATTCCAGCCATTGCTTGCTCCTTGTCGGCCCGAGTTAGCGCTTCAGCGCTGACTCGGGTCCCATGCAAAGCGATCGAAGCAGCACGGGTGCATTCACATGTGGCCCGCGCCGCTTCAAGGTCCGTTTATGCCTTGCGGATCACTCGCGGATCAATAAGCGCCGGACTTCTTGAAGTCTTTAAGGGCCGTGTGCAGCAGGCCTTCGTCGTCCTTCGAGAGTTCCTTGGTATCTTCGACGCGCTTGACCAAGTCGGCGTGGCTCGACTTCAGGTATTCGCGCAGGCCCTTTTCGAACGGCAGGACTTGCGAGATTTCGAGGTCGTCGAGGTAGCCGTTGTTCGCTGCGAACAGCGAAATGGCCAGTTCCCACACTTGCAGCGGCTGATACTGCGGCTGCTTCAGCAGTTCCGTCACGCGGCGGCCGCGCTCCAGCTGCTTACGGGTCGCTTCGTCGAGATCCGATGCGAACTGCGCGAACGCCGCCAGTTCACGGTACTGCGCGAGGTCGGTACGGATACCGCCCGACAGCTTCTTCACGACCTTCGTCTGAGCCGCACCACCGACGCGCGACACCGACACGCCAGCGTTAATTGCCGGGCGGATACCTGCGTTGAAGAGGTCGGTTTCCAGGAAGATCTGGCCGTCGGTAATCGAGATCACGTTCGTCGGAACGAATGCGGTCACGTCGCCGGCTTGCGTTTCAATGACCGGCAGTGCCGTCAGCGAACCGCTCTTGCCCTTGACTTCGCCGTTGGTGAACTTCTCGACGTAATCTTCCGAGACGCGAGCAGCACGTTCCAGCAGACGCGAGTGCAGATAGAACACGTCGCCCGGGTAGGCTTCGCGGCCCGGCGGGCGGCGCAGCAGCAGCGAGATCTGGCGGTATGCCCAAGCTTGCTTGGTCAAGTCGTCATAAACGATCAGCGCGTCTTGACCGCGGTCGCGGAAGTATTCGCCCATCGTGCAGCCGGCGTACGGTGCGAGGTACTGCATCGCAGCCGATTCCGAAGCCGAAGCGGACACGACGATCGTGTATTCCAGCGCGCCGGTTTCTTCCAGCTTGCGCACCACGTTCATGATCGACGAAGCCTTCTGGCCGATCGCGACGTAGATACAGAAGAGGTTCTTGCCCTTCTGGTTGATGATCGCGTCGACTGCGACTGCGGTCTTGCCGCACTGGCGGTCGCCGATGATCAGCTCACGCTGGCCACGGCCGATCGGCACCATCGCGTCGATCGACTTCAGACCGGTCTGGACCGGTTCCGAAACCGACTTACGCCAGATCACGCCCGGAGCAATCTTTTCGATTGCGTCGGTCTTCTTCGCGTTGATCGGGCCCTTGCCGTCGATCGGGTTGCCGAGTGTGTCGACCACGCGGCCGAGCAGTTCCGGACCCACCGGCACTTCCAGAATGCGGCCCGTCGTCTTGACGATGTCGCCTTCCGAGATGTGTTCGTACTCACCCAGAATCACGGCGCCGACCGAGTCGCGCTCGAGGTTCAGTGCGAGACCGAAGGTGTTGCCCGGGAATTCGAGCATTTCGCCCTGCATCACTTCCGACAGGCCGTGAATACGCACGATACCGTCGGTCACGGAGATCACGGTGCCCTGGTTGCGAACGTCTGCGCTCGCTTCAAGGCCCTGGATCCGGCTCTTGATCAGCTCGCTGATCTCAGAGGGATTGAGTTGCATTATTCGCTCCTGATAGTCAATTCTGTTGCGTGCCAGCCGCTTCAGCGCCTAAAGCGCTTCAGGCCGTCAGAGCCGTCTGCATGCTGGCAAGCCGCGCGCGGACCGAGGTATCGAGCACTTCGTCGCCGACCGTCACGCGCACGCCGCCGATCAACGACGAGTCCACCTGGACCGTCGGCTTCAGCTTGCGTTTGAATTTGCGTTCGAGACTTGCGACGAGTTCGTTCAACTGCGCGCCCTCGAGCGGGAATGCGCTGACGATCAGCACATCGGCCGCCCCTTCGCGGGCGTTCTTCAACTCTTCGAACTGCACGACGATTTCTGGCAGCAATTGCAGGCGATGATTGTCCACCAGCATTTGCACCAGATTCTTCGCTTGCGCGTTGTCCTTGAGCGGCGACTTGACCGCGGCCAGCAGCAATTCGCTGACCTGGGCGCGGCCTACTTTAGGGCTCGAGGAGATCGACAGCACTTCGGGCAGACGCGCAACCTGTGCCAGCTCCTGCACGAGCGTGGACCAGGCGGCGATGTCACCAGCTTCGGCCACGCCAAACAGCGCTTCTGCGTACGGACGGGCGATGGTTGCAAGTTCGGCCATGATCAGAGCTCGGCTTTCAGTTGATTCAGCAGGTCAGCGTGGGCTGCCTGGTCGACTTCGCGCTTCAGGATCTGTTCAGCACCCTTCACAGCAAGTGCGGCGACTTCGCCGCGCAGCGTTTCGCGCGCCTTCACGACTTGCTGTTCCGCGTCGGCCTTCGCTTGCGCGATGATGCGAGCGGCTTCAGCTTGTGCCTGAGCCTTGATTTCGTCAGCGACTGCCACCGCGCGCTTTTCCGCATCGGCAATACGTTGCTGACCGTCGTTGCGAGCCTGGGCGAGTTCCTGGTCGACGCGCTTGTGAGCAGCTTCGAGTTCTTGCTTGCCCTTTTCAGCAGCCGACAAGCCTTCAGCAATCTTCTTCGAGCGCTCGTCGATGGCATTGATCAACGGCGGCCACACGAACTTCATCGTGAACCACGCGAGGATCAGGAACACGACCATTTGCGCAAACAGGGTTGCGTTGAGATTCACGGTGTTTCCTTAAACGTTGCTAGTTCGGAAAGTGAAACGGCAAGGCGCTCATCGATTCTGTATTCGATCAGCGCCCAAGTGCCCGTTCCGCCCTGCGCCTTTACCAGTTATAGCTCAGGCGCAAACTTCCGAGGAACCTCAGCCTGCCAGCTTCGACAGCAGCGGGTTCGCGAACGCAAACAGCATTGCCACACCAACACCAATCAGGAACGCCGCATCGATCAGACCAGCCAGCAGGAACATCTTGGTTTGCAGCGGGTTCATCAGTTCCGGCTGGCGAGCACATGCTTCGATGTACTTGCCGCCCATGAGGCCGATACCGATACAGGCGCCGATTGCACCCAGGCCGATGATGATGCCGATACCGATGGCGGTCAGACCCTGGATGTTGGCGATGAAAGCTTGCATGATCACTCCTTTGTGAAAAGTCTTTTAGAACTGGTTGGAACTGGGATTTGAAAAACTACGATTCGTGGTCGACGGCGCCGGTTAGTGCGTGTCGTGTGCCTGGCCGATGTACACCAGCGTCAGCATCATGAAAATGAACGCCTGCAGCAGAACGATCAGGATGTGGAAGATTGACCACACGGTGCCGGCGATCACGTGGCCGATGAAGCCAAGCACCGTCGTGTCCGCGCCGAAGCTCCAGAGGCTGCCGAGCAGGGCAATCAGCAGGAACAACAGTTCGCCCGCGTACATGTTGCCGAACAGCCGCATGCCGAGCGACACCGTCTTCGCGACGAACTCGATGATGTTCAGTGCAAGGTTCGGGATCCACAGCAGGGGATGCGCGCCGAACGGAGCGGACAGCAGCTCATGCACGAAGCCGCCGGCGCCCTTGATCTTGAAGTTGTAATAGATCATCAGCGCGAACACCCCGAGGGCGATGCCCAGCGTGCCGTTCAGGTCGGCGGTCGGCACGATGCGGTGGTGCGGGATGACTTCGGACAGACCCAGCCAGCCGATCACGTGGCCCGGCAGGTCGACAGGGATAAAGTCGAGCGAGTTCATCAGCGCGACCCAGACGAACACGGTCAGGGCCAGCGGTGCGATGAAAGTGCGCGTGCCGTGGATCATCGACTTCGATTGATCCTCGACCATTTCGACCAGCATTTCGATCGCGCATTGGAAACGACCCGGCACGCCGGACGTTGCCTTGCGGGCAGCGAGACGCAGGATGAGGATGGTGGCCAGACCGCAAACGATCGACCAGAAAAGGGTGTCCAGATTCCACACGTGAATGTCGAAAATCGACGTCTGGTGCGCGGTGGAAAAGTTCTGCAAGTGGTGCGCGATGTACTCGGACGGATCCATTGCGCGCGTGCCTTCGCTAGCTGCCATATCGTTAAAGCCACCCAAATTGTCGAAAATCGTCTTAGGCCGCACCCGCAGCAATGCTGTATTGCGGGAACACGCCGGGCGCGGACCGTGTCGTATCCGCACACCTGTTGCCGGCGCTGCGCGCCAGCCTGAATTTTTTTGCTGCTAACTGTTTCTGCTACCTTAGCGCCACGCCAAGGCGATCCAGTAAGTCTTGAGCGCAATGAGGTAGGTCACGAGCAGCGGCACCCAGCGTACGTCGTGATACCAGAAAGCGATGGCTACAAACATCGCAATCGTTGTCCCCATCTTGAGCGCTTCGCCGATCATCCAGCTCATCACTGTCTCGGCGCCGCTCAGCGTTCTAAGGCGCGCCGCGAACAGAGCGCCAGGGATCCAGCAAATCGCCCCCCCCAGGAACGCGGACAGCGCAGCAGCGCCCGGCGGCTTGTAGAACAGCCACCACACCAGCGTAACACCCAGGGACAAGACCATTTGCGCCGTCACGACCTTAAAAGGCGTGACGCGCGATGGACGACTCACGTTGGGACCAAACAGCTTTTCAGCCTCGGCCCGCGTGAGCGGAACGATATTGTTATCTTCTTGCTCGACGCCCCACGACTCGTCATGCGTAACTTGCTGGCCGGTGGACGAATCGGAAACGGTGCGTTCAGCGCGGTGCCCGTCGTGCCCATTCTTCGGCGTTTGATTCGACGTTTTGACCGCCATCGCAGTGTTCCGAAAGTCTTGTTCAGCTCGCGAGCTTTCGCTGCGCTTACGGGGTTGCCGTGCAATTAAATCCGGGCGATTGTAAGCGATAGTTGCAGGCAATTCAAGACTTTAGGCCGTTCAATAACCGGCATCAAACGCCCCTTCGCCGCACGCGAACAGCATTCCGCCAAGGGAAAACACGCCAAATGTAAGGCGGCTGGGGGATGGCAAAACGGGGAGTTGGAATCGCGCAGGTTTGCGCCTGATCGTAGGTCGCGCAGACGCTATGGCAGGCGTGTCGAAAACACAACAAACGTCATTTTTTGCGTGCGGGATTGGCCGCCGACGGGTAGAGGGCGAGCGGCGTGGTGGTGCAAGGTTCCTTATAACGGGGCGGCGAAGTCAACGGCAGATTCGCCAGCAAGTTAACGGTCGACTGCGAACAATTGGCTTAACCGCGCCATGCGGGTTAGCGTCATCCGGTGCATGGGCTCTGCCCTCCCCCGCAAGCGGCGCTGATCCTCGCGAAGACACGACTCCACTCATCTGTGGTGAAGGAGGCCTAATGCGCGGCCGGAATCCTAGGCACCGCGCCGGCAGTTACCGCAAGCAGGCCCGCCCGCCTCCCGCGCCGCAACCAAACGGCCTCGTTGGCACGAACAAGATTCGCGTGTGACACACCGATATATCCGGATTCCTTATTATCTGACGCTCACTTTTGCTTAGGAATCCAACCAGATTTGACGTGGGTACGAAGCAACAGAACAGGCCGACCAGGTGCACGCGCAGCGCCCGCACCCGAACGTAGCTGAAGTGCGCCGAATAGCTTACACACGAACGTTGAACCCGCCGCAAGCCTATTCAGCACCCTCCCTACGCGATCTGCGTGTCACGCAGTGGCATTACCACGCAATCGAACGAGAATGCCTTCCAGCGCATCCAGATCGCCGAAGTCCACCAACACTTGGCCCCGGCCGCGTCGACCGAGCTTGATTTTGACCGTTGCCGACAGCAAATCCGACAACTCCTCCTCAAGCCGCCGCGTATCGCGTCCGCCATCCGGATTCGCGCGCGCCTTGACCGCTGGGGCGGCCTTGGTCGTCGTCGTCACCAGTTTTTCGGTTTCACGCACGGACATGCGCTTGTTGACCACCTGATTGGCCAACGTGATCTGCGTGGCGCCGTCGACTGCCAGCAGCGCGCGGGCGTGCCCCATGTCCAGATCGCCGGCCAGCAGCATCGTCTGCACCGGCGACGCGAGGTTGAGCAAGCGCAACAAATTCGAGACCGCGCTGCGCGAACGGCCTACCGACTCTGCCGCCTGCTCGTGCGTGAAATTGAATTCGTCGAGCAAGCGCTGGATACCCTGCGCCTCTTCCAGCGGATTCAAATCCTCGCGCTGAATATTTTCGATCAGCGCCATCGCGGCGGCAGCCTGGTCTGGCACATCCCTCACCAGTACCGGCACCTCGTCGAGACCCGCAAGGCGCGCGGCACGAAAACGCCGCTCCCCCGCAATGATTTCGTATCTGTCCGCCGAAACAGGACGCACGAGGATCGGTTGCATCAGTCCCTGGGCGCGGATGCTGGCCGCCAGTTCCTGCAACGCGCCTTCGTCCATTCGCGTGCGCGGCTGGTACTTGCCCGCCTGCATCTTGCTGAGCGGCAGCACATTGGGCGCACCTTCGATCGTCACCGCTTCCGTGATATCGGCGGTACCGCCTAGCAATGCCTCAAGACCGCGGCCCAATCCCTTCTTTCTTGCTACTGCGTTCATCGTGCTTCCTCGGTCCACTTAGGATGCCTGGGGGGCGTCATTCAACGCGCGCACCCGCTCAATCATTTCCGCGCCGAACTGCACGTACGCCTGCGCGCCGCGCGATGCCCGGTCGAACACCACGCCGGGCAAGCCATAGCTCGGCGCCTCGGCCAGACGTACGTTGCGTGGGATGACCGCGTCGAACACCTTGTCGCCGAAATGCTCTTTCAGCTGATCTGAAACTTGCTGTTGCAACGTGATGCGCGGATCGAACATCACGCGCAGCAGGCCGATCACCTTCAAGTCCCTGTTCAGGTTGGCATGCACCTGTTTGATCGTGTTGACCAGATCGGACAAGCCTTCGAGCGCGAAGTACTCGCACTGCATGGGAATTACGACGCCGTGCGCGGCGCACAGGCCGTTGAGTGTCAGCAGCGACAAAGCCGGCGGGCAGTCGATCAGCACAAAATCGTATTCGCTCTCGACCGCCGCGAGCGCCGTCTTCAACTGCCGTTCACGATTCTGCACGCTGACGAGTTCCACCTCGGCGCCCGCGAGTTCGCGGTTCGCGGGCAATACGTCGTAGCTGACTGCTTCCGGACGAATTCGCGCATCGGCCACCGATACGCTATCCACGAGCACTTCGTAGACGGTGTTCGCGCACGCGGCCTTGTCGATACCGCTGCCCATCGTGGCGTTGCCCTGCGGGTCCAGGTCGATGAGAAGAACTCGCTGTCCCTGCGCTGCCAAGCTCGCGGCCAGATTGACTGTGGTGGTCGTCTTGCCGACGCCACCCTTCTGGTTCGCAACGCAGAAGATTTTTGCCATCGTTGGTGTGTCCCTTTTGCTGCTGGATGAAGAAAAAATCGCTGAAGATACTGGAGCCGATCTGGGCTGCAGCAGCCTCAGTTGTCGGCGTCCACCAGAACCTTGACCAGATGCCGCTCCGCGTCGAGCAACGGTACTTGCAGCCGGATGATCTGTTCCGCGTGGGCACCGGCCGGCAAACGTTCGATTTCACCCTCCGGCCTCACGCCTTTCATTGCCCAGATCGCACCCTGCTCCGCAACCAGATGACGGGCCAGTGTAACGAAATCCGCGAGCTCTGCGAATGCGCGCGAGACGATTACGTCGAACTTTACCGGTACTTCGGCGGCCGGCCGCAAAGTCTCGACGCGGCCAGTCACGACCGACAGGTTGGCAAGGCCGAGTTCGGCCTTCGCCTGCGACTGAAACGCCGTCTTCTTATGAACGATGTCGTTCACGGTGACGGTCCAATCGGGCAAAACGATCGCCAGTACGATTCCTGGAAGGCCGCCGCCCGACCCCACGTCGAGCACCGACGACGGGCCACGCGGCGCGAGATGCGGCACGATCGACAGTGAATCGAGAATGTGCTGGATCAGCATTTGCCGTGGATCGCGGATCGCCGTCAGGTTATAGACGGCATTCCATTTCGACAGCAGCGCGACGTAGTCGAGCAGCTTACCGAGTTGCGTGTCGCTCAAATCGAGGCCGAGTTCACGGACACCGTCCACTAGCAGTGGCGCCAACGCTTGCTGAAAAGGCCCCTTCCGGCTCACCGTCATTGCGTCACCGGCGTGCTATCGGCGCCGGGTTCGGCGGGTTTCGTCGAACGACGGCCGAAGCCGCGCTTCAGATGGACCATCAGCAAGGAAATTGCAGCCGGTGTGATGCCCGAAATGCGCGATGCCTGGCCAATGGTTTCGGGACGGAATTGCGTCAGCTTCTGGCGAGCTTCGAACGAAAGGCCTCGGACTTCCGCGTAGTCCAGCCCTTCAGGCAGGCGCGTGCTTTCGTGGGCCTCATTCCGCTCAATCTCACCGGCCTGACGGTCGATATAACCCTGATATTTGATGCCGATCTCGATCTGTTCCTTGATCTGCGCACGTAATACGTCGTCTTCCGCCAGGATCTCGGGTGCGCCGCATGCGCCGGCACGCAATCCGCAAACGCCATCATAGGTCACGCCCGGGCGGCGCAGCAGATCCGCGAGGCTGTATTCATGGTCGATTGGCTTGCCGAGCAAGGCTGTCGCTTCGTCCGAAGCCAAGGTCTTAGGATTGACCCACGTCGTGCGGAGTCGCTCTGTTTCACGTGAAACAGCGTCGCGCTTGCGGCTAAAGGCGTCCCAACGAATGTCGTCGACCACGCCAAGCTCGCGCCCGATCGCAGTCAGGCGCATATCGGCATTATCTTCCCGAAGGCTCAGACGATATTCGGCGCGGCTAGTGAACATCCGGTACGGCTCGGACACGCCGCGAGTCACCAGATCGTCGACCAGCACGCCAAGATAGGCCTGATCCCGACGTGGACACCATGCTTCCCTGCCCTGCACGTACAACCCAGCGTTGATGCCCGCCAGCAGGCCTTGCGCGGCCGCCTCTTCATACCCGGTCGTCCCGTTGATCTGGCCGGCGAAGAAGAGACCGTTAATCACCTTGGTTTCCAGCGATGCCTTCAACCCGCGCGGATCGAAATAATCGTACTCAATCGCGTAACCCGGCCTCAGGATATGGGCGTGCTCCAGTCCGCGCATCGAGCGCACCAATTCCAGCTGCACATCGAACGGCAGGCTCGTGGAAATCCCGTTCGGATAGAACTCGTTGGTGGTCAGCCCTTCCGGCTCCAGGAAGATTTGGTGCGATTCCTTCGATGCAAAGCGATGGATCTTGTCCTCGATAGACGGACAGTAGCGCGGCCCTACGCCCTCGATGACGCCCGTGTACATCGGCGACCGGTCGAGCCCGCCACGGATGATGTCGTGCGTCCGCTCGTTCGTGTGCGTTACCCAGCATGGCACTTGCCGCGGGTGCTGCTCGACGCGGCCGAGAAACGAAAACACCGGGACCGGGTCCAGGTCACCCGGCTGCTCTTCGAGCTGCGAAAAGTCGATCGTGCGACCGTCGATCCGCGGGGGCGTGCCAGTCTTAAGCCGGCCTTGCGGCAGCTGCAATTCCTTCAGACGTGCAGAAAGCGAAACCGCAGCAGGATCACCCGCGCGACCGCCGGTATAGTTGTTCAGACCCACGTGAATCTTGCCGTCGAGGAATGTTCCGGCCGTCAACACCACCGCCCGCGCGCGGAAACGAATTCCCACCTGCGTCACGGCGCCAACGACACGGTCGCCCTCCACCATCAGATCATCGACTGCCTGCTGGAACAGCCACAGATTCGGCTGATTCTCCAGCCGATGCCGAATCGCCTGCTTGTACAGCAGACGGTCCGCCTGGGCGCGCGTGGCCCGAACTGCGGGGCCCTTCGACGAATTCAGGATACGGAACTGGATCCCGCCCTCGTCCGTCGCGGCTGCCATCGCGCCGCCGAGCGCATCGACTTCCTTGACCAGATGGCCCTTGCCGATGCCGCCAATCGACGGATTGCAGCTCATCTGGCCGAGGGTTTCGATGTTGTGGGTCAGCAGGAGCGTCGTGTTGCCCATGCGCGCCGAGGCCAACGCGGCCTCTGTGCCGGCATGGCCGCCACCAACGACGATGACGTCAAATTCTGTGGGAAAGAGCATTGCGGATCTCACGCCAGATCGTCGCGTGAGCCTTAAAGAAAAGTATGGGCGAATTATAACGGGTTCGGTTTCGGCCCGAATTTCGTCCGAATGGCCATACACAAAAAAAGCGGTGTGTTTCACGTGAAACACACCGCTTCCATCTGTTGCAACTAGCTAAAAAATACGCGCCTACGCTACTTTCTTAGCCAACCCCAGATAGGTTTCGATGACGCGTGGGTTCTGCGCCAAATCCGGGGCGGCCCCCTCCAGCGCTAACTCTCCGGTCTCCAGTACATAGCCATAGTCGGAAATTTGCAAAGCGGCTCGCGCATTCTGTTCGATTAGCAGCGTCGCAACGCCGGTCTGCCGTAATGCGCTAATGATGTGAAAAATCTCTTTTACGATCAGCGGAGCAAGACCCAGACTCGGTTCATCGAGCATCAACAGATCGGGCTTTCCCATCAGCGCACGCCCTACCGCCAGCATCTGCCGCTCACCGCCGGACAATGTACCGGCAGCCTGCTTGCGACGCTCCTTCAGTCGCGGAAAAAGCGTGAAAACAGGCTCGAGCTGGTCGAGGAAATTGCGCTCCCCTGCGCGCTTGCGCCGATATGCTCCGAGGACAAGGTTGTCTTCCACTGTCATCGATGCAAAAAGCTCGCGCTTTTCGGGCACCAGACACATGCCGCGAGCGACCCGCTTCTCGACCGGCACGGCGCTGACGTCTTCGCCCTGATAGACGACGGCGCCCTTCGCATGGCCGGTAGTCGGCAACGCGCCCATGATCGCGTTCAGCAACGTGGATTTGCCCGCGCCGTTTGGGCCGATCACCGAGACAATCTGCCCGGCCCGCACCTTGATCGCCGCGCCGTGCAGCGCTTCGACTTTGCCGTATCGGACCGACAGACCGTCCACATCGAGAATCGGTGCAGCAGCATTCATTGTGTTCCCCATCACTCCACCCCGCCCAGATACGCTTCGAGCACCGCCGGGTCTTGTTGCACATCCAACGGCAAACCTTCCGCGATCCGCGTCCCGAACTCCATGACGACTAGACGATCAGTGAGATTCATCACGAAGTCCATGTCGTGCTCCACCAGCAGCACGCTCATGCCTTCCGCCTTGAGGCGACGCAGCAAATCAGCGAGCTGCAACTTTTCCTGATAGCGCAAGCCGGCCGCAGGCTCGTCCAACAGCAACAACGTCGGGTCACAGCACAAAGCGCGAGCAATTTCGAGAATCCGCTGTTGGCCCAGCGCGAGACTGCCAGCCTCATCGTACATATGCTGTTCGAGCCCAACGCGACGAATCTGGCGAGCCGCCTCCGCCATCAAACGCGCTTCTTCCGCGCCGTTCAGACGCGCGACACTGCGCCAAACGCCGGCCTGGCCGCGCAAATGCGCGCCGATCGCGACGTTCTCGAGCACCGTCATCCCCGGCAGAAGCTTGACGTGCTGGAAAGTTCTGCCGATCCCACGCCTAACGATTTCACGCGAACTCAACGAATCAATACGCTCGCCGCGGAACGTGATCTCGCCACTGGTCGCCTGTAGTACCCCCGTCACCAGATTGAAGGTCGTCGACTTACCGGCGCCGTTCGGCCCGATCAGCCCGATGATTTGCCCCGCTTTCACCTCGAAGCTGACATCGTTGACCGCGACCAGACCACCGAACTGCTTGCGCGCGTTGTTCACCGTCAGCAGGTCTTCTCCGGCCCCCGGCTTGCTGCGCTGCGGCAACGGTTCCGCATGATCCGCCAGATGCGCGCGCGGACCACGGGGGAAGAAGCGTGCGACGAACGGCCAAACCCCTTGGCGGGCGTACTGCAGCAGTAACACCATCAAGATGCCGAATACGATCACTTCGAAGTTGCCGTTCTCACCCAGCAGCTTTGGCAGCAGCGTTTCCAGATAGTCCTGGAGCAACGTGAGGATTGCCGCGCCGAGGACCGCCCCCCACACGTGCGACACCCCTCCCACCACCGCCATGAACAGAAACTCGATGCCGTGATTCAGACCGAACGGCGTCGGATTCACCGCGCGTTGCAGATGGGCATACAGGAAGCCCGACACCGACGCCAGCACGGCTGCATAGACGAAGATCACGACGCGCATCCAGCCAGTATTCACGCCCATCGCCTCAGCCATCATGCCGCCGCCGCGCAGCGCGCGAATTGCCCGCCCCGGCCGGCTATTAAGCAGATTCTGAACAGAGATCACCGCACCGAGCACGACCAGCCAGATCAGGTAATAGATATGCCGACCAGACTCCAGGTTGATGCCGAAAACATTCAGCACCGGAATCCCGTTGATGCCGTCGTACTTACCGAGCATTTCCAGATTGCCGAACAGATAGAACAGCGCAAGCCCCCACGCGATCGTGCCGAGCGGCAGAAAGTGGCCCGACAGACGCATCGTCACGAGGCCCAGCATCAGCGCGATCAATGCGGTCACGACGACGCCCGCGATCAACGCGAGCCACGGCGACACACCATATGTGGTCGTCAGATACGCGGTCGCGTACGCGCCGATGCCGACGAACGCCGCCTGCCCGAAGCTCGTCATCCCGCCGATGCCGGTCAGCAGCACGAGTCCGATCGCGACGATCGAATACAGGCCGATGTAGTTGAGCAGCGTCACCCAGTATTCGGGCACGTGAATCGGCTGCGGCAACACCGGCAGCGCGAATAGCACCACGAGGAACAACCAGAAGAACTTGTTTTGCATGATCCGTTTCATCGTGTCACTCCTCTTCCTCTTCGGCGTGCGGGCTGGCAAGACTTCGCCAGAGCAGCACGGGGATGATCAGCGTGAACACGATCACTTCTTTATAAGCGCTCGCCCAGAACGACGAATATGACTCCAGCAGGCCCACCAGGATAGAGCCCGCCGCCGCCAGCGGATAGCTGACCAGACCGCCGATAATCGCCCCCACAAAGCCCTTCAGACCGATCAGGAAGCCCGAGTCGTAGTAGATGGTGGTCAGGGGTGCCACGAGGATCCCGCACAGCGCGCCGAGCCCGGCTGCCAGCGTGAACGCAAGGCGCCCCGCTTGCGTGGTGCCGATGCCGACGAGCCGCGCGCCGAGCCGGTTCACCGACGTCGCGCGCAACGCCTTGCCCGAAATCGCGCGATCGAAATACAGATACAGCGCGCCGATCAGCACGACCGCGGTGCCGACCACCCACAGACTTTGTCCGGAGATCGACAGGCTGCCGACGTTGAACGTCGCATCCGAGAACGCGGTCGTGCGCGAACCTTCCGCGCCGAACATCACGAGCCCCAGCCCAACCATCGCGAAGTGCACCGCGACTGCCACGATCAACAACGAGAGCGTGGTCGCTTCCGCGATCGGCTCATAGGCAAGCCGGTAGACGAACGGGCCCATCGGAATCACGATCAGAAGCGTCAGGGTGATCTGTACGATCATTGGCAGCGGCTGTAGGAAGACACCCCGCGTGAGCGCGTAGACCGCGATCGGAAACAGCAGATATTTCCCGGCTAGCGTGACCAGGGTCCGTGCCGCGTTTCGGCGACGCTCGGCATGCCGCACCAGCCCCGCCACCTCGACGACGAAGCAGGCCGCGCCCATCGCCATCAGTAGCCAGCAGGTGGCCGGAAATTTCTGTGTCTGCAGTGCAGCGAGCGTCAACGCGCCGTACGAAACAAACTCCCCCTGCGGGATGAAGATCACCCGCGTCACCGAGAACACCAGCACCAGCGCCAGCGCGAGCAGCGCGTAGATCGCACCGGTGGTGATGCCGTCCTGCGCGAGGATCGCCGCAATTGATAGATCCATACTTCCTCGTCCTGAAGCGTCGAAATCGAAATCGGGAAACGGTCGTAGCGTGGCGGCACAAGCCCCGGCCGGCCACCGACCTGCAATGCCTGAAAAGGCAACCGCCGCACCGTGTTCCGGCGCGGCGGTCGATGCCATTGTCATCGAACACAATGGCAATGCGGCGTCACATGCCGCAGATTGCGCGAGAGGCGCGTACCGCTTTTTATCGTTAGTCGTTCTGCAGCTTCCACTTGCCGTCGACGATCTGTACGATCACGCGCGCACGCTTGTCGAGGCCGTTGTGGTCCGTCGTCGTCGTGTTCATGATGCCGTGCGACACCGGCAATTCCTTGATGTTTTCGAGCGCGCCGCGCAGCGCCACGCGGAATGCTTCAGTGCCCGGCTGAGCCGTCTTCAGCGCGACCGGAATCGCCGCTTGCAGCATCTGGCCGGCATCCCATGCGTGACCGCCGAAGGTCGCCACGGAGCCCGCTCCATACGCTTTCTCGTACGCCGTCTTATACGCTTGCGACGACTTCTTCACCGGATTCGAATCCGGCAACTGGTCTGTCACGAGGATCGGCCCAGCGGGCAGGAATTCGCCCTCGCAATCCTTGCCGCACACGCGCAGGAAGTCGTTATTCGCGACGCCGTGCGTCTGGTAGACCTTGCCCTTGTAGCCGCGCTCCTTGAGCGTCTTGGCCGGCAGCGCCGACGGCGTACCAGCGCCGGCGATCAACACGGCGTCGGGATTCGCGCCCATCGTCTTGAGCACCTGGCCGGTCACCGATGCATCGGTGCGGTTAAAGCGCTCGTTGGAAACGATCTTCAGCTTGTGCGCGGCAGCCGCAGCCGTGAAGACGTTGTTCCAGCCGTCGCCATACGCGTCCGCGAAGCCGATGAAGCCCACCGTCTTCACGCCGTGATGCTCCATGTAGTCGGCGATCGCGTCGGCCATCAGACTGTCGTTCTGCGGCGGTTTGAAGGCCCATGCGCGCTTCGCGTCCATCGGCGAGATGATCGCCGCCGATGCCGCCAGTGAGATCACCGGCGTCTTGCCTTCGGCGGCGGCGTCGAGCATCGCGAGCGAGTTCGGCGTGACGGTCGAACCGATGATCGCGTCGACGTGGTCCTCATCGATCAGCTTGCGCGTGTTCTGCACGGCCTTGCCGGTATCCGAGCCGTCGTCGAGCACGATGTACTGCACCGTCTTACCGCCGATCTCTTTCGGCAACAACGCGATCGTGTTCTTCTCAGGAATCCCGAGCGATGCAGCCGGCCCCGTCGTCGACAACGTCACCCCGATTTTCACCTGGGCAAACGCCGCACCGGCACCGCACATCAACGCCATCGCGATGCCGGTGCGTACCCATTGCCTTGTCTTGTTCATTGCGAGTCTCCAAACGCCTTGAAGCGCGTATCTGTAATCCGGCTTGACGACCGGGTGTCTGAATCTAGTTATAGGGTTCAGGTGTGCCAAGCATGGTTTTCCCCGCTCGGCGCGAATACCTTCGCCGTTTTGTTGGGTGCCGCTCCCCTCTCTCACCACTACTGCCAACCGCCGCGATTTCCTGCGGCCGTCGCCTCACTTCCCGACTTCGAATTCAAACCGCCAAACCACTAACATATTAGTAGTATTGCGTTCTGCATCATTGACGGTCAATAGACCGCTAGGCAAATGCGGGTTTGTCCTGAAGCGACCGAACCACACTTTTCACGTGACACCGCGCAATAAAAAAGACGCGTCAACTGCACGCGTCTTTTTCAATGAGGTTCCTCGTCGTTGCGCCTTTGCTCAGTCGCCGGCCAGCTTCCACTTGCCGCCGACGATCTCCACCATCACGCGCGCCCGCTGGTCGAGGCCAGCGTGATCGTTCGCGCTCATGTTGAAGATGCCGTGCGACGCGGGCAGGTCTTTGGTGTTCTCCAGTGCTGCACGCAGTGCCTCGCGGAACGCTGGCGTGCCCGGCTGGCCCTTCTTCAGCGCAAGCGGAATCGCGCGTTGCAGCAGCAAGCCGGCATCCCACGCATGACCGCCGAAGGTCGACACCGAGCCGGCGCCATAAGCGGTTTCGTACGCGTGCTTGTAGGCGAGCGCGGTCCTCTTCACCGGGTTCGAATCGGGCAGTTGATCGGCGACCAGCAGCGGTCCAGCGGGCAGCCAGGTGCCTTCGCAGTCCTTGCCGCACACGCGCAGGAAATCGTTATTCGCGACGCCGTGCGTCTGGTAGTACTTGCCCTTGTAGCCACGCTCCTTGAGCGTTTTCTGCGGCAGCGCGGCCGGCGTGCCGGCCCCCGCGATCAGCACCGCATCCGGGCTCTGCGACATCATCTTCAGCACCTGACCCGTGACCGACGTGTCGTTGCGCGCAAAGCGCTCGTTCGCGACGATCTTGATCTTCGCGAGATCAGCGGCCTTACCGAACTCCTTGAACCAGCTCTCGCCGTACGCGTCCGTAAAGCCGATGAACGCGACCGTCTTCACACCGTGATTCGCCATATGCTGCGCAATCGCGGTGGCCATCAGAATGTCGTTTTGCGGTGTCTTGAAGACCCACGCGCGCTTCGCGTCCATCGGTTCGACGATGCTCGCGGCGGCGGCCATGGAGATCATCGGCGTGCCGCTTTCGCTGGCGACGTCGATCATTGCGAGCGAGTTCGGCACGACGGTCGAGCCGATCAACGCATCCACGTGATCTTCACTGGTGAGCTTGCGTGCGTTCTTGACCGCTTGGGTGGAATCGGTCGCATCGTCGAGCACGATGTAGTCGATTTTCTGACCCGCCACCTCTTTAGGCAACAACGCAACGGTGTTCTTTTCCGGAATACCGAGCGAGGCGGCCGGCCCCGTTGCCGACACAGTGACGCCGATTTTCACGTCCGCGAATGCATGACCGCTCCATGCTGCGGATACCCCGGTGGCGACCAATGCCGCGCTGATCCAACGCAATGCCGACTTCATCCCGCTCCTCTATTAACACCGTTATTCGTTCGAATTTAAAAACTACGGATTTTAATACCGACCCAGTGGTCGGTGAATAGCGAGTTTAGCGGACGAAAGCCCCACGCTGCAAGCGTTTTGCAGGGTTATACAGTGTGATGTCGTGGCCGCTTCGGCGAATAAAAAAGAGCCGCCGAATTAGCGAAAGAATGGAATGACGCTATAGCAAAAGCACAAATAAAAAGCGCTGTTGGATATCAATCCAACAGCGCTTTCGTCTGGGCACTGAGTGCCTCATTGTCTCCTCGTTCTCCACCTGCAAATTTCGTGGTGCATCAGAACTGCATGAAGGTTAAACGACCACCCCCTCTGCTACAACTAGCAATTACCCTAGTGGTGCAGTGCGGCACCGAATTGGGGCACGTTGGGCCGCCCTTGCCGACGTGCGTGCAAGCGCTATCCGGTTTCGCGATTCACATGCTCCGTGCGTCGAGGGGTGCCGAATTAGATCGGACACCGAATCAATTTCGCATCTCACCATGCCCCCTTCTACGCACCGCACATCAGGCCCGCAACGGCCGCACCCGCGCAATGATCTCGCCGACGATACCGCGCCGGAACGCCAGCACACACGCAATGAAAATCACGCCGGTCACGATCGTCACCGACTCGCCCAGCGAACGGAACCAGTCGATGCCGGTCGTCGCCGCGAGCGCCCCACCGATGTCGCCGAGCCGGTCTTCCAGCGCGACAATCAGCGCGGCGCCGAGCAAAGGTCCGAACAACGTCCCCATACCGCCGACGAGCGTCATCAGGATCACCAGACCGGACATGGTCCAGTAAGCGTCGCTGAGCGTCTCGAAGCCTTGCACGAGCACTTTGAGCGACCCCGCGAGACCGGCCAACCCCGCCGACAGAATGAACGCGAGCAGCTTGAAGCGATCCGTATCGTAGCCGAGCGACACGGCCCGCGGCTCGTTTTCCTTGATCGCCACCAGCACCTGGCCGAACGGCGAGTGCACGATCCGCACGATCAGCAGGAAGGCGAGCACCATCACGATCAGAATGACGAAGTACAGCGTGACATCTGAGGACAGATCCAGCAAACCGAACAGCTTGCCGCGCGGCACGCCTTGCAGGCCATCTTCGCCATGCGTGAACGGCGCTTGCAGGAACACGAAGTAGACCATTTGCGCGAGCGCGAGCGTCACCATCGCGAAGTAGATGCCTTGGCGGCGAATCGCGAAAATTCCGACGATCAAGCCGAGCAAGGTCGCCACCGCGGTGCCGGCAATCACACCGAGTTCGGGCGAAAAGCCGAGCGTCTGCATCGCATAACCCGTGACGTAACCGGCCGACGCCAGAAACATCGCGTGTCCGAACGACAGCAATCCCGTATAGCCGATCAGTAGATTGAACGCCGCCGCGAACAGCGCGAAGCACAGCACCTTCATCACGAAAAGCGGATAGATGCCGAGCACAGGCACCGCAATAAGCCCGATCAGCAGCAGACCGTAGAGCACTTTTCTCTGCATCATTTTTCCTTGCCGAAGAGGCCCGCCGGGCGCACCAGCAACACGAGCGCCATGATCACGAAGACGACGGTGGCCGACGCTTCCGGATAGAACACGCGCGTGAGCCCCTCGATTACGCCGAGCATGAGACCGGTGAGTATCGAGCCCATGATCGAACCCATCCCGCCGATCACGACCACGGCGAACACGGTGATGATCATCGGCTGGCCCATCAGCGGCGACACCTGAATGACCGGCGCGGCCAGCACGCCGGCGAACGCGGCCAGCGCTACGCCGAAGCCGTAGGTCAGCGTGATCATCAGCGGCACGTTGACGCCGAACGCCTCGACCAGTTTCGGATTCTCAGTGCCTGCGCGCAAATAGGCGCCCAGGCGCGTCTTCTCGATCACGAACCATGTCGCGAAGCAGACCACCAGCGACGCGACGACCACCCACGCGCGATAGTTCGGCAGGAACATGAAGCCGAGATTGGTCGCGCCCGAAAGCGCCGACGGCACGTCGTACGGCTGGCCGGACGAACCATAGATCGAACGGAATACGCCTTCAACGACGAGCGTGAGCCCGAACGTCAGCAACAAGCCATACAGATGATCGAGCTTGTACAGCCAGCGCAGCATCGAGCGTTCGATCGCGATGCCGAACAGCCCGACAAGCAGCGGCGCCAGCACCAGCATCACCCAGTACGGCAAGCCGAAATACGACAGCCCCATCCACGCGAGCATCGCGCCGAGCATGAACAACGCGCCGTGCGCGAAGTTGATCACGTTGAGCAAGCCGAAGATGATCGCCAGCCCGAGACTCAGAATCGCGTAGAACGAGCCGTTCACGAGCCCCAGCAGAAGCTGGCTCAGCATCGCCGGTAGCGGAACGCCAAAGATGTCCATTGAAGCCCTTAACCCCTGAAGCCATCGCTTAGGTGAGATCGCTCACGCACGATCCGGCCTGCGCGCGACAGGCGGCAACAGCGCCCATCGCGCGCGGCATGTGAAACGGTTTACCCTCTGCCTGCCGCCCACCGCCCATCCAGCGCGCGCGACGAGACTTCGACAGGCAGACGGCCTCAAGACCCTCGATCCACGCTCACTTCCACGCCGCGCAGCGCGTTTCCGCCTTGGTCGTGAACGCCTGCTCGCCGGGGATCGTCGCGACGATCTTGTAGTAGTCCCACGGCTCTTTGGATTCGGCCGGCGTCTTCACCTGCATCAGATACATGTCGTGGATCATGCTGCCGTCCTGACGCACGTAGCCCTTCGCGTAGAAGTCGTCGATCTTGGTCTTCTTCAACTGCGCCATCACCTTGTCGGAGTCGGTCGAGCCGACTGCCTGTACGGCCTTCAGGTAGTTCATCGTCGCCGAGTAGTCGGCGGCCTGCAGGCTCGACGGCATCTTCTTCATCTTGTCGAAATAGCGCTGCGCCCACTTGCGCGAGTTGGCGTCCTTGTTCCAGTACCAGCTATCCGTCAGCACCAGACCTTGCGTGGTGTCCAGACCCAAGCTGTGTACGTCGTTGATGAACATCAGCAGCGCGGCGATCTTCATCGTTTTGTTGATGCCGAATTCCTTGGCGGCCTTGATCGAGTTGATCGTGTCGCCGCCGGCATTGGCGAGGCCCAGAATCTGCGCCTTCGACGCTTGCGCCTGCAGCAGGAACGATGAGAAGTCCGACGCGGACAGCGGATGGCGCACCTCGCCCAGCACCTGACCGCCATTCGCTTTCACCACGTCCGACGTGTTCTTTTCGAGCGCCTTGCCGAACGCATAGTCAGCCGTCAGGAAGAACCACGTCTTGCCGCCCTGTTTGGTCACCGCCGAACCCGTGCCCTTGGCCAGCGCGGTCGTGTCATACGCATAGTGGATCGTGTACGGCGTGCACTGTTCGTTGGTCAGCGTATCTGCGCCCGCGCCGATGCTGATGTAGACCTTGTGCTTCTCCCCCGCCACTGTATTCATCGACAGACCCGTCGCCGAGTTCGTGCCGCCGATCAGCATGTCCACGCCATCACGGTCGAACCACTCCCGGGCTCGCGACGCGGCGATGTCCGCCTTGTTCTGGTGATCCGCGTAGACCAGCGTGATCGGCTTGCCGTTGACCTTGCCGCCGAAGTCGGCGATCGCCATGCGAATCGCTTCGAGGCCGCCCGGGCCGTCGATGTCCGCATACAGCCCCGACAGATCGGTGATGAAGCCGATCTTCACTGCATCGTCGGCCGCTTGCGCGCTGCCCATCGTGAGAGCGGCGCCGGCCGCGACCGCGAAACAAACTGAGGCAAGCCGCGCGAGTGGGTTCTTTTTCATTCATGTCTCCTGGGTTCTTCGCTTGTGGTTATCAGAGGCAATCGGGCGCGTGGCTATAGGTTCATACGCCCAGTAAATCGTGCAGCACCGGCATCTTGCCTTCGAGTTCGTTCGCCTCGAAGTGCTCGACGATCGAACCGTGCTCCATCACGTAGAAGCGATCGGCAAGCGGCGCGGCAAAACGGAAATTCTGTTCGACCATCACGACCGTATACCCGCGCGCCTTGAGCGTGACGATCATGCGAGCAAGCGCCTGCACGATCACAGGCGCGAGTCCTTCCGAGATTTCGTCGAGCAGCAGCAGGCTCGCGCCGGTGCGCAGAATTCGCGCAACCGCCAGCATCTGCTGCTCGCCACCCGAGAGGCGCGTGCCCTGGCTCATGCGGCGTTCCTGCAGATTCGGAAACATCGAATAGATTTCTTCGAGCGACATCATGTGCGCCTTGTCGCCGACAGGCGGCGGCAGCAGCAGATTTTCCTCACACGAGAGGCTCGAAAAAATGCCGCGCTCTTCAGGGCAATAACCGATAGCGCAATGCGCGATGCGATGCGTGGGCAAGTTGATCGTTTCGCGTCCGCCGATGCGGATTGAACCGGTGCGCCGGCCGGTCAGCCCCATGATCGCGCGCAGCGTGGTGGTGCGGCCCGCACCGTTGCGGCCGAGCAGCGTGACCACTTCGCCGCGGTGCACCGTCAAATCGACGCCATGCAGGATGTGGGACTCTCCGTACCACGCCTGCAAGCCCGCGATCTCCAGCGCGGGCGCGGCATCGCCCGTGCCGCTCACTTCGAGGCCTTCGCGCTCGACAATCGTATTCATGCGTGGGCTCCGGCGAGCGCCGCGTCGGCGCTGCCCATATAGGCTTGCATCACGAGCGGATTCTTCGACACTTCCGCGTAGCTGCCTTCGGCAAGCACCTCGCCCCGTTGCAGCACGGTGATCGTGTCGGAGATACCGGCGATCACGTTCATGTTGTGCTCGACCATCAGGATGGTGCGGCCGCTCGATACTTTTTTGATCAACGCCGTGACGCGGTCGACGTCTTCATGCCCCATGCCTTGGGTCGGTTCGTCGAGCAGCATCAGTTCAGGCTCCATCGAGAGCGTGGTGGCGATTTCCAGCGCGCGCTTGCGGCCATATGACAGTTCGACGGTCGGCACATCGGCGAAATCGGTCAAGGCAACCTGGGTGAGCAGATCCATGGCGCGGTCGTCGAGCTGGCGTAGCGTACGCTCGCTCTTCCAGAAATGGAATGACGTGCCGAGCGAGCGCTGCAATCCGATGCGCACGTTCTGCAATGCTGTCAGATGCGGAAATACCGCGGAAATCTGGAACGAACGGATGATGCCGCGCCGCGCGATTTGCGCCGGACGTTCGTGCGTGATGTCGACGCCGTTGAAAACGATCTGACCTGCAGTCGGTTCGAGAAATTTGGTGAGCAGGTTGAAGCAGGTGGTCTTGCCTGCCCCATTCGGGCCGATCAGCGCATGGATCGAGCCACGGCGCACGCGCAGGTTCACCGCGTTCACGGCGATGAAGCCTTTGAACTCGCGAGTCAGGCCACGCGTTTCGAGAATCGTATCGCCGAGAATCATGTTCCCTTCCATACGGAGTAAGGCGAAGCATTACGATCTTCCGCGCAAAGCTCTGCGCGACTTGTTATGACGGCGGCACCCCTTGCCGCTCGTTGGCGTGCTGCACCAATCCGGACGGTAATCCATGGCGCGGCACGCAGCATGGCTGCCATTGTCGCGCCAATGATGCAGCGCATTCATTGGGATTTGCACTTAGTGAAGCGTATCCGCCCCGTGCGTGGCCAGCGGCGCGGGCGATGCGTACGGGAGCGGTCGTGAGACGGCGGCCGGTGAGACGCCGGTTCGGCAAACATGACGGATGTCTAATATCGTAGACCGTGCTGCCGCTCAGACGCTGCCTTGTCACACAGCGGACATCGAAGGCGCTGCGCTGGTTTGCTGCGCGACACTGCCGCTCACACGTGCGCGGCGATCTTCACGGATCATGTCGCTCGCACGTTCGGCAATCATCAGCGTGGGCGAGTTCGTGTTGCCCGAGGTGATGTACGGCATCACCGATGCGTCGACCACGCGCAATCCGTCGACGCCAAGCACGCGTAGCCGGTTGTCGACCACCGCGGCCGGATCATCGCTCGTGCCCATGCGGCAGGTCCCGACCGGATGGAAGATGGTCGTGCCGACCGCGCCGGCGGCCTGCTGCAGTTCCGCCTCGGTCTGATACTGGATGCCCGGCAAAATCTCCTGCGGCCGATAACGTGCGAGCGCCGGCGCCGACGCGATACGGCGCGTGAGACGCAACGCGTTGGCGGCGACGTGGCGATCGTAATCGGTGGACAGATAGTTCGGCGCGATCAGCGGCGGCGCCGATGCATCGGCCGATTCGATGTGGATGCTGCCACGCGAAGTCGGCCGCAACTGACACACCGACGCCGTGAATGCATTGAAGCGATGCAGCGGTTCGCCGAAGCGATCGAGCGAAAGCGGCTGCACGTGATATTCCAGATCGGGACGCGTGAGCGAACGGTCGGCGGGATCCGATTTGGCAAACGCACCGAGTTGCGACGGCGACATCGACATCGGCCCGCTTTGCAGCAACGCGTATTGCACGCCGATCATCAGCTTGCCCCACCAATGTGCGGACGCCGTGTTGAGCGTGCGCACGCCGTCGACTTTATAGGCCATGCGCAGTTGCAAATGATCCTGCAGATTTTCGCCGACGCCACGTAAATCCTTGACGACCTCGATGCCCAGATTCTGCAAACGCGCACCGTTGCCGATGCCGGAGAGTTCGAGCAGTTGCGGCGAGTTCACCGCGCCCGAGCTGAGGATCACTTCGCAGCGCGCCTTCGCGAGATAGTCGGTGTTGTCGCCGCGATATTCGACGCCGCAGCAACGGCGTCCTTCGAACACGACGCGCTGGGTATGCGCACCGGTGATGATCGTCAGATTCGGACGTTTGAGTGCGGGGCGCAGGAACGCTTTCGACGCATTCCAGCGAATGCCGCGCTTCTGATTGACGTCGAAGTAGCCGACCCCGGTGTTGTCGCCGCGATTGAAGTCGTCGGTGGCGGGAATGCCGCTCTGCTGCGCGGCTTTCGAAAACTCTTCGAGAATCTTCCATTTCAGGCGTTGTTTTTCGACGCGCCACGGTCCGCCCGCGCCGTGCGACTCGCTGGCGCCGCCATGATGGTCTTCGCTGCGTTTGAAGAGCGGCAGCACCGCGTTCCACGACCACGATGCATCATTGGTCACGCGCGCCCATTCGTCGTAGTCTTCGCGCTGGCCGCGCATGTAGATCATGCCGTTGATCGACGAGCTGCCGCCTAGCACGCGTCCGCGTGGATACGACAGCGCGCGTCCGTTCAGACCGGCTTCCGGCTGCGTTTTATAAAGCCAGTCCGTGCGCGGATTGCCGATACAGTACAGGTAGCCGACCGGCACGTGAATCCAGTGGTAATCGTCCTTGCCGCCGGCTTCCAGCAACAGGACGCTCACGTCCGGATCTTCGGTCAGCCGATTGGCGAGCACGCAACCGGCGGTTCCCGCGCCGACAATGATGTAGTCGAATTCGCCCTCCAGCCGCCGGGCGGCCGCTTGCGTGCTTTCGGTGTGGCTCATCGCTTCAGTCTCCTAAGCTTTTTTTCGCGCGGCCGCATTGTTCTCATGCGGCCGCGGTGTCAGGCTCTATTTGTGTTTCTGTGCGTGCGAACGCAACCGGCCCGACTATTTGGCGACTGGCATCGTAAACTCGGCGCCCTTCGCGATACTGTCTGGCCAGCGCTGCATAATGCTCTTGTAGCGCGTATAAAAACGCACGCCTTCTTCGCCGTACGCATGATGGTCGCCGAACAGCGACTTCTTCCATCCGCCAAACGAATGCCATGCCATCGGCACCGGAATCGGCACGTTGATCCCCACCATGCCGATCTCGATCTGCCGCGAGAATGCCCGCGCCACACCGCCATCGGACGTAAACAACGACACGCCGTTGGCGAACTGGTTGGCGTTGATGAGTTCGACCGCGGAAGCGAAATCCGGCACGCGCACCACGCACAGCACGGGCCCGAAAATCTCTTCGCGATAAATCTTCATGTCGGTCGACACGTCGTCGAACAATGTGCCACCGAGGAAGAAGCCCTTCTCGTGGCCCGCAACCTGATGACCGCGTCCGTCGACCACCAGCTTCGCGCCCGCCTCGATACCCGCATCGATATAACCGACCACCTTCTCGCGATGCGTTGCCGTCACCAACGGCCCCATCTCGGCTGCGGACTCCATGCCGTTGAGGATCTTCAGGCTCTTCACGCGCGGCGTCAGCCGCTCGATCAGTTCATCGGCGATATGACCCACCGCGACCGCGACCGAAATCGCCATGCAGCGCTCGCCCGCCGAACCGTATGCGGCGCCGATCAGCGCATCGACCGCCTGATCGAGATCGGCGTCCGGCATCACGACGAGGTGATTCTTCGCTCCGCCCAAGGCCTGCACACGCTTGCCGTGTTTCGTGCCTTCCGTGTAGATGTATTCGGCGATCGGCGTCGAGCCGACGAACGACAACGCGCTTACTTCGGGATGCACGAGCAGCGCGTCGACCGCGACCTTGTCGCCATGCACGACGTTGAACACGCCATCGGGCAAGCCGGCTTCCTTCAGCAATTCGGCGAGCCGGTTCGACGCCGACGGATCGCGCTCCGACGGCTTCAGCACGAACGTGTTGCCGCATGCGAGCGCGATCGGGAACATCCACATCGGCACCATCACCGGGAAATTGAACGGCGTAATGCCCGCCACCACGCCGAGCGGCTGGCGCAGATTCCAGTTATCGATGCCGCCGCCGATCTGATCGGTGAAGTCGGTCTTCAACAGATTCGGTATGCCGCACGCGAACTCGACGATCTCGATGCCGCGCATCACCTCGCCCTTCGCATCCGAAAACACCTTGCCGTGCTCGCGCGTGATCAGTTGGGCCAGTTCGTCGTGATGGCGGTCGAGTAATTCCTTGAACTTGAATAGCACGCGCGCCCGTTTGATCGGCGCGGTTTCGCTCCACGCGGGAAAGGCGGCTCGGGCTGCAGCGACCGCGGCGTCCACTTCCGCGACGCTCGCAAGCGGCACGCGCGCGCTCACGCTGCCGAGCGCAGGATTGAAGACGTCGCCGAAACGGCCGCTCGTGCCGTCGATCGGCTTGCCGTTGATGAAATGGGTCAGCGCGCGGGCGCCGCTGGTGGTGCTTGCGCTGCGGGCAGTCTCGCCCTGAAGTGTCTCGCTCATGTCTTTCCTCGTCCTGTGAAATCTTCCGCCCGCCGCGCGAGGCGCGTCAAAGGCGTGCTGAACGCCCAGCGTACGGCGCTTCGGGGCGACAAATCCAATGAGTAATGCTCAACTGCCCTATAAGCCGCGCTAATATCAGCGTATGGATCTCACTCTACTCCGGGCCTTCATCACCGTGGCGCGGGAGGGCAACCTCACGCGTGCCGCAGTGCAGCTTCACCTCACCCAACCCGCCGTCAGCCTGCAAATCAAGCATTTGCAGGAGACGCTCGGCGTGACACTGTTCACGCGGACTTCGCACGGCCTCTCGCTCACGCGCGACGGCCAGGCGCTGCTGCCCCATGCCGAACGCGCGCTCGGCGCAGCGGCCGACGTGCAGCGGGCCGCGCAGTCGCTGCGTCACGAAGTTCGGGGCCGCTTGCGGATCGGCACGATTCTCGACCCGGCGTTCCTGCGCCTCGGCGGCTTTCTGAAGCAGCTGGTGGAGGCCTGGCCGCATATCGAAACGGCCTTGCGGCATGGCATGTCGGGCTGGGTGCTGGAGCAGATTCGCGCGGGCGAACTGGATGTCGGCTACTACATCGGCCTGCCGTCCGACGACGAACCGCGCGACGGCCCCGCGTTCCACGCGCTCACGCTCACCCACTTCCAGTATCGCGTGCTGGCGCCGGCCGGCTGGAAAGACCGCGTCAAAGGCGCGCGCGACTGGCGCTCGCTTGCCGCGCTGCCGTGGATCTGGACGCCGCCCGCGTCCGCGCACAACCGCCTGCTGTCGCGCTGCTTCGGCGAGGCCGGGGTGAAACCGGTCAAGGTGGCGGAAGTGGATCAGGAGCCGTCGATGCTCGATCTCGTGAAATCGGGGGTCGGGCTCACGCTCGCACGCGACGCCACCGCGATCGCCGAAGCACATGCGCACGCACTGACCATCATCGACGGGATTACGGTGCCGACCCAGCTCAGCTTTGTCACGCTCGAGGAACGCAAGGACGAACCCGCGATTGCCGCGGCCTTGAAGCTGATCGAGCAGCAATGGGCGACCTGAATGCCGGCGTGCGCGCGGGCCGCATGCGGCAGGGCGGCTGCGATATGAGTCGCGCTAATGCCAGACGGATGCGAGGCGCTAAACGCCCGTCGGTGCGAGCAATGCTGGTAACCGCCTCTCGCGCCCTGCACCCGCTCAACAATTCATTTCCCCCCGAAACGACACCGTCACGCGGTTTTTGTTAGATTGGCGATTCGCGCTCACAAGCCGACCCCGCATCGTTTTCTGTTCCGCATGACTTCGTCCTTCCCGGCAGCTTCGCCCCGGCAACACCGGAAGCCGCCGACCACGCCATCCTTCGACAGGAGCCTGACATGGCACGCAACATCGAAATCAAAGCCCGCGCCCAGCATTTCGAGCAACTGCGCGAGCGCGCGGCGCAGCTCGCGACGGACGCGCCGCTGATCTTCCGCCAGCAGGACTTTTTCTACGACGTGCCGCGCGGCCGTCTGAAACTGCGCCAGTTCGACGACGGCACGCCGGCCGAACTCATCTTCTATCAGCGCGACGATCGCGACGGCCCGAAAGCGTCGTATTACACGCGCAGCCCCGTGACCAATCCCGAAGCGATGCACGCGCTGCTCGCCACGGCGTTGACCACGCGCGGCATCGTCACCAAGGAACGGCATGTGTATCTGACCGGGCGCACGCGGATTCATCTGGACCGCGTCGACGGTCTGGGCGACTTCGTCGAACTGGAGGTGGTGCTCGCCCAGGACGACGACGAGGAAGGCGGCCATGCCGAAGCCCACGCGATGTTCGAGCGCTTGGGCGTCGCGGAAGCGGATCTGGTGGCGGTGGCGTATGTCGATCTGTTGAACCCGGAAGGCGAGTCGAAGCAGGCCGCGTGAAGGTCACGCTACGCGAGCCGCGTCGAAATCCGCCCGGCTCTGCGTGCTACCCGCCTCAGCCAGCGGACGATCCCGGCGATAGATGAGCAAGCGGCAGCGGCCCGTTGCGCTTGAAGGTAGTCAGCACGATATTCGAGCGCACGCTGTCGACGCCGGGCACGCGCATCAATTTCTTCATCACGAAGGTCGACAGATAATTTAGATCGGGCGCGACGATGCGCAACAGGTAATCGGCGTCCCCCACCACTGCATGACATTCGAGCACTTCGGGCAACACGTCGATCTGTTGCTGGAATTGTTCGATGATCGAGTCGCCGTGATGCTTCAACTTCAAACTCGTGAAAGCGGTGACGCCGAGCCCGAGTTTCTCTGGCCGTAGCACGACGCGATAGCCGTCCACCACGCCCACCTGTTCCAGCCGTTGCAAACGCCGTCCAATTTGCGACGGTGACAGCGGCACCTGCTCGGCCAGTTGCTGATGCGTGGCCCGGCCGAAGCGCTGCAGCACGTCGAGCAGTGCGAGATCGAAGTGATCTAGTTCCAACATATCAATTGTCCGCATTTAATCGTGGTTTAATGCACGATTATTGCATATTAATGCCTAGAAACGCCAATATTGCGCCCTTCGCGCGCGCTTGCCGCTCTACACTCGCATCATCGATTTCACTGTCATCGCCGCTTGGCGCAGCACGCATGTCAACAGCAACCAGCACCGCCAACACCGTCAGGCTGAAAGAGCAATTCGAAGTCGGCCTCGAAACCCGCGCCGATTTCACCATCGATCAACCGACGGACCGATACGGCGCAGTCGACCACGCGGTATGGCGACAGCTCTATGCCCGCCAGACCGCGCTACTCGAAGGCCGTGTCTGCGACGCGTTCCTCGCGGGCGTCGAGCGTATCGGCATGCCGGCCGACCGCGTGCCTTCCTTCGATGAAATCAACGTAAAGCTGACACCGGCCACCGGCTGGCAAATCGTCGCCGTGCCCGGTCTCGTGCCGGATCGGGTGTTCTTCGAGCACCTGGCGAACCGCCGCTTTCCCGTGACGTGGTGGGTGCGTCGTCCGGACCAGCTCGATTATCTACAGGAGCCGGACTGTTTCCACGATCTGTTCGGGCACGTGCCGCTGCTGATCAACCCGATATTCGCCGACTATATGCACGCGTACGGCCGCGCCGCGCTCGCGGACAACGACGCCGGCGCGCTGCCGCTGCTTGCGCGGCTCTATTGGTACACAGTGGAGTTCGGCCTGATCCGCGACGCCGCGAGTCCGAACGGTGTGAAGATCTACGGCGCGGGCATCGTGTCGAGCAAGGGCGAGACGCTTTAGAGCCAGCAGAGCGCGGCGCCGAACCGATTGCGCTTCGACCTGGAGCGCGTGATGCGCACGCGCTATCGCATCGACACGTTCCAGAAAACCTACTTCGTGATCGATGACTTCGAGCAGCTATTCAGCGTCGCGCAAACCGATTTCGCCGCGCTGCTTACGCGGCTTGCAGCCGAACCCGCCTTCCTGGCCGGCGACGTGCTCGGGCACGACCGCATCATCACGCGTGGTTCGCAGGAAGGCTGGCAAGACAACGGCGACGTTTGACGTCGCCAGCGCGGCTGCATCGGCAGCGGGTTCTTCGCATCCGTGAAAAAATAGTGAACGCGCTCGCCCACCGGCGCGCGTTCCGATCGAGGAGGTAACGCATGATTCAGAAACTGACTTCCGCAGAGCGCACCGCGCAGATGGCTCGACTGCATGGCTGGCAAACCGTCGCGGAGCGCGACGCGATCCAGCGCAAGTTCGAGTTCGCAGACTTCAACGCTGCGTTCGGCTTCATGACGCGAGTGGCGATCAAGGCGCAGGAAATGGATCACCACCCGGAGTGGTTCAACGTGTACAACAAGGTGGATATCACGCTGTCCACGCATGAAGCCGATGGCGTCACCGCTCGCGACATCGAATTGGCTTCGTTCATCGACAGCATTACCGCGTAATACAAAAAATCTACGGCGTTTCACGCGGGTTTACCTGTCACGCGTTGAACAATGCCGCACAAATGAAAGGACAATGCAGGCAATCCCGCGTTCAATCCTTCAGTTCTACAGGCTATTATTAAGGCACACGTAAGTTTCCCAGGCTTGCCTCGCAATCCCGTCCAAACGATCCGGCGATAGCGTCTGTTGACGCTGTACAATCAGCAGCGCATACGGCTTGGAGAGCGCGCTTGCCTCCTTGCACAGAACGAGTTCGTCGCCGCTCGAAGGTGAGCGGGCGCGCCAGAAGTTGATCGCGGCTTCCAGTTCGTGAATGGATATATCGGACATGACTTCGTGATCGCTCAGTAGCGCTGAAGGCGGCTCGATGGCTGCTTCGTGGCCTGTTTGCGCCAATCCGGCATGGCCACGCCGCACGCTGCCTGTGCAGCAGGCGCCCCGGCGAACCGCTTGCCCAAACGCCTAAACCCATTGTACTTGAGCGAATTCCATGCGACTCCTTCTGATCGAAGATGACCGCCCCATCGCACGCGGCATCCAAAGCAGTCTCGAACAAGCCGGCTTCACCGTCGACATGGTCCACGACGGCATTTTCGCCGAACAGGCTCTCACGCAAAACCGTCACGAGCTGGTGATCCTCGATCTGGGTCTGCCCGGCATCGACGGCATGACACTGCTCTCGCGCTTTCGGCAGAGCAATCGCCACACGCCGGTGATCATCCTCACCGCGCGCGACGAATTGCACGACCGCGTGCAAGGCCTGAATTCCGGCGCCGACGACTACATGCTGAAGCCGTTCGAACCGGCTGAACTCGAAGCGCGCATCCGCGCGGTGATGCGCCGCAGCGGCCCGCACGGCGACATGCCGCGTCCGGAAGTGTCGTTGGGCGGTGTGCGTCTGTCGGGCGTCGATCGCCGCATCTTCAACGACGACAAGCCGCTCGAACTGTCGCCGCGTGAATTCGCGGTGCTCGAAATGCTGCTGCTGCGTCATGGCCGCGTGGTCAGCAAGGCGCAACTGCAAGATCACCTGACGCATTTCGGCGGCGATCTCGGTGACACCGCGATCGAAGTCTATGTGCACCGGGTGCGCAAAAAGCTCGAGAACTGCCGTGTCGAAATCGTCACGGTGCGCGGTTTTGGTTACCTGTTGCAGGAAATCCGCCAGGCCGCATAATCGTCATGAAGGCCGCAAGTTCGACTGCGGCCTGACGGCGCCGGGCCGGCGCCGCGCACTCGGTGCGCAGTTCGCCGGCATCTGGCGAATTTCACG
This sequence comes from Paraburkholderia fynbosensis, assembly GCF_902859935.1. Lineage (GTDB taxonomy): Bacteria > Pseudomonadota > Gammaproteobacteria > Burkholderiales > Burkholderiaceae > Paraburkholderia > Paraburkholderia fynbosensis. The sequence continues at coordinate 75,234 of NZ_CADIKI010000007.1, forward strand.
GCGCACGACGCCGTTGCCACTTTCCCACGTGTTCGATCATGCCCCAGCCGGCCGCCAATAGTCTGCGCCGCACGCTGCTGCGGCGCCTCGCTGCACCTCTTTCACTGCTCGCGCTGATGAGCGGCCTGATCGCTTACTGGCTGGCCTGGCAGTACACGCAGCATGTCGTCGACCGCTCGCTCGCCGACCTCGCCACCGCGATTTCCAAACAGATCCAGATTGCCGGCCCGGATGCGCCGATCACCGTGCCGCCGCTCGCTCAGGCGATGTTCTCCGATCCGGTCGAACAACTCGTCTACCGGATCAGTAACGGCGAGACCGAAATCGCCGGCGATCACAACCTGCCGCTGCAAGGCACCAGCGTGCGCCGCATGCATTACGCGTACGTGTTCGAAACGCAGCACGAAGGGGTGACGGTGCGCGTGGCACAGGTGCGGGTCGATCAGCCGACCGGCAATCCGATCGTCGTCGAAGTGGGCCAGCCGGTGCATCACCGCTTTCGCATCGCCGCCGAGTTTCTCGTCGCGATCATGATGCCGCTGCTGCTGCTGCTGCTGGCGGGCTGGGTGATTGTGTGGCGGGTCGTCAATCAGCAGCTTAATCCGCTCACCGATCTCGCGGACTCGCTGAACCGGCAGACGCACACGTCGCTCGAACCGGTCGACGAAACCTATGTGCCGGTCGAAATCCGGCCGCTGACGGGGGCGCTGAACGCCCTGCTCGGCCGTCTGAAAACTGCGCTCGAGGGACAGCGCAAATTCATCGCCGATGCCGCGCATCAATTGCGCACGCCGCTTACCGCCGTGAAACTGCATGCGGAACAGGCGGCGATCGCGCGTGATCCGCAGCAGACGCTCGCCGCCGTGCGCGAGCTGCGCGCCGCGGCCGACCGCGCAGTGCGACTGTCGAATCAGTTGCTTTCGCTCGCGCGCGCGGAGCCGGGCGAACAGGCGGCCCGCTTCGTCAATGTGGACATGGCCGCGCTCGCATTCGATACCGGCGCGGAGTGGGTGCCGCGCGCGCTGACCTTCCACGTCGACCTCGGCTTCCAGCGCCTCGACGACCCGGACAACGATCATCCGTTGATCGCGCGCGGCAATCCGGTGCTGCTGCACGAAGTGATCGCCAATCTGCTGGATAACGCGCTCAAGTACGTACCGCCGTCGCGCTTCGATGGCGGCCGCATCACGGTGACGGTGTCGCAAGCGACGATCGACGATCTGCGCATGGCGGAGATCGTGGTCGAAGATAACGGGCCGGGCGTGCCGCGTGTACAGCAGGCCGACCTGTTTAAACGGTTCTTCCGCGGCGACGGTCAGAGCGACGCCGGTGTCGATAGCGGCGCGGGTCTCGGTCTCGCGATCGTCCACGACATCATGGTGCTGCATCACGGCAGCGTGCATTACGAGGACGCGCCGGAAGGCGGCGCACGTTTCATCGTGCGGATTCCGCTCGTGCCGATCGTCGTTCAGAGCGACACCACCGACGCAGAGCCACGGCGCCAGGCAAAAAAATCGGCGCACTCGGCGCCGATCGACATGTAACGGTGTTAGCGGGCTGCTTTGAACTCAGTGACACGAGAGAGCAGCCCAGGCAGCCCCTGCGTCACTTCTTTTTCGCTTTTTTCTCCGCAGCCTTCACGCCCGCCTTTTTCGCCGACTTGCCGGCCTTGCCCGCGCTCTTCTCTTTCTCGGGCGGCGCCAGCATCGTGCCGCGGCACTTGCGAGCGCCGCAACGGCATTCGTATTCCTTCTTGAGCTTCTTGGTCTGACGCGCGTCGATCACGAGGCCGTAGTCGTAAAAGACCTCCTCGCCTTCCGCGATATCGCGCAACGCGTGCACGTAGACGTGGCCGTCGATTTCCTCGGCTTCGCAGTTCGGCGCACAGGAGTGATTGATCCAGCGCGCGCTGTTGCCGTTCACCTTGCCGTCGATCACCTTGCCGCTATCGAGCGCGAAATAAAATGTGTGATTCGGTTCGGCCGGATTATGTGGATGACGGCGCAATGCTTCTTTCCAAGAGATCCGCTCGCCCTTGTATTCGATCAACCGCTCGCCGGCCGCAATCGGTTCGACGGCAAACACGCCTTTGCCGTGCACACCCGAACGGCGCACGGCGATCCTGCGTGAACTCATTGAATGAATCCTTGTGAAGAACTGGGGGTGAAGTCCGGCAGCCGCTTGAATTGCCCGCGTCTGACGCGCTGCTTTTTTCTGACGCGGATAGCAAACGCGGCGCCTTGCGAGCGCCGCGTCGACTTGCGACGCGCAATGCGCCACATCCGGCATCCTACACGCTCAAGACAGCTTCGTTCAACCGTCAAAGAAACGCGCTCGTGCAACCTGCGCTGCCAGCTTCACCGTTGTCCGAAGGAAATCTCGCCGAACAGCGCTTTCTGCTCGCGCGGTTGCGAACGCCAGTATTGCGGCGGCGCTTCGACCGTCGCACCGAGTTGCGCCGCGGCATGCCAAGGCCAGCGCGGGTTGTACAGCAACGCGCGAGCCAGCGCGATCAGATCCGCGTCGCCTGCTTCGATCAATTGCTCGGCGTGCAGCGGATCGGTGATCAAGCCGACGCCAATGGTGGTCAGCCCCGTGGCCTGCTTGACCGCCTTCGCGAACGGAATCTGATAACCCGGCTCGAGTGGAATCTTCTGCAACGGCGACACGCCACCAGAGGACACGTCGATCCAGTCGCAACCACGCTTTTTCAACTCGTGCGCGAAAGCAACCGTGTCCGCGAGCGTCCAGCCGCCTTCGACCCAATCGGTCGCCGAAACACGCACGCCGACCGGTTTGTCGGCGGGAAATGCGGCGCGCACGATATCGAAGATTTCGAGCGGAAAGCGCATGCGGTTTTCGAGCGAACCACCGTAGTCGTCGTCGCGCTGATTGGCGATCGGCGAGAGGAATTGATGCAGCAGATAACCGTGCGCCGCATGCACTTCCAATGCATCGATACCAAGACGCGCGGCACGTCGCGCAGAGGCCGCGAACGCTTCGCGAATCCGGTTCAGCCCGGCTGCATCGAGCGCGAGCGGCGGCTCTTCGCCCGCCTTGTGCGGCAATGCGGAGGGCGCGTGGGGTAGCCAGCCGCCTTGCGCCACCGGAATCAGCTGACCGCCTTCCCATGGCACATGGCTCGACGCCTTGCGCCCGGCGTGCGACAACTGCATCGTCACGTTGACATGCGAATGCTTGCGGATCGCCGCGAGCACCGGCGCGAGCGCGGCTTCGGTGGCGTCGTCCCACAAGCCGAGATCGCCCGGCGTGATGCGGCCGTCCGGTTCGACGGAGGTGGCCTCGATGAACAGCATGCCGGCGCCCGACAACGCGAGACCGCCGAGGTGCAGCATATGCCAAGCTGTCGCCTCGCCACGTTCGGCGGAATACTGGCACATCGGGGACACGACGATACGATTGGGAAGCGTCACGCTACGCAGCGTGAGCGGAGAAAAAAGCGCGCTCATGGATTACGCCCAGTGAAAGCCCGAGAGCGATCGAGCATAGCACCGTGAGCGGTTTACTGCATGTCCCGTCGGTCAGGCTTTGGCTTCCACCTGATCGAGCCATTCACTGAACATCCGGCAGGTGGCGGCTTCAAGCGCGGGACCAAATTGCGTGGTGTCGGCCCGCAACCGACGCGCGTCGATGCCATGACCGGCAAGCTCGCCCGCGTTGCCGATCAGCCAGGGCTCGAAGCGATCGGCACGAATCTCCGGATGGCACTGCAAGGCCAGTACGTGGTCACCCCAGGCGAACGCCTGGTTTTCGCAGGCGGGCGTCGATGCGAGACGCGTTGCGTTATCGGGTAGATCGAAGGTGTCGCCGTGCCAATGCAACATCGAAGTATGCTCGCCATCCAGATGACGCAGCGGCGATGCGCGGCCGGCATCGGTCAGCGTGAGCGGCGTCCAGCCGAGTTCGGTATGGCCCGCGGGATAAACGCGCGCTCCGAGCGCACGCGCGATCAGTTGAGCGCCGAGGCATATGCCGAGTGTCGGCAATCCGGCCGCGATGCGTTTTTCGATCAGCGACAGCAACGGGACAAGCGTTGGATAAAGCGCGTCGTCGGTGGCGCTGATCGGGCCGCCGAGCACCACCATCAGTGACGCGGCAACCGGGTTCGGCGCCTCGATACGGGCGAAGCCTACATCGAGATAACGGACCGGGCGCCCGCGCTCACCGAGCACTCGCTCAAGACTGCCCAGATCCTCGAAGTGCACATGACGAATGGCCAGTACTTCGCGATTCATCGGCCTGCCCCACGTTCAGGTTGACTCAAGACTTGCCGCTACACGGCGCCAGACGGCTGACCGGCGATGAATACCGCCCGCCGAAGCCGGCTTGGCAGTGTAGCGGATTGTCCTGGACGAAAGCGCTTACTGCGCAAAGATCTTCCAGGTCTTCTTCTGGGTGGCGACGTCGGCGGTTTCATGCACTGAGCAGTCGAGACGCAGATCCGTATCGGACATCTTCATGTCGAGCAGCGCGCAGTGATGCGGCGTCTTCTTCGGATTCTTGCTCGGCTCGAAGTGCGTGCAGCTCAGGCACATGCGGTGCGGCGGAATCGTGCCTTGCGCCTCGAGTTGATAGATCGTCTTGAGCAGCGTGCGATAGAAAACGGCCTGCTCGTCGTCACGCAACGTGCCCACCGCCTTGCCCAGAAACTCCGGCCATTGCGCGGCGCGCTTCGCAGCCGTGCGGCCACGCGCCGTCAGGCGCACTGCGAGGGCGCGGCCGTCGTCGAGGGCCCGGCGCTTTTCGACGAGGCCTTTGGTTTCAAGCGTGCTGACCGCGTCGCTGGTGGTGGCGGCGGTTAAAGCCGTTTCACGGGCGATTTCGCCGAGGCGCATCGGCCCCTTGCGTTGCATCAACAAGACGAGGATTTCGCCCTGAGTCGGCGTGAGACCCGCGCCTTCGGCCCATTCCCAGGCCTGGCTTCGCATCGCCGTGCTCAATCGCAATAGGCTATGGGTCACTCGCCCGGCTGCCTGTTCTCCGTATACGCCTTCGCTCATAATCTTCGATTCGTTTATTTACAGCTTTAGTACGCCGCCGGTGAACTGCTTGTCGACTTCGCCCGTAGCTTGTGTGGGGTAGCTTCGCCCAAGGGCGGACGAAACCGTTTTCTCTATCTCAAAAATTTACCGCCTAGCAATCCCGAGGCGGTGAAACCACATTCTATGCGAGAGCGGCAAATCGTACAGCTAACTTATCCAGTGCTATCTGTGGATAACGTTGGGAAAACACGTGGACAGCATGTGCGTCGATTCCTGGAGCGCATTTGGGGCGCGCCGCACGGCACCGGAATAGTCCTCGTTCAACGCGCCGATGCGCGCCCAGCCGCTCTGGTTATGCTTTTCGCAGCGTGTTGACTTTGCAGGGAATTATTCAGTTGTCCACAGCCTCATGCGAGGCACACGCACGGCTACTAGGTTGGTATACGTAAACTTTGGAAAAATCTGAAGGCCGCGAGCGCAAATAAATTTCGAAAAAAAACCCGCGCGAAGCGGGTTTTTTTTGATGGCCGCGTTGCGCAATGCCGCCCAGAGCTAGGCTCGCCATTGCAAACACTGCTGCCGAACCGCTTCGTGCAGGGACTTTTCCTGCGCAAACACACCGCGCAACCAGGTCGCGTCATTCACCTGCCCGCGCGCGATTGCGCCGATTTCGGCGAGTGCATTGGCCGAGCCGAGCGCCTGCGCATGCGGTGCGATCAGGTCGAGCGTTTCGAGGATGTCCTCTGAAATCGTCTTGCGTTCGCCCGTTTGCGGATTGATGCAGACGCCGGCCAGACCGAAACGGCATGCTTCGAACCGGTTGAACGTGTAGACGAGATAGTCGTCTTCCTTCGGCGCGATCGGCTTGTCGAGTAACAGATGGCGGGCGAGCGTCTGGATGTAGCACGCAATTGCCGCGGCGCGGTCGACCGAAAACGGCGTATCCATCACGCGCACTTCGATCGTGCCAAAGCCAGGCTTCGGCCGGATGTCCCAGTAAAAATCCTTCATGCTGTTGACCACGCCGGTCTGGACCATCTTCGAAAAATATTCCTCGAAGCTGTCCCACGTCAGCACGAATGGCGCGCGGCCCGACAACGGGAACGCAAAGACGGAATTCAGGCGTGCCGAATGAAATCCGGTATCGACGCCTTGCACGAACGGCGACGAGGCGGACAGCGCGATGAAATGCGGGATGAACCGCGACATCGAATGCAGCAGATACAGCGCGCTGTTCGGATCCGGGCAACCGATATGCACGTGCTGGCCGAACACCGTGAATTGCTTCGCGAGGTAGCCGTACAGCTCCGACAGATACTGGAAACGCGGTGTATCGACGATCTGCCGCTCGCTCCATTGCTGGAATGCGTGCGTGCCGCCGCCACACAAGCCGACGTTCAGATGATCGGCCGCGGACACCAGCGTGTCGCGAATCTTGCGCAAATCGGCGACGGCCTGCTCGTGCGTCTTGCAGATGCCGGTCGACAACTCGATCATGCTCTCGGTGATTTCCGGCGTGATGTTGCCGGGGATCTTTTCGTCCTTGATGAGACGCAGCAGATCCGTGCCGGCTTTGGTCAGATCATAGTCATGCGTATTGACGATCTGCATCTCGAGTTCGACACCGAACGTAAACGGTTTCGAATCGATGAAGGGTTCGAGTGACATGGCGTTCCCTGAGTCAGGTCGGCCGGGTAGCTGTCATTTGCCCGGCCGCTTTTGAATCGAATGAGTTGAGTTGAATGAAACGTCGCCTGCCGCGAACGCGCGGCAGGCGCTTATCGCGTTGACTCTTCGCGCCGTTCAGCGACGAGCGCGAGGCTGCGATAGACGAGCCACGGCCCGAGAATCTGCAGCACGAAAATCGAACACATCACGATTGCCCGCAATTGCGGATCGAAATTCGGATAAAGGTTGTAGGTATCGTCGACCAGCAGATAGGCAAGCGCCGACATTGGCGATAAAGACAAACCAAGCGCCGCCCCCTGCTTCCAGTTCAACCCGCTCGGTTTGGCGAACGCCATGACGCCGATCAGCTTCGCGATCAGACGAGCAACGATCAGACCCAGCGCCGCGGCACCGCCGAGCGCGATGTGCCGCCATTCGAACGACGTCAGCGTGAGCACGAACAGAATCACGGTCAACAGCCAGCCGGCGGTGCCGAAATGCTGCGGCCACAACTGCGGGCGCGCCTCATGATTTTTCACGATGATGCCGGCGGCCAGCAGCGCAAGAATCGTCGACAGCTTGAACAGATGCGAGACGGCGATCGCCAGCAGCACGAGGCCGAATAGCGCGACGAACGAATGCTCGTCCTGCATGTTCAGCCGGCGATAGAAAAACGTGCAGGTGCGCGCAAGCAGATACGCGAGCACGAGCGAGCCGATCAGCAGGTAAAGCGGTTGCAGGATCGTCGCGAAAACATTGCCGTAAACCTCCTGATGCAGCCAGCTCGACACGAGCTTTTCGATCACGACCGCATACATGCTGTTCAGCGCGGTCAAAGTCAGCAGACGCTGGGTCACCTGGCCTTCTGCGCGCAATTCCGTTTTGAGCTGGATCACCATCGCGGGCGACGTTGCCATGGCAATCGCAGCGAGCACCATCGCCACCATCAGCGGCACGTTCAGAAACAGCAACACCGGCAGGACGAAGGCGAAAGTCAGCGTGGCTTCGGCCACGCTCGACAGGATCAGCCACGGATTGCGGCGGATCCAGCGCAGATCGAGCCGGCTTCCGAGTTCGAACAGTAACAGCCCGAGCGCGACGTCGAGCAACGGACGCGCGGCCATTGCGGAATCCGCATCGATCACGCCGAAGCCGGCCGCACCAGCAACCAGGCCAATGACCGCATAGCCGGAAATGCGCGGTAAACGCCACGCGCGATAACACAACTCACCGCACAGACCTGCGGCAAGCAAGGCGAGACCAGCCCAAAAGATGGCGTCGGGTGAAAGCGGCCACGCTGGAAAAAACGAAAACGCCGAATTCATCGTGATGGGTTCTCCTTTGCAGCAACGGCGGACGACACGAACCGGCGCAAACGCCGGCGAACAGGCGGGCGCGTGAGGCGCTCACCGTCGCAATCGCTTCGCATGGCCAGCGTTGCGAGTTGTCATTGATCGGATGATCTGAATCTGAATGCGCTGCAGCCGCGAAAGAGGCAGGCACATTCAAGGATGAGGCTGCAGCAAACGGAACGGCGAAAGAATGCCGTCGACTTTGCATCAGATTCTGATTGAGCGGCACCGTTCCGTTGCCGCGCGTGCCGCCAGAGACGAGGCACGACGCGAAAAGAACGGCGATTGTGCCATAGCTTTTTCAGCCTTGACCGAAAACACACGAACACGCTGGCAAAACGGTAAAAACGTACGTTATCTCCATGACAGCCGGAAAAAGCGACTTTTTTACCGCAGCAGACTGTCGAGTTAACCGCCAGATTGGACGCCGTGTATGTGCTTTTGAGGACATTCCCGCAGAAGTTTTCGCATTGGTTCGAAGGTGATTGTCACCCCGATGACCGCGCTTCCAGCGTTGGCCTTGCTGTTTACAGGTTTACTGTATGTATACGTAGTAACAGTTAACAAGGTGCCTCGGTTTCTGTGGATAACTCGTGTTTACCTAAGCGAATCATTGGTTTGCGGGCGGCATAACCGGATGCACAGCATGTGTGGGAGCAGCGCGTATACGCGAGTAACTTTTTGCGCTTTTCGGCGCGGACAAGTTACCCCGTTTACGTCCACACCGGGTCCACACCACTTGAGCGGGTTAACAGCATGGTTATCCACATCTTTCGGTGGATAACTCTGTGGACGCGTATACGTGCGTATCCCGACGGTTGACGGGTGGGCCGGCCCTCCGGTTAACCGTTAGCCGACCGTTCCTTGGCGCAATGCGCGCAGCAGGAAACGGGCGGGATCGATGTCTTCGGCCAGATCGCGTTCGAGCGGCCACGGCTCACCTTCTATTTGTGACGCGATCAGTTCGGCGCCTAGCGCTGCCCATACCAGTCCGCGCGAGCCGTATGCGAACGCGCCATACACGCCTTCCATGCGCGGCAGATCGAGCGGCCATGCACCGCGCAGACGCGGCGCATCGCGGGCCGCTTCGCCTTCGTTGGCGAGTTGGCCGATCATCGGCATGCGGTCACTCGTGACGCAGCGAAACGCGACGCGTCCGGCCGGCGCCGCGGACCGTGCGGGATCGCCCGCAGAGGCGGCAAGCGGGGCATACGCCGGCAGCATCTGCGCGACGCGCTCGAGGTTTTCTAGATGACCGCTCGCGCGCAGCGACGTCTCGGGGTCGTCGAGTTCATACGTGGCGCCCGTCAACGTGACGCCGTTGGCAAGCGGCACCGCATAGCCTTCGCCGATCACCGGCAACGCGGGCGACGGCGCGGTGCCCGAGGCTAACAACGTCAGCTGGCCACGAATGCTGCGCGTCGGCGCATGCTGCAAGCCGGCGAAGCGCGCGGCATCGTGCGCGCTCGCGACGATCACCACCGGCGCGCGCGCGACGGCCTGGCCCGCCGTGTCGAAGACGGTCCACTGATCGCCCGACCGTTCCAGCCGGGCGACCTCGACGCCGAAGCGGCGTTCGAGCAACCCGCCCGCCGCGGCGAACTGTGCGGCGCACAGCGACGCCGGATCGACCCAGCCTCCCTGTGGGAAAAACCACCCGCCGCGTGCGAGCGGCATGCCGGCGAGTTGTCGAGCGTCTTGTGCCGAGACGGGCGTCACGTATTCGCGCGGATAGCGGAATGCAGTGATCGCCTCGCCAATCGCGCGAGCGTCGTCGTCGTCCGCGGCGATCTGCAGCAAGCCTGGGCCGCCGCGCAACGGTCGATGACCGAGACGTTCGAGTTCGGCCCAGCGCCGCAACGCATACAGAAAGCCGGCTCGTGTGACGCGCGAGGCGACGCTGTCGTCGCGGGAAATCATCGGGTGGAACACGCCGGCTGGATTGCCGGACGCGTCCTGCGCGACTGACGCATGCCGCTCCAGCGACGTCACGCGCCAACCACGCGCGGCAAGCCGCTCGATGACCGCGCTGCCCGCAAGCCCTGCGCCGATCACCACCGCATGCCGTTCGCCGAGTGCGAGCGGGGCGGGTGGCTCGTAGCGGCGCACGCGCCAGCGCGGCGCGAAGTGGCCGACCAGCATCGCCCGTTTCCAGCCGAAGCCGTCGATCTTTCGATACTCGAAACCGCATTGCGTCAACGCGCGTTTGATCTCACCGGCGCTGCTGTAGGTGGCGAACGTGGCGCCCTCACCCGCCAGTCGCGCGAGCGCCTTGAAAATCGGCAGGGACCAGAGCTCTGGATTTCTGGCCGGCGCGAAGCCGTCGAGATAGAACGCATCGGCGCGCAGTCGCAAGGCCGGCAAGCTGTCGAGCGCGTCGGCCAGCACTAGCGTCAGCACGACGCGCCCCTCTTCGAATTCGAGCCGGTGCGTGCCGGGGACGAGCATCGGCCATGCGTTCGCGAGTGTATCGGCCAGTTCGGCCACCGCCGGATCGGACAGGGTCGCCGCATAGACGCTGCGCAGATCGGCGACGGTAAACGGATGCTTCTCGGTCGAAACGAAATGCAGCCGCTCGCATCGCGCCGGATCGGCGCGCCATGCGGCCCACGTCACGAGGAAGTTGATGCCCATGCCGAAGCCGGTTTCGAGCACGGTGAAAGTGCGGCGGCCTTGCCAACGTTCGGGCAACGCATTGCCGTTCAGGAAAACGTAGCGAGCCTGTTCGAGACCGCCCACGGCGCTGTGATAGATATCGTCGTAGACCGGTGAAAACGGGGTGCCGTTGTCGCGAAAAGCGAGGACAGCGGGGATCAGCGGATCGGTCATGCGTCGGAAAATGACGCTCGCAAGAGCGGTTCTAGTGTTACCGCCAGCGCGCGCAGCTCGCCGGACGGCGAAAAAGACGCGCCAAACGTTGGCAAAAACCAACGCCGAGCCCCGTCCCTACTGGGTTCCAGCCCTCCGTGAGAGGTCGTTGAGGGCAAAATCGCGCTTTCCTCGCCAGATCGACGCTCGAACCTCGGAATTCTTCGAAACCCTTATCCTGATTGGGTTTGCGCTGCGCTATCATAGCAAGCGCCGCGAATTGAGCGGCAGCACGGCCAATGGACAGTCATCTGTCCTGTGCTACCGGATCCGGGGGATCCGGCGCCGTAGCTGCTCGACGGCGCGGCCGCGCACGTATAATCGGCGCGTTCGCGCTGTTCGTATCAACCTAAACTCAGAAAGGAACCTTAATGAACAAACAGGAACTGATCGACGCCGTCGCAGGACAGACGGGCGCCAGCAAGGCTCAAACCGGTGAAACGCTGGACACGTTGCTTGAAGTGATCAAGAAGTCTGTGTCGAAAGGCGATGCGGTCCAGTTGATTGGCTTCGGTAGCTTTGGTTCGGGCAAGCGCGCAGCGCGTACGGGGCGTAACCCCAAGACCGGCGAAACCATCAAGATTCCGGCAGCCAAGACCGTCAAGTTCACGGCAGGCAAGGCGTTCAAGGACGCGGTCAACAAGCGCTAAGCAGATTGCTGCCAGGCAGTTGACACCCGCCAACGGCGGGTTTTTTTTCGGCCGCGCGTTGTGCGCGGGATGAGCCGCGACATACGTCGCCGCCTTTTTGATTGCATCGACGCGGGGTGACGCCGTTCAGTCGTGACGGTGGCCGTGGTCATCCCCATGACCATCGTGGTCATGATGATGATCGTGATCGTCTTCGTCGAAATCCCAAGTGGGAAACGGATCGGCGAACTGCTGCCAGCCCTGCGGCCCCAATGCGTATTCGCCGTCGCTCAGCAGACACGCGTCGAACTTCGCCGTCCACTGCGCCGGGTCGATGCCGACCCCGATCAGCACCAGCTCCTGGCGACGGTCGCCAATGCTCAGATCGTCCGGATCACCGTACCAGTCGCCGGCGATTTCGGAGGCCAGTTCCTCGTCCCCGTCCGGCCATTCGCTGCGGTCCTGCGCGGCCCACCACATGCCCGCCGGACCATGCCGGCAAGCGCCGCCGGCCTGCGACAGCGAACCGGCAATGTCGTTGCGCGTCGCGAGCCAGAAGAAGCCCTTGCTGCGCAAGACGCCCTTCCACTCCTGATGCAGCAGCGCCCACAGCCGCTCCGGGTGAAACGGCCGGCGCGCCCGATAAATGAAATTGCCGATGCCGAACTCGTCCGCTTCCCCTTGAGGCGCATGGCCGTGGCCGTGCTCATGATTGAGCGACGCGAGCCAGCCCGGCGCACTCGCCGCCGCGTCGAAATCGAACCGGCCGGTGTTCAGCACTTGCGCGAGCGGCACCGCGCCGAAGCGGCTGACCACCTGCGCCGCACGCGGGTTGATGCGCGCGAGGATGCGTTGCAAGCGCGTGAGCTCGTCTGCGCTCACGAGGTCGGCCTTGTTCACCACCAGAACGTCGCAGAATTCAACCTGGTCGATCAGCAATTCGACGATGGTGCGGTCGTCTTCGTCGGTCGCGGCGATGCCGCGTTCGGCGAGCGCGTCGGCCGAACCGTAGTCGCGCAGGAAGTTGAACGCGTCGACCACGGTCACCATCGTGTCGAGCCGTGCGACGTCGGCGAGCGAAGCGCCTGCGTCGTCGACGAAGGTGAAGGTTTCGGCGATCGGCATCGGCTCGGCGACGCCGGTCGATTCGATGAGAATCGCATCGAAACGCTGTTCGGCGGCAAGACGTTTGATCTCGACTGCCAGATCGTCGCGCAGCGTGCAGCAGATGCAGCCGTTCGACAGTTCGACGAGCCGCTCTTCGACGCGCGACAGCGTGGCCGCATTGCGCACGAGCGTCGCGTCGACGTTGACGGCGGCCAGGTCGTTGACGATCACGGCCACGCGCAAACCGGCGCGATTCGCGAGAATGTGGTTCAGGAGCGTGGTCTTGCCGGCGCCCAGAAAACCGGAGAGCACGGTGACGGGCAATAGCGGCTGGTTCATCGCAGTACGGAAAAGCAAGAGGATTGGAGGGCGTGCCGGGCTTGGGGCCGCATGACTGCGCGACCGGGTTTGACGCTTGGGCTCGACGGCAGCACGAAGCCGCATTGTGCATCAAAACGGGCAGCGGCCGCGTGACTGCCTGGATCGGCGGGGCTTGGCCAGCGTGTCTGGAAATCGGGCGCCAGGACGACCTGATGTAAAATGCCGATGCGCGCTCACGGGCAGACCGCGAAAATGCGTCAAGCAGTCAGCCAGGAAGCGGACCCGAAAAAGGGCAAGTGAGGGAGATAATCGCGACAGGCGCGCGCTGCAGACAGCCCGCACAGGCCTGCTCGACAAGACCGCACGCTCAACGTGCAGCCGGCATCAGATTCCACTTGCGTAGAATGGCGACGATCTGCTGCGCATACTTGTCGCGCAAAGTGGGTGTCTCGGAGTGGTATGCGCCGACCGCTTGCCACGTGTTACCGTATTTGTTCATCTGACGGCGCAGATGCCAGGCCGCGATATAGACGTTCTTGCACGGCTCCATCAGCGTGCCTTGCGAGATGCCGTACTGGGCGAGCGTTGGCAGATGGATCGAATTGATCTGCATCACCCCGTAGTCGGTCGAACCGTTGGCGTTCTTGTGTTGAGCGTCAGGCCGGTTGTGCGACTCCTGCCATGCAATTGCACGCAGAATCAACGGGTTAACTTTTTGGTACTTCGCTGCTTCGTCGAAGCAATCGGCGCGTGCTGACCCCGCTGCTACCAGCATGGTGAGTCCCGCGGCGATGGTGACGAAGGCATGATTCATCGGTCAAGAGGACTAAGTAAATTGCAAGAGTAAGGGTTGGTAAGGCGTTTTTCCGGCCATATTCCAGCCGACGACAGCCGCGAGGGCACGCCGGTAGGGCCTTTGTCCAACATCCGGGAAAACCCGCCTCAGCAAACTCTCAACCGGAGACTCGAACGGCTCGTATCATACCGGCAGTCCGACCCGCGTCAAGTTAGCTAACAGACATAAGCGGACGGAAAACGAAGCGCCCTGCGGTTTTCGTCAAGCGCCGTCTACCTTTCAATTGCATGACAAACGGTGCCGGCTTTCAGGGGAAGCGCACATCACCGCCCGTTTTTGTGACAAATCCGACATGAAAAACTGTTACTGTTCATTTTTTTCGGACGTCGGACGGTCGGAACCCGCAGCGACCTGGGTCCGCGAGGCCGATCCACAGACCGGCAGGGTGGTGGCTTACGCCCGTGTCCGCACTGCATGACCGTCGGCAGCATCGGCTGCCGGCATCGATATCACAACCCCATGAGAAGAAATTGTATGGCTTTGCGTCGCGTTGCAACGGCGCTGCTGGTGGCTGGATTGATCACCGCGCAGACAGCACAGGCTCAGGTGACACTCAACTTCGTGAACGCCGATATCGACCAGGTTGCCAAGGCGATCGGCGCGGCAACCGGCAAGACGATCATCGTCGACCCGCGTGTGAAGGGCCAGTTGAACCTCGTGTCGGAAAATTCAGTCCCGCAGGAACAGGCGCTCAAGACCCTGCAGTCCGCTTTGCGCATGCAGGGTTTCGCGCTGGTGCAGGACCACGGCGTGCTGAAGGTCGTGCCGGAAGCCGACGCCAAGCTGCAGGGCGTGCCGACCTACGTCGGCAATGCGCCTGTCGCGCGCGGCGACCAGGTGATCACGCAGGTGTTCGTGCTGAAGAACGAATCGGCCAATAACCTGCTGCCGGTGCTGCGTCCGCTGATTTCGCCGAACAACACCGTGGCCGCTTACCCGGCCAACAATACGATCGTCGTCACCGACTACGCCGATAACGTGCGGCGCATCGCGCAGATCATCGCGGGCGTGGATACCGCGGCGGGCCAGGCGGTCGCCGTCGTGCCGCTGAGAAACGGCAACGCGATCGACATCGCCACGCAGTTGACCAAGATGCTCGACCCCGGCGCGATCGGCAGCACCGACGCGACGCTGAAGGTCTCGGTCACCGCCGATCCGCGCACCAACTCGCTGATGATCCGCGCCTCGAACGGCGGGCGTCTTGCCGCCGCGAAGGAACTCGCCAAGCAGCTCGACACGCCGACCACGATGCCTGGCAACATGCACGTCGTGGCGCTGCGCAACGCGGACGCCACGCGGCTCGCGAAGACGCTGCGCGGCATGCTCGGCAAGGGCGGCGACAGCGGCTCGTCGAGCGGCGCGAGTGAGGCGAATTCGTTCAACCAGGGCGGTGGCGGCGGCTTTGCGGGTGGCAATTCGACGGGCACTTCGGGCACCCCGCCGTTGCCGTCGGGCGGAATGAACAGCAGCTCGATGTCCTCGCCGCTGACCGGCAGCGGCTCGGGCGGCAACAATGCCTCCGGTTCCGGCGGCCTGCTCGGTGGCGACAAGGACAAGGGCGAGGACAACCAGGCCGGCGGCATGATCCAGGCGGACTCCGCCACCAACTCGCTGATCATCACGGCGGCCGAGCCGGTGTACCGCAATCTGCGCGCGGTGATCGACCAGCTCGACGCACGCCGCCCGCAGGTGTACATCGAGGCGCTGATCGTCGAGTTGAACTCGAACACGAGCGGCAACCTCGGCATTCAGTGGCAGATCGCGAACAACTCCCTGTTCGCCGGCACGAACCTGTCGACCGGTTCGAGCAACAGCATCATCAACCTGACGGCGGCCGCCGCGGCGGCCGGCACCACTGGCGGCCTTGCCACGGCGCTCGGCGGCGGGACTTTGCAGCAGGGCCTGAACGTCGGCTGGATACACAACATTTTCGGCGTGCAAGGGCTCGGCGCGCTGCTGCAGGCGCTGTCGCAAAACTCCGATGCGAACGTGCTGTCCACGCCTAACCTGATCACGCTCGACAACGAGGAAGCGAAGATCGTCGTCGGGACGAACGTGCCGATCCAGACCGGTTCGTATTCGAACCTCACGAGCGGCGCCACGAGCGCGGCGTTCAACACGTTCGACCGCGTCGACGTCGGTCTGACGCTGCACGTGAAGCCGCAGATCACCGACGGCGGCATTCTGAAGCTGCAGCTCTACACCGAAGACTCGGCGATCGTGAACGGCACCACGAACGCGACGACCAACCCGTCGGGCCCGGAGTTCACGAAGCGCTCGATCCAGTCGACGGTGCTTGCGGACAACGGTGAGATCATCGTGCTGGGCGGTTTGATGCAGGACAACTACCAGGTCAGCAACAGCAAGGTGCCGTTGCTCGGCGACATTCCGTGGCTCGGTCAGCTGTTCCGCTCCGAACAGAAGACGCGCGAGAAGACTAATCTGATGGTGTTCCTGCGCCCGGTGATCATCAACGACCGCGATACCGCGCAGGCCGTGACGTCGAACCGTTACGACTACATCCAGGGTGTGCAGGGTGCGTATAAGTCGGACAACAACGTGATGAGGGACAAGGACGATCCGGTGATGCCGCCGATGCCGCTCGGCCCGAGCCAGGGCGTGCCGCCCGCGATGAACCTGTTCGATCTGAACCAGATGCGCCGTCAGCAGGCGGCGCCGCCGCAAGCGCCGCAACAGGTACCGCAGCAGGCGCCGCAGGCCGTACCGCAAGCCGTGCCCCAGTCGAGCCAGCAGCCGGCGCTGCAAACCGCCCCGCAGCCGGTCACAGCGCCCTATCCGACGACCGGCACGGAGCCGACCACCGCATCACCGGGAGCGCGTCCGTGATTCAGGCGCCCGCGCAAACAGCGCACCGCGCTCAGGGCGGCGACTCCGCCAACGGCGAGCGCGCCGCGCCCTCGCCGCTCGCCGCGCGGCTCGTGCCGTACGGCTTCGCCCGCAACGGCCAGATTCTGGTCGCGCATCAGCACGCGGACAGCCTCGAAGTGTGGATCAGCGAGCGCACCAGCGAAGCCGCGCTCGCCGAAATCACGCGCAACTTCGGCGCGGTGTCGGTTGTACGTTTGCCTGCCGACGAACTCGTGCAGGCGATCAACCAGGCGTATGCGCGCCACGACGGCAGCGCCGCGCAGGTGGTCGGTGAAGTAGAAGGCGAAGTCGATCTGTCGCGTTTGATGCAGGACATCCCCGAGGTCGAGGATCTGCTGGAATCCGAAGACGACGCGCCGATCATCCGCATGATCAACGCGCTGCTCACACAAGCGGCGCGCGAACAGGCGTCGGATATTCACATCGAGCCGTTCGAGAATGCTTCCGTGGTGCGCTTCCGGGTCGACGGCACGCTGCGCGACGTCGTGCGCCCGAAGAAAGCACTGCACGGCGCGCTGATCTCGCGGATCAAGATCATGGCGCAGCTCGACATCGCGGAGAAACGCTTGCCACAGGACGGCCGTATCACCTTGCGCGTCGGTGGGCGTCCGGTCGACGTGCGAGTGTCGACGCTGCCGACCGGCCACGGCGAGCGCGCGGTGTTGCGTCTGCTGGAAAAAGACGCGTCGCGTTTGAACCTCGAAGCGCTTGGCATGGCGCCCGACACGCTCGTCAAGTTCGACAAGCTGATCGGCAAGCCGCACGGCATCGTGCTGGTGACCGGCCCAACCGGCTCCGGCAAAACGACCACGCTGTATGCGGCGATGTCGCGGCTCGAGACGACCACGACCAACATCATGACGGTCGAAGACCCGATCGAATACGACCTCTCCGGCATCGGCCAGACCCAGGTCAACGAGCGGATCGGCATGACTTTCGCGCGCGCATTGCGCTCGATTCTGCGGCAGGACCCGGACGTCATCATGATCGGTGAAATCCGCGACCTCGAAACCGCGCAGATCGCGGTGCAGGCGTCGCTCACCGGCCACCTCGTGCTGGCGACGCTGCATACGAACGACGCGGCCTCCGCAGTCACGCGTCTGACCGACATGGGCGTCGAGCCGTATCTGCTCGCCTCGTCGCTGCTCGGCGTGCTGGCGCAGCGACTCGTGCGGCGGCTGTGCCCGGTGTGCCGCGAAGAGCGCACCGAGGACGACGGGCGCGTGCGCTGGCATCCGGTGGGCTGCGACAAATGCGGCCAGTCCGGTTATGCGGGACGGCGCGGCGTCTACGAACTGTTGTTGATCGACGAGTCGATCCGCACGCTGGTCCACCGCAATGCGGCCGATGCGGAGATTCTCACGGCCGGCCGCGAGCAAGGCATGCGTACGCTGCGTGAGGATGCGAACCGCTGGCTCGAGTCCGGGCTGACCTCGCTGGAAGAAGTGATTCGCGTGACGGGCGGAGCATAAACGCATGCCGGCATTTCGTTTCGAAGCAATCGACGCGGCGGGCAAGGCGCAAAAAGGCGTGCTCGACGCGGACAGCGCGCGCAGCGCGCGTACCAACCTGCGCTCGCAAGGCCTCACGCCGCTCGTCGTCGAGCCTGCCGCATCGCGCATGCGCGGCGAGCGCAATCAACGGCTGTCGCTCGGGCGGCGTTTGTCGCAGCGCGAACAGGCGATTCTCACGCGCCAGCTGGCCAGTCTGCTGATTGCCGGTTTGCCGCTCGACGAAGCGCTCGCGGTGCTCACCGAGCAATCGGAGCGCGACTACATTCGCGAACTGATGGCGTCGATTCGCGCCGAAGTGCTCGGCGGCCATTCGCTCGCCAATGCGCTGACGCAGCATCCGAAAGACTTCCCTGAAATCTATCGGGCGCTCGTCGCCGCCGGTGAACACACCGGCAAGCTCGGGCTGGTGCTCTCGCGCCTCGCCGACTACATCGAGCAACGCAACGCGCTCAAGCAGAAGATCGTGCTCGCGTTCACGTACCCGACCATCGTGACGATCATCGCGTTCGGCATCGTCACGTTTCTGTTGAGCTACGTGGTGCCCCAGGTGGTGAACGTGTTCGCCAGCACCAAGCAGCAACTGCCCATCCTCACGGTGATGATGATGGCGCTGTCCGGATTCGTGCGTAACTGGTGGTGGGCGGTGCTGATCGGCGTGCTCGTGGTGGCGTATCTGGTGCGCTCGGTGCTCAGGCAACCGGGCCCGCGCCTCGCGTTCGACCGCTGGCTGCTGACCGCGCCGCTGCTCGGCAAGCTCGTGCGCGGCTATAACACCGTGCGCTTTGCCAGCACGCTCGGCATTTTGACCGCTGCGGGCGTGCCGATTCTGCGCGCCCTGCAAGCCGCCGCCGAAACGCTCAGCAACAATGCGATGCGCGAGAACATCGACGACGCGATCGTGCGCGTGCGCGAAGGCACGTCGTTATCGCGCGCGCTCGGCAATACGAAGACGTTTCCGCCGGTGCTGGTGCACCTGATCCGTTCGGGCGAAGCGACCGGTGACGTGACGACCATGCTCGACCGTGCGGCCGACGGCGAGGCGCGCGAACTGGAGCGCCGCACGATGTTCCTGACGAGCCTGCTCGAGCCCTTGCTGATTCTGGCGATGGGGGGCGTGGTGCTGGTGATCGTGCTGGCGGTGATGCTGCCGATCATCGAGTTGAACAACCTCGTGCAGTGATGCGTGAGGAGACTGGATTGCGCCGGGTGCGGGTTTGCCGGACGGCGGGCGCCGCGCAATCGGTTGAGGTGAGCCGAAGCGGTTGAAGCTGATTGATGCGTTACTCCGGCAAAACGCAGGCAAAAAAGCACAGTTCAGATAAAAGCGCGCAAGCCGCGCGCATTCGCTTCAGCGCCGGTGTTTAGCGCACGTAGATCGTAGGACCGCTGGCGTTGGCGGGCAGAAAGATTTCGGAGTGCGCGCCGTTGCGGTCGATGATGATCGAGCGGGCCCGGACCTCGGAAAGTTTGGCGCCTTGCATCAGCGTGCTGCCGAGCGACACCGCATGCGGCGGTTCGCCGCCCACGCTGACGATGGCCGCGGCGCCTTCGCGCAAGGCGAGGATGCCGAACAGATGCACGTCCTGGTTGACGCTGCGCGTGAGCTGGCCGCCGAACAGCGTGGCGGCCTGGTCGGTCGAGACCTGCGCGTGCGCGGCGGCTGCGGGCAACGGCGCGCCGGACATCGTGGTGAGCGTGATAACCCAGTAGGTCAGCGTCGCGCAAAAAACGGCGAACAGCGCGAGCGACAGAAGGCGGATTTGGATGGCGTTCATGCGCATCATTGTACGGACTATTGTGAAAATTGCGTTGCGTTGGAACCCTTCAACACCATGACATTAAAATGACCGCCCGGGCGTGTTCAATAGCGGCCTGATAGCTGACCAGCGAACCCGCCCAGTCGAAATTTTCACCTGAAAAGAGGTAGCAAGCTATGCAACTGTCGAACACTCGCCGCACTGATATCGCGGGTTCGCGCAGCCGTCGTCAGCGCGGTTTCACGCTGATCGAAATCATGGTCGTCATCGCGATTCTGGGCATTCTCGCCGCGCTGATCGTGCCGAAAATCATGAGCCGTCCGGACGAAGCGCGCCGGGTCGCCGCCAAGCAGGACATCGGCACGATGATGCAGGCGTTGAAGCTGTATCGTCTCGACAACGGCCGCTATCCGACCCAGGAGCAAGGCCTGCGCGCGCTGATCGAAAAGCCGAGCGCCGATCCGGTGCCGAGCAACTGGAAGGACGGCGGCTACCTCGAGCGTCTGCCGAATGATCCGTGGGGCAACGCGTATCAGTATCTGAATCCGGGCGTGCACGCTGAGATCGACGTGTTCAGCTACGGCGCGGACGGCAAGGCCGGCGGCGAAGGCAATGACTCCGATGTCGGCTCGTGGCAATAGGCGCGCTGCACAGCTTTTGATTCTCCCGCGCGCGCTGTCCGCGCTGCTCTGCAGTGATGCTCGCGCGCTTTATCGATACATCGTCGTTTGATCTTGGGTTGATCGTTTCGTGGCCGGCACTATGCGTATGTCCGCTTGCAAGTCCCCTCTGGACACTCCGTGTACGGTCTCGCCGCCGCGCGCGGCGTGCGCTGGCGCGCGTCGTTCGCGCCTCGCCGGCAGCCGGCGCCGCGACGCGGGCTTCACGCTGCTCGAAATGATGGTGGTGCTGGTCATCGCAGGCCTGCTGGTATCGTTGACCGCGCTGACGATGACGCGCAATCCGCGCACCGATCTGAACGAGGAAGCGCAGCGTCTCGCGCTGCTGTTCGAATCTGCCGGCGACGAAGCGCAGGTGCGCGCGCGGCCCATCGCGTGGCAACCGGTCGAGGGCGGCTTCCGGTTCGATCAGCGCACTGAAGACGGCTGGCGTCCGCTGCGCGACGATCTGCTCGGGCCCCGTCAGTGGGAAGGCGGCGTGACCGGCGTGACGATCAGCTATCCGGGCTCGGATTCGCAGCCGAGCCGCGTCGTCTTCGGCACCGAAGCGATCGACGTACCGGTGCAGATCACGCTGTTTTCGGCGGCGGGGCGCGCGACGATCGTCGGCACCGGCAATGGCCGCTATGAGGTGCACTGAAATGCGTCGTTGCAGCAGCAGGACCGCTCGCCAGCGCGCCGGACGCGCGCAACGCGGTTTCACGATGATCGAAGTGCTGGTCGCGCTTGCGATCATCGCGGTGGCGCTGTCGGCGTCGTTGCGCGCGGTCGGCAGTCTCGCGAGCGGCGAAGCCGATCTGCACCGCCGCCTGCTGGCCGGCTGGAGCGCGGACAATACGCTCGCGCAGTTGCGTCTGACGCATGCGTGGCCGGACGTCGGCGCAACGAGTTTCGATTGCTCGCAGGGCAATTTGCAATTGATCTGCACCGAGCATGTGACGGCGACGCCGAATCCGGTGTTTCGTCGTGTGGAAGTGATGGTGACGATGCCTGGGCGTTCCGGCAATCTCGCTCAGATGGTCACGGTGGTCGCGAATGAAAACAACCGCTCGCTCTGAGCGCCGCCGCCGATCGGGCGCGCGTGGCTTCACGCTGATCGAACTGCTGGTGGCGATCGCGATCATGGCGGTGATCGCCGTGCTGTCGTGGCGCGGGCTCGACCAGATCATTCGCGGCCGCACCACCATCACCAACGCGATGGAGGAAGAACGTGTCTTTGCGCAGGTATTCGACCAGATGCGGATCGACGCACGGCAGGCCGCGTCCGACGACGAATCCGGGCAGGCAGCAATTTCCCTGTCCGGCAACACGCTGCAGATCGTGCGGCAGATGAACTTGCCGGGCACGGCGCCGCGCCTGCAGGTGGTGCGCTACCAGGTGTCCAACGGACGCGTGATCCGTTACGCGTCGCCGCCGCTTGCCAATGCAGGCGAATTGGGACGCGCATTGCGCGGCAGCGAAGGCGAAGGCTGGAGCGCGGTGCCGTTGATGGGCGGCGTCCGTGCGATCTCCGCGCGGCTCTATGTGCCGAAGGTCGGCTGGACCACGCAGATGAAAGACGTGCAGAGCGCGATCACCGAGGCCGACAACAACCTGAAAGTGCCGCAGCTCGGCAATGCGCCGCTGCCGCGCTCGGTGACGGGGCTCGAAGTGAGCGTCGGCGCGCGCTCGCTGGCGCGGCCTGTGACGCGGGTTTTTCTCGTCGGAGAATGAAATGAAATTCTCTTGCTCATCTCCGCGACGCTTTTCATCTTCTTCGCGCTCGCCATCTCGCGCACGGGAGCAAGGCGCGGCGATCATCAGCGCGCTGCTGGTCGTCGCGTTATCGGCGATTCTGGTCTCGGGCATGCTGTGGCGCCAGCAGGTGCAGATTCGCCGGATCGAAAACCAGCGGCTGCTTTCGCAGGCGCAATGGGTCGCGCGCGGCGCATTGGACTGGACCCGTCTGATCCTGCGCTCGGAAGGCGATACGTCGGCCGGCATCACCTATCTGGGCGGACTGTGGGGCGTGCCGATCGCGAAGACGCGCCTGTCCGATTTCCTTGGCCAGATCGGCGAGGTCCGTGCCGAGCAAGGCGCGGCAACCTATCTGTCCGGATCGATCGAAGACGCGCAGGCGAAATTCAATCTGCGCAATCTGGTGGCGAGCCCCGCGCCCGGCGTGATGCAGCTGAACCTCGAACAGATCGGCGCGTATCAGCGCCTGCTGGTGTCGCTCGGCGTGAACAGCCAGCTCGCGAAAGCCACCGCCGTACAGGTGCGAAACAGTCTCTCGCAGTCGGCGACCCGCTTCCAGAGCGTCACGTCCACCAGCGGCTCGACGACATCCGCGACGCCGACCATTCAAGGCGGCGCCACCGGCGGCAGCTTCACCGACAAACCCGGCATCGAAGACGGCGACGACAACGCGGCGGTCGCGCCGTTGCAAATGACCGGTGTCGATTCGCTGCTCGACATTCCCGGCTACACACCGGAGATGGTCGCGCGCTTGCGCCCCTTCGTCACGGTGTTGCCGACCGTCACGGCGCTCAACATGAACACGGCGTCGGCCGAAGTGATCGCGGCGGTCGTGCCGGGCATGAGCCAGTCGGCCGCGCAAAGTTTCGTCGCGAGCCGCACGACGGTGTTCTTTCACAACGTCAGCGACGTGCAGCTCGCGTTGCGCGGCGCTGGCGTGCAATCGGTCGCGATCGATCCGGCCGAAATGGACGTCAATTCGAACTACTTTTTGATCCATGGCCGCGTGCAGCACGAACGCGCCGAGGTGGACCGCACGACGCTCGTCTATCGCGACGCGATGACTCACACTACGCGTATCGTGCGGGTACAAGACCAACTATGAATAACGCAATTCCCGGAGAGAGTGGCCTTTGAGCACGCTGATCGTCCTACTGCCGCCGCGTGACCCGGCGGTGCCATCGCAGGAATGGCAATTGCCCGAGCTGCCGTTCGTTCTGCTCGACAAGTCGGGCCGCACCCAGCGCGCCGGCCGCTCCGCGCTCGCGCTGCTGCCGCGCGCGACGTCGACGGTGCTGATGGTCGCCGCGCGCGACCTGCTGATGATGCCCACGACGCTGCCGCCGCTGCGCGGTCCGAAGCTGCGTCAGGCCCTGCCCAACATCGTCGAGGATCAGCTGATCCAGGACCCGCAAACCTGTCACATCGCCGTCGACCCGCAACCGGCCGCGGGCGGCCGGCAGCTGCTCGCGATCATCGACCGTGGCTGGTTCCGCTTTATCTGCGAGGCATTCACGACGGCCGGTCACCGCAGCTTGCGCGCCGTGCCGGTGACGCGCTGCCTGCCGCAGGCAGCCGCGCCCGCTACCCTCGCCGAAATCGCGGAACTGGTCGACGCGGGCGAGCCGACGCTGGCGGGCTCGGCCGACGTCGCGACGGCGCTGCCGGGCGTCGCGCCCGTGGTGGCGCCCGATGTCGCCGCCGTAGTGCCGATGGTGGCCGCCGTGCTCGGCGCGGTGGTGCCGACCGCGCCCGCCTTGCTGCTGGAAGGCGTGGTCGAGAGCGGCGTGCCGCGCGTCGAACTGGCGATTGCGCGTGGGGTGCAAGGCGAAGGTATGGCGGTGCCGGCCAATGCGGTGAACACGACGCTCGGCGCGCTCGCCGGCGCGGCGTCCGTCTCGCTGTACATGCTGACCGAAGTGCCGGGCAACGAGCCCGGTCTCGCCGCGAACAGCCCGGCGCGGCTGGCCGCGCATATCCACGGCGCGAGTCCGTTGCCGTTCGAGCAGCTCGCCCGGCGCGCGCTGGAGTGCCGCTTCGATCTGTGCCAGTTCGAGTTCGCGTCGCAGCCGTGGCGGCTCGACCGCGCGACGCTGCGGCGTCTGCGCCTGCCGGTGCTGCTGGCGATCGGCGCGCTGGTCATCGCGATTGTCGGCGCGAACGTGCAGTGGCTGATGCTCGCGCGCGAACGCGACGCGATCAGCACGCAGATGACCGAGCTGCTGCTCAATACCTTCCCGAAGACGACGGTCGTGCTCGATGCGCCCGGTCAGATGTCGCGCCAGTTGCAGCAGCTGCGTGTGGCGGCGGGCGAACTGTCGCCGGATGACTTCCTGTCGCTCGCCGACGGCCTCGCGCGCTCGCTCGCGCCGGTGCCGGTCAACGGCATCGCGGCGCTCGACTATCACGACCGGCGGCTCGACGTGACCTTCAAGCCCGAGGTCAAGCTCGACCCCGACTTCGCGAAGCGCCTCGGACGCAACGGGCTGAGCGGCGCGATCGACAGCAATACCGGCAAGTGGACCATCAGGAACGGACAATGAAAGCTGAACTCGCTCAAACATGGGCCGGCTTCTGGGACCAGCGCACCGAGCGCGAAAAAGCCATCATCACGTGGGGCGGCGGTGTGCTCGCCGTGGTGCTCGCGTGGTCGGTGCTGTGGGCGCCGGCGCAGGAAGGCCGCGTGCATCTGCGTGAATCGCTGCCCAGCCTGCAGCACCAACTCGCGCAGATGACCGCGCAGGCGAACGAAGCGCGCGCGCTTTCGGCGGTCGCGCAAGGCGTCGCGCCGACCGGCGCCGCGCTCAAGGATGCGCTCTCCGCGTCGCTCAGCGATCACGGGCTTGCTGCCACGCAGGTGCAGGTGATCGGCAACGCGGTGCAGATCCAGATGAAGAACGCGTCGTTCCCGGCGTGGACCAGCTGGGTCGACGATGCGCGCAAGCAGTTCAAGGTGCAGATCGCCGAGGCGCATGTCACCGCGCTGAAGGACGACGGCCAGGTGGATCTGACGGCGTCGTTGCAGCCGTCGACCGCGAAATGAGCGCGGCGCTACGGGGTTTCGCATGAGTTACTGGATGCGGCGCGCGCGCGCCGCGCTGCCGTGGGCGGTGGTGGGCGGGCTGGCCTCGGCGGTGGTGATGCTCTCGCTGTTGCCGGCCGCCTGGATCACGCCGCAGTTCGCGCGGCAAACGGGCGGCCACGTCAATCTGGTCGACCCGGCCGGCTCGCTCTGGCACGGCTCGGCCACGCTGATGCTGGCCGCCGGCTCCGACATGAGCGCCGCGACGCTGCTGCCTGGCCGGATCGAATGGAGCACGGCGTTCTGGCCGCTGTTCACCGGCCGTGTGCGTATGGTCATGCGGCATAGCGAGGCGATGCCCGACCCGATCACGGTCGACGCCACGCCGCGCAGCGCGACCGTCACGCCCGGCACGATCGCCGTGCCGGCTTCGCTGTTGAGCGGTCTCGGCGCACCCTTCAATACGCTCGATCTGCAGGGCAATGTGCAGCTTTCCTGGTCCGACTGGCGCAGCTTCAACCGGGAAGCGTTCGGCCAGCTGACGGTGACGCTGAACGATGTCAGTTCGCGCGTCTCGCTGGTCAAGCCGCTCGGCTCGTACCGCGTGACCTTTCAGGCGCAAGGCGCATCGTCCACGCTCGATCTGACGACCCTCAAGGGCCCGCTGATGCTCAACGGCAACGGCACGATATCTGCCGCGTCGACGTCGTTCCACGGCACTGCCAGCGCCGCCCCCGAAGCGCGCGAAAACCTCGCGGGGCTGTTGAATCTGCTGGGCCGGCCGAGCGGACCGGATACGGTGACGTTGACGTTTGCACACTGAGGTTCGCGCGCCGACGTTTGCGGCTGGCGCGACGATGCGGGTCACCTGCCCGGTTGCGTTGGCACGATAGAAAAGAGGCATGGGCGCATTTCGCGGCCATGCCTCTTTTGCTTCGCACCGGCGAGCGCCGAGGCGCTTATCTGCTCTGAACCTGCTGTTGCGGCGCGGCCCCGCTCTGCGCGACGGGCACCGCCGATGCCGCCTGCAACGGCGCCGGCGCGGCCACGTCGCCGGTTTCGCGATTCATCTGCGATGCCTCCCAGCCGCCGCCCAGCGCCTTCACCAGACCCACCGACGACACCATCCGTTGCCCAGCGATGCTCTCGAGCTTCTGCTCGGCCGTGAACGCCGTGGTCTGCGCGGTCAGCACGTTGACGAAGCCGACTGTGCCCGCCTTGTACTCGTTCGTGACGATGGCGAGTGCCTGGCGGGCCGAGTCGACCGCTTGCCGCTGCACGACGATTTCCTGTTCGAGAATGCGCAGCGACGCGAGGTTGTCTTCGACGTCCTGGAACGCGGCCAGCACCGTTTGACGGTAGCTGGCGACGTCCGCGTCGTAGTTGGCGCGGGCGGCTTCGGTCTGGGCCTTACGCAGACCGGCGTCGAACAGCGTGGCCGCGAGTTGCGGGCCGACCGTCCAGAAGCGCGACGGCGCGGTCAGCAGCTGCGAGAACACCGAATTCTCGAAGCCGCCGGTAGCCGACACCGTCAGCGACGGGAAGAACGCCGCAATCGCCACGCCGATCTGCTCGTTCGCGGCAGCGGCCTTGCGTTCGGCCGACGCGATGTCCGGACGCCGCTCCAGCAGCGCCGACGGCATCTGCGCAGGCACGGCGGGCGGGGTTGCGGTGAGCGGCATTGGCGGCAGCGTGAAGACCGAGGCCGGCACGCCGATCAGGACGGCGATCGCGTGCTCGTCCTGCGCGCGCTGGATGCCGTTGTCGATCGCGGCGGCCTGCGCGGACTGCAACTGCGTTTGCGCCTGAATCACGTCCGAGCGCGCGGCGACACCTGCGGCGTACTGATTCTGCGTGAGTTGCAGCGAGCGTTGATAAGCCGCGACGGTGTCGTCGAGCAGCTTCTGGGTGGAGTCGAGCGCGCGCAGCGAGAAATAGGTTTGCGCGAGCGTGGCCTGAGCGGACAGCCTGGCGTTCGCCAGATCGGCGGCCGCGCCCTGCTGGCCCGCTTTCTGCGCGTTGACGGAGCGAGTGACCGAACCCCACAGATCGGGCTCCCAGCTGGCGTCGAGTTGCACGTTGAAACTGTTGCCGACGCCGGAGCGGCTGCTGCCGGTCGTCGAGCTTCCGCTGGATGCGATGCCGTTGCCGGAACGCGTCGCGCCCGCCGAAGCGCCGATCACCGGGAAATACGCCGAACGCGCCTCGCTGACCAGCGCGCGTGCCTGCCGATAGGTGGCGGCGAATTGCGCGACGGTCTGGTTTGCGGCGTTCAGCTTGTCTATGAGCGCGTTGAGTTGCGGGTCTTCGTAGATCGTCCACCAGTCGCCGCGATCGTGTTGGTCGGCGGGTTCGGCGACTTTCCAACCGGGGGCGGCCTCCTTGAACGACGCGGGGATCTCGGTGGCCGGCCGCTTGTAGTCTGGGCCGACAGCACAAGCGGCCAGCAGCGTGGCGAGGGCCGCTGTTATCGCAATGGTCAGGGCGCGAGGCGCAAGCGGCCGCGCGCGCGAGATTCGATCAGACTGCATGCAATGAATTCCTTCTGGACGCCGCAATGCGGCCGATGGCGGCACCGTCGGCCGGGCGATATCTTGGTCTGCCGAAATGTTAGCGTATGAGCCCGCGTGAACGCGGGAAACTGAAAGGGTAATGCGGGGATGCGCGCAGGTGTGTTACTTAGGGTGTCGCGATGGTTACGTGCTGTTACCGGCGCGGCCGGCAGCCTGATCGAGGCCGTTAAACCCGTGATTCGGTCGATGTGGTCTGGCGCGCCAGTCGGCCCGCCGCCGCCCGGCATGGCGCATCGCCGCGCGCCTGGCAGACGCCTGCGGGACTGGCCGCATGGGTCGCGTTGCCTGCCGCTGTCGTGACGCCTTCGGTCAGGGCCGGCGCAGCGGCCCGCTTCACCTCTGTCGCCTGCGCGACCCTCCTGCCCCGCCGATGCTCGACCCAAGCCAACACCGCGACCCCCACCGACCCGCCGGGCAACACGAACAGCCCGGCGAACAGCGCCAGTTTCCACCAGCGGTGCGGCCCCTTGAAGCTATGCAACGCGGAATCGGTCAGGGAGCGGCTCAAGCCGCCGAGGGTGTTTTTGAGGTACAGCATGGGGGAAATCCTTTTTGCACGGCGCGCTCGCGGCGTGCAGACAATCGGTCAGAACATGGGCTCGGAGGCGGGTAACTCGTTGCCTGTAATAATATTGACTATGCAATTAAATTTCAACATACTTTGCGCCGCGCGCGTGTTGCGTGTTGTTTTTCCGTTGGCCGCGAAGCGCATCATTTGATTTGACTTACCTGCTTAGGCAGCTAAACTTCATTTCTGCTTCCCGATGTATTGGAACCACCATGACCGACGGTCCCTACAAAGCAGACGAGATTCAGCTGACGACGAGTCTCGGCTACTACCTGACGAAAGCGCGCAACGTGCTGGTCGAGCGGACGGATCGTGCGGTTAAACCGCTCGGGCTGACCGCGCAGCAGATCGGCGTGATCGTGATGTTGTCGTCGCGGCGCGCGAGCACGCCGTTCGAGCTGTCGCGCGCCATGTCGTATGACAGCGGCTCGATGACGCGTCTGCTCGATCGACTTGAAAAGAAAGGCTTTGTCGTCCGCACGCGCAGTGACGCCGATCGCCGGATGGTGAAACTGGAACTGACGCCGCAAGGTCACGACGCGGCACGCCAGCTGCCCAGTCTCGGCGCGGCGGTGCTGAACGAGCAATTGCGCGGCTTCTCTGCCGACGAGCATGCGACCTTGATCGAGCTGCTCGCCCGTTTCATTGCGAACGGTCCCGGCGACGGAATCGGCGCGGCTTGCGGGTTGGGGCCGCAATCGGAGTCGCAGGGAGAATCACCCAAAGCGGCCTCGCCGGACTGCGGCGGCCAGTAACCAAAAGGCGTTTTTTTGACGCGCCGTTGCCTTTATATATCTGTCAGGGCAGAGGATGTTCCGGCATATAAGTGCGCTGGTCGAAAGGCGTAATAAAGCTGCCCTGACAAGCTTTCCCGACTGAGGAGAAGAACTATGGACGCCACGGCTTCCGCCGTTGCCCGGCCCGCCGCCGAACCCGCCCCGCTCAAGGGCGGGGCGCTCGCCTTGCTGACCGTCGGCCTCGCGCTCGGCACCTTCATGGAAGTGCTCGACACCTCGATCGCGAACGTTGCGGTGCCGACCATTTCCGGCAGCCTCGGGGTGGCGACCAGCCAAGGCACGTGGGTCATCTCGTCGTATTCGGTGGCATCGGCGATCGCCGTGCCGCTGACAGGCTGGCTCGCGCGGCGTGTCGGCGAAGTGCGGCTCTTCACGCTGTCCGTGCTGCTTTTTACGATTGCATCGGCGCTGTGCGGTTTCGCGCACAACTTCGAATCGCTGATCGGGTTCCGGCTCGTGCAAGGGCTGGTCTCCGGGCCGATGGTTCCGCTTTCGCAAACCATCCTGATGCGTTCCTATCCCCCGGAGAAGCGCGGGCTTGCGCTCGGCCTCTGGGCGATGACCGTGATTTGCGCGCCGATTTTCGGACCCGTGATGGGCGGCTATATCACCGACAACTTCACGTGGCCGTGGATCTTCTACATCAACGTGCCAATCGGGCTGTTCTCGGCGGTGTGCGCCTATCTGCTCCTGCGCGGCCGCGAGACGAAGACCACCCGTCAACGCATCGATGCAGTAGGCCTCGCGTTGCTCGTGATCGGCGTGTCGTGTCTGCAGATGATGCTCGACCTCGGCAAGGACCGTGACTGGTTCAACTCGACATTCATCGTCGCGCTGGCGGTGATCGCGGTGGTGTCGATCGCCTTCCTGCTGGTGTGGGAGATGACGGAGAAAGAACCCGTCGTCGATCTCTCGCTGTTCAAGGACCGTAACTTCGCGCTCGGTGTGCTGATCATTTCGTTCGGCTTCATGGCCTTTTTCGGGTCGGTGGTGATCTTCCCGCTGTGGCTGCAAACGGTCATGGGCTACACCGCCGGCCTGGCGGGCCTCGCGACCGCGCCGGTCGGCCTGCTCGCGCTGTTCCTGTCGCCGCTGATCGGCAAGAACATGCACCGGCTTAACCTGCGCATGGTGGCGAGCTTTGCGTTCATCGTGTTTGCGTTCGTCTCATTCTGGAACTCGACGTTTACGCTCGACGTGCCGTTCAATCACGTAATCTGGCCGCGTCTCGTGCAAGGTATCGGCGTGGCCTGCTTCTTCGTGCCGATGACGACCATCACGCTGTCGAGCGTACCCGACGACCGGCTCGCCAGCGCGTCGGGTTTATCGAACTTTTTCCGGACTTTGTCGGGAGCGATCGGCACCGCAATCAGCACGACGTTCTGGGAGAACGACACGATCACCCATCACGCCATGCTGGCCGATTCGGTGAACGTGTATTCGGCGAACACCAACGCCTACACCAATGCGCTGGCGGGGATCGGACTCTCCGGCGATGGCGTTACCGCGCAATTGAACCAGGTGGTGACCGCCCAGGCGTACATGATGGCCACCAACGATTTCTTCCGCATCTCCTGCGCGGCGTTTCTCGTGCTTGCGGTACTGGTGTGGATTACCAAGCCGCGCAAAGGCGCAGGTCCTTCGATGGGGCATTGAGCTTTATCGCCAGGCTTCGCACGCTTACGTGGGCAACCATGCGAGATCTTCGCATCGTTGCCCACGTTTGTATTCATCACGGCATCACTACTGTGTCACGGCTTCGCCTGTGCTCGACGGCATCGACTGACCTTGCGTGGAATCCGGATGCATGGCCGTGGGCGCCGCAGGCGGAGTTGGTTTCACGTCGCCTTGCGGTGCGCCGGCAGTC
The DNA here is from genome assembly GCF_902859935.1 of Paraburkholderia fynbosensis. Lineage (GTDB taxonomy): Bacteria > Pseudomonadota > Gammaproteobacteria > Burkholderiales > Burkholderiaceae > Paraburkholderia > Paraburkholderia fynbosensis. The sequence continues at coordinate 106,442 of NZ_CADIKI010000007.1, forward strand.
CCGTCGCGCACGTATTGCTTGAAGTCGGCGCCGGCTTCCCAAGGGTTCGGCTTGCAGCCCAACGAGCCGTCGCAATGCGCGGCAAAGCCGATGGTCGCCGTGCCGTCCGGGTTCGCCGCGCGCGTGATCTGATACGCCAGCGCACGCTTGCCGCCGTCCGGTCCGGCAGTCTGAATCAGCGAGTCGGTCGCGGATTCAATCTTGTAGGTCGAATGGGTCGATACCCATGACTGCGCCCGTTGCCACCACAGGTCGCATTCCGCTTTGTTCGAACACGTCAACGGCTTCGTCGCGATCTGCATGACGTCCGGATCGACCTGGCCTTGCGTCGAACATCCCGCCGCTGTTGCTAGACACAGCAGCGCGGCCAACAGACCTTTGTTCATCACGTCGATACCTCCTGCCTGGGAGCGTGTCATACCAGGTTGGACCACGGTGCTGGTGTGGTGTTTCATCTGCGTCAGGGAATCGTCAGAGGGCGCGGAGAATTTGCCGATCCCGTTCGACGCGCGGCCGCACGTCACGTAGTCGTTACCTGCGGATAGTAAGGGCGATAAAAAAGCGGCCACGTCGGCCGCTTTTTCGTCATTTCGCTATGCGTGTCGTTCAGACGCTGAAGCGGTTCAACGTGTACGCGCGATAAGCGGCGACGAACGCGTCGAACGAACCGACTTCTTCACGCTCGAGTTTGCTCTGCTCGGCCAGCGACTGCGCAGCGAGTTCAGTGAATGCCTGCGTTTGCGCGGCGTCGAGCGGACGCGAACGGAAATACGCGGCGTGCGCTTCGCTTTGCTCAAGGCCGAACGCGAGAAAGCTCTGCTGCTTGTCGCGCATGATTTGCAGCACACGTGCCGACGGCGTCAGCGTCACGTCCGCGAGCTTCGCGCGTTGGACAGCCACGGCGCGCGCGTGCTCGTCGCCGCCCTGCAGCTCGTCGAGCGCGGCGGCCGCCGCGTCGATCTGGCTCATCAGTTCGTCAGCCCAATCCATCATCGCAACGGGGCTGCCGTCGCGCGTCAGTTCGAGGCCGGGCTTGCGCCCTTCCATCGTCACGCGGCCAAAATTCTGATTGGCTTCGCAATAGGCGGCCGGCGGCAACGGCGCGCTGTCGTCGAGCGTGCAGACGAGCAGGTACGCGTCGAGAAAGCGCGACGTCTCCAGCGAAATTCCACTTGGCTCGAACGGATCGATATCCATGCAGCGCACTTCGACGTATTGCACGCCGCGCGCGGCCAGCGCATGCAACGGACGCTCGCCCGGATGCGTGACGCGCTTCGGACGAATCGTCGAGTAAAACTCGTTTTCGATCTGCAACACGTTGGTGTTGATCTGTACCCACTCGCCGTCGCGCTGCGTGCCGATCGCCTCGTAGGCCGGGTAAGGCTGGCTCACGGCCTTTGCGAGCGCGTCGAGATAGCCCGGTAGCGTGTCGTAGTCGGCATGCAGGGCGGCTTGCGCGGTGGTGTTCGAATAGCCGAGGTCGCTCATGCGCAGGCTCGTGGCGTACGGGCGGTACAGCGTGTCGGCGTCGAACGTTTCCAGCGAGTGTTTGCGATCGCGGAGAAAACGACGATCCAGCGCCGGCGACGCGCCGAACAGGTACATCAGCAGCCAGTTGGTGCGGCGGAAATTGCGAATCAGCGCGAGATAACGTTCGGACTGGAAATCGACTGCGGTAGCGGTGGATTGCTGGTCGGCATGCAGGAGCCGCCACACTTCTTCGTTCAGCGAATAGTTGTAGTGGATGCCTGCGATGCACTGCATCGCGCGGCCGTAGCGCAGCGCAAGGCCAATGCGGTACACGTACTTCAGCTTGCCGATGTTCGACGTGCCGTAATGCGCGATTGGAATGCCTTCGTCGGTGTCGGGCAGCAGGCTGGGCATCGAGTTGTTCCACAGGATCTCGTCGCCGAGTTCCGCGTAGACAAAACGATGCAGGGTGTCGAGCTTCTCGAGCGTCACCGCGACGTCGTGTTCGGCGGGTGTGATCAGTTCGAGCAGTGCTTCGGAATAGTCGGTGGTCAGCGAGGGATGCGTGAGCGCCGAACCCAGCGCGCGCGGATGCGGGCTCAAGGCGAGCTTACCGTCCTGCGTGACGCGCAGGCTTTCCCTTTCGATGCCGCGCAGACCGCGTGTCAGCGCGTCGCGCTGCGGGCCCGAGGTCAGCACGGACAAGCGGTGCAGGAACGCGTCGGTCGTGCGGGGAGGTGTCGTTGTGTTTGGCATTGATGCGAGTCGGGCGATGTCGGCCGCCATGTGCCGCTCGACTGCTCGCGGGCAGCACTGCGCGGTCGACAACGTTCGGCGGAATTTTCAGTAGCGGGCACTTTAACATCTCGCTACGGCGCCTGCTTGAGCCCGCTCTGGCGGCCTTTCAGGGGCGCCAGTCCCGCCCGTTTTCAGCACGAATCAGCCTGCCGGCCGGTTCTCCGCGCTGCCCCGTCGCACACTTTTATTCGACCCACGCGCCCGTGCAACTTCACCCGCCGCGTGCGGCGCCCGCGCGGTCCGCCACCTCGTTCCACAGATGCATGGCCGCATACGCGCGCCATGGACGCCACGCGTCGGTACGGGTGCGTTGCTGCGTCGGCCGCACGAGCAACGGATCGCGCGCGCAGATCGACTGCATCAGCACGAGGTCCCATGCGGGCCACGCGTCGGCGTCGCGCCATGCCCGCATCGCGACGTATTCGACGGTCCACGGGCCGATGCCGGGCAGCGCGAGCAACGCGGCACGCAGGCTGGTCGCGTCGACGACGTTGCTGTCGAGCGGCACGTCGCCGGTGGCGACGGCATGCGCAAAGCCCTGCAACGCCGCGACGCGTTTGCCCGGCATGCCGATCTGCGCGAGATCGACAGCGGCCAGCGCGGCGGGCGTAGGAAAGCGCCATGCGGTGTTCTCATGCGGATGGCCGTCGATGCGCTCACCGGCGCGCTGCACGAGCCGTCCGATGATCGTGGTCGCCGCTTTCACGCTAACCTGCTGGCCGACGATCGCGCGCACCACGAGTTCGAAGCCCGACCACGCACCCGGCACACGCAGGCCGGGCGCGGCCTCGACGAGCGGCGCGAGCCACGGGTCCGCGGCGAGTTCGGCGCCGATCTTTTTCGGATCGGCGTGCAGATCGAACATCTTCGCGATCGGCGCGGCGAGCGCGTCGGCGTGACGGCTCGCCGGCCCTTCGATGCTCGCGACAACACAGCGTTTGCGCGGATGCAGGCGCACGCTCAGCGTGCCGCTGTCGCCGGCCCAATCGATCGCGCGGCGATACGTGCCGTCTTCGACCGCCTCGACGCCGGGCGTCGCGCGTCCGCCGAAAAAGCGCAGCAGGCGCGGCCAGTCGAATGGCGGTTTGAACGGCAATTCGAGGGTGGTGACTTCGTCGAGCGTACTCACGCGGCGTGATCCAGTTTGGCGGGGGTGGTGGTGAGGGAATCGGCGCCGGCCGCGGCTGGCTTGTTGCGGCCGGATTGCCCGAGCGAAACGTGGCCGGCATGCTGCGCCTCGGTGTCGAGCAGCGCGGCCTTGCGCGGCAGGCCCCAGCGATAGCCGGCCAGCGCCCCGCCCTTTTGCACCACGCGATGACAAGGAATGGCGAGCGCCACCGGGTTCGTCGCGCAGGCGGTCGCCACCGCGCGCACCGCGCCTGGTGAGCCGACCGCTTCGGCGATCTGCGAATAGCTGCGCGTTTCGCCGTAAGGGATGCGCCGCAGCGCGTCCCATACACGTTGCCGGAATGCGGTCGCGGCGATGTCCAGCGGCAAATCGAAGTCCTGACGGGTGCCGCGCAGATAGGCGTCGATCTGCGCGATGAACGGCGCGAGCTGTTGGGCGTCTTCCACCTGGTCGGCGTTGGCGAATTCGCCGCGCAGTTCGTCGACCAGCGAGGTGTCGTCGTCACCGAAACCGATCTTGCAGATGCCCTTGTCCGTGGCCGCGACCAGCACGAAACCGAGCGAGGTCGGCGCGCAGGCGTAGCGCACGGTCAGCCCCGCCCCCTTCCTGCGATACGCGGACGGCGCCATGCCCAGTTCGGCTGGCGCGCTGTCGTACATCCGCGAGGGCGAGCCGAAGCCGGCGTCGAGCGTGGCGCGCGTAACGTCCGCGCCGCTTTGCAGCGCATCGCGCAACGCGGCGCCGCGCTGCGCGGCCTGATACTGCCGCGGCGAGACGCCCACCACGCGCTTGAACAGACGTTGAAGGTGAAACGGGCTGACGTGCACGGCATCGCTCAGTTGCGCGAGCGTGAGGCGCTGCTGCGGATCGGCGTCCAGCGCGGCGCACGCACGATGGATGATCTCCAGTTCGCGCGGCAGGCCGCCGGGCTGGCAGCGCTTGCAATCGCGAAAGCCCGCGGCACGGGCGGCGGCGACATCGGTAAAGAAAGCGACATTCTCACGGCGCGGCTGGCGCGAAGCGCACGACGGACGGCAGAACACGCCAGTCGTCTTGACCGCGTAGAAGAATGCGCCGTCGGCACGTGGCTCGCGGCGCGTGACGGCGGCCCAGCGCTCGTCGTCGGAGGCCCAGCTCGTGGTGGCCGGGGCTGGGCTGGGGGCGGCAGAATCGGTCGTGCGGTTCATGATGGTCTCGAGGTCAGACGTGGTCGATGCTCACCAATGTAGGCCGTATGCTCACACCCTACGCCCCGGTTCTTGCTCTGTCATTGCGCTTGTTCGTAGGGTGGAACGGCCGCCAGGCCGTCGTTTTGCCACAAAGTGCGACAATTTGGCTCGATATCGGGTTTTCCCTTAAAAAGTTATTGCGTCGCATCAACCCCGTGTGTATATTAGTACCTGTCTCCTCCATGTCTCCTCCTGATATGGATTCAGCCCGCTCCACATAGAGCGGGCTTTTTTTCGTCTATACGTTCCCCACATGGCTCCCGATCCGGCCCTGACGGCTGGATTCATGGCCCCGCTCACGGCGCCGCCCTTTCTCCTACACTGGCTAATCATCCGTTGTTCCAACTAGCCAGAGGCGTCCGACATGAAAATCCACATTCGCGAGATCGATCACGTCGTCATTCGGGCGACGGACGTCGAAACCATGACGCGCTTTTATTGCGACGTGCTCGGCTGCAGCCTGGAAAAGGAACAGCGGGAACTGGGTCTGACGCAATTGCGCGCAGGGCGCTCGCTGATCGACCTGTTGCAGGTTGGCGGCAAGCTCGACCACGCCGAAAACGGCGCGCCGGGCGCGGGACGGAATATGGACCACGTGTGTTTGCGCGTCGAACCATTCGACGCCGACGCGCTCAAGACGCATCTAACCGGGCATGGCGCGCGGCTGGGCGAACAGGCGCTGCGCTATGGCGCAGACGGCTTCGGCCAGTCGCTATATCTGTTCGATCCGGAGGGCAACATGGTCGAACTCAAGGGGCCGCCGGAAGCGGCGCGGGTCACGTCGCTTTAGGCGTCAGGCTGATGGCGGGACTGAACACCGCTTCGGCGCCAAAGCGAGTCGAGCTGCGAGTCGGGCGCCAGCGCGATTCGCGAGCCGTCAGCCCTTACGCGTTGGCCGGCGCCTTCAACACCGTCCACTCGATCTTCACCGCATCGGCTTCGGCACTGCCGAGCCATGCTTCGCCGTCCTGCACCGTGCATTGCAGGCGCATCGTGCGTTCCGCCAGCGTGCCGAGCGCCGGCGCGACATCTTCGCCGAGGGTCCACACGGTGACGTTGCGCATGCGCTCAACCTTGTTGCGCACGCCTTGCCACCAGATGTCCGACGCGCGGCCGCCGTACGCGATCACGATCACTTCGTTCGAGCGGCCGCTCGCCTTGGCGATGCGCCGTTCGTCCGGCTGGCCGACTTCGATCCACGTTTCGATCGCGCCGGTCAGATCTTTTTGCCACAGATCCGGTTCGTCGACATCCGACAAACCTTTGCAGAATTCGAGGCGTTCCTGCGCGAACAGCGCGAACGCCGCCACGCGGACCATCATCCGCTCGTCGGTTTCCGAGGGGTGGCGGGCGATCGTCAGCGAATGGTCGGCGTAGTAGTGCCGGTCCATGTTGGCGATCTGCAGTTCCGCCTTGTAAATCGTCGATTTGAGTGCCATGCCGTTGCTAAACCAGGCGCTCGCTCCACCGGAGCGAACAGAAAAAGAATCGTCGACGGCGCGTTGCCGTTTTCCGTGTTTGTTGTACATCGCATGTCTCCCGCGCCGTCAGCCGACGGTCATGCCAACGGGAGGAGCATTTATCGCGCCACTGCCGGCTCGAAAGCCGTGCCGTAGACCCCGGCGGCTGCTTCCCGCAAGGCTTCCAGCACCACGGCTGCGGCCGGCGAGAGCAAATGCGACTGGCGCGTGATGATACCGAATGTATCCATCCTGCACGGTAAATCGATCGGCATACGCTTTAGCACACCGTACTGTTGGTATTGACGCGCCACTTCGTCGGGCAGAACGGCCAACATGTCGCTCTGGAGCAGCAAGCTCGAAATTGCGAGGAAGTTGTTGGTGTTGACCACGTTTTGCGGCGGATTCAGGCCAATTTGTGAAAAAATCAGATCGAAGCGGTGGCGCAGCACGCTGCCCGGCGGGTGCAAAACCCAGCTCGCGTTGACGATTCCCCGCAGCGTCAACCCTGTCTCATTTTCGAGTGGATGGCCGGGACGAGCCACCACGCAGAGCGGTTCGTCAGCGAGTGGCTCGTAGCGGACTTCGGCCTTGAACTGGTTCTGCCGCTCCAGCACCCGGCCGATCATGATGTCCAGTTCGCCTTCGGCGAGCCGCGGCAGCATCACGTCCGAGGTTTCCACCTCAGCCCAGATTTGCAATTGTGGATAGCGCTCCTTCACGCCGGCAATCGCGCGCGGCACCATCGTCGCGGCGGCGGCCGCAATCACGCCGATACGCACCTGCCCCGCGAGGCCGGAGCGCAGCGCCGAGATTTCGTCGTGGGCGTGGCTCAGATTCGACAGCACCATGCGCGCGTGGCGGATCATCACCTCGCCGTACAGGGTCGCGTGCATGCCGTGTGGCGTGCGATCGAACAGGCTGACTTCCAGCATGTCCTCCAGCTCCTTGAGCAGGCGCGAGGCGGCTGGCTGCGTCATGCCGAGCACGTCCGCGGCCCGGCGCACGTTGCCCTCCTCCTCCATCGCCGCGAGCAGCAGCAATTGGCGCGTCTTGAGCCGCGCCCGGACGAACCAGTTCGAATAACTTCGCGTCATCGTTTGTCTCCCAATCTTGTTTTTCGCTGATGGGCATGAAGCCCTCGTGACGGACGCTTCATCCGGCACGGTGTCAATCATGCCATACCGAAACTGATATCGGGATGGCTTAAAAAGGGATTGGAAAGTTATTGGCACCGCTCATACCATTCGTGGACTTTCCAAGCTTCCCAAGTGGCGCCCTTCCGTCGATGAACCGCGATTCGCTCGTCCCGCTCGTTGCCAGTCCGTTTCGCCATTACATCAATGGCGGATGGGAGACGGGCGCGACCGCGGGCGTGTCGTTCAACCCGTCGGACCTCGACGAACCGGTCGGCGAATACGTCCGCGCGGACGTGCGGCAGACCGATACGGCGATCGAAGCCGCGCACGCGGCGTTTCGCGACTGGTCGCTGGCGTCGGCCCAGCGCCGCGCGGACGCGCTCGACGCGATCGGCACCGAGATGTTGGGCCGCCGCGACGAACTCGCCCGGCTGCTCGCGCGCGAAATCGGCAAGACCTTGCCCGAGGCGCAAACCGAAGCCACGCGCGCGGGCCAGATTTTCAAGCTGTTCGCCGCTGAAACGCTGCGTGCGTTTGCGGAGCCGCTGGCATCGGCGCGCGCGGGCGTCGAAATCGACGTGACGCGCGAACCGCTCGGCGTGGTCGGCATCATCACACCGTGGAGCGCGCCGTTGGCGATCGCCGCGGCGAAGATCGGCGCCGCGCTCGCGCACGGCAACTGCGTCGTTTTCAAGCCGGCGGAGTCGGCGCCGGCTTGCGCGGCGGCGCTGGCTTCGATCATCGGCCGCGCGGGCTTGCCCGCGGGCGTGTTCAATCTGGTAATGGGCAGCGGCCGCCAGGTCGGCGCGCGGATCGTCGCACATCCGCTGGTGGCGGCAATCAGTTTCAGCGGCTCGACGGACACCGGCACGCGCGTGCTGCAGGCCGCGGCGGCCCGTCAGGTGCGCGTGCAACTGGAGATGGGCGGCAAGAATCCGTTCGTGGTGCTGGCCGATGCGGATCTCGACGGCGCGGTCGATGCCGCCTTGAGCGGCGCCTATAGCTCGACGGGTCAGCGCAGCACGGCCGCGGCACGGTTGATCGTCGAGCGCGCGGTGTTCGAGCCGTTCGTCGACGCGTTGCGCACGAAGCTCGCCAAACTCTCGGTCGATCACGCGTTGAAGCACGGCACGGACATCGGCCCGGTCGCCAACGCCGCGCAACTGGAGCGCAACCTGGACTACGTGCGCATCGGTCAGCAGGAAGGCGCCCAACTGGTGCGCGGCGGCCAGCAACTGGAGCGCGCGACGCGCGGCTACTTCTTCGAACCGGCGCTCTTCATCGGCGAGCCGGAACACCGCATCGCGCGCGAGGAAATTTTCGGGCCGCTCGCCGTCGTGCTGCGCGCGCACGACTACGACCACGCGCTGCATCTGGCGAACGACACCGCCTACGGCTTGTGCGCCGGCATCTGCACGCGCTCGCTCGAACGCGCACGGCATTTCCGCCGCCACGTCCAGAGCGGCCTCGTCACGATCAATCTGCCGACCACGACCGTCGAGCACCACGCGCCCGGCGGCGGCCGCAAGGCGTCCGCCTACGGCGCCACCGACGCAGCGTTCTGGACGGCCGTGAAAACGGCCTATGTCGCGGGCTGATTGCGATGAATGTCACGCATGGCCTTCCACCGTGCCGTTTATCGCACAGCCGCGATCCGATGCGCCGCGCATCCCAAGCTTCATTCGCGCCCCGGCTGACGCCGCCGCGCATGACCCTGCTGCACGCTAACCAAACCAATGCAGCTTTTCAACCTCAGGAGACACGTAATGACCAGCAAGCTTCGCCGTTTGACCCTCACCGCGATGGCCGCCGCCGCCCTCGCCGCTCCGTTCGCCATGCAACTTTCCGCGCACGCGGACCAGCCGCTCAAGGTCGGCTTTCTCGTGAAGATGCCGGAACAGGCGTGGTTCATCAACGAACAGAAAGCCGCAACCGCGCTTGGCCAGAAGGACGGTTTCTCGGTCGTCAACATCGGCACGCCGGATGGCGAAAAAGTGTTGGCTGCGATCGACAACCTCGGCGCACAAGGCGCGAAGGGCTTCGTGATCTGCGCGCCGGACGTGCGCCTCGGACCGGCGATTCAGGCGCGCGCGAAGCGCTACAACATGAAGTTCGTCACCGTCGACGATCAACTGGTCGACTCCACCGGCAAGCCGCTCGCGAACGTGCCGCACCTCGGCATGTCGGCATTCAAGATCGGCAATCAGGTCGGCACGGCGATCTCGGAGGAAATGAAGCGCCGCGGCTGGAAGCCTGAAGAAGTCGGCGCGCTGCGCATCACGAACTACGAACTGCCGACCGCGAAGCTGCGCACCGACGGCGCGACGCAATCGCTGCTGGCCGGCGGCTTCAAGAAGGAAAACATCTTCGACGCCCCGCAGAAGACGACCGATGACGAAGGCGGCTTCAACGCGTCGTCGCCGGTGCTCGCACAGCATCCGAACATCAAGAAGTGGGTGATCTTCGCGCTCAACGAGGAAAGCGTGCTGGGCGGCGTGCGCGCGACCGAGCAACTGCATATTCCGGCGGCGGACGTGATCGGCGTTGGCATCAACGGCGCGGGCGAAGCGTTTGCCGAGTTCCAGAAGAAGGAACCGACGGGCTTCTACGGCACGATCGCCGTGAGCTCGACCAACCATGGCAAGGACAGCACGGAAAACCTCGTCGAGTGGATCAAGGACGGCAAGCAGCCGCCCGCCGACACGCAGACCACCGGCAAGCTGATGGTGCGCAGCAACTGGCAGGACGTGCGTAAGGAACTGGGCATCTAAGCCCGCTTCGAGTCCGCACGTTCGGCGGGCCGGATCGCGCTCACGCGAGACCGGCCCGCGCAGTCGACAGCACGGTAGTTGAGTTGTTCACCGCTTGAGGTTTTCCAATGACGTCCATACCCACCGAGTCTCCCGGCGACGCAGTCGCGCTGTCGGCGCAAGCGCCCTCGCCCGCCTCTGTCTTCGTCGATGACGCGCAACCGTATCTGCAACTCGACGGCATCACCGTGCGCTTTCCCGGCGTGCTCGCGCTCGACCAGGTGTCGCTCGAAGTGCGGCGCGGCGAAGTGCACGGTCTGATGGGCGAAAACGGCGCCGGCAAATCGACGCTGCTCAAGGTGCTGTCCGGCGTGAATCAGCCGGCGGCGGGCACGCTGTCGCTCGGCGGGGTCGTGCAGCAGTTCACCACGACGAAGGCAGCCATCGCGGCTGGCGTGGCGATCATCTACCAGGAACTGCACCTGGTGCCGGAGCTGACCGTCGCGGAAAACCTGATGCTCGGCGCGCTGCCCAATCGCTTCGGCGTACTGGACGAAAAGGCGCTGGTCGCGCGTGCGGTGCGTGAGCTGGAGCGGCTCGGCGAAAAGATCGATCCGTCGCAGCAGGTCAAGAATCTGTCGATCGGCCAGCGCCAGATGATCGAGATCGGCAAGGCGCTGATGCGCGACGCGCGCGTGATTGCTTTCGACGAACCGACCAGTTCGCTGTCGTCGCGCGAGACCACGCAGCTGTTCCGGATCATCCGTGCGCTCAGGGCCGAAGGCCGCGCGATCATCTACGTCACGCACCGGATGGAGGAAGTGTACGAGCTGTGCGACCGCGTCACGGTGTTTCGCGACGGCCGCCGCATCGACACGTTCGAAGCCGGCGCGGGACTCGATCGCGATCGCCTGATCAGCTGCATGGTGGGCCGCTCGATCGCCGACGTGTACGGCTATCGCTCGCGCGAACTCGGCGACGTGCAACTGCAGGTCCAGGATCTGATGGGACGCGGCTTGCGCGAACCGGCTTCGTTCGCGGCGCGCAAAGGCGAGATCGTCGGCTTTTTCGGGCTCGTCGGCGCGGGTCGGTCCGAGTTGATGAAGCTGATCTACGGCGCGGTCAAGCCGGCGGCCGGCGAAATCACGCTCAAGGGCAAGCGCGTGCGCTTCGCCACGCCGCGCGACGCGGTGCGCGCGGGCATCGCGCTGTGCCCGGAAGATCGCAAACAGGAAGGCATCGTGTCGATCGCCTCGGTGTCGGACAACCTCAATATCAGTTGCCGCCGCCATTTCAGCCGCTTTCACGTGCTCAATGGCCGCAAGGAAGCGCAGACCGCCAAAGAATTCATCGGCAAGCTCGCGATCAAGACGCGCAACGGCGAGACGCCGATCGGCACACTGTCCGGCGGCAATCAGCAGAAAGTGATTTTGTCGCGCTGGCTCGCCGAAGAGATCGACGTGTTCCTGATGGACGAACCCACGCGCGGCATCGACGTCGGCGCGCGCAGCGAGATTTACGGACTGTTGTACGGGCTCGCCGAAGCGGGCCGCACGGTCATCGTCGTGTCGAGCGATCTCGCCGAAGTGATCGGCGTCGCGGATCGCGTGATCGTGATGAAGGAAGGCCGCATCGTCGGCGACCTGCCGAAGGCGCAGGCCACGCCGGATGCGCTGATCAAGCTCGCGCTGCCGCGCTGACGCCCCGCTCCACCCACTCGACTCGAACCCGAACAAGCCACTGAATCGCGCTTATTGAAACGGAACAGACATCATGCAGACACCCTCCACCGACTCCCCGACCCCAGCCGTCGCCTCCGCGGGCCTGAGCGCGCGCGCCGCGCGCACCTGGGACCTGATCAACAAGTCCGGCATCGTGATGGTGTTCGTCATCCTGTTCGCGGTGCTGTCGTTCACCGTGCCGGACTTTCTCAGTTCGCGCAATATCCAGGGCTTGCTGCTCTCCGTCACGCTGATCGGCTCGATCTCCGTCACGATGATGTTCGTCCTCGCGCTCGGCGAGGTGGATCTGTCGGTGGCGTCGATCGTCGCGTTCGCGGGCGTGGCGGCATCCACGGTGATCACCGCGACGCATAGCGTGCTGCTGGGCGTCGCGGTCGGTGTACTCGCGGGCGGCGCAGTCGGCCTGGTCAACGGCGTGCTGGTCGCGCGCTACAAGATCAACTCGTTGATTGTCACGCTCGCGATGATGGAGGTCGTGCGCGGCCTCGCGTTCATTACGTCGAACGGCGACGCCGTGATGATTTCCGAAGAGCGTTTCTTCGATCTCGGCGGCGGCTCGTTCCTCGGCATCTCGTTTCCGATCTGGAGCAATATCATCGGCTTCGTGCTGTTCGGCTTCCTGCTGAAGAAGACCGTGTTCGGCAAGAACGTGCTGGCCGTCGGCGGCAACAGCGAGGCCGCCGTGCTGGCCGGCCTGCCGGTGACGCGGATCAAGATCACCGTGTTCGTGCTGCAAGGCCTCGTAACGGGCTTCGCCGGCGTGATGCTGGCGTCGCGCATGAGTCTCGGCGATCCGAAAACGTCGGTCGGGCTCGAACTCGGCGTGATTTCGGCTTGCGTGCTCGGCGGCGTTTCCCTAACGGGCGGCGTCGCGACGATTTCCGGCGTGCTGGTCGGTGTGCTGATCATGGGTTCCGTGCAGGATGCGATGAGCCTGTTGAACGTGCCGACTTTTTACCAATACCTGATCCGTGGCGGGATTCTGCTGCTGGCGGTGCTGTTCGACCAGTACCGCCGCAGCAAGCGCGTGCACTGACGCACGCGGCGGCCGACGCCGTCGCGTCGATTCAAGTGTTGTTCCTGCGCTTTGCGAGAAGGCGTACTGCCGATGCGGATCGAGAATCCGCATCGGCCTTTTTCTGCCTCGCTGAAAAGTACAGCGCACCATGTGGGCATAAAAAAAGCCGGGCATTTCAATGCCGGCTTTTTTTACTCACAGGTTTGCACTCTTCGGCTTTGAATTGCTCGAAGTTTTTCAATGCGCGAGAAACCGCATTCCGCCATTTATTCCAGAATGGCGGCGCGCAGTTCGACGTTCGGTTTATTGCTTGATAAACCGATCGTTTGCCCACAAACCTTGCGTATCGCTATTGCCGGAGTTCACGAATTCGACATCGTGGCCGACCACGCGTACGACCCGGAAACTCGAGTCCTGCGGTGCCGACACGCACTGATATCCGGAGAAAAATTCCTGCATTTTTTGCTGTTCGCCGGCTTGTGCATGCTGGTCGGCGGCGTCGAGTTTATCTTTCGACAGACAACCATAGGCGTTAGCCTTGAACTGGATGGTTTGCTGCGGCTTGATCACGACGTCTTGCGCCTGAACAGTCGCGGCAGCCAAACCCGCAATGGCGAAAACAACGGCGATGCGCATTTTCATATGTTCCTCCGGTGCGGGTTGAATACTCAGGTTAGCTATGTATTTAACTTTAACGTTGAACCCGCACATTGCACTTTAGAAGAACGCCGACGAACGACAAGCACATGTTGTGTGCGGTCGCAACAGTGGCGAATTGTCGCACCTGCTGGCGCAGCGGCTTCGACCGTGCAAGAGTCCAAACGGTGGGCAATAACACGGATAAATAAAACCCGGCGGGAGCGCAGTGCTTTAACAGTCAACCTTTCGCCGCACGCATTCGCGTAAACGCGCAGCGTCAATTAAACGGTTCAATACAATACATAGCGCACTTTGTGCATTGCACACAAAGTCGTTCGACCGCGTCATTCAGAAATGCAAATAACGGTATGCATGCAGAAAATAAACAGTGCCAGGCAAACCATCCCTGCGGCCGCGACCACGCCCCACGCGACCTGCTGCGCGTTCACGCGGTCAGTCGACGTGCTTGCCGGCGTTGAAGAACTCCGACTGGAACATGCACATGCGCAATGCATTGTGATACCGGCCATTGCCGAAAAATTCTTCAATCAGTTCGGCCTCATGCCGGAAACCGCATTTTTCGTAGATATGAATCGCGGCGGTATTTGACTTGTCGACGATCAGGTAGATCTTGCGCAGGTTCAGCACTGAAAACGCGTAGTCGATCGCGAGCTGCGTTGCAACGGTGGCGTAGCCGCGGCCTTGAGCGTGCGGCGCGATGATGATCTGGAATTCGCCGCGCCGGTGGATGTAATCCAGCTCGATCAATTCGACGACGCCGATCGTCTGGCCCACGTTGTCCACCGCGACGAAGCGTCGTTCGCGCAAATCGTGCACGTGCTGATCGTAAAGTTGGGTTAGTTCGGAGAACGTCTCATACGGCTCCTCAAACCAGTAACGCATGATCTTCGCGTTGTTGTTCACTTCATGGACGAAGCGCAGATCGGTGCGTTCAAGTGGGCGCAACGTGAGTTCGCTGCTTCGTTCGGTCGTCATTGAATCCCCCAGAACCGTTAATTTGCATGCGTCTGCGCGCGCGCCCGGCTGTGGCTCGCGCCGTTCCTGCACGGTCTGCCCGATGCAGCTTTGCGTCTGCAAAAAGCGTGCGAACGCGCCCAGAACCGCCAAGGTCGCCCACGCCGGGGAGGGCGGAAGCTTCGGATCGCCAAACGCTAGCTGCCGCCCGTTTCGGTTCGGCGCGGCACGCGCGGTGCTCTACAATGAAATTATGCTCCTGCGATCGGAGGCCACCGTGATCGAGCAATTGATATTGGGCGTATTCCTCGTCGTGCCGCTGCTCATCGTCGCATTTCTTTTTTCGGACGAACTGTGGCAGGAACATCGTCACCTGCATGACATGCGGCCCGTGCGTATGAGGCATCGGCGGATGGACTGGCGGCATCCACTGCGCCGCACCCGAGACCGTCTCTGAAGCGCCGCGGCGCTTCTGTGTGCGGCAGCGCGCAACGCGCCCGCCATGCTTGGAATGGCGGGCCATGAAGTTTCTTGCGCCGGCTGCCGCCAACACGTATTCGAAGGCCGAACATAAGCGCCCGCGGGCATATGTCCAGGAATGAAGCGTCGCCACCACGTGCCGCCGCGCCATTGTGAATGTGTCAACCACCCGCCAAGTGCGGGTTTTTTTATGCCAGCCGAATTTTCATCTCGCCCGGCGCGTTGCATGGCCAAGAAAAAAGCCTGCCGTTGCGGGCAGGCTTAAAAAGAGATCCACACTCGTTGCCTTGAGGCTACAAGGCAGACAACAGTCTAGTCGCGCGACGCGCGCCGCTTGTTTCCGCCGCCATTACACTTGTTACGGCGCGTGACCACACACCCCGGCGCCCGCCCTCAGTCGGCGCGCCAATGCGCGCGAATGCGTTTGGCGAGCGCCTCGAGCGTGTCCGTATCGGCGACATCGCGCGCATGCATGTTCAACGGCTGGCCTTCCCAGCGCGGAATCAGGTGAAAATGCACGTGCCGCACGGTCTGTCCTGCCGCGGCGCCGTTGAATTGGCCGATGAACACGCCGTCGGGATGCAAGGCCGCGCGAACGGCGATCGCGAGCTTCTGCGTCATGCGCATGCTCGCCACCAGCGACGCATCCGACAACTCGAAAATCTCGGCCACCGGCTCTTTCGGCACGACCAGCAGATGGCCGTCGGCTTGCGGCATCAAGTCCATGAACGCCAGCGCGGCATTGTTTTCGGCCACTTTGATGCAGGGCAGTTCACCACGCAGAATTCTTGCGAACGGATTGCTGTCGTCGTAGTTCATCGCGTTTCCTTTCCTGGTTGCAAGTTCGGATCGATATAAGGCAAGCCTGCCGACATTGTCTACTACATCTGTTACAGCGCACGCGCGGCACGCCTGATCGCCTGCGGCGGCTGGCCGTAAGCGCGTAGAAACGCGCGGCGCATGCGCTCGGTGTCGACAAAACCGGTGTCGGCGGCGACCGCTTCCATCGAATGACGGCCTGCTTCGAGCATCGCGCGCGCGGCTTCGACGCGCAACGACTCAATGGCCTTGGCCGGCGACTGCCGGGTTTCGTCGCGAAACGCCCGGCTGAACTGGCGCGGACTCAGGTGCGCGATGTCGGCCAGCTGCTCGACCGTCAACGGCTCGTGCAGATGGCTTTTCGCATACGAGAGTGCGTTCTGGATGCGGTCGGATTTCGGCTCGAGCTCCAGCATGGCGGAAAATTGTGACTGCCCACCGGTGCGCCGGTGATACACCACCAGTTTTTTCGCGATCGCGCGCGACACGTCCACGCCGAGATCGTTTTCGACTAGCGCGAGGCACAGGTCGATGCATGCCGTCATGCCCGCCGAAGTCCACACCGAACCGTCGACGATAAAAATGCGGTCTTCGTCGACCCTCGTCGCGGGAAAGCGTTCTTGCAGGGTGCGCGCGTGAACCCAGTGGGTGGTCGCGTGGCGGCCATCGAGAATGCCTGCCTCGGCCAGCGCGAAGGCGCCGGTGCAGATGCTGGCGGTGCGCCGCGACGCGATGAGCGCACGGTTCAGAAACGCCAGCATGCCCGGCGACGACGGTGCGATCTGCATCGCGCCCGTGACGATCACGGTGTCGTAGGCGGGATCGCCGAAGGCTCGCGTGGCGACCTCGACGCCGGACGAGCTACGCACCATCCCGCCGTGCTCGGAGATGGTCTCCACTTCGTACTCGGGTTGACCGGCTTCCAGATTCGCCAGCTCGAATATCGCGACCGCGACCATATCCAGAATCTGGAAGCCGGGAAAAACGACCACGCCGATGTGCTTCATTGCCATGTCCTGAAACGAGGGAAATACGACATTTGAGACAAAAGACTACGCGCCTAGACTTGTCTCGTCAACAGCGTCTTGCCGGCCGAAAGCGGGCGGCGGCGCAGGTTCACGGCTTGTCTCATTCAACGGATAGGGCAGCGGCGCGACGCGCCACGCCCGCAAGGAGCGCTCCAAATGGCAACGCAAGCAGGCAAAGGCAGCAAAGGGACGGCACTGATAACGGGCGCGTCGTCGGGCATCGGCGCGGTGTATGCGGATCGCCTCGCGCGGCGCGGCTACGACCTGATCCTCGTCGCACGCGACGGTCAACGGCTCAAGGGCCTCGCCGAGCATCTGACGCAGGAAACCGGACGCCACGTGGATACAGTCAGCGCCGATCTGACCGTGAAGGCCGACGTGCGCCGCGTCGAGGAGCGGCTGCGCGCGGACCGCGCGATCACGATGCTGGTCAACAACGCAGGCGTCGGCGCGTCGGCCCCGTTGATCGACTCGGACATCGACGAACTCGAAAAGATGATCGACCTGAACGTGACCGCGCTCACGCGTCTGACCGCGGCGGCGGTGCCCGGCTTCATCGAGCGCGGTAACGGCGTGGTGATCAATATTTCGTCGATCGTGGCCTTGGCGCCGGAGCTCCTGAACGGCACGTACAGCGGCACCAAGGCCTATGTCCTGAACCTGACGCAATCGCTGCACCACGAAGTGGGCGACAAGGGCGTGAAGTTGCAGGCGGTGTTGCCGGGCGCGACCAGCACGGCGTTCTGGGACCGCGCGGGACTGGCCATCGAGAATCTGCCCGCGCAGATCGTGATGAGCGCCGAGGACATGGTGGACGCCGCGCTTGCCGGTCTCGACCAGGGTGAACTGGTGACGATCCCGGCGCTGCCGGACGCGGCCGATTGGGACCGTTTGAACAGCGCACGCCAGCAGTTGCAGCCGAATCTGTCGCACAAGCTGCCCGCGGAGCGTTATACCCGCGCCAAGGCCGCCGCCTGACGACGAATCGCTGGCGGCGCAGTTCACCGCCAGTCCGTCGCCACATCCTCGGGATCGGCCAGCGTCAATCCCGAGGATGGCAACGGCAGCGCCGTCTTGTACCGCACCTGTTTGAGCGCGAAGCTCGAACGGATATTGGAGATGCCCGGAATCTTCGTCAGATGATCGACGATGAACCGCTCGAGCGTCTGCATATCCGGCATGACCACGCGCAGCAGATAGTCGGCGTCGCCCGTCATCAGATAGCACTCCATCACCTCGGGCCGCTCCGAAATCGCCTGCTCGAAGCGCAGCAGCGCGTCTTCCACCTGTTTTTCCAGACTCACCTGAATGAACACGTTGATGCGCAGCCCGAGCGGCTCCGGGTTCAGCAACGTGACCTGCTGCTTGAACAGGCCCAGCTTTTCGAGCGCCCGCACGCGATTGAAGCAGGGTGTCGCCGACAGATTCACCGAGCGGGCCAGATCCGCATTGGTGATCCGCGCATTCTGCTGTAGCTGGCTCAGGATGCCGATGTCGATGCGGTCGAGCCGTCTGGGTGACGTGGTCATAGATGAAATATTCCGTAAGAGGGCCAAAAACCGGAATAAATAGCCTATCGCAGTGGCCGATCACAAGCAAATGAGACGCTCATTTTGCGGACACGTAGTTACCATGGACTCACTCGATCTTGAGCCTGACGCGGCGATGCGGGAGTGATGCCATGACGGATTTGTCCAGTGGTAGCGAGCAGTTGCAGTCGATGAACGTGGAGCGTGTCGACACCGACCCGCAGGAAACCGCCGAATGGCTGGAAGCGCTTGACGCGGTCGTCGCGCATGTCGGCCGCGAACGCGCGCAGTTTCTGTTCGACCGCCTCGCGAGCCACGCGTTGTCGCTGGGTGTCGAATCGACGCGCACCAGCGTCACGCCGTACCGGAATACGATCCCGGCCGACCAGCAGCCGCGCTATCCCGGCAACCTCGAACTCGAAGAACGGCTCGCCGGCGCGCTGCGTTGGAATGCGCTCGCGATGGTGGTGCGCGCGAACCAGGCCTATGGCGAACTCGGCGGGCATATCGCCAGTTATGCATCGGCGGCGGATCTGTTCGAAGTCGGCTTCAACCACTTCTTCCGCGCCCGCACGCCGGACGGCGAGCCTGGTACCGGCGACCTCGTCTACTTTCAGCCGCATTCGTCGCCGGGCATCTACGCGCGGGCTTACCTCGAAGGTTTTCTGTCCGAAGAGCACCTGCGGCACTACCGCCGCGAAATCGCCGGGCCGGGCTTGTGCTCGTATCCGCATCCGTGGCTGATGCCGGACTTCTGGCAGTTCCCGACCGGCTCGATGGGCATCGGCCCGATCAACGCGATCTACCAGGCGCGCTTCATGCGCTACCTGGCCAATCGCGGCCTCGCTCAAACGGCAGGCCGCAAGGTGTGGGGCTTTTTCGGCGACGGCGAAATGGACGAGCCCGAATCGACCGGCGCGCTGTCGCTTGCCGCACGCGAGGGGCTCGACAACCTGTTCGTGATCAACTGCAATCTGCAGCGGCTGGACGGCCCGGTGCGCAGCAACGGCCGCATCATCGACGAACTGGAAGCGCATTTCGCCGGCGCCGGCTGGAATGTGATCAAGGTGGTGTGGGGCTCGGACTGGGACGCGCTGTTCTCGCGCGATCGCAGCGGCGCGCTGCTGCGCGCGTTCGCGCACACAGTGGACGGCCAGTTCCAGACCTTTTCGGCGAACGACGGCGCGTACAACCGCGAGCGCTTTTTCGGCCAGAACCCGGAGCTTGCCGCGCTCGCCGCGCAATTGAGCGACGACGACATCGACCGCCTGCGCCGCGGCGGCCACGACGTGCGCAAGCTGCACGCGGCCTACGCGAAAGCGCTGGCGCATCGCGGCCAGCCGACGGTGATCCTCGCGAAAACGATGAAGGGTTTCGGCATGGGCGCCTCGGGCCAGGGCCGCATGACCACGCATCAGCAGAAGAAGCTCGGCTTCGACGACCTCAAGGCGTTTCGCGACCGTTTTCGCCTGCCGCTCAGCGATGAGGACGTCGAGCAACTGAAGTTTTACAAACCAGCGGAAGACAGCCCGGAAATGCAGTACCTGCATGCTCGCCGGGCGGCTCTCGGAGGCTATCTGCCTAGAAGGCGGCGAGTTGCATCGGCGGGGCTGATCGTCCCGCCGGTGACCTCCTGGGGGCAATTCGCGCTGGATTCGAACGGCCGCGAGATGTCCACGACGATGGCGCTCGTGCGCATGCTGACCGCGCTGCTGAAAGACGCGCAGGTTGGCCCGCGCGTGGTGCCGATCGTCGCCGACGAGGCGCGCACCTTCGGCATGGCGAACATGTTCCGCCAGGTCGGCATCTATTCGCCGCTCGGGCAGTTGTACGAGCCGGAAGACCTCGGCTCGATGCTGTATTACCGCGAGGACACGCAGGGGCAGATTCTCGAGGAAGGCATTTCGGAAGCGGGCGCGGTGTCGTCATGGATCGCGGCGGCGACGTCGTACAGCGTGCACGATCTGCCGATGCTGCCGTTCTACATCTACTACTCGATGTTCGGCTTTCAGCGCATCGGCGACCTGATCTGGGCGGCGGCGGATCAACGCGCGCGAGGCTTTCTGATCGGCGCGACGTCGGGCAAGACGACGCTCGGCGGCGAGGGCCTGCAACATCAGGATGGCTCGAGTCACCTCGCGGCATCGACGATTCCGAATTGCCGCGCGTACGATCCCGCGTTCGCCTACGAGCTTGCCGCGATCGTCGACGAAGGCATGCGCGAGATGGTCGAAGCGCAACGCGACATGTTCTATTACGTCACCGTGATGAACGAAAACTACGCGCAGCCGTCGGTGCCGGGCGGAGATCCGGCCGCGACGCGCGCGGGGATTCTGAAGGGTATCTATCCGCTGGCCGCCGCTCAGGCGCAGCAGGCACAGCGAGAAGCACGGGCGCAGGTGCAGTTGCTCGGCGCGGGTGCGATTCTCGGTGAGGTGATCGCCGCCCAGCAGATCTTGAAAGGCGACTGGGAGATCGACGCCGCCGTATGGAGCGTGACGAGCTTCAGCGAATTGCAGCGCGATGGCATGGCGGCTGAACGGCTCGCGCGTCTGGGCGACACGCCGTATGCACCGTACGTCACGCGGGCGCTCGCGGCATCGCAAGGTCCGGTTATCGCCGCGACGGATTATGTGCGCGCGGTGCCCGAGCTAATCCGGGCGTACGTGCCGCGCCGCTATGTGACGCTCGGCACCGACGGCTTCGGCCGCAGCGACACGCGCCAGGCGCTGCGCGAATTCTTCGAAGTGGATCGCAAGGCTATCGTGTTGGCCGCATTGCAGGCGCTCGCGGACGACGGCGCAATCGAGGCCCGTGTGCTGAATGCTGCGCGCAATAAGTATCGTGGTGATGCGCCGGCCGGCGCCGCGCCGTGGCAGTGCTGAGAAGGCCAATCACCCACTCACCGCCACCTGATTTTTTCCATCCCGCTTCGCGCGATACAAGCCGACGTCGGCGGCTTCGATCAGCGTCGTCACCGGCTCGGCGGCCGACGGCACGAGCGTCGCCTGGTCGGCGACCTTCGTGATGGTGGCGACCACCTGGTCTATGTTGCTGGCCTTCTCGTTGAGGATCGCGAGCTTCGCGTTGACCGAGCCGGCCGCTTCCATCACGAGGCGCATGGTTTCTTCCATGCGCGAGACCGGCGTGGCCGGCGCCCGCGAGTGCCGCCGACTGGCCCGCCACATCCGATACTTCGTTCATGGTGCGCAGCAGGTCGCGCGGGGTCGCGAAGATTTCCCGCGACGTCGCGCCGATCTCGAGCAGCAGCATCACGAGCAACACGATGCGGGTGGTCTCGACCGAACTGCGGACGCTGTCCGTGGCCTGGTCGGAGTAGCGCCTGTTGTCTTCAACCAGCTTTCGCACCGACAACCGGCCGGTTTCCCAGATCGGCGTGAGCTGTGTGTTGGAGATGCGCGCGGCGTTGTCCTTCGAAGCCGGCAGGTTGTTCAACAACGCGGTCCGGATTGGCAGGTATTGCGCGTGCTCCTGGCGGAAATAGTCGAACAGGTCCCGGTCGGTCTGGCGGGAGATGGTCGAGCTGTAGTCGTCGGTCAGCTTCTGAAGCGTCTGCTGGGTGCCTGCAAACGCGTCGCATCGCGCTTGACGGCGTCGGGGTCCGCGTCGACGTAGATCAGACGCTGCGTCACCGAATAGTTCTCGAACTAGGCCGCACGCATCGCGGTGGCGCAGTAGAGGCGGGGCATCGAGTCCTGCTGCTGACTCTTCGCGTCGCGGTCGATCGCGCCAAGTTGCTGGAAAGCGACGATTGCCATTGCCAGCATCACGATCAGCAATTGGCGGTGCGCACGGCGGACGACGTTCGCGAGGGCGTTTGTAACGTAATGTTCCGTTACCACTTGCAGCATCTATTTCTACGCACTCCCTTCACAATCCTTTCCATGGCTGAACGGCGGGAGCTGAAAATGAAAAAGATCGCAGTGGCGTTGGTGGTGGTGGGAAGTCTGAGCATGGCCGGGCAAGCTTCGGCTCACGGTCATGGCGGTGGCGACGTGGTCGGTGCGCTGATCGGCGGTGCCGTGCTCGGCGCGGTGGTGAGTTCCGCTTTGACGCCCGCGCCGGTGGTGGCTTACCAGCAGCCTGTCTACGCGCAGCCGGCTTACCAACCCGCTCCGGTCTATGCGGGGCCGCCGCCGGGATACTGCTATGACCCGTATCAGCGCGGCTATGTCGCTTGCGCTGCGCCGCCGCCGGCACAGTATGGATACGGGCAGCCGCAACCAGGCTGGTGATCGCCCGAGAGCGCGCAATTCCGGCGTGCCGCAGAAAAAAGGCCGTCGCTCGATGCGACGGCCTTTGCATTGAATGCACCGTTCAGCGTTTGCTCAATGTTTCTGATGCAGCCATTCCGCATAGTGCGTATCGAGCCAGCGCTCAAGCCTCGGCGGCTTCGTCGTGCGGTGATAGAGGGACGCCGCCCAGATGGCAAGGCCGATCACGATCATGACGGCCGGCCCCAGCAAATAAGCGATCAACGATTCAGGCATCGGAACCTCCGTATCGGCTTGCATCGATGCTTCAGTTTAGGCGATGGGAATCGGGGAAAAAAGAAACGTGTGAAGCGATTTGGCGGCGGGCTCGATGCCAGACAAAAGCTCACTTTTGAAACCTAGCGGACAATTTTATTTTTGATTCAGATCATTGGCTTGCCGACATCGTTAGTCGAGTTGTGTACCTAAAAATAACCATCGCAAAAGGCGAAAACGTTCGTCAGGCCGGGCGGCTTGCCATACGCCGCGCCGTTTCGAGCTGTTGATCGACGAAGTCCGCCCAACCTTGCACGATTCGACGCTGCTGCACCGCTTCATCCTCTGGCGAGAGAGCGTCGGCATCAAGCGCGGACACGCCATCGAACGTGTCGTCTCCCTGCACGAGTTCACGCACATGGGTCGACGCGGTACGCCGGAAGTCGTGTAGCACGAAATGTTCAACGTCGAGCCCGAGCGCCTTGACCGCCTGATTCAACGTGCTCTTCGCGATGGGCCGATCGTCGCCCCGGACGCTCGGGAATACGAATTTTCGGCTGGCCTTGGCGCGGTGGAGCTCGCGCAGCATCGAGACCGCCTGATGCGGCAAATAGACGATGCGGTCCCGGCCCATGTTCAGACGCGCGGCGGGAATCGTCCACAGCGCGTTGTCCAGATCGAATTCGGCCCACGTCGATTCCACCAGATCCGACTTGCGCACCATCGTCAGCACGAGCAGATGCAGCGCCAGTTTCAGAGGGCGGCGAATGCTCGACGCGTCGATCGCGCGCAGCATGTTGCCGATTTCCGCGCCGGAGAGCACGCGAGTGCGGCTCTCGAAGGTGGCGATCGAGCGCGCCGGAACGACCTCGGCCGGGTTGCCGGTTGCGAGCTGGCGCGCCATCAGATAGGCGTAGAGGCGCTTGACCACGTTGCGTGTGTGGAGCGCCATTTTCGGCGAGCCCCGATTTTTGATCCGCTCGCAGATTTCGACGATGTCATCCGCGGTGACCGCGTTGATCGGCTTGCCGCCAATCGCGGGCAATACGTCCTTGTCGAGCGCGCGCCGGGTGGTGCGGCGATATTCGGCCGATTTGCCGGCCATGGCGGTGGCGAGGTAGAGATCGGCCGCTTCGCGCAGCACCTCCGCCTTGCTTTCGGCTCCGCGATCGCGCCGGGCGGTGGCAACCGGCGAGATGCCTTGCGCGACCATCTCCGCGTATTTCTGCGCCTTGGCCCGCGCGACGCGCAGCGAGATCATCCGGTAGTCGCCGATGGTCGCGAGCGGCTGGCGCGTGCCGTTCAGGGTGTAGCGAAAGCGCCAGACCTTGGTGCCTGTGGTCATGACTTCGATGACGAGGCCGTTGCCGTCCGCGACGCAATAACGGGTAGCGCGCGGTTCGAGCGCGCGAATCTGGGATTCAGTGAGGGGGACAGCGAGGCGGGGCATGCTCGGATCGTTGAGACGGACAGCGGCGATTTTAGCGCTTATGTGTGCTGTGTACCAAAGATTCGGCGATTTTTACGTCAACAACGTTAATGAAGGCACTTGCAATGCGGGACCCTGAAGTCGGGAAAATGCCGACCAGCCGAGCAGTCCCCCGAATTTCAGTCCCACTGCTACTTGCCAATGCAGAATCTGCTGAAAATCACCCCTAGCAGATCATCCGAACTGAACTCACCGGTAATCGAATTCAACTGATCTTGTGCGAGCCGCAATTCCTCGGCGAACAGATCCAGCGCCTGCGAGTTCTGATCCGCGTGGGCGGCCGCCGTCGCCAGATGCTCCTCGGCGGCGCGCAATGCGATCAGATGCCGCTCGCGCGCCAGGTACACGCTTTCCGCGCCGGCCTGCCAGCCGGCGATCCGCAGCAACTCGCCGCGCAATAGCGCGACGCCGTCACCCTGTTTCGCCGACAAGCGCACCTCGCTGAGATCGAGATCCGCGTCGAGTGCTTGGGTCGCCGGCACGAGGCCTGTCAGGTCGGTCTTGTTCAGCACGCGCACCACCGGCACACCGCCCGGAAAGCGCCCGGCGATCGCTTTGTCCTCGGCGGTCATGCCGGTGCGTGCGTCGAGCAGATGCAGCACCACATCCGCACGCTCGATTTCGCTCCAGGTCCGCGCAATGCCGATCTTCTCCACTTCGTCTTCGGTGTCGCGCAGACCGGCAGTGTCGATTACGTGCAGCGGAATGCCTTCGATCTGGATGGTTTGCGCGACCTTGTCGCGGGTCGTGCCCGCGATCGGCGTCACGATGGCCAGTTCGGCGCCCGCCAGCGCATTCAGCAGCGACGATTTACCGACGTTCGGCTGGCCCGCGAGCACCACCGACAAACCTTCGCGCAGCAACGCGCCCTGGCGCGCTTCACTCAGCACGTGCGCGAGGCGCTCGCGAATGCGCGTCAGCTTGCCGCGCGCGTCGGCGGCTTCGAGGAAGTCGATTTCTTCTTCCGGAAAGTCGAGCGTCGCCTCGACCAGCATGCGCAGCGTGATCACCTCTTCGACCAGCGCGTGGATGTCGCGCGAAAACGCGCCGTCGAGCGAGCGGCCGGCCGAACGCGCGGCGGCCTCGGTGCTGGCCTCGATCAGATCGGCGACGGCTTCGGCCTGTGCCAGATCGAGCTTGTCGTTCAGGAACGCGCGGCGGGTGAATTCGCCCGGCTCGGCAAGACGCAAGCCGAATGCGCGGCCGGCGTCGATACAGCGCTGCAGCACGAGTTGCAACACAACAGGACCGCCGTGGCCCTGCAGCTCGAGCACGTGCTCGCCGGTGTAGGAATGCGGCGCCGGAAAATACAGTGCGATGCCCCGATCGAGCGCTTTACCGCTGTCGTCCAGGAACGGGACGTAGCTGGCGTGGCGTGGCGCAAGCGCTTGGCCGGTGAGCGCCTGCATCAGCGGCTGGGCCGCCTCCTGTGCCGCGCGGCCGAACGAAATCCGTACGACACCGATGCCTCCCCGGCCGGGCGCGGTAGCAATGGCGACGATGGGATCGGAATCGGTGGTGAGCATGGGGCGTCGAGAAAAGCGGAGAGAAGGGCGAGACTGCGCCAGTTGAACAGCGCGAGGCATTGTAACGCGGGCGCGGGCGACGACTGCGCAGCGGGGCCGCCATGCGTCTGTCACTGATTCTGACGTCAACTTATGTTTATCTCAAATAAGCTAGGATTATTCCTACATCCTCTTAGGAAAAGCGAAGTGAGACAAGACTGAAGGATGGCTTGAACGCCCACGGTATAAAGAAAAACAGAAAAATTCAAATTACTGAAACGCTTTGCCTGGCGCGGCTCGTAAGCTAAAACTATCTCAAATACGCTCATACTAAGCTTGACTGGTTGTCAACTCGGAGGATACTGAATTGCACAATCTGGCTCATGCCGACCGACAAAGAAAAAGCCGCCTTCGCCAAACGGCTGAAGGATCTGCTAGAGCCGCTCAAGATACGCGGCGGGACTAAACTCGCCGAGCAATTCAACCTTCGCTATCACGGCGAGCGTCCCGTTACGCCACAAACCGCGCACAAATGGTTGACGGGTACGACGATCCCCAAGCCGGACAAGCTGCGCACGTTAGCCGAATGGCTGAACGTCAAGGAGCATTGGCTTCACTACGGACCGCCGCCCGGGTCGAGCAGCAGACCCATGGCGCGTGGCGAGAAATACCCGCCGACGCCGGAAACGATCGAACTCGCTTCGAAGATCGCATCACTGATGCCGAAAGACCGCAACCTGGTCGAGGAGATGATCGAGCGCTTTTACGGCGAAGACACCGAAGAGTAATCGACGAGTCGAGGGCGCCATCCGAGATTCGTGCGCCCATGAAAAAAGCCGCCCGGTTTGCACCGGGCGGCTTTTTTTGTCGCTGCTTGGTCAGTCAGCGTCGGCCTGCTTCAGCCCGACGCGAAGCGGCGGGCTCTGCCGCCGCCTTTCAGCCAGTCCGTCAGGCGGGCTTCACCGACGACTTGCCCATCATGCGCGTGATGTAGTACTGCTGCGCGATCGACAGGACGTTGTTGACGACGTAATACAGCACCAGACCCGCCGGGAAGAAGAAGAACATGACCGAGAACGCGATCGGCATGAACATCATCATCTTGGCCTGAACCGGGTCCGGCGGCGTCGGGTTCAGCTTGGTCTGCAGGAACATCGAGACGGCCATCAGGACCGGCAGGATGAAGTATGGGTCCTGTTGCGACAGATCGTGAATCCACAGAATCCACGGCGCGCCGCGCATTTCCACCGAAGACAGCAGCACCCAGTACAGCGAGATGAACACCGGAATCTGAATCACCACCGGCAGACAGCCGCCGAACGGATTGACCTTCTCGGTCTTGTACAGCTCCATCAGCGCGGCGTTCATCTTTTGCGGATCGCCCTTGAAGCGTTCGCGCAACGCCTGCATGCGCGGCGTGATCGCCTTCATGCGCGCCATCGACTTATAGCTCGCGGCCGACAGAGGGAAGAACACCGCCTTGATCAGCAACGTGAGCAGCACGATCGACCAGCCCCAGTTGCCGACATAGCTATGGATTTTCTCGAGCAGCCAGAACAGCGGCTTCGCGATGATCGTGACCCACCCGTAGTCCTTCACCAGTTCCAGACCCGGCGCGATGCCTTCGAGCATGCGCTCTTCTTCCGGACCCGCGAACAGGCGCGCCGACACGTTAACCGTTTGGCCCGGCGCGATGGTCGGCAGCGGCTGCTTGACGCCCACGCGATACAGCGACGGATCGATCTTCTCGACGTAGATGTCGCGCTTCGCGCCCTGCTGCGGAATCCACGCCGACGCGAAGTAGTGCTGGACCATCGCGATCCAGCCGTTGTCGGCCGCTTGCGCGTAATCCTGCTTGTTCTTGTCGATGTCGCCGAACGTCATCTTCTGGAAGTGATGCTGGTCGGTGTAGACAGCCGGTCCGATGAACGTGTGCGAGAAGCGCGGCGTTTCCACCGGCTGGTCGTCACGCACCAGTTCCATGTAGACCGACGGCGTCACCGGCGTGCTGCCGACGTTCTGGATCTTCGTTTCGACACCGATCACGTAGCTGCCGCGCGTGAACGTGTAGGTCTTGATGACCTTCACGCCACCCTTCTCCGGCGACTCGAAGCTTAGGCTGAACGTTTTCTCGTCGCCCTTCAGTTCGGTCTGCTGATTCGGCATCAGCGTGAAGATGTCGTTGTGGTTCGGGAAATCGCCGCCGAGCAGACCCGTGCGGGCCAGATACGTGTGATTGTTCGTGCGGTCGAACAGCGTGATCACCAAATCTGGTGTCTTGCCGTCGCCCTGCTTGACGAGCGAGAGCCGCGACAACGTGCCGCCGCGGGTGTCGATCTCACCGCTGTAGACGTCGGTGGAGAACTTCACGAGTTGCGATTGCGTCGCCGCCGGCGCGTTGCCGGGCGCGGCTGCATTGGTGGCCGGCAGATCGGCCGGCTGGGTTCCCGGCGTCGTGGTTCCCGGTGCGGCGCTACCGACGGTCTTGGTCGGCGTGGCGCTCGGGAAGAACATCGACGGGCGTCCGTGGTCGCGTTGCCAGTTGTCGAACAGCATGACAGCTGACATGAAAAAGATGACCCATAGGACGGTGCGTTTGATATCCATGCGTTGTCTCAGTGTCGATGGAACGGCGCGTCAGCGCTTTTCAGAAGTGGGAGGCGGGACGAGATCGATGCCGCCCGCGGAAAACGGGTGGCAGCGGCAAATACGCCTGGCGGCGAGATAAGTCCCGCGCGCGGCGCCATGATACTGGATTGCTTCGCGCGCGTAATCAGAACAGGAAGGGTAAAAACGGCACCGGTTGCCGAGCATTGGGCTCACGGCAACCTTGTAAAAACGCAATAAAGCGATGAGTACCGTTTGCATGGCTGATGCGGCCGGACGGCGCCGCGCAACGTGGAGTACCGGGTGACGCCCGTCCGGCGGGGCGGCCAAAGCGGCCTGAACTGCCGAACTTTCAATACGGACGGTCACTTGAGCATCATTCCGTCTTGGGCGCTTCCGCGGGCGGCGCCTCGCGACGGACAATTTCGCGCGCTGCCTTATCGAGCAGCGCCTCGATTTCACTGCGGCACAGCGCCTTCAACGGCGGCGACGAGGCGCTGGGCAAAGCCTTCTTGTCGAAGCGCGTGTGCAAACGCAGCAGCACATCCCAACCGCCGAATTCCGCGCGACGCAACCGGAAGGCTTCACGCGCGATTCGACGTACCAGATTACGCGTGGCCGCGCGCGGCGCATACTTCTTGCCGATCACGAGGCCCAAGCGCGCGTCGTTGCCGGTAGGCCGGCCGTAAACCACGAAGTGCGGGGTGCGGCGCCACGGGCGCAAACGAAAAACGGATGAAAATTCATCCGTTTTCAGTAGCCTGGCGGCTTTGGGAAAGGCGGCGTGCGCTCGCAACGGAACCGAGCCCGGTTGCTGCGCCCCAGCCGCTCCCGCTTCGCCGCGGGCTTCGGTCACAGCGCGCAATCCGCTCGCCTTAGATGGCGAGGCGCTTGCGGCCCTTCGCGCGACGTGCGTTGATGACCTTGCGGCCGCCAGCGGTCTTCATGCGAACGCGAAAGCCGTGGGTGCGCTTGCGACGGGTAACGGAGGGTTGGTAAGTACGTTTCATGTTGCTCTCACTTGATCGAAAAAAAACCGCGCGAGCATCGCTGAAAGCGCAATGGCCGGAGGTTTACTGAAATTGGTTTTCGCGGAACCCGCTATTTAAACCGCTTTTCCGTTGGCCGTCAATAGCTTAGCCAGGTTCGGCCGCAGACCGGGCCTCGTTCGCCAGATGATCCGTCCCTGTGGATAACTCCCTTCCGGGTCCGTTTTGGCGTTAGAATCTCGCCTTACTTCCCAAAAATCCTGCACGCCGCTCCGGCTCGCTTGCCCCGCAAACCCTTGTGGCACAAGCGCCTGGAGCCGTTACGCCTGGCTGCTCAGGGCCTTGTTGCGCGCGCGCGACAAGGGCAGCGGCGACCGCCGTGCACACCATAACGACAGCAACTCGATGAACGATTTCTGGCAACACTGTTCCGCATTGCTGGAGCGTGAGCTTACGCCCCAGCAGTACGTGACGTGGATCAAACCGTTGGCCCCGGTCGCCTTCGACGCCGCTGCGAACACGCTTAGCATCGCCGCGCCGAACCGCTTCAAGCTCGACTGGGTCAAGAGCCAGTTCTCCGGCCGCATCGCGGATATGGCCCGCGATTTCTGGCAAGCGCCGATCGACGTGCAATTCGTGCTGGATCCGAAAGCGGGCATGCGCGCCTTCGCGGCACCGCCCGCGCCGGCTCGTCCGGCTTCGTCCGCGCCGATGGGCGGCGGCCATTCCGGCGGTGGCGCCGCAGTCGACGCGGCGCTCGGCGCCGTGCAGGCGGCGCAAATGGCGCGGGCCAACCATGCCATGGCCGCGCAAAACGCTAACGCCCGCGCGGCTGCCGAAGACGCCGCCGACCTCGATTTGCCGAGTCTCGACGCGCACGAAGCCGCAGCTGCACGCCGCACCTGGCGTCCGGGCCAAAGCGCCGCTTCGACCGGCAGCGGCGAAAACGACTCGATGTACGAGCGCTCGAAGCTGAATCCGGTTCTGACCTTCGACAACTTCGTGACCGGTAAGGCCAACCAGTTGGCGCGCGCTGCGGCGATTCAGGTCGCGGACAACCCCGGCATTTCGTATAACCCGCTGTTCCTGTATGGCGGCGTGGGCTTGGGCAAGACCCACCTGATCCACGCAATCGGCAACCAGCTTCTGATGGAGAAGGCCGGCGCGCGGATTCGCTACATCCACGCGGAACAGTACGTGTCCGACGTGGTGAAGGCGTACCAGCGCAAGGCGTTCGACGATTTCAAGCGCTACTACCACTCGCTCGACCTGCTGCTGATCGACGATATTCAGTTCTTTTCGGGCAAGTCGCGCACGCAGGAAGAATTCTTTTACGCGTTCGAGGCGCTGGTCGCGAACAAGGCGCAGGTGATCATCACCAGCGACACGTATCCGAAGGAAATTTCGGGGATCGACGACCGCCTGATCTCGCGCTTCGACTCGGGCCTCACGGTCGCGATCGAACCGCCCGAGCTGGAAATGCGCGTCGCAATTCTGATGCGCAAGGCGCAGTCGGAGTTCGTCAGCCTGAACGAGGACGTCGCGTTCTTCGTCGCCAAGCATTTGCGCTCGAACGTCCGTGAGCTCGAAGGCGCGCTGCGCAAGATCCTCGCGTACTCGAAGTTCCACGGCCGCGAAATCACGATCGAACTGACCAAGGAAGCGCTGAAAGACCTGCTAACGGTGCAGAACCGGCAGATTTCGGTGGAAAACATCCAGAAGACGGTGGCTGACTTCTACAGCATCAAGGTCGCTGACATGTATTCGAAGAAGCGTCCGGCGAACATCGCGCGGCCGCGGCAGATCGCGATGTATCTGGCGAAGGAGCTGACCCAGAAGAGCCTGCCGGAAATCGGCGAGCTGTTCGGCGGGCGCGATCACACGACTGTGCTGCACGCGGTGCGCAAAATTGCCGACGAACGTAGCAAGGACGCCCAGCTGAACCACGAGCTGCACGTGCTGGAGCAGACGCTGAAGGGCTAAGCGGGCCGGACGGAAAAATCGACCTGTTTATTTCCAAACTCGCCCCCATTTTAGTGAGGCGGTTCCATTTTCAGGCACAATACAGGTTTAACCGCCCGGCGGCCGCGGGCGGATTTCACGCCGTGACGGGCGCTGCGTGGCGCCGGCGGGGAGCCACGGCTGCATGCTGCAAAGCTTACCTGGCAAGGCGCGCAGGCCGTTATATCAACGAAGGAACTCTATGCAACTGGTCAAGACCGAACGCGATAACCTCCTCAGGCCGCTGCAAACTGTGAGCGGCATCGTCGAACGCCGCCATACGTTGCCGATCCTCGCCAATTTGCTGATTACCAAGAACGGCCCTGATGTGTCGTTCCTGTCGACCGACCTCGAATTGCAGATCACCACGCGTGCCGATTTTGGCGTGGGCGGCGATTCGGTGGCGACCACGGTGGCAGCACGAAAGCTCCTCGACATTCTGCGCGCGATGCCCGACGGGCAGGTCACGCTCACTTTGAACGACAAGCGCCTGACCGTGCAATCCGGCAAGAGCCGCTTTGCGCTGCAAACGCTCGCCGCGGACGAATTCCCGACGGTCGCGCAAGCTAAAGACTACGGTGCGAACCTCGTGGTTCCCCAGAAGACGTTCCGCCAGTTGCTCGGCATGGTCCATTTTTCGATGGCCCAGCAGGACATCCGCTACTACCTGAACGGCATGCTGCTGGTGGTGGACGGCGACCAGCTGATGGCGGTCGCTACCGACGGCCACCGTCTGGCGTTCTCGTCGATGAAGATCGAGGGTTCGTTCTCGCGTCAGGAAGTGATCATTCCGCGCAAGACGATTCTGGAATTGCAGCGTCTGCTGGAAGACATCGATGACACACTGAAGATCGACATCGCGCAAACGCAGGTGAAATTCACGTTCGGCCAGGTCGAACTGGTGTCGAAGCTGGTGGAAGGCAAGTTCCCCGACTTCCAGCGCGTGATCCCGAAGTCACACAAGAATCAATTCCTGATTGGCCGCGAAGAACTGCAACGTTCGCTGCAACGCGCGGCAATCTTGACGTCGGACAAATTCAAGGGCGTGCGCTGCATCATCGAGCCGGGCCAGTTGAAGATCATGTCCACCAACGCCGATCAGGAAGAGGCGCAGGAAGAACTGGAAATCGCGTACGACGGCGACAGCGTCGATATCGGGTTCAACGTCACGTATCTGCTCGACGTGCTCGCGAACCTGAAGGTCGACATGTTGCAAGTGAGCCTGGGCGACGCCAGCTCCAGCGCGTTGATCACGATTCCCGAGAACGACGAATTCAAATACGTGGTGATGCCGATGCGCATCTGACGCGTCCAACACCAAGAACACACCAAGGGGCGCAGCGCCCCTTTGGCGTTTTTATGGCGTTTTGAAAAGTCCCGAGCAGCAACCTCGCAGTAACGCAGAACCGGAAAAAATCCATGACTGAAACGAACAATACGCAACCCGACAACAGCTACGGCGCCTCGTCCATTCAGATCCTCGAAGGTCTGGAGGCTGTGCGCAAGCGGCCGGGGATGTACATCGGGGATACATCGGATGGCACCGGTTTGCACCACCTCGTGTTCGAGGTGCTCGACAACTCGATCGACGAGGCATTGGCCGGGCACTGCAACGACATCCAGGTGATCATTCACGCGGACAACTCCATCTCGATCACCGACAACGGCCGCGGCGTGCCGACCGGTCTGAAGATGGACGACAAGCACGACCCGAAGCGCAGCGCCGCCGAAATCGTGATGACCGAACTGCATGCCGGCGGCAAGTTCGACCAGAACAGCTACAAGGTGTCTGGCGGCCTGCACGGCGTGGGCGTGTCGTGCGTGAACGCGCTCTCCGCGTGGCTGCGCTTGACCGTGCGCCGCGACGGCAAGAAGCACTTCATGGAATTCCACCGTGGCGTGCCGCAGAACCGCGTGATCGAAGAGATCGACGGCGTGGCCGTGTCGCCGATTCCGGTGGTGGGCGATACCGAGAACCGCGGGACTGAAGTGCACTTCATGGCCGACGAGTCGATCTTCGGCAATGTCGAATATCACTACGACATCCTGGCCAAGCGCATTCGCGAGCTGTCGTTCCTGAATAACGGCGTGCGCATTCGCCTGATGGACCAGCGCAGCGGCAAGGAAGAAGATTTCGCGTTCGTCGGCGGTGTGAAGGGTTTTGTCGAGTACATCAACAAGAACAAGGCCGTACTGCACCCGAACATTTTCCACATCAACGGCGAGAAGGACGGCGTCGGCGTGGAAGTGGCAATGCAGTGGAACGACAGCTACAACGAAAACGTGCTGTGCTTCACGAACAACATTCCGCAGCGCGACGGCGGCACGCACCTGACCGGGTTGCGTGCGGCGATGACGCGCGTGTTGAACAAGTACATCAACGATCACGAAGTCGCGAAGAAAGCCAAGGTCGAAACGTCCGGCGACGACATGCGCGAAGGGCTCTCGTGCGTGCTTTCCGTGAAGGTGCCGGAGCCGAAGTTCAGCGCGCAGACCAAGGACAAGCTGGTGTCGTCGGAAGTGCG
The DNA here is from genome assembly GCF_902859935.1 of Paraburkholderia fynbosensis. Taxonomy (GTDB): domain Bacteria; phylum Pseudomonadota; class Gammaproteobacteria; order Burkholderiales; family Burkholderiaceae; genus Paraburkholderia; species Paraburkholderia fynbosensis. Next base: position 140,253 of record NZ_CADIKI010000007.1, read on the forward strand.
TGCACCGGTGGAAGACGTGGTCGCGAAAGCGCTCGAGGAATTCCTTCTGGAAACGCCGAACGACGCGAAGATCATTTGCGGCAAGATCGTCGATGCCGCGCGCGCGCGCGATGCGGCTCGCAAGGCGCGCGAAATGACGCGTCGTAAGGGCGTGCTTGACGGCGTCGGTCTGCCTGGGAAACTGGCGGATTGCCAGGAGAAGGATCCGGCGAAGTCCGAGATTTATATCGTCGAGGGTGACTCGGCAGGCGGCTCGGCGAAGCAGGGGCGTGATCGGAAATTTCAGGCGATCTTGCCGCTGCGCGGCAAGGTGCTCAATGTGGAGAAGGCGCGCTATGACAAGCTGCTTTCTTCGGAGCAGATCGTGACGCTGATTACCGCGTTGGGTTGCGGGATTGGCAAGGACGATTACAACCTCGAGAAGCTGCGTTATCACCGCATCATCATCATGACCGATGCTGACGTCGACGGTGCGCACATTCGGACGTTGTTGCTGACGTTCTTCTATCGTCAGATGCCGGACATGATCGAGCGTGGGTATATCTACATCGCGCAGCCGCCGCTGTTCAAGATCAAGGCGGGTAAGGACGAGCGGTATCTGAAGGATGAAGCCGAGGTTAATGCTCACATTCTGAAGCTCGCGCTGCAAGGGTCGGAGCTGGTGGCTTCGGAAGGCGCTACGCCGATCACCGGCGATGCGTTGGGCGAATTGGCTCGGGCTTATCTGCTTGCTCAGGCCGTGGTGAATCGTTTGAGCCGGTTGTACGACGCTGGTGCGCTCGAGGCTGTGATGGATGGGGTGGTGGTCGACCTCACGAGTGAAGCTGCGGCCGAGGCTTCCGCCAAGGCACTCGAGGCCAAGCTGCGCGACGACGCACTGAAGCCCGAGGTGACGGTGACCACGATGTATGACCCGGTGCGTGAACTGCGCTCGCTGCGCGTCGCTCGTACTCATCACGGTAATCAGAAGATTTCGGTGTTCGATGAAGAGTTTCAGTTGACTGCGGATTATCAGCAGCTGATCAATACTGCTAATACGTTCAAGGGGTTGATCGGCGTTGGCGCAGTGATCAAGCGTGGTGAGCGGAGTATGGCGGTTAGCGACTTCAAGAGCGCGATGAAGTGGTTGCTGGCTGATGCTGAACGTAACGTTTCCAAGCAGCGCTATAAGGGTCTCGGTGAGATGAATCCTGAACAGCTTTGGGAGACGACGATGGATCCGACGGTGCGTCGTTTGCTTCGTGTGCAGATTGAGGATGCTATTGCGGCTGATGGCATTTTCACTACGCTCATGGGGGATGACGTGGAGCCGCGGAGAGCTTTCATTGAGTCGAATGCGTTGAGGGCGGGGAATATTGATGTTTGAGGGTGTTTGTAGTGCTGAGAAACAGAAATCACTGGACTAGCGCCGGGTTAGCTGGACTCGAATGCACGGAAATGATTAGGTTTTCGTACTTGTCATCAGACAGCACTCAACGTTGAGTCCACGTCGCATGATTTGAGGGAGGCGATCCAGCCGCGGTTGGCTCGGATTGCCCGCTTGAGGAATTCAAAGGGTTACAGGTGAACAGCCTGTAACCCTTTCGCGTTTGGGTGTAGGGCAATCGCTAGGAAGGAGGGTTCGGTCAGCATGGCGGAGGAGCATCAGGTTTAGCATCAGTGGCTTCGCGTAGTTTCGCTGAGGCGGCACAAGCCGGTCCGGCCATATCGCAGAACATGCTTTCGAGCAGCGTGCGCAAATACCCGGTGAAGACACGCGTCTCGTCGTCGGCTCACCAACCATGCGATATGCAATATCTTCGGATGCGGGAAAATGCGCGCGGGTTTCGCATCGTCCGCGCTACCAGTTCCGTCGGGCAACGTTTGCCCCGCGAGAGCAGGACCATCAAACGCAGGCGCGTCACGGCTCGCGTCAAACATTGCACCCGGTATCCAGGTGGCGCACGGATACCGCTATTAACGCAAGCGGCACCCGACAAGAAGCGGTTCACTCCCTGAGCGTCAAGCTGTCGCCCGACAACCTTGAGTTTCCCCACCTGTCGCGTTAAATTGCGCCTCGCAGATCGTGCAAGCCGCCTTCGGCGACGTTGTACCTCACCCGGTTTGTAATTGATTGGTAAGGATTGCTGATGTCAACGCGGGAGAGACGTGAAGAAAGTGACGTGCGCGAGCGGTCGGCCGGACGTAACGATACCTTGCTGCCTGGATGGGTGGCTGCGGCATTGGCAGGCGTGCTGGGCGCCTTGAGCCTGTCGAAGAGCGTGTCCATCGATCTGCGCTGGAGCGCGGTGATGGCGAGTGCATGCCTGAACCTGGTGATCGTCGCGCTCTGGCGCCCGTCGGTAGTGCGCGCACCGGCAGATCCGGAGAAGGAATCGGTCTGGAAGCGAGGCGTAAGTTTCGTGAAGCAAGTCGTCTCGCGCGACGCCGGAAAGCCCGACTTCAGCCACCTCGTGCGCACCCTTCGCTGGCAACCTTGGTGCGTCGCCATGTGCGCCGGTCTGTCCATGACGTTCGCCGCAATGGCGTTCGAGCCCTTGGCCCCTGACGCGCTGATCCACGCGATGGTTGCGCCGTCCCTCACGATCGTCAGCGGCACGGCTGCGCTGGCTCTGGCTTTTCTCACGCTCGTTGCCGAACGGTTTTACGCACACGACGCGCAGCGCTCGCGTGACTCGCTGTCCGCGTCGCTGGCGGGCCTGCTGCGCGTCCTGCTCCTGTGCGCACTCGGGGCGGCTTTGTCGGCTGGATGGTTGGTCTACGCGCATATGACGGCCGATCTGGTCGTGCATGTTGCCGCCGTCTTCTGTGCGGCCATTGCCGTCGAAATGCTGGTGCGTACGCTTCTTCTATGGATCTTCCCGCCGCGCGCCGGTGAACAGACGAGGCATGTGCCATCGAGCCTGCTTGCCGGGCTATTGCATTATCGACGCTCGCCGCTCGCGTCAATCGGCGCCGAATTGCATGACCGCTACGGCATCGATCTGCGCCAGAACTGGGTGCTGCGTAGTTTCATGCGGTTGTTACCCGCCACGATAGTGACAATGGCCGTCTGTGCGTGGTTGCTGACCTCGGTCGCGGTGCTGGGTCCTTCGCAACGCGCCGTATACGAGCGATTCGGCGCGCCGGTGGCGGTATGGTCGCCCGGTCTGCATATTGGCATGCCCTGGCCGTTTGGCAAGGCTCGCCTTGTCGACAACGGCGCGGTGCATCAGATCATCGTCTCGGGAGGGGCAAACGACAGCAGCGTCGCGGCACCCTCCGTCAACGCCGACGGTCCGACGCCCGAGCAGTTGAACCGTCTCTGGGACGTCCAGCATCCATGGGAGACGAGCCAGGTGATCGCCGGCGCCACCGGCGATCAGCAGAGCTTTCAGATCGTCAACGCCGACGTGCGGCTGGATTACCGCGTGGGCTTGAGCGACGCTGCCGCGCGGGCCGCGCTGTACCGGTCGGTCGATCCGGAAAGCACGGTTCGCTCGATCGCCAATCGCGAGGTGATGCACTACCTCGCCTCGCATACGCTACAGGCTTTGCTCGAGACGAGCCAGACCGCCATCGCTGAAAAGGTGCGCAGCGCGGTTCAGCGGCAACTCGATCAGCTCGCGAGCGGCATCGAAGTCGTGGCGGTCGTCATCGAGAGCGTGCACCCGCCAGCGGGCGCTGCCTCGGCTTATCACGACGTGCAGGCAGCGCAGATCCGCGCGCAGGCAAGCGTCGCCAGGGCGCATGGCTTCGCGGCGCAATTGCTGGGCAATGCACAGCAACAGGCGCTCACCGGTGTCGCTCAGGCTTCGGCGCGAGCGGCAGACACGCTTGCGTCGGCGCATGTGCAGCAGATCAATTTTGAAGCCGACACAGTCGCATACCGGCTAGGCGGACCGGCCTTTGCATTCGAGTACTACCTGGCCCGCTTGCAGCATGGGTTGCAGAACGCGCGCATCACGGTGATCGACGACCGGCTGGTCGCCGACCGGCGCGCGACCCTCGATCTGCGCACTTTCACGGCCGGCGATCTCGCTGGCTTTCCGCACAGCAACTGATGCGCACGCCACACGCCGGACAGGCTGTTCTCAAGGTGACTTCATGAGTTTGTTCCATTTGCATACCGATGGCCACGGGCATCACCAGCACCACCACCACGATCAAGGCAACGCACAGACCGGTCGCGGCGGTCCGTTCTACGTGCGCGTCCTGCTTGCGGCGCTATGCGTCGTCATCGCGATTGCCGTGGCGAGTTTCATTTCGGTGCGGGCGGGCGAGGCCTCGGTGATCACGCGCTTCGGGCAACCCGTGCGCGTGCTGCTCGAACCCGGTCTCGCGTGGCGTCTACCCGCGCCGATCGAGGCAGCGGTGCCGGTCGACCTGCGCCTGCATACGACATCGAGTGGCTTGCAGGACGTGGGCACGCGTGACGGTTTGCGCATCATCGTGCAGGCCTACGTCGCGTGGAAAGTCGCTGCGGATCCGAACGACGTGCGCCGCTTTGTTCGGGCCGTGGGCAACCGGCCCGACGAGGCCGCGCAGCAGATTCGCTCGCTGCTCGGTTCGTCGTTGCAAACCACGTCGGCCGGCTTCGACCTGGCGTCGCTCGTCAACACGGATCCCTCACGGGTACGCATCTCCGCCTTCGAGGACGCGCTGCGCAGTCAGATCGACGCGCAGCTTTACTCGGCCTACGGCGTGCATGTCGTTCAAGTGGGACTGGAGCGCCTGACGTTGCCCGCGGTGACACTCTCGGCGACGGTCAGCCGGATGAGCGCGGAGCGCGAGACGGTTGCCGCGCAGCGTACTGCAGACGGCAATCGCGAGGCCGCGCAGATCCGCTCGGACGCGGACCGCGATGCCCGTCTGGCGGTTGCCGACGCGAACGTCAAGGCTGCGCAGATCGAAGCGCAGTCCCGCCAGGATGCCGCCGCCATCTATGGCAACACCTATGCCGGCAATCCGCGCCTCTATACGATGTTGCGCTCGCTCGACACGCTCGACTCCGTGGTCAGCGCCAATACGAACCTGATTCTGCGCACCGATGCGGCGCCGTTCCAGGCGCTGGTGCAGGGGCCCATCGACCTAGGAGCCGAGCCGTCGCGGCAGACGGGCGCGGGCATGGTGTCCGCGTCGGCGTCGAAAAAATCCAGGGCCGCGCGATGACCACGGACAGCAGCTTGCCGCCGCTCGGGCCCGGCACACAGGCAGTCCGGCTGTCCTTCTGGTTTGTGGCAGCCGTGGCCGTGCTGGCCGCATGCGCTTGGGCCGGTTCGAACATCCGGCGCATTCCGCCCGACAGCCGCGCAGTCGTGTTGCGCTTCGGTGCATTCGTTCGCACCCAGGACGCCGGACTGCTGATTGCCTGGCCACGTCCGTTCGAGTCGACCTTGATGGTGCCTGGCAGTGCGCGCGTGCTCGAACAACGCATTCAGTCGCTCGAACGCGATCCGCGTGCGCGCGGCGCGGATGCCCATTTGCCGCAACTGCCGCCCTTGTCGGAAATGGAGGGCACGGCGGGGCCGACGGATTTGCCGCCTATGCGGGCCGACGGCGTGGCCCCCCTCCTTCAGCCCGAACCAGAACCTGATGCCGTGCCGTCAGCCGGTGCGCTGTTACCCGATGCGCTCGCCGGCTCGGGCTACCTGCTGACCGGCGACAACGGCGTGTTGCAGTTGCATGCGACGCTGTATTACCGGGTGATCGATGCCTACGCCTATGTCCTGCAAAAAGACCGGCTCGATGCCGCGCTGGAGCGGATCGTGTCGGCGTCAGCGGTCGCGGTTGTGGCGCAGCGCAACCTCGATGCGATCCTGGTCGCGCGGCCGGAACGGCTGTCGGCAGATCAGCAACTGGCCGTCGAGCGTGAGCGCTTGCGCGGCGATCTCGCGCAGGAAATCGAGCGGCATCTGCGGCAACTCGATGCGCAGCATGCGGGACTCGGCGTCGAAGTTGCGCGAGTCGATGTCGAGGCCGCATTCCCCGCTGCCGCCGTCAGTGCGTTCAATTCAGTTCTGACCTCGTTGCAGGTGGCCGAGCGCAGCATGGCTGAAGCGCGCACGGCCGCCGAGAAGACCCGGCAGGATGCCCAGCAGGACGCGGACCGGATCGTGCAGAACGCCCAGGCGAACGCGGTTGAACGCGTCGCCACTGCACGGGCGAAAACCTTGACCATTCAGCAACTGGAAGCGCCATTACGCGACCATAGCGACCCGGGCCTTCTCGCGCGCGTCTATCGGGACCGGGTGCAGTTGATCCTCTCGAAAGCGGCGAGCGTGACGACCGTCGATCCGCACAACACATCAAACCTGATCCTGCCGGGGAATGCGAGATGAGCGCGAGAATCGGGCACGCAGCACATACTGACGACCACGCGTCGCACGCGAATCACGCCGACGGCCTCACTCAGGGCACGCCGATCGCCTTGTCGGTAACCGAGCAGCGGGCGATGACGCGGCACATCGGGCTTGCGCTGCTGGCCGGCGGCCTGCTGGTGTTGTCGACAGCATGGCGTGCGCTCGCCCCGGCGGATGTAACGCTGGCGCAGATACTCGCCGGACTTGCGTCGCTGGTCGTGGCCGGGCCGGTGTTCGCCGGCGCGTGGCATAGCCTCAGGTCGCCCAGTCTGCACGGCGTGACCGACCGCCTGATCGCGCTCGCGATGCTGGCCGCGTGGGCCGTCGGAGATATGGCCACGGCCGCCTTGTTGCCGATTGTCATGACGCTCGGCCATGCGCTCGAAGAACGCAGCGTACTCGGCTCGCAGGAGGCGATCCGGGCCCTCGGCCGGCTGGCGTCGGGCAAGGTGCGGCGCATCCGGGCAGACGGTTCGATCGAAGAAGTGCCCTACGACGCGCTGCAGGCCGACGACCAGATCGAAGTGGTGGCCGGCGCACGGATTCCCGCCGACGGCGTCGTCCAGCACGGCCAGTCGAGCGTCGACAATGGACCGATTACCGGCGAGTCTGTGCCGCTCGACGTCGTGCCGGGCACGGCCGTTTTCGGCGGTGCAATGAATCTCGACGGTCCGCTACGCATCGACGTCACGCACGCGGGCAAACACTCGACGCTCGGCAAGATCATCGAATTGATGCAGCGAGCCGAGCAGGCAAAGCCACCGATTACGCAGATACTCGAACGCTACATGGGCGCTTATCTGTGTCTCGTCCTGCTGATCGCGGCCATCGTCTGGTTCGCGTCGGCGAATGCGTCGGCGATGCTGGCGGTCATCGTCGCAGCGTGCCCGTGCGCGCTCGTGTTGGCCGCTCCGTCCACGGCCATTGCCGGGATCGCCGCGGGAGCCCGGCACGGCATCCTGTTCCGGAGCGCTGCGTTTGCCGACAAGTTCGCGCAGATCGATTCGCTGGTGATCGACAAGACCGGCACGCTGACTTACGGCGAATTGCGCGTCGAGAAGGTGTTGCTGGAACCGGGCGTCGATACTTCGCAGGTGCTGGAACTGGCGGGGCGCCTTGGCGGAGGCAGCGCGCATCCGGTGAGCCGCGCGCTGGTGCGCTATGCGGCGGATGCCATTGCGGGCCTCGAAGAGGCGCCGCTTGAACTTGCGCGCGAACTGGGAGGCCTCGGCATCGTCGCCGATACTGCTGAAGGTGTCGCCGTGCTTGGCCGCCACGGCTTGCTCGCGGACTACGTGCAGGCTTTGCCGCAACCGCCGCGCGAGATCGACGGTCCCTGTGTGGGACTCGCGTTGAACGGCCGCTTGCTGGCGTGGTTCGCTTTCGCCGACGCGCTGCGCGCGGAGGCGAAGGACGCGCTCGCCGAATTGCGGGAGCTCGGGTTGACGCGGCAGACTCTTCTGACCGGCGACCGCGAACCCGTTGCCCGGAAGCTCGCTGCGCAAACGGGTATCGGGATCGTCGTCGCGCAGGCCTTGCCGCATGACAAGCTTGACTATGTCGTGCAGGAGATGGCGGCCGGCTATCATCCGCTGATGGTCGGCGATGGCCTGAACGACGTCCTTGCTATCAAGGCGGGGCCTACCAGCGTTGCAATGGGCGGGCGCGGCATCGACATTGCGGTGGCCTCGGCCGATGTTGTCCTGCTCGGCGACGATCTGCGACGTATTGCGACAGCCGTGCGGCTCGGCCGGCGCTGCGTGCATACGGCAACCATCAATGCGGTGATCGGTCTGGCCTGGACGGTCGCGGTGATCGTGCTGGCGGCGACGGGCGCGTTGGGCGCCGTGTGGATCGCGCTGCTACATAACGTCGGCACGTTCATTGTGATCGCCAACGCGGGACGGCTGCTGCGAATGGACGACAGATAACCGTCGCGAGAGTTTATGAGTTTCGTCTTTCGTTAGCCGTTGATAATTCGCGGCACCGATGGTAGAACGCAGCCCGCCGGGCCTGTAAGTAGAGATACTTATGGGCCCTTTTCTCTATCAGTTGGCACTTGTTGCGAGGAGTAACGACTTAGCATCCCTGTTCCACGGTTATCTCGGCCAAGGAAACTGCGTTGTGGATGTCGGCCCGTCAAAGTCTGACGTCAAATTTTCGAGCCAGGAAAGTGCAACGGCAACAGCCTGCTTGCAGAACACGCCTTCGTCGCCTACCGGACAGCTGCATTCATACGCGAGTTCGCCATCGTCGACGGCGAGTTCAACCCAGTAACGGTGCGTGCCTCTCACGGTGGCGCGAACAGCGTCATCGCGCTCATCCAGGCGGGAGACGACACCATCGTGAAAATAAGCCTTGCCGCGCGCAAACGTCTTCGTAGCCGCGAGCGACTGGACTTCGGCAAGAGTGAGAACCTCGGAAAGCTCTGCAGAGCGGGACATCGGTTGACCGGTGAAAAACGGACAGTGCCGCGACGGGCGGCGCACAGACACGATGATACGGCGATGAGCAAGGAGGCGCCCGATTCCGAACGTGTGGGTTGGGCTCGCGAAATTGCATGGCGAAAACCCAGGCAGCCGGGGAGAGAACCTCCCGCCAACGCCCCCAAACTTATCCACACACCCCTTTGGACAACTTTTGTAGAAACCCCCTGGCACCTTGTGGGCGAAACCTTGATAAGCCCGCAGGTTAACCAAGCCGCACAAAAGTTTTCCCTGGCTCCTGCCTCCTGTCCGCCCTTACTGCGCAGACTTATGGTTTACGCAGCCCATTGATGCGTAAACGAAGTTTCAAGTTATCCCCAGCCAGGGGCGATGCTTGTTAACTATTACTACGTATACATATACAAAGACTATAAAAACCAGAGAGGCGTCCGGAAAGCGCGCTGCGTATACATGCATAAGCTTCCACGAGCGCGTTCACAAACGCGGTCAACCGTCAAACCAACGGTAAACAGATCTCGGTAACCAGATCCGCAGGCGCAGTCTCCTTCGGGCTATTCAGATACTCCTCTAACACCGGCGCGTCCGCCGCTTCACGCCCCGACTGCACGAGCCACGTCCCGTACAACCACTCGTACGCCGCCGGCAGATCGCTATACGGACCCTTATGCCGCAACACCGCGTATTCCCCGCCTTTAACATGCGCGACTGAAACCGGTGGACTCACCGTCACCGCCACTTGCAGCGGATGCGGCAACGACACCCCAGCCTTGGAGCGCAACGCGTTTTCATCGACCACATCGGGATCATCGAAGAAAATCCCGATCATTCGCATCTCCGCCGCCAGCAAGTTATGTTGAGCGAGCCACCCGAACAAAGCATCGAACGCTTTGCTGATTTGCATATATGGCCCCACGTGATCCACCGACAAAACCTCAATCGGCTCCACATAACGAATCACCACTTCGCGCATCGTCATTTGACCGTCTCCTGAAAGCGCCGGACGAAGCCGGCAATGCGTGCCTTGCTTGCGATACTGCGCCGGCGGCACGCCCAACACCGCGCGAAAAGTGCGCGAAAAAGACTGCAAACTGCTGCAGCCCGATCGCTCGGCGATCTCCGCAATCGCCATCGAACCGTTCGCGAGATACCCCCGCCGCGCGATGCAACCGCAAGCCGCGAACCGTTGTCGCGACCGTCTCGCCATACATCGCCTGATAAATCCGATGCCAGTGATACGGCGACAGGCACGCTATGCCAGCGAACCGCCCGATATCGAGCGGCTCGTCGAGATGATCGTAAATAAGATCGAGCGCGCGTGCGAGCCGCGTTTCGTATCGAACCCGATCGTCTGATTCGTTCATGAATGACCTTGCCGACAAAGAGCGGCACATACGGAAAGAGAAAAGTACCACGCCCCCGTTTACCCAATCCTGCGAACTTCACGCCAGACTGCAAAGCGCAGTTAAGCGCCCGTTAACACCCGAACGCACCGACAACTTTGCCGAATTTCGATAACACCCCCGAATAATGGCTCCCTACCATCGGCTGAAGCCTGTCGGCCCATGCACCGCAAAGTCTTGCGGCGTCGAGCAAACCGCGTCAATGCACACACGCGAACCCAGGAGCATCCGATGAAGCCAGCTTCCAATCAGCAGTCGATCGGTCAGGCCATGCATCACGAGCTGAAGCAGACGCTCGGCACATGGCAGCTATGGGGCATTGCCGTCGGCCTCGTCATTTCCGGCGAATATTTCGGCTGGAGCTATGGCTGGGCGAGCGCCGGCACGCTCGGCTTCGTCATCACGGCCATTTTCGTCGCCGCGATGTATACGACCTTCATCTTCAGTTTCACCGAGCTCACGACGTCGATTCCACACGCGGGCGGCCCCTTCGCGTACGGACGCCAGGCATTCGGTCCGACCGGCGGTTATCTCGCGGGCGCGGCAACGCTCGTCGAATTCGTATTCGCGCCACCGGCCATCGCTCTCGCCATCGGCGCTTATCTGCATGTGCAGTTCCCCGGACTCGAACCCAAACACGCTGCAATGGGCGCGTATCTCGTGTTCATGGCGTTGAACATCGCCGGCGTCCAGATCGCCGCGGCGTTCGAGTTGTGCGTGACGCTGCTCGCAATCTTCGAACTGCTGGTCTTCATGGGCGTCGTGTCGCCGGGTTTCCGCTGGTCGAACTTCACGACGGGCGGCTGGGCCGGCGCGAATACCTTCAGCATGGGCTCGTTCCACGGCATGTTCGCGGCGATCCCGTTCGCGATCTGGTTTTTCCTCGCGATCGAAGGCGTGGCGATGGCGGCCGAAGAGGCGAAAAACCCGAAGCGCTCGATTCCGATCGCCTACGTCACCGGCATTCTGACGCTGGTCGTGCTCGCAATCGGCGTGATGGTGTTTGCCGGAGCGGCCGGTGACTGGACCAAACTGTCGAACATCAACGACCCGCTGCCGCAAGCGATGAAATTCATCGTCGGCGAACACAGCGGCTGGATGCATATGCTGGTGTGGCTCGGCCTGTTTGGACTGGTCGCGTCGTTTCACGGCATCATCCTCGGCTACTCGCGGCAGATCTTCGCGCTGGCTCGCGCGGGCTATCTGCCGGAGTGGCTCTCGAAGGTGCATCCGCGCTTCAAGACACCGCATCGCGCGATTCTCGCGGGCGGCGTGCTCGGCATTGCCGCGATCTACAGCGACGAGCTGATCCAGTTCGGCGGCCAGACGCTGACGGCAAACATCGTGACGATGTCGGTGTTTGGGGCTATCGTGATGTATATCGTCAGCATGCTGGCGTTGTTCAAACTGCGCCGCAGCGCGCCGAACATGGAGCGCCCGTATCGTGCGCCGCTGTTTCCGTTCTTTCCGGCATTCGCGTTGGTGGCGGCGGTAATCTGTCTGGCGACGATGGTCTACTTCAATTTTCTGGTGGCGATCGTGTTTGCCATCTTCCTCGCGCTGGGCTACGTATACTTCCTGTTGACCCGCCATCAACGCGAGGCGGCGCCAACCGACGCCTTGCTCGAAGAATGACGTGACGAATCGAGCCGCTGTGCGAGCAGCGGCGATGGAGTCGTAAGCATGAGCTACACCGAGTCGATCGGCAGCCGCAAGTATCGCTTCGCCGATCTGAAGACGCTGATGGCGAAAGCTAGCCCGCAGCGCTCCGGCGATCAACTCGCGGGCGTCGCGGCAGCGAGCGAAGAAGAACGCGTCGCTGCCAAAATGGCGCTCGCGCAGGTGCCGTTGCGCACCTTCCTCAATGAAGCGTTGATCCCGTACGAGAGCGATGAGGTCACGCGTCTCGTGATCGACGATCACTCGCCGCAAGCGTTCGCCGAGATCTCGCATCTGACGGTCGGCGATTTCCGCAACTGGCTGCTGAGCAGTTCGACCGATGCGGACACGCTCACGCGTATCACCGCCGGTCTCACGCCGGAGATGGTTGCCGCTGTGTCGAAGCTGATGCGCAACCAGGACCTGATCCTGGCGGCGCGCAAACGTCCGGTGATCACGCGCTTTCGCAACACCGTCGGCTTACCGGGTCACATGTCGGTGCGTCTGCAGCCGAATCATCCGACCGACGACGTCAAAGGCATCGCGGCTTCGATGCTCGACGGCCTGATGTACGGTTGCGGCGATGCGATGATCGGCATCAACCCGGCGAGCGATAATCTCGCCGCGATCACGAAGCTGTTGCTGATGATCGACGAATTTCGCGAGCGCTATCAGGTGCCGACGCAATCGTGCGTGCTGACGCACGTCACCAACACGATTGCCGCGATAGAAAAAGGCGCACCGGTCGACCTGGTGTTTCAATCGATCGCGGGCACGGAGAAAGCGAACGCGGGCTTCGGTATTTCGCTCGCGCTGCTGCAGCAAGCGTATGAAGCGGGACTGTCGCTGCAACGGGGCTCGGTCGGCAACAATCTGATGTACTTCGAAACCGGGCAGGGCAGCGCGTTGTCGGCCGACGCGCATTTCGGCGTCGACCAACAGACCTGTGAAGTGCGTGCGTACGCGGTGGCGCGCAAGTTCAATCCGTTCCTCGTGAACACGGTGGTGGGCTTCATCGGCCCCGAGTATCTGTACGACGGCAAGCAGATCACGCGCGCCGGGCTCGAAGACCACTTCTGCGGCAAGCTGCTCGGCGTGCCGATGGGTTGCGACATCTGCTACACGAACCACGCCGAAGCCGATCAGGACGACATGGACAACCTGCTGACGCTGCTCGGCGTCGCGGGCATCAATTTCATCATGGGCATTCCGGGCGCGGACGATGTGATGCTCAACTATCAGAGCACGTCGTTCCACGACGCGCTGTATGTGCGCAACGTGCTCGGTTTGCGCCGCGCGCCGGAATTCGAGGAGTGGCTGGAGTCGATGCAGATCACCGACGCACGCGGTGCCTTGTTGAGTGCGTCGCCGCAGCAACCGCTGCTCGAAGGCGCGCGCGACTGGATGGGCATCGCATGAGCGACTTCCTCGAAAAGAACCCATGGAACGCGCTGCGTGAGTTCACCAACGCGCGTATCGCGTTGGGCCGCGCAGGCAGCAGTTTGCCGACTGCGCCGTTGCTCGCGTTCAACCTGTCGCATGCGCAGGCGCGCGACGCGGTGCATCATCCGCTCGATGCCGATGTGTTGCACGAGCAGTTGCGCGCGCAAGGCTTCAAGACATTGGATGTGCATAGCGCGGCGCCCGATCGTGAGCATTATTTGCGGCGTCCCGATCTGGGCAGGCGCTTATCGGAGGAGAGTCGCGTGATGCTCGCAAAGACGCGGTGCGCGCCGAGCGATGTGGTGTTCGTGATTGGCGATGGTCTTTCCGCGTTCGCCGCATCGAAGCAATCGGTCCCGCTGCTGCAAGCCGTTTGCCCGACACTCGCGGATTGGACAATCGGCCCGGTGGTGGTGGCACGGCAGGCACGCGTCGCGCTCGGCGACGAAATCGGCGAGTTGCTCAACGCGAAGATCGTGGTAATGCTGATCGGCGAGCGGCCTGGTTTGAGTTCGCCTGATAGCCTCGGCATTTATCTGACGTACGCGCCCAAGGTGGGATGCAGCGATGCGCAACGCAATTGCATTTCGAATGTGCGCCCGGAAGGACTCGACTACCCGCTGGCCGCGCACAAGTTGCATTACCTGCTGACGCATGCCCGTCGCCTGGGACTCACCGGCGTCGGCCTGAAAGACGACAGCGATGCGCTGCTGGCAAGCACTCCAGCAACGCCCGCTATCGGCGACGATTCAAACAAGGCCGCGACGTAACCTACGACGTAAGCGACCCGGGCATCAGCCCTCAGGCATCAGCCCGTTCCACCGGATGAATTTCAAGCCACGCATTCTCGTCGTCTTCGAAGAGCCGGGAGCGCGTGAGAAACCGCATGCCGCTCGGGCGCTCCAAAGAAAACATCCCGCCATTACCGGGCACCACGTCGATGATCAGTTGCGTGTGCTGCCAGTATTCGAATTGCGATTCGCTCATGTAGAAGGGCACGTCCGCGATCGTCCCGAGTTTCACATCGGACCCGCCGACCATGAACTCGCTGCGGGGAAACATCATCGGCGCGCTGCCGTCGCAGCATCCGCCGGATTGATGGAACAGCACCTGCCCATGTTCGGCGCGCAGCTTGCCGATCAACTCGACAGCGGCAGGCGTCGCGATCACGCGGGCGACTTCTTTCTCATCGGCCATCATATGCCCTCGCTGAAAAGAGCGAGCCGCGCAATGCGGCCCGCCCCGGTCGGACCGCGCACGTTTAGAAGAACCCGAGCGGCTTCTCGCTATAGCTGACGAGCAGGTTCTTGGTCTGCTGGTAGTGATCGAGCATCATCTTGTGATTCTCCCGGCCGATGCCCGATTGCTTGTAGCCGCCGAACGCCGCATGCGCCGGATACGCGTGGTAGCAATTGGTCCACACGCGGCCCGCCTGGATTTGCCGACCGAAGCGATAGGCGCGCGTGCCATCGCGCGTCCAGACGCCGGCGCCCAGACCGTAGAGCGTATCGTTGGCGATTTCCAGCGCTTCGTCCTCGGTCCTGAAGGTCGTGACCGATACCACCGGCCCGAAGATTTCCTCCTGGAAGATGCGCATCTTGTTGTGGCCGCGGAACACGGTCGGCTTCACGTAATAGCCCTTGCTCAGCTCACCGTCGAGCGTGTTGCGCTCGCCGCCGATCAGACATTCTGCGCCTTCCTGTTTGCCGAGGTCGACGTACGAGAGGATCTTTTCGAGCTGCTCCTGCGAGGCTTGCGCGCCGATCATCGTCTTGCTGTCGAGCGGATGCCCTTGCGCAATCGCGGCGACGCGCTTCAACGCACGTTCCATGAAGCGGTCGTAAATCTTTTCATCGATCAGCACGCGCGACGGACACGTACACACTTCGCCCTGATTCAGCGCGAACATCGTGAAGCCTTCGAGTGCTTTGTCGAAGTAGCTGTCGTCGGCGTTCATCACGTCGGCGAAGAAGATGTTCGGGCTCTTGCCGCCGAGTTCGAGCGTCACCGGAATGATGTTCTGGCTCGCGTACTGCATGATCAGACGGCCAGTCGTGGTCTCGCCGGTAAACGCGATCTTCGCGATGCGCTTGTTCGACGCGAGCGGCTTGCCGGCTTCGAGACCAAAGCCGTTCACCACGTTCAGCACGCCCGCGGGTAGCAGGTCATGGATCAGTTCGACCAGCACGAGAATCGAAGCGGGCGTTTGCTCAGCGGGCTTCAGCACCACGCAGTTACCGGCGGCCAGCGCTGGCGCGAGCTTCCACACCGCCATCAGGATCGGGAAATTCCACGGGATGATCTGACCGACCACGCCGAGCGGTTCGTGAAAGTGATAGGCGACAGTGTCGTCGTCGATCTCGGAGATCGAGCCTTCCTGTGCACGCACCGCGCCGGCGAAGTAGCGGAAGTGATCGATCGCGAGCGGAATATCGGCGGCCATGGTTTCGCGCAGCGGCTTGCCGTTGTCGATCGTCTCGGCGACCGCGAGGCGTTGCAGATTCGCTTCCATCCGGTCGGCGATGCGGTTCAGGATGTTCGCACGATCCGCCGTGGAGGTTTTGCCCCATGCGACTTTCGCACGATGCGCGGCGTCGAGCGCGAGTTCGATATCGGCTTCGCGTGAACGCGGGATCGACGTGAAGGGCTCGCCGGTGATCGGCGACACGTTGTCGAAGTACTCGCCGCCCACGGGCTTCACCCATTCCCCGCCGATAAAATTCGCATACTGCTTCTTGTACGGGAATTCGGTGGTCAGAAACTGCATCTCCGCGTGATTCATCTGTGTGCTCCTCACATGTTTGAATGGGCTATATCCGGCGCGATATACCGCTCGGCCGTGACAGCCTAGAGCCAGAAGTGTGCCATGCACCGCGCCGGTGACCCGTGCACGCGCAGCAGGCATCGGCGCACGGCATCGTGCGCAGCGCTGTTCAGGCCAAGGCACTGGAGCGTTTCGTTTCTGACCAGTGTGTGCCGTCCTGTTCACGAATTGAACAGGGCGCGCGGGCGAGAGCGCGACAAGTGGGTTCGGCATGGGACTTGCCTTCCTGTTCTCTTTCGCTTCCGTTTGCGCAGGTCCGGTATGACGACCGATACCCGAGACGACCGCCTCATCAATCCGACGCTCGCGCCGCAGCCAAGCTTCCGCGTGCAGACGCGCGTCGCTCATGACGCCGATGAACAGGCGGGCAATCTGCACGGCTGGAACCAGACTTATGACCAGTTGACCGCGGGCTGCTTCGTCGGCGAACTGACGGAGCTGTGTGTCGATCACATGCAGGTGTTCGTCGAGACGACGAGCCACACGTTGCGGCAAACCTGCGAGGTGCAGAAGGACGCGTACTGGTTCGGTATCCCGACTTGCACGACGGCTTCGGGCCGCATCGACGCGCAGGTGATCGCCGGCGACGCGCTCGCGTTTCGTCCGGGCGGCGTGGAGTTCGAATTGCTGACCTCGGCGGGCTACGAGATTTTTGGCGTAGTGGTGAAGGGCGAGGTGCTGCGCCGCTATGCGGCGGACGTGGAGCGTGTCGGTCTCGCCGATCATATGCCGCACAACGAAGTCGTGCCGATCGGCGTGGCGCGCAAGGCGCGCTTATGTGCGTCGCTGCGTCAATTGCTCGACGACGGCGCGGCGAGCGGCGCACCGTTGTCTGCGTTCGCGCGCAACAATGTGCAGGCGTCGGTGCTGGCGTCGCTGTTCGACGTCGGCGCGTTGCCGGCGGCGCAGCCGGTTGCGATGCCGGCGCGGCCGCGTCGTCAGTCGATCGTGTCGGAAGCGCGCGAGTACGTGCTGGTCCATCGCGATCGCGCGGTCAGCGTGCCGGAGTTGTGCGAGCGGCTGCATGTGAGCCGGCGCACGCTGCAGTACTGCTTTCAGGACGTGCTCGGCATGGCGCCCGCCACCTATCTGCGCGCGATTCGTCTGAATGGCGCGCGGCGCGATCTGTCGAATGCATCGCGCGAATCGCGTTCGGTGCAGGATGTCGCGGCGGCTTGGGGCTTCTGGCATCTGAGCCAGTTCGCAACCGATTACCGCAAGCTATTCGGCGTGCGCCCGTCGGAGACCTTGAAGGCGGCGGTGAGCGTTCGCCACGGCATGGCAGAAGCAGGTTCGTTCGCTCACTAGGCGCGCGGGCGGCACGCGCGCAGCGGACAGGCAGCGGTCCCGCCGTTCAGGCGCCAGCAACACGCGCCTCGTATCCGCGCGCAACTCACGTGCGCAACTCACTTGTGCAACAGACGCAGCCCGTTCCCCACCACCAGCAGGCTCGCGCCGACATCGGCGAACACCGCCATCCACATCGTGCCGAGACCCATCAACGTCAGCACGAGAAACACGCTTTTAATGCCGAGCGCCAACGCGATGTTCTGCACCAGCACCGCATGCGTCGCCTTCGACAGACGGATGAATTGAGGAATCTTGCGCAGGTCGTCGTCCATCAGCGCGACGTCGGCGGTTTCGATCGCGGTGTCGGTGCCCATCGCGCCCATCGCGAAGCCGATGTCGGCGCGTGCCAGCGCGGGCGCATCGTTGATGCCGTCGCCGACCATGCCGACCGTTGCCCCGTCAGCCGACCATTGGGCGACCGCGTTCAGCTTGTCTTGCGGCAACTGGTCGCCGCGCGCTTCGTCGATACCGACCTCCTGCGCGATCGCCGAGGCGGTGTGCCGGTTGTCGCCCGTGAGCATCGCCGTGGCGACGCCGAGCTGCCGCAATTCGGCGATGGCGGCGCGGCTCGTCTCCTTCACCGTATCCGCGACGGCGAAGAGCGCGAGCACGCGCTCCGGGTTCATCAGCATCACGACGGTTTTGCCTTCGCCTTCGAGCGTGTCGAGGCGCGCTTCGAGCGACGCCGAGCAGCGGCCGAGCTCTTCGACCAGCCGATGATTGCCGAGCCAATACGGCGCGCCGTCGATAGTGCCGCGAACGCCGCGCCCCGCCAGCGCTTCGAACGCATCGACCGTGAGGTGGGCCATGCCGTCGCTTTGCGCCGCCGCCGCTATCGCCATCGACACCGGATGATCGGAGCGCCCCGCGAGACTCGCCGCGAGCGCCCGGCAACGGAGCGCGTCTGCCATGCCGCCGACGCCGCGTAAGTGCTCGAACTCGGTCTGCGCCGGTTTGCCGTGCGTGATCGTGCCGGTCTTGTCGAGCGCGAGCCGGGTGAGCTTGCGGCCCTGTTCGAGGTAGGCGCCCCCTTTGATCAGGATGCCCTTGCGCGCGGCGGCCGCGAGCCCGCTGACGATGGTCACCGGCGTCGAGATCACGAGCGCGCAAGGACAGGCGATCACCAGCATCACCAACGCCTTGTAGACCCACTCGTGCCACGCTCCGCCCAACAGCAACGGCGGCACGAGCGCGACGGCGAGCGCGATCGCGAACACGATCGGCGTATACACCCGCGCGAACCGGTCGACGAAACGTTGCGTCGGCGCTTGGGCGCCTTGCGCTTCTTCGACCGCGTGGACGATCCGTGCGAGCGTCGTGTTGCTGGACCCGGCCGTGACGCGATAGTCGAGCGAGCCCGCCTGGTTGATCGTGCCGGCGAACACGGCGTCGCCGATGGTTTTGTCGACGGGCAGGCTCTCGCCCGTGATCGGCGCCTGATTCACGCTGGAGCGGCCCGCGACGACCTCGCCGTCGAGCGCGATCCGCTCGCCCGGCTTCACGCGCACCACCGCGCCGAGCGGGATCGCATCGAGCCTCGTGAGTTGCCAGCCGCCATGGGGTTGCCGCACGCTCGCCTGCTCCGGCGTGAGTTGCATCAAGCCTTGGATCGCATGGCGGGCGCGGTCGAGCGACTTCGCCTCGATCAGTTCGGCGATCGTGAAGAGCACCATCACCATCGCGGCTTCCGGCCATTGGCCGAGGATCAGCGCGCCGCTCACCGCAATGCTCATCAACGCGTTGATGTTCAGGTTGCCGTTGCGGATCGCGAGCCAGCCCTTGCGGTACGTTGTGAGGCCGCAGGAGGCGATCGCGAGGATCGCCAGACCCGCAGCAAGCCAGGCCGGTGCGCCGAGCCAGCCAGCGGCCTCTGAGCCCGCCGCGGCGGCCCCGGCGAGCGCGAGCGGCCACCACGGCCTGGGCGGTGCGGGCGAAACGGCGGAGGGCGCTGTGCCGGAGGCGGTGTCCGCGAGTTCGGGTGTGAAGTCGAGTGAGTGGAGCGCGGCGAGGATCGCAGCAAGTGCATGCGGCGCGTGGACGACCGTCAGCACACGCTGCATCAGATTGA
The DNA here is from genome assembly GCF_902859935.1 of Paraburkholderia fynbosensis. GTDB lineage: Bacteria > Pseudomonadota > Gammaproteobacteria > Burkholderiales > Burkholderiaceae > Paraburkholderia > Paraburkholderia fynbosensis. The sequence continues at coordinate 159,785 of NZ_CADIKI010000007.1, forward strand.
AGTCCATGCTGCGCACGTGGGGCATGCGGCTGAATTTCTTGCGGATCAGCGCTTCCTCGGTCGGGCAATCCATCTGCATGATGCGGATCGCGGTGCGCATATCGTCGCCGACGGCTTCGGATCGCGGCAGCGCGATGGCTGGCGGGATCGCGGTTGCGGGTGTGCAGCAATCGCCGGCGGCATGGGTGTGATGGGCGGGTCGATCTGCATGCGCGTGGCCATGATCGTGGCAATGGCCGTCGCGGTGCTCGTGCTCTTGCCCACAACACTCCTCTCGTCCGTGTGCATCCTCATGCGCATGAGCATGCCCCTCACGCCCATGAGCACAGCCTTTCCCCTCTTCAAAACGGTCCGCTTCGGATTCGCTGACTTGACGCATTGGTGGCTTCCTGGTTCGATTTGTGGTCTAGTAAACACCTTGAAGCCACTACAAGGTCAAGGCCGCTATCCGGAGGGTCCATGAAAATCGGCGAATTGGCGAAAATCGCCCATTGCACGACCGAAACCATCCGTTTCTATGAGAAAGAGGGCCTGTTGCCCGAGGCGGATCGCACCGAGGCCAATTACCGCAGTTACACGGCGAAGCACGTCGAGCGCTTGCGCTTTATCCGCAATTGCCGCGCGCTCGACATGACCCACGACGAAATCCGCGCGTTGCTGCTGTTAACCGACGCGCCGGCGAACGGCTGCGGCGGCATCAATACGCTGATCGACGAGCACATCGCGCACGTCGACACGCGCATCGACGAACTGAAGCAGCTGAAACTGCAATTGACCACGTTGCGCGAGCAATGCCGCGGCGAACAGGCCGTCGAAGACTGCGGCATCGTGCACGGCCTGAGCGAAATGGATGTGAGCGCGCCGCGTGCGCGCCATACGCATCTGGGCTGAAGCGTTCCGGCCGCATCGCGTGATCGAGCGCGGCGACCCCTTCATGGCCGGGCCGTTCGTGCGGCCCGCCCGATAAACCCCCGAATCCAGTTGGAGAATCAACGTGTTTACCTGTAGAAATCAGTCCTGCGACGCGCAGTGGGAACTGTCGGACGTCGTCATCAAGAACGAAGGGCAGGGGCTGCTGTTCCGTTGCCCGATGTGCGGCGCGCGCAATTACGTCGAGCGTTTCGACGGCGAAGACGGCTCGGTGCTGTACGAACAGATCGAAGGCCGCCCCGCCCCTGGCCCCCTGGCCGACTAGTCTCCAGCCAATAGCGAACCCTCACCCTATGAACAGTCCCACCACCGCCGGCGCGCCGTTTAGCGCATTGCCGCTGCCGGACGCGACCCTCGCGAACCTGACGCAGCTCGGCTACGTCGAGATGACGCCGATTCAGGCCGCGAGCCTGCCGATCGCGCTCGCCGGCCATGATCTGATCGCCCAGGCGAAAACGGGCAGCGGCAAGACCGCGGCGTTTTCGCTCGCGCTGCTCGCGCGCCTCGACGTACGCAACTTCGCCGTGCAGGCGATGGTGCTGTGCCCGACGCGCGAACTCGCCGATCAGGTCACGCAGGAAATCCGCCGCCTCGCGCGCGCAGAAGAAAACATCAAGGTGCTGACGCTGTGCGGCGGCACGCCGATGCGTCCGCAAACGGCCAGCCTGGAACACGGCGCGCACATCGTGGTCGGCACGCCGGGCCGCATCATGGATCACCTCGAACGCGGCAGCCTGCCGCTGCAAGCGCTGAACACGCTGGTGCTCGACGAAGCCGACCGCATGCTCGACATGGGTTTCTTCGACGATATCTCGACCGTCGTGAAGCAATGCCCGAAAGAGCGGCAAACGCTGCTGTTCTCAGCGACATACCCCGAGGGCATCGTCAAGCTGAGCCAGCAGTTCCTGCGCAATCCGAAGGAAGTGAAGCTCGCCGAGCGGCACGACAACACCAAGATTCGCCAGCGCTTCTATGAAGTGACCGAAGACGAGCGCCTGCATGCCGTCGGTCTCCTGCTCAACCACTATCGCCCGGTGAGCACGCTCGCGTTCTGCAATACCAAGCAGCAGTGCCGCGATCTGCTCGACGTGCTGCGCGCGCAAGGTTTCCATGCGCTCGCGCTGCATGGCGAACTCGATCAGCGCGAGCGCGATCAGGTGCTGATCCAGTTCGCGAATCGCAGCTGCTCGGTATTGGTCGCCACGGACGTCGCCGCGCGCGGTCTCGACATCGCGCAACTCGAAGCGGTGATTAACGTCGACGTAACGCCGGACCCGGAAGTGCACGTGCACCGCATCGGCCGCACGGGCCGCGCCGATCAGGAAGGCTGGGCACTGAGCCTCGCGAGCATGAACGAGATGGGCCGCGTCGGCAGTCTCGAACAGGCGCAAAAGCGCGACGTCGAATGGCACAAGCTGTCCGAACTCACGACGACGAGCAAGGAGCCGCTGCTGCCGCCGATGGAAACGCTGCAGATTCTCGGCGGCCGCAAGGAAAAGATCCGCCCCGGCGACGTGCTCGGCGCGCTGACCGGCGAGGCGGGTTTCGCGGGCTCGCAGATCGGCAAGATCAACGTAACGGAGATGTCGACCTACGTGGCGGTGGAGCGCAGCATCGCGCGCGACGCGCTGCGCAAGCTCAGCGCCGGCAAGGTGAAGGGCAAGAAGGTCAAGGTCCGTCTGATGGACGACGCCTGATAGCGCCCGCTATCAGGACAAGGCAAGGGGTGGCGGCATTCGCGGCCGCTCCCTTCGCGCATCACATTACGTCATACCTGCGCTTTATTCCGGGTACTTTTCGCGGCCCGGTTTCTTCCCCAAGGCTTTGATCCGATTGGCTTCACGCGGCGCGGCGCGCGTTCGCGCGCGTCATGACGTAAACGCATGCCGCGCATGACAAAGTTTCGATTGTGACGGTTCTTTGGCTGATGCCTAATCACCAGACCGGAAAGGCGGCCGCACTGTCGGTGCGTCCTCGAATCCGCAGCTGGATGAAGATAGGGAGATAGCCTTATGCAGAGCGCCATGCAAGCCCGCTCGAAACTGCCTGACGTGGGCACGACGATTTTTACCGTGATCGGCCAGCTGGCCGCTCAATACGATGCGCTGAACCTGTCGCAGGGCGCACCGAATTTCGCGCCGGACGCGAAACTGGTCGACGGTGTCGCGCAAGCGATGCGCGCTGGCCATAACCAGTACGCGCCGATGGCAGGCATTGCCGCGTTGCGCGAAGCGCTCGCCGACAAGGTCGAAACGCTGTATGGCGTGCGCTACGACCCGGTCGGCGAAGTGACCGTGATCGCCAGCGCGAGCGAAGGGCTGTATTCGACGATCAGCGCACTGGTGCATCCCGGCGACGAAGTGATCTACTTCGAGCCGTCGTTCGACAGCTATGGTCCGATCGTCCGGCTGCAAGGCGCGACGCCGGTGGCGATCAAACTCTCGTTGAGCGACTTCCGCGTGGACTGGGACGAGGTCGCTGCCGCGATCACGCCGAAGACCCGCATGATCATCATCAACACGCCGCACAACCCGACCGCTACCGTGTTCAGCGAGGCCGACATCGCGCGGCTGAAGGCGCTCACGCGTAACACCGATATCGTGATTCTCGCCGACGAGGTCTACGAACACGTCGTGTTCGACGGTGCGAAGCATCAGAGCATGGCGTGCGACGCCGAGCTCGCGGAGCGCAGCGTGATCGTCTCGTCGTTCGGCAAGTCGTATCACGTGACCGGCTGGCGCGTCGGCTATTGCCTCGCACCCGCCGCGTTGATGGACGAGATTCGCAAGGTCCATCAGTTCATGGTCTTTTCCGCCGATACCCCCATGCAGTACGCGTTCGCCGATGCGCTGGCCGATCGCGAAAGCTATCTCGGCCTGTCCGCGTTCTATCAGAAAAAGCGCGATCTGCTCGCGCACGCGCTGCGCGAGTCGCGCTTCGAATTGTTGCCGAGTGAGGGCAGCTTCTTCATGCTTGCTCGTTTTCGCGGCATCTCCGACGAAAGCGACAGCGATTTCGTGCTGCGCCTGATTCGCGATGCGCGCGTCGCGACGATCCCGTTGTCCGCGTTTTACACTGACGGCACGGATTCCGGTTTGATCCGCCTCAGCTTCTCGAAGGACGACGCGACACTGCTCGAAGGCGCGCGGCGTTTGTGCGAGATCTGAGCGCGCTGACGAGCGCGGGCCGCAGCACTGGCTGGTTTTTTGAACGCAGTATGATCGTCGCGCCTCGTTACGCCGCCGTGCATCGCATGCTGCGGCGCGGGCGATACGGCGAAATCGGAAGAAGAAAGGAAGGGATTCGCTATGAAGTTGCTCAAGCCTCTATTGGCGCTGGCCTGCGCATTCGCGTCGCTCGCGGCGTCGTCCGCCGCGAGTGCCGCCGACACCGCGACGCTGCGCTTCGGCGTCGAAGCGCAGTATCCCCCGTTCGAATCGAAAGGCCCGAACGGTGAATTGCAAGGGCTCGATATCGACGTGGGCAATGCTGTCTGCGCCGCCGCGCACATGACGTGCAAGTGGGTCGAGACCTCGTTCGACGGATTGATTCCCGCGCTGCAGGGCCGCAAGTTCGACGCAATCAATTCGGCAATGAACGCGACCGAGCAGCGTCGGCAGGCGATCGATTTCACCACGGTCGTGTATCGCGTGCCGACGCAATTGATCGCGCGGCGCGACAGCGGCTTGCTGCCGACACCCGAGTCGTTGAAGGGCAAGCGGGTGGGCGTGTTGCAGGCGTCGATTCAGGAGACCTTCGCGAAGACGCATTGGGAACCGGCGGGTGTGACCATCGTGCCGTACCAGGATCAGAATCAGGTCTACACGGATATGGCGGCGGGACGTCTGGACGCGACGCTCGTGCTCGCACCTGCGGGACAAACGGGTTTTCTGTCGAAGCCCAACGGCAAGGACTATGCGTTCGTCGGCCAGCCGGTGCGTGACGACAAGATTCTCGGCAGCGGCATCGCGTACGGGATTCGCAAGGGCGATACGGCGCTGCGCGATCAGTTGAACGCGGCAATCGCGAAGGTGCAGGCCGACGGGACGGTGAAGACGCTGGCGACGAAATATCTCGGCAATATCGATGTGAGTGCGAAGTAAGTTATTGCTCCATGCGCCTACGCACGCGCGGTGATGTTGGCGCTCTCGCGGTGTTGGCTTGTTGACGGCGTGTTTGACGGCTACGATACGTAGGCCTCGCTTTGGCGAGGTCTATGCAAGCATCGGAGAGCACGCGGATGAGCGGAATCACAGAGGCGGCAAGCCACGTCAAGAGCGCTTCTGCGCCGAAGTTCTGGCGCAGCGACGCGCTGCCGTTCATCGAAGCACGTTCCATCGACGACGGCCGCGAGGTCTGCTATGCCAAACACTCGCACGAGACGTTTTCGATCGGCGCTGTGACCGGCGGCCGCAGCGTGTATCTGAATCGCCATGCGCGCGAGTGGATCGGCGCCGGTGCAGTCGTAATGATGAATCCCGACGACGTGCATGCGTGCAACCCGATCGCCGACGAGCGCTGGTCGTATCGCATGCTGCATGTCGACGTCGAATGGTTCACGGGGCTGCAACACGAACTGGGCTTCAACGAGAACCGCGCGTTTTGCGCGTTCTCGCAGACCATGACGCTGGATGCGGCGTTGTTCGATGGCCTGAACCGGCTGTGCGCGATTCTGGTCGACGACGATGCCGACACGCTGCGCAAGGAAAGCGCGGCGATCACCTTCTTTTCCGAAGTGCAACGCAAGCTGAATCCGGCGTCCTTGCCGGATCGCGACGCAAGCCGGCAACTGGTGCGGGCTGCGGAATTCATCGCTGAAAACTGCACGCAATCGCTGACACTCGAAGACATTTGCGAGGTGGCGGACTTGTCCGCGTCGCATCTGATTCGCGTGTTCAAGCAACGCTACGGGATGACCCCGCACGCTTATTTGATCAACCGGCGCATCCAATACAGCCGCGCGCAACTCAGACGCGGCCGTCTGATCGCGGATGTCGCACTCGATGCCGGTTTCGCCGACCAGGCGCATTTGCAGCGGACGTTCAAGCGGCTGGTCGCGGCGACGCCGGGGCAGTATCGCACTTGACCTCGACTTTGACTTTGATCTGGCGAATGCACTGAGCGGTGCACAGCGCGGTGCCTCACTCCATCAGCAGATATAGCGCGCTGGCCGCAAGCAGCGCCGCCATCACGCGATTGAACCGCCTGACCCGCTCCGGTTCCTGCAAGTATTTGCGCAGGAACGTGCCCGCGTAGGCCCAACTCGCAATCGACACGTAGCAGATCACGAAGTACAACGCGGTGAATTGCCAGACGAGGCCCCCGTCGCCGTTGGCCGCATAGGCGCCCATGCCGGCCAGCGACGCGAGCCAGGCTTTCGGATTGAGCCATTGCATCGCCGCGCCATGGGCGAAGGACGGGCCGCGAGACGGTTTATCCGTGCCGAGACGGCCGTCGTCAACCGCGAGCGTGTACGCCATGTAAAGCAGGAAGGCGATGCCGGCCCATTTGATGATGTCGATGAGATTGGGGAAATGGGTGAGCAACTCATGCAGACCCAGTCCGATGAGCAGAAGCAGCGCGGTGAAGCCGACGGTCGCACCGCTCACGTGCCGCATGCTAGCGGCGAGTCCGTGCCGGGCGCCCGCGCTGAGCGCGACGACGTTCACCGGGCCGGGGGAAATGGAGCTGGCAAGCGCGAAGGCAGCCATGGAGAGTAAGACGGTCATCAGATGCCTCGGTACGTGAGCGCGCCGCGCAGGAATGGCGACGGTCAACGGTATCGGGCGAAGGGGTGGGGTGTATTGAAGGAAATTGCTTTGTGGGAGGAGAGCGCTTGAAGGGCGCTAGAAAAGCAAAAAGCCCGGTCGCGAGGACCGGGCTTTTTGCCTTTGAATCTTTGGTGGGGTGTGAGTGACTCGAATACTCGACCGACTGACTCATGCAGACTGATTTCCCTGATGTTTGCCTGCGTGGTGCCTACACGGGAAAAGAATGAGCAAACAGAGCTTCACAGCGGCTCGGCTCGACAGCGGATGGCCTGGTCAGCCGTTCGGCTCCATTCGCGGGCAAGGCGGCGGCGCGTGCTGCCCCGCCGCGCAGGATCGCCGACGCTCTCGCTTATGTGCTCCCGCCTGGCTTGCGTACTTTCGCAGCCGACTCTCGGACATTTCGATGTGCCACCTGTGACTGCATCATTCCGGCCTTGCCGACGCGCCGCTACCGTGATCGCGCGTAGATTCGCCCGCGCTCGCCGACGGGCTCATTGACGTCAGAATCTCGTCGCGGCAAACCGCAAGGATTTCGTCGGCCAGCGGCGAATCGTCCGGGCAGGCGCGCGACATGACAATGGCACCGACCGCGTGCGCCAGTATGTCGAGGGATCTGGCTCGCGCCTGGCTTGGGTCCACACCGTCCAACGCATTACCCTCGGGGCTCAGCGCAGCCAGCAGGCTCTCAATGCCGGCCGCGAACGTGGCCCGAACAGCTTGCGGCTGACGCGCGGCATCCCCGCCCAGTGCGGCCATCGTGCAACCGGTTGCGCGGGCGTCGCGGTGCTCGCGGGAAAGGTAGTACCGCACAAACTCAGGCGCATCCACATCCTCGCTCAGCGCCACGGTCTGCGCGATGCCGCAGGCCGCCGATTCCGCCATCAGATCGGCCTTGGAGCGGAACTGCTTGTAGAAGCCGCCGTGGGTGAAGCCGGCGGCGGCCATCAGATCGGCAACGCCAACCCCGTCGTAGCCGCGCTCCCGAAACAGCCTGGATGCCGTCTCGACGACGCGCTCCCGGTTGGCCTGCGCCTGTGCCTTGGTGATCTTCATGTGTTGACCACTGTGAGTGCATATCTGCGAGGGCTTCATTATACATTGATGTCGATCGTCATCAAAACCTTGACATGTTGGATTATGATCATCATTATTGACCGGCTACCAACCTAGGAATCTGGCGCAACATGAGCGACACGACGCTTTTCGAGCCCTACGCCCTCGGCCGCCTGACACTCGCCAACCGCTTTGTCATGGCACCACTGACCCGCAATCGCGCAAGCGCAGGGCTACCCAACATTGGATGTAGAACACCATGAAAGCGCTCACCTTCAAACGCTATGGCAAGTCACCCGAGATCGGGTTCGCCGAAGTGCCTCGCCCCACGCTGAAGCCTGATGAACTGTTGGTCCAGGTCCACGCGGCGGGGCTGAATCCAATCGACAACATGATTCCGGCAGGAACGTTCAAGCTCCTCCTCAAGTTCGAGTTGCCCGCTACGCTGGGCAGCGATATTGCCGGTGTTGTGACTGAGGTCGGCAGCCGTGTGACGCGTTTCAAGCCGGGCGACGCAGTCTTTGCCAGCCTCTTCGATCTCGGCAGGGGCTCGATCGCCGAATTCGCGGCGGTGCCGGAGAGCGTCGCCGCGTCGAAGCCGGACAATCTCGACTTTGTGCAGACTGCGGCCGTTCCGATGGTCGGGCTCACCTCCTGGCAGGCGTTGAAGGAGCGCGCCAATCTCCGAGCTGGCCAGAAGGTGTTCATCCCTGCCGGGTCCGGAGGTATCGGCACGTTTGCGATCCAACTGGCAAAGCACTTCGGCGCCAGGGTGGGAACGACCACCAGTACGGGCAACGTCCCACTAGTAACCGGTCTGGGCGCGGATGAGGTCGTCGACTATAAAAAGCACGAATTCGAGAAAGTGCTGCGCGGCTACGACGCGGTGCTTGGGACGATCAGAGGTGATGCGATTGAAAAATCCATAGGCATCCTCAAACCGGGGAGCAAGATTGTGTCTCTCATCGGCCCGCTCGACGCAGCGTTCGCCCGTGCTCGCGGGCTAAACTTTATTCTGAGGTTGGTATTCGGGCTAATGAGCCGCAAGATCGTGCGGCTTGCGAAAACGCGGGATGTAGCCTATTCATTTCTCTTCGCGCGTCCCGATGGAACGCAGCTCGCCGAAATTGGCGAACTGCTTAAGTCAGAAAGCGTTCGTCCAGTGATCGACAAGGTCTTTCCGTTTGAGCAAGCGAAGGAAGCGCTTGAATACCTGGCCCAGGGACGCGCCAAGGGCAAGGTCGTCGTGAGGATCAGGTGAGCTGCGCCGACGCCCGAATGTCTGAGCAAAAAAGCGAGCGAATGAGGTTTGTTGGCCGCCCACTGCCTGATACGATCACCATGAATTGGCCGAAACACCTCGGGTATCGACTGACGACACGCGACCTGAGCGATCATTCGACTGGAACCCGCGAACGCCCCACTTTTCGTTGGACTACTGCCCGATGCGGTCGACCGGCGACGATCTTCAACGGTCGGAGAGCAGACTTCCAGTACGCGGGCGCCAGCGCGGGTGAATCTGCCGAGGGCGGCTTTCGTAGCACGCTGCCATACGACGGAACGCCGCCGTGTAACGCAATCTTGAGGCGGCGATCTGACGCGTTGGAATCGAGGCGCCGCCTGCATGGTCGCTGCTTTAACTCGATGCCCATTCTTTCGCGGTTGCTTCCGCGAAATCCCGGTACGAACGGGGCGCGCGGCCCAATAACGCAGCGAGCGCGTCGATTTCCGTCGATGTCGCGACTGCGCCGTCCTGCTGGTAGCGCCGCATCATCAAGCGCATGTCGTACGCGAGCCAGTCCGGCGTTACCTGCTTGAGCCGCGCTTCGAGCGCATCGAGATCGTCGCCCGCGTAACGGATGGGGCGTTGCAAGACGTCCGCCCAGATCGCGAGGATCGAATCTGCCGTGAGCGCATCGGGACCGACGAGTTCGAACGTCACGCGAGGCAAGGATGCGGCGGATCGCTCGCGGCGCAGCAGTTCGCGCGCGGCTGCGTCGCCGATGTCGCGCACATCCACCATCGAAATACCTTTACCGCCGATCGGCATGGCGTAGATGCCGTGCCCGAGCAGCGCCTCTTTCTGACGGACATCGTTCTGGATGAAGTACGCGGGACGCAACACCGTCACGGGTAAATCCATCCCTTCGATCATCCGTTCGACCGTGTGCTTACTCGCGAAGTGCGGCACGTCGACGTATTCGGCGCCCTTGAATACCGACAGATAAACAATGCCCTTCACGCCCGCTTCGCGCGCAATACTCATCGCCTGAAGCGCTTGCGTCAGTTCGTCGGCTGCGTTGGGCGCGAGCAGGAATAGTGTGTCGATGCCTTTCATCGCCACGCGCATTGCGGCGATGTCGGAGAGTTCGCCCTTGATCGGCACGACGCTGCCTTCGAACTTCGCCTTCTCCGGCGAGCGCGTGAGCGCGCGCACGTGTGCCCCTTCGTTTTGAAGATGCGCGATGACTTGCGAACCGACGACGCCCGTGGCGCCTGTGACCAGAATTGTCATGTTGTTTGTCCTTGGGTACGTGAAGGGCCGTCGTTTGTCGGCCCGGCAGAAACAACGATAGCCGTTCCATGCGCGGGCCGAAAGCCCGATAATCGAGACCGTCTGTCTCATCAGTGGAACGTCTATGGATCTCGCCGCTTTAGCCGACTTCAACGCCGTAGCCGAACATAAGGGCTTCGGCCCAGCGAGTCGGGCGCTCGGACGCCCCAAGGCGACGCTTTCGCGTCACGTCGCAGAACTCGAAACGGATCTCGGGGTGCGTCTCGTCGAACGTGGCTCGCGCATGCTTCGGCTGACCGAGGAAGGTCACGCGCTCCATGAACGCACGCGAGGCCTGCTCGCAGAGATCGTCGAAGCGGGCGAAGCTGTCGCCGCGCGCGCGCCGGTGCCGAGCGGGCGATTGCGTGTCAGCGCGCCACTAGTATTCGGTCAAGTCGTGCTGAGCCGCATCGCATCCCGATATGCGTTGGCCCATCCACAAGTGGAACTGGAGATCGTCGCCGAAGACCGCATCGCCGACCCTGTACAGGACGGCTTCGATCTCGTGCTACGCATCAATCCGCCGCAGGATGCGCTGCTCGTCGGACGATGCATTGCGACGGACCGCCGTGTGCTCGTCGCGCCACCCGGTCTGTCGATTCCGCGCGCGCCGAGCGATTCCCGAGCGCTCCTCGAATTGCCTGCGATATTGATGAGCAATACGCCTGTCAATGCGCGCTGGCAGATCGAAATGAAGAACGGCATAACTCGCACGATCGCGCCCGCGCCGGTCTTGCGCATGTCGTCGTTACTGATGGTGCGTGAAGCCGTGCTCGACGGTGCGGGCGCCGCGCTGCTGCCGGGTCTGCTCGTCGAGCAGGACGTGCATGCGGGGAAGCTCGTGCAGCTTGGTCTCGAAGCAGGTCCGCCCGTCGAGATCTGGGCACTCTACAGTTCGCGGCGATTACTGAGTGCCAAAGTGCGAGCGTTCATCGACACCTTGCAGCAGACAGGAAGTTTGCGGCCGACCTCGGGCGCTGGCTTCAGGCAGTAATGCAAAGCATCGAATGAGGCAATGAGGCAGCATGGACGCTGCACGGATAAAGTCCGACCAGAGGAGATCGACGGAGCGGCTTGAAAAGCTGATACGAAGCGGCCATTCTGGCAAAAGGGTCGAACGCCGCAAACCGGCCGATATTCGACTATTTGACGGTGCGCAACCGGTTCCCGGTCCAGCATTCGTCGAAGACCTTATTTCGGGGGGCAATCTTCCCGGGTACATCGAGCACAGTTATCAGCTCGCGCTTAGTTCCCGCTGTCGCCGCACTCGCGCGTCTCGCAAAGACGTGTCTCTTCGAGTTCTTCCAGCACGCTATCGAGGTCGACAGCTCGCGTGAACAGACTAGGTTCGAGTCAAGACTGATGCGTTGCAGAACATCCTCGTAAAAACGTGGCACAAAGTCGCTTCGGCCGAAGCGTCCGACAGATCATTGGGCATTGTCATGTTGAAGCAGAGGATGCCGTCGATCAATGCGATAACGGCGAGCGCGTGGTCGGCGAAAGGGCCCGGCAACTGTATGTTGAGGCGCTTGCATAACTGCTCAATGAAGTACGCGACCATGTCGCGCTTTTGCAGGCATAGCGCATGCACATGTTGTCGGAATGTCGCGTCACGCATGGCATGCAAACGTGCCTCAGCCCAGACGATGTAGTTGTTATCGTCGCGATAGCACTGCGCGTATAACAAAGTGAACTGTTCTTGCAGGTTTTCGCTGGACGGCGCGGCGTCTCGCAGCGTCTGCAAGTTTTTTTGCATGTTCTGGTGATCGAGACGGAGCAGTTCGACGAATAGATCGCTCTTGCTGCTGAAGTTCGAGTAGAACGCGCCGCGGCTATAGCCGGCCTGGCCTACGATATCTTCCACGCTAGTCGCAGCAAACCCTTTTTCGGCGATGCTCGACGCTGCTGCGTCGAGCAAGCGCCGCCGGGTTCGCTCGCGGCTTTCCGCTCGCGTCATTCGTTTGTGTGGCATGCGGCGAAGCGCTCATATGGCAAAGAACGATGGCCAGATCCACGCTCCTGGCAAATCGTTGGGTGCTTAGGGTTGCTATTTGATAGCGACCGCTTCGGATTCGCGCGGTTGCCATCCGCCGCCGAGCGCCTTGAAGGCAGCAACGGCTGCGCGTGCGGATTCCGTTTGCGCCTGCACCCGCTCATCGGAGGCGCGTAGCAGGTTCTCGTCGGCCTGCAAGACTTCGATCAGGCTGACGACGCCTTTTTGATAGGCCGCGAACGAGGCCGCTCGCGCCCGGCCGAGCGAGTTCACTCCCTGGCCGAGTACCACCGCCTGTGCCTCCCGCTTGACGAGTGCCGAGAATGAGTTCTCGACGTCTTCGGTTGCGTGAAGCGCGGCGAGCCGATAGGCGGCCAGCACTTCCGCCTGCTGCCCCTTGGCCTGCTCGATCTGCGCATTGATGCGGCCGAAATCGAACAGACGCCAGCGCAGCCCCAGCACGCCAGCGGCCTGATTGGCGCCGGTACTGAACAGGTTGCCGCTGGCCACCGAGGTGGCGCTGCCGAGCAGTCCACTGAGCGACACCTTGGGGTAATACTCGGCGACGGCCACGCCGATGCGCGCGTTCGATGCAGCAAGGCGACGCTCGGCCGCGATCAGGTCGGGCCGGCGCCTGAGCAACTCTCCCGGGGATCCGGTGTCCGCGATCCGCGGGGCGACCGGGATGTCACCTGCGTCGGACAGTTCGGCTCGATGCGTGCCGGGCTGTGAACCCAGCATTACATCCAGCGCATTCATCGCTGCATCCAGACCCGCCTCGAGGACCGGGACGGATGCCTGAACCTGGGATAGCGCACCTTCGGCCTGGCTCACCTGGAGGTCGGCCGCCAACCCTTTGCTATACAGGAGGTTGATGGTCGAAAGCAGATCCTGCTGCGTTTGAACCTGCTGTCGGGCAACCTTCAGACGGGCCTGCAATCCACGAATCGTGATGTAGATATCGCCAGTCTGCGCCGCCACTGCCAGGCGCGTGGCCGCCGCACCGGCTTCCGAAGCCTGGTATTCGGCAAGTGCCGCTTCCCGCCCGCGACGCAGGCCACCAAACAAATCCAGTTCCCAGCTCGCGTTGAAATTAGCCTCGTAATCATTGCCGTAGCGGTCGAAACCGGGCGTGGAATTCAGGACTCGCCCCAAGGGGGTTTCGACCGACTGGTAGACGCGCGCCGCCTGCCCGCTGACATTGCCGGACGGCAGCAGCGCGGCATTCGCCGCGCCAAGTCCCGCGCGCGCCTGCGAGACGCGAGCGGCGGCCTGGGCGAGGTCCAGGTTCTGTTCCAGCGCGAGCGTGACGAATCGTGTCAGTTCAGGATCATCGAAACCCGTCCACCACGTGACAAGGTCGGCACTGGCCGCCGCGTGCCGGTGATCCACGGCGGCCTGGCCCTGAAACTGCTCGGGCATGGCTATATTGGGCCGGACATAATCGGGGCCTACTGCGCAGCCAGCCGACAGACTGGCGACAATAACCGCGGCAAGGATAGGTTTGGGTAGCATGAGCGTCTTCGCAAGATTCCAGTGGTGACTATAATACCAAATAGTCACTGGTTGTCCATTCCTGTATGCTATACCCCATGAAAAAAGCCACCACTTCCCCTATCCCGGCGCGCGGCCCCGCTGACCACGAGGTACGGGATCAGATCGTTGTCGCCGCCACCGAACACTTCAGCCGGTATGGCTACGAGAAAACGACGGTCTCAGACCTCGCCAAGGCGATCGGGTTTTCCAAGGCCTACATCTACAAGTTCTTCGAGTCCAAGCAGGCCATTGGCGAGATGATCTGCGCGAACTGCCTGAACCAGATCGAAACCGAGGTCAGGGCGGCCGTCACACAGACCGACCTGCCGCCGGAGAAGCTGCGGCGGATGTTCAACGTCTTCACGGAAGCGAGCCTCCGTCTGTTTTTCCAGGACCGCAAGCTTTACGAGATTGCCGCATCGGCGGCCACGGAGAACTGGCAGGCGGTGCTTGCATATGAGGAGCGCGTCCAGAAGTTACTGCGGGACGTCCTCCAGGAGGGTCGGCAGAGCGGGGATTTCGAGCGCAAAACCCCCCTCGATGAGACTGCGATGGCGATCTATCTGGTGATGCGCCCCTACCTCAACCCAATGCTCCTGCAGTACAGCTTCGATTACACCAAGGTCGCGCCTGCACAACTGTCCAGTCTCGTGCTTCGCAGTCTGTCGCCGTGATGGAAATCTTGGTTGTGACTATTGACTAAATTGGTCACTAGAACCATAATGAAAGCCCTGATCACTCTGCCAATGGGTCTTTCATGCTCCGGCGTCGCCTTGCTACCTCTACAGTCGTCTGTGCACTGCCCCTTGCGCTAGCCGCCTGCGGCGCGAAAGCACCGCCCGATCCGCGCACCGAAGCACCCTTGGTGCGCACCGCCATCGCTCAGGCGGCGATCCCGGCCTCCCGTTCGTTTACCGGAACCGTCGCCGCGCGTGTGCAGAGCGAGCTGGGATTTCGCGTCTCCGGCAAGGTGCTCGAGCGGCTGGTGGATGCCGGGCAAACCGTCAAACGCGGCCAGCTGCTGATGCGCCTCGATCCCATCGATCTGAGGCTTGCCGCGCAGGCCCGGCAGGACACGGTCACCGCCGCGCGAGCTCGGGCGCAGCAGACCGCGCAAGACGAAGAGCGCTACCGCGACCTGCGCGGCACCGGCGCGATATCGGCATCGGCCTACGACCAGATCAAGGCGGCGGCCGATGCCGCCAAGGCCCAGCTCAGCGCGGCCGAGGCTGATGCCGACGTTGCGCGCAACGCCACGGGTTATGCCGGGCTGGTGGCGGACGGCGATGGCGTCGTGATGGAAACGCTGGCCGAACCGGGCCAGGTCGTCAGTGCCGGCCAGCCCGTGGTACGCCTGGCCCACGCCGGGCGCCGCGAGGCTGTCATCCAGCTACCCGAAACTCTGCGCCCCGCCATCGGCTCGGTCGCCCAGGCCACGCTGTTCGGCAACGGCGACGTCAGCGTGCCGGCGACGCTGCGTCAGCTTTCGGATACGGCGGATCCTCGTACCCGGACCTTTGAAGCGCGGTATGTGTTGCAGGGAGAGCTGGCCGACGCCCCACTGGGCGCCACGGTGACAGTCCAGATTCCGGACGCGCGTTCCGCGGTGCAAGGCGGTTTGCAGGTGCCGATCGGCGCGCTGTTTGACGCGGGCAAGGGACCGGGGGTGTGGGTCATCAACGGCGAGCCGGCAAAGGTTGCCTGGCGGCCGGTTGCGGTCGAACATCTGGACGACGATAGTGTACGCGTCGCCGGTGAGATCAAGCAAGGCGACCGGATCGTCGCGCTGGGCGCGCAGCTGCTGCGCGAAGGCGAGCCGGTCCGCGTGTCCGGCCAGGCCGTCGCGATGGCGAGCGAAGGAGCACGTCCGTGAGCGAAGGCCGTTTCAACCTGTCGGCGCTCGCCGTGCGTGAGCGCTCCATCACCCTGTTCCTGATCTGCCTGATTTCACTGGCCGGGCTCGTTTCGTTCTTCAAGCTGGGCCGGGCGGAAGACCCCGCGTTCACGGTCAAGGTGATGACCATCATCACCGCCTGGCCGGGAGCCACGGCGCAGGAAATGCACGATCAGGTCGCCGAGAAGATCGAAAAGCGCATGCAGGAGCTGCGCTGGTACGACCGGACCGAGACCTATACGCGACCAGGCCTCGCCTTCACGACCTTGACCCTGCTCGACAGCACGCCGCCGTCGGAAGTACAGGAACAGTTCTACCAGGCCCGCAAGAAGATCAGCGACGAGGCAGCCAACCTGCCGGCTGGCGTGATCGGGCCGATGGTCAACGACGAATACTCAGACGTCACGTTTGCCCTCTTCGCACTGAAGGCCAAGGGCGAACCGCAGCGCCTGCTGGTGCGCGATGCGGAGACGCTGCGCCAACGCTTGCTCCACGTGCCGGGCGTGAAGAAGGTCAACATCATCGGCGAGCAGCCGGAGAGAATCTATGTCGAGCTCTCACATGACCGGCTGGCAACGCTGGGCGTGAGCCCCCAGGACGTGTTCGCCGCGCTCAACGGTCAGAACGCCCTGACGCCGGCCGGCTCCGTGGAGACCAAAGGTCCGGAGGTGTTCATTCGCCTGGACGGTGCCTTCGACAACCTGCAGAAGATCCGCGACACGCCGGTCGTCGCGCAGGGCCGCACGCTGAAGCTGTCGGACATTGCGGCCGTTACGCGTGGTTATGAAGATCCGGCGACGTTCATGATCCGCAACGACGGCGAACCTGCACTGCTGCTGGGCATCGTCATGCGCGACGGCTGGAACGGGCTCGATCTCGGCAAGGCGCTGGACAGCGAGGTCGGCGCGATCAACGCTGGGCTGCCGCTAGGCATGAGCCTGACCAAAGTCACCGATCAGGCCGTCAACATTCATTCGGCAGTCGACGAGTTCATGGTCAAGTTTTTCGTTGCGCTGCTGGTGGTCATGCTGGTGAGTTTCTTGAGCATGGGCTGGCGGGTGGGCCTCGTCGTTGCCGCGGCCGTACCGCTGACACTCGCGGTGGTGTTCGTCGTGATGGCCGCCACCGGCAAGAACTTCGACCGCATCACGCTCGGCTCGCTGATCCTCGCGCTCGGCCTGCTCGTGGACGACGCGATCATCGCGATCGAAATGATGGTGGTAAAGATGGAGGAAGGCTACAGCCGCATCGCCGCCTCCGCCTATGCGTGGAGTCATACGGCCGCGCCGATGCTGGCGGGCACGCTGGTGACGGCCGTCGGCTTCATGCCCAACGGCTTCGCGCGCTCCACGGCCGGCGAATACACCAGCAACATGTTCTGGATCGTCGGCATCGCACTGATCGCATCGTGGGTCGTCGCGGTGGTCTTCACGCCCTACCTGGGTGTGAAGATGCTGCCCGACTTCAAAAAGGTCGAAGGCGGTCACGACGCGATCTACGACACGCCGCGCTACAACCGCTTCCGTCAGCTGCTCACGCGTGTCATCGCGCGCAAATGGCTGGTCGCCGGTTCAGTCGTTGGCCTCTTCGTCCTGGCCATCCTCGGCATGGGCGTGGTCAAAAAACAGTTCTTCCCCATCTCCGACCGTCCCGAAGTGCTGGTCGAGGTGCAGATGCCCTACGGCACGTCGATCTCGCAAACGAGCGCCGCCACGGCGAAGGTCGAAGCGTGGCTCGCGAAGCAGAAGGAAGCCAGGATCGTCACCGCGTACGTCGGGCAAGGCGCGCCACGCTTTTACCTGGCGATGGGGCCGGAACTGCCCGATCCGTCGTTTGCCAAGATCGTGGTGCGCACGGACAGCCAGGAAGAGCGCGACGCATTGAAGCAGCGACTGCGTCAGGCAGTCGCCAACGGTCTCGCCTCCGAGGCGCGCGTGCGGGTCACGCAACTCGTATTCGGTCCATATTCGCCGTACCCGGTGGCCTACCGTATCTCCGGCCCGGACCCGGACAAGCTACGCGGTATTGCGAAAGAAGTTGAGCAGGGGATGGAGGCAAGCCCGATGATGCGCACCGTCAACGCTGACTGGGGTACGCGCACGCCCACGCTGCACTTCACGTTGCAACAGGACCGTTTGCAGGCGGTGGGGCTGACATCCAGCGCCGTGGCGCAACAACTGCAATTCCTCCTGACTGGCGTGCCTGTCACCGCCGTCCGTGAGGATATTCGAACCGTGCAGGTCATCGCGCGTTCGGCCGGCGATGTTCGTCTCGACCCGGCGCGGCTTGGCGACTTCACGTTGGCTGGCGCGAACGGGCAACGCGTTCCGCTGTCGCAGGTGGGCAAGGTCGACGTGCGCATGGAGGAACCGATCATGCGCTGGCGGGACCGCGCGCCGACGATCACGGTACGGGGCGACATTGCCGACAACCTTCAGCCGCCGGACGTATCGACGGCGATCACCAGGCAGCTTCAACCCATCATCGCCAGGCTTCCGACTGGCTACCGTATCGAAGAAGCGGGCTCCATCGAGGAATCGGCTAAAGCGACGAAAGCCATGCTGCCGCTCTTCCCGATCATGCTGGCGGTTACGCTCATCATCATCATCTTCCAGGTGCGCTCGATCTCCGCAATGGTGATGGTGTTCCTGACCAGCCCGCTGGGCTTGATCGGCGTGGTGCCGACGTTGATCCTGTTCCGGCAGCCGTTCGGCATCAATGCGCTGGTCGGTCTCATCGCGCTATCGGGCATCCTGATGCGCAACACGCTGATCCTGATCGGGCAGATCCATCAGAACGAGCACGCCGGACTGGATCCGTTCCATGCGGTCGTCGAAGCCACCGTGCAGCGTGCCCGCCCGGTGATCCTGACGGCCATGGCGGCGATCCTCGCTTTCATCCCGCTGACCCATTCGGTGTTCTGGGGAACCCTCGCATACACGCTGATCGGCGGTACGTTCGCCGGGACGATTCTGACCCTGGTCTTCCTGCCGGCGATGTATTCGATCTGGTTCAAGATTCGACCCGAGAGTAACGCTGGCTTGCGCAAAGATCGGCATGAGCACGCGCAGCCTTCCGAGCAAACGCTGCAGGACGCGCTCGACGCGGGCAGTTAAAAAACGCGCATCAATTCACCTGAAGGGAGCTGTTCCTGTCGAATTCCACAGTTGTCGTTGTTACCGGCGTGTCATCGGGGTAGCCCACGTGTAAAGCAGCACGACTTTAATTGGACTGCGCGAGGTTTATTGGAGATACGTGGCTGACCCGAGTGGTGAGGCTGGCTTCCGCTACATGGCACACCATCGGCGGTTTGGGCTGTTGGGGGATGAGGAATTCAACCCATTCCGATACCCGTTTTTCTCTCCCGAGACCGGTTCGATTTCGTCAACCGATCGCCGACTCGATACCGCAGCCACCATGCACATGCAGCAAGGGCCTAGCGGCCTCGAGCGGGCGACGTTTGTGGAGTTACCGCCAAGGTGGTGCACCGTCGGGTCACAATCTCATCGCACGCTCACGTAGTATCCACCGCAGCCTTTCGCCCTGACTCGAGCTGAGTGGCGAGTCTGGCGTGCGGTCCTTGCCGTTCTGGCCACGTCGGTCAATACAGACTGTCAAGCGCTGCCCGACGCCGCGGGCAGTCCCTCTGTGTTCCAACGCAGCATGCCGCCGGCGAGGTTGGCCACCTTGCCGAAGCCTGCCTTGGTCAGCAGCACGCTAGCCTGGGCCGAGCGGACCCCCGAGCGGCACACGACCACAACCGGACGCTCGCGATCCAGTTCATCCAGCCGGCTCATCAACTGCGAGAGGGGCATCAGCTTTGCACCTGGCAGGTGGCCCAGACGATCGATGAACTCCCGCGCCTCGCGCACATCGACGATCTGTAGCGTCGCCCCATACTGCAGCAGTGCCATGGGCTCGATCTCCCACACTCCACTGAAGCGCAGCGTCAACGGCGCCCAGTCTGGCGCTTGCGCCGCTGCCGCGTCGCCCTCTGGTTGTCCGCAACGCAGGTTGGCGGGCACCGCCGCGGCCATCAGCTTGGGATGGGGCAAATTCAGGTTGTCCATATAGCCAGTGAAGTCGCCGACATCCACGTCGCCGCCGAGGCGTGGGTTGAAGCGCCTCTCCTCGGCCACGCTGGTGACGGTGATGCCGCGATAGTCGTGCGCAGGATAGAGCAGGCAGTCGTCGGGCAGTGTCAGGATCTGCTCGCGCACGGAAGCGAACAGCTGCTGTGGGCTACCTTGCTGGAAATCGGTGCGGCCACAGCCGCGAATCAGCAGGCTGTCGCCGGTAAAGGCCATGCTCTGGTCGTCCAGAACATAAGTCAGGCAGCCATTGGTATGGCCGGGCGTTGCGCGTACGGTGACATGGCGCCTGCCGAAGTCGATGCGATCGCCGTGCCGCAGCGGCCGGTTCACTCCCTCGGCGCCGACGACTGCGGCGAGTGCGATCAGGCTGCCGCAAGATTGACGCAAGCGCCATGCGCCGGTTACGTGGTCGGCGTGTACGTGGGTGTCGAGCGTAGTCGGCAGCCGCAGGCCCAACTCCTGCAGCAGCGCCATGTCCCGCGGCACCTGCTCGTACACGGGGTCGATCAGCAACGCTTCGCCGCTGTCGCCCAGCAAGTAGGTATAGGTGGAGGAGGCAGCGTCGAAGAGCTGGCGAAAGATCATCGCGGACCTCCGAGGGAGGAAAGGCAAGACGGCCCGACACGGGCCGCCTTGCCTGTGTTCAGTCCGGCTGCCGGGTGGTGCGCAAATACGGCTTGATGGTCTTGAAGCCGGGGAAGGACTGCTCCGCCTCTTCGTTGCTGACGGCGGGCGTGATGATGACGTCCTCGCCCTGCTTCCAGTTGACCGGCGTGGCCACCTTGTATTTCGCGGTCAGCTGCATCGAGTCGAGCACGCGCAGGATTTCGTCGAAGTTGCGGCCAGTGGTCATCGGATAGGTCAGCATCAGCTTGATTTTCTTGTCGGGCCCGATAATGAAGACGGAGCGCACGGTGGCGTTGGTGGCCGCGGTGCGCCCCTCGCTCGTATCGCCCGCATCGGCCGGAAGCATGTTGTATAGCTTGGCCACGGCCAGATCGGTGTCCCCGATCATCGGATACTTGACGGCGGCTCCCTGAGTCTCTTCGATATCTGCGGCCCATTTGGCGTGGTCTTCGACCGCATCGACCGAGAGGCCGATCAGCTTGGCGTTGCGCCGTGTGAACTCCGGCTCGATCTTCGCCATGTACCCCAGTTCAGTGGTGCAAACCGGCGTGAAATCCTTCGGGTGCGAGAACAGGACGGCCCATTGATCCCCAATCCAGGCGTGGAAATCAATGATGCCCTGGGTGGTGCGCGCAGTGAAGTTGGGAGCGACGTCGTTAATACGAAGCGACATATTGCCATCCTGTGAAGTAGTGGGTTATGCGGAAGACCTGATTCAGGCGTGCAACCCCAATCGATCGGAGACGAGCGACCCGTGATTTGGAAAAAAGGGCCAAGTATATCGGTCATCACTCGCGAACCTAATTCACCCTCAGCGAAATCTAGCCGAGCTCCCGCTTTGCCGGCGGCGGCCTTGGAAACGAAGACATCCGAACGAGGATTACGGGCGCGACATCAAACTGCGTCTGTTCGGCAGCGCACGGAATCGCCCGCTAACTCGACTTCGATGAGAGGGCTGTACCCTTGGAAACGGCTGGTGCAAGGGCGAAATTTCGGACGGCGATTCAGGGTCGCGCATTGTTGATCGCGGCCGGGAATGATTTATCGGTCGATGCTCTTTTGCGTGAGGCACTGAGCGGCCCAGGAAAAACCATCCGACACACTACGACGATTACACAGCGCTACCGCTAACACTGTCAAGCGACATTCCTGGGACAGAAGGTCATGCACGCGCGCGTTTCGGGTTTTAGGTGAAATGGAGGAGCAGGATGTGGGCGGCCTCAGTAAGTCTGAAGTTACCTGGCGTTAGCGCTCTCAATCTGTATGTCGGGGCCGCGACGAGGTAGCCGAACGGCGAATACGGTTTCCGATGCGTCGGAGCGTGCGTCTACTTCGCCGCCGTGAGCACGGAGATCTCTCGGGTAATGTAGAGCCCCAGACCGAGGCCGTCCTGCGACCCGGCGCGGCTTTGGCTACCCGCGCCGCGCTCGAGCGGTTCGAATATGCGACGAAGGGCGGACGGCGGTATGGCCGGCCCGCGGTTCCTGACCTCGATCGATATCTCCGAATCCCCACCGCTGAGCGCCATCTGCACTGCGGCTGTCGGCTATCCGTACTTGATCGCGTTGCCCACCAGGTTGCCGAGCGCCTGCTGGTCGCCGGCCGTCGCAGACTGCCCGGGTGTCCCCTGTCACACCGAATTCGATTCTTTGCGTTCCGTGCGCAGCCCGTAGCTGGTCCAGTTCGTCGGCGACCAGAGCCGCCACCTCAACGGGAGCAGGCGCTACCCGGATACCGAGACCGAGCTTCGTGCGGCTGAAATCCAGCATGTCATCGAGCAGTCCCTGCATCCGCGCTCCGCTTCTGATCAACCGTGCCGCGGCGGCAGAGATTCCCTGGCCATCGTTGAGTTTTGCGAGATGGTACGCGGTCATCTGGATCGTCTGCAGGGGACTGCGCATGTCATGCCCGAGCATGCCCAGGAGCAGGTTGCGCGACCGCTCAACCTGACTGCTGAAAAAGCTGACCGACTCGCTCAGCGCCTGATCGATCGCTTCGTTAAAACGGACCAGTCGTCCAGTTTTCGCGTTCAGCCTCGCTGCCGTTCAGCCAGAGCCGCAGCACGGCAGCGCGCAGCGCGCGGTATTCCGCGCACAGCTGGTTGATATCGAAGCCGTGCCGCGCGCGTAGCACGGCATCAGTCTGCGCGGCCGTTTCCGGCGCGCTCCAATGCGGGCGCGAGACCTCTCCATTTGTCGATCTGCGCCTGTATCGTCTGCGGCATCGTCAGGTCTGAGGCGATCGCCTCGAGGATCTGGCCGGCATGGTCACGCAGTTCCAGAGAAGTCATTCCCTGCGCCGCAGGCAGCAAGGTGGCGGCGAAGCTCTCCCATTCGGCAAGAATCGCTTCCTTTTCGTTTGAGATAAATTGCGACAATCGCACGGTTTTCCTGAGCTTGAGTGCTGACGACGGCCCGCTGCGAGGCACCAGCTTTCTTGACGATCGAACCCAGCGCCGAGGCGGCAGATGTACACCTGGAAAAGTAAGCCGACGCCGGGCTCGCTTATTGCTGATAGGTCGGATTTAATACCGCCGCGCCGCTGACCGGCGTTACCAGGTTGATCAGATGAACCACGTTGACCCGCAATCCGACGCCTTCAGCTCTGCGTGGCTCCGGCTTTGGGCCGAGTCTACTCAAGACTACTCCATCTTCGCCCTTTCTCGCGAGGGTACTGTGCTCACATGGAACCCGGGCGGCGAATGCATTCAGGGCTATCGCCCCGACGAAATTATAGGTCGGTCGTTCTCCCTTTTTTACCCAGAGGCCGAGCGTGCGGCGGGCGCGCCCGAGGCCGCCCTGCGCGCCGCCACCGAGGGCGGGCGTTACGTCGCGGAGGGCTGGCGAGTGCGCAAGGATGGCACGTCGTTCTGGGCGAACGTCGTCATGACACCGCTGCGCGACGGCGGCGGCGAGCTTATCGGTTTTGGCAAGGTTGTGCGCGACGTCAGTGACAAGAAGGCCGCTCACGACGCGGTGCTCGAAAGCGAGCGCAGCTTCCGTCTTCTGGTCCAGGGTGTGACCGACTACGCCATTTTTATGCTGTCGCCCGACGGGCACATCACGAGCTGGAATGCCGGCGCTCGACGCATCAAGGGGTACGCCGAAAACGAGATTGTCGGTTCGCATTTTTCCCGGTTCTACACCCCGGAGGATGTCGCGGCGGGCGTCCCCTTCCGGGGCCTGGACACGGCACGACGGGAGGGACGTTTCGAGGCCGAGGGGTGGCGCGTGCGCAGCGACGGAAGCCGTTTCTTCGCGCATGTCGTGATAGACGCCATTCATGAAAACGGTGAACTGGTCGGATTTGCAAAGATCACGCGCGATATCACCGAGCGACGGCGCGCCAGCGAGCAGCTCGAGCAAACGCAAAAAGCCCTGTTCCAGGCACAGAAGATGGAAGCCCTGGGCAAACTGACGGGCGGTGTGGCGCACGACTTCAACAATGTCCTCCAGGTAATGCGGGGCAATCTGGAACTGCTCGAAAGCCGGCACGGCCGCGACGACTGGAGCGCTGAGCGGCTAGGTAACGCGCTTGACGCGGTTGATCGCGGCGCGAAGCTCGCGTCACAGCTGCTGGCCTTCGGTCGCCAGCAGCCCCTCGAGCCCGTCGTCATCAACCCCGCGCGTCAGCTTCAGGCGCTGGACGACCTCTTGCGGCGGGTACTGGGCGAGAGGGTCGAGATTGAGTCCGTCGTTGCCGGCGGCCTATGGAATACCATCGCCGATCCCCATCAGCTTGAAAACGTGATACTGAATCTGGCTATCAATGCGCGCGACGCGATGCCGGACGGCGGTAAGCTCACCCTTGAACTCGCCAACGCGACGCTTGACGATGAGTACGTTTTAGCGCTTGCCGACGTCTCAGCTGGGCAGTATGTGATGCTGGCTGTCACGGACGCGGGGACGGGCATGAGCCGGGAAGTGATGGAGCGCGCTTTTGACCCGTTCTTCAGCACGAAGCCGGAGGGCCGGGGCACGGGCCTCGGCCTGAGCATGGCCTACGGCTTCGTCAAGCAGAGTGGCGGCCATATCCGGCTCTATAGCGAGGTCGGTGAGGGAACGACCGTCAAGATCTATCTGCCCCGCTCAACCGGCACGGCGGTTGAAGCCAGACGTAGCACCGGCGGCGTCCTCAAGCACGGCAGCGAGACCATCCTCGTCGTGGAGGATGATCTGAAGGTCCAGTCGACAGTCGTTGAACTTCTCAGCGGTCTCGGTTATGCGGTACTCAAGGCCAACGACGCCGAGCAGGCGCTGACCGTCGTGGCGAGCGGCGTACATATCGATCTGCTGTTTACCGACGTGGTGATGCCCGGCGCACTGCGCAGTCCGGAAATGGCCAGAAGGGCAGTCCAGATGTTGCCTGGGCTGAAGGTGCTTTTTACGTCGGGTTATACCCAGAACGCGATCGTGCATGGTGGCCGGCTCGATGCCGGCGTGGAACTGCTGAGCAAGCCCTACAGCCGTCGGCAGCTTGCCGCCAAGGTGCGGCAGGTACTCGGTAACAGGAACATCGAAGCAACCGGAGCGGGTGCGGCCCGTACGCGTCCACGGGAGGGCGTCGGGCCAGCCGGAAACGGTGAAGGCCTGCGCATCCTGGTCGTGGAAGACGACGTTGCGTCGCTCGACGCAACCTGTGAGCTGCTGATGTTGCTCGGGATGGCTCCGCAGCGCGCAGAAAGCGCGGCGGCGGCGCTCAATGCATTGGATGCGGACGACTATGACGTCCTGTTCACGGACGTCATCATGCCCGACATGTCGGGCACCGATCTCGCGCGGCGCGCGGCTTCCGCACACCCGGCACTCCGGATTATTTTCGCTTCCGGAAACGTTGTCCCGGAGCATGAGAGGTTCGACTTCGAATGGTCGGCGCTGCGCAAGCCCTTCACGCTTGATCAGTTGCGCGCCGCGTTGCAGCCGGCCGACAGCTGACGGACGCAGCGCCGTGCCGCTGATGACACGCGGAGACACTGGGCAACTGAAAGGACTGGCTCCGCAGCGTGCGAAGTCGCCCGGCGGTAACTGTAGTTCTACTGCGGAGCGAGAATTGCCGTCGATACCTATCAAACTGTGCGTGAGGCCGCTACGCAAAAGAGTGCGGATTCATGGCGAACTGCCGTCGCCATTGGTCTCGTCCCCGGTCCTGATGCCTAGTTTGCGCCCCTTCGTGGTCGCGAACTACTCCGGCCCATTCTTTTCTGGCGAACAGCGCGCCGACACTGTCGCGCTTGCGTCCGTCCATGAGACGAAGTTCGGAATCGGCCTTGATGACGGGGCTCAGGCTGGCGTCCGGGCTAGCCGATATCAATCGTGCGGCCCACGGACCGCGGTGGCTCTGATTTCGGCACGGTCAACGTGAGCACACCATTGTCGAACTTTGCCAGGGCATGATCGGGGTCGGCGTTCTCCGGCATCGGGATCGTACGAACGAAGCTGCCATGGGCGCGCTCGAGCCGGTAGCATCCGTCTTCCTCGCTGCGCACATCCTGCCTTTTTTCACCGCGCAACACGAACGCCCCATCGTCGACGGTGACGCTCACATCCTCCCGCTGCATGCCGGGCAGCTCGACGGTCACACGCAAGACCTTTCCTTCGTCGACCACGTCGATGCGCGGCTGGAAGCGCGACGAACTGAAGTCCCCGAACCATCGTTCCAGTGCGCCGCGGCCCGCGAACGGGTCGTGAAAAAACTCCTCCACGACGCGCCACGGTTCGCGCATGAACAATCTCGGTATGTCAGGCCAGGAGGCGCGCCACGGGTCGGTGGCCGGCTGGCCTTCCGGGCTGTCTGCATCGGATTTGCGCGCGGCGCCGCGAAGGAATTTAAAAGGATTCCATTTCTTCTGGTCAGTGTTCATCGTAGGATTCTCCTTAAGGCACGTCTGGCAGGAGAGCCGGATGCCGGTCATTTGGCGGAAACAGTGGCGTGAACGTTGATGTTTCCGATTGCCCGTACGCGGCTGCCGTGGTCGCCTCGCCGTCGACGCTCCTGGCCCGCGCGGCGAACGGGCCGTCCGCGGACCGGCGTAGCAGCATTGGCGACATGCTGACCGGGGATTCACTCCGGCGTCCCCGACGGCTGTCCTGCATCCTGGCCTTCACATCGGACGGCGGCGGCCTGGTGGCCGCCACCGGGTTTTCTCCTGTCGTTGTCACCCGTCTGCCGGGTTCAGTCCGTCCGGACCTCGATCCGGCGCGGCCGGGCTTCGTCGCGGCGCGGTATCGTCAGCCTCAGCACGCCGTCCTTCAGGTTTGCGTCGATTTTCGTTGGGTCGAAGTCAGCGCCAAGAGCGAACGCCCGCGCGAAGTGAGGCTGGCGGATTTCGGCGTGATGCAGACGCAGCCCCTCCGGCGTGGGTACCACCGCCTCTGCCTCGATGTACAGGTTGCCATCGTGCACCTTTACATCGAGCCGGTCCTTAGTCACGCCGGGCAGATCCGCCCACAGGGTGATGCCCTGGCTGTCCTCGAAGATGTCCACGGGCGGCGTTAGCGTGATCCGGCGTTGTGACTGCTCGTCTTCGCGCCGCGCCACCGCCTTTTCGTCTTTCCTGGCAAGTTCTGTGGTGTCGTTCATGATGTCCTCCTCAGTTCTGCGACGGGTTTCATTGAACGGTGATGGCTCGCGGCTTCGATGTTTCCCGCTTGCCGATACTCACGGTCAGGCAGCCATTGGTGTATTGCGCCTTAACGTTGTCGGGGTCCGCGTGCTGCGGCAGTTCAATGACGCGCCGGAAAGCGCCGACGAACCGCTCCTGCGCATAGGCACGTGTATCGTCGCCGGCCGCTTCGGGCTGTGCGGTCCGGCGCTCGCCGCTAATGGTCAGCAGCCCCTTGTCAATCGACACATCAAGGTTGGCCGGATCGATACCCGGCGCGAACGCGACGATCTCAATCGAGTCGTCAGTCGAACCGATGTTGACCTGTGGGAACGCACCGGAGCGCCCGGAACGGATGCTGGACGGGAAGCCGCCGAAGAGGCTCGCCATCTGCCGTTGCAGACGGTCGAGTTCGCCGAAAAGGTCGGTCCCGGAATAGAGATCACTCATGGTCATTTCCTCCTTCAGACCAGCAGGAAGACGAACCGGCCTACGCGCTCCAGTTCGTCTGCCGTGCTGCGGGCAAACAAATAGAAACACGCAGCGCGCTGGACTACTCGCGCGACTGCCTGAGCGGAATTTAAGATAGGAATCCTGCGCGAAAATTTCAAGAGGGTGTCGCCACTTTTTGTCCTTGAATTTGGCCGGCCGCATCCCTACCTCTTCGACACCCCTGACGACCATGCGAGGACACCATGGAATTCGAATATGACTGGCTGACACTGGGACGACACCGGATCCGGCTGCGCTCAACAAAGGGTTTCCCGACCGAGACGATGCGCGCGGCGGTCGAAGTAATCCGGCTGGCGATCGACAACAATATGAGCGCGCGTGCGCGCCTGGTTGAAGTGGTATTTCACCGGGAATCCGCTTACGAGATTGCTGTCGGCACCACCTTTGCCGACGACCGACTTTGCGCGCCGCAACTGGAAGCGGCGGTTGCGACGGTCCTGGGTCTGCAGCCCGCGCAGATCAATATTTTCGTGACCGTAGTGACGCAGGAGGAGGTTGATCTGCACTTCGGTGTCTACGAAAGAATGCTGGCCGAAAAGCTTGGCGTGGTGCCGCCGATCCAGTGATCGCACGACAGCCGTCCGCCGCCAGCAAGGAGCAATGCACAGGCTTCTTTACGGAAAGAAGGGGCCGCCGATGCCGTCTTACCGCCGACTATCCCTCATGTAAGGCGCGCTCCCCAATTGTTTGGAAACTCGTCTATGAGTAATGTCCTCAATCACATGATGACTGGCGTTAAAGAAGGCAATCGGAGCTGATGGAAATGGTCGGTTGCCGCCTTGCTGAATGGCGGTTTGCTGCTCGTCAGTAGGCGTTCCCGATAGAGTGCAAGGGAACGCTCATGGCCGTATTCGGGCCGACGGCGAGCGCACCAAACCGACCAAAGCGCACGGTCGATTTGCAATCACGGCGATGGTTGTCCCGAAGCGTCGCGCTTGGCGAAGATGCTTGCCATTTCCGCCGCATTCTCGGTTCCCCAGGTGCACAGCGGGACGATCGCGTCGGCCAGGCTGCGACCGAGCGGGGTCAGCGCGTAGTCGACACGCGGCGGCACCTCCTTGTAGTCGGTCCGCGCTAGCACTCGATCGGCCTCCAGATCCTTCAACTGCTGGATCAGCACCTTGTCGCTGACGCCTTGTGTCAAGCGCTTGAGCTCGCCGTAGCGCTTCGGGCCGTCGCGCAAAAAAAACAGGATCAGCGGTTTCCACTTGCCCGAGATGATGCGCAGCGTGGCGTTGAGCCCACAGCCGGTATCGCAGTTTTGAGAGGACGTCGTCATGTTTTGGTACTTACCAAAAAGTGCATACTTGTCCTAATGTAATCAGGTCTGGATACTTGTGCAACCCCAACAAAGGATCCATGACATGACCAGACTGAATGGAAAGACCGCCGTGATCACCGGCGGCGCTACCGGCATCGGCCGCGCCGCGGCACAGCGCTTCATCGAAGAGGGCGCCTTCGTCTTTATCTTCGGCCGCCGACAAGAAGCGCTCGACGCCGCTGTGGCCGACCTCGGGCCCAATGCCCGCGCGGTGAAAGGCTCGGTCTCCGAGCCGGCCGACCTCGACCGACTCTACGCGGCCGTGAAGGCCGAGCGCGCAACCCTCGACATCGTCTTCGCCAATGCCGGGGCCGGAAGCCCGCTTCCGCTCGGCAAGATCACTGCCGAGCACATTGACGATATCTTCAATACCAACGTGAAAGGCTCGATCTTCACTATCCAGAAGGCGTTGCCGCTGATGGGCCGAGGCGGTTCGATCATCCTGACCGGATCGAGCGCCGGCACCACGGGAGCCCCGGCATTCAGCGTCTATAGCGCGAGCAAGGCCGCAGTGCGCAATCTCGCGCGGACCTGGGCGGAGGACCTGAAGGGCACTGGCATCCGGGTCAACGTACTGTCGCCTGGGCCGACGGCGACCGAACTGGCGAAGGAGGCACTAGGCGAGGAAGGCATGAAGGCCTTCGCCTCGATGAATCCGCTGCAGCGCATGGCCGATCCGGCGGAGATCGGGGCGGTCGCTGCTTTTCTCGCGTCGCAGGACAGCAGCTTCATGACCGCCAGCGAGGTCGCCGTCGATGGTGGCCTGGCGCAAATTTGACGCGCCGCGCCCGGCCGGTCACTCCGTTCGGTATTCGGAGCCCGTAGGGCGTGGTGAACCAAAGGAGAATATATGAGCTTTGCAATTATCGGTTTTGGCAAGGTCGGCCAAGCTCTTGCAAAGGCGTTTGCCCGTAGCGACATCGAAGTATCCGTTGCAACCACGCGCGACCCCGAAAGCTTTGCATCCGAGGTGGCCGCGATTGGACCTGCGATCATCCCCAAAAAACTGGCGGACGCCGTCAAAGCGGACATCATTTTTTTGGCTGTCCGTTTCGAGTCGCACCGGGAGGTCGCGAAGGCGCTGCCCACCTGGCAGGGGAAGACCATCGTCGATGTGACCAATGCCTACGGCGTGCCCCCTGAGGAATTGGGAGGACAGCCCTCTTCCAAGGTCGTCGCGCACGCCTTCACTGGCGGAAGACTGGTCAAGGGCTTCAATCATTTGGTCGCTGCTGTGCTGGGCCAGGATCCGGCCGTACACGGTGGTAGGAGAGCAGTATTCCTATCGAGCGACGATGACAGCGCCGCAGCGGAGATTGGTGCGCTTGCGGAAAAACTTGGTTTCGCCCCGATCCCGCTGGGCGGGCTTTCGGAAGTCGGGTTGCTTGTCCAGGCGCGCGGGAATAGCTGGGGTCGATTGATCTTCAAGGACTTGGTCAAGTTCGACTAGTTAATCGTGATCGTGGATCTCGACGCGATCCTGCTTCGCAAAAATGGAGCAGCCACTGTCTAATTGAAGCGCGGGCGCCGCCGGCGGTCGAGGTCGCGTCCGATCCGCAGCGGCCCTTGAAATATCTATTTCGTGCGGCCGAAATTCGAGCAATAGCGGCAAATGAGCGAGCGCTCGTGGACCGCATAGTACCGTTGCACCGCTATGCGCGTGTGGGCCGGTCAATTGACGGGTGCGGCTTCCGGAAACGTCCATGCCCCGCTGAGGATCTCAGCACGTGGACGGTAGAGCCGCACCGTGTAATTCCATCCGGCAACAGTCGGTAGGCAATTCTCGACCTGGTCATTGGCGTGTCCGCGCCCGGCGCGCCGACCGCTGCAAGCGTTGCCGAACCGGTCAGAGAGATCACCTCTATACGTTGCGCGCCGCGAAGGGGCGCAACCCACTTGTGTGTGGGCCAATACGCTGACCGAGACGCTGGACCTGTTCATCGCCTTGATGGGGCATCGAGCAATGAGAGCTTCTTATGCAATCTTCCTGGTAGCGTCCGAGCGCTTCGCGCATGTGGTGCGCTCTGACTTCGATCGGTCGGTCGAGGTACAACCCTGAGTCCATCTCGCCTTCTATGCGACGAGCCCATTGCTGCGCATGCTGCTTCGTGTCGAAGTCGGTTGAACCGGCCTGTAGCCGCATCGACGGACCTCTGCACGCCAGTAGGCGCCGCGTTCGCTGATACATGCCATTTTCAAGCTCCAGAGACATTGATGAGATGCTTAGTCCGGATTCTCGAACTCCGGCAGATTTCCGGCAAAGGCGAGTTTTTGACGCCGCTACGCGCTTGCTACAGACGAAAAAAAAGCACCGCGATCGCTCGCAAGTGCTTGATTTCCAGCAGCAGAATTCTTTGGTGGGGCGTGAGTGACTCGAACACTCGACCTACGGATTAAGAGTCCGCTGCTCTACCAACTGAGCTAACGCCCCCAACAGAAGCGAAATTATGCAGTAACTTTTTGAGCTTGCCAAGCCCCCCTTTAGTAAATTTCTTAAAAATATTCGCGTCGGCAGATGGGAGCCATTCCCCTCGATGGCGCCACCAGCGTGAACAAGGCGCGGCGCTGATCGTCCCGGTATCATGTCGCGGACACCTCACCGCGCGAAGCGTCGCGCGGCTTTCGACCGGGGACTGCCATGGATGAGAAAGAAATTATCGAGTTGCTCGACCGCATCCTCGCGCCATGGGTCCGTGCGCTCACGCTGACCCCGGTCAAAGTCGATGAAGAAAGCGCCACACTGCGCCTGCCGTTTTCCGGCGGCCTGCGCCATGCGGGCGGCGTGATCTGCGGCCAGGTGTTCATGGCGGCCGCCGACACGGCGATGATCGTCGCCATTTCGGCCGCGCTCGGCGGCTTCAAGCCGATGAGCACGGTGTCGCTGAACATCAACTTCATGCGTGCGGTCCGCAAGGGCGACGTGCTGATCACCGCGCGCGTGCTGCGCATGGGCCGCAATCTGGTGTTCGGCGAAGTCGAATTGTTCGATGAAACCGGCAACATGGCCGTCCACGCCACCACGACGTACGCGCTGCTCGACTGAGACAGAAACAGCGCGGCAAGCCGCACGAGAGGAAAAACCAGGAATGTTCGATCAGGTCGTATTCGCCGGTGGCGGCAACCGCTGCTGGTGGCAGGCGGGTTTCTGGGACGTGGTGCAGCCGGAGTTACAGGTCCGGCCGCGCGTCATTACCGGCATTTCGGCCGGCGCCGCGACCGCGTGCATGCTCTACACGCGCGACTCGGGCTGGGTCATGCGCTATTACCAGGACGCACTGCGCCACAACACCCGCAACGCTTACTGGGGCAACCTGCTGCGCGGCGAGTCGGTGTTTCCGCACTACCGGATCTACCGGCAGGCGCTGCTCGACATCTACGGCGAGAAGTTTTCGACGCTTGCCGGCGCGCCGGAAATCCGCATCGGCGTCTCGCATCTGCCGCGCTGGCTGGGCGCGCGCAGCGCAGTCGCCGCGGGCCTGATCGCGTACAACATCGAGAAATACGTGCGCAAGACGCTGCATCCGACCTTGGGTCAGACGCTCGGCTTTCATCCGGAATTCGTGCGTGCGCAGGATTGCGCGAGCGTCGAGGATCTCGCGGATCTGATCCTGCAATCATCCAGTACGCCGCCGTTTACGCCGGTTCTGCGGCGCAACGGCCGGCCGGTGCTGGACGGTGGCATGGTCGACAACGTGCCGGTCGGCGCACTCGACGCGAACGCCCCCGGTAACGTGCTGGTGATGGTCACGCGCCTCTACCCACGGCCACAGATGTTCGTCGTGCCGCACGGCGCGCAGCAACGGCTTTACGTGCAGCCGTCGCGCAAGGTGCCGATTTCGAGCTGGGATTACACGAGCCCTTCGCAGATGACGCATGCCTACAATCTCGGTCGCGCCGATGGCGAGACCTTCCTCGAGCGCGTACCCGATCTGCTGGAGGCTGGCGCGCACGAAGCGCGCTGAGTCGAGCTGAGCTGCGCGGATGGGTTGCGCGTGAGGTCGCGTACCGGCCGGCCACCAGGCGCCGGCAATCGTCGCCGGCAGCCAGTCAACGCCCAGCCTTACCGCCGGCGCCCGCCCTGCAACGCTTCCGGATTCGCGACGCTGGCGGTATCGCCGGCGTCGAACGCCAGAATGTTGTTGAACGCCGCGGTGAAATACTGCTCGTAGCTCTCGCGTTCCACATAGCCGATGTGCGGCGTGCAGATCACGTTCTCCATTCGCAGCAGGCTGTAGCCCTGCAGGATCGGCTCGCTTTCGTAGACATCGATGGCGACCATCCCCGGCCGGTTGCGCGACAGCGCGCTCACCAGCGCGTTTTCGTCGAGCAGTTCGGCCCGGCTCGTATTCACGAGCAAGGCGGTCGGCTTCATGCGCATCAGGTCTTCCTGCTTGACGATGCCGCGCGTGTCGTCGTGCAGACGCAGGTGCAAGGACAGCACGTCGGTCTGCTCGAAAAGCGCTTCGCGGCTCTCGGCCACGCCATACCCGTCGGCGCGAGCAGCTTCACGCGAATGCTCGCGGCCCCAGATCAGCACGTTCATGCCGAACGCCTTGCCGTAGCCGGCGACCAGACGGCCGATCTTGCCGTAACCCCAAATCCCCAGCGTTTGACCGCGCAGCACCTGGCCCAGACCGAAGTTCGGCGGCAGCGCCGACGTCTTCAGGCCGGATTGCTGCCAGGCGCCTTGCTTAAGGTTAGCTACGTATTGCGGAATGCGGCGCTGCGCCGCCATGATGAGAGCCCACGTCAGTTCGGCCGGCGCGAACGGCGAGCCGGTGCCTTCCAGCACGGCGACACCGCGCTCGGTGCAGGCCGGAAGATCGATGTGGCCGGCCACTTTGCCGGTCTGGCTGATCATGCGCAAACGCGGCAATTTGTCGAGCAGTTGCGAGTTGATTCGGGTACGTTCGCGAATCAGGACGAGCGCGTCGACTTCGGCGAGACGGCTTGCGAGCTGGCCGAGTCCGCGCACGGTATTGTTGAAAACTTTGACTTCGTGATCCGCCAGCAATTGAAAGCAGTCGAGCTTGCGAACAGCGTCCTGGTAGTCGTCGAGGATGGCAATCTTCATGGTATGTGTCTTGCGGCGCACCATGACGGTGCGGAACCGAGTGTTATGCTCACTGTCCCTCCATGTGACTTAGGTCACATGCCGGTGTGGCAGGATGCCTTACCGTAGATGCTGCTGCAAAGTACAACAGCACCACGCCAAGGGCAAATTGAAATCGTTTTTAACAGTTTGTTGCGTGTTGAGGCAAGCCGCTTTACAGACGGTTGCAGAAGCCCGTCAATAGGGCGCCTCCGCCAGACAGACTGGATGGCTCAGGATGACCTGCGCAATTGCGCGTCGGGTAGTCGACACCTCGCGTGATGAATTGAATGCCTCTCGCATGCAGCGTCGCCGGGCTGGTACCGTTTTTCTATTGCTTTCAAACGGAGACAGGTCGATGAATCATCCCTCATTCGAAGGACAGCCAGCTATCGAGGCGCCAGCGTGGGTCAAGAACCGCAAACTGATCGACTGGGTCCGGCGGGTTGCCGCGATGACCAAGCCGGCCAGGATCGTCTGGTGCGACGGCTCGCAGGAGGAGTACGACCGCCTTTGCGCACAGATGGTCGAAGCGGGCACCCTCAAGAAGCTCAATCCAGCGAAACGTCCCAATTCTTATCTGGCATGGTCCGATCCTTCCGACGTCGCGCGCGTCGAGGATCGCACCTTCATCTGCTCGCAGCGTGAGGAAGACGCGGGTCCCACCAATAACTGGATCGCCCCGGACGACATGCGCGCCACGCTCGATGGCCTGTTCGACGGTGCGATGCGCGGCCGGACGATGTACGTGGTGCCGTTTTCCATGGGGCCGCTCGGCTCGCCGATCGCACACATCGGCGTCGAGTTGAGCGACAGCCCGTACGTCGCGACCAACATGCGCATCATGACGCGCATGGGTCGCCAGGTGTACGACGTGCTGGGCGAAGAGGGCGACTTCGTGCCGTGCGTCCATTCGGTCGGCGCGCCGCTCGCGGCGGGTGAGAAAGACGTGTCCTGGCCGTGCAACAAGACCAAGTACATCGTCCATTTCCCCGAATCGCGCGAAATCTGGAGCTACGGCTCGGGCTACGGCGGCAATGCGCTACTCGGCAAGAAGTGTTTCGCGCTTCGCATCGCCTCGACGATGGGCCGCGCCGAAGGCTGGCTCGCCGAACACATGCTGATTCTCGGCGTGACGTCGCCGCAAGGCCGCAAGCATCACGTCGCGGCGGCGTTTCCGTCGGCGTGCGGCAAGACCAACTTTGCGATGCTGATTCCACCGGAAGGCCTGAACGGCTGGAAAATCTCCACGATCGGCGACGATATCGCCTGGATCAAGCCGGGTAAGGATGGCCGTCTGTACGCGATCAATCCCGAAGCGGGATATTTCGGCGTCGCGCCGGGCACGAGCGAAAAGACCAACTTCAACGCGATGGCCACGCTGAAGGAAAACGTCATCTTCACGAACGTCGCGCTGACGGACGACGGCGACGTCTGGTGGGAAGGCATGACCGACGAGCCGCCCGCGCATTTGATCGACTGGCAGGGCATGGACTGGACGCCGGCCAGCGCGAAGGAAAGCGGACGCAAGGCGGCGCATCCGAATGCACGCTTCACGGCGCCGGCCTCGCAATGTCCGTCGATCGATGCGGACTGGGAAAATCCGGCGGGCGTCCCGATCAATGCATTCATCTTCGGGGGCCGCCGTTCGACCACCGTGCCGCTCGTCACCGAAGCGCGTAACTGGGTCGAAGGTGTCTACATGGCGGCGACCATGGGCTCCGAGACGACCGCCGCCGCCGCCGGCCAGCAGGGCGTGGTGCGCCGCGATCCGTTCGCGATGCTGCCGTTCTGCGGCTACAACATGAGCGACTACTTCAGCCACTGGCTGAAAACCGGCGAGCGTCTTGAAAAACTGAACGCCAAGCTGCCGAAAATCTTCTGCGTCAACTGGTTCCGCAAAGGCGCGGACGGCAAGTTCGCCTGGCCGGGTTTTGGCGAGAACATGCGCGTGTTGAGCTGGATGGTCGGCCGGATCGAAGGCACGGCGCAGGGCGAGGAGCACGCTTTCGGCGTGTCGCCTCACTACGAGGACATTGACTGGAGCGGGCTGGACTTCAGCCGTGAGCAGTTTGAGCAGGTGATCTCGGTCGACGACGCCGCGTGGCGCAACGAACTCGCGCTGCATGCGGAGCTATTCGACACATTGCGAAATGGTTTGCCCCCCGCTTTGACGCAGGCCAAAAAGGCGCTCGAAGGGAAACTCGCAGCTTGAACATGTGAGTGTTCACTTCGTGACCCAAGCCGCCTTCGGGCGGCTTTTTCTTTGCCGATTGGCCCCCGCTCAAGGATTTTTTCTGATTTCGCAATGCCGAAGCGACCTTTACGTCTGTTCGAACAAAAAAGCCTGTACTAGCTGCGCCGCAGCAAATTGTTTCTTTTCACGGAACAATTGACGGTCATGCCCCACATTAGGGAATACAGTCGCACGAAAATTGACAATATTTCATGTTTCGCGGGCAACTTCTGCACGATTTCGCGAGTCGTAGGAGAATTCCAAGTTCGCTGCACTGGTTTTCACCAATTGTCAGGAAGCTGTAACACGGCAGGAGTTGTCCTATGGATCATTTGCAGTCGATGCGAGTTTTCGTCAAAGTGGCGGATCTCGGCAGTTTTGCCCGCGCTGCGAGCGCGATGGATATTTCCAACGCGGTCGCCACCCGTCACGTTGCCGATCTCGAAGGCCGTCTTGGTACGCGGCTGCTCAATCGCACAACCCGAAGCTTGTCGCTGACCGAATCAGGTCAGGTGTATCTCGAGCGTGCGCGCCAGATTCTCGACGAACTGGAAGACGTCGAACAGATGGTGGTGGCACGTAATCACGAGCCGGTCGGCACGTTGCGAATCGTCGCACCGGTCGTCTTTGGTTTGCATAATCTCGCGCCCGTGCTTCAAACGTACGCGGAGCGCTATCCGAAAGTCATCCCCGATGTCACGCTGGTCGACCGCCAGGTTGATCTCGTCGAAGAAGGCTTCGACGTCGGCGTGGTGATTGCGCGGCAAATGCGCAGTGCTAGCATCGTCACGCGGCGCCTGACCACCGGCTGTATGACCGTGTGCGCGACGCCGGCCTATCTGGAGAAGCACGGCACGCCGACACGTCCCGAGCATCTGCTGGAGCATCCGTGCCTGAGTCTGCCCTCCGAATACTGGGGCGACGAGCGAGTGTTCACGGGCCCGGAAGGCGAAGTGCGCGTGCGTCCCTCGAACGTCATCGTTGCGAATAACACGGAAATGCTGCGGCAGTTTGCGCTGCTCGGCATGGGCCTCGCGATTCTGCCGAGCTACCTGATCGGCCGCGACATGACACGCGGCAGGCTGGTGCGCTTGCTCGGCGATTACCGCTTGCCGCAGGTGGAGATCAACATCGCCTATCCGAGCCGTCGTCACTTGCCGGCGAAGGTGCGCACGTTCATCGATCATCTGGTCGAGCACTTCAACCAGACGCCGAACAGCGTGCTCGGTGAGCAATGGATCAAGGACGGCCTCGAGCGGCCCGTTACGTCGGCGGCGTTCGATTCCGCGGACTCCATGCCGCCGGAAGCGTTCGATGGCGCGGAGCCGCTGTCGCGGCTGCTGGACAGCGAGCTGGCACCCGTGCCGAAGACTTTGACAAAGACGACGAATCGCACCCGGCCAACGGCTTTGTCGCCGCTGTAACGGTTGGGACGACAGAAGACAGCAACGCAGGCGTATGCCTGCGGACATTAAAAAGGCGCAGTCACCGAAAGTGACTGCGCCTTTTTTATGGCAAGCGCGGATTAGACCTGCCGGACCAGAAACGTCTTCCGGCGCGGCTATCAGCTTGAATCAGGAGCCGGTTTTACGCGCTACCGCCTTCTTCGCGGGCGCTTTCCTGGCTGCTGCGGTTTTGCTCGCAGGCGCTTTCTTCGCCGCAGCCTTTTTAGCGGCGGGCGCAGTTTTCACCGCCACTGCCGTTTCTCCATCGTCCGGCTCCGGCGCCGCCTTCGCAGCCGATTTGGCCGCCGCGGTCTTCGCGGCAGTCTTCGCCGACGGCTCTTTCTTCTCGAATTCGAAGCCGATCTTGCCGTCGTTCTGCTTGACGAGGAACGCCTTGAAGTTACGTCCGGTGCGCGACGACTTGAAGTTCGTCAGCAGGTCCGTGCGGCCTTCTTCGAGCAGCTTGGCCATCTGCTCGCGGGCAATTTCCTGTTGCAGGATCACCTTGCCCGAGCGGAAGTCGCAGGTTTTCGGGTTGGCGACCGAGTTCTCGCAGACGTAGCTCATGCCGTGTTCGAACACGCGAGCCTTGCACTTCGGGCAAGCGCCCACCGGCTGCTGATCCGAGAAGTCAGGCGGCTCACCGTCTTCGCCGCCCGCATCCTGGCCGAAATCGAACTCGAGCTTGTAGTTCTTGATCTCGTCGTCCAACGACAGCTTGAGGATCGCCGAGAACGGCCGCCCCATTTTGCTGCGGAAGCCCGACAGCGGTCCGATCGTCTTGTTCTGCAGGAGTTCTTCGACTTCTGGAATTTCGAACTGGCGTCCGCCCGGAATCTTCGAAATCGAAAACTCGCATTTCGAACAGGCGAAACGCCGGTAGTTCTCCTTCACCTGACCGCCGCAATTCGGACACGGCGTCTGCAACGTCGCGTAATCGCCCGGGATCGTGTCGGAATCGTATTCCTTCGCGCGCTTGACGATGGTTTGCGTCATGCGTGCGATTTCCTGCATGAACGCATCGCGAGGCAGGTTGCCGCGTTCCATCTGCGAGAGTTTGTATTCCCACTCGCCGGTGAGTTCAGGCGCGGTCAGCTCTTTCACGCCGAGGCCGCGCAACAGCGTCATCAACTGGAAGGCTTTAGCGGTCGGAATCAGATCGCGGCCTTCGCGGATCAGATACTTTTCACCGAGGAGACCTTCGATGATGGCCGCACGCGTAGCCGGCGTGCCAAGCCCCTTGGCCGCCATCGCTTCGCGCAACTCGTCGTCTTCGACAAGTTTGCCCGCACCTTCCATCGCCGACAGCAAGGTCGCTTCGTTGTAGCGTGCAGGCGGCTTCGTCACCAGTTGCTGAGCGGCGATCTTGTCGGTCTTGACCTTCTCGTCCTTTTGCACCGGTACGAGGTTCGCGTCTTCACCGCTGATTTCGCGGCCGTAGACCTGCAACCAGCCTGGTTCGACGAGCACCTTGCCTTCGGTTTTAAAGTGATGGCCGACCACTTGCGTGATCCGCGTCGTCACCCGGTATTCGGCGGCGGGGAAGAACACCGACAGGAAGCGCTTCACGACGAGGTCGTAGAGCTTCTGCTCCGGCTCGGACAGATTCTTCGGCGCTTGTAGCGTCGGGATGATTGCGAAGTGGTCGCTGATCTTCGAGTTGTCGAAGATGCGCTTGTTCGGCTTCACCCAGCCCTTGTCGAGCACCTGCTTGGCAAACGGCAAATAGTTGTTGCTTTCCTTGAGCATGCCGAGCGTTTGCTTGACCGTATCCATATAGTCTTCCGGCAGCGCGCGAGCGTCGGTCCGGGGATAGGTCAGCACCTTGTGCTTTTCATACAGCGCCTGGGCGAGGCCCAGTGTGTTCTTCGCCGAGAAGCCGAAGCGGCCATTGGCCTCGCGCTGCAAGCTGGTCAGGTCGAAGAGGGCCGGCGACAGCTGTGTGGACGGCTTCGATTCTTCGGTCACCGTGCCGATCTGGCCGCGGCAGGCGGCGACGATCGTTTCTGCCGCGGGCAGCGCCCACAGACGCGAATCGCGCTTTTCCGGGTCGAACTCGTCGCGCTTGAATTTCGGATCGAACCAGCGGCCTTCGTAGAAGCCGCCCGCACAGACGAACTCCGCCTTCACTTCCCAGTAGTCGCGCGGCACGAAGCGGCGAATCTTCTCTTCGCGCTCGACGACGATCGACAGCGTCGGCGTCTGCACCCGCCCGACCGTGGTCAGAAAGAAGCCGCCGCCCTTGCTGTTGAACGCGGTCATTGCCCGCGTGCCGTTGATGCCGACCAGCCAGTCCGCCTCCGAGCGGCAGCGCGCCGCATCGGCGAGCGGCTGCATCTCTTCGTCGCTGCGCAGACGGGCGAAGCCGTCACGGATGGCGCCGGCCGTCATCGATTGCAGCCACAGACGCTGCACCGGCTGCTTGGCTTTGGCGTGCTGCGCGATCAGGCGGAAGATCAGCTCGCCCTCGCGCCCCGCGTCGCATGCGTTGATCAGACGGTCGACGTCCTTACGCTTGAGCAGCTTGGTCAGCACCTTCAGGCGCGACTCGCTCTTGGCGATCGGGTTCAGATCGAAATGTGGCGGAATGACGGGCAGATTGGCGAAGCTCCACTTGCCGCGCTTGACTTCGTAGTCTTCGGGCGCGGCAATTTCCAGCAGGTGGCCGACTGCCGAGGAAAGGACGTAGTCGTCGCTTTCGTAGTACTCGTCATGCTTGGTAAAGCCGCCCAAAGCGCGCGCGATGTCGTTCGCGACGGAAGGCTTTTCGGCGATGATCAGTGCTTTGGACATGACTCGATGTGAGGTTGGTGGATCCGGGTTGATGGCCTTGAGTGCGCCATTTAAGCGCGCGACCCTCGTTTGCGACCTTTGCGACCCATTGACGACCGCTTTATAGCACACGGCGCGAAGGCGGCGTGTCAAGTGCCTTGAAAGCGCGCCATCATAATTGCGCGCTCAGACGTTGGGCAAGCTGCGGAAAACCTGCTGTGTAGCGCTTTCAGCACGCTCTCGCAGCGACAGTCGAGCGGCGGCGCCGCCGCGTTCAGGCGAGTGTCAGCGCGGGCCGCAGCTTCGGCGCGCCGGTGATGCCAGGCACGGCCGTCAGGTCCAGCAACATCCGCTCCACAATCGACGCCTGTGGCAAAACCGTACCGAAAAAGCGTGTTGTGACCGAGTCTTCGATCAGGATGGTCGGGAAGTTCTCGACATCCAGGTCGTCGAAGCGATCCGCATGGGTTTCGATGTCGATCCATGCGAAACAGATATCGGGATGCCGGTCGGCCAGTTTGTCGAAAGCGTCCCGATAATCACGGCAGGTCCCGCACCATTCCGCGCATAGGCAGGCCACGAACAGCGTGTCGGGCTCGTTGACGCGCTCGGCGATCCGGTCTTGGTCGGTGTCGAGATTCAGCGCGGGCATGTGGTGGGTTCCTTGCGTACTTTGTCAGGTGCTTTGGCGCGAATGTAGCATGGGCGATGCCGAAGGGTGGTCAACCCTGGTCCGCGCGAGTTCGGCTGTGGCTGGCCCGCATGAAACGGCCACCGGGCAGCAAGGTCACCTGTCCGGCAAGTTCCAGTTGCAGCAACGTGGTTTGCAGGGCCGAGTCCTCCATCTCGGTGCGGGTGGCCAGGATTTCAAGCGTGGTGGGCGAGTGGCCGAGCGCCGCGAGGAGTCGCT
This sequence comes from Paraburkholderia fynbosensis, assembly GCF_902859935.1. Lineage (GTDB taxonomy): Bacteria > Pseudomonadota > Gammaproteobacteria > Burkholderiales > Burkholderiaceae > Paraburkholderia > Paraburkholderia fynbosensis. The sequence goes on from NZ_CADIKI010000007.1 coordinate 201,127, forward strand.
GCGCATCGGGAGTGGCCGGGGTCAGGGGCGGCGCGGGCGGTTCTGGCGTTGCGAAACCGGCGCGGGCCGCTGCTTGCTGCGCCGCCGCGGGTCGTGGTTTCAGCGGTGTTCCTGCTGCTATCGACAGCGTGGTCGAGTCAGGCGCGGCCTCCGAGCCGGCACATACCGCTGCGCTCGTGTCTGAACTCGCCGATTTCGAGTGATTCACATCGCCGGCCGGCGCGGTTGCCAGCGTGGGCTGAAGCTTTGCCGAAGCGCCGACTGGCGGCGTATTCCGCGAATCGACGCCATCCTGAAGCACAGTCTGCGTTGAAGCCGGCGCAGCACGAACCGCCGGCCGCCTGGCAAAGCCCAATTCTTCCAGCACTTCCTCGGGCGATTCCACCAGCTTTGCGCCTTGCTTGATGATCCGATGACATCCGCGCGACAGCGGCGCGTGAATGGAGCCGGGCAACGCGAAGATGTCGCGTCCCATTTCATTGGCGAGCCGCGCGGTGATCAGCGAGCCAGAGCGCATCGCCGCCTCGACGATCACCACGCCGCTGGCCAGCCCGGCGATCAGGCGGTTACGTTGCGGAAAATTGGCGGCGCGCGCGGGCGTGCCGAGCGGCCACTCCGAGAGAATCGCGCCCTGCACCGCGATCTGCCGCGCCAGCGCATGATGCGCCGCCGGGTACACGAGATCCGCGCCGGTACCGATCACCGCGACCGTGCTGCCGATGCCTTCCAGGCCGCCCCGATGCGCGGCGCCGTCGATGCCGAGCGCCAGTCCCGATACGATGACCACACCTGCAGCCGACAGCTCGCGTGCGAAACGCTCCGCGTCTTCGACGCCTTGCGGCGTCGCGCTGCGGCTACCGATGAGAGCGACCGCTCGCGTATGCAGCAGATCGAGCCGGCCTTTTATATATAGAAGTGGCGGCGGGTCGGGCATGGTCAGCAGTGCGGGCGGGTACGCGGGATCGTCGAGTGTCACGACCTGATTGCCGGGCAGCTCGCGCCATGCGATCACCGCGTCGAGCTGGGCGTCGAATTCGGGGCCCGGCGGCGCGAGCGCGGCGCGCGCTGCGGCTTCGCCGGCGACCCCGGCCAGGGCTTGCGGCGATTGACCTAAAATCGCTCCCGGCAATCCAAAAGCGCTTAGCATCAAGCGCAGCGCCGCGGGTTTCAGCCCCGGTGCGAGCGACAGCCGCAGCCACGCGGCGAGTTCGATGTCGGTTGCGGGCAAGGTGTGCATTGCGAGTCGCTCCTTCTGCAGGGCCAGCGGGCAGGCGGGCGCCATGCTAAAATTTTCATCATCCGAAATAACCGCAGCGCCGCGCCCACCCGCGCGAGCCCGTCGTCTAGCGCATGTGGCGCGTTGAATCGAACCGGTTCGACACCATCTATCCTCGGCGCAATACGATGGGCCCACAACCTGGCCGAACGGCCAACGCGAACCCTTCCACGGTCAGCGGCGCCTCAAATCACACTCGAAATCATGGCTTTACTGAATATCCTCAACTATCCGGACAAGCGTCTGCACAAGGTTGCGAAGCCGGTCGAACAGGTCAACGACCGGATTCGCCGTCTCGTCGCAGACATGGCGGAGACCATGTATGCAGCGCCCGGCGTCGGCCTCGCCGCGACCCAGGTGGACGTGCACGAACGCGTGATCGTGATCGACGTATCGGACACGCACGACCAGTTGCTCGCGTTCATCAATCCGGAAATCCTCTGGTCGAGCGATGAGCGCAAGCTCTCGGAAGAGGGTTGCCTCTCCGTGCCGGGCATTTATGACAACGTCGAGCGCGCCGAGAAAGTGCGTGTGCGCGCCTTGAACGAGAAGGGCGAAACCTTCGAACTGGATTGCGAAGGGCTGCTCGCCGTGTGCATCCAGCACGAAATGGATCACCTGATGGGCCGCGTGTTCGTCGAGTACCTGTCGTCGCTGAAGCAGACGCGTATCAAAAGCAAGATGAAAAAGCTCGCCCACGCCATGTAATGCGCGTTCACCTCGTCTATCGTCCCCGTTCATGAGTCATTCGTTGCGCGTCATCTTTGCCGGTACGCCGGAGTTCGCTGCGGCCGCGCTGGCCGCGATTCACCGTGCCGGTTTTCCGGTGCCGCTCGTGCTGACCCAGCCTGACCGGCCCGCTGGGCGCGGGATGAAATTGCAGGCGAGCCCCGTCAAGCGCTACGCGCAGGAGCACGGGCTCGAGGTCGCGCAGCCGCCTTCGCTGCGCCGCGCTGGCAAATACCCGGCGGAAGCCGCGACCGCGATCGAGCAGCTGCGCGCCACGCCACACGACGTCATGGTGGTCGCCGCCTACGGCCTGATCCTGCCGCAGGAAGTGCTCGATATTCCACGGCTTGGCTGCATCAACATTCATGCGTCGTTGCTGCCGCGCTGGCGCGGTGCGGCGCCGATCCATCGCGCGATTGAAGCGGGCGACGCGCAAACCGGCATCACGCTGATGCAGATGGACGTCGGCCTCGACACCGGCGCGATGATCTCCGAAGCACGCACGCCGATTTCCGCCGACGACACCACCGCCACGCTGCACGACCGTCTGGCGCAGGATGGCGCGAAGCTCATCGTCGACGCGTTGCTCGAACTCGAGCGCAACAGCAAGCTGACATCGACCCCGCAACCGGCGGACGGCGTGACCTACGCGGAAAAAATCGGCAAGCAAGAAGCCGCCCTCGACTGGCGCCGCCCGGCCGAGGTGCTTGCGCGCCAGGTGCGTGCGTTCGATCCGTTCCCCGGTGGCGTGGGCACGCTGGAAGACGGCAGCTCGGTCAAAATCTGGGCCGCGATTCCCGCTCAGGCCCAAGGCAACAGCGCGCCCGGCACGATTACCGAAGTCTCAGCCGACGGCGTGATCGTGGCTTGCGGCGAAGCCGCGTTGCGTTTGACGCAATTGCAGAAACCTGGCGGCAAGCGCCTGCCGGTGCGCGAATTCCTCGCGGGCTCGACGCTCGCCGCGGGACAGCGCTTTCAACTTCCCGAAGCAAAGTAACAGCTCGCGCATGTCTTGAAAATCAGCCGTTCGGCCGATGTTCAAGACCGCCGCCGCAACCCTGCCGCGCGTTAGAATCCTCTATGCAGTCGCCCAAATCCCGAGGTTTTCAATGTTCGGCATTACCCATTTCGAGTTTTTCGTCGTTGCTGTCTTCCTTCTGAACGTGACGCCCGGTCCGGACACGGCGTACATCGTCGGGCGCAGCGTCGCTCAAGGCCGTGGCGCGGGTCTGATGTCCGCACTCGGCATCTCGGCGGGCTGCTGTGTCCATTCGCTTGCGTGCGCGTTCGGTTTGACCGCGCTGCTGGCCGCCTCGACCACGGCGTTCACCGTCATCAAGTTCGCCGGCGCGATTTATCTGATCTACCTCGGCGCACGCCTGATTTTCGCCAAACCTGCAGCGCGGACGGCGGTGGGCGACGCACGCGCGGCCGATGCACCCAAGTCGCTGAAGCAGCTTTTTCTGCAAGGCTTCTGGACCAATGTGCTGAATCCCAAGGTCGTGCTTTTCTTCGTATCGTTTTTCCCGCAGTTCGTGACAACCGGCAGCGAACACAAAACGTTCGCGTTCCTCACGCTCGGCGCGGTGTTCGTCGTGATGAGCATGCTCTGGAACAGTTTCGTCGCGTGGATCGCGGGCAGCGTGACGCAGCGCTTTTCGGGCAAGCCTTCGGTGAAGAAGTGGCTGGATCGGAGCGTCGGCAGCGCGTTCGTCGGCCTCGGCATCAAGCTCGCCACCGCATCAAGATGATTGAATTTTCTCCATCCGTCCTTATCTAACGTTTCGCTTACAATCAGGCGCCGCGTTCTAGCGGCGCAGAGATGGAGCCCACGTTTTAGGAGTTGCAGACATGTTCAATTGGGTCAAAACCGCGATGTTGATGGCCGCGATCACGGCCCTTTTCATCGTGATCGGCGGGATGATCGGCGGGTCGCGCGGCATGATGATCGCGCTCGTGATTGCCCTCGGGATGAATTTCTTCTCGTACTGGTTTTCGGACAAGATGGTGCTGCGCATGTACAACGCGCAGGAAGTCGACGAAAGCAGCGCGCCGCAGTTCTATCGCATGGTGCGCGAGCTTTCCACGCGCGCCAACCTGCCGATGCCGCGCGTCTACCTGATCAACGAAGATGCGCCGAACGCCTTCGCCACCGGCCGCAATCCGGAGCACGCGGCGGTCGCTGCCACCACTGGCATCCTGCGCGTGCTGTCCGAGCGCGAAATGCGCGGGGTGATGGCGCACGAACTGGCACACGTCAAGCACCGCGACATTCTGATTTCGACCGTGTCGGCAACCATGGCCGGCGCCATTTCCGCGCTGGCGAACTTCGCAATGTTCTTCGGCGGCCGCGACGAGAACGGTAATCGGTCGAATCCGATCGCGAGCATCGCCGTCGCGTTGCTGGCGCCGCTCGCGGGTGCGCTGATTCAGATGGCGATTTCACGCGCGCGGGAATTCGAGGCCGACCGTGGTGGCGCGCAGATTTCCGGCGACCCGCAAGCGCTCGCTTCGGCGCTCGACAAGATCCATCGTTACGCGAGCGGGATCCCGTTTCCCGTGGCCGAGCAGCATCCGGCCACCGCGCAGATGATGATCATGAATCCGCTGTCGGGCGGCGGCATCGCGAATCTGTTCTCGACGCACCCGGCCACGGAGGAACGCATCGCGCGTTTGATGGAAATGGCGCGCACTGGGCGCTTCGAGTAACGCCGAGTGACGTGACGGAAGAAGGCGGGCCTGCGGGCCCGCCTTCTTCATTTCAGGCACCGTAAGAGGGCGCATGCCGAAGCGTCGCCGGATGATTTAACAAAAAATCTCAGATAGCACCACCCGGCGAATTCGCTTCACCTCTTTGCTGCCGTTGCAGCGAACCCACGGTCGCCGCTACGCTCGCACGATTAGCCTATGATTGCCCGCCCCAGCTTTGCCATGACTCCACCGTTGCCCACCCAGCCGCGGCGGCCCCCGCCCCACGCCACGCTACAATGTGTGCTGAATGCGCCGCGCGCACCGTGCGGCCTGTCTTTGCCTCTTTCATGACATCAAAGCCTTCTTCGCGTTCTGCTTCTCCGTCGGCACGTCCGCGAGAATCCCGTTTGTCGATGTTGCATCTCGCGCCCGAATCGCTGGGTTTCGCGCTCGACTGTGCCGCCCAGGCTGTCGGCGCCGTGCGTCTCGGCGCGGCCTTGCCGGCCGCGCTGCAATCCGTCTTCGTGTCCGCGCCTGAGGGCAGCGCCGCCGCCGCGCGCGGTGCGGTGCAGGACATCGCGTACCGCACGATGCGGCGCCTCGCGACCGCCGAATGGCTGATCGCGAAGCTGGTGAAGAAAGCTCCGCCGCCGCACGTCGGTCATGTGCTCGCCTGCTCGCTCGCGCTGCTGGTCGATGATGAAGCGAGCGCCGCCTACACGCCGTTCACCGTGGTCGATCAGGCGGTGAGCGCAATCACTGCACGTCGGGAATTCGCGTTCGCGAAGGGGCTCGTCAACGCCGTGCTGCGTAGTTTCCTGCGCGAGCGCGAGACACTGCTGAGCGCCGCGCAAGCCGACGAAGTCGCACGCTGGAACTATCCGGCCTGGTGGATCGACGCGGTCAAGCGCGCATGGCCCGACGCGTGGCAAGCGGTGCTCGCGACCGGCAACACGCAAGGCCCGCTCACGCTGCGTGTGAACGCGCGCCGCTCGACGGTCGATGCCTACCTGCAAGTGCTGCAGAGCCATCACATCGCCGCGAGCCGGGCCGGCGACTACGCCGTCAGGCTCGACACGCCGATGCCGGTGGACCGCATCCCCGGTTTCAGCGATGGGGTCGTCTCGGTGCAGGACGCCGGCGCGCAGCTCGCCGCGCAATTGCTCGGCGTGCGTGACGGCATGCGCGTGCTCGACGCGTGCGCGGCGCCAGGCGGCAAGACCGGCCACCTGCTCGAACTCGCGAATCTGCAGCTCGTGGCGCTCGAAAGCGATGCGTCGCGCGCGCGCCGCATCGGCGAAAACCTGCAGCGGCTCAAGCTCGAAGCGGAAGTGCGCATCGGCGATGCGGGCACGCCCGCGAAGTGGCACGACGATATCGACCAGCCGTTCGATCGCATCCTCGCCGACGTGCCGTGTTCTGCATCGGGCATCGTGCGGCGTCATCCGGACATTCGCTGGCTGCGCCGCGCGTCCGATATCCCCGCACTGGTCGCAGAACAGCGCCGCATCCTCGATGCGCTCTGGCCGCTCGTGAAGCCAGGCGGCGAGTTGCTCTACGTTACGTGTTCGATCTTTCCCGAAGAAGGCGAATTGCAGGCGCAGTGGTTTGGAAACAAGTATCAGGATGCGGTACGATTGGACGCGCCAGGGCAACTTTTACCTTCAGTCGCCCGCGCGCCCGCCGATACCTCGGCCGGTTCCCATGCCGGACAATCCGCTGACGACAGCGCCGGCGCGAACTCAGACCACGACGGATTTTTCTACGCGCGCTTTCAGAAACGGTGACCATCAAACGCTTCTTCCCGCTTCGGCTCGCTGCCGTGCTCTGGATCGCGCTGGCCGTATGGCTTGCAGCGCCGGGCGCGGCGCACGCTGATTCGATCGCGGTGCAGCGCGCGTCGCTGCAAGCCGACAGCAGTGGTTGGAGTCTCGACGCGCGTTTCGACTTCGAGCTCAACAGCAATCTCGAAGATGCCGTCAACAAAGGCATTCCGCTCTATTTCACGACCGACTTCGAACTGAGCCGGCCGCGCTGGTACTGGTTCGACGAGCAGCCGGTGAGCGTGTCGCAGAGCATTCGCCTGTCGTTCCAGCCTCTGACGCGCGAATACCGCGTATCGAGCGTGTCGTCCGGCGGGTTGCAGCTCGCCTTCGGCACGCTCAAGGATGCGCTCGCCGTGATCAAGCACGTCACCTCATGGCATGTGATCGAGCGCAATCAGGTGCGCGTCGGCGAAACCTACAACGCATCGGTGCGCATGCAGCTCGACATCGCGCTGATGCCCAAGCCGTTCCAGATCGACGCGGTGAACAACCGCGACTGGAACCTCGCCTCCGAATGGAAGCGCTTTACCTTCACGGCGACCGAACGTGCTAAATAAAGTGCGCTCAACCACCAGCGTCAGCAGCATCGTCGTGCGCGTGCTGGTGTCGACGGTCGCGGTGACGGCCGTGCTGCTGCTCGTGCTGCTGGCCGCCGCGAGCGCGAATACCGAATTCTTCGACCGCTATTACCAGTGGCTGTACGGCGCCAATGTCGCGGTCGCGATGATCTTTCTGCTGGTCGTGGCGACGCTCGTCATCCTCATCATAGTGCGGCTGCGCAAGGGTAAGTTCGGCACGCGGCTGCTCGCGAAACTCGCGTTCTTCATGGCGCTGGTCGGCGTGGTGCCGGGCGGCATCATTTACGTGGTCTCGTATCAATTCGTGTCGCGCAGTATCGAGTCCTGGTTCGACGTCAATGTGGAAACTGCGCTCACGGCCGGTCTGAATCTCGGGCGCGGCATGCTCGACGCGTCGCTGTCTGACCTGCAGACCAAGGGCCGCCTGATGTCCGAGCAGATCGCCAGCGCGGGCGCCGCTGGCACCACGCTCACGCTGTTGCGTCTGCGCGATCAGTTCGGCGTGCAGGACGCGATCATCGTCGAGCCCACGCGCAGCATGTCGGGCGCGACTCCGGACATGCATGTGGTCGCACAGGCCTCCAGCAATTACGCGATGCTCGTATCGAACGACCTGCCCACGCCGCTGATGATCGAACAGGCGCGCGGTCGCGGCTACGCGGCGATCGAAGGCGAAGTGGACGGCGATCCGCAAGCGCATGGCAGCAAGGGCGTACTGCGCCTGCGCGTCGTGCAGCGCATCCCCGACTCGAACGCTTCGCTGTTGCAGCCGGCCGAACGCTTCCTGCAACTCACGCAGCCGGTATCGCCGTCGCTCGCGCATAATGCGGACGCGGTGCAGCGCGCTTATCGCGAGTACCAGGAGAAGGCGCTTGGCCGCACGGGCTTGCGCAAGATGTACATCGGCACGCTGACGCTCGCGCTGTTTCTCGCCACCTTCATCGCGATGATGCTCGCGCTCGCGCTCGGCAATCAACTGGCGCGGCCGCTGTTCCTGCTCGCGCAGGGCACCAAGGAAATCACCGAAGGCGATTACACGCCGAAGCGCGAAATCAAATCGCGCGACGAGCTGGGCTTTCTCACGCAGTCGTTCAACGCGATGACGCGGCAATTGTCCGAAGCGCGCGCCGCGGTCGAGAACAACCGCATCGCGCTCGAACATTCGAAGGCGTATCTGGAAAGCATCCTCGCGAATCTGACCGCGGGTGTGTTCGTGTTCGACCGGCAGTTCAGGCTCACCACCGCGAATCGTGGCGCCGAGCGGATTTTCCGTCAGCCGTTCCAGACCGTCCTCGGTTCGTCGCTCGATCAGATCGGCGCGTTGAGCGAATTCGGCGGCATGGTCCGCAAGGCGTTTGCCGATCGCGAAGCAGCAAGCGGCGACGGTCACGATGATCGTGGCCACTGGCAGCAGCAGTTTTCGATTCAGGTGCCGGGCGAAACCGAACCGCTCACGCTGCTCGTGCGTGGCGCGCGCCTCGTCTCGGCGACGGACCGCGATGCCGAAGACATGCAGACCTCCGGCTACGTCGTGGTGTTCGACGACATCTCCGACGTGATCTCCGCGCAGCGTTCGATCGCATGGGGTGAAGTCGCGCGGCGGCTCGCGCATGAGATCAAGAATCCGCTCACGCCGATCCAGCTCTCCGCCGAGCGCTTGCAGATGAAGCTCGCCGACAAGCTGTCGCCATCCGACGCCGACGTATTGAAGCGCGGCGCGACTACGATCGTCAACCAGGTCGCCGCGATGAAGCAGATGGTCGACAATTTCCGCGACTACGCGCGCACGCCTCCGGCTGTGCTCGCGCATCTGCAGTTGAACGATCTGGTCAGCGAAGTGCTCACGCTGTACGGTATCGAAGAAGGCAAGGGCGCGATCCAGGTGGAACTCGCCGCGTTGCCCGCGATTCGCGGCGACGCGACGCAATTGCGACAGGTGATTCACAACCTGCTGCAGAACGCGCAGGATGCGGTAGCCGATGTCGAGCATCCGCGTGTGTTGCTCGAGACGAGGACAGTAGAATACGGAGACCCCGACACGGAAGGCAAAGTACGCGTCGCGGTGCGTCTGACAGTATCGGATAACGGACCGGGGTTCCCCGCGCGCATCCTCACGCGCGCATTCGAACCTTATGTGACGACCAAGGCCAAAGGTACGGGTCTGGGTCTTGCAATGGTCAAGAAGATCGTCGACGAGCATGGCGCGCGCATCGACATTCGCAATCGCATGAAAGCCGGCGACGTGATCGAAGGCGCGCAGATTTCGATCCTCTTCCTTCAACTGGCGGACGATGCCGCGGCACCTGGTACAGGGCCGCGACCGGCGCACGGCAGCGGTGCGTCGCAGGGAAAGACAAAAGCAACAGTGCAGACAAGGGCAGCGTAAATGGCAACCATCCTGGTGGTAGATGATGAAATGGGCATCCGGGAATTGCTCTCGGAGATCCTGAGCGACGAGGGGCATGTCGTGGAGGCCGCTGAAAATGCGCAGGAAGCGCGCGAGTTCCGTTTGCGCCAGGCGCCGGACCTCGTGCTGCTCGACATCTGGATGCCCGACACCGACGGCGTGACCTTGCTCAAGGAATGGGCGGCGCAAGGGCAACTGACCATGCCGGTGATCATGATGTCCGGTCACGCGACCATCGATACGGCGGTCGAAGCGACCAAGATCGGCGCGCTCAATTTCCTCGAGAAGCCGATTGCCCTGCAGAAGCTGCTGAAGGCCGTCGAGCAGGGCCTCGCGCGCGGCAATTCGGCCGGGGCGCTCGGCGGTGCAGCGGCCAAGCCGGTGCTACCGGTGAGCGCGTCAGCGGTGGCGTCGTCGGCCGCGTTGCCGATGTTGTCCACCGACGGCATGGGCAGCGGCGCGCTGGCCGCGCAAACGGCATCGATCTCGTTCGACATTCCGTTGCGCGATGCGCGCGATGCGTTCGAGCGCGCGTATTTCGAATATCACCTTGCGCGTGAGAACGGCAGCATGACGCGCGTGGCGGAGAAGACCGGTCTCGAGCGCACGCACTTGTATCGCAAGCTCAAGCAGCTCGGCGTCGATCTCGGCAAGAACAAAGGGGAGTGAGGACGTGTGTGAGCACGGCGTTCACGCGTGGCTTCCGCCTCGACATATTTTTTTCAGGAAGGGGCTTGTCATACTGAAGACCCCTTGATATCATTTCGTTCTTCGTTGGCCCGGTAGCTCAGTTGGTAGAGCAGCGGATTGAAAATCCGCGTGTCGATGGTTCGATTCCGTCCCAGGCCACCAGGATTCAGCCCCAGGAAATCGCAAGATTCCTGGGGCTTTTCCTTTTCTGACGGGTATTCGTGGCTTCGGCTTGCGCGTACGCTGCGCCAGGGCGCAGCTCGGCGGCATTCGGCGTCGCGTGATAAAATCGCGCCAGTTCAAGGACTTGCGCGCAGGCAAATGTGTCACCTGCGTCGCGCCTGGATGCCGCGCGGCACAGGCCGCCATCCGCCCCGAACCCTTCGCCCGACGATTAACGGTATAAGCGCCCAGCGACTCTGCCTGCAGAAGGCGCGGCCTATACTGCTTTGGGCCGGCAGCAGTGCCGGCACGCGTCGCGCCGCGTTGCTCGCATGGCGCACCTCGCGCAGCGCGACGCGGCACTCATCATTCACGGAGTTTCACGGTGATCCGCAAAGACGCTAAGCGTAGCGCTCTCGTGCTGTTTTCCGGCGGCCAGGATTCCGCCACGTGCCTTGCCTGGGCGCTCGATCGTTACGAGACGGTCGAAACGCTCGGCTTCGATTACGGTCAGCGTCATCGCGTCGAACTCGAATGCCGCGAAGGATTCCGTCGGGGTGTCGCGCGAGCGTTTCCGGCGTGGGCCGAGCGGCTCGGCGAAGACCATATGATCGATTTGTCGGTGCTCGGCTCGATCAGCGATACCGCGATGACGCGCGAGATCGAGATCGAAGCGACGGCCAACGGTTTGCCGAATACGTTCGTGCCGGGCCGCAATCTGATGTTCATGACCATCGCGGCGGCGATTGCCTACCGGCGCGGTTTGCAGGTGCTGGTTGGCGGAATGTGCGAGACGGACTTCTCGGGCTATCCCGATTGCCGCGACGACACGATGAAGGCATTGCAGGTCGCGCTGAACCTCGGCATGGACACGCGCATGCTGCTCGAAACGCCGCTGATGTGGCTCGACAAGGCCGACACGTGGCGCCTCGCGCACGAGCTGGGCGGCGACGAACTGGTCGAACTGGTACGCATCGAGACGCACACCTGCTATGTCGGCGAACGCGCCGAACTGCATGCGTGGGGCTTCGGCTGCGGCGAGTGTCCGGCATGCCGCTTGCGCAAGCGCGGCTACGAGGCGTACCTAGCCGGCGAGAAGGTCACTGAGCCGCCGCTCTGACAAACGGCGCACGACGCAACAACGCAGTCAGCAACGCAACGCAGCCCATCATCTTCAGGAACACAAGGCAGAAAGCAGCATGAGTTACGCGGTCAAGGAAATCTTCTACACGTTGCAGGGCGAGGGCGCGAATGCCGGGCGTCCCGCCGTGTTCTGCCGGTTTGCCGGCTGCAATCTGTGGTCGGGCCGCGAGGAAGATCGTGCGCAAGCCGTGTGCCGTTTCTGCGATACCGACTTCGTCGGCACCGATGGCGAGAACGGCGGCAAGTACCGCAGCGCCGAAGACCTGGTGCAGATGATCGCGTCGCATTGGCCGCAAGGCGAGGGCGAGCGTTTCGTGGTCTGCACGGGCGGCGAGCCGATGTTGCAGATCGATCAGCCGCTGGTCGACGCGCTGCATGCCGCGGGCTTTGAGATCGCGATCGAAACCAACGGTTCGTTGCCGGTGCTCGACACGATCGACTGGATCTGCGTGAGCCCGAAGGCCGACGCGCCGCTCGTCGTGACCAAAGGCAACGAACTGAAGGTCGTGATCCCGCAAGACAACCAGCGCCTGTCCGACTATGCGAAGCTCGACTTCGAGTATTTTCTCGTCCAGCCGATGGACGGCCCGTCGCGCGATATCAACACCAAGCTCGCGATCGAGTGGTGCAAACGCCATCCGCAATGGCGCCTGTCGATGCAGACCCACAAGTATCTGAACATTCCCTGATTGCCGTGCTGACGATTACACGAAAACTTGAATTCGACGCGGGTCACCGCATCCCCGATCACCGCAGCCAGTGCCGTAATCTGCACGGCCATCGGTATGTGCTCGAAATCACGCTGCAAGGCGATCTGGTCGACACCGAAGGCGCGCCCGATCGCGGCATGGTGATGGACTTCGCCGACGTGAAATCGCTTGCCAACGAGCATCTCGTCGACAGGTGGGATCACGCGTTCCTCGTCTACGAAGGCGACACGCAGGTGCGCGGCTTTCTGGAAAGCATGGCGGGCCACAAGACGGTGGTGCTCGACCGCATTCCAACCGTGGAAAACCTTGCCGCTGTCGCGTTCGATATTCTCGCGAACGTGTACGACGCGCACTACGGCGTGAATCTGCGCCTGCACAAGGTGCGTCTGTACGAGACACCGAATTGCTGGGCCGACGTGGTCCGCGACTAGACCTCGAGGCGCAGCTGCGCGCCCATGGAAAGTCCCCTTCGGGGACGGCCTGACCTCCGCGTTATTGACACGGTATGATCGCTCCGATAACCACACGGAGCGAGACATGCCGGTCACCGCATTGCGTCGCAACAGGCATCCAGGCCGAACCGGCGTGCGCCATCGTCTTTGTTCCTGCCGGGCCCACGAGCCCGGCCTGCTTTACCGCGTTTCAGGCGATCCCTGCGATCGCCGTCACGGAGCGCGGCGATGAGCACTTTCACCAATCCCCTCAAGCAACGTCTGGCGGAAGCCGATCCGCTGTTCGGCCTGTGGCTGTCGCTCGGCAGCGACGCCGCCGCCGAAGCGCTCGCGCACGCCGGTTTCGATTGGCTGCTGATCGACATGGAGCACGCGCCGAACGATAGCGGCGACGTCGCCTCGCAACTGCGCGCGATCGCCGCCGCGCATCTGCCGAGCGAGCCGGTGGTGCGCGTGCCGGCCAGCGAAGGCTGGCTCGTCAAGCGTGTGCTGGATGCCGGTGCGCGCACGCTGATGTTCCCCAACATCGAATCCGCCGACGAGGCGGCCCATGCCGTGCGTCTCACGCAATATCCGACCGCCGGGGCGCTCGACGGCCAGCGTGGTGTCGCCGGGGTGGTGCGCGCGTCGGGCTACGGCATGCGGCGCGATTACGTGCAGACGGTCAACGCGCAGATCGCGACCATCGTGCAGATCGAGTCGGCGCGCGGCTTGCGGGAGGTCGAGAAGATCGCGGCGACGCCGGGTGTCGACTGCCTGTTTGTCGGACCGGCCGATCTGGCCGCGAGCCTCGGCCATCTCGGCGATTCGAAGCATCCCGACGTGCAGGAGGCGATGGCGCGGATCGTCAGCGCTGCCGACAAAGCCGGCATCGCGGCCGGCATTTTCGCCATGGACGTCGCGAGCGCGAAGCAGCATCGCGATGCCGGTTTTCGTTTCATCGCGCTGGCCGCCGACGTCATGTGGATGTTGCGCGCGACCCGTCAGGCGTTGCAGGAGGTGAGGTCATGAAGTGCAGGGTGCAGGCAGTCGTCGTGCAGGCGGTGGTCGCGGCGGCGTTGCTGATAAGCGGCGTGGCGAGCGGGGCGGCCTATGCGCAGGACCGGGTCGCGAAGTCGGACGATCCACAGACGCAAACCGCGGTGGCCGACTACAACGCCGGCAACCTGGGTGCGGCGCTTGCCGAGTTTCGCAAGGCCGCCGAGCGCGGCAGCCGGCTCGCCGAATTCAATTACGCGATGATGCTGCTCAACGGTGAAGGCACCCCGGTCAATGTCGACGAAGGCAAAAAGTGGCTGCGCAAGGCCGCCGACGCGAACATGTCACATGCGCAATACGTGTACGGCAAGATGTACGACGATGGCGAGTTCGTCGGGCGTGACCCGGTCGAGGCGCACCGCTGGTTTCTGAAGGCCGCGCAACAGGGCCACGTGCAGGCTGAGCTCGCGTTGGCCAACCAGTTTCTCGACGGGCGCGGCACCGAGCGCGACAACAAGCAGGCGTTCGTCTGGTACAAGAAGGCGGCTCAGGGTGGTGACATGACCGCGCAATACGTGACCGGCTCGTTCTACGAGCGCGGCGGCGACGGCGTGGACAAGAATCTGAACGTCGCGCGCGCCTACTATGCGGCAGCGGCAGCGCAGGGCGATCCGGCGGCGCGTCTGAAGTATCAGCAGCTCAGCGCGCAACTGCGGGATCAGAAAGAAGTGGAGCCGCAGTAAATGAAAAAGGGGCGCTGCCGTGGACGGTGCGCCCCTTAAGCATTTTGATTCTTCGTTCAGGCCTGCTCCAGCCAGCGTCAAACTTCGACCATGGCCTCGCGCGCCGCGCTAACTCTGCATCAGCCGCTTCTGCCGCGCAACGCTCATGATGAGGCCGATCGCGACCCCCAGCGTCGTCAGTGCGGTGCCGCCGTAGCTCATGAACGGCAACGGCACGCCGACCACCGGCAAGATCCCGCTCACCATACCGATATTGACGAACGCGTAGGTGAAGAAGGCCATCGTCAACGATCCGGCCAGTAGCCGCCCGAACAGTGTCGCGCCGTTCGCCGCGATATACAGCCCGCGCGCGATCAGCAGCATGTAAAGCGTAAGCAGCACGACCCCGCCGGCCAGGCCGAACTCTTCGGCGAACACCGCGAAGATGAAGTCGGTGTGTTTCTCGGGGATGAACTCCAGATGCGCTTGCGTGCCCTTCAACCAGCCTTTGCCGAGCGGCCCGCCGGAGCCGATTGCGATCACCGCCTGAATGGTGTGGAAGCCCTTGCCGAGCGGATCGGAGGTCGGATCGAGCAGGGTACAGATGCGGTGCTTCTGGTAGTCGTGCATCAGCGGCCACTGCACCTCAGGCTGACAGATCTTGTCCTGAAACGCCGCAATCGAAGCAACCGCGATCACGCCGGCAATCAGCACCGGCACAATCAGTTTGAAACTCAGGCCCGCGAAGTAAATGACGAAGAAGCCCGCCGCGAACACCAGCACGGCCGTCCCCAGATCGGGTTGCTTGGCGATCAGACCGACCGGCACCGCGAGGATCAGAAGACCCACCAGATAGTCGTACCAGCGCATCACGCCTTCGCGGCGCTGGTAGTACCAGGCGAGCATCAGCGGTGTGGCGATCTTCAGGATCTCCGATGGCTGGATCACCACGCCGACATTGATCCAGCGCTTTGCGCCCTTGCGCGTGAGGCCGAACATCGCCACCGCGACGAGTAACGCGATCCCGAACGTATAGAGCGGGACCGCGAAGCGCATCAGCGTGGTGGGCGGCACATTGGCGAGCCCCCACATCAGCACGAACGTCAGCAGGATGTTGCGCAACTGGTCTTCCACACGGCCGGGGACATCCAGACTCGCGCTGTACAGCGTGACGATGCCGACGCACAACAGCAGAAACACGATCAGGGCGAGCGGGCGGTCGAAGCCCGCGAACATCTGCTTGATGCGCTCGAGCCAGGCGCGCTTGTCGAATTGCATGCCTTTCTCCTTACTCGTCGATGCCGCCGGTAGCCGGCTGGCGCGGCGACGTGGCCTCGGTGGCGTCATTCCGCGACGGGGCGGGGCGCGCGACGGCGGTCGGCGTCGGGTCGCTGGCGGGACGGGGTTGATGCGGAGCGCCGGATTTACGCGGCGCCGGTTTCTTCGCGGCGGCGGACACAGAGGCGGGCATGGCCGCCGACGCACCTGTCGCCGCTGCGGCGGAAGCCGCTGCCGGCGCGGACGCGGGATTCGCGGCAGCAGAAGACGCCGCTGCCGCAGAGGCTGCCGCCGCTGCCGAAGCCGCTCCGGGCATCGGCAACGCGGTGAAGCCTGCGGCGATTCTGACTGGCTGCGCGCCTTCCTGCGGTGTCGGTGCGTCGCCGACCTGCGGCGCGGACGCGTCCTGGGTCGCCGATGCCGCCGCTGCGACGGCCGCCGCCTCGGCGCCCGGCTTGTTCTTGCCGACGAGGTAGTAATCGAGCACCTTGCGCGCAATCGGACCGGCCGACTCCGCACCCCAGCCGCCGTTTTCGACGATCAGTGCGAGCGCGATCTTCGGTTGCTCGGCGGGAGCGAACGCGATGAACAGCGCATGGTCGCGCAGATGCTCGGCGATCGCGTGACCTTTGTAGTTCGCACCCTGCAGCGAATAGACCTGCGCCGTGCCCGTCTTGCCGGCTGCCTGATACTGTGCGCCAATGAACAGTTTGGACGCCGTACCGTTGGTCACGACGCCTTCCATTGCGCGCTTGATGATGTCGATGTCCGACTGCTTTACCGCGATCCTGTCGCTCGGATCGCGCACCACCGCGCGGGTGTCCTTCGTGATCGGATTTTCGATGTCGCGCACGAGGTGCGGCTTCATCACGACGCCGTTGTTCGCGAGCGTCGCGGTGGCGTGCGCGAGCTGCAGAATGGTGAACGAGTTGTAGCCCTGACCGATGCCCAGGCTGATGGTCTCGCCTTCATACCAGCGTTGCTGTTCGGGCTTACGGTACGCCTTGCGCTTCCATTCCGTCGACGGCAGGATGCCGCGCGCCTCGCCCGAGATGTCGATGCCGGTGATCTGGCCGAAACCCCACGGCTTCATGAAGTTGGCGATGTTGTTGACGCCGAGATCGTGCGCGAGCATGTAGAAATACGTGTCGTTCGACACGACGATCGCGCGGTTCATGTCGACCCAGCCCTGGCCCGAGCGCACGTCGTTGCGGAACGTGTGGCCACCGAACGTGTACGAGCCCGGATCCTGGAAACCCCAGCCTGGCGTACGTTTGTGCAGCGTCAGCGCGGCGAGCGCCATGAACGGCTTGTAGGTCGAGCCCGGCGGATAGGTGCCGTGCAGCGGCCGGTTCAGGAGCGGATGGTCGGGCGAGTTATTCAGCTCGTCCCAGGTTTGCTGGTCGATGCCGTCGACGAAGGAATTCGGGTCGAAGCTCGGCGCCGACACGAACGCGAGCACGTCGCCGGTTGCCGGTTCGATGGCGACCAGCGCGCCGCGGCGGCCGGCGAACGCCTGCTCGGCGACCTGCTGCAGGCCGATATCGAGCGACAGCACGAGGTTGTTGCCGGGCGTCGCCTGGGTGCGCGACAGCGTGCGCACCGGCCGGCCGCCGGCCGTCACTTCCACTTCCTCGAAGCCGGTCTGGCCGTGCAGTTCGGTCTCGTAGCTCTGCTCGACGCCGATCTTGCCGATGTAGTCGGTGCCCTTGTAGTTGTTTGCGTCCAGACGCGGATCGTAGTGGTCCGGATCGCTGTCGTTCTGGTCGCTGGCGTCGTCGATACGGTCCTGGTCGCGCTGCGAAATCCGGCCGATGTAGCCGATCACGTGCGCCGCGGTCTCCCCGAGCGGGTATTGGCGGAACAGGCGCGCGCGCACTTCGACGCCGGGGAAACGGAAGCGCTGCGCGGTGAAGCGCGCGACTTCATCGTCGGTCAGGCGGGTGCGAATGGGCAGGCTTTCGAAGTTCTTCGAATCTTCCTGCAGCTTCTTGAAGCGGCGGCGGTCACGGGCATCGATCGACACCACGGTCGCCAGATTGTCGATCACGTTTTCGAGCGAGTCGTTCAGCTTCGACGGCGTGATTTCGAGCGTATAGGCCGAGTAGTTTTTGGCGAGCACCACGCCGTTGCGATCCGTGATGATGCCGCGGTTCGGCACGATCGGCGCGACGGAGATGCGATTCTCATCGGCCTGCAGCGAATACTTGCTGTAGTGCCAGACCTGCAGGAACAGGAAACGGAAGCCGATCAGCCCGAAGCAGACGAACACGAACAGGCCCGCCGCCGCGACGCGCAGGCGGAACTTCGAGAGCTGTTGCTGTGTGTCCTTGAATTCGGTCATGCGATTCTGCAAAAGGCCGGACGACGGCCATCATGAGTGTGCGCCTGATCCGGCCGGAACCGGAGGGCATGAACAGCGATGTGCGTCGGGCGGGCCAGCGGATGAATTCCGTCGGAACGGAACGGCCGGCGGGCCCGATGCGGGATCAAATGGGCCGCGTATCGTCCGGATCGGCCGGGCGGCGTTGCGGCATCAACAACAGCACGCTGGCGATCGGCCACAGCGCGGCTTCGACGAAACCGTCGATCAGGTAACCCCAGCCCGGAAACGCCGCCCCAGTCAGCAAGCGGATCACGAACGGCACCAGCTGCGCGACGACCAGCAGCGGCATCACCGCGAAGGTCTGCACGCCGAGCGACATCCACAGCACGCGGCGGTGGATCGTGATCGCCCCGTACGACAACAGCGTGTACGCCAGCGCGTGCTCGCCGAGCAGGCTGGCGTTGTGCACGTCCATCAGCAAACCGAGGAAAAATGCGATGCCCATGCCGACTTTGCGCGGCTGGTGCACGTTCCAGAACAGCAGCACGAGCGCGACGAAGTCAGGCACGCCGATGAGGCGCCCCCATGGCATCAGGTTCAGCAGGAATGCCGCAGCGAGACTGAAGGCGATGAAGTACGGATTGACCGGCTGCAGGATGTATTGCGGACGATTCATGGCTTGGCTCCCGACGCAGCTTGTGGCTTCGCGCTCTTCTCGCGGACCGGTTTCTTCTCTGCGGCGGCGGACTTCTTCTCTGCGGCGGCCGGTTTGGCGGGCGTTTTTTCGACGGGCTTCGCGGTGGATTTCTCAGTCACGGGCTTCTCGGCCGCTTTTTCCCCCGGCTTGGCGGCGGATTTATCCGCTGCGCCCTTGCCGTCGGCCGATTTGCCGGCCTTCTTCTTCGCTTCCTTCGCGGTGGTGGCCGCGTCGGGCTCTTCCGGCGGACGCGGCGGCACGTCGTTGACGTAGTGCAGCACGAGCAGTTGACGCGCGCCGCGCACCGGCGCGACCGGCAGGCAGACCACGCGCGCGAACGCCGTGTCGGCCTGTTTGTCGACCCGCACGACCTTCGCGACCGGCAGTCCCGGCGGATACACGCCGTCGAGCCCGCTGGTGACGAGTTCGTCGCCGGTTTGAACGTCGGCGCTGATCGGCACGAAGCGCAGGTCGAGCGTATCGCCCTTCGGCGTACCGTAGATCACGCTGCGCAAGCCGGTGCGCACGATCTGCACGGGCACCGCCTGATCCTTGTCGGTGAGCAGCGTGACTTCGGCCTGCAGCGGGAACACGCGCGTCACCTGGCCGATCACGCCATCTTCGTTGACGACCGGCGAACCGTTCTGGATGCCCTGTTGCGCGCCGCGCCCGATGACCACCTTCTGCGTGAACGGATCGCGCGTGTCGTACTGGATTTCAGCAGGCAGCGATTGCGTGGTCGAGCGCTGCGACAGTTGCAGCAGCGCGCGCAAATGGGCGTTTTCGGCGGCGAGTCCGGCGGCGGTATTGGCTTGCTGCGAAAGCTGCAGGTCTTTCGTGCGCAGCTTGTCGTTCTCGCTGCGCAGTGTGGCGCTGGTCACGGCCAGATCGGCAGCGCCCATGAAGATGTCGCGCGGCACCAGAGCCGCGCGTTGCAACGGATAAAGACCCGCGCCGAGCACGCCCCGAACGATTTCGAGCGTCTGGAAGCGTGCATCGGAGATCAACAGGGCCAGCGCCAGCACGACAAAAAATAGCAGTCGTGCCAGTGCGGAAGGACCTTGCTTGAACAGGGGCGGCGGACTGTATTCCATGGTCGGCGCCGGGGGCGTGAACAGTTGAATGAGACGGCGGCGCGCGACGGACGCGTGCTCAGCGCGCGGCGGCTGGTTGGCCCAGCCGGTGACAAACACAAACCGGCCCGCAAGGGGCCGTGTGCCAGATCCGCGCTACTGACATGGAGAGGGGCTCGCTTACTCGTACGAGAAGATGCTGCCGAGCTTGTCCATGCGTTCGAGCGCCATGCCCGAGCCGCGTACGACGCAGGTCAGCGGGTCTTCGGCGACGAGCACCGGCAGGCCGGTTTCTTCGGCGAGCAGGCGGTCCAGATCGCGCAGCAATGCGCCACCGCCCGTGAGCATCATGCCGCGTTCGGCGATGTCGGCACCGAGTTCGGGCGGCGTTTGTTCCAGCGCGATCTTCACCGACGACACGATCTGGTTCAGCGGATCGGTGAGGGCTTCGAGAATTTCGTTGCTGGAAATCGTGAAGCTGCGCGGAATGCCTTCCGACAGATTGCGGCCCTTCACTTCCATTTCCTTGACTTCGGAACCCGGGAACGCGGAGCCGATTTCCTTCTTGATCGCTTCGGCGGTTTGTTCGCCGATCAGCATGCCGTAGTTGCGGCGGATGTAGTTGACGATCGCTTCGTCGAACTTGTCGCCGCCCACGCGCACCGAGCCCTTGTACACGATGCCGCCGAGCGAGATCACGCCGACTTCAGTCGTGCCGCCGCCGATGTCGACGACCATCGAGCCGGTTGCTTCCGACACCGGCAGGCCGGCGCCGATTGCCGCGGCCATCGGCTCTTCGATGAGATAAACCTGCGACGCGCCCGCGCCGTGTGCCGCTTCCTTGATTGCGCGGCGCTCGACCTGGGTCGAACCGCACGGCACGCAGATGATGATGCGCGGCGACGGCGAGAACATGCGCGATTCGTGAGCTGTCTTGATGAACTGCTTGATCATCTGCTCGGTGACGGTGAAGTCGGCGATCACGCCGTCTTTCATCGGGCGGATCGCCTCGATGTTGCCCGGCACCTTGCCGAGCATCTGCTTGGCTTCCTTACCGACTGCCTGGATGGTCTTCTTGCCGTTGGGACCGCCTTCCTGGCGGATCGAAACCACCGACGGTTCGTCCAGCACGATGCCTTTGCCACGCATGTAGATGAGCGTGTTGGCAGTGCCGAGGTCAATCGCCAGATCGTTGGAGAAGTAGCTGCGAAGAAAACCGAACATTCAAAATCCTGTCTCGCTGGGGGCCGGGCCTCGCAACGTTTGCGTAGGGCGGCAGCGGAAAAATAACAGCTTCAACCGGGCGGACACTACGCCACTTGAGCTTGAAACTGCGAGGGAGTCTACCGGAGGCCGTTGCGAAGCCAAATCAGAAAATCCGAACGATCTTTGGGAATTGTTCGGAAAGGACTTGGTAAGTCGGTCCGGGTTTGGGTCGAACGCGTAATGATACCTTATAATTTTGGATGTTTTGAAGGAAACGGAGGGCACTTTTTGCCCCCGCCGACCCCCTTTTTCGGGGTTGTCCTATTGCCTCGTAACTTGCTGTCGCAGCGTCGTTTTTTTCGTGCTGCGACGGTCCACCACAATTTCCGGTGACTGCATGGCTCTGACCCTGACCGATGTTAAACGGATCGCGCATCTCGCGCGGCTCGAACTGGCCGACGCCGACGCTGAGCACACGCGTGCTCAGCTCAATGATTTTTTCGGCCTTGTCGAGCAGATGCAGGCGGTCGATACCACCGGCATCGCCCCGCTTGCCCACCCGATCGAGCAGATCGAAGACGTCGCGCTGCGCCTGCGTAACGACGCCGTGACCGAAACGGTCGAACGCGAAGCCTTCCAGCGCCCGGCGCCGGCCGTTCAGGACGGCTTGTATCTCGTGCCGAAGGTGATCGAGTAAGACCCGCGCTGCAGGGCCGGCGTGGCTTGCCAGCCTGCGGCGTGCCGCCCCGCACGAGCGGCGCGCGCGCCCACCGCGGGCTTCCTCGCCCCGGTTTGCCGGCGGGTAGCCCGACGCCTCCCCGGCAGCGTGACCGCGCTGCCGCGCTTTCCAGGATAAAACGCAATGCATGAAAAAAGTCTGACCGAACTGCGCGCCGCATTGGCGGCCAAGGAATGCTCCGCAGTCGAACTGGCGCAGCTGTACCTGAAGCGGATCGACGCGGCCAATGGCCTGAACGCGTTCATCCAGGTCGATCACGAATTGACGCTCGCGCAGGCGAAAGCCGCCGACGCGCTGCTCCACACCGGCCATGCCGGTCCGCTGGTCGGCCTGCCGATCGCGCACAAGGATGTGTTCGTCACCAAGGGGTGGCGCTCCACCGCCGGCTCGAAGATGCTGGCGAACTACGAAAGCCCGTTCGATGCCACCGTGGTTGCGCGTCTGCAGAACGCCGGCATGGTGTGCGTGGGCAAGACCAACATGGACGAGTTCGCGATGGGCTCGTCCAACGAGAATTCGTACTTCGGCCCCGTGCAGAATCCATGGGATCGTCAATCGGTGCCCGGCGGTTCGTCGGGCGGCTCGGCGGCGGCGGTGGCCGCGCGTCTCGCGCCCGCCGCGACCGGCACCGACACCGGCGGCTCGATCCGTCAGCCGGCGTCGTTCTCCGGCATCACCGGCATCAAGCCGACATATGGCCGCGTGTCGCGCTACGGCATGATCGCGTTCGCGTCGTCGCTGGATCAGGGCGGCCCGATGGCGAAGAGCGCCGCGGACTGTGCGACGCTGCTCAACGCGATGGCCGGCTTCGACGAGCGGGATTCCACGAGCCTCGTGCGCGACGACGAAGACTACACGCGCTATCTCGGCAAGCCGTGGCAGGACAGCGGCGCGGACAAGCCGCTCGCCGGCCTGCGCATCGGTCTGCCGAACGAGTACTTCGGCGCCGGTCTCGCCGACGACGTGCGCGCCTCGATCGACGCCGCCCTGAAGCAGTATGAAGCGCTCGGCGCCACGCTGGTCGACGTCTCGCTGCCGAAAACCGAACTGTCGATTCCGGTGTACTACGTGATCGCGCCGGCCGAGGCCTCGTCGAACCTGTCGCGCTTCGACGGCGTGCGCTTCGGCCATCGCGCCGCTGAATATCGCGATCTGCTCGACATGTACAAGAAGTCGCGCGCCGAAGGTTTCGGTCCGGAAGTGAAGCGCCGCATCATGGTCGGAGCATACGTGCTGTCGCATGGCTATTACGACGCGTACTACCTGCAGGCGCAGAAAATCCGCCGCATCATCGCGCAGGACTTCCAGGAAGCGTTCAAGCAGTGCGACGTGATCATGGGACCCGTTGCGCCGTCGGTAGCGTGGGATCTCGGCGCGAAGGGCGACGATCCCGTGCAGATGTATCTGGCCGACATCTACACGCTGTCGGTGAGCCTCGCCGGTTTGCCGGGCATGAGCGTGCCGTGCGGTTTCGGCGCGGGCGCGAATGCGCAGCGTCCGGTGGGTCTGCAGATCATCGGCAACTATTTCAATGAAGCCCGGATGCTGCAGGTGGCCGACGCGTTCCAGCGCGCCACCGACTGGCACCGCAAAGCACCGGCAGGAGTGTGAGCACCATGACCAAACAATGGGAAGTCGTGATCGGTCTGGAGACCCACGCGCAACTGTCGACTCAATCGAAAATTTTCTCGGGCGCGGCCACGCAGTTCGGCGCGGCGCCGAACACGCAGGCTTGCCCCGTCGACCTGGCCTTGCCGGGCACGCTGCCGGTGATGAACCGCGGCGCGGTCGAACGCGCCATCCAGTTCGGTCTCGCGATCGGCGCGACGGTGGCCCCGCGCAGCATCTTCGCGCGCAAGAATTATTTCTACCCTGATCTGCCGAAGGGCTATCAGATCAGTCAGTACGAAATCCCCGTGGTGCAGGGCGGCCAGGTGACGATTCAGGTGCCTGCCAATGAGAAGGCGGGCAAGCAAGCGTACGAGAAGGTCGTCAACCTCACGCGCGCCCATCTGGAAGAAGACGCCGGCAAGTCGCTGCACGAAGACTTCGCGGGCATGACCGGCATCGATCTGAATCGCGCGGGCACGCCGCTGCTGGAAATTGTCACCGAGCCGGAAATGCGCAGCGCGGCCGAAGCGGTTGCGTATGCGAAGACGCTGCACACACTCGTCACGTGGCTCGGCATCTGCGACGGCAACATGCAGGAAGGCTCGTTCCGCTGTGACGCGAACGTGTCGGTGCGCCCGGTCGGTCAGGCGGAATTCGGCACGCGCGCCGAGATCAAGAACCTGAACTCGTTCCGCTTCCTCGAAGAAGCGATCCAGTACGAAGTGCGCCGTCAGATCGAGTTGATCGAAGACGGCGGCACGGTGGTGCAGGAAACGCGTCTGTACGATCCGGACAAGCGTGAAACGCGCTCGATGCGCAGCAAGGAAGACGCGCACGATTACCGCTATTTCCCCGACCCCGATCTCATGCCGCTCGTGATCGACGCGGCGTGGGTCGAGCGCGTGAAGGGCGAGATGCCGGAGCTGCCGGAAGCGATCCAGCAGCGCTTCGTGTCGCAATATGGCCTCACGCCCTACGACGCCAACGTGCTGACGTCGAGCAAGGCGATGGCCGCGTACTACGAAGCGGTGGTCGTCAAGGTCGGCCCGGCCAACGCGAAGGTCGCGGCGAACTGGCTGATGGGTGAAGTGTCGTCGCAACTGAATCGCGAAGGGCTGGAAATCGACGCGTCGCCGGTGTCGTCCGCGCAACTTGCGCTGCTGCTGCAACGCATTGCCGACGGCACGATCTCGAACAAGATCGCGAAGGAAATTTTCCTCGCGATCTGGGAAGAGAAGGCCACCGACGAAGCCGCGGCCGATCGCATCATCGAAGCGAAGGGCCTCAAGCAGATTTCGGATACCGGCGCGCTGGAAACGATCATCGACGAAGTGCTCGCCGCGAACCAGAAGTCGGTCGAGGAATTCCGCGCCGGCAAGGAAAAGGCGTTCAACGCGCTGATCGGTCAGGCGATGAAGGCGACCAAGGGCAAGGCCAATCCGGCGCAGGTGAACGAACTGCTGAAGAAAAAGCTGTCCTGAGTTGAACAAGCGCCATCTGGGCGTTTTCGCCCGGACCATCACGGGCTGTTGCCGGAAACGAAAGTGGGGCAACGGCCCGTTTCATTTTGCAGGCTCGTTTTTTCGAACCGCTGAACGCAGATCATGGAGTGTGTGGATGGCGAAGCAACCCGAACTCGACGATTTCCGCGTGCCGTATTTCGACGACGGCAAGAAAAAAATCAAATTCTCGCTGGACGATTTCGATACGGCTGCGAAGCCATTTTCAACCGGCTCGAAAGATGCGGACCGCGAGCGGCTCGCCGAGATCGGTGCGCTACTCCAGACCCAGCAGGAGTGCCTGCACGCGCAGCAGAAGCGTCGTGTGTTGCTGGTGCTGCAAGGCATGGACACGAGCGGCAAGGACGGCACGATCCGCGCGGTATTTCACGACGTCGATCCGCTCGGTTTGCGCATCGTGCCGTTCAGGGCGCCGACGCCGGTGGAACTGGCGCACGATTTTCTGTGGCGCGTGCATGCGCATGCACCCGCCGCCGGCGAGCTGACGATCTTCAACCGCAGTCACTACGAAGACCTGCTAGTGCCCACCGTACGCGGCGAACTGGATGAGCAGGCGTTCGAGCAACGCTGCTGCCACATTCGCCAGTTCGAGGAGATGCTTGCGTATAGCGGCACGACTATCGTCAAGTGCATGCTGCACATTTCGAAAGACGAACAGCGTCAGCGTCTGCAGGCGCGTATCGACGACCCGAGCAAGCACTGGAAATTCGACGTGGCCGATCTCGACGCGCGCAAGCAGTGGGACGCGTATCAGTCGGCGTATCGCGACGCGCTGGCGGCGACGTCGACCGACTACGCGCCGTGGTACGTCATTCCCGCCGACTCGAAGACGCATCGCAATGTGATGGTCGCCGAATTGCTGTTGCGCACGCTGGATGCGCTGAAGCTCGAATACCCGCCTCCCAAAGAATCGCTGAAGGGCGTCAAGGTCGAGTGAGACCGGCTGCGCCCCCTGGCTCCAGAAACGAATCGAACATAAAGGAACGACATGTTGCGTGTGATTACCGCCAACCTGAACGGCATCCGCTCTGCGGCGAAGAAAGGCTTTTTCGACTGGTTCGGCGAGCAGAACGCCGACGTCTTGTGCGTGCAGGAAATCAAATGCTCGCAAGACGACATGACGCCGGAATTCATGGCGCCGCACGATTTCACCGGCTATTTCCAGCACGCGGTGAAGAAGGGCTATAGCGGCGCGGGCGTGTACACGCGTCACGAACCGGACGAAGTGGTGATCGGCTTCGGCAGCGAAGAATTCGATCCGGAAGGGCGCTATGTCGAGCTGCGCTTCGGCAAGCTGTCGGTGATTTCGGTGTATGTGCCGTCGGGCTCGAGCGGCGACGAGCGCCAGCAGGCCAAGTACCGCTTCATGGACGAGTTCATGCCGCATCTCGCCGAACTCGCGAAAGAGCGCGAAGTGATCGTGTGCGGCGACGTGAACATCGTCCACAAGGAAATCGACATCAAGAACTGGAAGAGCAACCAGAAGAACTCGGGTTGCCTGCCGGAAGAGCGCGCGTGGCTGACCAAACTGTTCGACGAAGTGGGTTACGTCGACGTGTTCCGCACGCTCGACCAGCGGCCGGAACAGTACACGTGGTGGAGCAATCGCGGTCAGGCGTACGCGAAGAACGTCGGGTGGCGGATCGACTATCAGATCGCGACGCCGGGCATCGCCGGCAAGGCGAAGCGCACCGACGTGTTCCGCGATATCAAGTTCAGCGACCATGCGCCGCTGACGGTCGATTACGATCACAAGGTCAAGAAGTAAGCACCTTCCGTCCCGCGTCGCTCAATATCCGTCTGTCAATCGCGGATCGGCTTGCTGCGCGGACGGCCCATGCCCGCGTAATCCGGTAGCGCGTCAACGCTCTTGCCGATCGCCTTCGCATAGAGCGGCAGCATGTCCGGCAAGCGCTTGATGATGTCCTGACGACGCGCCGGCGTGTACGGATGCACGTAGATGAAGCCGCGCTCGCGATCGCCGCGCGTTGCTCGCGCGAGCTTGTCCCACAGCGTGACCGCCGCGCGCGGATCGAAACCGGCGCGTGAGGCGATGTCGCTGCCAATCACGTCCGCTTCGGTTTCGTCGGTGCTCTCGTACTTCATTTCCAGCAGGCGCGAGCCGATGCCGAGCGGCGCAGCGCCGAGGTCGGCCAGCCCGAATAGCTGCGGGATCGTGCCGGTCGAATCGAGTTGGCTCGCCTGGAGCTGGCCGAGCCGTTCGCGTGCATGCTCGCGCAGCGCGTGCGCGATCTCGTGGCCGATCAGCATGCCGAGCTCGTTGTCGTTCAGACGCCCGCGGTCGAGCAGCCCGCCGTAGACGACGATCTTGCCGCCCGGCAGACAGTACATGCGGATATCGGGCGAGCGCACCACCTCCACATCCCACTTCCAGTTTTTGGCCCGCTCGTTCCATTTCAGCGAGTACGGAATCATCCTGTCGACGATCGACCGTACGCGCGTGACGTGCGCATCAGCCTCGCCGTACAGGCGGTTGGCGTGCTCGGCGCCGTACGCAATCTGGCTGAACTCTTCGGCGGCTTGCGCCTCGAGCATCGGCGACGGAATCAAATTGCGGAACACCATGTAGCCACCGAAACGCAACTGGGTGTTCGGGGTGTACGAGAGCGGCGACGCGGGCGGCGCGGAAGTCGCCGCAGGCGTTTTCGCGGTGACGGGCGGTTGAGCCGGCGGTGTCGCGGAGGTCGGTGCGGTGGTGGCGGGCGTGCTGCCGGTGTTCGGGCTGCTCGTCGCGTTGTTCGCGCCCGGTGCTGCCGGGGTCGGGTTCTCGGCCCCGGCCGTAACCGCCGCGGACTTCGCCGTAGGTGCGGTTGCCGGACCCGTCGCGGTGAGCGGTGCGGCGGCTGTGGCCGCGCTGGCGCTGGCCGCCGGTGCGCTTGCCGCGTATGCGCCCGACGGCATGGCCAACGGGAGGCCGCTTGCCGAGCCGAGGGCGCAGGCCGCATACAGCACTGCGCGCCCCGCTTTGAGCGACGGAACCCAGGTCGCGCGCAAACGCCGCGCACGCATTGAGCGTTGCGTCGTCACGAGCGGGTTCTCCACGGCGCGATGCGCAACAGCAGCAGCATGCCGGGCAACGCCAGCACCGTGCACGCGATGAAGTAGTCGAACCAGCCGATCTGCGCGACCACATAACCGCTCGCCGCCGATGCCAGCGTGCGTGGCACCGACGCGAGGCTGGTGAATAGCGCGAACTGCGTGGCCGTGTAGCGCGGGTCGGTGGTGCTGGCGATATACGCGGTGAAGGCCGCCATCGTCAGACCGGTGGTGAAGGTCTCGAAGCCATAGACCAGTGCGAGCGCGACCGAGCGCGGCTCGAACTGCACGGCCCAATCGATCCCGACCAGTGCGAGCAGCTTCGTCGTCCCCTGGCTGAGCCAGACGGCGATGTCGTAAATCTCGGCAAGACCCGGCGATGCCGGACCGAGATGCGCGAGCCACGCGAAGCCGAGCGTCGACACCATTTGCAGGATGCCGAAGATCCACAAGCCGCGGCCAATGCCGATCTTCATCAGCCAGATCCCGCCGACGATGCCGCCCGCGAGACTCGCGCCGAACGCGGTCGTCTTCGCGATCACACCGATCTGCGTGCGCGAAAAGCCGATGTCGAGGAAGAACGATGTGGACAGCGTGGTCGCCATCGTGTCGCCGAGCTTGTAGAGAAAGATGAAGCCGAGCACGAACAGCGCGCCGCGCCAGCCGTCGCGCTGAATGAATTCCCGGAATGGCTGCACGATCGCTTCGCGCAGGTTCTTCGGCGGCTTGCCGTGCACTTGGGGCTCGCTGACTACCAGCGTCATCACCATGCCCGGCAGCATGAATGCCGCCGTGACGATGAACACGGTGGTCCACGGCAAATGGTCGGACAGAATCAGCGCGAGCGAGCCAGGCACCAGCGCCGCGATCTTGTAGGCGTTCACATGGACGGCATTGCCGAGGCCCTGCTGCGTGTCGCTCAGCAGTTCGCGCCGGTACGCGTCGATCACGATGTCCTGGCTCGCGCCGAAAAACGCGACCAACGCCGTCAAAGCCGCCACCGTCCAGATCGAATCGCGCGGCGACACGAACCCTAGCGCCGCGATGGCGCCGGCCACGAGGATCTGCGTGACGAGCATCCAGCCGCGCCGCCGGCCCGGACGCCAGCCCGGAAAGCGCGGCATGTAGCGGTCCATCAGCGGCGCCCAGATGAATTTCCAGGTGTACGGGAACTGGATCAGCGCAAAGAGGCCGATTTCCTTCAGGTTGACGCCTTCGGAGCGAAGCCATGCCTGCACCAGATAGACGAGCGTGAATAGCGGCAGGCCCGACGTAAAGCCGAGAAAGACGCAGATCAGCATGCGCGTATTCAGGAACGCGCGCCAGCCGGGATGTTCTTCGTGAGCGTTAAGTGCAGGCGCCTCGTGCGGCGGGTTCGACATGTGGATAACTTGCGTTAGCTTTTCTTGACGCGATAGACCGCAAGACTACCACGCCAGTTCACGCCCCAGCGCACGGTCTGCCCGTCGTGCAGTACCACGCGGTCGAGAATTTCGATGCCGACTTCCGGTGCGAGCGCTTCGAAGTCCTCGATGGTCAGCACCCGCACGTTCGGCGTGTTGTGCCATTGATAAGGCAGCGACTTCGACACCGGCATGCGCCCCTGCAGCACCGACAGCCGATGCGCCCAGTAACCGAAATTCGGAAACGACACGATGCATTCCTTGCCCACCCGCACCGTCTCGCGCAGGATCGCGGCAGTTTGGTGAATGGTTTGCAGCGTCTGCGACAGAATCGCGAAGTCGAAGCTGCCGTCTTCGAACAGGCGCAGGCCGTCTTCCAGATTCTGCTGGATCACGTTGACGCCGTTTTGCGTCGACGCCAGCACGCCCGCGTCGTTGATCTCGATGCCGTAGCCCTGCACGTCGAGTTCTTCGGTCAGCAGCGACAGCAGCGAGCCGTCGCCGCAGCCGAGATCCAGCACCGTGGCGCGCGGTTCGACCCAGCGGGCGATGGCGCGGAAGTCCGGGCGCAGCGCCAGGTAATCGAGTGCTCGCTGGTTCATGCGTTCACCTCGTTCGCAATACGTTCGTAGTAGGCGCGCATCACGTTGTGATAGCGCGCGTCGTCGAGCAGGAAGGCGTCGTGGCCGTGCGGCGCGTCGATCTCCGCGTAGGTGACGGTGCGCTTGTGGTCGAGCAGCGCCTTCACCAGTTCGCGCGAGCGGGCCGGCGCGAAACGCCAGTCGGTCGTGAAGCTCGCAATCAGATATTTCGCCGTGGTGTGTGCGACCGCTTTGGTCAGATCACCTTCGAAAGCTTTGGCGGGATCGAAGTAGTCGAGCGCGCGCGTGATCAGCAGATACGTATTCGCGTCGAAGTAGTCAGCGAACTTGTCACCCTGGTAGCGCAGGTACGACTCCACTTCGAACTCGACGTCGAAGTTGAAGTTGTACGCGTCCAGTGCGCCTTCCGCGCGGCGCAGCGAACGGCCAAATTTCTCGGCCATGTCGTCGTCCGACAGATACGTGATGTGGCCGATCATCCGCGCGACGCGCAGGCCGCGCTTCGGCTTCACGTTGTGCGCGTAGTAGTTGCCGCCGTGGAAGTCCGGGTCCGACAGGATCGCCGAGCGCGCGACCTCGTTGAACGCGATGTTCTGTGCCGACAGCTTCGGCGTGG
Source organism: Paraburkholderia fynbosensis (assembly GCF_902859935.1). Lineage (GTDB taxonomy): Bacteria > Pseudomonadota > Gammaproteobacteria > Burkholderiales > Burkholderiaceae > Paraburkholderia > Paraburkholderia fynbosensis. The sequence continues at coordinate 231,619 of NZ_CADIKI010000007.1, forward strand.
ATGCGACCACGATGCAATGCGCGACGCGCTCCGGATACATCATGCTCCACGCGAGCGCCTGCATACCGCCGAGGCTGCCGCCCATCACCGCGGCGAATCGCGTGATGCCGAACTGATCGGCGACGCGCGCCTGGGCGTTGACCCAGTCTTCGACGGTGACGACCGGAAAGGTCGCGCCGTACGGGACGCCGGTTGCCGGGTCGATACTCATCGGCCCGGTCGAGCCGAAGCACGAGCCCAGGTTGTTCACGCCGATCACGAAGAACTTGTCGGTGTCGAGCGGCTTACCCGGGCCGACCATGTTGTCCCACCAGCCGACGTCTTTCGGGTTGTCCGCGTACACACCCGCGACGTGGTGCGACGCGTTGAGCGCGTGGCACACCAGTACCGCATTGCTGCGAGCGGCGTTGAGCGTGCCGTAGGTCTCGACCATCAGGTCGTAACCGGTCAGCGAGCTGCCGTTCTGCAGTTGCAGTGGCTCGGTGAAATGCATTGTTTGGGGAGCGACGATACCGATCGATTCCATTCATTCCGCCATTAAAAAAACAGGCGGCTAGATGGCGTCGGCGAAGCACGGAGGAACGACTGTGTGCGCGGCTGACGACCTCTTTAGCCGCATTTATAGTGAACCGCGGGAGTATTCCAGCGGTTCGCGCGCCCGCAATCGAGTCAGCAAATCGGCGCGTGATGAGTGTTCAGGGTGATCCGGATCGCGGTCCCGGATGCATCGAAGGGCCGCGTTCAGGCGCAAAGTATAGCGGAAAATTTCGTGCGACATCATCGCCGGCGCACCCTCGCGCGGTGCGTGCCACGCGGATTACTGAAGGATCAGCAGCAGTTGTGCGTCGGCGTGTTCGGCGGGCATCCGGGCAAAACCGCTGCGCACATAACGATGCCAGCGGCCGATGATGTAGCTCAACAGCAGGCTCGCACGGATCGCGGGATCGTAGCCGGCAGGCAGCGGGGCGGCAGCGTGTGCGGCGTCGTTCGTCCCTTCGCTGGCGTGCGCATCCGCTTCCGTCTGCGCCAGCCGCAAACACTGCTTCAGCGATGCCTCGACGCGCTCCAGCATCTGGTTGACGCGCTCGGTCAACCGTTCATGCTCGCCGACCAGCGCCTCGCACGTCAGCACGCGTGTCATACCGGGGTTCTTCGCGGGGAAATTGAGCAGCATCAACGCGATGGCGCGTGCTTGCAGCACGCCGTTGCTTTCCTTGTCGGCGATCTGGTTGATGAGGCCAAAGAGCGTTTGCTCGATGAACTCGATCAAGCCTTCGAACATTTGCGCCTTGCTGGCGAAATGGCGGTACAGCGCGGCTTCGGACACACCGAGCCGGGCGGCAAGCGCCGCCGTAGTGATCTTTTCGCTTTTCGGCGCTTCCAGCATTGCGGCGAGCGTCTGCAGAATGTGCACGCGACGCTCGCCCGGCTTCAGACGCTGCGCGCGCTGGGTGGCCGCTGCATTGGCCGGCGCAGTGGCTTCGTGTTCGGCTAAGGCTTCGTCAGGTTTGTCGATCGGCTGCATGGCTGTCGTCCCGGCTGCTGTCCCTTCCATCGAACCGAGCGGCTGCCCAGTCGTAGCGATTTTAACGAACGAATGCACCGGTCGACATAATGCGGCCGGCCGGTGCCCGGCAGACGCGTCGGCACGCCCTCCGCGTGCGGCTTGCGCGGCAGATGCCCGGTGATCCACACCGTGCGGATGCCGAGACGCCGATAGTTCTTCAGATGCGAGCGCGTGTCTTCGACGAGGATCGCATCCTTGAGCGAGACATGGGCGTCGTGCATGGCCTTGCGCAACATCGCGTGATCGGGCTTGGCGCGCCAGCGCCGGCGATCGCGCATATGCTCGATGGCGATCACCTGCTCGAACAGACGCTCGATGCGCAATTCGGCCAGCACCGCGCGCGCATACGCCTCAGGCGCGTTGGTCAGCACGATCTTGCGGCCCGGCAACGCCGCGACGAGGCGCGCAAGGCCGCGTTCGTGACGGATCATCGAGCCGAGATCGGGGAATGTGTGCACGACCTTCAGGAAGTCGATCGCGTCGAGCGGATGGTGGCGCGTCAGGCCAAGCAGCGCTGCGCCGTAGCGCTGCGTGTAGCCGGTGCGCAGACGGTTGGCTTCGTCGATGTCCACCTGCAGCGCGTCGATGATGTACTGCGTCATGCCGTGGTTGATCGCCGGGAAGATGGCGTGCGAGGCGTGGTGCAGCGTGTTGTCGAGATCGAACAGCCAGACCGGCTTGCCGCCTGCGATATGCGGACGACGGCGGCGAGAAGTGGGGGTGCGCATGGTGGAGAACGCCGTTCAGGCGCGGACGGTCGCTGCTCGCGGCGAACGTGGAGCGTTCGCGATGCGGGTGGCGGGAGAGAAGAAGAGTGCTGGCCGGTGTGCCACGAGCGCGCTTCGAGAGTGGTTGCGCACGCCGGACACCGCGCATTTGTCGGGCAGTGTGCCCGGCTGCGCAGCGTAACCGCACGGCACACATGACGCGCCGTTGCGACGCGCCGTGTGTGCCGGGTTTGATGCTGGAGTCAATGCGCAGGCATCAATGCGAGCGGATCATCGTGCCGAACGGCTGTTCGGTGAGAATCTCCAGCAGCACCGAGTGTTCGATGCGGCCGTCGATGATGTGCACCGAGCGCACGCCGCTCTTCGCCGCGTCCAGCGCCGACGATATTTTCGGCAGCATGCCGCCGGAGATCGTGCCGTCGGCGAACAGGCCGTCGATTTCGCGAGCCGACAGATCGGTTAGCAGATTGCCTTCCTTGTCCATCACGCCCGGGATGTTGGTCATCATGACGAGCTTTTCGGCGTTCAGCACGACCGCCAGCTTGCCGGCGACCAAATCGGCGTTGATGTTGTACGACAGGCCGTCTTCGCCGAAGCCGATCGGCGAGATCACCGGAATGAATGCGTCGTCCTGCAGCGCCTTCACGACCGCCGGATTGATCGCCTCCACTTCACCCACCTGGCCGATGTCGACGTACTGGCCCGGGTTGTCGCGATCCGGCATCAGCATCTTGCGTGCGTGGATCAGGCCGCCGTCCTTGCCGGTCAGGCCGACCGCGTGGCCGCCGAAGTGATTGATCAGCGTGACGATGTCCTGCTGCACTTCGCCGCCGAGCACCCATTCGACGACTTCCATCGTCTCTTCGTCGGTGACGCGCATGCCCTGAATGAACGTGCCCTGTTTGCCGATCTTCTTCAGCGCCTGGTCGATTTGCGGACCGCCGCCGTGAACGATCACCGGATTGATGCCGACCAGCTTCAGCAGGATCACGTCGCGCGCGAAGCCCTGCTTCAGACGCTCCTCGGTCATGGCGTTGCCGCCGTATTTGATGACCACGGTCTTACCGTGATACTGGCGGATGTAGGGCAGCGCCTCGGCCAGGATTTCAGCCTTCAGGGTGGGCGCGATCTGCGAAAGGTCGGGAAGCTCGGACATGGCGGCAGGCTCAGGCACGGAACAGTTAAAACAGGGCGAATTGTACAGGAGTGGCGCGCTGCAACAGGGTTTTCGATAGCTGCGCGCGCCGCGGGCGGCGTGGCCTTTGCGCACTGCGCAACGGCAGGCCGCAGGCTTCGCTCGACCATGAAGCTTAACGCGCTCACGTGACGTTCGTGAATTGGCCGAATGGACGACTCACGCGGGCTCGCCAGTCGTGGCATCATCTCCTGATCGATGCCTCGGCGCACGTCCCAGCCCGTCATGAAACCGTCCGCTTCCCGTTCGACCAACAGCCCGCGCTGTCCGCGCTGCGGTAATGCGTTCGATTGCGGCAAGCATGCGCAGCCGTTCGAGTGTTGGTGCCGCGAGATGCCGTCGTTACCGGCGGACAGGCTCGATCCGGCGCGCCCCTGTCTGTGTCCCGAATGTCTGGCCGGGGAGATTGCGCAAGCGGCTCATGCGGGACCGGGTGCCGGCTCGGCCTGATCTGGCTGTAGCACGCGGCGAGGCCGGCGCTCCGTCGGCGAAACGCCGCAGAGCTTAGGCCGTGCGATGTTGGGCAGCCAACGTGCGCAGGTCGCGGGAGACCGCTTCCAGCGGCGGCTCCCATTCGCCGAACCGCGGCTGCCGGTACAGCGTCGCGCTCGGATACCACGGGCTGTCGTTGCGTTCGAGCAGCCAGACCCAGTGCGGATTGACGTCGAGCAGCACCCACGTGCGCTGGCCGAGCGCGCCGCTCAGATGCGCGACGGACGTGCACACCGTGATGACCAGATCGAGTTCGCTGACGAACGCGGCGGTGTCGTCGAAAGTCGCGAATTCGGCGGTGTGGTCGGTCATCGGCAGACCGGCCGCTCGCGCGGCGGTCACGTCGGCGTCCGCGCCCGGTTGCAGCGAGTAGAACGCCACGTCCTGCATGCCGCCGAAATGGGCCGCGTAGCGTTCCCATCCGACACGCCGGAACGAATTGCGCTGATGGCCAAGGCTGCCGGTCCACGCGAGTCCGACCTTGAGCCGCGATTCCCCTCCGAGCCGCTTGCGCCACGAGTCGCGCGCCGACGCTTGCGCAAACAGATACGGCGAGGCAGCCGGAATCGTTTCCTCGCGCGTCTCGAACATCAATGGCAGGCTGAGCAGCGGAATTTCATAGTCGAACGGCGGTAGCGTTTCGACGCCTCCACCGGCGGAGTATTCGTCCACATGGCTGCCGAGGCTGCGCGCAAGCAGCGCGCCCATGTGCGGAAACGAATTCCACGACAATCGGCCGCCCTCGCGATGAACACGCTCGGCCAGCATCGGGATATAGCGGCTGAATTGCAGCAGGTCGCCCATGCCCTGTTCGCCCCACACCAGCAGAGTCTTGCCCGCGAGCGGTTCGCCACGCCAGGCGGGCGCCGGCATCTGCGGACGGCCACCGCGGAGTTCCTGCGAGCCGTCCCAACGCGCCTCGTGCGACAGCCAGCCGTTCGCGTACTCGCCGCGCACGAGTTGCAGCATCCCGAGACCGGCGCGCATCGTGGCGTCATGCGGCGCCAGCGTGCAGGCCGTTGTCGCGGCGTGTTCGGCTTCGCTCCAGCGTTGCGCTTCGCGTAGCGCCAGCGCATAGTTGTTGTGCGACAGCGGGCTGTGCGGCGCGCATTGCACGGCGCGTGCGCCCGCTTCCAGCGCATGCGGCAGATCCATGCTCAAGCGATACGTGTTGGTGAGATTGATCCAGCCGTCGCCATTGCCGGGTTCGTCGCGAACCGCGCTTTCCAGCAACGCCCGTTGTTCGTCCAGGTCCCCGCCGCTGAGTATCAGCGCGGCGGCGAGATTGTTGCGCAATTGCGGCAAGGTCGGTTCGATGGCGAGCGCGCGACGATACGGGGCGACGGCTTCGCGATGCAGATTGGCGATCTGCAGCGCGAAGCCGAGACGAAAGTGCGTAAGAGCGCGATGCGGATCGAGTTGAGCAATAATGGCGGCGAGCTCGATCGCGTCGCGCTGACGATGCTGTTCGGAGAATCTTGCGATGAGTGCGGCGAGCGAAGCGTCGTCGAGTGGATGCAGCTGCGCCGCCGCCTCGAAACAGGCAGCCTCCGTTGCCGCGCTACCGCTTTCCCTCGCTGCGGCGGCATCGCGCAAATAATTCAGGAAAGCTGATGAGGCGTCGGCTTCGCGGTCGGAGGTAGGCGGCATGGAACGGTTGCGCGGCGCGGGCGCCGATGACGAAAGACCGGACCATACGACGCTGTCGCAAAAGCAATATGTTACCGGCGGCACCGCTGCAAAGTAAGTCGGAGTATTCCGAACGGGTGGATTAAAGTGATGCACCGTATAACCAACACCGGCCGGGTCAATCTTGGCCATCTGTTCTGGCTGCGCAGCCTCGCCATCATTGGTCAGCTCATGACGATCGCATTCGTGCAGATCTTCATCGGCGTGAACCTGCCGCTGCCCGCGATGCTGCTCGTGATCGCGCTCGAAGTGCTGTTCAACGCGCTCACGTGGTGGCGCGTGTCGCAGCAACGGCCCGAGTCGAACATGGAATTGTTCGGCCAGATCTGGGTCGATCTCGGCGCGTTGTCCGCGTTGCTGTTTCTCTCCGGCGGCACCACGAATCCATTCGTTTCGCTCTACCTGCCGTCGCTCGCGATTGCCGCCGCAGTGTTGCCGTGGCAACTGATGGCATGGCTCGCGGCGTTCGCCGTGACCTGCTACGCGGTGCTCGGTTTCGATTCCGTGCCCCTCAATCTCGACAACCCCGCAAACCTCTTCGACTACTACCGCGCCGGCATGTGGGTCAACTTCATGGTCAGCGTCGGGCTGATTGCATGGTTCGTCGCGCGTATGTCGCGAGCGCTGCGGCTACGTGACGCAGCGCTCGGAGAAGCGCAGCAGCGCTTGCTTCAGGACGAACGCGCGGTCGCGCTCGGCGTGCAGGCCGCCACCGTCGCTCACGAAATAGGTACGCCTCTGTCTACAATCGCGATGTTGTCCGAAGAATTGCGCGACGCGGCACGCAGCGACAAAGGGCTCGCACCGTACAGTGCCGATCTCGAACTGCTCGAACAGCAGATGACGTTATGCACGTCGGCGCTGGCCCGCTTACGCAGCCGCGCGTCGACGACAACCAATCGACAGCCGGTCGGCGAGTGGCTCGAATCGTTTGCCGAGCAGTGGCGCCTGCGTCATCCGCATGTGAAGTTCGAACGGGTCGGCGCACCACCCGCGGACGTCAGTCTCGACGACACGGTGGCCGTCAGCCAGATCCTCACGATCCTGCTCGACAACGCCGCGCGCGCGAGCCGCGATCACGTGACGCTGTCGTGCGCGCTCGATCCACGCGGCGAGAAAGTCGTGTTCGAAGTCTGCGACGCGGGCCCCGGGATTCCGGCTGCACTGCGCGGCTCCCTTGGCGCGACGCCGGTGGACAGCACACAGGGCGGTCACGGTGTCGGCCTTTATCTGGCCTTCTCGGCGGCGTCGCGTCTGAAGGGTTCGATCGAGCTGACCGACGTCAGCGCGATCAAGCCGCGCGGCACGCGTGCGGTGCTGAAACTTCCGCTCGCCGGCGGGCGCAAATTTTCTGGCGCGGGCCGTCAAGGCGCCACGCCATCCAACACGGAGAAACAGGCATGAGCGAAAAGAATTTTCTGGTGATCGACGACGATGAGGTGTTCTCCGGCATCCTCGCTCGCGGTCTGACGCGGCGCGGTTACACGGTGAGCGAAGCGCACAACGCGGACGAGGCGATCAAGCTGGCGAACCAGCAGAAGTTCAGCCAGATCACGGTGGATCTGCACCTCGGCAACGACTCGGGCCTGACGCTCGTCGCGCCGTTGCGCGATCTGCAGCCCGACGCGCGCATGCTGGTGCTGACCGGCTATGCGAGCATCGCCACCGCGGTGCAGGCGGTGAAAGACGGCGCGGACAACTACCTCGCGAAGCCCGCCAACGTCGAGACGATCTTATCGGCGCTGCAAACCGAAGCGAGCGCGCTGCAAGCGGAAGAGGCGATCGAACATCCCACGCCGTTGTCGGTGGCGCGTCTGGAGTGGGAGCATATTCAGCGCGTGCTGGCCGAACACGGCGGCAATATTTCGGCCACGGCGCGGGCCTTGAACATGCATCGTCGAACGTTGCAGCGCAAGCTGGCGAAGCGGCCGGTCAAACAGTAAGTCGTTCTACTTCGACGTAAGCAATGTGACAAAGGAAAAACGGGCTGCCTTCGATTAAGGCAGCCCGTTTTTTTGTGCGTCAGATTTGATCTGCGTCAGCCAATATGAACAACCTGACGCAGCATGTGCATGAACACGGATATCACAGCACGTAACGCGACAGATCTTCGTCTTCCGCCACTTCGTTCAGCGCGCGATCGACATACGCCGCGTCGATCTGCACGGCTCTGCCCGAGTGGTTGCCCGCCGAGAACGACACCTCTTCGAGCAGTTTTTCGATGACCGTGTAAAGACGCCGCGCGCCGATGTTCTCGGTCTTCTCGTTGACCGAGTAAGCGATCTCGGCCAAGCGCCGAATCCCGTCGTCGGCGAATTCGAGATGCACGTCTTCAGTGGCGAGCAGTGCCTGATACTGCTTGACGAGGCTCGCATCGGTCGACACGAGGATCGATTCGAAGTCGTTCACCGACAGCGAGTCGAGTTCGACGCGAATCGGAAAGCGGCCTTGCAGTTCGGGAATCAGATCGCTCGGCTTGGCCAGATGAAACGCGCCGCTCGCGATAAACAGAATGTGATCGGTCTTCACCATCCCGTACTTGGTGTTGATCGTGGTGCCTTCGACGAGCGGCAGCAGATCGCGCTGCACACCCTGGCGGGACACTTCGCCGCCGCCGGCTTCGCTGCGCGACGCGATCTTGTCGATCTCGTCGAGGAACACGATGCCGTTCTGCTCGACGTTCTGCACCGCCTTGGTTTTCACCTCTTCGTCGTTGAGCATCTTGCCGGCTTCTTCGTCGGTGAGCACCTTCAGCGCTTCCTTCACCTTCATCTTGCGGCGCGCCTTCTTGCCGCCGCCGATGTTCGCGAACATCGAACGGATCTGCTCGGTCATGTCTTCCATGCCCGGCGGCCCCATGATGTCCATGCCCGCTTGCGGCTGTTCGATGTCGAGTTCGATTTCCTTGTCGTCGAGCAGGCCTTCACGCAGACGCTTGCGGAACGTTTGACGCGTGGTGCTGCTTTCGTCGGCGGTGTCGGCGGCGCTCGAACTCGCACCGAAACCGACCGGGCGTGCGCTCGGCAGCAGGATGTCGAGAATGCGGTCTTCAGCCTGGTCGCCGGCCTTGGTCCGCACTTTGCGCATTTCCGTTTCGCGAGTCTGCTTGACCGAAATCTCGATCAGATCGCGCACGATGCTGTCCACGTCGCGGCCCACATAACCGACTTCGGTGAACTTGGTGGCTTCGATCTTGATGAACGGTGCATCCGCGAGCTTCGCCAGACGCCGCGCGATTTCGGTTTTGCCGACGCCGGTCGGTCCGATCATCAGAATGTTCTTCGGCGTGATTTCCTGGCGCAGCGGGTCTTCGACCTGCTGACGGCGCCAGCGGTTGCGCAGCGCGACGGCCACGGCTTTTTTCGCGCGGCCTTGGCCGATGATGTGTTTGTCGAGTTCGGAGACGATCTCGGCAGGGGTCATTGTGCTCATCGTGGGTCCTTACTCGATCGTCTCGATAACGCGGTTGTGGTTCGTGTAGATGCACATGTCGCCGGCAATCTCCAGCGACTTCTCCACGATTTCGCGGGGCGACAGCTCGGTGTTGTCGGTGAGCGCTTTCGCGGCGGCCTGCGCGTAAGCGCCGCCCGAGCCGATCGCGCAGATGCCGCCTTCCGGATCGAGCACGTCGCCGTTGCCGGTGATGACGAGGGTGGTGGTCGCGTCGGCGGCGATCAGCATCGCTTCCAGACGACGCAGCATGCGGTCGGTGCGCCAGTCTTTCGCGAGTTCAACGGCGGCGCGCGTGAGGTTGCCCTGATGTTTTTCCAGCTTCGCTTCGAAGCGGTCGAGCAGCGAGAAGGCGTCGGCCGTGCCGCCGGCGAAGCCGACCAGAACCTTGCCGTTATAGATGCGCCGGACCTTCTTGGCACCGCCTTTCATGACGATGTTGCCCAGCGTCACCTGGCCGTCGCCGCCGAGCGCGACCTTGTCGCCGCGGCGGACGGAGACGATCGTCGTGCCGTGAAATTGCTCCATATGCGTTCCTCTTTGCAAAACGGGTAGGACGCGGCAGCGCGACGCGCTACCGCATGAATCCTGAAAACGGACGGCGCGCGACGCTGTAATTCGACTGGTCGGCGCGCGCTCGTGCAGCGCATGTTCGATTTATTTTAGGGCGTGCGCGGTCATATCAAGAGCTGCCGAATGGCATAAGACAAAAAACCGGGGATTGGGTGCGTGCGCGGCAATGGTGCAGCGGCGGGCGGTGCGAACGGGCAAGTTTCGCCGCGAGGCGCCTCATGCCGCGAAAAACGCCGAGCGTCGGATGTCGAACCGCATCGCCGAAACCGAACAGCGGCAGGCATGAAACCGCTTCACAATGCGGCACACGACTGCGTCGCACAAAAGAAAAAAGGCGCACGTTTCACCGTGCGCCTCTCGACGAAGCAGCGTGTCAGGGCGCGGAGCCGAAGCCGCGCCACAGGCTTTCAGTCGCCGAACAGCTTCTGGCGCAGTTCGCGGCGTTCCTGCGCTTCGAGCGACAGGGTTGCCGTGGGCCGCGCGAGCAGACGCGGAATGCCAATCGGCTCACCGGTTTCCTCGCACCAGCCGTAGTCGCCGGAATCGATGCGCGCGATCGATTGCTGCACCTTCTTCAGCAGCTTGCGTTCGCGGTCGCGCGTGCGCAGTTCGAGCGCATGCTCTTCCTCGATCGTTGCACGGTCGGCCGGGTCCGGCACGATTACGGTTTCGCGCAGGTTTTCGGTCGTCTGGCCGGCATTGCGGAGAATGTCCGCCTGCAGCTGTTCGAGCTTGTTCTTGAAGAAGGCGAGCTGATCCTCATTCATGTAATCCTTGTCGCTCATCTTCAGGATTTCGGCTTCGGTCAAGAGTCGTTTCGTCGTCATCTGGCTTACTTCTTCAATGTGAGGCAAAACTCTTACATAGTGCCCGCACTTTCGTATTGCCCGCAAAGGCGCCTCGAGGACGCGGAAGCGCGAAGGCGGGCACGAACGGTGGACTGTCGTGACGCCGGAGCGCCTGGCGCCCACACGCCGGGCGTCGCAACGCCAATGCGGGGCCGAACTCCTCTGGAAACCGATTCTCAAATGCTCCTGAGGTATTGCTTGCCGGCAGCGCACCTTGTCAGGCAGTGCCGGCCGGCATGATCGGCGTAGTACCCGGACAAGTTTTTTCCGGCGCCGCTTCAGGCCCGGCGCGACCTACGCGCTGACCGGGCAATTCGTTGTCATTCTCCAGTGGGGACGTATTGTAACTGAATCACAATCCGGTACCGCAACTAGCGAAAATCTCCTTACAGCGCACCGATATCCCGAAAATATAACGCGCGCACGACCAAAAAGCGATGGTCGTGCACGTATTAATACAGCAGGGTTTTCACGCGCTTTTCATTCGCGTGACTTGTTCGGGCCTTGCAACCTGACGTCGGGCGCATTCGGCAGATGATTAGCGCCACGCATACGGCGACATGTGGCGAGCGCAGCAGCGCGGCGTGTGCCGCGCCGCTGCCGCAGCACGGCAAGCGCCCGCGCTTAGGCGAGACAGGCGTCCAGGCCGTCGGTGATCAGGTCTTGCGGCAGTTCGATGCCGATGAACACCATCTTGTTGGTCTTCTTCTCGACCGGCTGCCATTTCGCGGCCAGATCGCTGCCCATCATCTGATGCACGCCTTGGAATACGACCTTGCGATCGACACCCTTCATGTACAGCACGCCCTTATAGCGCAGCAGGCGCTCGCCATAAATCTGCAGAATGCCGCCGAGAAAATCTTCGAGCTTGTTCGGATCGAACGGACGATCGTTGCGGTACACGAACGACTTGATCTTGTCGTCGTGATGCGCATGGTGGTGGTGCGCGTGATCGTGGCCTTCGTGGTCGCAATGGCCGTGGTCGTGATCGCAGTTTTCGTGATCGTGGTCGGCGTGCGTATGGCCGTGCTCGTCATGCGCGTGAGCGTGGTTGTGGGCGTGCTCGTCTTCGGCGAGGAAGTCCGGGTCGATTTCCAGCTTCGAATTCAGGTTGAAGCCGCGCAGATCGAAAATTTCCTTGATGTCCGCTTCGCCGAAATTGACGACCTTGATCGCCGCCTTCGGGTTCATGTGCAGCAGACGGTGGCGCAGATCGCTCACGTGCTTTTCGTCGACCAGATCGGCCTTGGTGATGAACAGGCGGTCGGCGAAACCGACTTGACGCTGTACCACTTCGTGTTCGTCCAGTTGATGGTTCGCGTGCTTCGCGTCCACCAGCGTGATGATCGCGTCGAGCAGGAATTCGCTGGCGATCTGGTCGTCCATGAAGAACGTCTGCGCGACCGGGCCCGGATTCGCGAGACCGGTGGTTTCGATCACGACGCGGTCGAAATCCACTTCGCCCGCCTGTTTCTTCGCCGCCAGATCGCCCAGCACGCGCGACAGGTCGCCGCGAATCGTGCAGCAGATGCAGCCGTTGCTCATCTGGATGATCTGCTCGCTGGTGTCCTGCACGAGGATTTCGTTGTCGATGTTCTCTTCGCCGAACTCGTTTTCGATGACGGCGATCTTCATGCCGTGTTTTTCGTTCAGGATGCGCTTGAGCAGGGTGGTTTTGCCGCTGCCGAGAAAGCCGGTCAGGATGGTGACTGGGAGCATGTTGGTCGCCTGTAGTTCGTGAAACGGTGCGTGATCGAAAGCGTAGCCGGGCGCGGCGACCGGATGGCGCGCAGCCCTGTCTAGCCGGTTATTGAACCATATCTGTCAAGCCCGCGCTGACGGCCGGGGTTCGCGCCCGCTGGCGCCAGCGCCGCCCGCGCGCAAAACGAGCCTGAAAAATAGGCTCAAATTATGGGCGATCAGGCGATTTGCAACAGCAGACCCTTCAGGTATTCGCCCTCCGGGAACGCCGTGAGCAAGGGATGATCCACGCCCGCGCCGAGGCGCTTGAGAATGCGCGCATCGACGCGCGCGTCGGCGGCCGCGCTGGAGACGATCTTCTGGAACAGTTCGGAGTCGATCGCGCCCGAGCACGAGTAGGTGAACAGCAAACCGCCCGGGCGCAGCAGCTTCAGGCCGGTCAGGTTGATGTCCTTGTACGCGCGCGACGCGCGGTCCACGTGTTCGCGCGACGGCGCGAATTTCGGCGGATCGAGCACGATCAGGTCGAAGCGCTCGCCCTCGTCGTACAGGCGGCGCAGCGTCCTGAACGCGTCGGCATCGAGCCAGGTGGCGCGTTCGGCGTCGAAGCCGTTGGCCGTTACGTTCTGCTGGGCGAGCGCCAGAGCTTCGCCCGACGAATCGATCGACACCACCCGCTTCGCGCCACCCTTCAACGCCGCCAGCGAGAAGCCGCCGGTGTAGCAGAAGCAGTTCAGCACCTCGCGATCCTGCGCGAGCTGCTGCACTAGCAGGCGGTTGTCGCGCTGATCGACGTAAAAGCCGGTTTTGTGGCCGTTGCGCACGTCGACGTGATAGCGCACGCCGTTTTCGCTCGAAATCAACGCATCCGATGGCGCCTCGCCCGCCAGCACGCCGGTGATCTGTTCGAGTCCTTCCTTCTGGCGAATCGACACGTCCGAACGTTCGTAGACATTCGGGCAGCCGGTCGCGCCGACCAGCGCCGCGACGATTGCTTCCTTCCACGCCTCGACGCCCGCCGCCATGAACTGGCAAACCAACTGACTCCGCTGGCCTGGGTCCGCGGCGACGTAATGATCGACGATCAAGCCGGGCAGGCCGTCCGCTTCGCCGAAAATCAGCCGTACCGCGCCGGTGTCGTGCACCATCGTCTGACGATGCGCGAGCGCGCGCTGCACGCGGCGCTTGAAAAACGCATGATCGATCGGCTCGGTTTCGTCGAAGCTCCACACGCGCGCGCGGATCTGCGAATGCGGACTGTAGGCGGCGCGCGCGAGAAAGCGGCCGTCGTGCGCGCGCACCAGCACGGTTGCGCCGGGCGCGGGATTGCCATCGACGCGGTCGATCGCGTTGGCATAGACCCACGGATGGCGGCGCAGCAGCGATTTTTCTTTCGACGGTTTGAGCGTAACGGTATTCATCAGGGTGTCAGCAGAGCAAGGGGCCGGGTGGCAACGCGCACGCAGCGAGTGAAGCGAAAGCGCAGGAGACTACAAGCCGCAATAAGCGGCGTCAGTCGCGTTTTTTGGCGCGCGGATGCGCCTGGTCGTAGACGTGGGCGAGGTGCTGGAAATCGAGCGCGGTGTAGACCTGGGTAGCGGTGATGCTGGCATGGCCGAGCAGTTCCTGCACGGCGCGCAGATCGCCGCTCGACTGCAGCACGTGCGTAGCGAACGAATGCCGCAGCACGTGCGGATGTACGTTGGCGGGGATGCCCGCGACCAGCGCCGCGCGCTTCACGCGCTCACGCACGACATTCGGCGACAGGCGGTTGCCGCGCGCCGACAGAAACAGCGGATGCGGATCGTGCTTGACCATCTGGTCGCGCACCGCGAGCCATGCGTTCAGCGCGTCGAGCGCCTTGCTGCCGACCGGCACGATGCGGCGCCGGTTGCCCTTGCCGAGCACTTCGACTTCGGCGGAGTCCAGCTTGAGCCAACCGGCAGAGCGGTAGCCGTCGGCGTCGGCGAAACGGGCGTCGAGGCCGACCAGTTCAGCGAGACGCAGACCGGACGAGTAAAACAGTTCGAGCATCGCGTGATCGCGCAACCCTTCGGGCGATGCGACGGGCGGCGTTTCCATCAGGCGCGTGGCGTCGTCGACGGACAGGGCCTTGGGCAGCGTCCTCGCCTGCTTCGGCGCGCGCACGGTGGCGACCGGATTGGCCGGCAGTTCGACGCGGCCTGCGAGCCAGCGATAAAACGCGCGCCACGCGGACAGCCGGTGGCTGATCGAGCGCGCCGTCAGACCGCCCGCATGCGCGCGCGCTACGGCGCCGCGAATGTCGACGGCGCTCAGGCTTTCGAGCGGCCGACCTTTGGCCAGCAGCCTGAGTTCTTCGAGTTCGTGCGTGTAGCTGCGCAGCGTATGCGCCGAGAGCCGCCGCTCATGTTCGAGGTTCGACAGATACGCGGCGATCGGGTCGGCGGCGGTCACGGTAGCGGGCTCGGGCGCGTGCGTGCGGGCGCAGGCTCAGCGCGGCAGCAGACGGCTCAGCGCGGCGCTCGCCAGCGCGCCGATCTGCGTCAGGAAATCGGTGGCCATGCCGTCGTGGAAGCGGCGCGCATCGGCCGAGCCCATCACCAGCAGACCGAAGGTGGGCGCCTCTTCGTTGGCCTCCGGGTCGCGCAGCGCGAGCAACGCAATCGATTCGGTGACGTGCGCCGACTCGGACGTGGCATTGCCGCCCGCGCTCTCGTCCGCCACCGCGCCGACTGCCGGAGTTAGCCACTGCGCGGCTTCGAAGCCGGTGTTCGCGCCGCAGTACGGCGTCGTGAGACTGCCCGCGAAAATGCGCACTTCCTCGCCGACGTGGCGCGCGAAGTCGGCCTGAGCGTAAGGCTCGGCCACGTCCCACACGCGCAGCGCGGCCTGCGGCACGTCGAAAATCTCGCGCAAACCGGTGGCGATCGTGCGCGGCAGCGCGTACGGATCGCGCTCGGCCATCACGCGGATGGTCCAGCGGTTGAATTTCGACGCGATGCTGTCGTTCTCGTGGCCGTAACGCAGCAGTTCGGCGAGGCGTCGTTCGAGATGCTTGTTCTTGTCGCGCAGCATTTCCATCTGCCGTTCCTGCAGCGACACCGCGGCTTTGCCGTGCGGGTTCCCGAGCCGGATGGTCGCAAGCATTTCCGCGTGTTCGGCGAAGAATTCGGGGTTGGCAAGCAGGTATTCGGCGACTTCGCGATCGTTCATGGTTTCGGCTAAAGGACTACGGGACGACGCCCCGGGGGCGGCGCATCGGTCAATGAGTTTAAGCGGCCAACGAGTCGGCCAGTTCGATCTCGCCTTCGAAAACGGTGGCGGCGGGGCCCGCCATCAGCAGCGGTTCGCCTTCGCGGGTGCTGTCCCACGTGATCGTCAGCTTACCGCCGTGCGTATGGACCAGCACCGGTGCGTCCAGCAGCCCGCGCCGGATGCCTGCCGCAACTGCCGCGCAGGCGCCCGTGCCGCACGCGAGCGTTTCGCCCGCGCCGCGTTCATACACGCGCAGCCTGATCTCGCTGCGGCCGACGATTTGCATGAAGCCCGCATTCACCCGCTGCGGGAAGCGCGCATGGCGTTCGATCACCGGGCCTTCGACCAGCACCGGGAACGCTTCGACGTCGTCGACCACCTGCACGGCGTGCGGATTGCCCATCGACACCACTGAAATCCAGCGCGTCGTGCCGTTCACGTCGAGCGGCCAGAGCGTGTCCGCGCCTTCGCGGCGCCCTTCGAGGCCCTTGATGGCGAACGGCACGCGTTCCGGGTCGAACACCGGCGTGCCCATGTCGACCAGCACTTCACCGTTGTCCTGCACGGTCAGCGTAATGATGCCCTTCTGCACTTGCACGCGCACGCTGCGCCGATCGGTCAGGCCGCGGTCGCGCACGAACTTGACGAAGCAGCGCGCGCCATTGCCGCAGTGCTCGACCTCGCCGCCGTCGCAATTGAAGATGCGATATCGGAAATCGACGCCATCCACGGTGGGCTTTTCGACCAGCAGCAATTGATCGGCGCCGACGCCGAAGTGCCGGTCCGCGAGCGCGCGCACCTGCGCCGGGCTCAGGTTGACCGGTTGGGTGAAGCCGTCGAGCACGACGAAGTCGTTGCCCGCCCCGTGCATCTTGGTGAATTTCAGTTTCATCGCGCTATTGTAAGTGACGCACCGGCAGGTGAGCCGAACGCCGCGTTATTTCCGCGTTCGGGCGGCTTGTCCGGCTGGCTGCGCCGGCGTCGTTCAGCTCGATCCGGGTCAGTACACGCTCGGCACGCCCGGCGGCCGGGTCTTGAAGCGCTTGTGCACCCAGTAATACTGCTCGGGCAGCAGCGGAATCTGTTCTTCGAGGAAGGCGTTCATGCGCCGCGCGTCCTCGTCGTCGTCGCCGGTGGGATAGTTGTCCCAGGGCTTGAACACCTTGAGGCGGTAACCCTTGTAGTTCGGCAGCACTTCGCCGATGAACGGCACGACCTGCGCGCGGCCGACCTTCGCGAGACGCCCCACCGCGGTCAGCGTGCAGGTCGGCACGCCGAAGAACGGCACGAAGGTGGAATTGCGCGCGCCGTAGTCCATGTCGGCGCCGAGCATGACCGGCTTGCGTTCGCGCAGCCAGCGCAGCACGATGCGCGCGCTGTCGGCGCGGCTCGCCATGTCCGCGCCGAAACGCGCGCGCGCCGCTTTGGCGATCTCTTCGAGTTCCGGGTTCGACATCGGCTGATACAGTGAGCCGCATTGACGCTTGAGCGAGTAGTTCAGGAAGATCGACCCGGCCTCGATGCCGACGAAGTGAAAGCCGAGAAACAGCGTAGGCGGCAGGTTCGGGTCCGTCAGATCGATCGCGCTGTCGAGCTGGATCAACTTTTCGAGTTTTTTCGCCGAGCCGAACCACTGCACGCTGCGTTCGATGTAGCTGCGGATCGCGTGGCGGAAGTGTTTCTGCGCGACATCTTCGCGGCGCTCGTCGCTCCACTCGGGAAAGCACAGCGTCAGGTTGGTGTGCACGATGCGCTTGCGGCGGCTCGGAATCTGATAGAGCAGCCAGCCGAGCCCGTCGCCGAAACGGGCGACGAGGCCATAGGGCAGCAGTGCAAAAAGTTTCAACAGCCCGATCGCGAGCTTCGCGCCATAGCGGCTCAGCATGCCGCCTCCAGGAAAGAAGAGGCACTGCGCACGACGGATTTCAGGAAAGCGGAGAAATTGACGTAATACCGCACTCGTGGACACTCTGTGACAATCAAAGGAAGTCGCTATAATAAGGGCTTCGCCGAGTTAATAGACAACTTGCGGGGCGAAGCTGGCGGGTGCGATCCATGTGATATGCGCCGGCCGGTCAAGGTAATCCGCTAAAGCGTCGCCGCTTCAGGCTCCCGAAGCTGGCTACGTGAAACTCAACCGTAACCACCAAACAGGAGTCTGCAACGTGGCAAACGACTATCTCTTCACTTCGGAATCCGTCTCCGAAGGCCATCCCGACAAAGTCGCGGATCAAATCTCGGACGCGATTCTCGATGCGATCCTGGCGCAGGACAAATACTCGCGTGTCGCAGCAGAAACGCTGTGCAACACGGGCTTGGTCGTGCTGGCCGGTGAAATCACGACCACGGCGAACGTCGATTACATCCAGATCGCGCGCAATACCATCAAGCGCATCGGCTACGACAACACCGATTACGGCATCGACTACCGCGGCTGCGCCGTGCTCGTCGCGTACGACAAGCAATCGCCAGACATCGCCCAGGGCGTGGACCGCGCGCACGACAATAACCTCGATCAAGGCGCCGGCGACCAGGGCCTGATGTTCGGTTACGCGTGTGAAGAAACGCCGGAACTGATGCCGTTGCCGATCCACCTGTCGCACCGTCTGGTCGAACGTCAGGCGAATCTGCGCCGCGACGGCCGTCTGCCGTGGCTGCGTCCGGATGCGAAGTCGCAGGTCACCGTGCGTTATGTCGACGGCAAGCCGCATTCGATCGACACCGTCGTGCTGTCCACGCAGCACTCGCCGGACATCGATCTGGACACGCTGCGCGAAGCCGTGATCGAAGAAGTCATCAAGCCGACGCTGCCCGCCGAACTCATCAAGGGCGACATCAAGTTCCTGGTGAACCCGACCGGCCGTTTCGTGATTGGCGGTCCGCAAGGCGATTGCGGCCTGACGGGGCGCAAGATCATCGTCGATACGTACGGCGGTGCCGCGCCCCATGGCGGTGGTGCGTTCTCGGGCAAGGACCCGTCGAAGGTCGATCGCTCGGCGGCCTATGCAGGCCGTTATGTCGCGAAGAACATCGTGGCCGCCGGCCTCGCGTCGCGCTGCCTGATTCAGGTGTCGTACGCGATCGGCGTTGCGCAGCCGACTTCGGTGATGGTCAACACGTTCGGCACAGGCCGCGTGTCCGACGCGACGATCACGCGTCTGGTGCAGGAGCATTTCGACCTGCGTCCGAAGGGCATTATCCAGATGCTCGACCTGCTCCGCCCGATCTACGAGAAGAGCGCGGCCTATGGTCACTTCGGCCGCGAAGAGCCGGAATTCACGTGGGAAGCCACGGACAAGGCGCTCGCGCTGGCGGAAGCCGCCGGCACGGAACCGGTTGCCGCGCTCGCCTAATAAGCACGCGCTGCCCGCTTCAAACAAAAACCCCGCCGGCGTGAGCCGGGCGGGGTTTTTTATCGCCTATCGCGTAGTGCGTCGCTGCTTCGTCGCGCGATTACTTCGCGTCATGGGAAACCGCCACGCGCGTCTGTTCGAAAACCGCGCTAGCAGATTGCGGCGGGGTGCTGTCCAAGCGCCGTCTTAACGGCTCGCAAAGGCGAACACGAACCAGCCGCTGCTGCTGCTCGTCGACATGCGGCGCGGGCGGCGGCTCGTATTCTGCCGCACGACAACCGGTGCGCGTTGCGCGGCGGTGAGCCGCAGCGGTGTCGGTTTGCGCAGCAGCGTGCGCAGCGAGAAGCGGCGTGAACTGCCTTGCAGGCGCAGTGCTGAGAAGAATGTATGGAACCACGTGCGAATGCCGTCGACCGCTTTGGCATCGCGCCACTGTTCGCCCAACGCGCGGGTGCGCGTGGCGTGGTGACGCAGCGCGCGCACGACGTGGCGGCGCGCGGGGCGCGCCGCTTTGAGTGCGGCGCGGGTAAGACGGGTGCTCAGAAGAGTATGCATGGCTTCACAGGTAGGCAACGTGTCGCGCGACGGAAGGTGCGCCGATAGCAGCACCAAACATGCCAAAGGCGGTGTCTCGAGGGACGGCGCGAAAGCCCGGAATTCGTCGGAAAAAAGCACGGAGCTCGGCGGCGCGGGCCTGCGCGGCCTGCGCACGGCGCAAAAGTGCGGGAGCGGCGATCAACATGCGTGCAGGCTACACGTGATTCATGACGCCAGAAAGTCGGGTTTTTACCCTGCGAATACGGGTTATTACGAAGATGGAGTGCAACGCACGCCTGCGCGGCGGGCACGCCGCGGTCGATTATCGTGCGCGTTTGCCCCGTCGCTGTGCCGCACCGGCGTTCCTGCGCGTGAAAGTCGTGCGTCAGGCTGCGGCGCGTTGGCGCGAAACTGCGCGCAGCGCGATCGCGCCCGTTTTACAATCGAGCATCGGCTAGTCGACTGTAACGGATCACCATGTCATTCCATTCGAAGAAAGAGCAAATTCAGACGTTGCGGGAGCAGGGCTTCGTCGTGGTGCCCGGTTTGGTGTCGCCCGAGCGTTGCGCCGAATTGAAGCAGATCGCGCAGCAGCAGTTGCAGGAAGCGGCGGCGCCGATCGAATTCGAAGCGGATCTGCAGTACCCCGGCGCGCCGTCGTCGAAACACGCGCCGGGCGGCCATACGGTGCGGCGGCTGTTGGATGCGTATGGGCGCCATCCGGCGTTCGCGCGGTGGGCGACCGCGCCGGAAATTCGCGGCTGGATGGAGTTGTACTTCGGTGAAGAGCCGCGCCTGTCGCGCGCGCATCACAACTGCATGATGACCAAGCATCCCGCATACGGCAGCCTGACCGGCTGGCATCGCGATGTGCGCTATTGGTCGTTCGAGCGCGACGATCTGGTATCGGTGTGGCTCGCGGTCGGTTCGGAAACGGTCGATAACGGTGCGCTGTGGCTCGTGCCGAAGTCTCACAGCGAGCCGTTCACGTCCGACCGGTTTGACGAAGCCAAATTTTTCCGCTCCGACCTCGAAGAGAATCAGGCCTGGATTCGCGCGGCGGTGTCGCCCGAACTGAAGGCCGGGGACGTCGTTTTCTTCCACTGCAACACGCTGCATTCAGCGGGCAAAAACCTCAGCGATCAGGTGAAGTTTTCTCTGGTGTACACGTATCACGGCGCGAGCAATGTGCCGTTGCCGGGCACCCGTTCGGCTGCGAAGCCTGAAGTGGCGTTTTAGCTTTTTATCGTTGGCGGCGCTCGTGTGCGTTCATTTCATGCGATCGAACGCCAGGCGCCGCACCGTCCATCAGCGCTTACCGTTTGCGTCCGGACAGCGCGATTCCCGTGACTCCGGCGAGCGTGGCGATCACCCCGGCCACGATCAGCATGATCGCCTTGTTGCTCGGCGAGCCGGTGAACACGCGCGCGACGTCACTGCTCACCGAATTGAACGCCTGTCCGCCGAAATACAGCAACACGATCCCGCCGACGAGCAGCGCGAATGAAATAGCCTTCGTCATGCATTCCTCCCATAAGCTTCGACCGGCCAAAGTGTAGGGGACCCGCAAGCCATCGTCCATCCCGCATACTGGGCGTCTGCACGCATCGCGTCGATTGGCTACCATAGCGCTCTGGCTGCACTTCGCATAAACCTAATAAAGCAGCCCGCCTCTCGCAACGTGTGATCGCCTCACGCCCGCATTGACCGGGCGACTTCACCAACAAGGACACTAGCAATGGCTTACGAAGCAGCTTCCGAACGCTATTCGGACATGCAATACCGCGTCTGCGGCAAGTCGGGTCTCAAACTGCCGGCGCTGTCGCTCGGCTTGTGGCACAACTTCGGCGACACCACGCCGATCTCCACGCAGCGCGACATCCTGCGCACGGCGTTCGATCTCGGCATCACCCACTTCGACCTCGCGAACAACTACGGGCCGCCGTACGGCAGCGCGGAGACGAACTTCGGGCGTTTGTTCAAGGACGATTTCAAACCGTATCGCGACGAGCTGCTGATTTCGTCGAAGGCCGGTTGGGATATGTGGCCGGGTCCGTACGGCCAGGGTGGCGGCTCGCGCAAGTACGTGCTCGCGAGTCTCGATCAGAGCCTGCAACGCATGGGACTCGACTACGTCGACATCTTCTATTCGCATCGTTTCGATGCCGACACGCCGCTCGAGGAAACCGCCGGTGCATTGGCGAGCGCCGTGCAGCAAGGCAAGGCGCTGTACATCGGCATTTCGTCTTACTCGGCAACCAAGACGCTCGAAATGACGAAGCTGCTCGCCGAGTACAAGGTGCCGCTGCTGATCCATCAGCCCGCGTACAACATGCTCAACCGCTGGATCGAGCATGAGCTGCTGGATACGCTGGAGAAGGTCGGTGCGGGCACGATCGCCTTCACGCCGCTCGCGCAGGGTTTGCTCACCGGCAAATACCTGAATGGCGTGCCGGACGATGCGCGCGTCAACAAGCCGGGCGGCGGTTCGTTGAAGCAGGAGCATTTGAGCCCGCAAAACATCGAGCACGTGCGCAAGCTCAACGACATCGCGCAGCGTCGCGGACAGAGCCTCGCGCAAATGGCGCTGGCGTGGGCATTGCGCGATCCGCGCGTGACGTCGGTGCTGATCGGCGCGAGCCGCGCGGAGCAGGTGCGCGAGAACGTCGGTGCGTTGAAGAACCTCGCGTTCACGAAGGATGAACGGGCGGAGATCGACCGCTACGCGACCGAAGGCGGAGTCAATCTGTGGGAGAAGCCGTCGACGGATCAGGCAATCTGATCATCGCGACCCGCACCCGCAGAAAGCCGATAGGCAGAAGCGAAAAAGCCGCCCGTGAGGCGGCTTTTTTACTGTGCGCTACACCAACGCCGGCAGACCTTCAACCAGCGCGACTGCGCACATCACGCCGATCAGTGCACCCAGCACACGCAGCGCGTTGTGCCGCATTTCCGTTTTGCAGGGTAGCGCGCCGACAAATAGCGCGCCCGCGAGCGCCATCGGAATGACGAGGATGAAATCGCCGATCGTGAAGTAGGTCGTCATATTCGTCTCCAATGCAACATGGTTGCTATGTATTGGTCGCGAAGGGACGGCTCGATCTGCCGGAGTCATTCACCGCCCCCGCTCGATTTGAGTATAGAAGACCGTTAGATCGGCGTAGCAATGACGCGCGGCGCCGCGGCGACTTTTCGCAAGGCGCTGAATGCGCTGTGACAAGGCTCCCCACGATTGGCGCAGCGCAGCAAACAGATTGAAAAAAATGAAGTGTTTGCTTACGCGGGCCTTACTTTTTGGCGGGATTCAATGCGCAATGGGCGGCGGCGTGAACAGATTCGAGCTTTTAGGCGGCCGCCTTTTCGCGTCCGCGCAAACGCCTCGCCGCAACGAGCCCGATGACGAGCAACGCGCCGACGAGTCCCGCGACGCCATTCCATCCGTGACCGGCCCACACGTGGCCGCCGTATGAACCGACCACGCTCGAACCAATGTAATACGCGAGCAGGTAGAGCGCGGCGGCCTGGCCTTTCGCGTCCTTGGCGAGGCGTCCGACCCAACCGCTCGCCACCGAGTGCCCGGCGAAAAATCCGAACGTGACGCACGCGATGCCGGTGGCGATCATCGCCAGCGGATGCAGCATGGTGAGGGCGAGACCGAGCAGCATCAGCAGCAAACTGCCGGTGAGCACGCGCGCGCGGCCGAACGTATCGGCCATGCGTCCCGACCATGGCGACGCGATCACACCCGTCAGATACACGACGAAGATCGCGCCGATTTCTGTTTGATTCAATCGATACGGCGGCGCGAGCAGCCGGTAGCCGATGTAGTTGTACAGCGTGACGAAGCTGCCCATCAGCACGAAGCCGAGCAGGAACAGCAAGGGCAAACCCGGCCGCGTGAACTGCTTAAGCAGCGCGGTGCGGTGATGCGCGAAGCCGAGTCCGCGCCGCGGCACGAAATGACGCGACGGCGGCAGCAGCGCGCGAAACGCGAGCATCGACAGAAGGCCGAGCACGCCGATCGTGCCGATCGCCATGCGCCAGGAAAACAGATCCGCGACGACGCCCGTGATCACGCGTCCCGCCATGCCGCCGATCGCCGTGCCGCCCACATAAAGCCCCATTGCAAGACCGAGACCGTCGGGATGCACTTCCTCGGCGAGGTATGCCATCGCGACGGCGGGCACGCCGCCGAGCGCGAGACCGAGGAGCGTGCGCAGCACGAGCAACTGATGCCACTGCGGCGCGATCGACACGCCGATCGTCAGCAACGCGGACACGGTCAGCGACAGCGTCATCAGCTTGTGACGGCTCCAGCCTTCGGAGACGAAGCCGGCGACGAACACGGCGAGCGCGAGCGCGGCGGTGGTGAGCGAGAGCGATAAGCTGCTTTGCGCGGGCGTCACGTCGAACGCCGCGGAAAACGACGGCAGCAATGGCTGCACACAGTACAGCAGCGAAAAGGTCGCGTAACCGGCGAACAGCAGTGCGATGCTGGCACGCCAATAGGCGCGGCTGCCGCGTTCGAGGTAGGGAATGTCGGGCACGGCGGAAACGCTGGGAGAAGCAGACGAAGAAGGAACAGCCGAGGTAGCAGTCCGCTGGGATTCCGGCGGCGGGGTCACGAAAAAATCTCCTTGGGGAAAGCGAAACGCGCAAAAAGAGTTAAGGATACGCTGAAATAGAGATGCAGGCCGGCGCGATGCGCGGCTTCGCCGCCGTGAAGCGTCATGCTTGCATGAGTGCTCAGCAGGCGCAGCACGGCCGTTGACGCAGTAAAGCCCGCTCACTGAAACCGATAGCTACCCGGGCGCTACCCCTGCGCCGCTGCCTCGCTGGCCGGCGGCGACGGATGCACGATCTGCCCGTCGCTCGGCAGCGTCGACGCATCCCAGCCGCCGCCGAGCGCCTTGACCAGCGCGACGCTCGCGGCCATCCGGCGGCGCGCGATCGACACCGCATTGCGCTCGTTGGTGAGCGCCGTCGTTTGCGCGACGACCACGTCGAGATACGTGATCGCGCCGTTTTTATAGCGGTCCGACACGACCGCCAGCGCGCGCTGCGCGGCGGCCACCGCGTCGTCCTGCGCGGCGGCTTCCTGTTCGAGCACGCGCAGCGCGGCGAGATTGTCCTCGACCTGGCCGAATGCGGCGAGCACCGTTTGCCGGTATTGCGCGACGCTTTCGTCGTAGTGCGCGCGGGCCTGTTCCTTCGCGGATGCGCGTCCGCCGAAATCGAGCAATGTGCCCGCGAGAGCCGGCCCGAGCGACCACAAGCGGCTCGGCGCGAGCAGCCATTGACTGTAGTTGGTCGCTTCGAGCCCGCCCGTCACCGACAGAATCAGGTTCGGGAAGAATGCCGCCGTCGCCACGCCGATCTGCGCGTTCATCCCGGCGACCTGCCTTTCCGCGGCCGCGATGTCGGGCCGCCGTTCGAGCAGCGCGGACGGCACGCCCGCTTGCGCCACCACGGGCACGGCCGCGAGCGGCGCGAGCGGCAGCGAGAAAGTGGAGGGCGGCTGGCCGATCAGGATCGCGATCGCGTGTTCGAGCTGCGCGCGCTGCACGCCGAGGTCGAGTGCTTGTGCTTCGGTGGTTTTCAGTTGCGTCTGCGCCTGTGCGATGTCGGCATCGGTGGCGATGCCGCCGGCGTAGCGATGCTGCGTCAGATCCAGCGCTTCGCGATAGGCCTTGATCGTGTCATCGAGAAGCTGGCGCTCCTGATCGAGCCCGCGCAGTTCGAAGTAGTCTGTCGCGAGTTCGGCCTGCATCGACAGAAGCACGGCTTGCGTGTCGGCGGCGCTGGCCTGCGCCTGCGCTTTCGCGCCTTCGACGCTGCGCGACACGCGGCCCCACAGGTCAGGTTCCCACGACGCGTCGGCCTGCACGAGGTAGTCGTTCAGCGTGAGGCCGGCGGTCGATTTGTGCAGCACGTTTTCCGAGGATCGCGCGCGCGAGTAGGCGGCATTCGCGGTGACCAGCGGGAAGAAACTCGAACGATATTGCGCGACCGTGGCGCGTGCGGCGCGAAAGCGCGCTTCGGCCGCCTGCACGTTCTGGTTCGCGCCTGCGACCTGCTGTTCGAGCGCATCGAGCGATGGGTCCGCGTAGATGCTCCACCAGGCGCCGCGCGTCAGCGTGTCGGCGGGTTGCGCTGGCTTCCAGCCGGTGCCTTCGAGTTCCTTGAAGGTGGCTGCGGCGGGTGTGAGCGGCTTGACGTAGTCGGGGCCGACGGTGCAAGCGGTGAGGGTGATGACCAAGGTCAGTGCGCATGCTGACGCGCCCATGAAAACGGGCATGAGGACGCACCCGGGCGTCGCCGTCATGCTGCGGTGTGCTGCTCGCGCGGTCATGACGATGCACTCGCAGCCGCCGCCGAAGCGCCAGGCGCTCCGTCACCACCCGCCCCCGCACCCGAAGCACCCGCCGCCCCTTCTGCTTTGCGCGGCACGATCCGCACAGGCGCGCCGTCGACAATCGAGTCCTGCGGATTTAAAATCACCTGCTCGTCGCCGTGCAGCCCGGACGCAATCGCAACCCGCGTGCCGAAGTCAGTCCCGAGCGACACCGGCAGCAGCTTCACCTTGCGTTGCGCGTCCACGGTCGCGACCTTCACGCCATCCGGGCGGAACAGCAAAGCGTTGCCCGGCACCGTGAACGGCGTCGCGCCCGCGCCCAACGCGAAATGCACCTGCGCATAGGCACCCGGGAGCAAATCGCCATGGCGATTGTCGACATCGACTTCGACCAGCATGGTCCGTTGCTGCTGATCGACAGCGCCCGCAGTGCGCGCCACCGTGCCCGGATAACGCCGCGACGGCGTTTCGGTCAGCGTGAGAAACGCTGTCTGCTGGGCACGCACCTGTTGCGCATAAGCCTGCGGCACATTCACATACACGCGCAGCCGATCCGCCTGCGCAACATGAAACAGCTCCTTCGCGGGCCCACCCGCGCTGCCCGCGTCGATCAACGCGCCGACGTCGACGTTGCGCGCCGTCACCATGCCGTCGAACGGCGCATACACCTTCTGGAACGACTGCGTCTTCTCCAGACGCGCGACGTTGAAACGCGCCGCGTCGAGCGTGGCTTTCTTCGCGAGCATGTCGCCGACCTTCTCGTCGGTCTCCTGCTTCGACACCGATCTGCTCTTCAGCATCTCGCTCCAGCGATCGGCGGTGCTTTTCGCGAGCGCATAGTTCGCGTTGGCGTTCGCGAGATCGGCGCGGGCAGCGCGCAGTTGATCGTCCACTTCCGGCGTGTCGATTTCCGCGAGCAATTGACCGCTTTTCACGCGCGCGCCGATGTCGGCGTACCACTTTTTCAGATAGCCGTTGGTGCGTGCGTAAATCGGCGTGTCGAGAAAGGCCTGCACGTTGCCGGGCAAAACGAGATCGAGTCCGGCCGACGACTTCTGCGGGCGCACGACTTCGACGCTCATCTGCCTCGCATGCTCGGCGTCGCGTTCGAGCGCCGCGTGCGCACTGTGACGCGACCAGAGGCCTTGGGCTGCGAGCGCGATCATCACCACGGCCACCACGACGACGAGCCAGCGCGTGCGCTTCGCTTTCGCGGGATCCCGCGCGCTGCCGGAACCGTCTGGACGTTGTGCTTCCATCAAACTTCCCCTATGTATTTGCGCGGGCAGTCGACGCTGCCTCTTGTGTTGCATGCGGTGTCGCGCATCGTATCGCGTGGCATGTGTATCGCTTCTTGCCTCATGGCTTGCCCACCACATGCCCGGCCGCCCGCTGACGACGCGCCGCGAGCCGCCGGTAGATCATCGAGAACACCACCGGCACGAAGATCAGCGTCGCCAGCGTACCGACCGTCAGCCCGCCGATCACCGCGCGCCCGAGCGGCGCATTCTGCTCGCCGCCTTCGCCGACACCGGTCGCCATTGGCACCATGCCGATCACCATTGCGAGCGCCGTCATCAGCACCGGACGAAAACGCGTGAAGCCCGCTTCGATTGCCGCACGGGTCGCGTCGCCATGTTCGAGCAACTGTTCGCGCGCGAAACTGATCACCAGAATCGAATTGGCGGTGGCGATGCCGATACACATGATCGCCCCGGTCAGCGCGGGAATCGACAGGGTGGTGTGCGTGAGAAACAGCATCCACACGATGCCCGCGAGCGCACCCGGCAGCGCGGTGATGATGATGAACGGATCGAGCCACGACTGAAAGTTCACCACGATCAGCAGATACACCAGCACGATCGCGAACACGAGACCGGCGAACAGGCCCGAGAACGAATCGTTCATGGTCTGCACCTGGCCGCGGATTTCGATGGTCGAGGACTTGGGCAAGTCGGCGCGGGCTTCGTCGACGATCTTGCGGATGTCGTCGGAGACGCCGCCGAGATCGCGGCCGTCGGCCGTGCCGAAAATGTCGATCGTGGTCTGCGCGTTGTAGTGCGTGAGCACCGCGTTGGCGGCTTCGCGCGTCATGGTGGCAAGCGAGCCGAGAATGTTGGTGCGGCCGTTCGCGTTCAAAGGGATGTTCGCGAGTGATTGCAGTGAATCGATCGTGTATTGCGGTGCTTCGGTGATCACGTTGTAGCTCACGCCATTGCGCGGATTGAGCCAGAACGTCGGCGTGGTTTGCTGGCTGCCGGACAGGGTGATCAGCAGATTGCTCGCGATCTCGCGTTGCGAGAAACCGGCTTGCTGCGCGCGCGTGCGATCGACGTCGATGAAGATGCGCGGCAAGTCGGCGGGCTGTTGGATGCGCACATCGGCCAGACCCGGCACCGTGCGCAAACGGTGCAGCAAGTTCGCGGCGAACACGCGATTGCCGGCCACCTCGCGGCCGACGATCTGAATGTCGATTGGCGACGGCATGCCGAAGTTGAGCGTCTGACTGACGATATCGGCGGGCAGGAACGCCAACTGCACGCCGGGGAATTCGTCGGTGAGCGTGCGCCGCAACGTGCGCACGTAATCGGCGCTCGGATGATGATCGGGATTCAGCGTGATCAGCACGTCGGCATCCGAGGTGCCGATCGTGCCCGTGTTGCTGTATGAGAGGTTGATGCCCGACACCGGCAAGCCGATGTTGTCGATGATCGAATGCAGCTCGCCCGCCGGGATCAACTGACGAATCCGCATGTCGACGCGATCGGTCAGCACGGCGGTTTCCTCGACCCGCATGCCGGTTTTGGCACGCAGATGCAGTGCGATCGTGCCGGCGTCGACGGCCGGGAAAAAGTCACGCCCGAGGAACGGCATCAGCAGCATCGACGCGCCACAGCCAAGCAGAAACAGCGTTACGAACAGACCGGGCCGCGCGACGCGCGCTTCGAGAAACACGCGATAGCGCTGGCGCAGACGCGCAAAGCCGCGTTCGAAAGCGTAATGCACGCGCATGAACGGATTGCGCGTCTGCGCGGGCGCGTGATGCAGGTCGGCCGGTTTGTGGTGATGACGCAGCAGATATTTCGCGAGCGTCGGCACCAGCGTGCGCGAGAAGAAATAGGACGCCAGCATCGCGAACACCACGGCTTCGGCGAGCGGAATGAACAGATAGTGCGCGACGCCCGTGAGCAGAAACATCGGCACGAACACGATGCAGATCGACAGGGTCGACACCAGCGTCGGAATCGCGATCTGATGCGCGCCGTCGAGAATCGCCTGTTCGAGCGTCTTGCCCTGTTCCAGTTGATGGCTGATGTTTTCGATCGCCACCGTCGCATCGTCGACCAGAATCCCGACCGCGAGCGCGAGCCCGCCGAGCGTCATGATGTTGATGGTTTCGCCGAGGATCGACAGCGCGATGATCGACGTGATCATCGACAACGGAATCGACACGAAGATGATCAGCGTCGCACGCCAGCTGCCGAGGAACAGCAGAATCATCAGACCGGTCAGGCACGCAGCGACCAACGCTTCACGCAGCACGCCCTGGACCGACGCGCGCACGAACAACGATTGATCGGCGACGGGATCGATATTCAGCGACGCGGGCACGAGATTGCGCAGCGTCGGCATCATCGTCTTGATGCGGTCGACGATATCGAGCGTGGACGTGTTGCCGCTTTTGTTGATTGTCAGCAGCGACGCGCGCTGGCCGTTCACGCGCACGATGTTGGTCTGCGGTTGAAAACCGTCGCGCACATGCGCGACGTCGCGGATATAAACGGTGCCGTTGGCCGTCGAGCGGATCGGGATGTTGTTCAGACCGGCCAGCGAATCCGGGCTGCCGTTCATTTCCACCGAGTATTCGGTCGAGCCGATTTTCGCGGTGCCCGACGGCAGGATCAGATTCTGCGCGGTGACCGCGTTGACCACGTCGAGCGGCGAGAGATTGCGCTCCTGCAACTTGCGCGAATCGATATCGACCATGATCTGCCGCTGCTTGCCGCCATAGGGCAACGGCGCCGACGCGCCGGGTACGGTGGCGAGCTGCGTCTTCAGAAAGTTGTTGCCGAAGTCGTACAGCTCCTGCTCGGTGAGCGACGCGGACGACAGCGCGAGCCGCAGGATCGGCACCGTCGACGCGTTGTAGCGCAGGATGAACGGCGGCGTGATGCCAGGCGGCAGCGAGCGCAACTGCGCTTGCGACAGCGCGGTGACCTGCGCGAGCGCTTCGTTGATATTGGCGTGCGGCTGGAAAAAGATCTTGATGACCGCGATGCCGTTCAGCGAGGTCGATTCCGTGTGTTCGATATCGTTCACCGCCACCGACAATCCGCGCTCGTAGTTGAGCACGATGCGCTTTTCCATCTCGTCTGCGGGCAGGCCGTTATACGACCAGATCACCGAGAGCACGGGAATGTCGATGTTCGGGAAGATGTCGGTCGGCGTGCGCAGAATCGTGAGCGGCCCGACGATCAGCAGGAGCAGCGCCAGCACGACGAAGGTGTAGGGACGGCGCAGCGCGAGACGAACGATCCACATGGCTAGCGTGCCCGCTCGAAAGCGCGAACGGCGCTGCCGTGCGCGCACGCGACGCGGCGGCAACGCTGAATATGGCGCGCGCGGCGACGCAGACTGTGGCGCGATGAGGGCATGGTGCGCGGATTAAACGAATCGCCCTGACGGTGCACGTTTTTGATATCCCACCCCAGCAGGGTTTATGATGGTCTCGTTACGAGGCTTCACGCCCAGATCATCGGTCGCGCGCAGCGTAATTGGAATAGGGCGAAACGACGGGTGAACAGCCTTTAATTCGCGCTTTCCAACGGCACGTAAAACGGGAACAATGACTCGAACCTCTCACGCAAATCACGCGCAGCAGATTGGGTGCGTACGCAACGTTGGCGGCGAAGCGGCGCTTTTATCATCACCTTGACCGGCATGAAATCATAAAGTCGGCTACGGGAGAAACGGGGAAACATCATGCAAATCGGTTCCATTGTCCGATCGGTGCATATCGCCGTGCCGCAAGGCGCGCGCGGAATCGTCATGCGCATTCTTGGCGACATGGCCATGGTGGCGTGGTACGCCGGCGAGCCCGGTGCATCGCCGCATCTGAATACTGAACCCTTTTTTCTCGAAGACCTGATCGACACCGGCGAGCAGGTTCGCCCGTCGAGCGCACAGATGCACTGACGGCATGTTGCTGTCGAAGTGCAGGCGCGTTGTAGCTGAGTTGTAATCCGTATCGTGAGCCGTCGCTCTCGTCTTTGACGGCGGCCCGGCGCACAATGCGGGCATGAACGACGACAACCTCGACTCCCAAGACGGCGCGCAGAGCGCTGTGCCTTTCGCCCGGCTCCAGCCGGAAATCGTGCTCGACGCGCTCGACAGCGTGCTCAGCACGATCGGCGTGCGCACCGATGGCCGCATGCTGCCGCTCAACAGCTACGAAAATCGCGTGTACCAGGTGGGCGTCGAAGACGGCCCGCCCGTGGTCGCGAAGTTCTATCGTCCCGAGCGCTGGAGCGATGCCGCCATCCTCGAAGAACATGCGTTCGTCGCCGATCTCGCCGCTCGTGAGATTCCGGCGGTGCCTGCGCGTACGTTGGACGGCCGCACGCTGCATACCTTCGACGGTTTCCGCTTCTCGATCTTCGAGCGCCGCGGCGGCCGCGCGCCGGATCTCGACCGGCGCGACACGCTCGAATGGCTGGGTCGTTTCATCGGCCGCATTCATGCGGTCGGGCAGACGCAGGACTACGCCGAACGGCCCACGCTCGACATCCAGACATTCGGCTATGAGCCGCGCGACTTCCTGCTCGCGCAGCACTTCGTGCCCGACGACGTGCGCACCGCATGGGAGACCGTAGTGAACCTCGCGCTCGAAGGTGTCGAGCGCGCGTTCGAACGTGCCGGCGATATCCGGATGTTGCGCATGCACGGCGACTGTCATCCGAGCAATGTGTTGTGGACCGACGCGGGCCCGCATTTCGTCGACTTCGACGACAGCCGCATGGGTCCTGCGGTGCAGGATCTGTGGCTGCTGCTGCCGGGTGAGCGCGCGGAGGCCTCGCGTGCGCTCGCGGATCTGCTCGCCGGTTACGAAGACTTCTGCGAGTTCGAGCCGCGCGAACTGTATCTGGTCGAAGCGTTGCGCACGCTGCGGCTGATTCACTACCAGGCGTGGCTCGCGCGTCGCTGGGACGACCCGGCATTTCCGGCGGCGTTTCCGTGGTTCAACACGCAGCGCTATTGGGAAGACCGCATCCTCGAAATGCGCGAGCAGATCGGCGCGATGCAGGAAGGGCCGCTCTGGCCGGTTTAAAGGTTCGCGCCGCATGCGATTGCGCATGCCATTCGCGAACGGTCCGAACATGAGGCGGAGGCGGCTGACCGCTGGCCCGCACGTGGCCGCACGGTGCGAGACAGGGGTTTGATGTGCGCATCGCCGCAGCGATTCCGGCAGCTACGTAGGGGCTGCAGTGCGCGTGCAGGCGGGCAAGCGTTTCAAGGGCTTTGCCTCCGGCATGTCGAGCACCCGAAAGTTGACGGGCAATTCGCCTGCCTCGTTGTTCACGCGCGGCGTCATCGAGTTGAGCTTGCCATAGGAGCCGTGGGCGTTGACGGAGAAGGTCTGGGTTTCGCCCTCGTTGGCATAGGGATCGTCCAGCCTTGCCGGCGTATTCGCGCTCTCGACCGGAAGGCCGGCGAGCCAGCCAAAGCGGCAAGGCAGACCACGGAGAAGAGTCGCATAGCAGGCAGGTATCCGAACGGCAACGTTGACGGGCTCTGCGCTTCGAGTCCGTTTGCGCCGGGTGGATGTCGAGCCGCTGTCACACATGGAAATAGAGCGCGGATTGAGCAAACCGCTTAAATTTGTAATGATAGCCATTCTCAATTGAAAGGCATCGCCAGCTATTTGTCACATTTCTCCTCCTCTGTGACTGCCAGCCAGCCTCTCGACCGGACGACCAGGACTGCAAGCCGGGCCGTCCGGCCCCTTCCCCGAATAATTTTTATAGCCGCTGCCGGTGAGCGCAGGTGATCCGCCGCGCGCCGGCGACGCAGCAACCCACTGCGCCTGGAGCCTGGATGTGAATGCGCCTGATTCGATCGAAGTGAAACCCGCTGCCGCAAACAGCACCCAGTACACCGTCCATACGCCGGAGTGCGGCCATCATCTGATGGACGATGCCGAGCAGGCCGCGCGGCGCCAACGTTCGCGGCGCGCAACTTTCATCAAGTGGCTGCGCAAGGTGCATGGGTGGGTCGGTCTATGGGGTGCGGTGCTGGGTTTGATGTTCGGCGTGACCGGTTTTCTGCTGAACCATCGCGGTGGGCCGCTGAAGGTGCCGACAGGCGAGCCGCAGGTCGAGGAAATGCAGATTCCCGTGCCGCAAAAACCGCTGCATTCGCCGATGGAGATGGCGAAGTGGCTGAAGAAAGAGCTGAACATCGACGGCAAGCCGGGGCGCTCGCGTCGCGAGCCGGCGCATCCGGTGGCGTGGGGCGATCGAAGCACGATGCAGCCGGAGTTCTGGCAGGTCGGCATCATGGGGCCGTCGCAAAGCATGCAAGCCGAGTACTGGGTCGGCAACAGCTTCGTCTCGGTGAAGCGCACGCAGAACTCGTTTCTTGCCACGATGAACAATCTGCACAAGGGCGTGGGCTTGAGTGTCGGCTGGGTGCTGTTGATCGACACGATTGCGGGCAGCCTCATTCTGCTGTCGCTGACCGGTGTGTTGCTTTGGACCGAGTTGAATAAACGACGCGTGGTGGGCGTCGTGCTGATCGGCGGGTCGGTGATCGCGGCGGTGGTGTGCGGGTTGACGTAAGCAGTTGAGCGGCACGGCTGACGTGCGCAGCGCAAACGGGCCTGCGGCCGCGGCCTCTACCGCGCCGCGTCACCACTTCGTCGTCACCGCCAGATCGCAACGCCTCTCTCAGAGACTTCCACTAAACGCTACATGCCGCGCCACCAGAAGCAGCGATCTCCCGTGCCGCCTTCGCACCTTCCACCTGCAGCAGCGTAGGCAACGAAACGCCGTTCTTGGCGGCCGTCACCTCGGCGAGAATGGACACGGCGATCTCAGGCGGCGTCCGGCTGCCGATATAAATCCCGACCGGCCCATGCAACCGCGCCAACTCGGTCTCGTTCAGATCGAACTCCTTTAGCCGCTCGCGGCGCGCCTGATTATTCCGGCGCGACCCCAAAGCACCGACATAAAACGCCGGTGTCTTCAGCGCCTCCATCAGCGCGAGATCGTCGAGCTTCGGGTCGTGCGTCAGCGCGATCACCGCGCAGCGTTCGTCGAGCTTCATGTCGATCACGGTGTCGTCCGGCATCGTCCGCACGATTTTCGTGCCGGGGATGTTCCACTCCTCGGTGTATTCCTCGCGCGGATCGCACACCGTCACCTGATAATCGAGCCCCACCGCGATGTGACACAGGTAGCGCGACAACTGCCCCGCGCCGATCACCAGCATCCGGTAGCGCGGGCCGTGAATCGTCAACAGCCGCTCGCCGTCGAAATGCACGCCGTCGGTCGCCTGCGCGTCGCCGAGCCGCACCGAACCCGTGGTCATGTCGACATCGCGCACGACGAGCCGGCCGTTCTCCACGGCGTGGCACAGTTCGGCGATACCGCTTTGTTTCGTCAACGGTTCGAGCACCAGCTGGATCGTGCCGCCGCAAGGCAGGCCGAAGCGATGCGCTTCCTCGGCCGTGATGCCGTACTTCACCGCTTCCGGATGCGTCTGCTCGATGCCCCTATGCCGCACCCGGTCGATCAGATCGTCTTCGATGCAGCCGCCCGACACCGAGCCCACCACGAGCCCGTCGTCGCGCACCGCGAGCATCGCGCCCTCGGGACGCGGCGACGAGCCCCACGTCTTCACCACCGTCACCAGTAGCGCGCGATGTCCTTCTTCCAGCCAGCGTGCGCTGGACTTCAGGACTTCGAGATCCACGCTGTCCATGATCGTTTCCTTTTCGTTGCGTCTGCGTCTGCGTCGGCACCGGACTCGGCAGCCGACGCGTCATTCGATTCCGTACCGGTCTGTGCGGCAGCGGCCTCGTCGCCGTCGGCGGGCGCGGCACTGTCGCCCCCGCCCTCTCCCGCGACCTGTACGCCGAAGCGTTTGAAGAACTCGCCAGCAATTTTACGCGCCGCGCCGTCGACGAGCCGCGAGCCGATCTGCGCGAGCTTGCCGCCGACCTGCGCGCTCGCCGTGTAGGTGAGCTTCGTCGCGGCGTCGCCGTCGGGTTCGAGCGTGACGCGCGCGTTGCCTTTCGCAAAACCCGCCGCCCCGCCCTGGCCCTCGAACACGATGTTGTACGCGTTCGGCGCGTCGATATCGGTCAGCTGCATGCGGCCCTTGAAGCGCGCCTTCACCGGACCGACGGCGGCGCTCAGCGCCACCAGATACGCGTTCTCGCCATCCGGGTCGATGCTTTCGCAACCCGGGATGCAGGCGCGCAGAACCTCCGTATCGTTCAGCGCGTCCCAGGTGCGCTGCTGCGCGATCGGCAGTGTGTGGGTTTCGGTCAATTCCATGAGGTTGCTCCTGCGGTTGTCGTGGCGGCGCGGGTTGGGCGCGGCGCGCGCGTGAGCTGCGCGAGATCGCGGCCGAACGCAGCCAGACTGTCCAGATTATGAACCGGGCGATGCGCATCGACATACGGCAGGATCGCCTGCACGCCGCGCGCCTTCGGAGAAAAGCCGCTGAAACGCAGCAGCGGATTGAGCCAGACGATGCGGTGCGCGAAGCGGCGCAGACGCGCCATCTCGATGTCGAGCACGTCGATCGCTTCATGGTCGAGGCCGTCGGTGACGAGCAGCACGGTGGCTCTGCCGGTCAGCACGCGACGCGCCCAGCGGCGGTTGAACTCGGCGAGCGCCGCGCCGATCCGCGTGCCGCCCGACCAGTCGAGCACCTGGTCGGTGAGCGTCGCGATCGCCACGTCGGGGTCGCGCTCGCGCAGCGCGCGCGTCGCGTTGGTCAGGCGTGTGCCGAACAGGAACACCTGCAGACGTTCGCGCGACTGCAGCAGCGCGTGGCAGAAATACAGCACCGCGCGCGAGTAACTGCTCATCGAGCCGGAAATGTCGAGCAGCAGCACGAGCGGCGGCTTGCGCTCGACCACCGCGCGATATTTCCACACCGTCCAGTCGCCGCCCGCGCGCACCGCGTGCCGCGCGCTCGCGCGCAGGTCCGCATGGGTGCCGTGCGAGGCGGCCTTCAGACGGCGCGTCGGCTCGGTCGCGAGCGGCAGCCGCTGGCCGCGGATCAGATGGCGCAAGCTGCGCCACTCATCTGCGGAAAGCGTGTCGAAATCACGATGACGCAGCCGCTCTTCGGCGCTGAACGTGACGTGCGCGTGCAACTCGTGCTGTTCGGTTTCCTGCGGCGTCCTGCTATGCGGCGACGGCGGCGCGCGCACGGCCAGCGCATCGGCGAGACGGTTGTTGCGTTTGGGCGGCGGCAGACCGTCGCGGACTTTCGGCAGCAGCAGCGCGCGCAGCTTGCCTTCCCAGTCCGGATCGCGCCAGAACAGATCGAATGCCGCGTTGAACAGGTCACGTTCGTCGGGTGCGGAGACCAGCAGTGCGGCGAGGGCAGAGCGCACGTCGTCGCGGCGGCCGAGATCGATCCAGTGCAAGGCGGCGAGCGCGTCGACGGCTTGCGCGGGCGACATCGGCAGACCGGCGCCGCGCAATACGCGCACGAAATGGACGACGTTGCGGGCGAGCGTCGGCGTGTCGCCGCGCGGCACGGCGCTCACGCCCGAAGTCGCGCTGACGATTCGCGCGGCTGGCAAACCCACTCGCGGGTTTGAGTCGGAAGCGTCGCTATCGCTGTCGCCGCTGTCGGTTCGGTTCGTCATGCTGGCTATCCGGGCGCGGTGAGGCATTGCGCAATCTGCGCGGCATCCACGCGCGCCAGATCGTCTTGATACTTGAGCAGCACGCCTAACGTGTTCTGCACCGATTGCGGATCGAGCTCCGTCACCGACAGCGCCTCCAGCGCGCGGCACCAGTCGATCGTTTCGGCGATGCCCGGCGCCTTGAACAGATCCATGCCGCGCAGCCGATGCACGAAGTCGACCGCGCGCCGCTGCAACTGCACCGACGTCTGCGGCGCACGCGCGGCGACGATCTCCAGTTCGCGCTCGCGCTCCGGATAGCCGATCCATTGATACAGGCAGCGGCGTTTCAACGCGTCATGCACTTCGCGCGTGCGGTTCGACGTCATCACGACGAGCGGCGGCTGCGCCGCGCGCACGGTGCCGTATTCGGGAATCGATACCTGGAAATCCGACAGCAGTTCCAGCAGAAAGGCTTCGAACGGTTCGTCGGCGCGGTCGATCTCGTCGATCAGCAGCACGCGCCGCGCGCCGGGATGATGTTCGTCCGGCATCAGCGCTTGCAGCAGCGGCCGCTTCAGCAGGAATTCGCCGCGATACAGCGTGTCGTTATCAGGGCGCTCGCCGGCGGCTTCGGCCAGCCGCAGCGCCATGATCTGCCGCGGATAGTCCCACTCGTAGAGCGCGCTGGCCGTGTCGAGGCCTTCGTAGCATTGCAGCCGCAACATCGTGGTGCCCAGCATGCCGGCAGTGGCCTTGGCGAGCTCGGTCTTGCCGACGCCCGGCTCGCCTTCGACGAACAACGGCCGCTCCATGCGCAAGGCGAGATACAACGCGGTCGCCAGTTCGCGGCTGGCGAAATAGCGTTGGGCAGCGAGTTGCGCGAGGGTGTCGTCGATCGAAGCTGGCTGCATGGCGGTCCTGAATCTGCGCGCTCCGGTGGGTGAAGCGCGACGCCGGTGAAACGCGAAGCGGCGCGGCGCACTCGCCTCGCGTGGTTTGGCGAACGGGACGGCGCTGACGTGCTCAGGCAAACAGCACCACACGTCAGCCGCCGATAGCAAGGATCGCTAAGCGTTCGCCTTCGTTACCGCGCGCGCGGCCAGCACCGGGATCAGATGCGCGCGGTACTCGGCGCTCGCGTGCATGTCGGTGTTCAGATCGCCGGGCGGCACGCTGACCCCGCGCGCGGCGTCCGGCGTGAAATTCGCCGACAGCGCGCTCTCCAGTTCCGGCACACGAAATACCGCAGATGCCGCGCCCGTCACCGCGACGCGCACGCCGCTCGCGAACTTCGCGACGAACACACCGACCAGCGCGAAGTGCGACGCGGGATTGCGGAATTTCTCGTAGGCCGCGCGCTCGGGAACCGGAAACTCGACGGCGACGATCAACTCGTCGGACGCGAGCGCGGTCTCGTACATGCCGACGAAGAAGTCGCTCGACGCGATGCGCCGCCGCTCGGTGACGATGGTCGCATCCAACGCGAGCGCCGCCGCCGGATAGCAGGCGGCGGGGTCGTTGTTGGCGAGCGAGCCGCCGATCGTGCCGAGCGCGCGCACCTGCCGGTCGCCGATATGCGCGGCGAGATTCGCGAGACCGGGCGACACGCGCCGCAATTCCGCGTGATCCGCGACGTCGGCATGACAGACGGCTGCGCCGATCGTCACCTTGCCCGCGTCGACGGTGATCGACTTGAGCGCGGGAATCCGCGTCACGTCGATCAGTTGCGACGGCTGCGCGAGACGCAGCCGCATGGTGGGCAGAAGGCTTTGGCCGCCGGCCAGAAATTTCGCGTCGCTGTCGGCGGTGAGGAGGGCGGCGGCCGCTTTGGGATCCGTCGCGCGTTGATACTCGAATGAATACATGTCGAATGCTCCGCTCAGGATCTCAATGGGTTTGGGCTGTGCGAATCGCGGACCACACGCGATGCGGCGTCGCCGGCATTTGCAGATCGGTCACGCCGAGCGGCGCGAGCGCGTCGATGATCGCGTTGATCACCGCCGGCGGCGAGCCGATCGCGCCTGCCTCGCCGCAGCCTTTGACGCCAAGCGGATTGTGCGTGCACGGCGTGCCCTTCGAGGTTTCGACGGTGAAGTCCGGCAGATCGGACGCATGCGGCATCGCGTAGTCCATGTACGAGCCGGACAGCAGCTGGCCACTGTCGTTGTCGTACACGCAGCGCTCCAGCATCGCCTGGCCGATACCCTGCGCGAGCCCGCCATGCACCTGGCCTTCGACGATCATCGGATTGATCACGTTGCCGAAATCGTCGACGGCGGTGAACTTCTGGATGCGGCACACGCCCGTTTCAGGATCGACTTCGATCTCGCAGATGTACGCGCCCGATGGATACGTGAAGTTGCTCGGATCGTAGAACGCGCTTTCTTCGAGGCCCGGTTCGAGCACGTCGAGCGGATAGTTGTGCGGCACGTACGCGGCGAGCGAGATTTCGGCGAATGCCTTCGTGCGATCGGTGCCCGCGACGCGGAACACGCCGTCCTTGAACTCGATGTCTTCGGCTGCGGCTTCCAGCAGGTGCGCGGCGATTTTCTTCGCCTTCGTTTCGATCTTGTCGAGCGCCTTCATGATCGCGGAGCCGCCGACAGCGATCGAGCGCGAGCCATACGTGCCCATGCCGAACGGAATCCGGCCCGTGTCGCCGTGGACGATCTCGACGTTTTCCAGCGCAATGCCGAGCCGGTCGGCGACCACTTGCGCGAAGGTCGTCTCGTGTCCCTGGCCGTGACTGTGCGAGCCCGTAAACACGGTGACCGACCCGGTCGGATGCACGCGAATCTGTCCGACTTCGAAGAGACCGGCGCGCGCGCCCAATGCACCTGCGATATTCGACGGCGCGAGACCGCACGCTTCGATGTAGCACGAGTAGCCGAGCCCGCGTCGCTTGCCGTTCCTTTCGGATTCCTGCCGACGTGCTTCGAAACCTTTGACATCCGCGAGTTCGAGCGAGCGGGCGAGGATGGTCTCGTAGTCACCGGTGTCGTAGGTGAGGCCGACCGGCGTCGCATAGGGAAACTCGCGGATGAAATTGCGGCGGCGGATTTCCGCCGGATCGAGCTTCATGTCGCGCGCGGCGGTTTCGACGAGGCGCTCCACGACGTAGGTCGCCTCGGGGCGGCCCGCGCCACGATAGGCGTCGACCGGTACGGTGTTGGTGAAAACCGCTTTTACTTCTGCATAGATCGCGGGCGTCGCGTACTGGCCGGCGAGCAGCGTCGCGTACAGGATGGTCGGCACGCTCGACGCGAACGTGGACAGATACGCGCCCATGTTGGCGATCGTGTGGATGCGCATCGCGAGGAACTTGCCGTCCGCGTCCATCGCGAGTTCGGCTTTCGTCACATGATCGCGGCCGTGCGCATCGGAGACGAATGCTTCCGAGCGCTCGGCGGTCCATTTGACCGGGCGGCGGATCTTCTTCGAGGCCCACGTCAACGCGACATCTTCGGCGTACAGAAAGATCTTCGACCCGAAGCCGCCGCCGACGTCCGGCGCGATCACGCGCAGTTTCGATTCTGGCAGCGACAGCACGAACGCGGCCATCAGGAGACGCTCGACGTGCGGATTCTGATTCGCGACGTACAGCGTGTAGCTGTCGTCCTGCGCCGAGTAGCTCGCATTGACCGCACGCGGTTCGATCGCATTCGGAATCAGCCGGTTGTTGACGATGTCGAGCGTGGTGACGTGCGCGGCTTTGGCGAACGCGGCGTCGGTCGCGGCTTTGTCGCCGTGGCCCCAGTTGTAGCAGACGTTGTCCGGTACTTCATCGTGAACCGCGGGCTGGCCCGGATCGGCCGCATGCGCGGTGTCGACCACGGCGGGCAGCACGTCATAGTCTACCTCGATCAGTTCGGCGGCGTCTTTCGCGGCCTTGATCGAATCGGCGATCACCAGTGCGACCTGATCGCCGACGTGGCGTGCTTTCGTATGCGCGATGATCGGATGCGGCGGCTCGTTCATCGGCTTGCCGTCGGTGCTGTGGATCAGCCACCCGCACGGCAGCCCGCCGACGTTCTCCGCGGCCATGTCCGCGCCGGTGAAGATTGCGACCACGCCCGGCGACTGTTTGGCCGCGGAGATGTCGATGCTGTTGAGCTTCGCATGCGCATGCGGCGAGCGCAGGAAGACCGCATAGGTTTGCTGGGGCAGGACGATGTCGTCGGTGTATTGGCCGTTGCCGGTCAGAAACCGGTAGTCTTCCTTACGTTCGACCGAAGCGCCGATGAGGTGAGTGTCGGGTGCGTTCATCGTCGGCTCCTCAGGCGGTGACCGGAGCGGCATTGGAGGTGGCCGTGCCGGAGGACTTCATGCCCTCGGCGCCTTCTAGCACTGCCTTGACGATGTTGTGATAGCCCGTACAGCGGCACAGATTGCCGTCGAGCTCCGCGCGCACGTCTTCGCCGGTGAGTTCCGGCTGACGCTCGACGAGCGACACCGCGCTCATCACCATGCCGGGCGTGCAGAAGCCGCATTGCAGACCGTGGCAGTGTTTGAAGGCGGCTTGCATCGGATGCAGCGTGCCGTTCTGCGCGAGCCCTTCGATGGTGGTGACGTTCGTGCCTTCCGCTTGCACCGCGAGGATGTTGCAGGACTTGATCGCGCGGCCGTTCAGGTGGACCGTGCAGGCGCCGCACTGTGCGGTATCGCAGCCGATGTGGGTGCCGGTGAGGCGGAGTTGATCACGCAGGAACTGGACAAGCAGGGTGCCGGGGTCGATTGAGGCGCTAATGGGCGCGCCGTTCACCGTCAGACTGATGCTGATCGCCATGAAGTGTCTCCTGATGGGGATGAGACCGGACCTTTGTTTTCTTGCCTTCAGCTGCCTGTTCGTGGGGTCCGATAAGGGTGCTGCGGTTTTTATGAGTCTGCCGAAAAGTAAAGCACAAATCGGGCGGGCGCGCTATGAGGGGAAGTGTGCGAGCCGGTTTTGTTTTTTTGTTTGTCTGGATGTTGGGCTTTCGTTGAATTCGCTGCGCGTCATTTCTTGGGGTTTTGGCCTTTCCTTGATGTCGCGCTTGAGGTGTTGGCCTTTCCTTGATGTCACGGTGGTCTATTGGTGTTGCCCCTGTGCGGGGCGGCACTTACTTTCTTTGCCGCCGCAAAGAAAGTAAGCAAAGAAAGCGGCTTCACACCGCCAGCTCATAAGCGGGTCCCCTGGCTTGGAGGAGGTAGTGGAACATCTGGAATCGGTGCGCCCGCACATTCCACGCGAGTGACAAAGCCGTCATCCGCTCCCACTCCGCACTGCGTGCGTCGCGGATCGGTCTGCGAGGGAAACCAATGGCTTTGGTGGTGTGCGGTGGGTCTATCGGCTTCGCCCCGGCGAGGCGGCGCAAATGACGCGTATTGGGTAGGAGGCGTCCCGGAGGAAAAAAACGAATGGAGACAACTGGCTCATGAAGGGCCGGCCTTCAAGGCTTCAGGAAGGGCACGCGCCGGAAAAATGAGCTGGCGGTTTCAGGAATGACCGCGTCGGCGCGCGAAGCGTCGCCGGAAGAATGACTGCCTTGTCACCGAGGCTGAATGTGCGGGGGCACTGATTCCAGATGGACCACTGCCCCCTCCAAGCCAGGGGACCCGCTTAAGAATTAGCGGTGTGAAGCCGCTTTCTTTGCCTACTTTCTTTGCGGCGGCAAAGAAAGTAGGTGCCGCCCCGCACAGGGGCAACGCCAATAGACCACCGTGAACTCAAGGAAAGGCCAACACCCGAACAGCACACCCAAAGCACCGCAAAGGCAAAAAGAAACCTCACTTCGCGAGTTTCGAATTCCGCCGCGAATACCCAAAATAAATGACCATGCCGATCAAAAGCCAGACACCAAAAGCAGCCCAAGTCACACCCTCAAGATTGAGCATGAGAAACAGACACGACGCCACAGCCAGAATCGGCACCACCGGCACACCCGGGCAACGAAACGCCCGCGGCAACTCAGGATGCGTCTTCCGCAAAACAAGCACCGCAATCGACACCATGGAAAACGCGGCCAAGGTGCCGATATTGATCAGCTCGGCGAGCACATTCAACGGTACCAGCGCGCCGATCAAGCCGAAGAAAATCCCCACGAGCCACGTCGTGAAAAACGGTGTCGCAAAGCGCGGATGCAGCCGCGAGAGTCGCGCCGGCAACAGCCCGTCACGCGACATTGCGAAGATGATCCGCGTCTGACCATAAGCCATCACCAGAATCA
Source organism: Paraburkholderia fynbosensis (assembly GCF_902859935.1). GTDB lineage: Bacteria > Pseudomonadota > Gammaproteobacteria > Burkholderiales > Burkholderiaceae > Paraburkholderia > Paraburkholderia fynbosensis. The sequence continues at coordinate 274,423 of NZ_CADIKI010000007.1, forward strand.
CCGTCAGCATGCCGAGCACGGCGCCAAGGTCGATAAATCCGGCGACCCACGTCTGCCCCGCTTCCTGCAAGGCGTACGACACCGGGTGCGAAATATTCGCGAACTTCGCCGACGGCACGATGCCCGTAACCACCGCCGCCACCGCCACGTACAACACCGCGCACACGGCCAGCGACGCGATGATCCCGACCGGCAGATCTCGCTTGGGATTTTTCACCTCTTCCGCTGCGTTCGACACCGAATCGAAGCCAATGAACGCGAAGAACATGACCGCGGCCGCGCCGAATACGCCGCTCCAGCCGTTCGGCATGAACGGATGCCAGTTGGCCGGGCTCACGTGGAAAACGCCCACGCCGATCACCAGCAGCACCACGGTCACCTTGATCGCGACCATGATGTTGTTGATCCGCGCGGATTCGCGAATGCCGATCGACAGCAGCGCGGTGATCACCATCATCACGAGGAACGCAGGCAGGTTGAACAGGGTCTCGTGGCCGGGCAATGCGCCCGGCGCCGCCGTCAGCGCGACCGGCAACGACACGCCGAAGCCCGACAATAAAGATTGCAGATAGCCGGACCAGCCCACCGATACGGCGGACGTGGCCAGCCCATATTCGAGCATCAGATCCCAGCCGATGATCCAGGCGGCCAGTTCGCCGAGCGTCGCGTACGAATACGTGTAGATGGAACCCGCGACCGGAATGGTCGACGCGAATTCGGCATAGGCGAGCGCGGCGAAGCCGCACGCGAGTGCCGCAATCAGGAACGAGATCATTAGCGCCGGGCCGGCTTGGACGGCGCCCGTGCCGGTCAGCACGAAAATGCCGGTGCCGATAATGGCGCCGACACCGAGGAGAGTCAGATCGAGTGCGCCGAGCTCTTTCTTCAAGCCGGCGTTCCGAGCGCTTGCCGCGATCATGTGCTCGACGCTCTTTTTGCGAAATAGGGACATTGGCGTGGGTCTCCAGTAGTGCACGCGTGTTGCGCGCCGAATGTCGGGGAAACCCGCGATTTTAGCGGATGCGCGTCGCCGTATTATTGTGGGATAGACAGCGGAGCGCCCACCCTGCGGGCGGAAACTCCCGGCCGGAGGGGCTTCGCGCGTGGCGTTCATGCGCAGGACGCATACCGGCAGCAAAGCTTTCGCTCGATGCTCGAATAATGGGGAGGGAATCTTTCTCTTGCAAACGCGCCGGCATCGGTTCGCTATTCAGCCGGCAGGGAAACGCGCCAGCGCAGGCGGGCTCAGCCGGCCATCGCCGGGTTCAGATCGACGAGGCGGTTACTCATCACATAGAACGTGAGTTCGGCGTTATTGCGCAGCTTCATTTTCTCGAGCAGCCGCGTGCGGTACACGCTGACCGTCTTGACCGACAGCGACAGCGCCGCCGCGATATCCGTCAGTCGTTTGCCCGACGCGAGCATGCAGAGCGTCTGATATTCGCGATCGGAGAGCTTTTCATGCGGCAGCTGTTCGCCGTCGAACGACACGTAGTCGGCCAGCGCTTCGGCCATCGCCGGGCTCACGTATTTGCGGCCGGCCGCGACCTGCTGGATCGCGGCGATCATCTGCGCGGCGTCGACCGTCTTCGACAGATAGCCGGCGGCCCCCGCCTTCAACGCGCGCACCGCGTACTGGTCCTCACGGTACATCGAGAACATCAGCACGGCCACGCGCGGCGCCTTGCGCTTGAGCCGCTTGAGCACTTCGACGCCGTTCATGTCGGGCAAGGAAATGTCGAGCAGCACGACGTCGTAGCTCTGCAGGCCGACGGCGGTGAGGGTGTCGGCGCCGCTTTGCGCCTCGATGACTTCGCGCGCCACGCCGCGGTCGAGCAGCAATTGGCGAACGCCCTGGCGAACCACGGCGTGGTCGTCGGCGATCAGGATGCGCAGGCTCATGACGGCGCGCTCACGATTGCAGCGCGCGCTGCTCGGCGCGAGGCGCGGGCGCGAGCATCGCGTCCCACGCAAAGCGCGCCTGCACCCGCGTGCCGCGCGGCGTGCTGGCGTCAGCGGCGCGGTGCGGGCCGCTGCGCCGGGCGCTGACGCGCAGCGTGCCGTCGAACGCGGCGCAACGCGCCTGCATGCCGCTTAGGCCGAAATGACCGCTTTGACCGGCATGGCCACGGCGTCGGCGGGCGTTGCGCGTGAGCCCGATCCCATCATCGCTGATGAGCAGCGTGAGGTGACGACGGCTCGTCTCGATGCGTACGTCGGCGGATTCGGCGCGGGCGTGCTTGACGATGTTATTCAGCGCTTCCTGAGCGACGCGGAACACGGCCAGCGCCGCGTCGGGAGGCAGGCGCGTGAGACGCGCGTCGGCGGCGCAGACGAAGCTCGTGCGCAGTTGCGTGCGGCTGGCAAAGTCGCTGGTCCAATGCGCGAGCGCCCCGACGATGCCGGCTTCCAGCGACGGCGCGTGCAACTCCGCGACGGCCTGGCGGCTCGCGGCGCACACCGCGTCGAGCGAACGGTTGGCGACGGCGAGCGCGGCGGCGCATTGCGACGGCGCGTGGGCGGGCAGCCAGGTTTCGACGCCGGCCAGCGCGAAGCGCGCCGCGGTCAATTCGGCACCCAGGCCGTCGTGCAGTTCGCGCGCCACATGATGGCAGGCGGTTTCGTGCGCCTGAACCAGTTCGGCCGACAGTTCGCGCACCCGCGCACGCAGTTGCGCGAGCTCGCGCTCGACTGCCGTGGACGGCGCGACGAATCCGTCGCGGGCCGCTGACGGGGAAAGCTGGGCGTTGAACGGGACGACAGTCGACGTATCCATGAGTTTCCTGTCAGGAAGCCGTACGGGCAGCGAAGCGGGTGCGCATCCGCGCCGCGAAGACGAAAGAACGCATGGAATCTCGAGCCTCCGGGTGTGGCCGTTACGCATAGCACGCGACGGGTAAAACGCCGTGGTGCGAAGTAACGAAATTTACATTCAGTAACATCAAGATCGGGCCACGAAAAGTCTGTGGAATTGCCTTATCGTGCGCCGGGATGATATCTCAAAAAAAGAAAAAATGCAGTCGCCCCAAGGGTTAGCGCTTATATCTCATGCAGTGCTTGATGTTGATCAAGTTCCAATAAGGCACATATATGTAGGAAGAATACCGACGCGAAATGTCAAATTTACGGCGCGAATTTGTAACTGGCAACAAAAAAGGAGCCCGGAGGCTCCTTTTTGTCGGATCTGCGCCGCAAGCGGCGAAAAGCAGTGTGCGGCTTAGCCGACGAACGCCTTTTCGACCACGTAGTGACCCGGCGCGTTGTTGCTGCCTTCCTGGAAGCCCAAGTCGTCCAGCAGCTTGCGCGTGTCGCGCAGCATGTGCGGGCTGCCGCACAGCATGATGCGGTCGTTTTCGAGCGAGAAGCCCGGCACGCCGAGGTCGGCGAACAGCTTTTCGGTTTCGATCAGCTCGGTGATGCGGCCGCGGTTTTGGAATGCTTCGCGCGTGACCGTCGGGTAGTACAGCAGCTTTTCCTGCACCAGTTCGCCCAGGTGCTCATGTGCCGGCAGATGGTCGGTGATGTATTCCTTGTACGCCAGCTCGTCGACGAAACGGCAAGTGTGCGTAAGCACGACGCGCTCGTAACGGTCGTAAATGTCCGGATCTTTAATGATCGACATGAACGGCGCGAGGCCCGTGCCGGTGGATAGCAGCCACAACGTCTTGCCCGGCAGCAGGTTGTCGACCATCAGCGTGCCGACTGGCTTCTTGCCGATCAGCACTTCGTCGCCGACTTTCAGATGCTGCAAACGCGATGTGAGCGGGCCGTCCTGCACCTTGATGCTCAGGAATTCGAGATGTTCTTCGTAGTTCGCACTCGCGAGGCTATAGGCGCGGATCAGCGGCTTGCCATCGACTTCGAGGCCCACCATCGTGAACTGGCCGTTTTCGAAACGGAACGACGGATCGCGCGTGCAGGTGAAGCTGAAAAGCGTATCGGTCCAGTGATGGACGCTCAGGACGGTTTGTGAATTCAGGTTGCTCATGGCTTCTTGGATAGTGCGAAAACAAAGGCGGCCAGTCGTTTGAGCCGGCCGGCACGGCAAGGGCGATGCTGCGCTCACCCGTGGACGGGAGTCACGCGCAATCTGCTATTTTACCGCGCCCGGAGCCGAAGGGCGGTGGCGCGACGGTTGAGCGTGGTGATGCGGGTTGCCGAACCTGGAAACGGCGGCACCGGCTGTCGAAACAATCGGGCGCCGCGAACGACGTTGGCGTGAAAGCGGCCGCGCTTCAGCAGGGGTACGGCGACGGGCGAAAAAGTCGCGCTAGGCCGCTGCCATCTGCCGTCCGGCATGCGCCGGATAGGCGCGCAGCGCGGGCAACCTGGTCAGGATCATACCGAAACGTGGCGTGCGCTGCAGCATTGACCCTGCTGAGAAAACTGGCAAATGGGGCGCAGGAAGGGGAAATCAGGTGGCCGGTGGATGGCAGGGCGTGAGCGCGGGGACTTTCTAGCCTGCATGGCCCGGTGTGCGATTTTTTGGTACACGAACGTGGACTCGGCGCGTCACGAGTTGACTTAGACGTAGGTCAGGCAAGGATCCGTTTATTTCCCAGTGCGATGACGCCGAGCAAAGTGAGCGACGGGACCAAATCGCCCGAAACCGCCCACAGCCTCACCTTGAAGTTGCCAACTCACCCGAGAGCCTACGCCGGCGCCGCCACCCGCTTTTTCCCGCGCTGTTTGAGCACTCGCGCCTGCAGGACGATCACCAGCAACAGGAACACGCCACGAATCACCGACTGCCAGTATGCCGACAAGCTGATGAAACCCAGCCCGTTTTCAAAGTTCAGCAGGTTGAAGACGAGACCGAGCAGCAGCACGCCGGCAATCGTCATCGCGACCGAGCCTTCGCCGCCGGTGAGCAGCGTGCCGCCGAGCACCACGGCCGAAATCGCGAACAGCTCCCAGCCGACGCCTTCGTTCGGCTGTCCCGCGCCGAACTGCGCGGCGAGGATCACGCCCGCCATGCCGGCGAGCAGCCCGCTCACCGCATAGGCCATCACCAGTGTGCGGTCGACGTTCAGCCCCATTAGTCGCGCGGCTTCCTCGCTGCCGCCGATCGCCAGCGAATGCCGCCCGAAACGCGTGCTGCGCAACGCGAGCCAGCCGGCCACGGCGGTGACCGCCGCAACGATCCCCGGAATCGGCAGGCCGAACAGATCGCCTTGGCCGAAGTTGCCGAAGTTCGATTCGGACGCAATCGACACCGCATCGTTCCTGCCGAGCAGCAGCGCGACGCCGTGTGCGCCGAGGCTCGTCGCGAGCGTCACGATGAACGGCAGGATTTTTAGCCGCGTGATGATGAGCCCGTTCAGCACGCCGGCCGCGAGCCCCGCCGCGCAGCCCGCCAGCACCGCGACCCAGCCGCCGTACACGCTGGTCAGCGCGGCGACGACGCTCGCGAGCGCGGCCACCGTACCCACCGACAGATCGATGCCGCCGGTGATGATCACGAAGGCCATGCCGATCGAGATCAGCGCGAACATCGAGTTGTAGCGCCAGAACGACGTGATGTTGTACGCCGAGCCGAAATGCTCGTAGCGCACGAGGCCGAAGACGACGAGGGCCGCCAGCGCGAGCAGGATAGGAAGATTCTTTTTCATCGCATGAGTCCGGGAGTGTCCGTAAGCTGCGTCAGGCGTTAGCGCGCGCGCCGTTGCACATAAACGGCCGCGACGATAATGCCGGCCTTCACCACCAGCGCCGCCGCGTCGGGAATGCCGTGCGCGAGCAGCGTATAGCGCAGCAACTGGATGATCAGCGCGCCGATCAGCGTGCCGCCGATGTACGCCTTGCCACCCGTCAGCGCGGTGCCGCCGACGGCGACCGCGGCGATCGCATCGAGCTCCACCCCGAGCCCGACCACGTTCGCATCGGAAGATGAATTCACCGAGATCGAGATCAGGCCGGCGAGACCCGCGAGCGCCGCGCACGACGTGTACGCGATCAGCTTGACGCTGGCGGTCGGCACGCCGCACAGGTACGCGGCTTTTTCGTTGCCGCCCGTGATCAGCAGGTACTGCCCGAACAGCGTCTTGCGCACGACCCACACGAACACCGCGACCAGCGCCAGCATCAGCAGCACCTGGAACGGCACGCCCGCGACCTTGCCGAGCGCGATCCACTGGAAAGCCGGCGTGTTGAACGCCTGCAGACTGCCGTCGGTGACGACCTGCGCGATGCCGCGTCCGGCGATGAACAGCACCAGCGTCGCGACAATCGGTTGCACGGATAGCCTCGTCACCAGCAAGCCGTTGAACACGCCGCACAACGCGGCGGCGAGCACCGGCAGCACGAACGCGAGCGCAATGCCGCCGGGCCCCGGTATGTTGAGGAACAGCATCGGCGCAAGCGCGCCGGAGATCGCCATCGATGCGCCCACCGACAGATCGATGCCCCCCGTCGCCACTACCAGCGTCATGCCGATGCCGACGATCACGATCGTCACCACCTGGGTCATGTTCACGTTGAAGGTTTGCAGCGACCAGAAGTGCGGCGTGAAGATCAGATTGAACAGCACCATCGCGAGCAGCACGATGACTTCGCGCTGCATCGCCAGGTGCCGCCATTTCTGCACCGTGCTCGCCGGTTTGGCGCGCGGCGCGGCGCTCATGGCCGAGGTGGCCTCGCCGTGTCGCGGCGGTTCCGTTTGCAACGATTCGGTGTGCAGCTTAAGCGCCATGACGGTCGCCCTCCAACGCGTCTTCGATATGGGCGGCGTGGGCCGCTTCCACCAGTGGCGAATGTCCTTCGCTGCCGTAGGCGATGGCGTCCATGATCGCGGTCTCGCTCATGTCGGCGCCGTTCAGCTCGGCGACCGTGCGGCCGTCGCGGATCACCACCGCGCGGTCGGCCACGGCGGTCAGCTCTTCCAGTTCCGATGCGGAGAGCAGCACTGCCAGTCCCGCGTCGCGCAACTCGCGCACGATCTTCGCGACGTCGGCTTTGGCGCCTACGTCGATGCCGCGCGTCGGTTCGTCGAGCAGCAGCAGCGACGGCTCGGCGGCGAGCCAGCGCGCGAGCAGCACCTTCTGCTGATTGCCGCCCGACAGCTCGCGGATCGGCTGATCGGCGGAGCGCAGCTTGATGCCGAGCGACGCGATGAAGCGGTCCACGATCGCCTGCTGTTTCTTCACGTCGACCACGCCATTCTTCGCGAGCGTGCGCAGGCAGACCAGCGTGAGGTTGTCGCGCACCGACAGTTCGGGGACGATGCCTTCGCCCTTACGGTCTTCGGTGAGGTACGCGAGGCCGCGCGCGATCGCGTCCTGCGGCGACTTCAATGTAACCGCCGCGCCGCCGATCGACAGCGAGCCGCGCTCCAGCGGATCGGCGCCGAACATCAGCCGCATGGTCTCGGTGCGGCCCGAGCCGAGCAGGCCCGCGAGACCCACCGCTTCGCCCGCATGCACGTCGAGCGACACGTCGCTCACCTTCGGATGCGCGCTCAACTGCGACGCGGCGATCGCCTGCTTGCCGCGCCGCGCGAGGTTCGCTTCGCGCGAGGCGGTGTCTTCCTGCACGACGGCGGCGAGTGTGCGGCCGAGCATCGTCGTGACGAGTTGCAGCTTGTCCATCTCGGCCATCGTGCTTTGCGCGACCGTCTGGCCATCGCGCATCACGGTGACGCGGTCGCACAGCGCATAAAGCTCGTCGAGCCGGTGCGACACGAAGATCACCGCGCGACCGTCGTCACGCAATTTGCGCACCACGGTGAAGAGCAGTTCCACTTCGCGTTCGTCGAGCGACGAGGTGGATTCGTCCATGATCACCATCTTCGCGTCGGACGACACCGCGCGCGCGAGCGCCACCATCTGCTGGATCGCGGTCGAATAGCGGCCGACCGGTTTCTTCACGTCGATCTGCAGGCCGAACGATTCGAGCAGCGCGCTGGCGCGCTGCTGCACCGCGCGCCAGTCGATCAGACCGAAGCGGCGCGGCTCGCGGCCGAGGAAAATGTTTTCCGCGACCGAGCGGAACGGCACCAGGTTGATCTCTTGATAGATCGTGCTGATGCCCGCTTCGCGCGCCTGCTTGGGCGTGCGGAAATCGACTTCGCGGCCTTCGAAGCGCACGCTGCCCGAACCGCGCCGATAGGCGCCGGTCAGGATCTTGATCATCGTCGATTTGCCGGCGCCGTTCTGGCCGATCAGCGCGTGCACCTCACCCGCGGCGACACTCAGATTCGCGCCGCGCAACGCGGGTACGCCGCCGAAGCTGATGCCAATGTCCTGCATCTCGAGCAGCGGCGCGCGGGTAAGGGGGGAGTGGGGTGTCTCTTTGCCGGATTCCGTCACGGGGAGTCCTCCTGATGCGGGTGCTGCGTAGGCTGCACGGCGAAGCGCCGTGCGCGTGCGGACTTGATGCTGAGGCGCAGCCGAATCGATGCGTCGAGACATGTTACGCCGCATAAAAGCGAAGCGACGGTCCGTGCAATCACGGGCGCGTCGCTTCGAACCCTTCCCGTCACCCGCCGACCGCGCAAGTATCTTGCATCGAGAGGAGACGTCTCAATGGCGGGTGATTTCCTGCTGCAACGCTAGCTGCTCTATCAATAGCCGTACTGCATGCTCTGCTGCACGTTGCTCTTGTCGTAGAAGCGGTCGGAGACCTTGACCCAGGTCGGGATCTTTTCGCCCTTCGCGTAACGCTGCGCGACGTCGCAGGCGAGGGGGCCGAAGAACGGGCTCGACTGCACGCTCGCGCCGAGTTCGCCGGCGGCGATCGCGTCGAGGCCGCCCTTGGTGCCGTCGATCGTCACGATCTGGATGTCCTTGCCCGGCTGCTTGCCGGCTGCCTTGATCGCGGCGATCGCGCCAAGCGCCATTTCATCGTTGTGCGCGTAGACCGCGGTGACGTCCGGATGCGCCTGCAACAGCGTTTCCATGACCTGGCGACCCTTGTCGCGCGCGAAGTCGCCGCTTTGCGACGCGATGATCGTCATGCCCGGATTTTTCGCGACGACTTCGTCGAAGCCCTTCTTGCGATCGTTCGCGGCGGACGCGCCGGTCGTGCCTTCGAGTTCGATGATCTTCGCCTTGCCGCCCGTCGCCTTGATGAGCCAGTCGGCGGCGCGATGGCCCTGATCGATGAAGTCAGAGCCGATGAACGTGATGTAGTCGCGGCCAGCAACGGCAACCGACTGATCGACATTGCGGTCGACCAGGATCACCGGAATGCCGGCCTTCTTGGCCTGCAGCACGACCGGTGCGAGCGGCTTCTCCTCACGCGGCGGGAACACCAGCAGATCGACGTGCTGCGCGATCATGCTCTGGATGTCGGAGACCTGTTTGGAGTTGGAGCCGTTGGCGTCGGTCATCACGACCTGCCAGCCGCATTTCGCGGCGACGTCCTTGAAGCTCTTGGTTTCCGCGAGACGCCACGGGTTGTTGCTTTCGGTCTGCGCGAAACCGACCTTCAGCGGAGTCTTGGTGGACAACTTCGGCAATGCGTCGTCGGCGTGCGCGGTGGCGACGCCGAAACCGATTGCCAGTGCCAGCAGCGAACCTGCCAGCGGACGAATCTGCTGCCTGCGCGCGAGTTTGCGCGACTGCGTGTTGTGCGACGCCATGTCTTCCTCCAGTACCTGGTGAGGTAGGTTGTATTTGCTTTTTGTGTTGCACCTGATCGGTCAGCGCTATTTTTGCCCGACCGGTGTGCCGATTATTCCATCAGGAATTATTATCGGTCAATCACTAATAATATTAGTTATTGGCTTTTTTGCCTCGGTAATTACCCTCACCGAGGCGCGTTCGACGAGCGGCCCATCGAGCTTGACCATCCGGTGCCGCACCGGCGCGCCGGCGGCGCGGTTGTGCTCTTCCTGCAGCAGTGTTTCGACGGCCCAGCGTCCCAGTTCGTAGTTCGGCAGCACCACGGTCGAGAGCGGCGGGTGCGTATGGCGGGCAATTTCCTGGTCGTCGTAGCCGAGCACCGAGACGTCTTCCGGCACGCGCAGACCCAGTTGCTTCAATGCTTCGATGGCACCGATCGCGGTCAGGTCGTTCGCGCAGAAAATCGCGGTCGGCGGATTGGCCTCGCGCATCAGCGAGAGCGTCAGTTCGAAGCCGAGGCCCGAGCTCCAGTCACCGTCGCGCACGAGTTCCGGCGCGAACGGCAGGTCGGCGGTGGCGAGTGCGGTGCGGTAGCCCTTCAGGCGGTCTTTTGACGCATCCTGCCACGGCTCGCCGTTGATGTAGCCGATCCGCCGATGGCCCGCTTGCAGCAGGTAGTCGGTGGCCAGATGGCCGCCCGCGACTTCCGCCGGCACCACCGACGAAAACCCGCCCTCGCTCGTGTAGCAGTTCAGCAGCACGGTCGGCACCTGCGAGAGCGCTGCCGGCGGCGTCACCTTGCGCGTGTAGACGGTCGCGTAGATCACGCCGAACACATGCGGGTTCGCGAGGATCGTGTCGAGCACCTGCTTTTCGATATCGGCGTTGCCGTGTGTCGAATAGACCGCCAGCATCTTGCCGCTCGCATAGGCCGCGTCGCGCGCGCCGTCTGCGTTGACGACCGGGTGCGGGCTGGTGGAGATTTCGTCGGCCAGATAGACGATCAGGTTGCGCTCGTCGGTCGAGGCCGCGACCGGCTCGCGCAGCGACAGCCGGTAGCCGAGATCGTGCGCGGCTTTGAGCACCTTGTTGCGGGTGGTTTCGGAGAATTTCGCGCCGGTCGCGTTGTTCAGCACGAGCGAAACAGTCGATTGCGACACGCCGGTGAGCTTGGCGATGTCGGTCATGGTCGGACGGCGTTGAGTCGATTTTTTCATTGGGCGGGCCGCGCGGTTGGCGGCGCAAAAGCTAAGGCATGCCGTGGGCATCGTGGTGCTGACGGTACCACTAATAATATGCGCGCGGCAACGCGCGCTAACCCGCCATTTGGGAGGACTCGATGAACGCCCGGAACCCATCCTTACGATAAATTTATTACTAATAATATTGACCGAAGCGCTTTGTCGTGCGATTCTCGGTCGCGCGGACCTCGACCGTCCGCCGGCCGCGCGTTGTGCGCGGCATGCCATAGGAGACACTGATGCGCGTTTTTGCCGTCATCCGCTCGAGGCCCTGCCTTTTCTGACCATGCGCGACGACGTTTCCTTGAATCCGATCCGGCCGCTTTCCACGGAGCTTGCGTGGCTCGACGATCCAGCGCTTGCGGCTTCGCTCGTCAGGTTGACGGCAGGCGCGTTGCGGGCGGTGATCGCGCCGGCCGTGGGCGGCGCGCTTGCGGCCTTCTACGAGGCCACGCCCCAGGGCCCGCTGCACTGGCTGCGGCCTGCTGCGCCCGCGGCGTTCGAACAACGCGATCCGCTTCGGATGGCGAGTTTCCCGCTGTTCCCCTACTGCAACCGGATTCGCGACGCGCGTTTCGAATTCGGCGGCGGCACCGTCGACTTGTCCGGCAACGACGAGCGCTTCGCGCATGCGCTGCATGGCAACGCGTGGCGGCGTCCGTGGCAAGTAGGCGCGCGCACAGACAGTTCGGTTGAGCTGTACTTCGAACATGAGCCCGACGCGCAGGTGGCCGGCGACTGGCCGTTTCGCTATCGGGCGCAGCAACGCATCGAGTTGAGCGGGGGCGAACTGCGCATCACACTGTCCGCACAAAACCTGGCCGAGCGGCCCATGCCGTTCGGCATGGGCCATCACCCCTACTATCCGCGTACCGCGCAGACCCGCGTGTACGCCGAGGTACAGGCCATGTGGCATGCCGACGCGGACGTGCTGCCGACGCATCTCGGCCCGCACCCCGCGGTCGACGCGCTGCGTGAAGGCATGTCGCCCGATGCGTTCGACCTCGACAACAACTTCGCCAACTGGACGCGCGAGGCAACCATCGCATGGCCCGACGAACACCGCCGCCTGACGATGACCGCCGACGCGCCGTTCGATCATATGGTGGTATTCGCACCAGCCAACGATCCCCAACTGTGTGTGGAGCCGGTAACCAACACCACCGACTGCTTCAATGCGGTCGGTATGCGTGATCAGGTGGGCGGGTGTGTGTTGCAGCCGGGTGAGGAGATTGCCGCGACGCTGAAGTGGACGCCGCAACGCGGGTAGCGTCGTATTGCGCTGCGCGCGCTGGCAGCAATGAGCGTTGAGCAAAACAAACGGGCGGCCCAGGCCGCCCTTTTACACGTGAGCCCGCCCGCGCTTATTCAACCCGCAAGCGAGCCATATACGGCAAGTGATCCGACAGCCACGCGGTTTCCTGCGTCGGCTGGATCCATTCGACCGGTTGCATGCCGCGCACGAACATCTTGTCGAGTGCGAGCGCCGGCGAGAACGCCGGGAAGGTGCGGCCCGCTTCGCCGAGCAGCGTCGCCACTTCGTGCAGTCCGTGTTCGCGAAACAGCGGCACGGAGTCGTTGCGCCAGTCGTTGAAGTCGCCGGCCAGCACCAGCGGACCATCGGGCGCTTCCTTCGCGATCCAGTGCGCGATCCAGTTCATCTGCCGCAAGCGCGCCGGGCGTGTGAGCGCGAGGTGCGCGCACAGCAGCGTGACCGAATGTCCGCCGAAGGTCGCCCGCGCCACCAGCAAACCCCGCTTTTCGAAGCGATGCGCGGAGATGTCCCAGCGTCCGCCGAGATCGAGCGGATGCGGCGACAGGATTGCGTTGCCGTGCCGCCACGACGGCTTGAACACGTTCGGCCCGAGCGCCACTTCGAGTTCCAGCGAGCGCGCGATTTCAGTGGCCTGGCAATGCCAGACATCGTTTAGAGGATCGCCGAGCGGCGCGCCGAAACTGCTCGCGAGGACTGGCGACGGCATGCGCCGCGCCATCGCTTCCTGCAAAAAATAGGCGTCCGCGTGAGTCGACTGGACCCAGCGCTGCATCGCCTGCCAAGCCTGAAAGCCGAGCGGCGTGCGGCCCTTGTGCAGGTTCCAGCTCACCGCGACGAAATCGTTCGGCGCGAGGTTTTCGCGGATCAATTCTTCTGGGTTTCGCATGCCGCGTTATCCACGTGTTCTGATTGAAGGCCGGGTTGGTTGCGCGTTGTTTGCATCACTTTCCATTGCTGACGCTGTCCGCGAGACTTGCACGCACGCGGTACACGAGATTTGGATTGGCGTTGACGATGGTCCAGCTCGCCCACTGACCGGGCGTCACCATCAGACCCGGATGGCTCGCGTTCACCTGGCGCGGCTGCGGCGGGAGCTTGCAGCCGATGTCGGTTTGCCGGGCGGTGGGATCTTCGAGCGTTTCCTGCGCGTCGATCGACAGCATGATCTCGTTCGCGTCCGCCCGTAACGGCGAGATGGTCAGCGTGCGCGACAGATCGAGGTTGCCGGCGGGCTGGTCTTTGCAGCCGACGTTATGCTGCACCATCCTGTGATGCGTATCCGTGCGTGCCTGGCCGACCGTGGTGGTGCCCTCGAACGCGTCGATCTGCTGACCGTCGCTCAGCACCTGCAACTGCCATTGCACGACCTGCTGCGCGGGCGGTTGTTGTGCATTCGCAAGCAACGAAGTCCCAAGCAGCACGGCGACGATACTGGTTTTCCACATAGAAGGAATCTCCGGCTCAACCTCGGCCTGTATGGTCAGGGAGCCATCTTACCTCTGATAGCTGCAACGGTTTTCTGACACCTCATCGGGAGCCGCGTTCAGCAACAATACATTGCGGGCACCGTTGGCAATTGCAAGGGCGCCTGTGTCGGGCCGTGGCCGAAGGGAAGCGCATCGTTAGCAGCAGAGCAGCAGGACTGCTGGCTTGCACGCGAATATGTCGTCGTTACACTGGACTTGAAACGGTGCCCGTGAGGCACCGCCGCAGCAGGACCAGCCAGACGGGGTGAGCGATGACAACAGCAATGGTCAAACAGGAAATCGCCGTGGCGTCTTTCAGCCGGGTGTACGACCTCGATCAGGTCGAGACCGCGTTGAACGATCTCGGCGACGGCGCGAACGAGGCGCTGCGCGCAATGTACGAAAAGATGCTGAAGACCGGCAATCTGCGCTTCTGCGTCAAGCCGAACCGGATGCCGTCAATCGACGATCTGATCGCCGCGCTGCCCAATTTTTCGGCGCCGCTCGACGACATTCGCAAGCAGGTCGCGCTGTGTCTCGAAACCGAAGACCGGCTCGAACTGATGCCGATCCTGCTGCTCGGCGACCCCGGCATCGGCAAGACGCACTTTGCGAAACAGTTGGCGCGCCTGCTCGGCACCGCTTATCAATACGTGGCGATGAGTTCGTTGACGGCGGGCTGGATTCTGTCGGGCGCGTCGTCGCAATGGAAGAACGCGAAACCGGGCAAGGTGTTCGATGCACTCGTGAACGGCAGCTACGCGAACCCGGTGATCGCCGTCGACGAAATCGACAAGGCCACCGGCGATTCGCAATACGATCCGCTCGGCGCGTTGTACGCGCTGCTCGAACACGACACTGCGCAGAGCTTCATCGACGAATTCGCGGAGATTCCGATCAATGCGGGCAACGTGATCTGGATCGCGACGGCCAACGACGAGCGCTCGATTCCCGAGCCGATCCTGAACCGGATGAACGTGTACGAGATTCCGCCGCCGGATCACGACGGCGCGCGGCGCATCGCGCAAGCGATCTACGACGAGATCCGTTCGGCGCACAACTGGGGACTGCGTTTTCCAGAAGCACTGGGCGAAGGCGCGCTCAATGCGCTGAAGCTCGCTTCGCCGCGTGAAATGCGCCGTGCGATTCTGAATGGTTTCGGCGCCGCGCGAATCGACGGGCGCGACCGGATCGAAGCGGCGGATATTCGTCTGGACCACGGAAACCGACGAAAACCGATCGGTTTCTGAGCATTTTTGCCCTTTTGTCCCCTAAAGCCGCCTCCGGGCGGCTTTTTTCCAATTCAACAAGGGAATCTCTGCTTGAAACGGAGGCAATGCCGCAGCAATTGTTGCTCTTTTCGAGACGCTAAGTTGTTTTCAATCGATCTAGTTTTTCAATAGTCAGGGAATACACTGAGGGCCAACAAGATGACGGCTGCGCAACGAATCAGACGCCATCGCGCAACGCACAGAACCCACCATCAACGACTATTGGAAACCATCATGAGAACCGCTTCTTTCGCTCTGCTTTTCTCTGCGGCCATCGCTGCACCGGCTTTCGCGAGCGGCTATGGTCCGGCGACGTCGTATCGGCCGGAGGTCGCCACGTACACGCAATCGAGCGGCGTCACCCGTGCGCAAGTAAAAGCTGAAGTGGCGCGCGCTCGCGCAGCCGGCGAACTGAACCAGAATCCGTACGCGCCGGTTTCGGCCGACAGCGTGAGCGCCACGCCCGACAACGGTCCCAAAAGCCGTGCCGAGGTAAAGGCCGAGTTGGCCGAAGCACGCACGAGCGGTCAATTGAATCTGAATCCGAACGCGCCGGCCTATGCGCAGCAAGCCGCACTCGACAGCTACGCCGCGCCGCGCGTGCAGGTGACGAGGGGCCTGGTCGCTGCGTCGCATCGCCCGGTGAACACGCAGAACTGAGCGGTGTGGTGGCCTGCCTCTGTCCGGCGCGTCGGTCGCGTTCATCGCCTTCGTCAGATACAAGAAGCGAGCACCAGGCGCTTCGACGGCGTACACTGAATCAGTCCGGCCGGTACGTTTGAGACGCGCTCAATACCGAATGCCCGCAGTCGCTCCGACTCGCGGGCATTTCTGTCTGTACGGCGTCGTACAATTTTGCGTAGCGGTTGCGAAAGGGCAGGTGCGTTCGACAGCGAGCGGTGAGTGGCGCGCGATCTTCGCATCCTGTCTTCCTCTCTATCGGATGAACGAGGCAGTGCGCGGCGAAGCCGGCCGCGTCAAGGGACATGGACCAAATCGAATGTGTAGTGATCGGCGCGGGCGTGATCGGTCTTGCAGTGGCACGCGCGCTGGCAGCGCGCGGACGCGAGGTGATCGTGCTGGAGGCGGCCGAGGCGATCGGGGTCGGCACCAGTTCGCGCAACAGCGAAGTGATTCACGCGGGCATCTACTATCCGCGCGGTTCGCTGAAAGCGGCGCTCTGCGTGCGCGGCCGCGAGATGCTCTACGACTATTGCGCCGAGCGCAACGTCCCGCATTCGCGCTGCGGCAAGCTGCTGGTTGCCACCTCGCGCAACCAGATTCCTCAGCTCGAAAGCATCATGGCGAAGGGGCGCGACAATGGTGTGCTCGATCTGTTGCGGATCAGCGGCGATCAGGCGCAAGCCCTCGAGCCGGCGCTCGAATGTGTCGAGGCGGTGTTCTCTCCGCAGACGGGTATCGTCGATAGTCATCAGTTGATGCTGGCGCTGCAGGGCGATGCCGAACGCGACGGCGCGGTGTGCGCGTTTCACGCGCCGGTGACCGCGATCGAGGCGAACAATGGGCGCTTCGTCATCACCGTCGGCGGCGACGCGCCGACCACGATCAGCGCCGGCTGCGTGATCAACAGCGCCGGTCTGCATGCCAATGCGCTGGCGCGCAAGATCCGCGGACTGGACGCGCGTCACGTACCGCCGCTCTATCTGGCGCGCGGCAACTACTTCAGTATCTCGGGACGCGCGCCGTTCACCCGGCTCATTTATCCGATGCCGAACGAGGCCGGCCTCGGCGTGCATCTGACCATCGACCTCGGTGGCCAGGCGCGCTTCGGTCCCGACGTCGAGTGGGTCGATGCGATCAATTACGACGTCGATCCACGTCGCGCCGAATCGTTCTACGCGGCGATTCGCGCGTACTGGCCCGCGCTTCCCGACGACGCCTTGCAACCCGCGTACGCGGGTATTCGCCCGAAGCTCTCGGGCCCGGGCGAACCTGCTGCCGACTTCGTCATTCAGGGGCCGGCCGCGCACGGCGTGCGTGGACTCGTCAATCTGTTCGGCATCGAGTCGCCGGGCTTGACGGCGTCGCTCGCGATTGCGCAGCGGGTATGCGAGTTGAGCGGGCGCGCCTGACCGGGTCGCGCTCACGCGATGTCGGAGTGCGGCCGCGGGCTTGCGCAAGCCATCTTTATTTCATGCGGCACCGCCTCGCACGGTCATCGAGCGAGGCGTAGTAGCAATTCGGTTATCTCTATCATTTGGGCCATCACGCGCGACGGCTTCATTGCTATGCTTGGAGACCGCTGTCACTAGAACGGCGATCAGTTCATAAACGGAGTAAGTCCCCATGAAATCTTCCCGTCGTACGTTTTTGATCACCAGCCTCGGTGTAGCTTCCTCCTTCGCTTTGTCGCGGCAGGCTTTCGCGGATGCACCGAAGGTCGCCGAAACCGACCCGACTGCGCAAGCGCTCGGCTATAAAGAAGACGCGAGCAAAGTCGATAAGGCGAAGTTCGCCAAATATGCCGCGGGCCAGGACTGTGGCAACTGCAGTTTCTTCCAGGGCAAGGCCACCGATGCCTACGCCGGTTGCCCGATGTTCGCGGGCAAGCAGGTCTCTAGCAAGGGTTGGTGCAGTGCATATAACAAGAAGGCGTAGGCACGTTTGAACGTGGTACTTGGCTGGTGACACACAAAATGCGCCGCAACATCGCGGCGCTTGATCGAAGCCCGCGTGTCGAGGCGTCTTCCGTGATTGCGGCAGACGCCTTTTTGCTGCTTGAAAACAGCTTGTGCGCTCTTTACACGCCAAGGCGATCACACCGCCGCAAGCGCGGTCTTTGCTCTCGCGCCTTGACGCGTCCTCACGCGCGACGGCGTTCGCTACGACCTATGTCGAGCATTTTTCGCAGGCTGGAGATTTGCATGGCACCCGCGTCGAGAAGCCTCAATACACGTGCCGTCGTCGCAGCGGTCATCGGCAATGCGCTCGAATGGTACGACTTCACCGTGTTCGGATTCCTCACGGTGGTGATCGCGAAATTGTTCTTTCCGGCCAGCAACGACTACGCGTCGTTGCTGCTGAGCACCGCGACTTGCGGCGTCGCTTTCGTGATGCGGCCAATCGGCGGCATCGTGCTCGGACTTTACGCGGATCGCGCGGGACGCAAGGCGGTGTTGTCGCTCGTGATCGCGCTGATGACGCTCGGCATTGTGCTGCTCGCCATTGCGCGGCCGTATTCGGCGATCGGCATCGGCGCGGCGCTGATGATCGTGCTCGGGCGGCTGTTGCAGGGCTTTTTCGCCGGCGGCGAATTCGGCAGTTCGACGGCCTTGCTGATCCAGGCGCGGGCCATTCTCCAAACGCGGCTTCTACGGCAGTTGGCCGATGGCGAGCCAGGCGGCGGCGCTGCTGCTCGGTGCGGTGGTGGGCGCGCTGATTACGCGCGGCTTGCCGCCCGACGCGTTGAAATCCTGGGGCTGGCGCGTGCCCTTCATTTTGGGTTTGATCATCGGGCCGGTCGGCTTGTACATCCGCCGGCATCTTGCCGAGTCTGAAGCCTTTCTGCTCGCGCAGAAAAGCGCGCCGCGCGCCACGCTCGGCGAAGTCTTCAGGAGCCATAGCCGCGACGTGTTGTGCGGACTCGGCTCGGTGATCGCGCTCACCGTGACGATCTATGTGCTGATCAGCTATCTGCCGCGGCTTATCGCTCGCCTACAACGTCGCAGTGATGGTGTTCGGCGGGTTTGGGCCGTTCGGCGTGACGTGGCTCATCGAAACGACTGGCTCACCGCTTGCGCCGACTTATTACGTGATGGGCCGGTTGGCGCCGTCGATCGTCGGGTGGCCTGCATTCCGGCCAAGCGACACGTGGATCTGGATGCGCAGCGCAAGACGGCCTGAAGCGCGGCCCATCGAAACCCCGCCGACGTGGCTCGCCGCTTTCTCTAACTCCGCGCCTTTATCAACGGCGGCCGCTTGTCGAACCACGGCCTGGCTGCTTCGAGCTGTGCCGCGAGCCGCAACAGAGTCGCTTCGCCGCCAGTGCGCGCAGCGAATTGCACCCCCACCGGCAAGCCGCGCGCATTCCAGAAAAGCGGCACCGACATCGCCGGCTGGCCGCTCAGGTTGAACAACTCCGTGCATCCCGCCCACGCGAAGGCCTTGTTCGACGCGTCCTGCAGCAGCCGTTTCAGCAGCGCTTCGAGCGGCATCGCGGTGACCGCACGCATCTGTATCCGTTCGGCGGGAGTCGGCTGCATTTCACCGATCTTGATCGGTGGCGCGGCGAGCGTCGCGCACAGGATCGCGTCATAGCGGTGCAGTAGATCGGTGAGGCGCTCGGTAATGCGGCGCTGTTCTTCGAGCGCGCCGGGCAAACCGCGCTCACCGAGCTTGCGGCCGACATGCGCCATCGCCCACGTCGAGATTTCGAACTCCGCGCGCAGCGGCTTGTGGCCGCTGATGCGCTCGGCGTTCAGCACCAGGTCTTCCGCCGTCACGGACCACAGCGTGAGGAACGCATGGCGGACCGCCGCGAAATCGATGCCGAGCGAAACCGGCTCGATGTTATGGCCGAGCGAGTGGGCAAGTTGCGCGGCATCTTCGAGTGCGGCGCGCGAATCGGCGGAAAGCGCCGGCGCCAGCATCGGGTCGGTGACGTAGGCGATGTTCAGCGGCTTGCACGGCTCGCGGCTTGCGCCCAGAAAGGTGCCGGGTGCGCCGAGCGGCCGGTCCGCGTTGCCCGCCAGCAGATCGAGCAGCAACGCGCTGTCGCGCACGCTGCGCGAAATCCCAAGATCGATGCCGAGTTCGCCGGCGCCGGGAGGGGCTGCGCGCGGCACGCGTCCGCGCGAAGGCTTCAGGCCGAACAGTCCGCAGCACGAAGCCGGAATGCGGATCGAGCCGCCACCGTCCGACGCATGCGCGAGCGGCACGATGCCGGCGGCCACCGCCGCCGCCGCGCCGCCGCTCGAACCGCCTGGCGTATGGTCGAGATTCCACGGATTGCGGCACGCGCCGAATAGTTCGGGCTCCGTATAAGGCATCTGGCCGAGTTCGGAGGTGCTGGTCTTGGCGAAGATGTTGAGGCCGGCTGCTTTCGCGAGCGCGACCACCGGTGCATCCTGCTCCGGAATGAAGTGGCGGTAATGGCGGCTGCCCATTGCCATGCGCAGTCCGGCGACCGGCGCGCCGAGATCCTTGATCAGAAAGGGCACGCCGGCCAGTGCGATCTGCACGCTCGTGCTCTCTGGAGCCTGCGCGCCGTTGGTTCTGTTCGCGTCGTCGCGTGACGCGCGATGTCGGGCTGCATCGTAGTCTTTCAGGACAATCGCATTGATCGCGGGATTGACGGCTTCGGTGCGTGAAATCGCGATGTCGATCAATTCGCGCGCGCTGGCCTGGCGAGTGCGCACCAGTTCGGCGAGGCCGATGGCGTCGTGGGCGAGATAGTCTGATTGCACGGCGGATGGGTCCTCGCGATCGAGTATGAATTCTGCCGGGTGCCTGTGTATGGAATGAATCCGTATTGCTGGGCTTCCCGTTGCCCGGGTTGATCGTCACGCATGGAAAAAGACGGCGTGTCGCCGACACGCCGTCTTTGGGAGAGTAACCGAGTTCCAGTGACGCGCGAGCGTTTGTCACGCGGATTCGACAGCGCGCACCATGTGCGCGAAGCCAGAATGCGCGATTCAGAATCGCGCGGTGCCGGCATCAGTACAGACGCTCACCGAGGAACGTCAGCGTGCGGCCATGCGCCAACGCCGACGCGCGCTGGTTATACGACACGCGCTCCGAACAGTTAAAGCCGTGATCGGCGTTCGGATAAATGTAGAACTCGACGTCGCTGCGGCCGGCGAAGCGTTCCTGAATCTGACCGACATCCGACAGCGGAATATGCGCGTCGAGTTCTCCGTAGTGGAACTGCATCGGCACCCTGATGTTCGGCACGTGATCGAGCTGGTTCTGGATGCCGCCGCCGTAGTAGGCGACTGCGCCGTCGACCGAGCCTTGCGCCGCGGCCAGATACGCGAGCCGGCCGCCGAAGCAGTAGCCGATGGCCGCAACGTTGCCGGTGACTTCCGGCATCGCGCGCAATGCCGCTGCGGCTGCGCCGATGTCGGTCACGGCCTGGTCGACGTTGGTCTTCTGCATTAGTTCGATGCCCTTCTCGCGATCCGCGCCGTCATACGTCAATTCGACGCGCGGCTGCACGCGCCAGAACACGTCCGGCGCGAGCGCGACGTAGCCGTCCTGCGCGTACTGATCCGCGATCGAGCGGATATGGCCGTTCACACCGAAGATTTCCTGAATGATGATGACGGCCGGACCTTTGCCGCCTTTAGGCAGCGCAAGGTAGCCGCCGAAACTGTCGTCGCCGGCGGGGATGTCGATCCATCGGGAAGTCGTGCTCATGCTGTTCTCCATTGGGCCTGCGTGAGATTGCGCGAGGCCCGTCTTAACGAAATGCCAGAGGCCCGAATGCCTCAAGCGGCAGTTAGTGTGCCATCAAAAGAACCGCCTTGCAGCACGGCTGGGCGCGGGTTGGCGAGCCGCGCCGCGCGGCGCTGTTCTCGTAAGGCGAATGAAACATTCTTGATAATTCATTTTTCCATCGTGGTTCGCGTCTGTAGAGTCGGCTTGTCGGCTCGCCCCTGTCGCGAGCGTATTGCCGGAAAGGGAATAGATCATGAGTGAAGGCAGTTTTGTGACGTCGTTTGCGCAGCGTTTTGAAATGCGGGTGCCGGTGGTGCAGGCGCCGATGGCCGGCGCAACCACGCCGGCGATGGCGGCGGCCGTGTCGAACGCGGGCGGCCTCGGCATTCTCGCGGGCGCGGCGTTGTCGCCCGAGAAGATCGCGGGCGAAGTCGCGGCGATTCGCGCGCTGACCAATCGTCCGTTCGGCGTGAATCTGTTCGTGCTCGAGCCCGCCGCGCCCGACGCCGCCACCGTGCGGCGCGCGCTCGCAGCGATCGATCCGTTGCGCGCCGATCTCGGCTTGCCGCCGGGCCAGCCGCTCGAGCGCTACGCGCCGGACTTCCGCGCGCAACTGGACGTGCTGATCGAATTGCGCGTGCCGGTGGCGAGTTTCACATTCGGTCTGCTCTCCGCCGATGACGTCACACGGCTGCATGCGAATGGCCTCTATGTAATAGGCACTGCGACGCACGTCGCCGAGGGCGTGGCATGGCGCGACGCCGGCGTGGACGCAATCGCCGCGCAAGGCGCCGAGGCCGGCGCGCATCGCGGCACCTTCATCGGCGCATTCGAGGACGCGTTGATCGGCACCATGGCGC
The DNA here is from genome assembly GCF_902859935.1 of Paraburkholderia fynbosensis. Classification (GTDB taxonomy): domain Bacteria; phylum Pseudomonadota; class Gammaproteobacteria; order Burkholderiales; family Burkholderiaceae; genus Paraburkholderia; species Paraburkholderia fynbosensis. The sequence continues at coordinate 296,499 of NZ_CADIKI010000007.1, forward strand.
TCGTGCCGCAACTCGTCGACGCGACCGGACTGCCGGTGCTGGCCGCGGGCGGCATCATGGATGGACGCGGCATCGTCGCCGCTCTCGCGCTCGGCGCGCAAGCCGCGGTGATGGGCACCGCGTTCCTCACCTGTCATGAAAGCGCCGTACCGCAGGCATGGAAAACCCGCGTACGCGCGATGTCCGACACGTCGACGTCGGTCACGCGCGCGATCACCGGACGCCATGCCCGCGGCATCCGCAATCCGTTAATGCAACGTTTGAGCGAAACGATGGATAGGATCGCGCCGTATCCGGTGCAAAACGCTTTGACGCAGGAACTGCGTCAAAGCGCGGGCCGCGCGCAGAACGCCGATTATCTTTCGCTCTGGTCGGGCCAGGGTGCACCCTTGGGCCGGGTGCGCCGCGAAGACCTCGGCGCCGCCGAATTGATGGCACAACTCGAGCAGGAATGGCGTGCCGCGACGACACGGATCGCCGCATTCAAATAATGATTTGGCGGCACTTCCGGTGCGCTTCGCAATCGATTGCGAAGCGCTTAAGTTTGAAGCACAAAAGCGGTTCGAATCACTAACGTTTTTAGCCGCGCAAGTGTCAAACCGCCCCTTTTAGAATAAAGCCTCACCTGGCGGAAACCCGCATGGGTCGGCACTCTCCAGCTAGTCAAGCAAGCCCGCACGGGCCCCTGTGGGATAAACGCTATTAGTGTTCATCCCACTTTCTCAAAAAAGTCCCACAAATTAATTTGATCACCTACACTTGCGCGCAAGTACGCTTTGCCGCCTGCCACAAACAGTCCGGCAAACGTGCTGGCCAAGTGCATGAACGATGCAACCGGCGTGATCGTCCACGGGACTGAGCGACACGTGTTGGGGAAGCGGGGGCACAGGCGATTACGTTGTTTTTGGGACCGAAACTGGAGACTTACATGAACATCAAGATTCAAAAGCTGTTGCCGATCAGCGCTGCGGCGATGCTGTTCGCGACGTTGGCAACATCGGCTGCAGCGGACACGGTCGTCAAGATCGGTCACGTTGCGCCGTTGACCGGCGGTATCGCTCACCTGGGTAAAGACAACGAAAACGGCGCGCGCCTGGCAGTTGAGGAAATCAACGCCAAGGGCCTGACGATCGGTGGCCAGAAAATCACGCTGCAACTCGATGCGCAAGACGATGCGGCCGACCCGCGCACGGCAACTCAAGTCGCACAGAAGCTGGTCGACGATAAGGTCGTCGCCGTCGTCGGTCACTTGAACTCGGGCACGTCGATTCCTGCGTCGAAGATCTATAGCGATGCGGGCATCGTGCAGATTTCGCCGTCGGCCACCAATCCGGCCTATACGCAACAAGGCTTCAAGACGACGTACCGCGTCGTCGCGACCGATGCGCAGCAAGGTCCGGCACTGGCCAACTACGCGGCGAAGGGTCTGAAAGTGAAGAGCGTCGCGATCGTCGACGACTCGACCGCTTACGGCCAGGGTCTCGCGAACGAATTCGAAAAGACTGCCAAGTCGCTGGGCCTGAACGTGATGTCGCATGACGCGACGAACGACAAGGCCGTCGACTTCCGCGCGATTCTGACGAAGATCAAGGGCGAAAACCCGGATGCGATCATGTACGGCGGCATGGACGCCACCGGCGGCCCGTTCGCGAAGCAAGCCAAGCAGCTTGGCCTGCGCGCGAAGGTGCTGGCAGGTGACGGCGTCTGTACCGACAAGCTGTCGGATCTGGCTGGCGACGCAACCGACAACATCGTCTGCTCGGAAGCCGGTATGGCGCTTGAAAAGATGGCTGGCGGCCCGGCGTTCCTCGCCAAGTATCAGAAGCGTTTCGGTCAGCCGATCCAGATCTACGCTCCGTTCACGTATGACGCGGTGTACATCATCGTCGATGCGATGAAGCGTGCCAACTCGACCGATCCGGCGAAGATCCTCGCAGCGATGCCGGCCACCGACTACAAGGGTGTGATCGGTGAAACCACGTTCGACTCGAAGGGTGACCTTCAACACGGCGTGATCTCGCTGTACAACTACAAGTCGGGCAAGAAGACGCTGCTCGATGTGGTGAAGATGTAAATCCGCGCGATCGAAGACGGTTTATTGGCTGTCTTCGGTCAACTGGTTAAAAGGCACGCATGCCGTCAGGCATTGCGTGCCTTTTCTTTTGGGCGTTGGCATTAGAGACTCACGGTTGCGCACCGGCCCACGCCACGCGCGAAATCGACGTGGCGCTCGAGAGTCCGTATTTTCATGGGCCCGCACGCTTGCGCAATCGTTTGCGCAAACGCGAGTGGATCTGGTCGGTGTATGGCGCGCTCGACAGCATGCGCGCGGCAAACGGCGTTATCGAGCGGCGCGAGCGTTGATCGGCGATAAATTCTTCGAGCCGTACTACTTTCAGAACCAGCCGCTCATCAACACCGGCGCATTTGATCCTCGGCCCGCGCGTGTTGTGGCAACGCCGAAATCGAGGTGCAGTTTGACCGCGCGTCGGATGCCAACTACGAGAACAATCAGCCGAAGCTCGAGCGGAGGATGCGTTTCGCCGACTATGTCGATCTCGTCGAACGCCGCAGTCCGACCAACGATTTCTACATGACCGCGAATAGCACCTCGCACAATCGCGCGGCAGGGTCAAACGGGTGCGATCATCCGACACGCCGCATATGACGAACCATCTCCATTGCTACTCACAGGTGGACGGCAGCGCAATCGACTACGAACGTTTTCCGTCGATGCGCAACCCGCATCTGCTCCAATGCGCGCTCGCGCCCGGCGAATGGCTGTTTGTGCCGATTGGCTGGTGGCATTACGTGGAAGGACGTATCACGAACTATGACGTGGGCGGAATGCTGGCTGTTTTGAATCACGGCGTTCAGGCATTCGCTTCGAAACGCCGCCATCCTGTCATATACGACCCACGACGAGACAGGCTGAGCGTGCAGTGCAGCTTTTTGGGCGGCCGATGTGTCGAGGAGCACCTCGGCAAACAGGCCGCGCGTAACGTAACGTGAGCCGGTGGTCTCCGTATGGCTTCACAGGCGCCTAAGTCGCCGCCGCGCTTCGGCGTCAGATTTTCAGGCGCCGCAGCACCTTCGGACCGGCAACCGCGATCGCCGCGGAACACACGGCGACGACCGACAAGCCGATCGTCAGATTAGTCAGTTGCGTCACCGCGCCGATGATCACGGGCCCGAGCAGCAACCCGAAGTACGCGAGCCCCGCGACGTGCGCAAGCCCTTCGGCCGCGTGCACGCCCTTCACGTTCGCCGCGGCCGCGAACAGCACCGGCATCATGTTCGCGAGGCCAAGGCCGATCAGCGCGAAGCCGATGAGCGCCGCGATCGAATTCGGCAGCAGCAGCGCGTCGACCATGCCGGCACAGGCGAGCGTCGCGCTCAACATCACCAGTTGCGGGGCGCCGAAGCGGGCGCGCACCGCGTCGCCGGCAAATCGTGCCGCCGCCATGCCGCCCGAGAAAGCCGCGTACGCCGCGCTCGCGAGCGCGGGCGTAGCCAGCACGACGTCGCGCATATAGACGGTGGCCCAGTCGTACATCGCGCCTTCCGCGATGAGCGCGACCAGCGCAATCGCGCCGAGCGCCCACAGCGCCGGCGAGCGCCAGCGGCTCGCGCGCGGCGTGGCAGAGTCCGGGTGCTCGGCGTGCGGCACGTGCGGCAACACGGACGGGCAGGCGCTCACGAGGACCAGCGCGCTGACCGCGGCGGCCAGCGCCAGATGCAGCGCCGGCGCCATGCCGCGCGACAGCAACGCGCCGCCTGCGGCCGCGCCGAACATCCCGCCGACACTGAACATGCCATGCAGCGCCGACATGATCGGCTTGCCGAGCGCTTTCTCCACGGCACTGGCTTCGGCATTCATCGCGACGTCGAGGGTCGCCATGCCCGCGCCGAAGATGGCCAGCACGACCAGCAGCATCCAGTAAGCCGGTACGACCAGAATCAGCGCGGCGCATACCGCCATCACGAGGCCGCCGGCGAGGCAGGCGCGGCGTGTGCCGACCCGCGCGATCCACGAAGCATTCGCCGCCATCGCGCCGATCGAGCCCCCAGCTACGGCCAGCAGCGCGAACGAGAGCAGCGCCGCGTTCAGATGGAAGCGGTCGCGCACCGTGGGCACATGCACCCCCCACGACGCGTACATCATGCCGGCGATGAAGAACACCGCCATCGTGGCGTAGCGAGCCCGCTGCCGAGCGGTGTCGGACAGATCGCGGTGAGCGGCGGGGAGCGCGGCAAATTCGGCGGATTGGTGGTCGGGCACGGAAGTCTCGTGGAAGGCGGCCGCGAGGCGAAAAGCCGCGTGGGGGAAAGCGCGTTGAAAGCGGATTTCCGATTCTATCGAAGCGGGCTGTCTTATGCTTGGAAGGCGGGCGCCCGATATTGGCGATTATTCGGCGCCGACGTGACAGGCGGTGCGAGCAGTTCGTCGTCCTCGTTGCGTGGGTCCGTCGCGGCGATTCGCCATCCATCCACCCCTTTACCGAGGTATGCGCTCTTGAACATTCCCGCTCATGCTCCGCTGCATCTGTTGCACACGGCCGCTGTTGGCACGCTCGCCACGCACGCGCGCCAGCCGGAAGGTTTTCCGTATCCGTCGATGCTGCCGTTCGCTCCAGACGCGCGGCACCGTCCGACGATTCTGGTGAGCCGGCTCGCTGAGCATACCCATAACCTGCACGCCGACCCGCGTGCCGGGTTTCTGGTCGTCGACGCCCCCGACGGCGACGTGCTGAGCGGACAGCGCGTGACGCTGCTGGGCACCTTCGAACCCATCGATTCGACCGCGGCAATCGTGCAGCGCTATTTGCGGTATCACCCGGATGCCGAGCGCTATCTCGTCCTTGGGGACTTCACCTTCTGGACGATGAAGCTCGAACGGCTGCGCTACATCGGCGGCTTCGGGGCGATGGGATGGCTGAGCGGCGCCGAACTCGACGCGCTGCCGCCACTCGGCCTCGATGAGGAGAATGCGCTCATCGAGGAATTCAACCACGCTTACGGCGGCGCTGGCGCGTTTCGACTGCTCGGCGTCGACCGATACGGCGCGGATCTGATGCTCGCGGGCGCGCGCAAGCGGCTCGCCTTCGACGATGCCAGGCTGAATCCCGAAACCTTGCATATGGCGCTTGAAGTCTGTATCCAGCGCGCCAGGCAGATTAGTTGATCGCAGTTTTGGTAAAAACCCCTTGCGTCAATTAAAGGGTTCTGTTGCCTCTCGAAAAAAATGCGCGCCAGATGCTCATACCAAAGTTCTCATGGCATGAAATGTTTGGTGCCCGCCACTGTCTGAAATTTCATATTTTGATAAATAATCACATAGATACGATGGACCATTCGCGCTTCAGTGACGTCCGAAATCAGTCGTTCGAAAAGAAAGCGTAAGGACGCAAGGTTGCACGAAATTTTTTGAAACGAATTTGGATTAATTTTTCATGCTTGCTTTTGTGAGTTTTGTATTTTGTGTTAATCTCGCCAACAAATTCCGAGGCATGAACACCTTCAAAGGGCAAGCCGGCTTAAGACTGGCAGTCATTTATCCAAACTACAAGGGAACCTATGTCTTCCTACAAAGAACTACTCGCACAGCGCGAGAAGCTTGAAAAGCAGATCGAAGAAGCGAAGTCGCGTGAATACGCAGAAGTATTGAATGAGATCAAGCAGAAAATGGCCGACTACGGCATCTCGCTCACTGAACTCGGCGGTGGGCGCGCAGCGAAGGGCACTAAAGCCGCGCGTCCGCGCGCGGGCGTCGCGCCGAAGTATCGCGACCCGGACACCGGCAGCACGTGGTCGGGCCGTGGCAAGCCGCCGCGCTGGATCGCAGGTCTGGACCGTGAGAAATTCTTGATCCAGAAGTAATGCCCGTGGCGGGCAAAGTACCGCCTCGGCCTGCTGGTAATACGAATAGATTCAGTCAGTTGCGCTTAGTGCGCGCTGATCTGGCCAAAGAAAGCCGCGTACCGTTCAGGGCGCGGTTTTTTGTTTGGCGCGGGCATATTTGTGCGGTTTTTGCCGCATCCACTCCGGACGTTGAACGCGAATGCTTTTCGTTTAGATAAGCATATGATTTAAAAGGAAATTTTTCGATTTTCATCATGCACTTCGAACTGCCGCGGGTAGAATATGGGGACGCACATTTTTCACCTCATTTTTCACCCCTTTCCACGATGCCTTCTGCCGCCACCACCCAATCGACCGAGAAACATAGCGTTGCGCGCAAAAGCACGTTTGTGAGTATTGCGCTCAATGCCGTGTTGATGACACTGCAAATCGTCGTCGGGATGTTTGCGCATTCTCAGGCCCTTGTTGCCGATGGTGTCCATTCGCTTGCCGATCTCATTTCCGATTTTGTCGTGCTGTTTGCCAATCGGCATAGCGGCGCGAAGCCCGACGCAGACCACAATTACGGACATAGCCGTTATGAAACGGTTGCTTCATTATTTTTGGGCGCGTCATTGATAGCGGTAGGCGTCGGCATGTTATGGCGCGCCGGCACCCGCCTGGCCGATTTGCAAAGCATTCCCGCCGTGCACGCGAGCGCGCTTGCGGTGGCTGTGCTGGTGCTGATTTCCAAAGAGAGCCTGTTTCGCTACATGCTGCGTGAAGCGCAGCGCGTGCGCTCGGCCATGTTGATCGCAAATGCATGGCATGCGCGCTCCGACGCGGCGTCGTCGCTGGTGGTGGCGATCGGCATTGTCGGGAGCCTTGCCGGTGTGCGTTTGCTCGATCCGATTGCGGCGGCGATCGTCGGCTTCATGGTGGCGCGCATGGGCTGGCAGTTCGGCTGGGACGCGCTTCAGGATCTGTCCGACCGGGCGCTCGACGAAGCCGCTTCCGCCGACGTCCGCGCGCTCCTGCTCGCGACGCCCGGCGTGCGCGAAGTGCACGAAATGCGCACACGCAAGATGGGCGACTTCGCGCTCGTCGATGCGCACATCCTGGTCGATCCGCTGATCTCCGTCTCCGAAGGACATTACATTGCCGAATCGGCGCGCCTGCGCGTGCTGAGCGACAACCGGGTACTCGACGCGCTGATCCACGTCGACCCGGAGAACGATGCGGTGACGCATCCGCCCGTCGATCTGCCGACGCGGGAGCGGGTGGTCACGGAGGTCAACGCGGCGTTGGGGGCGTGCGGTATGCAGGCCGCGGCAGTCAATATTCACTACCTGAGCACGGGACTCGACGTGGAGGTGGTGCTGCCTGCGGGGCCGTCGCGCACTTCGGACGGTAAAAGCGGCGCGCCGACGCTCGGCCAGATCGATCTGGCAGAACTCAAGCGTCGTTTGGGCGCCCGCACGCTGGAGGTGTTGCAGGAGTTGGAAGTACGCCCGGCAAAAAACGGCGGCGCGGCAGCCAATCATGCCAAAGCCGCGGAATCGCACGGCACCGTTTGATGACCGGACCGAGGGGCGTCGATAAAACAGCCGCCGCATACGCAAACGGCAGCGCGCCCCAATCAGGCGATCACAGCGGCAATTGCGTATCGAACTTGATTTCGCGCAGCACGACGCTCGTGCGCACTTGTGCAACGGCCGGAATCTTGAAGATACGTTCGTGCAGAAAGCTGTCGTACGCTTTGATGTCGGGCGCGACGATCTTGAGGATGTAATCGGATTCGCCGGTCGTGCTGTAGCACTCGGTGACTTCGGGACAGGTGGCGATTTCGCGCTCGAACTGTTCGACGCCGCCTTCGGTATGTCGCGTCAGGTGGATATGCGCGAGCGCGCACACATGCAGTCCGAGCTTTTCCCGGTCGAGCAACGCCGTGTAGCGCTGGATGACACCCGATTGTTCCATGTCCTTGATGCGCCGCCAGCAAGGCGTGCTCGACAGGCCGACCTGGTCGGAAATCTCTTGCACGGAACGGCGGGCGTCCAACTGCAGCAAGCGCAGGATTTTTTGTGAGAACGTATCGAGTGTCAACTGCGCCTCCGTTTGCGTCGCCGTATCAACGCATGGTAGAGGGCGCGAAAACGAAACGCAATGTAAAACGGCCTCGACGAGGGAGATCGACTAATTTGCCGGTTCCTCAGCGGCGTTTTGTCCTGAGCCGTCCCCATCTTTAGCCGCCCCGAGCAAGGCGGCCTGACTTGCACGCAGGTCTTTGAGCATGTTGCAAAAAAGCGCGCCCTGTTCGATCGCGTCGTCCAGCGCGACGTGCGTGTGCGGATGATCGTCGAACCAGTGTTTCGGGAAACGCGGCTTGATGTTCTTGCGGTAAGGTAGGCCGGTCATCGCGAACGCGAGCGTCTTGATGTCGAGCGCCGACCACGAAAACGGGCAGCGGCCGACGAACCGCATCATGTACCAGAACATGTACGTAAAATCGAAGCCGGCCGGCATCGCCACGAACACCGGCTTTCCCGGCAACGCCTCCACCCAGTCGACGTAAGCCGTCAGCGCGGCTTGGGCCGGCTGCAAATCCTTGCGGCAGGCCGCCCAAGCGTCGGGCTGGGTCTTCCACCACGCTTCCTGCACAGGATGCGGCGCGGCGCCTTCAAGCAATTCTAGATTCGCCGAGAAGGTGGCGATCAGTTGCTTGTCTTCGGTGTACGCGGCGGACGCGAAGCTGAGCATCGAATGCGGGCCGGGGATCGGGCCGTCTGCTTCGACATCGGTGCTGACGTAGATTTCGCTGCTCATGCTTGCACCCCGTCGGCGACGTACGGATTGGTGCGCCGTTCGGCGCCGAATGTAGAAGTGGGACCGTGGCCCGGCACGAAGGTGACGTCGTCGCCGAGCGGCCAGAGTTTTTCGCGGATCGAGCGCACCAGGTCCGCATGATTGCCGCGCGGAAAATCCGTGCGGCCGATCGAGCCGGCGAACAGCACGTCGCCTACCAGGGCGAGCCGGTGGGCGCGGCTGAAGAACACCACGTGGCCGGGCGTGTGCCCCGGGCAGTGATAGACCTCGAGTGTCTCGTCGCCGAACTGCACGGTGTCGCCGTTGTCCAGCCAGCGATCCGGTTCGAATGCGTCGGCGGCGGGAAAGCCGAACCGCGCGCTCTGATCCGGCAGCTTGTCGAGCCAGAAGCGCTCGTCGGGATGCGGGCCTTCGATCGGCACGCCGTAGTGCGCGGCGAGCGTCTTCGCGCCGGCGCAATGATCGATGTGGCCGTGGGTCAGGAAAACTTTCTGGACCATCACGTTCTGCCGCGCAACCTCGCCCTGGATGACATCGAGGTCGCCGCCCGGATCGACGACGGCCGCGCGTCCGGTCGCCTCGCAAACGAGCAGCGAGCTGTTCTGCTGGAACGGCGTGACGGGGATCAAGGTGACTTTCATGAAGGACGGCGCCGCTGGAAAAACGTTGATTGTACCGGCGTCTCGCTCGTGCCCGCCGAGCCGTTGAAGCCCGCTGGACCGGCTTTTGTCTGCTCATTTTTGCGGCGAATGTGAAAATTCATCAAGCTTTTCATGTGCTTGGCGTCTCAAAATTTTGTTTTAGGTATAATGGACCCCATGCACAGGTCACTGTGTTGTCACACGGCGATGCGTCCCCATCAAAAACGGGTACGCGGATCGCCATTCAAGTATGGGCTGTCGCGTTTGTCGACGGCCATCAAGTATCGATGCGTTCGATGCACACGTCTTGCCCAGCCAGGCGCCACGCGCCTGCTACGGACTTAACTGCCGTGACGCTGGGTGGGGCCTACGCCGCCGTTCCTGTGCGCTGAGTTGCGCGCGCAAGAACGTGTTTGCCACGTTCGATGGCGGCATGTGGGGTCTGGTCAGGCTGCCGGGGACAGGTTGCGCCAGACGTGAAAATTAACCGTGCGGTAGCGGCTGAATGAGCCGCATCCGGGCTTGACGTACTGCGCTCGTCTGCGCGGCGCGTTGTCGCCCATTGCCGCCGGAGTCGCAGACAACACGCACAACATTTCGCGTGATGCGGCTCGACAATTTGATACGTCTTATGAAAACTCGGTTCACCCGCAGTCTGGGGACTCTTTTTGCCTTTTTTGTGCTGGCCGGCTGTGCCACGCCGCCAGGCGCCAGCGACACGTCCGCACACGATGTGCCGCGCAGCACGAAACCTGCGCAAGCGAGCACCTTTGGACCGCAATCCTACGGTAGCGCGCCCGCCTCCGGCCCGGCTGCCCAAGGCACGCCGTTGGCCGACGCAAAGCCGCTGACGGACGACGGCGCGGATGTGTCTGACTTCCATCAGACGGGTCGCGCGTCGTGGTATGGTCGTTTCTTTCACGGTCGCCGCACCGCTAACGGCGAACGTTACGATATGCACGCACTGACGGCCGCCCATCGTACGCTGCCGCTCGGCTCGTATGTGCGCGTAACTAATCCGGCCACCTCGCGCTCGGTCATCGTGCGTATCAACGATCGTGGTCCGTACGCGCGTGGTCGCGTGATCGATCTGTCGGCTGCCGCTGCCGCTGCGCTCGACATGCGTCACGCCGGGACCGCGAGCGTGCGGATCGAAGGTTTGACGCAGCAGGAAGCTCGCGCCGAACTCAACGAAACGCTGGCGTCGAGCTCGGATTCGAACGCCGACAAATGATGTAGGCGCGTCTGACGCGCCTGCAGCGTCCCGCAACACGGCGGCCTTGCACGCAGTCCCCGTCTCGGCAGAAAAACAAAGGGCCGCGCAGTTCAGAACTGCGCGGCCCTTTGTTTTTTCCGTTCCTTTTTGTCCGTTCGTTTTACTCGTCGTCGGCCTTCAGCGCCAATGCGCGCGTGTACAGCGCGTTGCGCGACGCGCCGGTGATCGCAGCCGCCACCTTCGCCGCACTGCTCACCGTCAACTCTTCCAGCAGGATGCGCAGGAGCGCGTCGTGATCGTGTTCGCCGGCGGCTTCCGGCGATGCGCCTTCCACCACCAGCACGAATTCGCCGCGTTGCCGGTTCGGGTCGGCGGCGAGCCACGTTGGCCCTTCGGCCAGGGTGCCGCGCTGCAGCGCTTCATGTAACTTCGTCAGTTCCCGCGCGATCAGCAGCTTGCGCTCGCCGCCGAAAGCGTCCGCCAGTGCCTGCACCGTTTCGATAATCCGGTGCGGCGCTTCGTAGAACACCATCGCGTGTGGATGCTGCGCGAGCGTCTGCAACGTCGCGGCGCGGGCCTTCGCTTTCGGCGGCAGGAAGCCGAGGAACGAGAACGTCGCGACCCAGTCGCCGGCTGCGCTTAGCGCCGTTGCGAGCGCGCTTGCGCCTGGCAGGGGGATGACCGGAAAGCCGGCGTCACGGACCGCATCGACGAGTTTCGCGCCGGGGTCCGAAATGCCCGGCGTGCCTGCGTCGGACACGTAGGCCACGCGCTCGCCCGCTTGCAGATGCTCGATCAGACGCAGTGCCGCGGCCCGCTCGTTGTGTTGATGCACGGCGACGAGCGGCTTCGAGATTCCGTAGCGCGCGAGCAGTTGGCCGGTGTTGCGGGTGTCTTCGGCAGCGATGCGGTCCACCAGTCCGAGCACATGCAACGCGCGCAGGGTCACGTCGGCGACGTTGCCGATCGGCGTGGCCACCACATACAGCGCGGCGGCGGGGTACTGCTGCCCTTGTGCAAGTTCGGAGAGAGGAGTCATGAGGCAGAAGACGCAAACAGACGGAATGAGGCCGCCATTGTGCCACGCGGGGTTGCGCGGCTCAGGTGGGGAAGGCGATTGGCGCGGCGGTCGGACTGCGAGCGGGCCGGCGAGTGCGGGGACAGGAGCCAAGGCGCAAAGGAATGAAGCGTCGGCGACCGTGGTGACTACTGTCACGCCGGCAACGACATCCCTCGCAGCACCCACACCCTACAACTTTTCCAAACCCAGTGGGTCCAAGCTCGTCGGCGCGGCTTTCGAGGCGCGTGCGCGAGAATTCCTGCAACGCCAGCGCTTACGGTTCGTCGCACACAACGTGTCGTGCAGGAGCGGGGAGATCGATCTCGTGATGCGCGATCGCGACGGCGTGCTGGTGTTCGTCGAAGTCCGCGCGCGTGCGCAGCGTCGCTACGGCGGCGCGGTGGCTAGCATCGGTTGGCACAAAAAGCAGCGCATCGTGGGCGCGGCGCAGCACTACCTGGCGACGCGCAGTCACGGTTCGCAGGATCAGCCCGTCTGCCGTTTCGACGTGATTGCTTTCGACAGCGGCCGGCTCGTCTGGCTGCGCGATGCGTTTCGGGCCGACGAAGTCTGACGCCTTGCGCGGAGAACGCGTGTGAGTGCGATAAACTTGCGCTCGCGTGCGGGCCGTGAGGCAACGCCGACAACACGGCGAACCGCGCATTGCGCGATGCTTTTTGCGCCCACGTCCTGTGTTGCCGGCGAGGTTCATCGGCGTGGCGCGACTTCGCAATACGACTTCACAACACGGCCGCGCAGTGCGGTCCATTCGCGGTAGAAGATAGAGACTCGATGTCAGTCGAACGCATTCAACAACACTTCCGCGACAGCGCGGCAGTCAAACTCGAAGCCCTCGAAACCCTGTCGATGCCGATCGCCGCTGCGATCGATACGATGTTCGGCGCGCTAGCCAATGGCAATCGCATTCTCGCATGCGGCAACGGTGGCTCGGCGGCCGACGCCCAGCATTTCGCAGCGGAACTGATCGGTCGGTTCGAGCGCGAGCGGCCAGGCTTGCCGGCGATCGCGCTGAGCACGGACACGTCCGTGCTGACCGCCATCGCCAACGACTATTCGTTCGAACAGATTTACTCGAAGCAGGTCTGGGCGCTCGGCCAACCGGGCGACGTGCTGCTCGCGATCACCACCTCCGGCAATTCCGCGAACGTGCTTGCCGCGATCGAAGCCGCGCACGAGCGCGAAATGATCGTGGTCGCGCTGACCGGCAAGGGCGGCGGGCGCATGCAGGAAGTTTTGAGCGATACCGACATTCATGTGTGCGTGCCGTCCGACCGGACCGCGCGCGTTCAGGAAGTGCACTTGCTGACCATCCATTGTCTATGCGACGGCATCGATGCCATGTTGCTGGGCGAAGACTGAGACTGATTTCGAAGGAGAGCTAGTTGATGAGCGTATTCCGCATCAAGAAGACACTGGTGAGAACCGTGCTGGTGGTTGGGTTCGCGGCGGGGCTGTCGGCAACCTTGCAGGGCTGCTTTCTCGCTGTCGCCGGCGCGGCGGGCGGCGGCGCTCTGGTCGCGACCGACCGGCGCACGCTCGGTGCGCAGACCGAAGATCGCGAGTTGCAGGTGAAGGCGCTGTCGCAGATCAGCCAGAATTTGCCAGATAGCGCGCACGTCAACGTGGCGGTGTTCAACCGCCGTGTGTTGCTGACAGGCGAGGTGGCGGGCGACGCGTCGAAGCACCGCGCCGAAAGCATCGTGCGCGGCTTGAACAACGTCAGTACGATCGTCAACGAACTGGCGATCATGCCGGCCAGCTCGTTCTCTTCGCGCACCAACGACACGTATCTTGAAACGCGCGTGAAGACCGCGCTGATCGCGGAGAAGAATATCTCGGCGAACAACTTCAAGGTGGTGGCCGAACGCGGCTCGGTGTATCTGATGGGGCTCGTCACGATGGATGAAGGCAATCGCGGCGCCGACGTCGCGAGCCGCGTGCCGGGTGTCGTCCAGGTCGTGAAGGTGTTCCAGTACATTCAGCCGCAGGAAGCCGCGGCGGCCGCCACTGCGGCAGCCACGGCACCGGTTGCGGCATCGCAGCCGGATGCGGGGGAGCCGACGGTCGGCGCGATTCCTGATTCGTCGGTGAGCGCGCGGCCGCTGGAACAGCAGGCGCCTGCGCCGGTCAGCAATTCGAATTCGGTGCGTCCGGGTAACCCGAAGGCTGTGCCATGAGGCGTGGTGTTGTTGTCGTCGCCGCGCTGATGGTCGGCGCGGCGACGGGGCTCGTTGCGACGGCGGCATGCGCTGCTCCCGATGCGCAGCGTGGCCGGACGGTCGCCAATGCGAATGCCTGCATGGGTTGTCACGCGGTGGACCGCAAATTGGTCGGTCCGTCGTTTCAGCAGATCGCCGCGAAGTACAAGGGCGATGCGCAGGCGCCGGTGAAATTGGCTCGCAAGGTTAAAGAGGGAGGCTCCGGCGTGTGGGGCATGATTCCGATGCCGGCACATCAATCGATGAGCGACGCGGATATAAGGACGGTCGTGGATTGGGTGCTGGCGGGGGCGCCGGAGAAGTGATTGGAGGGGTTACAGGCCAGCCGTTTGGGGCTTGGCAAAAGAGAAAATGGCTGTGCTAGAATTGTTCGCACGTCGGGGGGGTAGCTCAGCTGGGAGAGCGTCGCGTTCGCAATGCGAAGGTCGGGAGTTCGATCCTCCTCTCCTCCACCAGCAAAATCAAAGGGTTACGGCAGATTTGCCTGTAACCCTTTTGTGTTTCTGCGGGGCGTGTAACCGCTGTGTAACTGGATTCGGTCTGCTTAGATCTACCTCGACCCATCATCCAACGTGACCTTTCTGGTGCGGCAGAAACACGCGGCAACGAGTTCGATGAGTTCATCATCCTCGCTCACTTCAAGGAAGTGTCTTGTCACTAACGGGCGCTAGCGGCACAGCCGGTTGATCTCGTTGCACGTCGATTCCACGGAAACTGCTGACCTTGATCACCGTCTTGCGGTAGGCTTGCGGGTCCGCAACCTTACAATATCTTGCAGTATGACCACGGGAAAACACAGCCAGTCTCCAGAAAAACGAATGGCGTTCTTGGAGCGGGTGGAGCACTACGTCAACAAGAGCCCGATGTGGACGCCCGCTGAAGGCGCTTTGTTGGTCAATGGCGTCATGCCGCCTCCCAAAGGCTGCAAGGAGATTCCTGGCGATGCGGCACAGCTTGAAGACCCTGTGCGGCCCGCAACCCAGAGCCAATTGCTTGGTGCTCGCTCGTTGCTGGACAGGTATCGCAGGGACGTCGATAACGGCGCCGCCTCGCAGGCTGAACGCATCACCTCCGATGAATTCCTAGAATGGTGCAAGGATGGCGACTTCCTTGCGACATGGACGCCGAAGCTAGCGGAATTCTTGAGGCACCTCTATCTTCCCGGCGATGCGTACAACCAGTATCCACAAACAGTGGAGGATGAGCTGGCCATGTGGCGGATGGTCATGGCAGCGAAGGAGATGCAGAGCGCGCTTATCTCCCATGCGCGTGCGGCGGGGCCGTCTCCTGTTGGAGTCGTTCCCCCGAGTCTGCAGGCAGACGTCGGCTCCGTGACCGAGGCTGTATCCCGCGCATCCTTGCGGGTTGAAACGATTGGCTTGAAGCGACGTGAACAACAGATCAGGACCATTTTGGCTGGTGCTAGGGAGTTGAAATTCGATCCCCTGAAAATCCCGAATAGGGGGAAGCAAGAGCTCCGGGTATGGTGCAAACAAAATCGTCTCGACCTGTTCGGTAACGGTGATGATCCATTTGACGATGCATGGAAAGAGGCCCGCAAGCGCAACCTCGTCTCTATGGCCAATCAGGCCCTCTTTGCTGCGGGGAGGCGGTAGGGGAAAAATACCCGACGTTTCGCCCCTTGAAACCCCACTAGGCCCCCACTCCATGATGTCAATGCCGATTTACGACGCCACGCATGGCGGAGCGTTTCGGCGTTGACTGCGGATATCGGCACGCGGGCAGCGCCTGAACACGACTCCATGCCTGGCCTCTTTGGAGTCCAACATGGTCCCGCAAAACAATCTCGCTTCCCTGACGCCGCAAGGCATTCCGCTGATTCTTCCGACCGATTGCTTTACTGCAGATCCGGTGAACAGCTTCACCGACGATACGGAGCAGTTTGCGGAACTGAACGGAGTGAAAGCGCAATCGGTCCGCAAACGGTATGCACAGACCGGTAGCTATTTCGGCATCCAGCCACTGAAGCTTGCGAATCGCCGCCTAAAGTGGCCGCATGTGTTCGCCGCTAAGGGGGTGATTTGATGGATCACAACGCCCTCATTTATCCGAATGCCGCGCCTGGTCTACTAGGCCGCATGCTTGCCCGCTTCGGTGACACGCACAAGGATGCTGCCGGCCTTGGCCCGCAAATGCAAGGCATGATCGCCCTCGGCGCGTCAGGCATCGCCAAAGTCGAGCACGACTACGACGGTCATCAATTGTCCCTATGCAGTGCCCATGGCGTTATTGCGGCCGCTAGCTCCGGAAAGTCCTATCACTCCCGTATAGCTCTGCGCTCGGCACAAACATTCAGAGACGCGATACGCAAAACCATGCGGGAGGAGCGCCTGACAAGGAGGACTGAGCGTGACATATGGATCAGCAAATATAGCGCCACCAAGAGCAAGGTCGGTCTAGAGTTTGCGAATGGCGGCGATGCTATTGGTCATGTGCAAACCTTGCATGATCTCGCGCGCGACGAGCCTGCGCTTCCGGTCGAGATGGCTCTGACGATGACAGACACGACGCGCACCGCCTTAATAAAGCAGCTCAGCCTTTGCCCCGTAGGCGGTCTCATCACGCCAGAGGGTGGTCAGGTCTTCGACAAGTGGCGCTCTGACGACTTCCCAACAGTCAATAGCGCGCTGGAAAACGAGCCGTTAGCCCTCAACCGTGTCAAGGACGGCCTGATACAAGCCGATCCATATTTGACCATCATGCTGCCCGTGCAGGACACGAAATTCAACGAATTCCTTGCCCGCCACGGTGCGCAATTCTTCGGCTCTGGCTTGGGCTGGCGGTTCTTATTTTCGATCATCCCCGAATCCTGGGTTGGCACGGAAACCAATCGTCCGCTGACCGATGAGGATCTTGCACTGCTCAAGTGCTACCACGACCGCAGTTATGCACTACTCGGCATGATGGATGCCAGTGTTCGCGCCGGCCTGTCGAACATGGGTGTGAAGGTGTTGAATCAAGCTGCCAAAAGCAGGATGGCAGAGTACCGTCGCCAGCTACGTGAACTGGATCGTTGTGGGCAGTACGCAGCTTGCTCGAGTTTTATCGGAAAAATGCCGGATCATGTCCTGCGCATGGCAGGGCAGTGGGCTGTCTTCGAAGATGTTGAAGGCGACATTCCGGCCGAATACATCGAAGCTGCAATCCAGGTGGTCATGTATCACCTCAATGTGCACCGCCTGCTTCAGGCCAAGCCACCGCGCGAACGGCAGGAAGCGAACGATGCGGATCTCCTGCTTGGCGTTCTGCACGATGCCATTCGCTACGGTCGCCCGCCAACCCGTTCGGAATTGATGAATCTGGCCTTGAACGCTGGCATTAGTTCGGCGGCGCGTTTCGGCAATGCGCTGGGTTTGCTAGGTTCCGAGAAGAAAGTCGAGGTGTCCCGTACCGGCCGCGTGAATCTCGTTCTGTCGAATCAGGCGCAGCGCGCGCCGGATACGACTCGACGGATTGTCTCGCCGATTCCGCGCAATATGGATGGCCGTTTCGACGCTATGTAAATCGTGGGGGGAAAGTATCCCCCTATGTTTTCTTCAAGGATTTCCTATGTCCCTTCCCAATCAAGGCCGTCGCCAGACCTCGAAGCAGGTCGCGCTTGCCGAAGCCCTGGCGCGGGCCGAGCGTCGCAGCGAACACGATGTTGTGGCTTATCTAAATACCATGTTGCATTTTGCTCCTGGAACCAGTGGCGATGCTTTTCTCGTCGGAAACGATGTTCGCCGACATGCCGGATTGAATACTTTCTTGTCGGAGGCAATTCCATTCGATCCAGACGAGCTTCGTATTGTCATTAGCCGTGGTGTACCTCAAGGCGACCGTATATGGCGGCATTTCCCTTTGGTGGCCGATTACTTTCGAGCCTACAGCGCCGATTTTGCGGATAGTCCACTTCGGTCTATTTTTTTCGACGTCGTGTCACATGACAAGTATTGGCGTGGCCCTTGGTGTATTTTCGACAGACAGGCTGCGGCACTCGAAAAAGATTACCATCGTGCCGCGACCTCGGCATTTATTGGTCTGATAGACAATATGCGAATGACGGCCCTAGCGAAAAAAATCTGGCGTCAAATGGAGCAATGGTCGTTTCCGGCAAACGGCAATGTGGTGCGCGCGAATGATTACGCAGCCTATCTGTTCAATCGTTGCCCTGTGGTCTCGGTTGCCGAGTGGGAGATGTGGTATCCGAAAAGCGCTATTACTGACGCTAACGACGCAGCCGATCGAAAAATCGCGCTCGAATACCAACAGGATCAGGACCGTCAAGCCAAACTGGCGGGTATCAAAATTGACGCGGTTGATACGGAAACGCAGGTGAATGCGATGCCCGTTTTACCGATCGACGTGCTGGCACGTGATCTGCGGATAATCTTCGAAAATTTGGGTAATAAGACTTCACTCTCGAAGTTCAAGATCGGCCACGCTTGCAGTATCGAGTGGTCAAGAGTCGTCGGGCATTCGGTCCATCTGATGATGTTTTTCGATGGCAGCGAAGTGGTCGATCCGGCATCGCATGCTGACCTGCTCGGAGACTACTATGCCGAGGTGACTCAAGGCCGCATGGCCTACGTCAACTGTAATCGGCAGAATGATCGATATCCGGAGGCTCGCTTGATTCATGCCAATGACGAACAGGCGCGCAGCGCCCTATTACGTCGGCTGCTGCTTTGGGCGCAGAAGGAGCAATTCCTTCGTGTGAAGGCGTCGTCGGGTTTCAGAACGTTCCGGACGGGCGACATTCCTCCGCTGTGGCGCGCGCCCCCCCCGAAGGGCGCCGTGTCCAAAGTACCTGATGAGGGGGGAGCTACTTTGGACATCCCCGTTTAGCGGCGGCAGGGTGAGTTTATGGCTCTCAGTGTTCGGCGCGACGAATCGATGGCAGCTCAAGCCGATCTGAATTGACTGGCTTGTCTGGCTGGTTTCGTGAATGCCGAGGTTGCGCCGGCACCAACGCCGAAGACAAGTATTGTGTCGCGAGCTATTTGAGGATCGGCTCACCTGATGGCGAAATAGAAGCTCCTGTCCGAAGTAGCCCCGTCTCTGCGGGTACTTTGGACACGGGCTTTTTTTTGCGGTCAAACGTGGCGTAGAGAAGACGTGAGTGGAAAACGGTGCGAATAAATTTTTGATATTTTCATTCGCGATTCGTTGCATATTTGGGGGAAGAAAAAATCCATATAAACGCAATAGTCTATCGATGCCATATAGGGCTAGTGTGGTTCTTTCATTGGTTTAGTGGTTCATCAAAAACTGCAGTCCCTATGTAATAAGTTTGACATGAGATGTTTTATAAAGTAAAAATATTCAATATCCATCTAAGAGAAGCATTTAAATTAACAAGACGTAGGCATTATAGGCTACGTCTATTGGTGATGAGTTTCCAGTCTTGAGCCATCTATTCAAAACGATATCCAATCAATAATTTTCTATCGCATGACTTGATCTGTTGGCACAACAACCAACGAGGTCAATCATGTTCGATAGCAGCAAGAAATACTGGTTTGATAAGAATGATGATCCATGTACCCAGAAACGCAAGAAGCAACGCTATATCAGAAACCGGATAACGGGTCTGGACTTTGAAGATGAAATGTTTGATGAACGAAAGAGCTATCAGATACTTTTCATCACTCTGAACGTCAAGGAGCTATTCCGCGATGATGTTGGCTTCAGAACGATGCAGCGATTTCGCCGTAAGTTATTCCAGCGGATAAAGGATGCCACCCGTGGAATTCTGCGTGACATACACGGACTTTGTTGGCGACAGGAAAGTGGTGGCAGGGGTGATGAGAACCATCACCTCCATCTCGTTGTATTCGTTCGTGCAAGCCGGAGAGATCACGTGACTGCATGCGAAGAGCTAGGCTTGGAGTGGCAGCGCATTACACATTGGGGAGATTTTCACAGCGGCAACCGTTATGCCCATTCGTACAGGAACAAATGGGGCGTAGCAGTGGGTTATGTCCACCGCGATGACGATGAGAAACGTGAGGCGTTACGCAAGCTCATCGGTCTGTATATGGCCAAGGTCACGCAGGTTCCTATCGATTGCGATGAGGACGACAAGCTGTTCGGCACTCGGAAATCTACCGCCGAGTAGCGCTACTCGGCCTCGGGGGAAGGATAACCAACCATATGCAGGGTCAGAGGTTGGCAGGCGACAGCTCTATTCGTTCTCTTGCTTGTGGTGGCACAACGTGCTCTATAGCCCGCAAGATCGGGCGTTTGCCGAGTTCGAACGCGAGCGCGAATTGCAGTGGCACGGACGCACGTTTGGCACGTCGAGACTTGACTGAAAGCTTCCACTTCACTTGACGGACTAGGTTTCGGAGTTTAAGGGGCGGAGGCGAACTGTCCTCGCATGAAAACCTTCTGCACGGCTGGAACCCCCGCTGGTCATAGGTTTCAGGGGGGGCGACGCAACCTATGGGTGCAAGCTCTTAGCCAGCTAAAGCGGCGGATGGCCTAATCAGCTGTTCGACTCCAAACCCCCCTTACCAAAACGCAGTCGCCACTTTGAGCGGTCCAGAGAAGGCAGGTCGCGCACCTCGATTTCCGAATCGGCCGCGCGCTTGTAGACGGCGACGGATCACGCGACGTTCGCCGTCTTGCTTTCTGAGCGGCTATCGTCGGCGCGCCGATTCCGCAACTGCCAGGGCGGAGACCGGTCACAACCGGACCTTGGGGCTGCCTTGATGAACTGCCATTCCTCCGGAGCAGCCGGTCACTTTACATTTCTCGTCGCGAGTGCGCCAAGTCGAATATCACAAGCGTGCCATCTTCGCGCTCGCCCCAATTCGCTCGCTGGTTTAGCTCCACTCGCAGCATCTTGCTTGCAGCATACTCGCCAAGCGCATGGAGTGCATCGGCCAGTGAGTCAGGATACTCATCCCCCACTTTGCGATCACGTAGGTTCGCGGCCGCCATTATCAAGCCATACGGATGATGCTTGCCGATCTCCTGCACGTTGATGTGGTTCGCAATGGCGAGAGCCTTCAGCGAGAAGACCTCCGGGAGTTTCTCCATCAGGACCGCGTGGAAGGGGCCAGCATCCCCCTGCCCCTGATTAACCGCATGCTTGACGACTTTAGGAAAGTGCGAGTTGGTGCCGGAAAAGTGGAGAAGCGCTGCATAGTCGGCTTCGGATCGCGTTAGCTTGACAACAAAGCCTGCGTCGTCGGCGTCCAGAACCAGCGCAAAGGAGCCTCCGCCGACTTTGGATTGCTTGGCAAACGCCGCCCTCACCCACACCTCCGCGTGCCGCGTCGGCGCTACGTCATTAATATCCATGTACACGGTCCGTACCCGACAGAAGGTGCCCGTAAAGGTCGAACACACTCTCGTCGACCCAAACGAGGCGCAAGTGCTCGTCAAGGCGGATGAGGTCGTTGTCCAGCGCGCGGTGCAAATCAGCGCGCAAAAGAATCCCATCGTCTGCACTGTTTTGACCGACCGACCAGTTCCGGCCAGGCAGGTGCGCTGCGTCCAGCAATTGGCCCACCGTGCATCCCGTAAGAGCGCAACGATCGTTGAATCGCTCGAACAGCGCCCGACGGAATGCGAATTGATCGGGGCGAATTGGGGCGCGTGTGAAGCGCTTGCCAGTGTTGCTTCCGTGGTTAGTGGGCGAGTCCTGAGCCGATTGACCATTTCCGGCGTTGTCTGTTTCCGCGGCCGGACTGATGTCGGCGAAAATCTCCTCGCCAATGCGATGCAGTGCGGTCATTTTGTAAAGCGCGACCGTGTCGCCCGACTTACGGTTTTCAGCAGCTTCGGCGCGATGACCGAAGACAACATATGCGGTCAAATATTGTCCGGCGTCGATCTCCTCGACCCGCTGTCTCCAGGTAGAGATGCCCGTGCCGGAGGCGTAGAGGGCTCCCCTGTTGGGCTCGCCCGGCCAAATGCGTGCGACGCCGTTGTCAAAATCGGCTTCCTCAACCCAAGAGAGATGAACGATTTCGCGTTCGCGATAAGCATACCCATCGCGACTGAATCGCTCGAACCCGAGCCGTTCGAGCTGGGCGGCGGCGTGCGGCAGATCTTCACCTACGTGGTCCAACGTGCCGAGAGCTTGACGATTCATTTCCCCGAGGCGCGCGCGCGAAGCATCCTGTGCTTTTTGCGAAAAGAACTCCGGGTGATCGAGGACCGTTCGCTCAAACAGAAGATGCTCGAATCCGGCAGCCTTTAGCTCCTTGTATCCGCTGCTTTCATGCGCGCTCTGAACAATTGAATCGGCGAACGACAACAACGTGTGCTTGCGCGACTTGAGTTTCGGGATGGAGCGATTTGGCCGGTTATTGAACATCCAGACGGCGGCCAGGCCATCGACTATTTTCTGCTCGACGGTGCTAAGAGGTTCCCCTGTATATTCGATGGCTGCGATCACCATCTCTTTGTAAAACGACAGCTCGCGTTGCACGAATGCGCGTTCGACCTCAGCGGTCATGCGGCCGAGCCGGACAACGTTTTCACGTAACGAGCTCAGCAACGCGCGTGAGTCAACCTTGTCGATCTGTTCAAAAACGTCAGCCAATTCGCACTTCCTTTACTTGGTTCACGCGTCGAAGAAATGCGGGAACGTTGCACGCGGTCAGCGTCTATGCAGGGCAGGAAGGGCGCTGCACATGCGCAGTCCTCGTTCCGCGCCCAACGTCGACCGAGCGAGGGCGAGCCCTAATTCACCCAAACGGATTTGGAGATGACGCGGCGCAAGTTGAGCGCCGCGCCAGCCACTCGTCAAATCCGATAGTCTTTCAGCATCGCATTGGAAAGCACGTCCCCGCGGGCGAGAATGTGATTCTCGTTCCACGCGTCGGTGGTCGCAAGGCAAAGGGACCTGTTGCCATGGCGGTAAGCGACCTCATTTAGCACCATTCCGTTTTGGTAGCCGATGCTTGCCTTCTCGCCAGCCACCGTAACGGTGGTCTTCTTCTGTTTGTCCGGGAATGCCGCGTCCGAGAGGTTTGAGTTGTAGGCGGACAGGGTCAGGTTCCCCAACAAGTGTGCATGCTCATCCTGGATGGTTGCCGCCTCGTCCTTGTCCCCATCGGCCAACATTTCAGCCCACGCCTTTTTGAGCGGTGTTCCTTGCGGCAGCACATGCTCGATCGTCCAAACATAGCGGCCCTTTTCGTCGCGACGCCAGAGATCGACGAATTGCTCTTTGGTCATTCGGGTTTCCGCGTATCGACACAGAAGATAGCGGGCCATGCTCGGGTTATACCAATACAGGTGATCTTTGAGCGCGCTTTCAAGATCCTCATCGGAGGCGGGCGCGTCGCCGCGTGGAGCGTTTAGCATCGCGTCGCGGACGAAATCGTAGGTGATCACAGCCTTCGAGTGCGACACAACCGCCTCGGATTTCTCGATGAGATCGACGAACAGCGCGTCCAAACGGTTGGTCGCTGGCACGCCTGTCAAATTGCGTCGAACGAAGAAGCGAGCCAGCAAGTCGATGACTTTATCGACGTCGGTGGCTGAGCATTTTCCTTTCGACTCGCGGTCAAAGAGGTAAAGCAGGAACTGATAGCTCGGCCGCGCTTCGATGTGTGCAAGGTTGATCAGCCGTTGCTGCCTGCTGGCGGATAAATTCGCATCTTCTGGATTAGTTATGGCGCCATAAAACACGGCGCGCGCCGCTAAGTCGTCCAGCAGCGTCTGGGCGTCATTTTTGATTAATTGATCGAAAATATCGATAAGCTTGGATTTTGTGGCGCGGTTTGCGCGCGGGACGCGCCTGCCGGGCTCGAACTGAAAAGCATTATAGAAATGGCGCAGATAGCTCTCGTGCAGGCCGGTCTCGGAACCGAGCCGCTCCGTCATCGCTGACCAAGTCTCGAAGGCTTCGTCGATTGATCCCGGCGTCTGCCGTTCGAGCGCAGCGAGCATCGCATTTTTGATGATGTCCAAGGCCGAGAGCGGAACGCCGCGATTATTGATCGCTTCGAAAAGACGGAACGCGTCCGATTGGCTTGCCACCTTGATGTGGATGAACACCAAAGAGTTGATGCGCTGCGTGAGCAGCTTCAAGGTTGCGATGTCGTCGGGAAGCTCGTCGGTCAGATAACGCAAGCACTTGGCGACCCGCCTATTGCCCCAATTCC
This sequence comes from Paraburkholderia fynbosensis, assembly GCF_902859935.1. Taxonomy (GTDB): domain Bacteria; phylum Pseudomonadota; class Gammaproteobacteria; order Burkholderiales; family Burkholderiaceae; genus Paraburkholderia; species Paraburkholderia fynbosensis. Next base: position 320,453 of record NZ_CADIKI010000007.1, read on the forward strand.
TAGGCTGCTGAATGTCAAGCGCAGGCAGTATTCCAAAATGAGCGAGAGCGTAAAGATAATCGTCTCTATTGGAGTCTTGCGAGGACGGCAGAAGGCGACTGAAATAGTCAGTGCGTCCCTTGCGTCCGACGAAGAAGTCGTTCGCGATGGAGCCACCTGACGGAGAAGGGGGAAGCGTTTCCTCTTTCTGATAACGCTTCTCGCGCACGACTTTGCGGCGGATATCGTCGGCGATTTCTTTCAGGTCTGAGCGGTCATCTTCGTCGAGTTCGGAGTCGTCTCCTTGGTCTGTGGCGATCGTATAAATCTCATTGAGCTTCGTCCAAACAGCAACGAGGAGGCAGGAAATAGTGGTGAGGCGTTGCTGACCGTCAATGAGCTCGAAAATGCGTGGCTCACCAGGCGCCCCGGAACTGACGTCGACGCAAATGACCGAGCCCATGTAGTGACCGTCACCGTCGTTTGCGTCGTCGTTGATATCGTCCAAAAGTTGTTGCCAGTCATCTGCCGTCCACGAATACGGTCGCTGATATTTGGGTATCCGGTAACTTTCTTGGGTGCCCTCGATTGTCAGAAGCTTGCTTAATGGTTGTTTTGACGGTTCCATTTTTGTCGTTTGATGGTCTCAAAGAATTTAATCGCACTCGCGTCCCGCAACAAGAGAATATCGCAGTCGAGGGCCTAGGCAAAGCAGCGTCGACGACTGGTCCATTGTTGTTTGTGACGAGTGTGGATGAGGGAGGCGCATGCTCGAATTTGACCGTCAGGAGCTCTTTGTTTCTACTCAATTCGCATGATTTCGTGTGGACGCCTTGGTGACGCCGCCGTATGCCTTGTCGATCTGTGCGAGCTCGTCTTCTCTGATTGCTCGAAGCGGGCGGGCTCTTGGTGCAGGCCATGAGGTGTGGTCATCACAGCGTCGGCGGAGGCAAGTTGCCGAAACGGCATAGCGAGCGGCCTGGTCAGCTGTTCGGTTCCAAACCCCTCATTTGTGGAGGTCTGCCTTGGGCCACCAAAACGTCGAACATGCAAAGCTCAAGAACTGGGTCAGTTTGCCGTTAAAAGAAAGATAGCCAATCGACCGTTTCTCCGGATTCCCTTCCCCGATATGCTGGATCGAGAAATCTTGCAGGTTCTGCCCGATGCTGGCAGAGACGAAGAACCGCTTTCCACTCCCGATGTGCATCGCAAGCTTAGCGTTACGCTGCTCGACCCTCCGGTTGTGAAGACCGTGCAGCGCCGGCTGGAGGAAATGCTGAAAGACCGTTTGGTTGAGGTGAGGCTACACGGGCGCGCTAAGTACTGGAGAAAGGTTGCAGGCGCAAGCGGTCTCGCTGCCAAAGCTGGGGGTATGATGACGCACGATGAGGCGTTGGCCCTGCAGACCTTGCGGCGCTTTGCAGCTTGGCGAATTCCAACGTTGGTAGCGGAAGCGCTCACTCCGCTGTTCGATGTGGCTGGCAAGCGACTCGCCTCAGTCAAAAGCGAGCATGAAGGCCGCTATCGCAAGTGGATCGAAAAAATTGAGGTCGAGACCGGAACCTTTGCGCTGCGATATCCCGAAATTGATGCCGATATCTTCCGCGCGGTGTCGCAGGCACTGTTTAATGAGCAGCAGCTCGAAATGGTCTATCAGCCGCGGGCCAAGGCCGACAACGCCGATGCGAAGATCGTTCACCCGCTTGGACTCGTTGAGGTTGGCGGCCTAGTTTATCTGGTAGCGGCTATGTCGCGACATCCAGAGCCGGCGATGTACCGGCTCGATCGCCTAACACGCGCAGCTATGCTGCCCGGATCGTTTTCATGGCCACGCGGATTCAAGCTGTCGGATTACGTGCGGGAGCAGCGCCAGTTTGATTTCATGGTTGCAGGCAAGATTGACCTGAAGCTGCGGTTCAGGCGGGGTACGGGCAACCACCTGCTTGAAGCACCGCTGTCCGATGATCAACGGGCTACCCAGATTGGTGATGTATTGGAAGTGTGCGGTACGGTGCCGTCGAGCCAGCGGCTGCGATGGTGGTTGAGAGCGTTCGGGCCAAACGTCGAGGTTCTTCAGCCGGCGAGTCTTCGAGATGAATTGGCGGCAGAAGCACGGGAACTGGGCGCGATTTACGGTGGGCAGGGCGCATCGTAATTGTCGGACACGATTTGTCCTACGAGGCGAATATCCTGAGAAGACAGCACAACGGTGCTGTTTTACTGAACCCAAATCGGAGAGCGCTCATGTTTAACAATTCCCCGCTGCAACATCTAGCCGCGTTTGCAATCGTTTTCGTTTCCGCAGTATTGGGAACCGCGGCAGTTGGGGCATATATCGATTCAGTCAAGGCCGACATACAGCGCGGATAACCTCGTATGCAGCTGATGGCGGGTACTGGATGGCCCGCAACACAAACGCACTCCGCCGGACACAAGATGACTGCACCTCCTGCACCTTTTATGCTGCGATGTGGCAAATGCGAATGGAAACATACCTTCACCCCGCGCAGCGATGTACTTGTACCGAACAACGACATTCGCTCACATTGCCCTCGATGTGGCTCGCTTGCATTGGCGCGTGTGGAGCCGAATATTATTGAACGGATATCTGGGAGGTGTCGGCAAATCTGGTCGCGTATATGACTTGGGACACTTATGAGGCAAGTGTTCCAGCAGTGTTGGATGAGATTAGGTGCCTGCGCGTAGATCTGGAAGTATTTGAGAAGCTGGGGCCGGCATTTGATCTGGCTGCGGAATCGTGTCAGAGCTTTGGGCTGGAGGGAGTGTTTTTTCTGCGGATGCTTGATGTGATGAGGTTGTGACGACATCTACAGTCGCCGGTCGGGGACGCCCCGATAGCACGCGCGCTGTGCGGGGTAACGAACCTGTAGCCGAAGAGGTGATCGGTTTCGCATATTCTTCCCGATGGCAGGAAGGCGTTCCGCGGGGGGATTGGTACGTCGAGCTTAGGCGAAGCCCAGCTCGTTACTCGCGTTTTGCATGCGGCGATCTACGCGTGGATTGAAAAAATAGTGGCGGGCGAGGGTCTGTCCAATCAGAGGTGCGGCATGGCTTACGAATTGAATGAATCCATCATGGATCTTCCCGCGCTCAAAGTGCACGATGAAACCATCGAGGTAGTGTATGACTTCCGCGTGGCTCCCGTCGATGCGGTCTCGCCGGAGTTTTCCGCCTCGGAGCAGATCCTTGCTGGTTTGGGGCGCGTTGAGAGCGAGATTTGGGCTGCGCGAGATCGGGCCGATACACTCGACCAGGAAATTGACCGCCTCACCAACCACGCGGATGGCATTGATAACCTGGTGGCCGTAGGCAGCGGCTTGCTGGCCGGTCTGATCGATGTCTTGTGGGTGGGCGAATTCGACTTCAAGCGTGGTAAGGCTTGGAGTAACCGCACAGTAAACGACTTCGTCATGAAGGTCGCCAAAGAGCAGGGCTACGAGGGGGAGCGGCTGGACGGCGCCATCAAGCACCTGGAAAAGAATTTCAAAATTCCCAGCGACAACATCTGGAAAGGCCAAGATGCAGGCATCACGCCTAAAAGTCATCACCTTGATGACCTAGCGCACCACCCTACTCCAATAGGGCTGTTCTTTTCTATTCTGACGCAGTTCACGAAGAAGGGGTATTTTCAGAATGGTGAAGGCACCTTTTTGCCCATCAGCGTCGATGAAAAGGGTTTGGAACTGATTGGCTCCGATTTTCCGTCAAAGATATTCTGCGGTACGGTCAATTGGTTTTTCCACTTGGTGAGCGACATGTCTGGCAGCAACAAGACTGCGGGCGAAGGTATGGGCATCCCTGGTCCTATCATGTCTCTGCTCAAGGAACTCGCGACCGTTCCGGGTTTGAACAAAACTGGCTTGCCTAAAAAGCTAAAAAAGGCCTTTGAGAAAGGGAAATTCGACCTGCGCTCTGAATTAGCTGTTGCACACGAAGTGGGGCGCCAGGCGATACCCGTGTTGATTAACGAAGTGCTGGTTCGTGCTTTTTACTTTATTCGCCGTTTGGTTACCGAAGTAAAGGCAAAGCGCTCGTTCGAGGGAATCGAGTGGGAAAAAACCCTGCCGTGGAAAAATCGCACAATAGTGCGGATGCTGACCATCGCAACCGGCACCTTTACGGCCGTGGACCTCGCTGACGCAGCCATCCGAGCGGCATTGAAATCTGGCGATTTGGCGACCTTTGGGGCGCAGCTGCTGCTGCGGGTTAACTTCGTGGGTGTCGGCCGCTTCGTGGTCGCTGTGTATAGCGACGTGTCGATGGGCTCTCAACGGGAGAGGCTGCGGGATGAGCGTATCGCGATGTTGAGCGAGCAACTGCATTGGGCCAATGCCAAGGTGGCCTATTTGCAGGCCGATGTGTGGCAGACATCTGAACACACGGAAACCAGCTTGCGGGAAGCCGAGCAGATGATGCACCAATCCATCGATATCTTTGCACGTACTTGGGAGGAAAATCGTATCTCGTTACGCCAGATCGGCCAGATGCGGGCTGATATCCAAGCTCACAATCCTCGACTCATTAACGACATTCAGGACCTCCTTAAGTGGGGTTGATTGGTATGAACGCCCATCCAGAAATGCAAGACAACGTTTCCGAAGGACAAGAAGTCCGGCTCACCGTCGACGAAAAGACGCTCCCTGAACTCATCCACGGCCAAATTGGAAAGCTCAACGAGCTGGATGCCGGGGTCAAGAAGGCACTCGATGCTGCAGGGAAAGCCGAACAACGTGCCAAGGCCGCGCGCGCACAGTCAGCTGAATGGAGCCTTTTCGGAGACAAGAAAAAGGAAGCCATCGAAGAACTGCAGAAAGCAGGTGTCGAGCTGGCTGAAGCGGTACAGTTAGGGACCCAAGCGCAGAAGCTTTCGTTCGAATTTCAGGCACGTCTTATAGAGGTTACCAAGTATCTCTTTACCCTGGGGGTAAGCAACATTGCCGCTAATCGTGCCGTGGTACGCGAGTTGAAAATGCGCCTGAGCGGTGCGTCAGCGGAGGAACTTTCTGATTTGGCGCAGCAGGAAGTGATGTCGGTGATTCGGCAGTTGCAGGAGCAGGAAGACTTGCTCAAAAAACAAGAGCAGGTGAAGAATGCGCTGACTAGGCACGACTCCAAGATCACCCATCTGCTGACTCTGAATGATGAACTGGCTCTCAGCTTTAAGAACCAGGACGAGCAGCATCTTGTCCTGGCCGGCAAAGTCGACTCGATGAGCCAAATCTCGAAGCAGCAGCAAGATGATGTTTTGAGTCTACAAAAGCAGGCCGCCGCTCAGCAGACAGGGCTGGGAACGCTTGCCGACGCACTGACCCAAACGCACTCCAAAGCAGAAGAGGCCGCCGCGAATATGCTGGCGCGGGCCGAGGACTTGGATGTCCGGTTCAAGGAGCGGGACGCGCAGCAGCGTGCCCTTGCCAGTACGATCCATGCCATGGAGCAGGTCTCGAAGTCGCAGCAAGAGGACGTCTCGGCGTTGCGGCAGCAGGTTCTGTCGCAACAATCGGATCTGGACAGGCTTACCACTGCACTTGCCGAGGCGGGCGCACATGCAGAACGGGCGAAGACGAGTCTGCGCTCAACCTTAAACCTGCGAGCAGCCCTGTTGGTCATCTGGGCAACAGTGGTGCCTGTGGCCCTTCACTTTCTGCGATGAGGCCTCTTAGTGGGCGTCGGGCTAGCTAAGGCTGCCGCGTAGCGCAGACAGAACGACTTGCCGCCCTAACGCCGCAAGAGCGAACTTGGCCGTGTATTTGTCGAAGACGTAGACAGCCGACAGCGGCACCGCTGTGACCACTATTCGGAAATCCTGAAAACGCCCGAGAAAACAGGCTTTTTTCGATTTTTCGCTCATCGTGTTGGTTGCTGAGCCAACGATCCGACATGCCAGCGTTGTGGGGGATTGCAAAAAAATAAAGCCACCTATCCCGTGAGAGGTAGGCGGCCTCCAGGCTCCCGAGTTACTGCGATGCCGATGGCTGCTGACCCGACGCGATATTGTCGGGGACGTCGAGCGCATAGTGAACGTGGTCGTCGCCCCTGTGACTGAGCAAATCCTTCATTGTCTTTTGCCAGTCCCGGTTGAGTTGCGTGGTACTGCGATCCTGCTTCACAAGTTCGACGCCGGACCATGCGGGTACGGCTTCGTCGTCCCGGACATGCCACTGAAATATCTCGCTTGCCTGGGTTATGCCGCCGTATGTCTTGTCAATCTGAGCGAGCGTTTCTTTCTCCTGCTGCTCGAAACGAGAGCGCTCCTGTTGTACGCCGGTCTGGTTGTTCCGGGCATCATCCAGTTCCCGTTGTGCCCGCTCGACGGCGGACTGGGCCACTTCCATCGCGCTTGCGCTGTTGACGATGCCCTGTTTCAGCGCCTGCGGGTCTTTCGGTATATCTGCACCCGACGGCGCGTCATTAGCCTGCAACTGCGCGAGCTGACTCTGGGCATCGGCAAGCTGTTTTTCCAGTCGCTCGGGACTCTCGATGCTCTTGGTGGTCTGGTCGAGGCCATGGTAATAGCCTTGGAAATCGCGCTGCGCATCGCTGATCTTCTGCTGACGGAATGCGGAAAGCAGCGCCGCCCCATTCTTCAGCTCGCAGCGGTATTCCACGACCGTCCGGTTCGTGTCGTCCTTGAACGTGTGCCAGCTATCCTTCTCGCATGAGGCCCGATTCGAGATAGCCGTCTCGTAGGTATGGGTCGAGTCCTGCGGAACGGTTGCAGCCTTGACCGCGTCGATTTCGGAATGGCCGCAGCCGGCCAGTGCCGCGCTCAGGAACGCCGCCGAAGCAAGAGTGGTGAATTTCGTTTTCATCGGTAACAAAGTAGATGGGGGAGCGGCGCACACAGCACGATAAAATCGCGCTCGCCAGATGAAGAAAGCGCAGCCGGCCGGAACAACCAGCCGCTGCGCTGGGAAAGATGCCGCCGCACCCGATCGGAGCATCGGGGCGCGGATAGCTGGATGCTTACCGCGACAATCCGATCGTCACGTACTTCGTGTCGGTATCGAACGTGAGCGGATCGTCAGTGCCCGTCGTGCTGTTGATCGTGATGTAGGCATACCGTGCGGCACCTGTCGAATCGGTGTACTTGTAGACCTTGGCATGCTCTACCGAATGGTTGGCCAGGTCGGGAGCGCCAGCCGCAGTGAGTGCCTGCACGATGCTCACCGGAGCGTCCGTCTGACCGTCATTTCCCGTGAACGTGACGATCCCGTTGCTGGCGAACGTCGCCGTACCTGACTGCGTACAGTCCTCTACTTCGTCGAACGTCTTGCCGTTCAGTTCGCTCAGGTCGGTCACCTCCACCATATCGCTCGACACATAGACGTACTGGCCCGGCTGACTGGCCGACACAGATCCAACGCCGTTGGCAGTGCACAGCTCACCGACGCGGTTGCCAAGGACGCTCACGATGGCAGTGAATTTGCCGCGAGTCGCGAACGAACTGACATTGCCGCTCGCATCGAGATTCGCCTTGGCAACGTACGGGCCACGGTTCGGATCGGCGATAGCGATACCGAAGGTGTTGTCGAGATTGAGCGAGGTGCCCATCGGTGTCGCGGTGATGCCCGGAGTCGTATAGGCAATCGCCGAGTAAGGCGTCTTCGTCATCGCCGTGCCAGCCTGCGTGTGCGTGACTGCATCGGCTTGCGTCAGACCCGCGGCATCGAGCGCCGCCGCATACTGGTCGAGTAGTGCGTCATTGGCATCGCCCGCGCTGAATTGAGAATTCAGCGGATTGAAGCCGCTCGCAATTGCCAGCTTGCCCGGCAGGGTTGCGATCGCAGTCTGGACCTTCGTGAGCGCGCTCGCCAGGTTGTCGGCCGTAATCGCGCTTGACAGGGCGCTCGACGTAGCGGCATCGAGTGCCGACGCGTTTCCATTACCCAGCACGCCGACGATCAGATCGGTGAGCGGCGTAACGTTGGTCGTGCCGGGTGCGGCGGCGACCGAGTGCAGCGCCGACGCAAGGGCCGCACCGTTCGCCTGGCCACCGGCGACCTGCGCGACACACGGGTAGTCCGCCGACTTCAGGGTAACGGAATAGGTGCCATCGGCGGCGGTCGTGGCTGAAGCCGCTGCACCGGAAGCGCATTTGAGCGACAAGGAGCCGCCGACGATCGGCGCGCCAATCGCAGCGGTGCCGCTCGTGGTGACGGTTGGGGTCGTGTCGCCCGCGCTATTCGTACCCGAATTGCTGCCGCCCCCGCCACAGGCGGCGAGCGCCGCGCACAGGGATGCCCCAAGCGCGAATCCGGCGATTCTCTTGTTGATCTTGTTTTTGTTCACTGCGAGGTTCCTTTTCAGGTGGCTGATGAAGAAAGGTGACAGGGAATATAACGGCATTCATCCTTAAAAGTTTAATGTCACCCTGTAAAGTCCTTAAGTTTTTAAGGGTGTAGCCCAACCATTCAGGTTGAATGGAGAGGGTATGAATCAAGTCGATCTGGACCAGCTCGCCCTAGTGATAGGGCGGGCGATTGCGAAACATCGTGTGGCAAGCGGCTTCACGCAGGAGCAGGTGGCCGAGGCGCTGGGTATCGGCAACGAGGCTGTCTCACGCATGGAGCGCGGACTGGTGATGCCAACCGTCGCGAGACTGGTGGAACTGGCCGAACTGTTCCAGTGCAACGCGGCTGACCTGCTGACGGAAGCAAGTAGCCGCACCAGCGATCAAGCGAAGTACGTCGGGCAGTTGCTCTCGAAGCTCGGGGGCAATGACCGGACGATGGTGGTGGAGATTGTCGAGCGGCTGGCCGGACGACTCGCGAAGCGCTGATGTCAGTTAGTAGTCGTCGGGCAGCAAAATCGTCGTGACCGAGCGGTCGGCTTCCGTAATGATCCAGACCTTCCGGCCACCAGGCAGGTCGTAGCTCGACAGCAGGCGTTTGCCCGTGAGCAGCGCCAGTTCGTTCGCAGTCTGGTCTTCGACCGGAAGGCTGCCCCAATCGCCATGAATATGACGGGCGAGTAGTAAGATTGCCGGTATGCCTGCCGCTTCGAGTGCTCCTTCGGCTGCTGGCGTGATGGCGGGACGGCCCATCGGAAAACGAGGTCCATTCGCGTAGCGGCTCATGCGCGGCGCTCCTGCACGTAGCTGGCGAAAGGCCAGACCGGATAGCGACGACTCGTAGGCCGCTCCGGGCGCGCGACACTATCGGGCACGACGTCATCGAGATGTTCGATGGTCGTGCTCGATCTATCCCACTCGGTGATAACCAGGATGCGGGTCTGGTCCGGCAGGCGGTAGAGCGAGATCAGGCGCAGGCCAGCCGAGATTGACAGGTCGTTCTGCTGGCGGTCTTGGTCGGACACCGTACCCCAGTCGCCCGCGACATGCCTGAGCAGGACGCTCACGACCGGAATGCCGTTCGCATTTAGCGCTGTGAGCGCGCCTGACGTAGCGAGCAGACGCCCGGGACGGAAAAGCGGTTTGAGCCACATAGGCTGATTCATGGTGATTTCTCCAGAAGACGGACGAGCACGGGCCTCCGGATGAACCGGATAACGTGATCGCGAAAAGAAGGTAGGAAGTGGACGCGCTCGCGTCGGGGTCAGGACTTGAGCGGTCCGATCTGGCGGCGCAGGGCTACAGCCTTCGCCTGCGAGCATCCCAGGTGGCGGCGAATGTCGGCAACAGTGGGCCGCACCAGGCCATTGGCGATGTCTCGCACGAGTTGCTTCAGGTGGTTATCTATTAGGTCAGATGCCGACGGCGGCGGACTGGTCGCCAATGTTTCGCGACTATGGGTTCCGTCGGGGTGACTTACCGTGACCGGCGTAACGGCTGGATGAGACGCGTTTGCGACTGATGTGATCGTGGGCGGAGTCGTGTCAAAAGAACCCCTTACTGTCGCGACTTCGGGCGTCCTGGCGCCCATCGCGACAGGCAACGACGACGGTCGAAGTGCTACCGCCCACAGCAGGCACGCTACACCTTCCAGCACGGCGGCGAACAGTGACCCGAACAGCAGGTCGATACGGGAGGCGGAGACGCCCAGTAACGCGGCGAGTCGTGACGTGACCGGATCGGCGCGTAACGCGTCGCGTCGGGCGGTGACCCGGTCGTCGGTGGCGTGCTGACGTCGAATGTCGTCCGCTTCGGCGTTCAATGCGTCTACCCTGGCGGCGAGCGATGTGCGACGGGCCTCCAGCGTGGTGCAGATACCAGTGCAGTAACGCGCATTGACCGTGGCGAGTTGCGCTGTCGCGACCGCACGTTCCGCCATGACGTTCGTGAGACTGCGACCGGACGTCTGGACCGGCACAGTCGGGACCGCCAATACCCGCAGGTCACCCGCATGCTGCTGGGACGTCACGAAGAAAACCGTATGGCCGATACACGCGGTCATCAGACACGCGCCCCATAACGCGCTACCTGTGACGCGAACGAGGAACGACGATTCCCTGAGCAACGCCGGTAACAGGTGCGCGCTGGTGACGAGCACCAGACCGATTGCGACCCAGGCAAGTCGTTCCTGGAGTAACCCGCCGCGCTGCCAGCCTGCCAGAACGGACAGACTGAGCGTAGTCGTCGTCGCCACGACGGCCAGAACGAGGGCAATGCGACGAGTCATGCAGCCTTGCCGCCGAGCTGTACGGCCTTGCGCTCCATCTTGTCGCGCAGCGTTGACGGTGTCGAGCCGCTTGTTACTGGCGGAGATGGAGGGAAGTTGTTCGGCGCGTCACCAGAAGTCTCTTGTGGGTAGAACTCGTCGACGACTGCGCCACCATCCTCGATACTTTCCTCGAACGCCCCGTTACTGAATCCGGCATGCGCAGCAGTATCGAGCGCCGCCTGGTCGAAGCCCGACGCGCGGCGACGCGCATCGAGTTCGCGCGCCCCAACGATGGTCTCTTCGAGCGTACTTCCGCTACGCACGTTGAGGTCCACGTAGTAGATCGCCGAGCGGTAGCTTTGCGTCGTTGATTTTCCTCGCAGCTTTAGCTCCAGTGGCAGACACGAGAGCAGATTGCCCGACACTGCACTGAAGTAATGCAGACGCGCGGCAAGTGTCCTAATTGAGTTGAAGGAGGTCGTTCTAAAGACGAAGCTCCCGAGTTCATCCTCGTCGCCGATTGCGACGTTCAGCCGCCCGAAGGGTTTGCAATTGCCTGCCTGTCCGAACGCGCAGGCATCCGGTGTCGGACAACCCATGCCGGTGATGCCGCCTTCCGTGACCCGCCTGCAAGTCTCGCCGTTCCCTACACAGACGGGGCGGCCGGTATCCCGGTCGAACAGCGAATACTCGGCCCGAAGGTTGAGGCTAGGATCGTTAAACAGGAAGCGCACGGGGATCGCGCGTAGCTTGCCTGTTGTAGCCTTGCGCAACGATTCGTTTAGCGGATGCAACAGCCAGTCTCCTCTTTGCTGCACCTGGGTTGTGATCGTGAACGCGTCGTCTTTCTCGGGGAGTCGCTTCCCGTTCTTCTCGACAATTCTGCCAATCGATATACGGCCGATAACGGGAGGCGTAATACTGAGGCCCTTGAGCATGCTGGTTCTCCGGTAGATAAAGGAAAGAAATGGGAAAGCTGCGGCGAAGAAATTCAGACGGATACGAGAAACCGGCGCGAGCCGGGTTTCGTGAGAGCGTACTGCGACGAGAACTCAGGGTGATCGACAAGCAGGCGTTTGAGATCGACGCCAGAGCCGTCTCTGCTGCGTTTGAACGACACCGAACCGGTCTCAAATAGCGCCCGGTCGGCTTCGCGCATTGCCTGCTGTATCGTCTGCTTGAGCACCGCTTCCTGTGTCTCGCGTTGCTCGATGTCGGCACGTACCGCAACCAGATCAGCGAACACCGACGACAAACGCCGGTCATCGCTAAAATCAACCGTTCCGCCCGCGCCGGGATATAGGCAGCGCAATGCGCGATCGGCAGATTCCGAACCGTCCGCAGGCGGTGGTGTATCGGTTTCGACGTATTGCCAGAACGCAGCTTCGAGTTCGATCAGACGAGCAATGACCTCGTCGTCACGTTCGATGCGATGGACTTCGAGCGCCTGGCCGCACAACAGCACGGCCACATCAGCGGCACGTTTGCCAGTCACGGCAAGTTGGTGCTGAACCTGGAGAATCACATATTCCGGTACACCATCACGCCACAGCCGGGCGCCGAACTCGCCCGCCGTCTTGCATTCGAGAACCTGCACGCCGGGTACGCCCACGATCTCGCGATCAAGGTTGGCCAGCATGAACGGGATGGTCGGGTGACGAAGTACCGCATTGACCCTGCGGACGCGGTTGCCCGTTTGCTGCGTATAGGCGGCAGCAACGATCGGCTCTAACAGGTTTCCCCAGTAGGTTGGGGATTTGGTGTCGCCGGAATCGGGTCGTGGGAGTCCGTCGCCCCGTCCGGTCTTGTCAAGCCAGAGCTCAAGGGCACTTGTGTAGGGATTCAGGCCGACCGCCGCTGCGGCGTCTGATCCACCAATGCCCGTGCGGCGCACGGCGAGCCAGTCTTCGCGGCTCAGATCGTGAGTGCTGACCAGCCTCAGCGCGGGACCCCGCGAGGCCGCTGCCGCTTCGAGGTTTTTCATATGACCTCCGGAAAAAGAAAAGCCCGGCAGGCGAACCTGACCGGGGCATGGTGGTGTGATGATGGATTGGCGAAAGATGAGTGAATACGGGAGCCTGTAAAGCGCGGGGATAAAGTCACGTCAGGTTTGGCTGTGTGCGCGCCACTGCGTCCTGCAGGGCATCGAAGGAGTAGGTGACGAGCTCGCCGTTTCCGAGGTACACGGTCGTGCCTTGCGCCCTGATCTGCAGAACTGTGGCGTAACGGCATCCGAACCGTAACCCTGTTCCACGCGGAATCTGGATCCTTACGCCGACCGCGAGGACCGGTGCGTCGTCGAGGCCGTTCATCACACGACAAGCCGCAGCGCTTCATCCCAGGCTCTCTGCTTGAGGGCGGCACCGGTACCGAACCATGCAGCATCGCGCCGATGATCTTCGCTGCGAGCGCGTCGATGGTGATCGCAATATTCCGTCACCGCATTCAGAAGTCCGAAGGCTGTACCGGACGCCGATGCAAGCGTAGCTCCCATGCCCTTGCCGGCATACAGTGACTGCACGGCCTTGATGGCGGAATCGTTGGTAGCCGGCACTGGCTGACCCGAGCCGACCGGATACGTCAGCACTCGACGTAAGAATGCTTCCGCAGCTGTATCGTTGACCTTGCATTCGGACAGGGCTTTCATCCTGGCTATGAATCCGTCCCAGCTGGAAATCGCTATGCCAAGCTGACGCTTGACTGCTTGGGCGTCGAACTGGCTACGGTGCGGCACCTTCACGGCCCCTGCCGAATCGCCGAGCGCGATTTGCAAGGTGTTGTTACAGACGACTCGCACGGAAGTAAATTGAGCTGTTGTAGCCAAACTGCCGTCGCATGAGGTCGAGAGCAACAGATAGCCGTTCACGGTGTCCTTGCCTTCGAGCGACACGGACTGGCCGGTACGGGCCAGCGCCCAAAGCTTTTTTCCGTCTTTGAGTACCCCAGCGGTTTCAAGGTGGTAGCCCCCCGCCTCGACGAGATCGCGGTAGAACTCAATCAGCTCAATGGGTTGCACAACCGCATACCTCGCAGACACTACGGACAACGGCATTTTGGTATCGGACCGGTAAAGCACCTTCTGCTCGGGGAAGGCGTGGATTGAGCCCAGGTTGGAACCGGCACTACCGGAGACAAAGCGGACTTCGGTTTCCTCGATACGCCAGTTCATACCTGCCTGCTGCACCCAGACTTCGAGCGGCTGATTGGCGGACAGCTGGTTGCCCAGACCGTGCCAGGGCGTTTCGTCGACATAGGCCATTGATTGAACGAGATGCATGATTGATGTTCCTGATTAAGAAGGTGAGAAACAGACGGCACAAATGCGTATAGCCCTTACGGGCTATACGCATGTCATCGAATAGCGGGATGAGAAAAACGGAAGAGCTGACGGGTTAGGACGACTGTTGCTTGCTGAAGGCATGGCCGCACTCTTGGCACTCGTAGTTGTCGAGCACGTGCGTGTCGATCTGCTCGCCTACGGCAGAACCAGCGGCGCAACCGGCAGCTCCTCCGACCAAAGCTCCTAGAAGTGCGCCGGCTAGTCCTCCGAAGATCGATCCGACCGGGCCTGCGACCATGCCGAGGGCCGCGCCAGCTTCGGCGCCGCCGAGTGCAGCAGCGGCACTGCCGGTGGCACCAGCCGCAGCACCGACGGCACCACCGGCCTTACGGGCGTAGTCGCGAGTGGCAATGCGAGTGGAGTTACAACGTGGACAGGAAAGCGAATAAATGATATCGACCTCATCAAGGGTTAGAGCAACGGCACGGCGTTCGATCGTTTCGAGGGCCTGCTCAATGAGGTGATATATGTTTGAGACTTTTTAGAATATGGGGACGGGCAACCGCAATACACGCCTCCATTAAAGTGTGCGTGTCAAGTTCCGGGGCCGTTCCAGCGAAATCGTGCGTGTCGGTCGCAAGTCATCCAGAGTAGTCTTCAATTTCATCGGCCGGTCGAGCACTTATGTCGTCTTGAAGCGCGTTATCCTATTGTCAGGCCGACCTCTACGGAGTGCGCGGCAAGCGCGCACGACCGGCGGCTCCCATATCGAGACTTACGACATGAGCGTGATAACAATCAGGGAAAATCTTCTGACGCATCTAGATGCTGGGATCGGAAAGGTCGTCGCGAGCGACGCATATTTTCACGTGTCTCTTCTGGATCGCCTTCCAGACACGTTGCGGCGCAGTATAAGCGAGGGTATTTCGCTGACTAGCCTGACTCCCGGGAGCGATTTCAACGTTATCCGGGTAGGACTCTCGATGTCGAATATGTCCCTGCTCGACTACCCGGGGTTCTTCGACGAGGCGTTTCCCGTGCTACAGCGCAGCTGGTCTGTCGATCTAGATCATAAGAAGTACCGATTTCGGAGCTACGAATCGTCAATCAACCCTCCGATCTTGCATCGTAAGGAATTACTCATAGCCCGCGATCACCCGCGCTGGGAAGCTTTCAAGGAGTTGACCGATGTGGCTGAGCAGATCGGGCTATTCGATGATCCAGCTCGTATTGGCTTCCGCCAGACATTTGAAGCTCTGATCAGTCAACGTGGCTACCTCTTAGCGGATCATGAGCTCGTGCCGATTGCAAACCACGAACCGGAGGACTCGCAGAGCGCGAGCAGTAGCGGTCTAATAGAACGCCATCGCACTGCGTTGTCTCGATACAGCTTCTCGGCACCAATACAGATGCTTTCGCGCTTTGGATTTCTCGACGGGACGCGCTCGCTGTTCGACTACGGTTGTGGCCGAGGGGACGATATAAGAGGACTCAAGGGGCTCGGCATTGACGCAGCGGGCTGGGATCCGCATTACGCGAATGAGC
Source organism: Paraburkholderia fynbosensis (assembly GCF_902859935.1). Lineage (GTDB taxonomy): Bacteria > Pseudomonadota > Gammaproteobacteria > Burkholderiales > Burkholderiaceae > Paraburkholderia > Paraburkholderia fynbosensis. The sequence goes on from NZ_CADIKI010000007.1 coordinate 335,840, forward strand.
AGCCGATTACATCCGCATCAATCGTTAATCTTGGGTTTGTCATAAATGTGATCGAGAATGTGGCTGAACGTGAACTCGCTATTAGAAAATCTTACTCTCTATCGGATGAGATTCTTGTCGTATCAGCCATGCTTTCAAATCAGGATTCTGTCCGCGGTGTTCCCTACGGTGATGGCGTCCTAACTTCGAGAAATACTTTCCAAAAGTACTACTCGCAATCGGAATTAAAGGCCTTCATCGATCGCGTCACGGCGAACGACGCCATAGCGGTTGGGCCGGGCGTATTTTTTGTCTTCAAAGATAAGGATCAGGAGCAGCGTTTTCGTTTTGCTCGAGTCAAAAGTAAGCGGCGAATCGTCCCGCCCATGTCCTTGGCGCGTCCAATGGCTCGAGCCTCTGCAGAAAATCCTGTTGCTAAGCGCCGGACAAATCGCTTCGAGCTGTTGTACGAGCGCCATCGGGAGTCTCTCGATGAACTCTGGCGACTTTGCCTGACGCTCGGTCGTGATCCGGTCAGACACGAATTGCAGGGGCTGCAGCAAGAGCTTAGCGAGTTCGGATCGATCGCTGCCGCGATCAGGTTTCTCAAAGAGACAAAGGAAGATGCCGCGCTCCGCCTTGAGCAGGCGGCCTCCTCGCGCACCGATGATCTCTGCGTCTACTTCGCGTTACTGCAATTCGACAAGCGTGCCCCATACAGCAGACTCGAGCCCGAACTCCAGGCTGACGTGAAAGCATTCTTCGTCAGTTATCCTCGAGCACTTTTCGCTGGCAAAGAGCTACTGTTCAGCTTGGCAGATGTGGCGCAGATATCTAGTGCGTGCATTCGCGCGGCGGAGGAAGGTCTAGGATGGCTGGAGGACGGTGTTTCTCTACAGCTCCATACGGGTCTCGTTGATCGACTGCCTCCAATCCTGCGAGCCTATGTTGGTTGCGGTACGGTTCTTTATGGCGATGTCACGAGCGCAGATCTGTTGAAGATTCACATTTCATCTGGAAAGCTGACGATGATGAAATTTGACGATTTTTTTGGATCGCCTTTGCCGCGAATGATTCAGCGAGTAAAAATTAATTTGCGTAAGCAAGAATTGACCATTTTCGATTACGGGGATGACTATCCTGAGCCGTATCTATACAAGAAATCCCGCTTCCTTAACGAGGAATCCCCTTTTTTTGCCGAGCAAGTGTTGTTTGAGTCTACGCTGGATGAGTTGGGGATGTTGGACTTTGATGGCTATGGACCCAATGCGGAGGCGTTTAATAAAAAAATCGATGAGAGGAGATTGGCTATTGATGGCTATAAACTGATTCGATCTAAATCGATTCCATCATTGGACCAAAAGTGCGGGCGTTATTTAACGTTTCGAGAATTAATTGAGTGCGGCGAAACGCAGGCGGCATTAGATATCGAGAATATGCCACTTGAGCCAGAAAGCTTTAACGCGATCTTTGATCTGGCTTCCCACGTTATTGACCCAGTTATCGAGTACTTTGGTATGGTGAAGCTGACGTTTGGCTTTTGTTCTCCGGCGTTGGCAACGAAGATAAGCGGGCGTATTGCGCCAAAGTTGGATCAACACGCTGCACACGAGAGAACGCGTCGTGGCGGACATATTTGTGACCGTCTCGGCGCGGCGTGTGATTTCCTCGTCGAGGACGAGGATATGGCCGTCGTTGTCGAATGGATCATAGATAACGTGAAGTTTGACCGCCTGTATTTTTACGGTGGCAAGCGGCCCATTCACATCAGCTATAGTCCGACGCCAGCCCGACAAGTGATCGATATGATCGAGATTTCGGAGGGCAGGTTGGTGCCGAAGCGCCGCCGCATAGGCATCTGACTAGGCCGCCGTCGAGGCAGAGCAAGGCTGCATGAGAAACATGACCATGTCGTACTGTTTCGTGCATAGAGGCATGAGCATGCGGCGCTGAAAGAGCCTCTGAGCGAGTAACATCTGCGGGTTCGACGCTGTGCAACGATGCGAACCTATGAAAGAATTGCCATTTCCGGCCGATAACAATGTACGACTGCGGGGGATTCAAAATGCATAAGGAGATATTGTTTGCGCCGTCGTCTTTACGGCGGCGGCAAGATGCTTCGGGGCTACTGAAATCCTGTTAGTGAACGTCCAATTGGCAGCCCTTTTGCATTCGCCGGTTGATATTTACAACTTATACCTCGTCGCGCTCATGGCTCCGCGGCCGCACGGGCGCGTCTATATCCGGCGTTGCGTCAGGTAACCCGAGGGAGACCAACATGATTGATTCTGAACAGCATGGGGATGCGAGCTCGTTTGCACTGCCCTCAGCAGCTTGGGTTCGGTTTCTTCGAAGCTATGGCCCGACACCGAACAACTTAACGATGTTCGATGAATACGTGGCAGGTGCGCTCGCAAGGGCCAAGGTGCAGCCCATCGACTTATCGACGCCGTTGCTGGAGGCGATGGTTGAGCATGTCGCTTCCAAGGTCCCGGGTTCTATCTTGATCGCGGGTACCGCAGGCGACGGCAAAACCTATCACTGTCGCGCGTTATGGACGAGGTTGGGCGGCGATCCGAAAGAGTGGTCGAGCAAGGGCAACATCAAGGAGCTCAGACTTGCGGACGGTCGTTTAGCTGTTTTTATAAAGGACCTCTCCGAATTTAACGGCGAGGAGAGCGATCTGCCGTTGCAGCGGCTTGAAAAGTCTGTATTGGGAAGCGACGACTCCGAGGTGGTTATCTTGGCTGCTAACCACGGCCAACTGCTCGACCGCTTGCGTGATTTGGGCAAGCGACAAGACCGGACACATCCGCTTCGCAAGCCCCTGCAAGAGCGATTTTTGCAAGCGGGTCCGGCACCCCATCGGCTCGCAGTATTCGACCTTAGCCGCACAACTAGTCGAAAGACGCTCGAAGAAATCGCCAAAGCGGTAGCAGGCCACCCCGAGTGGGAAAATTGCAAGCGTTGCTCGCTCAAGGCAGCAGGTAAGGTCTGCCCCATCGACGAAAACCGTCGCCGGCTCCTCGGTGAATCCGATGGCGGACAGCTTGCACACCGTTTAGGTGATTTGATCGAGATCGCGCGCCTCAACGGACTTCATCTTCCCGTTCGCGACCTGCTTGCTCTGTGCTCGAACATGGTCTTGGGCTACTCGGATGCTAAAGATGCCAAGGAGAACCTGATGACCTGCGCGGATGTGGCCAAAATCGTAGATGGCGGCGACATCGGCAAAGCGAGTATCTACGCCAATGCATTCGGGGCAAACCTGCCTAAGCGGAGAGCTTCTGATCGTCCCGTCTTCAAGGCGATGGCCAGCTTCGGCGTAGGGGAGGAAACTACCAACGCCGCTGACGGCCTCTTGGTCTACGGGAAGGACGATTCTCGACTTCAGGCCGACTTTGATCGGCTAGTTGGTGGCGACCAAGTTTACGGAGCAACCTCAAATTTTCGTGCTGCCCAAAACACGTATTTGGAGGGGTACGAAGGCGCTCGTCTGGAAGGCGGCTCGTCCGAGTTCTTGGAGATGCTTGAGGCACAGCGCCGCAGGCTCTATTTCACCGTGCCGGATGCCGAGACCGGCTATCCCCGCTGGTCGATGACCGCTTTCCACTTTGCTGGCGACTACTTGGAGATGATCGAATCGTTGAGGTCTAAGAAGCCCGTCAGCGAAACGGTCCGGGGGCGTATCACCAAGGGACTCAACCGGGTCATGACAGGCTTGCTTTTGGAAAATGTCGACCGTATCTTCATTGCCAGCTCCGGGGGCTTCACGCAAAGCCGCGTTAGCGTGCTCTGCGACCATGAGACGCCATCCCGCCGGCAGGGTGGGGTTGGCATGGCAATTAGGCTTGACGAAGAGACTAGCCGTCCGCAGCTTGATGTTTCGCTCTCGCCCGGTCCGGGCAATTCCGCTGTCTTTGACCTCACGCCTATCCGTCACGAGTTCCTGTCGCGTGTAGCCGCCGGCGCGTTGCCAGCGAGCTTCTCTAACGAGTGCCATGAAGATCTGTTGGCCTTTAAGGCGAAACTGCTGCGAAAGGCGGAGATTGTTCGCAACGCAAGGCTCGCCGGCGACGACGACGAAGTCGCTGGAGAGGCGTCCGCGCTCACGCTAAATTTCATTGACATCGAACCGGGAGGCCGTGGCTTCGCTCGTCCCGTAACTGTGAGAGCCCCAGTATGAGCGAGATCATCAAGCGCCCAGAGATCAAGAGCGTCGACTTTTGCGTCGACGAGAACATTTGGGGTCACCGCCTTTACGACGAGCAGCTTCCGCATTTGACTGTGCTTGAGTTTTTGGGCGTACTCGGTTCGAACCTGGGCAGGCCTTTACGCCCTCAAGAGGGTCTGGGTGGCGCGGTCAAATTTCAACCGCAGCGTCAAATCCGGCTACGCGGCTTACTCTTCAACAACCCTTATGTCGAATCCATCTCCGAAAGCGCTCTACCGGACGCGGAGAAATGGAAGCAGTGGTTTGAGAAGTTTGACCAGGGCAAGACGGGCAACGGCGACGATGACATGGCCTACCTGCGTCACTCGTTCTCTAATTTTGACGATTTTGCCAAGTCCATCGAGCTGTTGCGCTCCTCGTCGTTCGAGTCCCGTAGCAACAAGCGTTGGAGCTCGAAGTTCGTCTTCCCTTTTGGTCCCGACGCCCTCTACGAGGACTTGGAAATAGACTCGCGCGGGAAGATGAGCAATGACCGCCGCTTTTTCGCGCGCACTGGCGAGCTGCTCTATCTAATGCTCTCGAGAGCGAAACGGGGAGCGGAGCTCGGCGACACCTTGGCGAGGCGCCTATTCGACCGTGAGGCTCCGATGAATCGGCTGGCGCGTTCACTGCAAGGTATACCTCAGCTAGCTGACGACCCACGGTCTTCCGGATATTTGCCCGAGGTTGCCAACGCGCGTTTTGATCAAATTTGTGAAGACTGGCTATCCATTCTCGGCAGGGACATGCCGATCTACGATGCCTTGGAGCACCTGATTTCCATCTCAGGCCTCAATATGCTCCTTTACTTCCTCGAGCGGGCCAAGCGGATCGCGGGCGACGACGATCCTGTTGAGATCGTCTGCGAAATCGTTTCCAAGGAGCGCACGAAGGTTAGAGCACTCTCGGGCGATAGCTACCAGTTCAACCAGGGGTTGCCCGCTAAGGCAGTGCGCGCATATGTCGAGTCGATTCGGCAGGATCCCTTCTGGAGCAACGCTGCCTCGAGCGAATTCCCGGAGGCTGAGCGAGTGAAGCTTATGCGCGAACGTTTCCAGTGGCCGTCACTAGATGGGGGCGACGACGAGGACTACACCGGAAAGAGTCCAGACGTCCTTGTCGGAGATCTCATTGAGCTCGCACTCGCCCGCCACGAACAGCACGTCGGGAAGATTCACGCGTCGTGGTCGCGTGCGATCGGACTCAGTTCGCGACGGCTGTCTCGCCGAACAAGGTACGCCCCCAATGACAGATTGCTTAAGTCGATTGTGGTCGCCATCGTGGAAGATCGCATGCAATTTGATGAGTTTCTTGCCGAAGCCAAGCGGCGCTATGGCCTAGTGTTGGGTGACGCAGAAGGTGTGCGCTTGGTCGATGCCAAGCTAGTTGACCAAGAGGAGCTCAGCGAGAACCGAGACAACCTGGAAGCCAGACTTGTTGGATTGGGTTTGGTCCGCAGGCTTTCTGATTCCTGCTCGTTTGTTGAAAATCCGTTCGCGTTCAAGGGAGAGGCGGAATGCTGACCGATCGCATCATTGGGCGCGTCGGCGCAGATATCCTCGCCAAGCGCATTTCGAATCCTGACCAGCCGGGTGATTCGGCGGCGCTCTTTCGGCTTGACAAGCTCTCGGCTGGCCAAATCGCTGCAGTGGCGCGGGCAGTTTTGGCCAATCCTGAACTACTCGCCCGCGTGGAGCTTATGATCCCGGAGGCGTTGGTCGAAAGCCAGGGCCTCCCAGCAGAGATCTTGATCCCTCACAACGCAGGGTATGTACGCAACAACGCTGTAACTTCCAAGGCGGCAATTCTCACCGCCAATGGGAACGAACACAACCTTGCAGACACACTGGGCCATGTAATGGCCATTGGCGCCAAAGAAATGCGCGCCAATCCGGAGCCGTGGGTTGAGGCTTCGTTGTACGCGGGCGGCCTCTCGCCGGTCCCAGACGACCGTGCAGTATTTCATGCAGCGATTGGCGGACTGCTTTCCTCCTCCGAACTTTCGCTTGTCCAGCTTGGCGAATTTTGTTCCGACATTGTTGAAGCCATGTCTACCCGAGGCTTGGCCATCCGCGACGCGGTCGGTTTCGCACTGCCTCGAGCGGGGCTTCCTAGAGACAGCTCTTTTTTCTCGAACGCCAAGACGTTCGGGGTGACACGCAAGCCTTGGCAGAAGGCCTTCATCAAACTTTTCACGCAGCGTGCGCCACTGCTCAAGAAGCTTCGGCAGAACGGGCAGTTGCTCGACCCTGAAGAGCTTTTGGAGCGCATCAAAGCTAACGAGTCGGATATCGCCGATGGTGCGCGACAGGCCTTGGAGGAATTCGCTGCCGCTCCCGCTGGCGATCTTGAAGCGGCAACGGCACTGGCGCAATTCGAATGGGAAAGTGACGGCGTCTACTTGGCCTTCGACAAGCCCAAGGAAAAGCAGTTTGGTTTGGCGGACTCTACGATCCGGTTTTTCGACCATGACTGCGATCAGGAGAATTCCCTTGATGACGAGAGCCGCACACTCCTTGATGACCTGAAATCACGCGAACGCCGTTCTGACTTTAACGAGGAAGACGAGGAATTCTTCGTTAAGCATCGTCGATTGATCGAGCAAGACGCGAAGCTCTGCGCCCGTTGGGAAAAGGCGTTGTATGGCAAACCCATCGAGTGCAATGACTTCTTTGACGGCTTCGCACGTGTGGTCAATAGTCTACATGCGGGCCTGCGTGATCCAGAGGGTGAGCGCATCTTGCGCTTTACTGTCACCAAGGGCCGGAAGGAGTGGCGCGAGCGCTTCAATTACGACGCTGGAACGTACTTCTCTGCGATGTACCGCGGTTTGAAGGAGCTGATGGGCTCCAGGGCGGATTGGAAGGTTGAGCGGCTTGGCAACGCGAACTTGCCAGACCCACTCTTTGACTACGAAGCCTTTTTCGCCAAGGAAAAGGAACTGCGCAACGACAAGAAGAACAAGGTCCGACCGAACGCTTCGCTTTCTCGAGCAGCGTTGCAGATCAAGTTCGACGTCGCATTGGTGCAGGTTGCCGATGGCAAAGAAACGATTTTGGCCAAGACTCAACTCCTGTGGAGCTACAAGCCAACATCGATAGGCTTATCGATGGTTGCCGACATGCGCCGGCTCCTTGAGAAGGGCGGCGTCGGTTGCACTGAGGTTTCGCGCAGGCTCGTGAGCAAGAAAGGCGGCGTCCAGAACGTCTCGCTGCTCGACACCGGGACCTTGGAGGCTACCTATTCGACGGATGCCGGCTCGCTAGTTCCCGCGGCCAACAAGCTGCGCAGCCTTCGTCAGGACATAAAAGGGCGAATTAAGGAGCTTTCGGAAGATAGCCGGATTACGCCACGGCAACGCGATGAGATTCGAGGCGCGTGGGACGTGTTCGAAGAGCAGTACATCAAGGCGATGGAGGACTTCGTGTCCACGGGCGTCCATGGCGAGGCCGTTATGCGTCAGGCGGAGTCCTTTGGTGCACTCCTGACGTCCTTGATGGCTCATGCGCGCGGTGATGTTTGCCGTTCGCTCTTGGTCTCCGAGGTCCTCTCGGTTGGTACAGTCCGTGTGGCCGGCGACAATCCCGCGTTGATTATCCCTCCGTGGCATCCTGAGCGCATGAAGGCGCTGGCGGTAAAGTCCCGGCGCGTGGCGGGCTTCGCCACTCACTTGCTGTCAAGCGACAGCATTCTTTATGGCGACCGCGAAATCTTCATGCGGGAGCTCTCCGACGAGATTGCGCACCCGTTTTATCCCGAGATCGCTATCCTCAAACGCACAAGTACATCAGCGCTCGTCTCGGAAAGCAGCACGGTCAACGGCTATAGTCTTTTGGAGTCGCCCACACGCGGCACCGAAGACGCGATGACCGATGTCGAACCAGCCGCCGCCGCGAAGCAAGCACGCGAGCTTTTGGAGCGCTACGTTGGATTGCAGCCGCATGAGGCCTCCAATCTGAGCGTAGTGCTCTACAACGCAGATGCCGCAGAGTTGCCCCTGGCGACTGTACGGGAGCTCGCGTCGATTCAAGCCGATGGAAAGCTCCAATGCAGCGTGTCGGTGCGCCACTCGGATCCGGCAAAGCTTCGAAGCGTTTATGGCGAACTGGTGAACAAGGCTGGCGATGATCCAGATCTGCCAGTGGTTAGCGAGACGAGCGACAATTTCATCTCGAAATTGCGCATTTCCGTGACTCCGATTTCGGCTACTCCTGGCGAAAGTGAGCAGGGATTTAAAGCCTTCGACGTGGCTTTCTTGCATGACGTGGTCGCTCGTGCGGCACAGACGGATTGGCTCCCGGTTGCGTGGACAAACGACCGTCCCAACTTGGATCATGCCCCATCGCGATTGTCCTATCGTAGCGTCTCGGGCGAGAACGAACTCAAATCGACGACATTTTTGACCTGCCCTTGGCAGACCGCGTCGGGCTGGGCTTACGTCTCCGCCGTTGCGGCGGTCGACCGCGACACTGATGCGTCGCCCGACGAGAGATACCTGCCCGCGCGTCGTATCTCGCTTCAAAGCGCCGCCTTGGCCGGTATGATCAAGGACGCGCACGATCTAGCAGAATGGGTGGCAACCTACGATGAGCTGCTCGATAAACGTCAGCTCCAACACAACAACATCACGGTGGTACGCTACCGTCGTGGCTCCACCAACGGCCGCAACATGATCGTCAGCTCGACCTCCGAGCTACGGCTACTCGGCGTGCTTGTACGCCGTCGCTTGGAAGAGCTGAATCTTCAGCTCGATCCCGAACAACTTGAGGCTGCTGCCGCCAAGGCGAAGCGCGACGCGCTTTCTGTCTCCGGTGACATTGTGCTTCGCGCGGCTAAGCGTGGTGTCTCTGCAGGCGAAATGATCGGCTTGGTCCTCAGCCGCTACTTGCTCGCGGAGGAGTTCAAGGCTTCCGCCGCTGGTGGTCAAATACTGACTGCATACTTTCTGCTCGACGACTATGCGAGCTGGCTGTCGCAACCTGAAAGCCGCATCGCCGACATCCTCGCGCTTAATGTCGAGGAGCGAGACGATGGAATCCGTGTCGTTATTTCGATCGTCGAGTCGAAGTATGTTGGAGCAGACGGACTAGCTAAGGCCCGCCGAGATTCTAAGGACCAACTCCTGGCAACGTTGAGCATGTTCCGGGAGGCTCTCTTTGGCGCCCCGGGGCGCCTCGATCGTGACGTGTGGCTCGCTCGCTTGGCGGATATGCTTATCGACGCCGAGATCCCGCCAGGCATGACGGGACTCATGGAGCGGGCAAGGGTAAAGCTGCGCGAAGGCGACGTGGAGATTTCGCTCCGCGGCTACTCACAGGTCTATGTTCATACCTCGGATGCAGGCTCCGCGTCTGCCTCCGACCAAGAGCTGCTCGACGACGCCGAAGGCGTTCAAGCTTGGCAGGAAGTTTTTGACAGGCATGATCTGCGCAAGCTTGGCGAGGCCTATGCGAAGGGGAATGGCGGTTTCGAAGCCAGGGCTGGACTCGGCCCCCACCAACCATGGGCTGGGCACGGTTTCAAGAAGCCAGCTGCGCGGGTGCCGTGGCTCTCGGCTATAGGCCAGCTCGCCAATGGTCTCTTAGTGTCTTCCGACGACGAAGCTCCAGCCATTGTGGCAGATGCAAGCAGCTTGCCTCAATCAAACGGCCCCGTGGCTGAGCACCAGGCACCGGTGCAAGAACAGGTCGAAGCCTCAACCAACGCAATGGTGTCGGTGCCGGTCCCAACTCCAGCATTGTCCACCGATCTTGGCTCTTCGCTTTCTGCTCTGGTAGCCGCCAAATTTGCGGGCGGAGCGCGAGCGGACGCAGAGCGGGAGGGGTGGGCCGAGGAGGTGAAAAAGAAGCTTAAATCCGCGCTGAATAGCTACGGTCTGCAGGCCGCCATTCTAGGCGTGCGTTTGACGCCGAACGGCTGCTTGGTCAGATTGGCAGGCTCAGACAGGCTGCGCGTCGAGGATATCGAGAACAAGCGCACCCAATTGCTGACCACTCACGCGATCAATTTAGTGACGGTTCAGCCCAAGCCTGGCGAGATTGTGGTGACGGTCGCCGGCTCCAAGCGTCAAGCGGTATCGCTCTGGGAGCTGTGGTCGCGTCGCGAGCTCAATCGCAACGTCGCCGGCATCAACACGTCATTCCTCTTGGGGCTCCAAGAGATCAACGGCGCGTTGCTATATCTGAACCTCGGAGCAGAGTTCGGTGGCCTCTCCTCCCACGAGCCGCATTCCCTTGTGGCAGGTGCCACCGGTAGCGGCAAGTCGGTACTGATCCAGGCGCTGCTCTTGGACATCGCCGCGACCAACTCGAAGGATCTTGCGCAGATCATCTTGATCGATCCGAAGATGGGCGTGGACTACGCGCCGCTTGCCGAACTGCCGCACATGCGCAGCGAGATTGTGACGACAAAGGAGAAGGCAGCAGAAGTCCTCGAGGCTTTGGTTCAGGAAATGGAGGAGCGCTATCGCGCCTTCGCTAAGGCGCGCGCGCGCGACCTGCCGACCTACAACGCCAAGGTCTCGGCCGACGAGCGTTTGCCCATGGTCTTCCTTGTGCATGACGAATTCGCGGACTGGATGCTCGACGACGGATACAAGTCTGCCGTGGGCGCCGCGGTACAGCGATTGGGCGTAAAGGCTCGCGCTGCCGGCATTCATCTGATCTTCGCAGCGCAGCGCCCCGACAAGGACGTCATGCCGATGCAATTGCGCGAAAATCTTGGCAACCGCCTCATCCTCAAAGTTTCAAGCGAGGCCACCTCCAAAATCGCGCTCGACAGACCGGGCGCTGAGCTCTTGCTTGGTCGTGGGCACCTTGCTGCGAAGCTCAACGGCGAGCAGGGGTTGGTGTTCGCGCAAGCCCCCTTTCTGTCTGACGATGATATCGCCGCAGCGGTGACGGCGATTTCCCTCGACAACTCCCCAAAATCAGCGCATGGCACCACTTGACATTCCAGATGCCTCTTCAACCCCGGGATCGTCTCGTGTGACCACGATGACGCGGCTCGTGGCACACCTTGCGAGAAACAACACGAGCGCGCTCACTGCCTTGTTAGGCCCCTCGATCATGGCCTTGCTCGGCAAGATGGGTACAGATGTGACAAGTCCAACGGGTCTCGCCTATTTCATCGTTAGCTTGCATGGCGAACGCGGTGCGTTACGAAAGCAGGACATTCGAAGTCTCTTGCTGTCCAAACTGGACAACTCGGAGGCACTGGATCTGTGCGACCTGCTTCAGATGCCGGCGATCTCGCCTCTCCGAACGTTGAGTGCCATCGACTTCGACGCAGAGCCAAGCAACCTGGAGATTCTCGACAGGTGGTATGGTGTGGAGATTGACGAGCTCGAGGAGCCCCTTGAACCGTCCGAGGGGTCTCAGAAAACGATTGCCTCGCACAAGCTCCACGCGCATCAACTAAATGCATTTCGCGAGCTTCGTCGAGCCATCGCCAACCCGCCCGTATCCGTTTTGGTCCATATGCCATTCGGAGCAGGAAAACTTCGGCTTGTCGTCACTGCAGCGCTCGATCTCTATCGTTCGGAGGCCGATGACCGCTCGATCATCTGGCTGGCGCCAGGCGCAGCCATGTGTGACGAGGCCTTCCTTGAATTGCAGGAGGTGTGGCGACAACTGGGTTCGCGCGACACTACCATTCTCCAGCTCTACGGTGACCACCCGGTGCGCGACCTAGATCAGCTCGGAGGGGCAATAGCAGTCATCGACATTCTCCAACTCAGCAAGGACAACTCGGCTCTTGAAAAGCTGGGATCCATTACATCGGTTGCCGTCTTCGCAGATGCAGAGAATCGTGTTCATCCTGTCGGGGCCGAGATCGTTCGAAGGATGTCCGCGGGTGGGAAATTCAGAGCGGTGGGAATATTAGCGACATCTGGCACCGCCTTTCCCCCTGGAGCCACTCAGAGTGCTTTGATGGATGCCTTTCCGGACGCTTGCATCACGATCGCGGCGAACGACGGATTGCAGTCGCTGCGTCAGGTTGGCGATTTCACGGACATCGACGGTACGGTGGTGAATCTCACGAGCGCATCGCCCACAAGCGCGCCGGCGGATGCCTTATTCCCTCCGACCAACGACGACGCACTCGATTTTGACCACACCTACGTCAACGAGCTGGGCAACAACGTTGAACGCAACGAACACCTCTTGAAAATTCTAAAGAAGGAGTCCAAGGGTCGGGGACGCGTTGTTTTCTATGCAACAACAGCCGAGAACGCACGGCTTTTCGCCGGCCTTCTGATGGTCGAGGGCGTGAAGGCCAGAGCCGTAACTGCGGACGAATCTCCAGCGGCACGCGACCTTGCGCTGCAGAAATTTGTCGCTAGAGATGAGAAGGTCTTGTGCGTCCACGGGTTCTTGCTTCCAAGGAACTCCGTTCCTGAAATTTCCGTATGTGTGATGGCGTCGCCTGGCAAGTCCCGAGCAGCGTTCCTATCCACAGTTGGGCGGCTCGTCCAAGCCCGAGTGGCAGATCTGCCGCGCTTCAGACTCATTGTGGCAGCCGACTCACAAGCCGATGCCGGTTGGTTGGAGTCGTTGAGCACTTGGTCCACGCTGCATACCTAGGAGGCCACATGTCTTTTCCAATTATTCCCCAGAACCTGTCAATCTCCGCCATGCGAAGCTCGGGCTATCGCGACACCGCGCACGCGTTGGCCGAGCTCATTGACAACGCGATCCAAGCAGGAGAAGGTACTCAATCCCGCACCGAAGTCGAGGTAATCTGTATCGACGAGGTCCCGGCCGAAGGGCGACGTCAGATATCCCGCCTCGCGGTTTACGACAACGCCAGCGGCATGACCCCCAGCATGCTCAGGAAGGCCCTTCAATTTGGCAACGGTTCGCGCCTTGACAAGGCTAAGCAAAAGGGTATCGGCAAGTTCGGGATGGGATTGCCGAACTCTTCAATCTCTCAATGCAAGAGGGTGGATGTCTGGACATGGCAAAATGGGTCGGTTTATCACGCGTACTTGGACGTACAGGAGATTCAGGACGGACAAATGACAGAGGTTCCAGAGCCTCAGCCCTCTGAGATTCCTTCTGAATGGCGGTCATTGATTGCAGGCAATCGCGAAGAGCATGGCACCTTGGTCGTCTGGAGCAAGTTGGACCGCATCTCTTGGAAGCAAAGTACGACTCTGTTGCGACACACAGAATTCATCAGCGGGCGTGTGTATCGGCACTTTATCGACGACAAGTCTGTTCGAATTCGCCTTGCCGCCTATGAGGGCAAGACTAAGACAACGGTCTATCAGAGCTTTGTGCGACCCAATGACCCGCTTTACTTGATGTCTGGCACCAATGCCCCGGCGCCCTTCGATCAGAAGCCGGCCTTTGTGCCGTTCGGACAACCGCTGGTTCTCCATATAGGGCATGGTGGCACAGAGCACCCTGTGACCATCATGGCGTCGATATGTAAGCCGGAGGCGCGGCGAGAAGGAGGTACCAAACCTATCGGTCAGCACGCGCAAAAAAATCAGGGCATCTCGGTCGTGAGATCGAGGCGGGAGCTGGAGCTCAATCACAGCTTCACGAACTCGTATGACACACGCGAGAGATGGTGGGGAATCGAAGTGCAGTTCGACCCGGGTTTGGATGATGTCTTTGGCGTCACGAACAACAAGCAGGCCGCGACGGGTTTCACACGCCTGAGCATCGAGGAAGACGCGCTGGAAGAGCGGCTCAGCGTGAAAGATTATCAGGAGACGCTCGAGCAGGATCGAGACCCACGGCTTGCCATGTACCGCATCAGCCGGGAGATTGAGAAGCTGTTGAACTCGATGCGCGGGCAGGTGGCCAAGATGCGCGAAGGTGAGCGAATGCAGTCCACCAAAGAGCGAGCCGAGAAAAAGGCCGAGAAAGCGGCCACCGAGTCTGTGATGAGACGCAGAGAGCGGGTTGGGGATACCGGCCGGAGCGACAAAGATGAACACGCCTCCGCCGACGAACGAGCATCCGCGCTGACTGCCGATATCGTCCAGGATGGCGTAGAGGAGGCGAAGGCTCTGGAACTCGCCGTGGACTATGTCAGCAAGAAGATTAAATTCCGCTTCAAGCACGCCGACATGTCTGGTTCGCACATCTTTGACGTTTCCACTTCCGGGGGCGTGATTCTGGTCACCCTGAACAGTCGTCATCCGGTGCACGCCCGGCTGTTCGAGGCACTTCAAGGGGAAGACGGACCGGAGGCTCAGTACGCTAGGGATGTTCTGTCGCTTATCGCCGCTTGGGCCCGTATGGAAGACGAAGCGCCGAGCGAAAAGATGCGAGTGTCGATCGAGGATACTCGCTTTCAGTGGGGGCGAATGGCCATGGACTTCTTTGAGATCGAGAATTAGCCGTGGGCGGGCGCGAAGCGATCCGTGGGTTTGCGGTTCAAACCCTAATCTGCCTGCTCGACTCGCTCTGGGCGGACGGACAATGGACGGCTGTTACGCTAGAGCCGGACTCTGACAACGATAAGGTAGACATCTACTGGGAGTATGCAGATGGTTCGACTCTTGCTCAGCAGGTCAAGTCCTCCAAAAATCAGATCGGCAAAGGCGATGTCGTCGTATGGTGCAAAGAGCTCAAAGGCTCCAACGCTGCAAGCAAGTACCAACTGATATTGGCTGGACCGATCGCAGCTGCCGTTTTGGGTGACGCCCCCTTCGATGACGTCGAGGTGCCAACTCCGACTTCGATGGACACGCTGGCCCTGCTCGACCAGGCCATCACGAAGGTAGATCGCTACCTGACCGCGAAGTCCATCGAGCCGCTTGCCCTACCCTTGCGCGAGTCGTTGATCTATGAGCTCGTCGCTCGCTTGCTGCAGGCGGCGATACAGGGAAAGCGTATGCCGCGTGAGGAGTTCGATGGGTGGTTGCTAAGCGGAATCACGGCCTCCTATCCGCACGCGGTCAGTCAACGCCTGACTACGAACTGCAACGTATTGTGGAGCGTGCTAGAAATTGCCGGGCCAGTGGTGGTTTCGGACCGGGCTTTCGAGCTGATACTCCCGCTTACCGTCGTCAATGGCGGAGCCTCCACTGCCGTCGTGGAGATGTTTCTGCTGCGCGTGTGGTCGGCCACGCGGGAGATGCGCTACCGGCCCGAGCGCGTCGTTCCCGAGAAACCAGAGGAGCAATACGCCGCGCGACGACGGCTTGGGCGTCCATTCGGAGATTTCGCGATCGCCCCCCAGTCTTCGGTACAACAGTCCGTTCTGTTCGTCCCAGTTCAAAAGCCGGGATACGAGGCGAATGAGTGGCCTCACGGTGACTACCAACTCGAATTGTTCGTCAAGTACGCAGCTCAGGCAGCCCTGTGTTCGGTCAAGAGGGCGACAATCAAGATCAGGATGGACGAGTTTTCCGTCTTGACGTCCGGTCAGACACAGTCCATCTCCGTCTCCAATCTGGACAAGTATCTGAGCCTGTTATGACCTAAATATGGGACATCGCGTAGGGGCCGTTGCCTTCGTAAGGGCGGCCCAACCAGAAGAGTCCCCTGCAGCCATGTCCCCATGTGCGGTACGCACCGACAGCGACAGTGACGGCGCGACGGTAACCTAAGCCAGTCGCCGATCGTCTCAGTCCGAATCGTCGCTGTACCGTGCTCGCTCACGTAGGACGATGTGTTCCCAAGGTAGTCCGCAGCCAAACCCACTTCCATCAAATGTTCAGCGAGCCCTCGAGTCTCCGAGCAAATGGGGCAGGGCTTCGGGGGGAGTTCCGGGTCGTCGGCGCTCGTCTTCCCAGTCGACCCTTGATTCACTTGTGACAGACGTTGCAAGAGCCGTTGCCTTCATCCACGCCGTAGACATCATCAATGTCCTCGGGGCAGGCCTTCACAGGCCGCAGGGGATTAATAGGGATACTCTTGCGCATGCGAGCGCGGCGGATCTCGTATTCCGCCTCGATCTCTGCTACGCGCTCCGGTTGCTCCATGTCTACGAGCGATTCGCCCTTCGACCAGGTGAAGGGTGCCCCGTGTTCTAAGGCGTCCTTCTCGAGGGCTTTCGCTTCTTCATACGCTTGAGGGTGCTTGTCCCTCAGGCGGACCCACTCGATTTTCTGCTGAAAGAAGCAGAAAGTGCAGCCGCTGCGCGAGCGCCACTCGTAGTACTTGGGGTAACCGACACCGGAATTCTCCAAGATGTCGATCACGGCTGCTTTGTCGATGCCGGCTTCGCGGAAGGGCAGCTTCACAAACAGATTGTCAGCTTTAGACGCGTAGCCTTCGCGATATTCTTCGTCCGCGCGGATCGCCACGTACGAAGTGACTTTGTCGCCGGCTGCCAGCCAAGGCTTCACCCAATCCTCGAATGGCGCCAGCTTCAACTTTCGCGTACACCAGCGGCTTTGCGGGTTGGGTAGGAAGTGATTGAATTGACGCAGCCAGAAGCGAAAGTCCCGGCCCGGGTTGAGCCGGGCGATCGGTTTGCCTAGGTAACCCTCAAGCTTGCCGAGGAACTCATGAACCTCAGGCAGCTCCTCGCCGGTGTCGGTGAAGAAATAATCGATATCGAGCTCAGGATGTCGGTCGCGCATGTAGACCGCGAGCGCGGCGCTGTCTTTCCCACCAGAAATTCCTAGAACATGACGCTCAATCATTGGCAACCTCTTGGTCAATAGACGCCAGCGTCATTCCGGCTTTGGCCAGTATGGCTAGCAATACTTCAGTTCCTAACCCTTGGCGCTCCAGCATCGAGACGACCTCGTCGGCCTTGGAGTCCACGATCTGGCGATGACGATCCGAAATCGCAAACGAGCGTGAGATCGTCTTGGTATTCGACCCAGCACCGATAACTACAGCGATGGCTTCACTGTGTGCTTCGCGGCCTTGAACCGCCACGAAAGCCTCGGCTTCGCGGAAACGCCGGGCGAACTTTGCTAGCTCCAGGATCGCTGCATCGATGTTACGGTCGACCCAGTCTCGGGGAGGTTTCTCCGCAGCCAAGCTCAGGATCCCCTCAAGCGACACTCTGGCGCCATCGAAGTTGGCGAGACGCGTCGCAAACGCATCCAATCTCAGATCGCCAGAGATTCCGGAGACGGAGTGAGCGCGCTGGCGCAACGCTTCCAGATCATCCAACCGGGCGTCGAGTGCTTCGAGCATCTTGCTCTCGACCTCGGCGAGCATTTTTCCATATGAGCCCGCGAGCTCTTGCAGTGGTGCTCGAAGAGCCTTTACGTAGGACTTGCCGTCCGCGGCGTTGAGCAGCGACGCTAGGTCGACAAACAATACCTTGTGAGGATCGTTGGCCTTCAACAGCATGTCGCGCATGGCCTTGGCCGTGTCGCCCAAGCGCTGCGTCCTTCGAGCCCACTCCGGCAGATTGAATACCATTGCCACCAAGCCGCGAGCGGCTTCGAGTGGATCGGCCGCGTCCGCGCTTTCGCCAACCTCCGCTAACAGCTTTGAAATGCCATTGAGGATTTGACTTTTGTCCTCGTCGATAGCCACCCAACGCAACGAGAAGCGATCCGGGTCCTGCAGGCATTCGTCGATGTCGAAATCGGTGAGCCGGGGCACAAACATCCCGTCCTTGTAGACGGCAATGTTGGCCTTGTGAGCAAGCATGAATGCCGTAAGGATCACCGGTTGGATGCCTTGCTTCATTCCGAAGGGAGGCGCACTCCACAGTGCATATATCTCGTGGGCGCCCACTCGTGTGTTGCCGTCCGAGAAGAGCGCCCGGGCAGCCTCCCACAGTGGCCTGAAGCCAGTCGCCGAGCCATCAAATGGCGCACTGAAACGCCAGACGCCGGAGGCGTCTTGGCGATGCAGCTCTGTGCTCTTGAGAAGCGTCTCGTAGAGCCCACGCTCGGCCGGGAAGCCCTCGAAGCCGAGAGCCTCTTGGCTTTCGGCTTCGATCATCGCATGCAGTAGATCGCGGCGAGCCTTTACGCTGTTACTCGAAACGCTATCGCGATTGACCAGCTCACTCCATACAGGCGGCGACGCGCTGAAAAGTTCGTCCGCGAGCTGAGACGCCACCGGCGATAGCTTCGACCCGGGTTGGACGATGTCATTCGTCCCGTCGTGCCATTTCGCCAACGATACCGCGGCTTGGAGCTGGTCTTCCAGATTTGCGCGAGTTGCGGCCAACCGCGCATAGACCTCGCGGCGAGCCACAGCGTCACCGGACAACTCATGCCGCTCCTTTACCTGCTCCAATGCTACCAATTCGGCAGATAGCTCTGCGATACGGGCGTGATTGTCCGGGATACCCACCAGCACCGGCCAAGGGCGGAGCTTCGAACACGCTTGCGCACGCAAACGTGCAGTCCGCGCACTCATGCCTTTCGCGGGGAGAGCCAGAATAAAGGTTCCGAACTCGCCCTTGCGCGGGCGGAAGTCGGCGGCGACCTTCTCAGCCTGTTCGATGCTGCACAGAGACAGCTCCATCCAGCGCATGGAACCCGTCTCGTGGTAGTGGCGCTTAGCGACGACCGGATGCAATCCCATGAGCTGCGCGAGCCGAGCGTAGTCGACGCCCGACGAGGCGACGAGAGCTTGCGCGATGGCGGAGTCAATGTCGAAGTCGCTGCCTTCAAAGACTGACCAAGCGCCGGTATAGCTCTTGTAAAGGGCGACCTTGAGGGCGGAGAGCTTTTGCAGCGCGACGTCAAGTTCCTCTTGTGCCGTGTTGTAAAAGAGTGCCTTGATGACGACGGTGTCGGCCGCTAGGCCAGAACCGTTACGGAAGAGGTCGATGATCGCGATGTTCTTGATCAGACACACCAGTAACGGATCACCCGTCTTAGCCTCGGCTCGCTCGACCGCTTCGACCGCTTGAGACCAGCGATGGCCGTCAGGGGAAGCGAGGATGGCAGGCTCAAGATTGGAGCGCAGGTAGTCCCAATAGTCGCTGGGGCGATACCAGGTTGCTTCGCAGACGGGGGTCGAGTTCAGATACGAGCGAAAGCCATACGGTTCCACTGATGACAGAAAGCCGAATGTACTCCGCTCGTTCTGCCCGAACTGACGTTTGGAGATTGGCCCGAGCAGTGCAGCCATGGCCGGATGGAGCGGCCAGCAGCCGGCCAAGGCGTGAGCGAGGCCTTGTCCTGCGGAGGGGCGGCGCGAGCGGATAGCATCGGCGATCGCCTTCGATGTCTCGGGAATCCAGTCCGGCTGTCGATTGACTTCGATCGCACGGCCAATAAGTTCCACAACCTCATCGCTAGCTGTTACGAAAGGCAAGTCGACGTAGCGGCCCTGTACTTTAGCCCAATCTTCACGCGTGTCGATCCCAAGACGAGCGGAATACTGCGCGAAGGATTGATGCAGTACGCCGACAACTACCAAACGACCGTCTGAGCGTGCGGCTGCTTCGGCGAGTTCTTGGAAAAAGTAGACATCATCCCCAGAACCCAGCGCTGAGGCTTCCAGGAACTTACCCATCTCGTCGATGATGACCAGCAAACCGTCATGCGGGCGGCTCTGTGCCTCCTCGAGTAATTCGGCGATAAGCGTTTGCCCGTTGGGCTTGTTACGCCCATCTACCGTTTTGCCCTGCGCCTGTCGAAGGGCTGCATTAAGCGCGGCGACGACGCTGCCACGTCGTCCCACAGCAGGTACGATCAACCATCCCTTACGGACCGGGAATGCCTTGTCGAACGCGGCCTTGGAATTCAAGTGCAAGGCTTCGCGTGCTTTCGCTCGAAGGCTCTTATCGGGATGCAGCGCGCTCGCCAGCGCGACGGCCAATGAACTCTTGCCTCCGCCGAAGGGACCTGTCCAGGTAAAGCAGCGTTGGTTGGTTCCTGAGAGTTGCACGCACATGCCGTCGACCACGGATCCGGCAGTGGCGTGGCAGATATAGCCTGAGAGGGCGTCTGTGCGACCAATGTCGGCGTCGACGCGGATAGAGCGCTGGTATTGGCGCGAAATCTGGACGATGTCCGACAGAGCGTCTTGCTTTTTGTCAGTCATAGGCGCGTCTGATCATGTTTTTGAGGTCGTCCTTCGACAGATCCTTTCGGTGGACTTGGCGAAGGCCGGCAGAGTCGGTCCACTCGAGTTTGCGATCGCTGAAGTCTGAGAGCACGATCAGCCGTTGAGCGATCGACTCCTCGTCAAGTTTAAAAACGCGACCAGGGGAGCCATCAGCGTAGGCGATGGTCTCAAAGGCTAGCGAACTTTGCCCATCCGCCTCGCGGTTCCAGAAATCGACTAGTGCATAGGCAAAAATGCCATCGTGCAACGAAGCTTTAGGGCCGCGTCGAAATGCATATTGGCCTTTGTGGACCTCTTGCAGAAGACCTAGCTCGCCTAGCAATGGTTCGGCGAAATCCTCTGGCGATCCTCCAGCCGCACGTGGCGCATAGCTACGCAAACATGTCTCCAAGTCTCTAGACAGCGTCGACGCGGAAAGGCGATGTTTAGGGTCCAGTTGACGCGCGTAGCGCGCCAAAGGCTCTTCGAGCTCCTGGCGTGTGAACGACGGAGCTGTTACGTGATTGAACAGCCAATACCAAGTCGTCGAGCGATGGCATCGACCGGCAAGCTGCCAATGTGCAAGCCATGCCGTTGACGGGTTTTCGGCATAGGGGTCAAGCCCACTGTCCTTAAGAATTTCGTAGGCAAGACTGTTCAATGTGAAGTGATCGCCTGTTTCGTACATGACACCGCAAGCTAAGGCCCAATGCCGGATCGAGGCCACCATGTTTTTGCCGACCCCAAAGGTCGCAATAGCGTCGCCATTGGTGAAGATGGCCTTGCTAATTTGGCCGTTGATCGCTTCATGGCAAACTTTCTTGAGCCACATCTGACGTAAAGGAAACGTCTCGTGGCCAGAGAAGTGAGCGGGGGTGGTTTTGGGAGCGGTGTGGTTGGGCATCATGCTCGTCATTTTAGCCGAACTGGTTGGATCCACCAGTTCCGCCAAGTGGGCAGGGGATAGGTTTTTTTAATTATCGCTGTAAATTGGTAGTTTTTCTTCGGTAGGACGGATATCCAGCTCCTAAGCGCCATGCTGACAAAAAACTCGGACGGGTAAAGTGCAGCTACTGGCGACGAGGTCATTGCAGGCGTCGTCCTGCAAGACGGTCCGGCATCGTTTGAACAGGGCGGTGACCGGTCTGCGAACAACGTCCTACACCCAATGCTCTCCGATTACGTCAGCCCCGTGACATTCGTGCAAAACTGATTCACGGCTCAGTAGGGCGAACCCGCATAGATTTCTTTACTATGGGATTCGCGTCACAGAGATAAGCTCAGTCCGATATATTGCGGCGAGTATCGGCCACGGGACGACAGACGGTAGGTCCGTCTCTAGTTGGTCGACTGTGGATCAGGCTCGAATCAGATGCAAAACAATCGGACTGCATACGCGACGCTAGAGCACAATCTTCTCAGTAGCTGTTCAGCAAACTGAGTGCGGCCGGTAGATTGGTGACTACAACGTCCGAGCATTGCCGCACCATTTCGAAGTATTTCTTGATTTGTGCATCGACTACTTGATCGACCAAAATGATGCGCTTACTCAATGCTTTCGCAAAGCCTACTTCCAACGCAAGGGAATATCCGCCAGGGTTTGTGTGCTCCATGTTAGCCAGCACAATATCGCTTTGTTCAATTGCGTTGAGATCCCATTCCGTATACGCCTTCGGATCTTGGATGGCATGGCTGCTTGGGTCGAAAATTTCAAAATTTATCAGCTCATGACGGGCTTGCATTTGCCAGCCAGAGTTAAACCCACCCGCGAGATAAATTTTCAACTTAGGCGGCTGGTTCATTTTTCGAATCCTTCATTAAGAGGGTCGTCGTAGCTATTCCAAATGGCGTGAACATTGCCCGCGCATAGAAAGTATCACCACGGCGTATGCAGAGAAAAGCAACTGCCAAGATCAAAATCAATTGGATCGACGGCGGAAAGGCATTGGTGTAACTCGCCAGTGCTCTCGGCGCGAACAACACGCACGCGAGGTAATCGGCACCCAATAGCAATAGCGCGGTGCCCACACCGCAGCACAGCAACGATATGAACATGAATCGACGTCCAAGAGCGGCTCCTTCGCTGGATATCGAGAGGGCAACATTTCGCAAGTCATGAAATCCCCAGTTCGGCGTTGGTACGCCAGCTTTAAAACACGGATGCGTTTTTAGCTGGCCTTCTACAAGACTTTCAAAAAGTGCGTAAGACTGTCGCTGCCGAAGTGAATCGGTCACGCCATCACCCTTCACTACCATTACTTTCTTAAGAACGGGCTCGATCGCTCCTGAGTACACCGCGAGCAATATATGGCCTGCTGCGAAAGACACTGCTATCAGTGCTGTGACCAGCGAACCGTTCGCCATTAAGCCTTTGAGTTCCGCTGCAGTCATCCAGTCTCGATGTATGACCAGCAAACCGGTGCCAAACACCAACCCGGGTATAACTGCGCCGATGATGTCGTTGAAAAAGTAGGTTAAGGTTTGAAGCGCGTCGTCAATCTTCATCAAGGATCCCAGAGTATTCTGCTGCTGGGATTGTAACGCGTCGCAACTCTCCATCCTTGCTCGAGCTCTGAGCTTCGATCATGTCGCGCCACACGTAAAGTGTGTTGAGAAGGCGGCGATAGTGCCCTTACTGCGAGTCGGGAGAGGGATCCCATTTGGACTCTGTCCGCCTCTAGTCTGCGACGTTGTTTGCCAAGGGCGAGCATGAAGATTCGCTGCACGGAACGAGGGGCCAGCCGATGCCTGACGACGGCATTTTGAGTTTTTTCGACCGTACCTAACTCTTCAAGGCGCTGTGGGCGGTGCCCATGGTGGATTTCGGCAAAAAAATATGGCATTTCCGGAGCGACCGTCCGGCGTGTGTGTGGTGCCGTTGAGATACCCTACACCGGCGTCGAATGGTAAGCGATCGTCGTAAATGCAGCGCCTCCCCTTTGGGGGCAAGTTTGGGGGCATCTCCGCACCGTAGATTCGAGGATTGTCATGCGCTTTACGGTCAGGAGTTTGATCCTCGCTTTAGGCGCAACGCATAAATTGGCGTGAATGGACGACGGCGGTTGCTGTCGAGGCAGCCAAGATTCCGCTTGTTTTCGCTATCACTTATCTGCAGAAGCCGGTCGTGCGTGAACAGGCGAACGACCCGCGCAAACGTCAGGGCTCGAACCTGATCTTCGCTTGCTCAAGCATCCAAACTTCGATCTTGTCGTGCCACATGCGCAGCAGGTCGAGTGGACGGCGGCGATAGTGTTTTTCGGCGATCGCCGACGGCTTATGCCCTTGGATTTGTGCGACGACGCCGACCGGGACCTCCACCCACTCCGACAGCGTACCGAACGACCGGCGCAAGCCATGCAGCGAAATGTGCGGCAAACCCGTTGGTTCCAACGCGCGATTGTGCGCGTGACGCGGTTCCGCTATTTTTCCGTCCGATGCCGTTTTGCTGGTGAACACCCACTCAGATGGTTCCCACTGCTCGCCTCTTTCAGCGAGGCGAGTGGTTTGCCGTTTATTTGGAGGCATCTCGTTTAGGCGCTGAAGATGTTGCAATAGACTCGCAAGATAAGGGGTGAGCGGAATGGTCCGGCCGCCAGTGCCTTCAACTTTGTCGTTCATGGTCAGACTGCGCCAGCGGAAGTCCACGTCCTTCCAACGCAGCGCGGCCAGTTCTTCCCGACGGGCGCCCGTGATTAGGAGTCCTTGGAGGTATGCGCTGATTACCGGGTTAGCGATGCCACGTATTGCGCTAAACCAAACAGACAGCTGTTCGCGCTGAAGGCAGTCATCCTTCGCAGCGCTACGTGGGAGAACGCCCTTGACCTTTGGCGACGTATAGGCCTCGTGCGGGATGATGCCTGCATACGTCTCGTGAGTGTCGCACCATCGAATGAACGCCTTGAAAAGACCGAATGCATGACCGGCATTCGTTGGCCCCCGGGGTATTTCGGCCTCGAGCCACTGGGACACGGATGTTGCCGTTATTTCATTCAACCTGCGCGGCATAAGAGGTGCCAACGGACCACGCACTTTTTCTTTGCCGCCACGTTTGGCAATGCCTCCACCGGGCGACGAGAGGTTGATGTGGTCGAGGATGTATCTCTCCGACCTAGGCTTCTTCGTCTTCGGTGAAATCTTCGTTCGCAGATGCTCTAGGTAATGTTCCCAAGCTTCGCCGACCGTCACATCCTGACGGCGCTTTGCCGCTTGTCGAGCCTCGTGAGCGGCCTTCTGCTCAGCCTCTTGTTCCCGCGGGTCGATGCCGCCGTCGATGAGCGTCTGGAGGCTACGCGCTCGCTCCTGTGCCACATCAATTGTCCAACTTCTCGGATCACCGATCGTCATCCGCACCGTCGAACCATGTATCTTCCCTTGGAATATGTAAGCTTTTGCGCCGCCACTTGTGACACGCAAGCCTAGCCCCGGGGTCTTGCTGTCCCAAAGAAACGACTGTGATTTACCTTCGGCGCAGCGATGGGCTTCTACCCGCGCCGCAGTGAAATTGACCTTCGCCACCGAGCCTCCTGTTCGTGAGTCGGCTATCCCGTGTAACCGCTGTGTAACCAGATTATGCGGTAGTGAAGGTATTCAGATCAACGTGTATCGTTAATTGATTTTACTATTTTCGTTAAAATACAGTGGGTTGCGAATGTGGATGTATGTCGATCTATCCAGATGCATCTCCACTTGTTCGTATTCGCAATGCGAAGGTCGGGAGTTCGATCCTCCTCCTCCCAAGAAATCAAAGGGTTACAGGCGATTTGCCTGTACCCTTTTTTGTGCGCTGTGTAACCGCTTTCCGTCCATCCAAATCCATTTCCTTACCCGTAGCCGCAACGGTCGTCAGAATGTTGCGATGCCTTTGATCGTCCTAGAAGATTGCTGCAAGTCTCCGGACGAAAGGAAAACTTCCCTTTCCTTTCAGTGCCGGGAAACCATCGGGCCAAACCGTTCGTCACAGTTGACGCCACCATCGCGAGACCTTTCACGCGCCATACATCGCGCGAATGCCGAGCGACGTTTCAAGACCATATTTCATCAAGATTCGTAGCTTTTCCGAGCTTACCCCGCAGAGCATACCGGGCGGATTGCATGTTCACTTCGCTATCCTCAAGTCGGGGGATTGGTCCGACCGTTGCTGCTGGGCCTTTAAAGTTGAGTTTGTATTTACCCGTCTCGCCATAAGGCTCGATTGACGCAATCTCCGCGATATGCGTTATCGCTCCGACAGGGGCGACTCGGTAAGCAGCAATGTACTTGAGCTTGGGAATGTGCTTCGCATTGATGCGGATTGCGAACCAGCAGCTGTGGCCGACGAACTCCTGCTGAAATCCCTCCTCTCTCGCGGGTACGACGATCGTGTCGAAGATTTCCACGGCGACTGAGCCATTCGCAACTGCCTGGACCTGTTCCTCCGGCGCGTCCCCAAGCTTCAGAGGGGTAAATGCATTGATACCAAGCATCGGCAGGATCAGGTACATATCTTCGAGAAATGCTCGCGCCGTTGCTTTGGAAACAAGCGACATCGTGGGAGAAGTGGGGATGTTCTTGTTCAGCAGTATTGCCCGATCGAACTGCTTGGCGCGTGCAATAAGCTCATATTCGAGGTACTGAACTTCAGTTTTTCCGATCTTGTGGAGCCGGTCGAAGAAATAGACGCCCCAAACCCAACCTTCCTTGTTGGCGACGTGGTTTTTAAGACGCTCTCCGACGGGGTCGGCCTCGCCGATGTAGATCGTCTCTTCGGAAGCATTGCCGACGAGGATGTACAGCCCGGCCTGATTAAAGCCCGGTTCGTGCTTCAATTGCCCGAACAGTTCCTTCGGAAACACGACGCCGGAACCTGACCAGTTCGACTTGTCAACGTGACGGATACCTTGCGGATCGCCGGCCGTTGCAAAGACTGTAATCGAAAACGGGATTGGCACAGGTTTTCCTCCGCAATTGCCAGTCGTATTTAAAATTTGTGCATCAGAATAAGCCAATTTAAGGTAGCGGGGAATTGACCCACCACCTTCCTCCTGCCGGAAGTGCTGGTCGCTTACCGAGGCAGAGGCTTCCGCTTACCCTGTAGCATTGTGCGTCGCCTCGCTCGAACACTGGATGAGCCTTGCGACACGGGGCTGAAGGAGAGCAGACCTGTCGTCGGCTGTTACCGATGGACGGCAACTCGTTCATTTCAGCGAGAGCCGCAGCGGCCGTTGGACCTTGCAACTGCCGCACGCTCCCGCGCTTGTCGATGACTGGTTAGGGTCGAGTTATGCCTTTGCAGGAAATATGCGCCCGAGATGACCGACGCGCTCGGTCGTGGGACGCAGTGCGGCCAGGATCGCTCACGTCAGGCGGCCGGGCCTGGCTCAACCGCGACGGGCGCAGGTGGAGCGGGCGGCGGTGGCACCAACGTGGACGCGCAGATCGCCCGGCGTGCGCAAGACGAGACCGCTGCCGCGCGCCTGTGGGAGATCTCGGAAGCCTTGCCCAACACGCGCTGGACTGGCGCGACTCAGGAGTACGCATCATGAAGGTTCTTATTTTTGGCGCAACCGGCATGGTCGGGCAGGGCGTATTGCGCGAATGTCTGCGCGCGCCGGACGTGGAGGTGGTGCAGACCGTGGGGCGCACGCGCAGCGGGCAACTCGATCCGCGCCTGGTCGAAGTGATTCAGCCGGACATGATGGACTATCGCGCGATCGAAGCGTCGCTCACGGGATTCGACGCGTGCTTCTTCTGCCTCGGTGTTTCGTCGGCGGGGATGCGGGAGCAAGACTACACGCGGCTCACCTACGATCTCACGATGGTGGCCGCGCAAACGCTCGCCCGGCTCAATCCGCAGATGACCTTCGTGTACGTGTCCGGCGCGAGCACCGACAGCACCGAACACGGGCGCAGCATGTGGGCGCGTGTGAAGGGGCGGACTGAGAACGCGTTGCAACGGCTGCCGTTCAAGGCCGTGTATCTGTTTCGTCCCGGCCTGATCCAGCCGCTGAACGGCGCGCGTTCGAAGACCCGTTCGTACAGGTTGTTCTACGCGCTGGCGAAGCCGTTCCTGCCGACGCTGCGCGCGCTGTTGCCCAACCTGGTGCTGAGTACCGAGGACATCGGGCTCGCGATGCTGGCGGCCGCACGCAACGGCGCACCTAAAGCGGTGCTCGAAATCGCGGACATTCGCGCGCTCAGTCGCGTGGCATCCGCACCCGCGCTCGATTTGCGCTCGGGATGATGCCTCACGTCACCGGTAGCTTCGGGCGAAGCTGACTCCGCGCGGGGCTGGTGCTCTTGCAACACGGCGGCACACGTTATCCCCAGACCTTCTTCGCCCCGCCAACACCATTCGCGCAAGCATCTCGCCACGCTTGCCAGGCCCAATAGCACTCCGTACACTCGCGCCTAATTCCCGGACCGCGCCCGACCACGCGCCGTCCCGCACCCATCCGCCGTCACGCCGAACAGAGGAGAACCCCCGCCATGGCCGATTCCTATTTCCCCCGCTGGCGTCGCCAGTCCGCTGCGGCCGAGGGCAGCGTCGTCGGCACCGACGAGCGCCTCGCCTGGCCGCAGATGCTCGCGATGGGCATTCAGCACGTCGTCGCGATGTTCGGGTCGACCGTGCTGGCGCCGTTGCTGATGGGCTTCGATCCGAACCTCTGTATCTTCATGTCGGGCATCGGCACGTTGCTGTTCTTCGTGCTGGTGGGCGGGCGCGTGCCGAGCTATCTCGGTTCGAGCTTCGCGTTCATCGGTCTCGTGATCGCGGTGACGGGGTACGGCGGTCATGGTCCGAATCTGAACATCCCGGTGGCGTTGGGCGGGATCATCGCGTGCGGCGTGGTGTACGCGATCATCGGCCTGATCGTGTCGGCAGTCGGCACCCGCTGGATCGAGACGCTGATGCCACCGGTCGTGACGGGCGCGATCGTCTGCGTGATCGGTCTGAACCTCGCGCCGATCGCGGTGCGCGGCGTGAGCGGCAGCAACTTCGATTCGTGGATGGCGCTCGTCACCGTGCTGTGCGTGGGGGCGGTTGCGGTGTTTGCGCGCGGCATGCTGCAACGCTTGCTGATTCTGATCGGGCTGCTCATGGCATACGTGATTTACGCGATCGTCACGAACGGCCTTGGCATGGCTAAGCCGATCGATTTCTCGATCGTCGCGAATGCCGCGTGGTTCGGCATGCCGCACTTCACGGCACCCGTTTTCGATCCGCACGCGATGGCCCTGCTTGCGCCGATCGCGGTGATCCTCGTCGCGGAGAATCTCGGTCACATCAAGGCGGTGAGCGCAATGACCGGCCAGAACCTCGACCGCTATATCGGCCGCGCGTTTCTCGGCGACGGACTCGCGACCATCGTGTCCGGTTTTGCCGGCGGCACCGGCGTGACGACTTACGCGGAAAATATCGGCGTGATGGCCGTGACCAAGATTTACTCGACGCTGGTATTCGTGATCGCCGCAGTGATTGCGCTGGTGCTGGGTTTTTCCCCGAAGTTCGGCGCGGTGATCCAGACCATTCCGGGGCCGGTGCTGGGCGGCGTGTCGATTGTCGTATTCGGGCTGATCGCCGTGACCGGCGCGCGCATCTGGGTCGTCAACAAGGTGGACTTCTCCGATAACCGCAACCTGATCGTCGCCGCCGTGACGCTGGTGCTCGGCGCGGGGGATTTCTCGCTGAAGCTCGGTGGTCTTGGTCTCGGCGGAATCGGTACCGCGACGTTCGGCGCGATCATTTTGTACGCGTTGCTGCGCAGGAAGCCGACGCAAGGGCCGGTGGCCTGATTTGCATTTTCCGATTGGCGCTGGCAGACGCAGCGAGGCGACATGCGTCGGTTAGCGCCAGGCGGCCAGCGCCGCCGGCTTCAGATCTCATCCCATGACCGGGAAATGCCGGCGCTTCCCTCACCGTCGAACTCACTCTATTTTCTCCGCGCCGTCAGCGCTGTCTCCGACAAATCCACCTCGCGCATCAGCTTGTTCCACGTCTCGTCGTTGATCTCCTGAGCCTCGCGCAGCGCGAGCAATGCCTTGCGCTCGGCGCGCATTGCCGCCAGCTTCATCCTGAACTCGAGCGCATCGGCGCGGCGCGCCAGTTCGCGTCGTTCCTGCTCGTCGTCGAGCGTAGCGAGGCGGCGCCGGTACAGATCCATCACCCGCGCGGTCACATCCGCCGCATCCGCCGATGCCGATTCATCCAGATCTGCGCACTCCCTGTCGTGCATCTCGTCGACCGCGCGAATCGCTGCTTGCGCGGCCACCGTGCGGGCGTGCGCTTCCTCGGCGGCATGCGGGTCCTTGCCTCGCCGCCAGCCGCGCAACAGCACCGGCAGCGCGCCCACTGCCACCAGCAGCGACACCAGTATCACACCCGACGCGATGAAAATCGCCAGATCGCGGCCCGGCAGCGGCGCGCCATCCGGCAGCGACACAGGCAGAGACAGCACGCCCGCCAGCGTCACCGCGCCACGCACGCCGGCCACCGTCGTCACCGAGACCATGCGTAGGCCCGGCACAGCGTTAGTCACGCCTTGCTTCGCCGCGCCACGGCTCGCGAACCAGCGCAGGCACCACACCCACACGAAGCGCATCGCATACAAAGCGGCAGCGACCGCCGCGATGTAGCCGATCAGCAGACCGACCTGCGCGTCGCTGGTCTCGTGCGCGTCGAGCAGCGCGCGGCCGAGGATGTGCGGAAATTGCAGCCCCAGCAGAATGAACACCATGCCGTTGAAGACGAACTCGATCATCGTCCACGTGCTGGCGGCGCGGATGCGCGATGCCACCGAGCCCGCGTTCGCCACCGCGGCGTAATTCATCATCATGCCGGCCGAGACGGCGGCGAGAATGCCCGACCACTCGAAACGCTCGGCGGTCAGATAAGCGGCGAACGGAATCAGCAGCGTCATCACGACGCCCGGCGCGGGGTCGCCCTCTTCGGTGAGGTTCAGAAAGCGCGTCGACACGAAGCTGAACAGCGCGCTCACCGCCGCGCCGACCGCGAGGCCGCCCACTGCGATGATCACGAAACTGAGCGACGCGTCGCGCAGCGAGAACACGCCGGTCAGCGCCGCGGCAATCGCGAACTTCAGCGCGACCAGACCCGAGGCGTCGTTCATCAACGCCTCGCCTTCGAGAATATGCATTAGCCGGCCAGGGATCTTGTCCTTGCCGACGATGCCAGAGAGCGCCACCGCATCGGTCGGCGACAGCACGGCGGCGAGCGCGAACGCGACCGGCAGCGAGATCGCCGGCACCAGCGCATGCACGAAGTAGCCCACCACCAGCACCGTCATGAATACGAGGCCGAGCGCGAGCATCAGGATCGCGCGGCGCGCCATGAAGAACTCGCGCTTGGGAATGCGCCAGCCGTCCGCGAACAGCAGCGGCGGAATGAACAGCACCATGAAAATTTCCGGATTGAAGGTGACGTGCAAGCCGAGTGTCGGCCACGCGAGCAGCGCGCCGATCGCGATCTGCACGAGCGGCAGTGGTAGCTTGAACGGCAGCGTGCGGGTGAGGACGCCGGAAGCCGCGACGGCAAGCAGAAGAATCAATACGGTGAAGACTATTTCCATCGGTCTGTGGGTGCGGATATAACGGGGTTTTCTTGGGGTTTCTGCGGGATGTCGAAGCGATCGTTCGACGCGGGCACCGCGCAGCGTTCACGACACGCAAGGCCAAAGTGTAGCCCGATGACGCGTTCGGCCATTGCGAGCGCGGCGTGAAGGCGGCGCGGCGGCGAGCGAGCAGGGTGGTGAACACGGCGGCAAAGGCGGTGCAAACGCGGCAACGAACATGGCCGCAAACGCAGCAACGGACACGGCGGCAAGCTCAGGCCCCCACTGCAGGAACCGCCCGCGCAACCGCGCTCTGCGTCACGCACCTCAACGGTGCGCCCCACGCCCCTATCCGGCGCATGAGCCCTTGCCCCGGTGCAATCTTTCGAACAAGTTTCAACCGAATGTGCGCCAGCGTGCGCATGGAGCTTGCTTAAGCAGTAACGATGACGCACATTTGAAAAACGGCGCCGAGGTATTCGTTTCCGAGTTCGGATCGGGCCGGCTATTGCGTGAGAGGACTGCATGACGATTGCGCAACAGGATAGGACGGCGAGTGCGCCGCATGGTTTCGACGTCGAGGTGGCGTCGGGCCTCCAACGTTATTCGGTACAGCATGGCGAGCTGACGCTCACCAGCGTGTTTCAGCCGATCTTCAGCCTGTCGCATATGCGGGCGGTCGGTTACGAGGGGCTGCTGCGCGCGCACGACGCGCTCGACCGCGCGGTGTCGCCACTCGACGTATTCGGTGAAGCCGCGCGCCTTGGCGACGTGCTGCAAGTGGATCGGCTCGCCCAGACGCTGCATCTGGAAAACTTCAAGGTACTTGGCGCCGAGCGCGAATGGCTGTTTCTGAACGTGCATCCCGGCGCGCTCACCGATCCGTATCACTCCGCGGCACTGCTCGCCAGTCTGAAACGGCTTGACGTGCCGCCGCGGCGCATCGTGCTCGAAGTGCTCGAGCAGAGCGCCGAAGACCTGGAGCGTCTCGCCGACGCGGTGCGCCAGTTCCGCGAGCGCGGCTTCCTGATCGCACTCGATGATTTCGGCGCGGGCCACTCGAACGTCGAACGGATCTGGCAGTTAAACCCCGACATCGTGAAGCTCGACCGCATCATGCTGTCGCACGCCGCGCATCGCGCCGATATGGCGACGATTCTGCCGGGGCTCGTCGCCTTGCTGCACGAAGCAGGCAAGCTGGTGCTGATCGAGGGCGTGGAAACGGAGCATGAAGCGCAGATGGCGCTCGCTTGCAACGCCGACTTCGTGCAGGGCTTTTTCTTCGGCCGGCCGAATCCCGGCGCGGTCGACCCGGTGCATGCGGTGGCGTGCATCGGCGAGTTGACCGAGCGCTACCGCGATCAGGCCGAAGCGCGCGAGCGCCGCAACGCGAGCCGTCTCGCCCCATATTTGCGGGCCTTCGAGCGTGCGGCCGAACGGCTTGCCGCCGGTGAACCGCTCGAGGAAGTGTGCTGGAATTTCCTTGCGCTCGACCATGCCGCACGCTGTTTCCTGCTCGACGCGAAGGGTCGGCAGGCGGGCCGCAACGTTGTGCTGCGCGCCGATCGCGCGGCGCATGAAACGCGCTTTTTGCCGCTGGCCGACGCGCAAGGGGCGAACTGGCTGCGTCGCCCGTATTTCCGCGATGCGATCAATGCGCCGGAACGCGTGCATGTGACTCGCCCGTATCTGTCGATCAACGAGGCGTTGCCGTGCGTGACGCTGTCGGTGGCGACGCGTGTCGGAGAACAGACCTGCGTGCTGTGCGGCGACATCGACTGGGTGGACGAAGAGCGCTTCTGAGATGATGTCGTTTTTAACGACACCCGGCTGCGCTCATGTCCGTTCTGCTCGAAGTCATTGCCACCACCGTTGCCGATGCGCGCGTCGCCGTGCAAGCGGGCGCCGATCGTCTCGAACTCGTCACCGCGATGGGCGAGGGCGGCCTGACGCCGAGCGTCGGCCTGATCGAAGCGGTGGTCGCGGCGGTCGCGATTCCAGCTGCCACCGTGCCGGTGAATGTGATCGTGCGGCCGCATAGCCGCTCGTTCGTCTACGACGCCGACGACTACGCGGTGATGCTGCGCGACGTACGCGCGTTCAAGGCGGCGGGCGCGAACGGCATCGTGATCGGCATGCTGAACGCCGATGGCGAGATCGATCGCGACGGACTCGCGCGTGCGATCGATGCAGCCGATGGCATGGTCATCACCTTCCATCGCGCGTTCGACGAAAGCCGCGATCTGCGCGAAGCGCTCGACGTGCTGCTCGGTTTCGACGCGGTGACGAACGTGCTGACGTCGGGCGGCAAGCCGTCGGCGCTGCATGCGCAAGCAACGATTCGCGAACTGGTGCGGCAAGCGCGCGGCTCGCGGTGCACGGTGCTGGCCGGTGCGGGTTTGACGGTCGATGCGATTGCCGGCTTCGTGAGCGCAACGCAAGTTGAAGCGGTGCATTTCGGTTCCGGCGTGCGCGTGGGCAGCAACGGCCTCGCACCGGTCGATGCGGAAAAAGTCGCGCAAGTCAGGGCATTGCTGAAGGCGATGCCGAGCGCCGCGCAAGGTGGGTGACGCGACGGCATCGTCAAATCAGCAAGCAAAGAAAAGCCGCTTCGAGATCACACCCGAAGCGGCTTTTCTCATTCACATTGCACGACGGCGTATAGCGCCATCGCAAGGCGACTTCGACTACTTCGCCACCACTACCGGAATGCCGCGCAATTGTCCCGCGCCCTTCATCTCTTCCAGCGACTTTTTCACTGCTTCACCCGTCGCCGGGTCGATCTGCAAGCGTGCCGCCAGATCACGCTCGCCGCGCTTCACGCCCGCCAGATTCGCCAGCTTCACGTGACCATAGCCGCGCACACGCGCATGCAGATCGGCGAGCTTCTCGACGTCTTCCAGATTTGTCGCGCCGAGCCTGGCGAGCGCGCGCAGCAACGTGGTTTCGTAATCGCCCGCGAGTTCGCGCTCCATCCGGCGCTCCAGCGTCCGGCCGAACGGATCGAGCAGCGTGCCGCGCAGGCCGCGCCATTCCGCGAGCATGCCGAGCACTGGCCACATCCATTGACCGAAAGTTTTCTTGCTCGGATTGACGCCCGCTTGCGCGCGCGTGAGCGTCGGCGGCGCGAGGTTGAACTTGATGCCGAAGTCCTTGCCCGCGACGCCTTCGAATTGCGCTTCGAGCGCTTCACGGAACGCGGCATCCGTATGCAGACGCGCGACTTCATATTCGTCCTTCACCGCGAGCAGACGATAGAACGTCGTGGCGACCGCGCGCGTCACGCGCTCGCTCGTCGCGTCGACGGCAGTCTCCGCGCGGCGTGCCGCGTCCACCAGCGCGCGATAGCGCTTCACATACGCTGCGCCGCCATAAGTCTGCAGACGTCCCTCGCGATGCGCGATCAGTTCGTCGAGCGTATCGACGCGCACGGTCTGCTTCGCCGCGCGCCGCGCCTGCCACAACGATTCGAGCGCGGCCGGATCTTCAGCGGCCAGCCGGCCGATTGCAAACGCCAGTTGATTCATCGTCACCGCGACGTTGTTCAATTCGATCGCGCGCATCATTGCGCCGAACGACACCGGCACCAGGCCGAGTTGCCAGGCATAGCCAAGCATCAGGATGTTCGCGCCGATCGTGTCGCCGAGAAAACGCGTGGCGAGCGCCTGAGCGTCGCAGGTCGACATGCGCTCGGCGCCCGCCGCGTGACGCATCTTGTCGATCAGCGCGTCGGCGTGCAGCGTCGCGTCCGGATTCTGCACAAAGGTCGCGTTCGGAATCGCATGCGTATTGACGACGATGCGCGTGCGGCCATGACGCACTGTTTGCAATGCATCGGCACTCGCGCCGACCACCATGTCGCAGGCGAGCAGCACGTCGGCCTGTTGGGTGTCGATGCGGACCTGGTTGAGCCACTCATCGCGTGCAGCGAAGCGCACGAACGACAGCACCGAGCCGCCTTTCTGCGCGAAGCCCATGAAGTCGAGCACGGAGGCGCTCTTGCCCTCAAGATGCGCGGCCATGCTGATCAACGCGCCGACCGTGACGACGCCCGTGCCGCCAACACCCGTCACCAGAATGTCGTATGGCGCGGCGTCCAGCTGCGTCGCGGGCACCGGCAAAGCGTCGACGCGTGCGGCCAGCGCTTGCGGATCGAACGCGGCGCCCGCGGCTTTCTTCAGCTTGCCGCCTTCCACCGTGACGAAGCTCGGGCAGAAGCCGTTCACGCAGGAGTAGTCCTTGTTGCACGACGATTGATCGATGCGGCGCTTGCGTCCCAAGGCCGTTTCGACGGGTTCCACCGACAAACAATTCGACTGCACGCCACAATCGCCGCAGCCTTCGCAGACTTCCTCGTTGATGAACAGACGCTTGTCCGGATCGGGGAATTCACCTTTCTTGCGGCGACGCCGTTTTTCCGCCGCGCAGGTCTGGTCGTAGATCAGCACGGTGACCCCGTCCGTGTCGCGCAACTCGCGCTGCACGGTGTCCATTTCGCTGCGATGGTGGAAGGTCGTGCCCTTCGGAAACAGATCGTGATGACCGTCGTATTTCTCCGGCTCGTCGCTGACCACGACGAAGCGCGACACGCCTTCGGCTTCCACCTGACGCGCAATCTGCGGCACCGAGATGCTGCCGTCGACCGGCTGGCCGCCCGTCATCGCGACCGCGTCGTTATAGAGAATTTTGTACGTGATGGTGGTTTTTGCGGCGACCGCCTGGCGAATCGCGAGAATGCCGGAATGGAAGTAGGTGCCGTCGCCGAGATTCTGGAATACGTGACGCGTTTTCGTGAACATCGAATGCGAGGCCCAGTCGACGCCTTCGCCGCCCATCTGGATCAGGCCGGTCGTGTCGCGCTCCATCCACGAGGCCATGAAGTGGCAGCCGATACCGGCCTGCGCGATCGACCCTTGCGGGACCTTGGTCGACGTGTTGTGCGGGCAGCCCGAGCAGAAGTACGGCGTGCGCTTCACGCTGTCCGCCGCGTTCGAGAGGATTTGCGGCGCGACCAGATCGACCACGCGCTCGCGGCGATCGAGCGCGGGCTTGTGCTTCGCGAGCCAGTTCGCAAAAACCGGCAGCACGCGCGACGGCCGCAATTCACCGAGCGACGACAGCAGCAGCGTGCCGTCCTCGGCATGCTTGCCGACGATGACCGGCCGCGCGCCTTGCGTGCGGTTGTACAAATAGTCCTTGATCTGCTGCTCGATGACCGGGCCTTTCTCCTCGATCACGAGCACTTCCGACAAACCGGCCACGAACGCATCGATGCGCGTCATCTCCAGCGGGAACGACAGGCCGACCTTGTAGATCCGCACGCCGGCCGCTTCCAGATCCGCGACCGTCAGATCGAGCCGGCGCAGCGTTTCCATCAGATCCAGATGCGCCTTGCCGCACGTGACGATCCCCACGTTCGCGTGCGGGCTCGGCGCGATCCATTTGTCGATGCTGTTCACGCGCGCGAAGTGGCGCACCGCGTCGAGCTTCGCGTGCATGCGCGACTCGATCGTCAGGCTCGGCAGATCGGGCCAGCGATTGTGCAGGCCGCCGGCGGGAACGGTGAAATCCTCCGGAACGGCCCAGTGCGTTTGCAGTGCATCGAGATCGACCGTCGAGCCCGATTCGACCGTTTCGGAGATCGCCTTGTAGCCGACCCACGCGCCCGAGAAACGCGACAGCGCCCAGCCGTACAGGCCGAATTCGAGCATGTCGGCGATGTTCGACGGATTCACCACCGGCATGTGCCACGCCATCATCGCGAAGTCGCTCTGATGCGGCATCGACGACGACACGCAGCCGTGGTCGTCGCCCGCCACCACCAGCACGCCGCCATGCGGCGATGAGCCGTACGCGTTGCCGTGCTTCAGCGCGTCGCCCGCGCGGTCGACGCCGGGCCCCTTGCCGTACCACATGGCGAACACGCCTTCGACTGTGCGCTCGGGGTCCGCTTCGACCCGCTGCGTGCCGAGCACGGCCGTGCCGCCGAGTTCTTCGTTGATCGCCGGCAGAAAGCGGATGTCGCTCGCCGCGAGCAGCTTGTTCGCTTTCCACAGCTGCTGATCGACCATGCCGAGCGGCGAGCCGCGGTAGCCGCTGATGAAACCGGCGGTGTTCATGCCGCGGGTCTTGTCGAGCGCGCGCTGCATCAGCGCGAGCCGCACCAGCGCCTGGGTGCCGGTGAGGAAGATTCGGCCGCGCGTCGCGGTGAGATTGTCGGACAGCTTGTAGTCGGCGAGAGCGGGTGTGCCGTCGATGGGCAGACGAGCGGTCATGGGTGAGTCTCCATGCAAGATGATTGCTGTTTTGCATCCGCGCGCGAGGGTGGGGACTACAAAGGCACGCTGCGGAAGAGACTCTATTTTTTAGCGCCGATTAGAGAGGATTTTTTCTACTTTGACGAGTAAGCAGCAAGCGGGCGCGACGAGCCGCGCTTTTTAGCGGGTCTTTGAGAGGGATCTGCCACGCGGCGGCGCGGTTCGGGTATGCCCTGGTGTGTCTCGGGTGCCGTCGGCACTGCCGGGTGCGGGCTTGCCGCGGCGCTTATCGAGCCAGTTATCGGGCCGCCGCTTTGACCGGCAGGCTCGCGTGAAGGGACGCCGCGTCGAGCGGCACGATCTCATCGAAGTGCGAATAGTCGATATGGCTCACGCCGTCCGTCTCGCTCATGATGTCGACGAAACGATGCTGCCAGTAGATCTGATCGCAACGCCACGTGTGGCGCGCCTGCATGGTTTGCGAAGTCGATTCGTCGACCCCTTCGAGGGTGAGCAGCAGCGACGTGTCGCGCGCTTCGAGCGTCGCGGCGGTTTCGCCGAACAGCGGACTGCTTTCGTCGATGATATGCATCAGCGACCAGCCCAGCTTGAACACCGGATGCTGATCGCGCACGAGCGTCAGGTCGTAGAGCTTGCGCAGCGTGAAGCCTTCCGCGGAGGTTTCCTGGCGCATGATGCGCAACCGCGCGTGGGCCTCGGCAATCACGTTCTGGCGCGCGTTGGCGGCGCGGACCATCAGCGTCATGCGGCCGTCGAGCGGACGGACAACCGCGTAGCGCGCGAACATGATCTTCGCGTGGGGGCGCGAAAAACGCGCGAAGATCAGCCCCGTCGCCAATGCGATGCCGGACATGCCGACGAAGATTTCCAGCGTCGCGATCCAGTGTGCGTAGACGGTTTGCGGGTGCATATCGCCGTAGCCGACCGTCGCGAGCGTCTCGACGCTAAAGAAAAACGCGCCGCCGAAACCCGCCGGATACTGATTGGCGATCGACGCGTGGCCCAGCATGTAAAGCGCGGCGAACGCCGTGTTGAGCAACATGAACAGCATCGCAAGCGAGACGAAGAACGTCGGCCAGCGCACCACCAGCGCGCGGTGATAGAGATCTTGCCAGAACGGCGTGGGCATGCCATGCGCGATGATCACGCGATCGTCCAGACGTAGTTCACGGCTGCCGCGCGCACGACGTTCTGGCGCGCCCGCTTCGGCGTCGCCGACACCGGAAAAACGGTCTGACGGTTCGGTTGCCATCGCATGCTCGTCGGAATGAAAACGGGCAAAGCGTAGCGCGGTGACGCGGTGGGAGAAGGGGATCAGGCGGCGGTGAAAGGGCCTTGTTATGTTGTGCGTGTCCGTGTGCAGGTGATGCACCCAACGGCACTCGAATTGGTGTTCACGCGGGGGCATGCAGCGACGTTCGTGCTTGCGTCATGATAGCGTGCACAGCATGCGTGAGTAGATGCAAACGCAATCGGCCGGACACCTCGCACGGACAACGCGCAGCGCGTTGCGAATCCGCGCGACACACAACGTGGCGCACCATTCGCCGCATCCACCAGACAACCAATAGACAAGCAGGAGACAACCGATGCGCCCCGCTCGGTGTTGGCTACGGAAAAGCCCGCGGCTTGGGAATGCCCGCACCGTGCTCGATATCGTCGACGGCCTGCTGGTGCGCGGACGCTACCGCTTCGGCTTCATCGGCATACCCGTCGTCGCCGCCGACCGTGGTCCACGCTTTGACGGCTTTCTCGCGATGACGGATTTCGTACTCCGCGTCCCAGCGCGCGCCGTTGAGTTCGAGAGGGCGGACGTGTATCGAGTACACGCCGTAGAGGAAGAGCTGTTCAGGCATGAACGCCTCCATCCGGTTGATTCAGGGTGGCGCGGCGCGACAGACGCAGCGCCGGTCTGCCTAGAGTTCGATTTCCCCGAGGATGCGGTGAGCGAGCGCCTTGGCTTCCTCGAGGGCTTCCTCCGGCGTCGACGACGGCGCTTTCACTTCGTAGAGCGTGGTTTCCTGATCGACGCTTTCGTCGCCCTCGTCGCGCCTGAGCGTCACCACGCCCTGCCAGGTATCCTGGCCGATGTCCCTTATCGAAGCCGTCGCCGTGTAGATGCCCTTGGTGTAGGTGATGTCATCCATGGCGTCGCTCCTTCTTCCAAAGGTTTCGGATTTTTCATCGTAGCACGATGACGGCGGCTCGGTTCCCTGCTCGCGCGGCGCGCCCTGTGCGTGACAATGCACGCCGCGCAAGGCAGGAAAATTACAGCAGCGCGACGACCTCATCCAGCGATGGCGCATGCGCGCCGGCATGCCGGCAGGCGGCCGCGCCGGCCGCCAGCGCGAACGCCAGGTGCTCGGGCCACGCGCGCTGCGGAGCGGTCATCAGGCTGAACAGCAGGCCGCCGATCGACGCGTCGCCCGCGCCCACCGTGTCGGCCACTTCGACCCGCGGCGGGCGCGCCTCGATCACCGCCGCGCCGTCGATCAGCATCGCCGACTCCGGCCCGCGCGTCACCATCACGGTGGCGGCCGGGTTCATCGCGCGCAACTGGGCGAGGGCGGCGGCTTCGTCGTCGGTCTTGAACAGCAGGCGCAGATCCTCGTCGGACACCTTGATCAGATCGGCGAGCGCCGCCATTTTGCGCAGTGTCGCCTCGTAGCCGTGCTCCATCAGATTGCGGTAGTTCGGATCGAAGCTGATCTTCACGCCGTGCGAACGCAGTTCGGCGGCCAACGCGGCGAGCGTGTCGCCGAGCGGTTGCCGTACGAGGCTGATGCAGCCGAAGTGCGCCCACTTCACCTGGCCCATCCAGCCGGCCGGCAAATGCGCCGGATCGAACGCGAGGTCGGCGCCGTTCTCACCCATGAAGAAGTACGCGGGTGGATGCGTCTGATGCACGATCGCGAGCAAGGGCGGCCGCTCCACGCGCTGCATGAAGCGCATGTCGAGACCCGCGGCGACGCTCGCATTCCACAGGTCGTCGGAGAAGTTGTCGACCCCGAGCGAGCCGGCGCACGCGGTCGGCAAACCGAGCCGCGCGACGCAGCGGGCCACGTTCCAGCCGGCGCCGCCGGGACGCGACAGCCATTGCGAGGCGCCGGTGCGCACGAGATCGGTGAGGATGTCGCCGGCCGACACGAAGAGGGGGAATTCGGCGCCTGGGTTCGGATTGCTCATTTTGTCTTCTCCGCTGAATTGGACGCGGCGGCCGTGGTGGCCGTGGCCTGGGCGCCGTCGGGGAGCGCGTGAGCCAGCACCTCATAGCACGCGCCCATGGTGTGATAGTCGGTCTTGCCGGCCGGGCTTTTTTCGTCGCTGTATTTGCGGTTGTCGCAGGTGAGGATGCGATACCACGCGCCGTATTTGTGATCGACGAAGTGCGCCCAGCTATAGCGCCAGATCTCGTCGTACCAGTCCCAGAAGCGTTCGTTGCCGGTGCGCTTGCCGAGCAGCGCGGCGGTCGCGAAGGTTTCGGCCTGGACCCAGAAGTACTTGTCGTGGTCGCACACGGTACCGTCCGGGCCGAAGCCGTAATAGAGGCCGCCGTGGTCCTCGTCCCATGCGTGCGTCATCGCGGCGTCGAACAGTTCGATCGCGCGCGGCAGCAGCCACGGCAACGGCCGGAAGCGCTCGAGAATCAGCAGCAGCTTCGCCCATTCGGTCTGATGCCCCGGCTGGAAGCCCCACGGACGGAAGATATTCGAGCTGTCTTCCTCGTTGTAATGCCAGTCGACCGACCAGTCCGCGTGAAAGTGCTCCCACACCAGGCCTTGCGACAGCTTCGCCTGCCGCAACGTGATATTCGACGCGACGCGTTCCGCGCGATCCAGGTAGACGAGGTGACCGGTCGCTTCATGCGCGGCCAGCAGCGCCTCGGTGCTGTGCATGTTCGCGTTCTGCCCGCGGTACGAGCTAACCCGCCATTCGGGCGAGGCCTCGTCCGCATAGAGACCGGCGGCGGCATCCCAGAAGCGGTGCTCCATCAGCTCGAAGGTCGCGCCGATCATCGGCTTCGCTTCTTCGATGCCGGCCATCGCCGCATGCGAATACGCGAGCAGCACGAACGCGAGGCCGTAGCAGTGGCGCGTCGCATCGAGCGTGCGCTTCTTGCCGTCGTGCCATTCGAGCTCCCAATCGTAGCCCTCGTGCTGCGCGTCCCAATGCGCTTCGCGCAGAAACCGCAGGCCGTGACGCGCGTATTCCAGATGCTGGGGGTCGCCGAACTGGCGATACGCCATCGCATAGTTGAAGACGTAGCGGCAACTGCTCACCAGATGCCGCGTGGTTTTGTCGTAGACCGAACCGTCGTCGCGGAAGAAATGGAAGAAGCCACCGCTCGGATCGAGCACGTTCGGCGCGTAAAAGCGCAGCGTGTCCTCGACGTGCGCGAGCAGGAAGTCGCGGCTGCGGAAACTGTCGACGGGCGGCACGGCGGTGTCGTTGGCGGGATGAAGTGCGGGATGAAGCGGATCGGGTTGCGTCATGGCGTTTTCACCAGAGTACTGGCGCGGGCAATGAGTTGAACGGGCAAGCGGACTTCCAGCTCGGCGGGTGCGTCTTCAAGCAGCAGTTCGACGCCGCGCCGGCCGAGCGCTTCCTTGTCGACCGACATGGTCGACAGCGGTGGCGTGGCATGGGCGGCGGCGGGAATGTCGTCGAAACCGATGATCGCGATGTCCTCGGGCACGCGCAGGCCGCGTGCGAGGCACGCGCGCAGCGCGGCGAGCGCGGCGGCGTCGTTGTAGGCAAACACCGCGTCGGGGTGCGCGCCGGGCGCGTCGAGCAGCCGGTGCATCGCGCGCGCGGCGCCGCTGTCGGGATCGAGGCCGGCGTCGATGGTCACTTCCAGCGACGGGTCGAACAGCATGCCCGCTTCGAAAAATGCCTGGCGGTAGCCGAGCGCGCGCTGCGCGATGCTGAAGTGCGCGAGCGAACCGCCGATGAACGCGACGCGCTTGCGCTGTTGTTCGAACAGATGCCGCATGGCGAGCATGGCGCCCGCGGCGTTGTCGAGATTCACGGAGCGTAGTCCAGGCGCCCACAGATCGATCAGCACGAGCGGGCGTTGCATCGCCACCAGCGTGCTCAGCGTCTCGGGCTCGACGAAGCCGGCAATGGCCACGGCGTCGGGCGCGTGCAGGCGCATCTGCTGGATCACGTCTTCGGTGGGACCCGCGGTCAGCACGGACGGGACGATGCCGCGCTCGCGGCAGGCGTCCTCCACGCCGTGCAGCACATGCGAAAAGAACGGACTGACGGCGAAGTTGTTGTGCTGACGGTGCAACAGGAAGGTCAGGCGGCGAATGCGCGGCCGCAGCTGGGCGGCGTCGTAACCGAGCTGCCGTGCCGCAGCGACGACGCGCTCGCGAGTGGCCTCGGAGAGACCCGGCTGGTTCTTCAGGGCACGCGAAACGGTGCCGATCGACACGCTCGCCACGCGGGCAATGTCGCGGATCGTGGTGGCCATCGAAAGAAGCGGCCGCAGGCTGCGCCGCACACTGTTTGGGTTCGGGCGATTGTATAGTAAAACGGTGCTAAAACAGCTTCGCGCACCGCCCCGCGATACCCGTAAATACCCGTAGATGTTGAGGTTGGCCCGGAATATGCCGTTTAGTAAAATTAACTAAACAGCTCACATTTCGAGCGCGTGCATGCCGCGTGTGTCTTCAGTCTGCATGTTCGGGCGCAGCCTCGGCTTCGTCTTCGCGCCGAAGCAGCGCCGCGCTTTCGTCGGCATCGATCAGCACGAAGCCGCTTGTCTCCAGCTTCGCGCGGCGCTTGGCCAGCGCCGCGACCGATGCGATCTGCTCGCTGGTGTAGAGGGACGCGCCGGTGGCCGGTTCGACGCGCACGCAGCCGATCGCCATCGTCACGAAACCGAAGAAGGTCGGATTGCCGCGCCGGTCCTCGCCGTGGATGCCGCCGGCAAGGCGGTCGGCCGGCGCGTAAAAGCGTTGCGCGCCCTCGTTGAAGAGGTGAATCGCGCGCAACACGCGCTCGCGCCAGTCTTCGCTCTGGAACAGGATCAGGAAGTCGTCGCCGCCAACGTGCCCAAGGAAATCGCGCGTGGGGTCGCACACGTCGGCGAGCACGGCGGCGGCGAGTTTCAACACTTCGTCGCCTTGCCAGTAGCCGTACTGGTCGTTGAATGGCTTGAAGTGGTTCAGATCGACGTAGCACGCGTAGAAGCCGGCGTCGTTGCCGAGGAGGCGAGCAATGTGCGAACTGATCGGAATGTTGCCCGGCAGGAAGGTGAGTGGGTTCGCGTAGCGCGCCGCTTCGATGCGCACCTCCGTGACCGCGCGCACCAGATTCTCGCCGGTGCCGAGGCCCGCGTATCTGCCTTGGTCGGTGATCACGAAGCCGTCGGCGAGGTAGCGCTGGTCGTCGCTCGCGAGCAGCTTGGCCATCTGCTCGACAGTCATCGATTTCTCGATCACCACCGGCGAGGCGTTCGCGAACTGCATGCACGGGCGCTTGCCGAACAGTTCGCGGTGATACGGCAGGGCGTAGCGATCCATGAAGCTGCGCCGGTTGATCAGCCCGACCGGTTCGTCGTGTTCGACCACCGCGACCGCATGCAGATCGGGCAGGCGGTTGAACAGGTCGAGCACGTCGTTGTTGGTGGCGTGGCGCGGCAGCGCAGGCGCCGCCACCAGCATCTTCTCCGATGCCATGCCGCCCGAAGGCGACGCGCTGCTCAGCGTGCGCGTCGTCTCCGGAAATACCGCGATGTGGCCGGCGCGCAGCGCGTCGCGGGCGTCGTCGGTCACGTTGCGCGCCGGCCGCGCATGCGGACGGCCGAAGAAAAACCCCTGCCCGCAACCGATCCCCATGTCGCGCACCACGATCAGATCCGCTTCGTTCTCGATGCCCTCGGCGACAAGCCGCGCGCCGCTCGCCTGCGCGAAGTGCTGCATCGCGCGCACGGCTTCGAACTTGAGCGGATCGCAGGCGATGTCGTGGATGAAGAAGCGGTCGATCTTCACGACATCCGGTTGCAGACGCACCCACAGATTCATGCTGGCGTTCGCGGTGCCGTAGTCGTCGAGCGCGAATTGCGCGCCGGCGGTGCGCAGCGCCGTGATCACCGGCACGAAATTGCCGACATCCGGAATCGCGCTCTGCTCGGTCAGCTCGATCACGATGCGCCGCGGATCGACGCCGCGATGGCGCAGCAGCGCGAGCGTGTCCTCGCGCGCGTCGGCCAGCTGGCGGATCGCGCCCGCGCTGAAATTGAGGAACAGCTTGCCGTCGAAATCGAGTTTGGCGAACGCCTCGATGCAGGTGCGCGCGGCTGCGCGTTCGAGTGCGATCGCGCAGCCTTCGGCGAGCGCCTGCGAGAACAGCGCGAACGGCGTTTCGAGCGAGGTGCCGGCCGGCCCGCGGATCAGCCCTTCGTAGCCGAGGATTGCGCCGTGTTCGAAATCGATGATCGGCTGGAAAACGGCGGACAGATCACGCCGGATGATCAGATCCTCGATGCGCGGCGCAGCGAATCGGGAGTGCGGACGAAGTTGCATGGCAGAAAGGCGTAGCGATCGATGTTCGGCTTATCGGCGCCTCCGGCCTCGAATTAAGTGAACTTTTAGTGACGCTGGGCACCGCCATGGTGCGTGTTGCGCG
Source organism: Paraburkholderia fynbosensis (assembly GCF_902859935.1). Lineage (GTDB taxonomy): Bacteria > Pseudomonadota > Gammaproteobacteria > Burkholderiales > Burkholderiaceae > Paraburkholderia > Paraburkholderia fynbosensis. The sequence continues at coordinate 380,436 of NZ_CADIKI010000007.1, forward strand.
CTTGCTGGCCGAAGGCGGACCTGCCGCATCTGGCCAGGAATCCTCCTATGCCATCAGGCTGAGGCGACAGCGCCTGCGTTTGCGCGTGAAATAACAAAAAGCCGCACAAGGCGGCTTTGTTCGGAACGACGCTCAGGGAGGGCGCTTATGAATGTCCTGTTTGCATGGCGGGCGTATTCACCGGCGCGCGACGGCGGCCGCGGGCCGCTCGCGCGAGCTGACCTGGGTCTCGCCGCTGGTGTCGCGCGCCCCCCAACGCTGCGCGAGCGCGGCGCACACCATCAGCTGGATCTGGTGGAACAGCATCAGCGGCAGGACCACAGCGCCCACCGCGTGCGAGGCGAAGATGACCTTCGCCATCGGCACGCCGGCGGCGAGGCTCTTCTTCGAGCCGCAGAAGATGATCGTGATCTGGTCCGCGCGGGTGAAGCCGAGCCGCTTGCTGACGAAGATCGTCACGGCGAGGGCGAGCGCGAGCAACACGACACTGACGAGCAGCAGGCCGCCGAGCGCGGACAACGGGATCTGATGCCACAAGCCTTCGGTGACGGCCTCGCTGAACGCACCGTACACCACCAGCAGGATCGAGCCCTGGTCGACGAACTTCAGTACGCCGCGATGACGCTCGATCCACTTGCCGATCAGCGGGCGCAGCAGTTGCCCGGCCACGAACGGCACCAGCAGTTGCAACACGATGTTGCCTACCGTATGCCACGGCGACGCGCCGCTGGCGGCCGCCTGATCGGTGACGACGAGACTGACCAGTGCGGGGGTGATGAAGATGCCGAGCAGGCTCGAGGCCGAGGCGCTGCATACGGCAGCCGGCACGTTGCCTTTGGCGATCGACGTGAACGCGATCGACGACTGAACCGTCGATGGCAGCGTGCAGAGGAAGAGGACCCCCGCATAGAGCGCCGGCGTGACAAGTGGCGAAAGGATCGGCTTAAGCGCGAGGCCGAGCAACGGGAACAGCGCGAACGTACTGAGAAGTACCACCAGATGAAGACGCCAATGCGTCGCCCCCGCAATGATCGCTTCACGTGAGAGCTTGGCGCCGTGCAGGAAGAACAGCAGGCCGACCGCGACATTGGTCACCCAGTTGAACCCGACGGCGGCCTGGCCGTGAACCGGCAGGAGGCTGGCGAGGATCACGGTGCCGACGAGACACAGGGTGAAGTTATCGGGAAGCAGTTTCGGGCGAGCCATGTCGGAATCTCGATTCGGTAGTGCGGAATGGCACGGAGTGCGCGTGTGAGAGCGCCGCCTCCGGGCTATCGGAAAGGGCTATTGTTATTGAAAACCGATTGAAAAAGCAAATTCATTTGAAGAATTGATTAATGATCATTGCGCATCAAAAAGTTTTTGACGAGGGCGGCGGTTGGTGCCGCAGGGTAGTGGTGAGTATTGGCGACGTGGATGAATTGGTCCATGCCGATTTGACAATTGGTCCCAGGAAACCCAGTGGCGATTCGTCATGGCAAGCGGGGTCGTGAAAGCCCGCAAACGTCCCGCGTGCTGGCCACTTCGATGCGTTCGTGCAAGGACTCTGTCGCAGAAAAACGTCGCAGTAACAAGGTGTTACATCCAAGGATGAGGCCTAACACTTTTTGGCTCGACACCCTTTGCCCACGCCCATAAATTACGGATCAAAGGCCATCGGGATGTCCAGGCGTCGCGGCAGAAGCGCGGCGTCTTTGCCAGTCCCAGAACAAGTCCATCGCAGCTCGAACGGTGGTCTTCAGGCAAGTCTTCGGGCATGAGAGTCACCAGGTGGACGGGTTGTCGAGAACGAAGCACTGGGCGTTGGGCGCGGTCATCGCTGCGCTGTGTTCGTTCGCCTATGCAAAAACGCCGGGTATGCCGCACGTCGGTGGTGGCTCCGGACACTCGCATGCTGCCGCGGACCATGCGAGGCAGGCGGACGCACGCAATGGCGACCGTCACCGCGACGTTTCCGCTGCAAGACCCGGCCATGACTCGATGGCCGACCGCAACCTGCGCATGCCCCAAGGCGGCGCAAACTTCGCGGGTGTCAATTACGCGGACGGCTTCGGCGTTTATCGCCCCGATGCGCGCCGTGCCGGTGGACCGTCTGGTTATCCCGGTGACGGGCGTGGCCGCATGCAGTATGCCGGCGCCATTACGCCGGTCAGCGCCGAGTCACGCGGGGTGCCGCGGCCGCCGCAAAATGCGCCGGTGCGCGGCGGCTCGATTCGTGCCGACGTTGCCCGCTACAACGAAGAGCGCGGTTCCGCGCGCGCGAGCCAGCGTCAGGCTGACGATGCGCGTCAGCCGGAAGGGTCACCGTATCGTAATTAGGGGTTTGCCAACTGGCGGCCGGATAGGCCGTCGGCGGGCAGACGGCTGCGGTTTGTCCGGTTCGCGCCGAAGGTGGCGCAGCGCTGCTTGTCCCTCCCCCCGGATATCGTTCCGCACCCGCACCCGCACCCGCACCCGCACCCGCCCCCGCCCCCGCCCCCGCCCCCGCC
>NZ_CADIKI010000008.1 GCF_902859935.1 Paraburkholderia fynbosensis
CATCGAAAACGATGCCCGCTTACGCAATTAAATTGAAAAAGTGCCGTGTGTCACGAGACCTACTTCTCTTCACACACGGCACTTTCATTTTTGGAAGTTCGGTAGGAACCCGAAACGATGGACAGCCTCTTGAGCTTGCGGTGTTCGTAGCGCAAGAGCTACGCGAACAGGCCAAGGTAGCCGGAGATCAAACAAGCCATGTGGTCTTCGGCGATAGTATTGCCACTGAACCTCAACACATGTGCACGGCACAGGTGGCCGCCATGTATGGCAGTGTCTTCGAAGCAGCGCCGGCACGAACCGTGAACCACCTATGGTAGGCGGACTCGAAGGTCTTCTGATTCGACGCCGGGCTTTCGCTCCAGCAAAGGCCTGAGCTCGACGCGGCCGCCCGGTGCGCTCGCGTCGACTACAGCAGCTTACATACCGCCAAACGGCTTCTCCACGGTCAACTTGTTGGTGAGCGAAGTGACCCCGGGAACACCTCTCGCGATCTCCGCGACCCTGCCCACCTGGGACGCGTCCTCGACCGTGCCACTCAGCGTCACTGCGCCGTCTTTGGCGACCACGCTAATGTTGCCGGCGCTGATGTCCTTCTGCTTCGCGATCGCGTTATAAACCTGCCGACGCAGCGCGCGATTCGCCTTCCGTCCCACGGGCGCGGTCGCCGAACCCGATGCCGCCGTCACAGACGCGCTGACCGGTGCGCTGGTCTGGGCCCATGCGCTCATGCACGTCGCAACGACGACGAGTCCAACAGCCAGCTTGAAAGTCTGAATGCTCTTCATTGAATACTCCGGTTGTGGATAACGGAATCAGAAGGTATGGCGGATGCCGATCATGGCCGCCGTGGTCGAGACGCCTGGCGCAACCGGAACGCCATAGATGATCGTCTGGTTCATGGTTCCCTTGTTGTCGACGTAGCCGACCTGTGCGTATGCCCGGGTCCGCTGGGACAGGTTGTATTCCGCACCCACCGCGATTTCGCTCGAATGATTGTCCGAACGGTTGCGGTCCTTCAGGTAGTAGAAGCCGGAAGTGATCTTGAAACGCGTATTGAACTGATAGCCGAGGCCGGCCGAAATCATTTCGAAGTCCGCAGTATCGGTGTGCGCCGGGTTCTTCCCCACGCCGTACGAGCCCGATAGCGAGAATCCGGCGATCGTGTACATCGCGCCGAAATAGTAGAAGCGGTTATTGGCCTGGCCCGTCGCGGGCACGGCAGGCGCTGCCGGGTAGTTCAGCGGATAAGGATTGGTGTCGTGTCCGTTGTAGTACACGGCCGCGAGATTCAAACCATAGTTCGAGTACTTGAGCACCGCCGACTCGCGTGTGCCGCCCTGAAAGTGGCCGGCCACACCGCCCGGCGCGTATTCGAGCGCGAGCGACGCGCCATAGAATTTCGGCGAGTTGTACACCAGCGCATTGCTGTCGTACAGCGCGCCGATCGGGGCATTCGTGCTGGTGCCGGGCCAACCGGCCGCCTGATTGACGCCGAGCCATGCAGTCAGAATGCTGCCGAAGTACTGCGCGCCACGGACATCGGTTTCCGACATCGCGTAGATCATCGGGATGATCTGCCGGCCGGCGTCGAATGTGCCGAACGGACCCGATGCGCCGATCGTCGCAAACTGGTTGAAGATCGCGACCGCGCCCGGGGTGTCGGACAGACCGGACTTGCCGGTCGTCGTATTGAACGAGCTCTGCAATTTGAAATTGATCTTGTAGCCGCCGCCGATATCCTCGCTTCCCTTCATGCCCCAGAAGCTGGAATAGATGCCGCCGTCCTTGAGCTGATAGACGTGCCCCAGGTTGCGGGCGGTGGGCTGGAACGTCGCCGCCGAGGTGCTCTGATACAGAAATCCGGTATCAAGCACACCATAGAGCGTAACCGTCGACTGGGCCTGGGCGGCGCTGACGAACATCAGCAGCGCCGCGGCGCTGCTCAACTTCAACTTCGATTTCATTCTGTCTCCTTTGGTTTTTGGGTTTATGGTTTGAATTCATCCGATGCATTCAGGTCAGCGCGTGTGCCCTACAGGTAGTAGTTCCCGTACTGCTCGCGCAACTGACGCTTGAGCACCTTGCCGGTCGCGCCGAGCGGAACCGATTCGACGAAAATCACGGCGTCCGGCTTCCACCACTTCGCAATCTTGCCGTCGAGGAAGGCAAGCAATTCGCCTCCCGTGAGCATGCTTCCAGGCTGTCTCACGACCAGCAGCAACGGCCGTTCGTCCCACTTCGGATGACGCGCGGCGATGCAGACCGCCATCGTCACTTGCGGATGCAGGCACGCGACGTTTTCGATGTCGGCCGAGCTGATCCATTCGCCGCCGGACTTGATGACGTCCTTGCTGCGATCCGTGATCTGCATAAAGCCGTCGGCATCGATCTTCGCCACGTCGCCGGTCGGAAACCAGCCGTCACGCAGCGGCGACACGTCGTCACCGCGAAAGTACTGCCGCGTCACCCACTGACCACGCACCAGCAGGTCGCCGGCTGCCTTGCCGTCCCACGCCAGTTCGTCGCCCTGCGGGTCGACGATCTTCATGTCGATGCCGAACACGGAGCGGCCCTGCTTAGCCTGAACCGCGTAGCGGTCGTTGCCGGACAGCGCGCACTGATGCGCCTTGAAGCTGCATACCGTGCCGACCGGGCTCAATTCCGTCATGCCCCAGGCGTGCAGCACGTCCACGTCGTAGCGCTCCTGGAACTGCACCGTCATAGCCGTCGGACACGGCGCGCCGCCGATGATCGTACGGCGCATCGACGAGAAAGCGCCGTCCCGTTCGGCGACATGGGAGAGCAGTCCCTGCCAGACCGTCGGCACGCCGGCCGACAGCGTGACCTGCTCCGTCTCGATCAGTTCGTAGAGCGACTGGCCGTCGAGCGCCGGCCCCGGAAACACCAGCTTCGCGCCGACCATGCAGGCGATGTAAGGCAGCCCCCACGCATTGACATGAAACATCGGGACCACGGGAAGGATCACGTCGCGCGCGGAACAGTTCAGCGAGTCGGGCAGCGCCGCGGCATACGTGTGCAGCAATGTCGAGCGATGGCTGTAGAGCACGCCCTTCGGGTTGCCGGTGGTGCCGGAGGTGTAGCAGAGCGAAGACGCACTGTTTTCGTCCAGCAACGGCCAGTCGAACTCGTCGCTCTGAAGATCGATCAGGTCTTCGTAGCACATCAGCATGCTGGACCCGCTACACGTCTGCTCCATGTGCTCACGATCGGTCATCGCCACGAAGACCTTCGGGCTTTTGACGCGAGACGCGATGCTCTCGATCAAGGGCAGAAAAGTCAGATCGAAAAACACCACGCGGTCTTCCGCGTGCTCGATGATGTAGGCCAACTGGTCGACGTGCAGCCGGGGATTGAGCGTATGCAGCACGGCGCCGGACCCCGACACCGCGAAGTACAGCTCCATGTGCCGGTAGCCATTCCACGCCAGCGTCCCGACGCGCTCGCCGGGCTCGATGCCGAGCGCCGCGAGGGCATTGGCCATGCGGCGGGCGCGTTGCGCAAGATCCCGATAGCGGTAACGGTGAATGTCTCCTTCGACACGCCGTGAGACGATTTCCTGATCGCCATGATGGCGATCGGCGTGTACGAGCAGCGAAGCCACCAGTAGCGGTTGCTGCATCATCAAACCTTGCATCCTTGTTCTCCTGAATATTCATGTGGCCTCGCGCGGCGGGTCCGTCGGTACGGACCCGCGCCGCTCATTGCGGCGCGTCCGGTTAGCGACGACCACGCGCGCAATCGGACACCGCATGCGTGCCGCGGTTCTTCCAGATCGGCGTGTAGGGCGGGTCAATTGGCCGCCGACGGCAAACCCCGTCGGCCGGACCCCTATCGTTGAAAAGCGGCGTGCAACCGTTTAGCGGCCGGCCCGGTCGCGCAGTGCGTCCAGCCGGTCCAGATCGACGGCGTAGTTGCGCTTGCCGATAAAAAACGCGACCGCGGCGATCAGCGACGCAAACGGCACCAGTTGCAACGCGCCGAGCAGCCCGATCCGGTCGGCGACGATGCCCGTCAGAATCGCGGCGGGCGCGAGGCCCAGCAGATTGTTCGCCAGCGTCAGCGTGGCAAACGCGGACGAATGAATCGATGGCGGCGTGAGGTTGGCCACCATGGCACCCGAGGGACCGCTCGCGCCTGCGCTGCAGAACATGCCGGCGCCGATCAGCATGAGTTGCAGCGGGCCCGCCGGCAGGTGAATACCGATCGCGAGCAGCGTGAAGCTTGCGAGGCAGATTGCGATCGCGGTGCCCCACTTCCTTTCCCGCGAATGCTTGCCGAGCCGGTCGGCAAGATTGCCGCACACCACCATGCCAAGGCCCGTCACCAGCACGAACACTGCGGCGCCCATGGCAGCCTTGCCGGTCTCCATCCCGTAGTAGCGGTTCAGGAAGCTCGGCATCCACGCCCACAGGGCGGCAGGAACCAGCAGATGCACGCCGCTGCCGACGTAAGCGCATACGACCGACTTCGTCGAAAAGAGCCCCTTCATCAGCGCACGAAAGCTCATCCGCACACCGAGCCCTTGATTACCCATGCTCGCCACCTGAAGTGGCGCAAGACGCTTTTCGGTGACGACGAACCAGTAGATGACGACCAGCACGATACCCACGGCCGCCATCGCGCCGAATGCGGGACGCCAGCCCATCTGAGCGGCGACCGCGCCGCCGAGCGCCATACCCAGCACCGAGCCGAACGCGCCGCCCGCCATGAAGGTGCCGGTGAGCGTGGCGCGCAGCCGCACCGGAAAGATGCTCAGGACAACTGCGATACCGACGCTGCCGTAAGCGGCTTCGCCGATGCCGACGAAGGCACGCGCGAGCAGCATTTCGCCGTATCTCGTCGCGATCGCGCAGCCCAGCGTCGCGAGACTCCACATGGCCGCCATCAGGACGATGCTTTTCACGCGCCCCCAGCGGTCAGCCAGCACCGACAGCGGGAACGTGAGCAAGCCGACCATCAGGGCGACCACACTGCTGAGCGAACCCAACTGCGTGTCGGAAAGGCTCCAGGCCGCCTTGAGCAGCGGGAACACCGCATTCAGCACCTGACGTGACATGTAGTCGGAAAGCAGCAGGCCGACCGTCAAGGCGAATACCACCCAGGCATAGGGGCGTACATCGGCTTGTGCTGCTGAAACTTCTCCCGTGGTGGGCTCAACGTGCTGCATGAGCATCATTTGTCTCCTTCGCATCTGTCTCGTGTTTATCTGGTTGGCTGCCGTCCTGCTGCGCCGCAGACGATGGTCGATTCTGGATATCCCGTCGCCCTTCGCGGCGCGCCGGCAGGCATCCACGTCGTCACTCCGCCTCGTTCAATCTTGCCGGTGGCAGTCCCCCGCCCCGGGTTCACGCGTGAAGCGCCTGAAAACTTTCCGGAGCGAAACTCACATCCTGCTCGCACAATACGACCATCGCGCATTACACTTTTGTGATCAGGCGCCATCCTTTTAGCGGCCGATGCCACTGCGCGTAAACACCGGTATTCGTTGCCGCAGGCATCTCTCGCTGGGAAGGGGAGACGCTCCCCCGTATAGGATCTGCGGAGACAAGGCGATGGAAACGATGTTGCGCTCGATAGCGATGAGCGGCTATTTCGATGTGACGCGGCGGCTCGGACTGAATCCGGTCGAACTCGTCCAGCAGGCGGGGATCGATCCCGCGGCACTCGCGAATCCGGATGATCGCGTCCCGGCCGCCGCGTGCTGCCGGCTACTCGAACTCACGGCCGACAAAGCCTCGTGCCCCACGTTCGCGCTGCAGATGGCTGAGACCCGGCAGAAGTTCGGCACCGGCGTAGTCAATGTGTTGCTCGCGCACAAACGCACGCTGCGCGAGGTGCTGCGGGCCGCCGCCGAATTCCGGCACCTGCTCAACGAAGCGCTGGCGGTCTACATCGAAGACGCGGGGGAAACGGTCACCATCCGGGAGGAACTGGCCGTCACTCCGGGTACGCCGACCAGGCAGGCGATCGAACTGGCGGTCGGGGTCCTCGCGCGCCACTCCAGCGCGCTGCTCGGCAATCACTGGAAGCCGCGCGCCGTGCATTTCACTCACCGGGGGCCCGCTGATCTGACGTTTCATCGACGCTTTTTCGGCTGTCCGCTCGAATTCGGCAGCGACTTCAACGGGCTCGTGTGCGCGGCCGCCGAGCTCGACTACCCGAATCCGGCCGCCGACCTGGAACTGGTTCGCTATGCAGAGAGCCTGGCGACGCCACTGAACGCGGCGGCCGCGGATTCGATCGAGCAGGAAGTGCGCAAGGCGGTCTACCTGCTGCTGCCCGTCGAGCAGGCCACGGTCGAGCTGGTGGCTCGGCATTTGAATTTGAGCGTGCGCACCATGCAGCGGCAACTTGGATCGGCCGATACGTGCTTTTCGACGCTGGTCGAGGAAGTTCGGCGGGAACTGGCGATACGCTATATGAGCAACGCGCGTTATCCGATCGGGCGGGTCGCGGCGCTGCTCGGCTACTCCCAGCAGGGTTCTTTTACGAACTGGTTCACTTCGCAATTCGGTATGACGCCGCGTGATTGGCGTAGTGGCCAGGCGAAATGACCGGACGCTGCGTGGCGTGCCCGAGCGTGCCTGAGCGTGCGTGCGCGATGCCTGTTGCTCTGCGGCGCAGACCCGTGAATGCTCTGACGTTTACCCGTCCGCGTTGCGCGGACGGGGTCTTCCACTCTTCCGATCCGACTTGGGATGGGAAAAGTTTGTGGCTATTGCATCTCGGCCTGATCGGCCATCAGAGGCTAGCTAGCGCGGTTCGCGGAGACCGCTTAACTCGACCCGTGACCTTTCGCGGGCGAGCAACACGCCCGCCCGGCTCAAGTGTTCAAACGACCTTGCGCAGGAAGCCCTGCGTGCCACCGTTACGGTTGGGCGCGAAACCGTTGGCAAGCAGGGTCTCTTCCACCGTGTCGTAGAACACGCCGATCTTGCTGATCTCGCGCGCCTCCTGGGCGGTGGCCACCTTGCGGCCAAACTCGCGCGAGATGCGCACCAGCTGCTCGATCTGCTCGACCGTGCTCATCTTCCTCGTGCGCGACTGGTTCCAGAGGTTGTCCTCGATGCCGCAGCGCACGTGCAGGCCCATGGCAATGCCCATCATGTTGACCGGCAGCACGTTGCGCATCGAGCTCTCCACCGTCAGCACCGCGCCATCCGGCGTGGCGCGCACGAAGTTGGCCAGGTTGTAGATGTTCGGTGCATCCATGCCGCCGCCGATCGCCACCCAGTTCATCACCAGCGGGCCCTTGTAGATGCCGCGCCGGATCAGACGCTCGACCGACTCGAAGCTGTTGATGTTGTAGCACTGGAACGCGCTCTGAATGCCCGCCGCGTTCAGGCGACGGATATGTTCCTCCGCCCAGCCCGGCTGCGCCGGCACGGTCATTTCCTTGTACGCGTTGTAGACCTCGGGGTCCGCCATGGAGGTGCCCTTGACGTCGGCATCTTCCCAGTGCTCGACGACGTTCATCTGCGAGGTATTGATCGTCACCGTCACCTGGTCGGGCTTGGGGTCGAGTTCGGCCAGCATGTGACGCGTGTCGTCGCTCAGCCATTTGGCTGCGGCGCCTTCGCTTTCGGGTGCGAAGCTGATCGAGCCACCCACCTGGATGATCATCTCGGGCACGGCATTGCGCACACCAGCGATCAACTCGTTGAACTTCGACAGACGTTTGCTGCCCTTGCCGTCGAGTTCGCGCACGTGCAGGTGCAGCACCGTGGCGCCGGCGTTGTAGCAATCCACCGCCTTCTGGATCTGCTGGTCCATCGTGACGGGGATGTCCTCGGGAAAGTCGGAGGGCACCCACGACGGCGCGTAAGGCGCGGCGGTGATGATCAGAGGTTGCTGGTTTTCGGTGTAGAGGGAACCGTCGAGAAAGTTCATGGCATGGTCTCCAGGCGTGGATTGAGGGGAAGGAAACACTCAGGGAGTGCTAATAAAGTGCTGTCGTCAACCGGAGCGTCGAGCAACGGAAACCTTCGCACCCTTCCCCGGTAAATGACGGATGTATCAACTCCGCATCGGGCACGTGCCGGCGCGACGGGAGATCGATCAGTTCGGCGAAGATACGGCAATCCGACGAAGCGATTTACGTTTTGGCTGCCATATTTTTATGATTTAACGCCACTACGTGTTAACACCCAGGCCACCGTCGAGAGACCCCGAGGTCATATAAATCTGAAGGCTGAATGCCGGGCTGTGCTGCCCGGTTTTCTGAAGCGCCGCTCGGGCGAGGCGTGCGAATTCCGTACGCAGGAATGCGAACGGCCCGGGTCTATCCGTAGATAGACCCGGGCCGTTCGACGAAGAAAATCCGATACGGCGCTCAGCGATGCCGGCCTTCCCCTTTGGCACTGCCTGGACCACAACGTAGCTGACCGGACAATAATCGATGTGCTTTTAACGGAAGCGCATCGCCAACCAGCTCGTCCGAGACGACATGAGCGCCGTTCGGATCACTCCCACTCGATTGTCGCCGGCGGCTTCCCCGAGATGTCGTACACCACCCGGTTGATCCCGCGCACTTCGTTGATGATCCGGTTCGACACATGCCCCAGCAACTCGTGCGGCAGATGCGCCCAATGCGCCGTCATGAAGTCCAGCGTCTGCACCGCACGCAGCGCGACGACGTACTCATAGGTCCGGCCGTCACCCATCACGCCGACGCTCTTCACCGGCAGGAACACCGCGAACGCCTGGCTCGTCAGGTCGTACCATGACTTGCCGGTTTCCTTGTCGATGAACGTACGCAGCGTCTCGATGAAAATCGCGTCCGCGCGACGCAGCAGGTCCGCGAAATCGCGCCGTACTTCGCCGAGAATCCGCACGCCCAGACCCGGGCCCGGGAACGGATGGCGATAGACCATCGCCGGCGGCAAACCGAGCTTCACGCCAAGTTCGCGCACTTCGTCCTTGAACAGTTCGCGCAACGGTTCGAGCAGCTTCAGATTCAGCGTCTCCGGCAGGCCGCCCACGTTGTGGTGGCTCTTGATGGTCTGCGCACCCTTCTTGCCCTTGCCGGCCGATTCGATTACGTCCGGATAGATCGTGCCTTGCGCCAGCCACTTCGCATCGGTCAGCTTGCCGGCTTCGGTCTGGAACACCTCGACGAACTCCGCGCCGATGATCTTGCGCTTCGCTTCCGGATCGGTCACGCCGGCGAGCTTGCGCAGGAACACGTCGCTTGCGTCGACGTGAATCACCTTCACGCCGAGGTGATCGGCGAAGGTTGCCATCACCTGCTCGGCTTCGTTCAGGCGCAGCAGGCCGTGATCGACGAACACGCAGGTGAGTTGGTCGCCGATCGCGCGATGCAGCAGCGCTGCCGCCACCGACGAGTCCACGCCGCCCGACAGCCCCAGGATCACGTGCTCGTTACCGACCTGCTTGCGAATCTTCGCGACGGCTTCGTCGACATAGTTGCCCATTTCCCAGTCGGCCCGCGCGCCGCAGATCTGCAGCACGAAGCGTTCGAGCATCGCGCGGCCCTGCACGGTGTGCGTGACTTCCGGATGCCATTGCAGGCCGTAGAAGCGGCGCTGTTCGTCGGCCATTGCCGCGATCGGGCAGGATTGCGTCGACGCCATCAGCGCGAAGCCCGGCGGCATTTCGAGCACCTTGTCGCCGTGGCTCATCCAGACCTTCAACATGCCGTGGCCTTCCGGCGTGGTGAAGTCGCTGATGCCTTCGAGCAGGCTCGTATGGTTGCGCGCGCGCACTTCGGCATAACCGAATTCGCGCAGATGGCCGATGTCGACCTTGCCGCCCAGCTGCTCGGCCATGGCCTGCATGCCGTAGCAGATGCCGAGCACCGGCACGCCGAGTTCGAACACCGCTTGCGGCACGCGCGGCGTATCTGTTTCGGTGACCGAACTCGGGCCGCCGGAGAGGATCACGCCCTTCGGCGCGAAGTCGCGAATGAACGACGCATCGACGTCGTACGGGTGAATTTCCGAATACACGTTGGCTTCGCGAACGCGACGTGCAATCAGTTGGGTGACTTGCGAACCGAAGTCGAGGATCAGGATCTTGTCATGCATGGCAGCGGACGGAGTCAAAAGTGAGCAAATACGGAATGCCGCGCACGAGGCGCGGCGTTGAATTCAAAGCGGTCCGCGTGGGAACGATCGAGCATGAAACATAACGATGAAGCGTACTGGCGTATGCACCGTCGCAGCCATCTGCCTGCGGCGCGCGCGAATGAACGCGCGAACGGAATCCGGTAGCTTCGGCGGACGGCGTGACGCGCAGCGCGTCAGCCATGAAGCGGCGGCCGGGGTCCGCCAGAGGCATCGGCGGCGGCGTTGCGGGCGTCTTCGCGCGCGGCCCGGGCAGCGCGTTCGGACTCCGTGAGCCCGGCTTCGCCCGTCACCGGATGCACCGGCGTCGTCGAAGCGGAACTCACGGGATTCACCGGGCTGTCCGGATTGACCGGCCGGGTGACCGGCATGACAGGTTGGACGACCGGCTCGGCGCGATAGACCGGAAAGCCGGCGGTGACGCGAGGCTCGCGCTCCAGTTCACGGCGTTTTGCGGCTTCTTTTGCCGCCTCGGCCTCGGCTTGCCGCGCAGCGCGCTTTTCAGCACGGCTGGAAGAGCCTTTGACCACGATGCCCTTCTCGCGCCGGCGCACCGCACCCGACAAACGCACCCCACCGAGACCGATCACCACCAGCACCACGCCCGCCAGCACCGCGACGATCTGCCCGAAGCCGGTGAGCGCCGGTGTATGCAAACCAAGCAGCCAGACCAGCATCAGTACACCGGTCAGCCAGTTCACATGACCGACGACCTTGGCGACCGCGGAGGTCAGCGCCCCATCGAACGATGCGTGCAAGGCCAGCCACGCGAGCCCGATCAGCGCCACGCCAAACCCCTGGCCGACCAGCGCCGGCTGGGGTTGCACCAACTGCAGCGCGTCGTACAACGAAGTCCAGGGCGTCAGCAGAAACAACAGGCCGAACGCAAGCAACAACAAGGCATCGAGGATGAGTACAACGCGCAGCAATGGCTTCATTGGCGTTTAGTCCACGTGGTAGTTGGGCGCTTCCTTGGTGATCTGCACATCATGCACGTGCGATTCGCGCAGGCCCGCGCCGGTGATTTGCACGAACTCGGCCTTGTCGTTCATCTCCGAGATCGTGCGGCAGCCGCAGTAGCCCATGCTGGCACGCACGCCGCCGATCAGCTGGAACAGGATCGCGTTGACCGAGCCCTTGTAGGCGACGCGGCCTTCGATACCTTCCGGCACCAGCTTGTCGATGTTCGCGGAGTTGTCCTGGAAGTAGCGGTCCGCCGCGCCGTCCTTCATCGCGCCGACCGAACCCATGCCGCGGTACGACTTGTACTGTCGGCCCTGATACAGGAACACGTCGCCCGGCGCTTCTTCGGTGCCGGCGAACATGCTGCCCATCATCACGGCGTTCGCGCCCGCTGCGAGTGCCTTGCTGACGTCGCCCGAGAAGCGCACGCCGCCGTCGGCGATGACCGGCACGCCGGTGCCCTTGAGCGCTTCGGACACGTTGGAGATCGCGGTGACCTGCGGCACGCCCACGCCGGCGACGATCCGCGTCGTGCAGATCGAGCCCGGGCCGATACCGACCTTCACACCGTCCGCGCCGTACTCGACGAGCGCCTTGGCGGCCGCCGCGGTGGCGATGTTGCCGCCGATCACTTCGACGTGCGGGAAGTTCTGCTTGACCCACTTGACGCGCTCGAGCACGCCCTTGCTGTGACCGTGCGCGGTATCGACGACGATCACGTCGACGCCCGCCTGCACCAGCAGCTCGACGCGCTCTTCGTTGTCCGCGCCGACGCCGACCGCCGCGCCCGCGCGCAGCTTGCCGTGCTCGTCCTTACAGGCGTCCGGGTGTTCGGTCTGCTTGGTGATGTCCTTGACAGTCATCAGGCCGCGCAGTTCGAACGCGTCGTTGATCACCAGCACGCGCTCGAGGCGGTGGCTGTGCATCAGCGCCTTCGCTTCGGCGAGCGGCGTGCCTTCCTTGACCGTGACGAGGCGCTCGCGCGGCGTCATGATAGTGCGCACCGGCTCGTCCAGACGCTCTTCGAAGCGCAGGTCGCGGTTCGTGACGATGCCGATCAGCTGCGCGCCTTCGACGACCGGAAAGCCCGAAATGCCATGCTGTTGCGACAGCGCGATCACGTCGCGCACTTTCATCTGCGGCGGCACCGTGATTGGATCGCGCACGACGCCCGACTCGAAACGCTTCACCTTGGCGACTTCACGCGCCTGCTCGGCCGGCGTGAGGTTCTTGTGGATGATGCCCACGCCGCCCATTTGCGCCATTGCGATCGCGAGGCGAGCTTCGGTGACGGTGTCCATGGCGGCGGACACGAGCGGCATATTCAGGGAGATGTTGCGGGTCAGCCGGGTCTTGAGGCTGGTGTCGCGCGGCAAAACATCGGAGAAAGCCGGGACGAGGAGCACGTCATCGAACGTGAGTGCTGTTTGGATCAGACGCATGGCAAATCCTATAGGCGCAAAAGCGAATTATACGCGATACCTCCCCGGTTTTCACTGCGCGAACAGCAGCTTAGCGAATTCGGGGAATTTTTTTCGTGACTTCGGGCCTGTCGATTTCGCTTCACTGTTCGCGCCGGGTTCGATCGGGTTTCGTTTGCGCGTTCGAGGGCAGCGGGACACGGAGGTGGCCTGGCCGGGGAGGTTTTCACGCGGCGCAGTGCGATGGCGGCGTGCGCCGCCCGCCCCGCCGAAGCCCTGCAACCCCGTGGAAAACGGCGGCTCGGCGCACCGAGACCGCCCAAAAGCCGCCCAAAAGCCGCCCGAATGCAGAATCGAACAAGACGCGCGGCCCGGCGAACGGCTATCCTGCGGGCCATTCCAGTTTTCTTGCAGGGGCAGTCGATGCAGCGCGGTGTGGCATATGGGGTGATGGCCGGGGCCTTATGGGGCATGGTTTTTCTGGTGCCGCGCGTGCTGCCCGACTTTTCGCCGCTGCTGCTGAGCGCGGGGCGCTACACGATGTACGGCATCGTCTCGCTGGCCGCCGCGCTGCCGATGGCGCGCCCACTCGTCAAACGGCTGACCCGCGAGGATCTCGGCGCGCTGATGAAACTGGCACTGGCCGGCAATCTCGTCTATTACCTGCTGCTGACGGCGGCCGTGCATCTGATCGGCATCGCACCCGCGTCGCTGATCGTCGGCGTGCTGCCGGTCACGGTCACACTGCTCGGGCGGCGCGATCACGGCGCGGTGCCGCTCGCCCGTCTCGCGTGGCCACTGGCGGTGGTGATGGCGGGCATCGTCTGCATCAACATCGACGTGTTCACGGTGGCCGACAGCACGCCGGTGAGCGTCGCCACGAAGCTGCTCGGGGTCGCCTGCGCGGTGGGCGCACTGGGCTGCTGGACGTGGTTCGCGGTCGAAAACGCCCGCTATCTGCAGCGCCAGACGCATTTCAGCGGCAATGAATGGTCCGTGCTGTGGGGCGTGGTGACGGGCGCGCTCGGCGCGGCGCTATGGCTCGTGATCGCGGCGCTGCCGTCGGGCGGCCCGCAAGGCGAACTGGCCGACGCGCGCTGGCACACGTTCTGGATGCTGAATCTCGGCCTCGCGATCGGCGCGTCGTGGCTCGGCAACGGGCTGTGGAATGCCGCGTCGAAGCGGTTGCCGTTGACATTGTCTGGCCAGATGATCGTGTTCGAGACGCTTTTCGCACTGCTCTACGCGTTCATTTACGACCAGCGCCTGCCGCGTCCGCTGGAACTGGCGGCGATCCTGCTGCTGGTGGCGGGGGTGTGCTGGTCGGTGCGCCAGCATGCGGACGATGATACGTCGGGGCTCGCGCCCATCAAGAAGAAGGCGCAGATTTCGGCGCCCTGAGGGCGGCTCAACGGTTCGCAGCGTTTTGGCGCGAACCCGCCGCCCCGCTTCAACGCACGGCCGCGCGCCGCCTAGCGCGAATCCCGATTCTGCCAACGGCGCCCTTCGATCGACCCTGCCTTGCGGGTCTTCTCGACGCGGCGTTGGCGCGACAGCTTCGGATCGACCAGCAGCGGACGATAGATCTCGACCCGGTCATGATCGGCGAGCACCGTGTCGAGCGGCTTGAGCTTGCCGAACACACCCACCTTCTGCGTATTCAGATCGATGCCCGGAAAGCGCTGCAGGATGCCGCTCGCGTCGAGCGCCTGTTGCAGCGTGGCGCCCTCGGGCAGGTCCACTGCGATCAGCGCCTGCCCGCCGGGCGACGCGTAGCAGACTTCGATCGACAGGCGCGCGCTCATGCCTTGCCGTAGCGCTGGTCGGCGCGCTTCACGAATGACTCGACGAACGTGTTGGCGATGTGATTGAACACCGGCCCGATGATCTTCTCGAGAATAATGTTGGTGAATTCGTAGTGCAGCGCGAATTCGATCTTGCAGGCATCCGCGCGCAGCGGCGTGAAACGCCAGAAACCGGTGAACCTGCGAAACGGGCCGTCCGCGAACTCCATATCGATGCGCGTTGGCCGTTCCATGCTGTTGCGTGTGGCAAAGTGCTGCTTGATGCCCTTGAAGTTGATGTCGATCTTCGCCTCCATGCTGGTTTCGTCGCGGTGGCGGATTTCGACACCCCCGCACCAGGGCAGGAAGTTGGGGTAATCGGCGACGTCGGTAACGAGGTCGAACATCTGTTCCGCCGAGTGGCGGATCAACACGGTTTTCTGGACATCTGCCATAAATTGAACAGCGCGTGGCAAGGGTGGACAAGCGGGTTGAAAAGCGCCGCGGGCTTTCCTTGCCCCGCTTTGCTAAAATCGTGATTTTAAACGAGTTGGGCACTTTCCATTCATGAGCATCATCGACAACAGAAAAGCTTTCTACGACTACTCGGTCGAAGAACGCTATGAAGCAGGGCTCGTGCTCGAAGGATGGGAGGTCAAGGCGCTGCGCGCCGGGCGCGGCCAGATCAAGGAAGGTTACGTCGTTATCAAGAATAACGAACTGTTCCTGATCGGCACGCACATCAGCCCGCTGCCCGAAGCCTCGACCCATATCAACCCCGACCCGGTCCGCACGCGCAAGCTGCTGCTGCATAGCGAGGAAATCAGCAAACTGATCGGCAAGGTCGAGCAGCGCGGCTACACGCTCGTGCCGCTGAACTTCCACTACAAGGGCGGCCGCGTCAAATGCGAGATCGGCCTCGCCAAGGGCAAGAAGCAGCACGACAAGCGCGAAACCGAGAAGAAGCGCGATTGGGAACGCGAGAAAGCGCGGTTGATGCGCTCGCCGAGCTGATCGAAGGCACGTTCCGAGTCCCACCACAGCGCAAGCGCTCGGCACTCAATGGAAAATGGCCCGCACAATCTGCGGGCCATCTATTTTTCGCCGCGGACAAATCCGCGCACCGCCTGGCTCACCGCGCCTCGCTCACGCCCTTGTCCTTGCCTTTGCTCACGATCGTCAAGGCCGACGCGATCATCGAACTCATATCCGCGAGATTGCCCGGCACGATCAACGTGGTGCCCTGCTTCGCCAGATTCCCGAACGCGTTCACGTACTGTTCGGCCACCTTCAGATTCACCGCTTCCATGCCGCCGGTCGACTGGATCGCGGCCGCGATCTTCTGGATCGCCTGCGAGTTGGCCTCGGCCACCGCCAGAATCGCCGACGCCTGGCCCTGAGCCTGGTTGATCGCCGCCTGCCGTTCGCCTTCGGACTTCTGGATCGCCGCTTCACGGCCTCCGGACGCGATATTGATCTGCTCCTGCTTGCGCCCTTCGGACGCCGCGATCAGCGCGCGCTTCTCGCGCTCGGCGGTGATCTGCGCCTGCATCGCGTGCAGGATCTCCTTGGGCGGCGTCAGGTCCTTGATCTCGTAGCGCAGCACCTTCACGCCCCAGTTCGAGGCCGCCTCATCGAGCGACGATACGATGCTGTGATTGATGAAATCGCGCTCCTCGAAAGTCTTGTCGAGCTCCAGCTTGCCGATCACCGAGCGCAGCGTGGTCTGCGACAGCTGCGTGATCGCGAACACGAAGTTGCTCGATCCGTACGACGCCTTCATCGGATCAGTGACCTGGAAGTACAGCACGCCGTCCACCTGCAACTGCGTGTTGTCGCGCGTGATACAGACCTGGCTCGGCACTTCGAGCGGAATTTCCTTGAGGATGTGCTTGTACGCGATCCGGTCGACGAACGGAAAAGCGAAGCTCAAGCCCGGCGTCAGCGTACTGTGATAACGGCCGAGACGCTCAAGCACCCACGCGTGCTGCTGGGGCACGATCTTGATGGTCTGTGCCGCGAGCACGATCACGATAATCAGCAGCACGGCCCCGACGATGGTTGAATCCATATTGGCTCTCTCCCGTCCCTCTGGTTTGAATAGTTGCGCGTGTTTGACGCAAGCGCGGATGCACGCGCGGAGCGCAAGCGTGCTGGACACTCAGGCCGTGTTTGCGTTGGTCTTCGGCTGCCGGCTCGCCACGACGACCAGACAACTGCCGCGCAATTCCGTGATTTCGTAGACCTGCGCATCTTCAGGCTCGCCAGCGGCCAGTTCCACATCCCACGCCGCGCCGCGATAATTCGCGCGCGCCCGGCGCTCGTGCCACGCCGGCACGCTCAGCGTCTGACCGATGTCGAGATTGACGTCCGGATTGCGCGACGCGTGCGCGCGCTTGCGACGGCCAAAGCGCGAGCGCCTGAGCAGCACGACCGCCGCCAGCGCGACCACGGCGGCCACTGCGAATTGCACGTCGGCAGCGGCGCCGGCAATGTGCGCGAGCGCCGCCGCGACGAAGCCCAACGCGATCATCAACAGATAGAAGGTGCCGCTCGTCAACTCCAGCACGACCAGCACGCCCGCCCCGATCCACCAGAACAATCCACCTGGCACCACGTCGACCTCCACAAAGCAAAACACCCCGGATCTACCGGGGTGTTTATAGCACGAAGCGCCTGCGTATTAACGGGCGATGCGGTGCGCTTGAACTCACGCTCGACGTACCGCATCTCACGTTATGCATCCCGCCTGGGTTCTTCACCATCAAGCGGCATGCCGCACGCTTTACTTGCTCGCCGACTTCGCCAGTTGCTGCCACGTCTCAATAATCGTGTCCGGGTTCAGCGAGATCGACGCGATGCCTTCGTCCGTCAGCCATTGCGCGAAATCCGGATGATCCGACGGGCCCTGGCCGCAGATACCGACGTACTTGTTCAGACGCAGGCAGGTTTCGATTGCACGCTTGAGCATGAACTTGACCGCCGGATCGCGTTCGTCGAAGTCGACCGCCAGCAGTTCCATGCCGGAGTCGCGGTCGAGGCCGAGCGTGAGCTGCGTCAAGTCGTTCGACCCGATCGAGAAGCCATCGAAGAATTGCAGGAATTCTTCGGCGAGAATCGCGTTCGACGGCACTTCGCACATCATGATCAGGCGCAGATCCTTCTCGCCGCGCTTCAGGCCGAACTTCTCCAGCAGCCCGACTACGCGCTCCGCCTGCTTCAGCGTACGCACGAACGGCACCATGATCTCGACGTTGTCGAGGCCCATCTCTTCACGCACCCGCTTCAGCGCGATGCATTCCATCTGGAATGCTTCGGCGAAATCTTCGGCGATGTAGCGCGACGCGCCACGGAAACCCAACATCGGGTTTTCTTCGTCCGGCTCGTAACGCGAACCGCCGATCAGCTTCTTGTACTCGTTCGACTTGAAGTCCGACAGACGCACGATCACGGGCTTCGGATAGAACGCCGCGGCGATCGTCGCGATCCCTTCGGTCAGCTTGTCGACGTAGAACGCGCGCGGCGATGCATGACCGCGAGCGACGCTCTCCACCGCCTTCTTCAGGTCCTGATCGATGTTCGGGTACTCGAGAATCGCCTTCGGGTGAACGCCGATGTTGTTGTTGATGATGAACTCGAGCCGCGCGAGACCCACGCCTGCGTTGGGCAGTTGCGAGAAGTCGAACGCGAGTTGCGGGTTGCCGACGTTCATCATGATTTTCACCGGAATCGGCGGCAGTTCGCCGCGCTGGACTTCGGTGATTTCGGTTTCCAGCAGACCGTCGTAGATCTTGCCTTCGTCGCCTTCCGCGCACGACACGGTGACGAGCGCGCCTTCCTTCAGCACGTCGGTTGCGTCGCCGCAGCCGACCACCGCCGGCACGCCCAGCTCACGCGCGATGATTGCCGCGTGGCAGGTCCGGCCGCCACGGTTCGTGACGATCGCCGATGCGCGCTTCATCACCGGCTCCCAGTTCGGGTCGGTCATGTCGGCGACCAGCACGTCGCCCGGCTGCACACGGTCCATTTCCGACGGATCATGAATCACGCGCACCGGACCTGCGCCGATCTTCTGGCCGATCGCGCGGCCGGTGGCCAGCACGTTCGACTGACCCTTCAGCTTGAAGCGCTGCTCGGCCTTGCCCGATGCCTGGCTCTTCACCGTTTCCGGACGCGCCTGCAGGATGAAGATCTTGCCGTCGCGGCCGTCCTTGCCCCACTCGATGTCCATCGGACGCTCGTAGTGCTTCTCGATGATGACCG
This sequence comes from Paraburkholderia fynbosensis, assembly GCF_902859935.1. GTDB lineage: Bacteria > Pseudomonadota > Gammaproteobacteria > Burkholderiales > Burkholderiaceae > Paraburkholderia > Paraburkholderia fynbosensis. The sequence goes on from NZ_CADIKI010000008.1 coordinate 18,541, forward strand.
CGTACTTCGCCAGTTCGATCACGTCTTCGTCGGTAATCGAGAAGCGGTTGCGCTGCTCGTGCGCAACGTCGACGGTCTTCACACGGCCCTGCTCGCCGGCCTTCGTGAATTCCATCTTGATCAGCTTCGAGCCGATCGAGCGGCGGATGATCGGGTACTTACCCTGCGCGAGCGTGGTCTTGAAGACGTAGAACTCGTCCGGATTCACGGCGCCTTGCACGACGGTTTCGCCGAGACCGTAGCTCGACGTGATGAACACGGCGTCCTTGAAGCCCGATTCGGTGTCCAGCGTGAACATCACGCCGGCCGCGCCGACGTCCGAGCGCACCATGCGCTGCACGCCCGCCGACAAGGCGACTTCAGCATGCGTGAAGCCCTTGTGGACGCGATAGGAGATCGCGCGGTCGTTATACAGCGACGCGAACACGTGCTTCATGCGATCGAGCACGTCGTCGATGCCGACCACGTTGAGGTAGCTTTCCTGCTGACCCGCGAACGAAGCGTCCGGCAAGTCTTCCGCCGTGGCCGACGAACGCACGGCAAACGACAGCTCTTCAGGCGAGCTGTTTTGCAGCGTGTCGAAACCCGCGCGGATGTCGGCCTCGAGCTGCGGCTGCAGCGGCGCGTCGACGATCCATTGACGGATTTCCTTGCCGGCTTCGGCGAGCGCCTTCACGTCGTCGACGTCGAGCGTTTCGAGACGTTTGGCGATGCGGTCGGTCAGATTGTTGTGATGCAGGAAGTCGCGGAAAGCCAGTGCCGTGGTGGCGAACCCGGTCGGCACTCGCACGCCGGCTTCGGCGAGCTGACTGATCATCTCGCCCAACGACGCGTTTTTGCCGCCGACGATTTCCACGTCGGTCATCCGCAACTGCTCGAACGGAACTACATACGCCTTATCCTTTGCGACGGTAACTGCGTTAGTCATACAAGCCCCTAAGTGTGAAAGAAATTCACGGCTGTGCAAGTGGGCTTGAACACGGAACGCCCATTGGGAGCGTGAGCCCGTGTCTTGCACAACCTGTTGGAGAAACAATCGCGGCAAAGGCCAACTGCAGCCTTGGCGTCAAACGCGCGACGAAAGGAGCGAATGGCCGAATTTACCGGTCGATCCACCCCATTGAGCACCAGTTACCGACCGAAAGCGCCGCGTTAAGCGGCCGTTCGCGGCGAGTTAGACGCCAATCGCCTGCAATTGCTTATCCAACAGGTTGCCGCTATTCTACCGTGCCGACTCCTAAAATGTGGCAGTCGGACGAGAATTGCGCCTCGAAACGCGCCCCGGACCGGCCGACGGGCTTTTGCGAGGCTCCTCCGCCATCCGGGCGCGGTTGTGGTGCCCACGGCGCGCTGCATCGACGCCGCTGCCTCGGCGGTTAGTCGCCGGGCAGCGTGCTCACCGCAGCGATCTTTGATTCGAGCGCTTTTTGCCGCTCACGTTCCCCAGCTCCACTGATGCCGCCCACCGTATTCATCGTCTCCGACGGTACCGGGATTACTGCCGAAACCTTCGCGCATTCGATCCTGTCCCAGTTCGACCAGAAATTCCGCCTGGTTCGCGTGCCCTTCGTCGACTCGACCGAAAAAGCCTACGCGACGCTCGAAAAGATCAACGAGGCGATCGTGCAGGACGGCCGCCGTCCGATCGTCTTCACCACGCTGGTGGACAGCGCGTCGAATCAGATCGTCAAAGGCTCGAATGCGCTGGTGCTGGACATGTTTCAGACCTTCGTCGAGCCGCTCGAACAGGAACTGGAGCTGAAGTCGAGTCACGCGATGGGCCGCGGCCACCAGAACGCGGACACCGAGGAGTACAAGAACCGGATCGAAGCGATCAACTTCTCGCTCGCCCACGACGACGGCCAGTCGAACCGCAATCTCGCCGACGCCGACGTGATCCTGGTCGGCGTGTCACGCAGCGGAAAAACGCCGACGAGCCTCTATCTGGCGATGCAGTACGGCGTCAAGGCGGCCAACTACCCGCTGATTCCGGAAGACTTCGAGCGCGGCAAGCTGCCGACGCCGCTGCTCGCACATCGGCAGAAGATGTTTGGTTTGTCGATCGATCCGCAACGGCTGTCGGAAATCCGTAACGAGCGTCGACCGGGCAGCAAGTATGCGGCGCCGGAGAATTGCCGCTACGAAATCAATGAAGCTGAAACGATGATGCGGCGTGAGGGGATCAAGTGGCTGTCGTCGACGCACAAGTCGATCGAAGAGATCGCGACGACGATCCTGCAGGAGATCAAGCTGGAGCGGCCGGCTTATTGAGCGCGGGTTGAGATTGCGACGACGCGGGACTGCTGGGTGATACGCAGCCGCATCAGCGAGGGCTGCACGACCTAGCATTGCGTCGTGGCATCTGCGAGCGGCCCTGCGAAACACACAGCGGCGCAGTGCGCGCCGCGATCTTTGCTATCAAACCCGTCCGCGCTGTTGACGACACTGCTCGAACACACAGACGGCTGCCGCAGCCGCCACGTTCAGCGACTCCATCCCGCCCGGCTGCGGAATCGTCACCCGCAGCGAAACCGCCTCGCGCCAGAGTTGCGACACGCCCGCCCCTTCGTTGCCGAACACCCACGCGAGCGGCCCGCTCAGATCGCAATCGTAAATCGCCTCGGCGCCGTGCGAATCGGTGATGACGATTGGCACCGCCAGGCGCTCGATCAACGCCTGCGCGTCGACATCCTCGTGAATCTGCAGCAGGAAGTGCGCACCCATGCCCGAGCGCAGTACCTTTGACGACCACGCGTACGCCGTCCCCGGTGCGCAGAACACCTGCTGAATCCCGGCCGCTGCCGCGCTGCGCAGAATCGAACCGACGTTGCCCGCGTCCTGCACGCCGTCGAGCACGAGGCAGGTTTGCGCGACCGTCTCGGGCAGCGGCGTATCGAGCTTCCCGACCAGCAGCAGAATTCCGACACCGTGCACGACATTCGACAACTGTCCGAACAACGCGTCCGGCAACGTCACAATGCGATGATCCTCGATGCGCGACACGATCGCCTGCGCTTCGTCGTGACCCAGCGCGCCATCGGTGACGATGCACATTTCCGGCTGCCCGGCGACGTCGAGATACGCGCTCGCGAGATGGAATCCTTCGAGCAGCGCGTGGCCGCTGCGGCGCTGTTGATGCGTCGAACCGGCCAATGCCTTCAGGCGTTTGTAGAGCGGATTGTCCCGCGAGGTGATGGCTTTCACAGGCAGCGAAGACGGTGAGATGGGAGAAGAGCGAGCGCTGCGCCTGAAAGCGCGCGTCGCTCAGAGGGAGTTCAGATGCCGCTGGCTTCGCCGAAGGCGTCGTCGTCGAACATTGCGTCGCCCAGCGTGCCCGGCACGATGACGACTTCCGCCGACGGCAACGGCACGCCCGTGCCGAATCGCAGATGCGCTTCGCGCACCGGCGCGAACGAGCGCCGATGGTGCTCGCACGGCCCATGCTCGCGCAGCGCCGCGAGGTGCTGCGGCGTGCCATAGCCAACATGCGCATTGAAACCGTACACAGGATGGCGCTGATGCAGTTCGAGCAGCATCCGGTCGCGCGTGACTTTGGCAAGAATCGACGCCGCTGAAATGCTCTTCACGAGCGCATCGCCGCCGATCACCGCTTCGCTGCGAATGCTCAGCGTCGGACAGCGATTGCCGTCGACCTTGACGAGCGTGGGCACGACCGACAGGCCTTCCACGGCGCGCTTCATCGCCAGCATCGTGGCGTGCAGGATGTTCAGCGAGTCGATTTCTTCGACCGTCGCCGACGCGACGCAGTACGCGAGTGCGCGCTCGACAATCTTGTCGTACAGCTCGTCACGCTTTTTGGCGCTGAGCACTTTCGAATCATCGAGCCCGCGAATCATCGGCCTGGCCGGATCGAAAATCACCGCAGCCGCGACGACGGGCCCGGCCAGCGGACCACGCCCTGCTTCGTCGACGCCGCAGACGATGTCATCCGCCGTCTCGAAGTTCAGGCCGACCTGCGCGGCGGTTCCAGCGACGGCCACAACCTTGCGGCGAGGTGCGCGTGTGATGGTCACAGCCGCCCCGTGCGCTTTTCGATGACGCTCGCCACGACTTCCGCCGCACGCTGCGCGGTATTCTGCTTCAGCAAGTGATGCATCTCCGTGAAGATTTCCGTCAGCGTGCGCCGGTTGGCTTCGTCGCGCAACTGTTTCAGCGTGGCTTCGGCGAGCGCCTGCGGCGTCGCGAAGTGTTGCAGGATTTCCGGCACCACGAAGCGTCCAGCCAGAATGTTCGGCAGGCCGACGTACGGCAGATAGCCCTGACGGCGCATGATCTGGCCGGTCAGCCAGGGCACCTTGTACGAAATGACCATCGGCTTTTTCAGCAGCGCGGCTTCGAGCGTCACGGTGCCGCTCTTCACGAGGATCGCGTCGGCGGCGGTCATCGCGAGTTGCGACTGGCCGTCGGTAATCGTCAGCGCAAGGCCCGGATGCGCGTCGACCAGTGGCCGCAGCATGTCGCGCAAGGTCGGCGTGGCCGCCGGCATCACGAAACGCAGCCCGGGCTCCTGGTGCTGCATCATCTCCATCGCGGCGAAAAACGTCGGGCCGATCAGATCGATTTCCGAGCGCCGGCTGCCCGGCAGCACCGCGATGATCGGCCCGCTTTCCGCGAGACCGAGCGCACGGCGCGCGCCGAGCGTGTCGGGTTCGAGCGGAATCTCGTCGGCGAGCGGATGACCCACGTATGAGGCCGCGACGCCCGCCTTTTCCAGCAGCGCCGTTTCGAACGGGAATACGCACAGCATGTGATCGACCGCTCTGGCGATCTTCTTGATGCGCCCGCCGCGCCACGCCCAGATTGACGGACAGACGAAGTGAACGGTCGGAATGCCCGCGTCGCGCAGCGCGTGCTCGAGCCCGAAATTGAAATCGGGCGCATCCACGCCGACGAACACCGACGGCGGCTCGGCCAGCAACTGACGCTTCAGTTCGTTGCGAATGCCGAGAATCTCGGGGATGTGCCGCAGCGCTTCGACATAGCCGCGCACCGTGAGCTTCTCCATCGGCCAGTGGGCGTCGAAATCCGTGGCGATCATGCGCGGACCGCCGATCCCGTAGTACTGGGTGCCGGCGGGCAGACGGCTCGCGAGACCGCCGAGCAGCGACGCCGCCAGCAGGTCGCCGGACGGCTCGCCGGCCACCATCGCGACGCGTAGCGGACTGGGTTGTAATGCCATCGGTTAGCGGATGATGCCGCGTTGCGACGCTTCGACGAACGCGAGCAGCGTCTGCACCGGCGCATCGCCGTCACCGCCGGCGGACGCGAGTTCGCGCAATTGCACCTTCGCCTCTTCCAGCGACAGACCGTTCTTGTACAGCACGCGATACGCCGTGCGCAGCGCCGAAATCGCATCCGGCGAGAAGCCGCGGCGGCGCAGGCCTTCGACGTTGATGCCATGCGGCTCCGCCTTGTTGCCGGCGGCGATCACGAACGGCGGGATGTCCTGCACCAGCGCCGAGGCGCCGCCCAGCATCGAATGCGCACCGATGCGCACGAACTGATGCACGCCCGACATGCCGCCGATGATCGCGTGGTCGCCGACCGTCACGTGGCCGGCCATCTGTGCGTTGCTCGACAGAATGACGTTGTTGCCGACGTGGCAGTCGTGCCCGATGTGCACGTAGGCCATGATCCAGTTGTCGTCACCCAGCGTGGTGACGCCGGCGTCCTGCGTCGTGCCGGTGTGGATCGTCGTGAATTCGCGGATCGTGTTGCGGTTGCCGATCACGAGCCGGGTCGGCTCGTCCTTGTACTTCATGTCCTGCGGACGGCCGCCGACCGCTGCGTAGTGGCCGATCCGGTTGTCTTCGCCGATCGTGGTGTAGCCTTCGATCACGCTATGCGAACCGACCGTGCTGCGTGCACCGATCGTCACGTGTGCACCGATCACGGCGTACGGACCGACGTCGACCGATTCGTCGAGTTCTGCGCCCGGTTCGACGATCGCAGTGGGATGAATCCTGCTCATGCGTCCTCGCTTCTGATTCTGTTGCGTTGTCTGGATGGGCTTCTGGCGGAACCGGCCGCGCCGGTGTCAAAACGCCCGCCGCCCGCTCCCTGGTTGCCTTGACGCGCGCTTAAGCGTCTTTGTCCGTGTGCCGCACCGCGCACATCAGGTCGGCTTCCGCCGCCACGACGCCATCCACTTCAGCGCGCGCCTTGAACTTCCAGATGCCGCGCATATGACGCTCGAACGTGCAGTTCAGGATCAGCTGATCGCCCGGCTCCACCACGCGCTTGAAGCGCGCATTGTCGATACCCACGAACAGATAGAGCGTGTTCGACGGATCGCTCGGCTCTTCCGAAAACGTCAGCAAAGCCGCGGTTTGCGCGAGCGCTTCGAGAATCAGCACGCCGGGCATGACCGGGCGCGTCGGAAAGTGCCCCTGGAAATACGGTTCGTTGATCGACACGTTCTTCAACGCTTTGATGCACTTGTGCGGCTCGAGTTCGAGCACCCGGTCGACCAGCAGGATCGGGTAACGATGGGGCAGCAGCGTGAGAATCTTATGAATGTCGAGATTGATTTTTTCGGTGCTCATGGTGTTTCTGCTCACGCATTGACTGCGCGATGATGACTGCGGATGCTGGTGCAGGTGGGTTGAAAACGCGTGCTGCAGGCGCCCGCCATGATCCGGCGGCCGTGCCACCCGGTCACGGCAACCGACTTTGCTTCGTGATGCTGCCCGCCATTTTACGCGGTGCCGGCAAGCTTACGCGATGCCGACGAACCGCCCTGATATCTCAAGGCTTATCTCAAGGCTTCTCGCCTGCGGAATTGCTTGCCGCGTTGCCCGCCGCATGGGGCTCCGCGTTGCCCGAACCGTCGGCCGCGGCGCTTTCGAGGGCCCGGATACGATCGCGCAGTTTGTCGATATTGCGCAGCAGGGCCGCGCTCTTGTTCCAGTCCGCATGGTTCACGGCTGGGAACGCGCTGGTGTACATACCGGGCTTGAGGAGTGATTTCGACACCCCCGACTTCGCGGTGACGATCACATAGTCGGCCAGCGTCACGTGCCCAGCAATGCCGACCGCGCCGCCGATCATGCAATGACGGCCGATCGTCGTGCTGCCCGCGATGCCCGCGCAACCAGCGATCACCGTGTACGCGCCGACCTTGCAGTTGTGGCCGATCTGCACGAGGTTGTCGATCTTCACGCACTCTTCGATGATCGTATCGGCCATTGCGCCACGGTCGATCGTGGTGTTCGCGCCGATTTCGACGTCCGCCGCGATCGACACGCCGCCGACCTGCGGAATCTTGACCCAGCTGCCGGTACGCACGTCGCCCTCACCGACGAAATCCGGCGCAAAGCCGAAACCGTCCGAGCCGATCACCGCGCCCGCGTGCACGATCACGCGCTCGCCGAGCTTGCAGCCGTGGTACACGGCGACATTCGGATACAGATGAGAGTCCGCGCCAATGCGCGTGCCCCGGCCGATCACGACATTGGCGTCCAGCCGGACGTTCTCGCCGATTACGGCGCCCGCTTCCACCGTGACGTGCGGGCCGACCACCGCGCTCGCGGCAACCTGCGCGGACGGATCGATGGTTGCGCTCGGATGCACGCCGGGCACAGCCTTCGGCGCGCCGAGGTCGATGAAGGTTTGCGCGACGCGCGCAAAGTAAGCGTACGGGTTCGGCGTGACGATGAAGTTACGGCCCTCACGCGAAGCCAGCTTCGCGAGGTCGTCGGCGTTGATCAACACCGCGCCCGCGCGAGTGGCTTCTACCTGCGACAGGTACTTCGGATTCGCGAGGAACGCCAGTTGGTTCGGGCCTGCCTGGTCGAGCGGCGCCAGACTGCCGACGCGCTGCGAACCGTTTCCGACTACCGTACCGCCGAACCGCTGGACGATGTCCTCGAGCGTAAATGCCATGCCTGTCCTGTCTCCTGCTGTTCAATCCAACCTGTTATTGCGTCCGCGTGCGGCGGCGTGCCGGTGTGGGCGTGCCGCCCCTCCGGCCTCCCTCAGTTGCCCGACGCTGCCAGCGCCTTGAGCACCTGGTCGGTGATGTCGATGCGCGGGCTCACGTACACCGCTTCCTGCACGATCAGATCGTAGTGCTGCGCTTCGGCGATCTGCTTGATGACCTTGTTGGCGCGGTCGAGCACCGCCGCCAGCTCCTCGTTGCGGCGCTGATTCAGATCTTCGCGGAATTCGCGTTGCTTGCGCTGGAAGTCCGTGTCCAGTTGCGACAGATCGCGCTGCTTCTGCGCACGATCGGCGGCCGACATCGACGCGCCGTTCTTGTCGAGCGAATCCGACATCGACTTCAGCTTCTGCGCCATGTCGGCGAGATCCTTGTCACGCTTCGCGAATTCGGCTTCGAGCTTGACCTGGGCAGCTTTCGCCGCCGCCGATTCGCGCAGGATACGGTCGGAATTCACCGCGGCGATCTTCGCCTCCTGCGCGTGCGCTACCCCGACGCCCAAGGTCATTGCCAGCGCCATCGCGCACGCTACACGTTTCGAAAACATACCGGTTAGCAAAGTCATCCTCTCGATACTGTAGTTTGGCTGGCCGCCTGCGGCCGTGATCAGAACGCCGTCCCGATCTGGAACTGGAATTTCTGATACTGGTCGCCGGTGTGCTTCGTAAGCGGGAAGCCCAGGCTGAGCTTGAGCGGGCCGATCGGCGAAATCCACGCCAGACCGACACCGTAGCCGTAACGCAGGCCGTTCGACCCGTTCGACGTCGCCGCGTTGCTCGCATCCGCCCAAACGTTACCAGCGTCAAGGAACGTAAACACTCGCAATGTGCGGTCGTAACCAGTGCCTGGCAATGGGAACGTCAGCTCGATGTTGCCCACCAGCAACTTCGAACCACCAATCGGGTCACCCGTCGTCTTGTCGCGCGGACCCAGCGAACTCGGCTCGTAGCCTCGCACCGAACCGATACCGCCCGCGTAATAATTCTTGAAAATTGGATAAGGCTTGCCGCCCAGGCCGTTACCGTAGCCGCCCTGAAAGTTGAAGCCCAACACGAAGCCGCGCGCAAACGAATAATAGTACTGCGCGTTGATGTCGGCCTTGTAATACTGGGTCCCGCCGATTGGCGTGCCATATTCCGCGTTCGCCTGCGTGAAATAACCGCGGCTTGGCACAAGTGCGCTGTCACGCGCGTCGCGCGACCAGCCCACCGTGATCGGCACGTTGTTCGACACGCGGCCGAAATCCTGCACGTATTGCTTGTACGAGGCCGGGGTGTTCGAGTCGACATCCAGCTGGTTCTGCTCGAGACCCGCGCCGAAATACACCGTGTCGACTTCGGAGAACGGAATGCCGAACTTCAGGTCGCCACCGATCGTGACGATCTTGAAGCTCGAATCCGTCGAGTAGTACAGCGGCTGGTACGTGCGGTAGTAGACGTCGGTAATACGCTTGATGCCGTCAACCGTGAAGTACGGATCGACCTGCGTGACCGTCAACGTGCGGTACGTCTTCGCGGTATTGACGTTCACCGCGAGACTCGTGCCCGAACCGAACACGTTGTCCTGCGACACACCGGCCGACAGCACCACCTTGTCGGTCGACGAGAAACCCGCGCCCAGCGTAATCGCGCCGGTCGGCTTTTCGGCCACCTTGACGTCCACATCGACCTGGTCCGGCGTGCCTTCGACCGGCACCGTGGTCACGTCGACGTCGGTGAAGTAGCCCAGACGGTTGATCCGGTCCTTCGACAGCGCGAGGCGGTTCGAATCGAACCACGAGCTTTCGAGCTGGCGCATTTCACGGCGCACCACTTCGTCGCGGGTGCGTGTGTTGCCGACCACGTTGATGCGGCGCACGTAGACGCGGCGGCTCGGATCCACCTGCAGCGTCAGGTCGACCTTGTGGTTGGTCTGATCGATCTGCGGCTGCGCATTGACGGTCGCGAACGCGTAGCCGTATTCGCCGAGCTTGTCGACGATCGCCTTCGTGGTGGCCTGCAGCTTTTCAGCCGAGAAACGGTCGCCCGGTTTGATCTTGATGAGTTTGGTCAGCTCCGCTTCGCGATCGAGCAGATTGCCGGCCAGCTTGATGTTCGAAATCGTGTACGGCTCGCCTTCGTGCAGCGTGACCGTCAGATACATGTCCTTCTTGTCCGGCGTGATCGACACCTGGGTCGACTCGATGTTGAACTCGAGATAGCCGCGATTCAGGTAATACGAGCGGACGTTTTCGAGGTCGCCGGTGAGCTTGTCTTTCGCGTAAAGGTCGTTCTTCGTGTACCACGAGAACCAGTTCGGCGTGGACAGCTGCATTTCGTCGCGCAGCGTACCCGTGCTGAACGCCTTGTTGCCGATAAAGTTGATCTGGCGGATCTTCGCGCTCGGACCTTCGGCGACCGAGAACAGCACCGACACGCGATTACGGTCAATCGGCGTCACCGTGGTGGTCACTTCGGCGGCGTAATAACCGCGCGTCAGATACTGGCGCTTGAGTTCCTGCTCCGCGCGATCGACCAGCGCCTTGTCGTAATAACGGCCTTGCGACAAACCGACCGCGCGCAGCGCCTTGGTCAGGTTTTCCTTGTCGAATTCATGAATGCCGGCGAAGTCGATCGTACCGATGGCCGGACGTTCCAGCACCTGTACGATGACCACATTGCCTTCGGTCGCAATCTTGACGTCGTTGAAGAAGCCCGTGGCGTACAGCGCGCGAATTGCTTCGGACGCCTTGTCGTCGCTAAACGTGTCGCCTTGCTTGATGGGCAGATACGCGAACACGGTACCGGGTTCGACGCGTTGCAATCCCTCAATGCGGATGTCTTGCACCACGAAGGGCGACGTTGCGTGAGCAACCAGCCCATGCGCGGCGAAAGCCGCGGCTATAACCGTTTTTGGAACAAAGCGATGAGGTTTAAACAACGTGCTTCCCCAGTGTATATAGCTGCATCAGGTCAGGCGGTCGCCATCGTGAACGCCGCCGGACACTTTAAAAATGGATTAAACGAGCCAGATCGTTGAACAGCGCGATCGCCGACAATGCGACGATGCAGGCGAGACCCGCCCTCTGAAAAACGAGTTGCCAGCGATCGGAGACAACTTTACCGGTCACAGCTTCAACCAAATAATATAACAGATGACCCCCGTCCAATACCGGAATTGGTAGCAGGTTCAGTACGCCAAGGCTAATACTGACAAGGGCCAGGAACGACAGGAATGCAGAAGGACCCAGACGTGCGCTCTTTCCTGCGTAGTCGGCGATCGTCACCGGACCGGAAAGATTTTTCAGCGATGCTTCGCCGACGATCATCCTGCCGAACATGCGTACCGAATAGACCGCGAGATCCCACGTGCGGCGCGCGCCCAGTTGCAGACTCTCGATCGGCCCGTAACGCACGTCGATCGACGGCACCTGGGTCGCCAGTTCCGCGCCGATGCGGCCGATCTGCTGACCGGTCGCAGGATCGCGCTGCGCTTGCGGAACGATGCTGATGTCTTCGAGCTTGCCCGCCGCCTGAGCGCCCCGGCCCCCGCGCTCCACCTGCAACGTGACCGGCTGGCCGGCGTGCGATTTTACATAAGCGATGAAGGTCGCGGCATTGTCGGTCGGCGTGCCGTTGATGGCGCGCAAACGATCGCCCGCGACGAGGCCGGCTCGCTGCGCCGCGCTGCCCGGCTGCACGCCGGCCACCATCAGCTTGCCGCCGCCCGGCTCGAAACCGAGACGCGACATGAAGTCGTCGTCGACGTCTTTCTCGCTGATAGCGCGCAGGTCGAGCGGAAAATCGGAAACGCCGTGCGCGTCCTTCGCACTCAGCACGATGTGCTTCTGATCGAATGCCGCACCCAGCAGTTTCCAGCGCAGGTCCGACCATGAGCGGACCGGTTCCGAATCGTCGGCCCTGCCGACCCGCACCGCGACGATGGTCTCGCCGCCCTCGAAGCCGGCCACCGCCGCCGGCGTATTCGGCGCGGGCGCCGCGAGCACCGCCGCCGGCTCGGTCACGCCACTGGCAAACACGAGCGCGAACAGGACGATGGCCAGCAGGAAGTTCGCGACCGGGCCGGCCGCGACGATCGCAAAGCGCCGCCACACCGACTGCCGGTTGAACGCATGCGGCAACTCGTCGGCGGGAATCGGCGCGGTGCCGGTTTCGCGCTCGTCGAGCATCTTCACGTAGCCGCCAAGAGGCAGCGCGGCAATGGTCCATTCGGTGCCCGTCTTCGGGCTCACCCACTGGAACAGCGGCTTGCCGAAGCCGATCGAAAAGCGCAGCACCTTCACGCCGCATAGTCGCGCGACGCTGTAATGCCCATACTCGTGGACGACCACGAGTACGCCGATCGCGACCGCGAAGGCGAGCAGTTCAATCAGCAGATTCATAAGCGCCTCACTGGACGGCGCGTTCCGTACGACGGGCGCCGTCGGGCAGACGCGCGATGAATTCAGCAGCGGCGCGACGCGCGGCGGCATCCGCTTCGATTACGTCTTCGAGCGCGTGTGCGCTGCGGTTCGGCAAAGCGTTGAGCACCGAGTCGACCACCTGCGCGATCGTCATGAAACCGATCCGGCGCGACAGGAACGCCTCCACCGCAATTTCGTTCGCGGCATTCAGCGCCGCGCTGGCGATGCCGCCCTCGGCCAGCGCCTTCATCGCCAGCGCGAGACACGGGAAGCGCGTGTAATCCGGCTTCTCGAACGACAGCGAGGCGATCTGCGCGAGATCGAGCTGCGCGACGCCCGAATCCACCCGATCCGGGAATGCCAGCGCGTGAGCAATCGGCGTGCGCATGTCGGGGTTGCCAAGCTGCGCGAGCACCGAACCGTCGGCGTACGAAACCAGCGAGTGAATCACGCTTTGCGGGTGGATCAGCACGTCGATACGCTCGCCCGGCAAACCGAACAGCCAGTGGGCCTCGATGACTTCGAGGCCCTTGTTCATCATCGTCGCGGAGTCGACCGAAATCTTGCGGCCCATGACCCAGTTCGGATGCTTGCAGGCTTCGTCCGGCGTGACGTCGACGAGCGTGGCCGGTTCGCGGGTGCGAAACGGGCCGCCCGACGCGGTCAGGATGATCTTGGAGACGCCGCCGTGCAGCGCGGCTTCGCGCGGCAGGCACTGGAAAATCGCGTTGTGTTCGCTGTCGACTGGCAGCAGCACCGCGCCGTTGTCGCGCACCGCGTCCATGAAGATCGCGCCGGACATCACCAGCGCTTCCTTGTTGGCGAGCAGGATGCGTTTGCCGGCACGTGCGGCCGCAAGGCTCGGCGCGAGGCCGGCTGCGCCGACGATCGCCGCCACCACCGTGTCGCAGCCGTCGCTCTTCGACACGTCGACGAGCGCTTGCGGCCCGTAGGTGACCTCGGTCTTGCTACCCGCATCGCGCAGTTTCGCCGCGACGCGCGCGGCGGTGTCGGCGTCGCCGACCACCGCGACTTCGGGTTTGAAGCGCAGGCATTGCTCGACGAGCTTGTCGCCGTTGCGATGCGCGGAGAGCGCATAAACCGAAAAACGCTCGGGATGACGCGCGACGACGTCGAGCGTGCTGTCTCCAATCGAGCCCGTGGAACCGAGCAATGTCAGACGTTTTTGCATATCTCTTTCTCTAGCCGAGCAGCAGCATGGCAAGCGGCAGCACCGGCAATAATGCGTCGATGCGGTCGAGCACGCCGCCGTGCCCCGGCAACAGGCCGCTTGAATCTTTCACCCCGGCCTGGCGTTTCAACATCGATTCGAACAGGTCGCCCACCACGCTGAAGGCCACCAGCAAGGTCAATGCGAGCAGTGTGCGCGCGGCGCCCCATTGCGCCAGCAGCGCAGAATACAGGGTCGGCTCGAACGCGTGCAAAAAGACCGCCGCAGCAGCGACGATCATTACCACCAGCCAGCCGCCGATCGCGCCCTCCCAAGTCTTACCCGGACTGATGGCAGGCGCCAGCTTGTGTTTTCCGAATGCTTTTCCGGAGAAGTATGCGCCGATATCGGCCAGCCATACCAATAGCAGCAGCGACAGCACGAAGGGCACGCCCTGCATGCGCGCGGCGACGAGAGCATGCCAGCAAGCGACGAATACCACAATGCCGGCAAGAAACAGAAAGATGCGCCATGCCCCCTGCGCGAGCGTAGGCTTGCGCAGCAGCACGAACGGCCCGGCGACCACCCAGAAGATGGCCGCGGCCTTGAAGAGCGAGTGGCCCTCCACGACGCCCGCGCCGAGCCGCGTGCTGGCGACGAGCGCGACCGCCGCCACCAGCGCATAAATGACCGGACCGGCGCCGCCCAGCTTGAGCAGGCGCGCCCACTCCCATGCGGCGAACACGACGACGAAGGCGATCAGCGCACCGAACGCGCCAACCGGCGCGAACAGCGTGACCGGCAGGAATACTGCCAGCAGGATGATCGCCGTGATGACACGGGTTTTTAGCATGGAAGCGAATCGACGTTTTGCGATTGCGGCTCGAGTTGAGCACTAGTGCGGCCGAAGCGGCGTTCGCGCTCCGCGTACGAAGCGATGGCGTGGCCGAGCGCGTCGGCATCGAAATCCGGCCAGAAGGTGTCGGTGAAGTAGAACTCGGTGTAGGCGAGCTGCCACAGCAGGAAGTTGCTGACGCGGCGCTCACCGCCGGTGCGGATAAACAGGTCCGGCTCCGGCGCATAAGCCATGGACAGGTGCTCGGCGAACGAATCCTCGTTGACCTCGACTGCCTTGCCCGCTGCCGCCGACTGCTCGGCGAGCTTGCGGGTGGCCTGCATGATGTCCCAGCGACCGCCGTAATTTGCGGCGATGGTCAGCGTGAGACGGGTATTGCGTGCGGTTTTGGTTTCCGCGCGCTTGATCAGGTCGCGGATGCGCGTATCGAAACGGTCCAGATCGCCGACCACGCGCAAGCGGATGCCGTTCGCGTGCAGCTTGCCGATCTCGCGCTCCAGCGCGGTGACGAACAGGCGCATCAGGAACGACACTTCCTCGTTCGGACGGCGCCAGTTCTCGGAACTGAAGGCGAACAGCGTCAGGTATTCGACGCCTTGCCGGGCGCACGCCTCGACGGCCGCACGCACCGCGTCGACGCCGCGCGTATGGCCCGCCACGCGCGGCAAGCGCCGCTGGGTGGCCCAACGGCCGTTGCCATCCATGATGATCGCGATATGTCGCGGCACCGCGGCGACATCAGGCACGCGCACGGTTGAGCTGGTATAGGTCATGGCCGTTGGACAGTGACTGCAAATAAAGAAGTGAAAATCGTGAAGATGCTGAGTGGCTTCCCCACCCGGCTTTCAAGCCGAGCCCCCGGGGGACCGGGAAAACGTCGGGCAACCGGCGCTTTCCCAAGAGCCGGCCGATCTCAGACCGTCATGATCTCGGCTTCTTTCGTCACGACGAGCTTGTCGATTTCAGCGACGAACTTGTCTGTGAGCTTCTGAACGTCGTCGCCTGCGCGACGCTCGTCGTCTTCCGAAATTTCCTTGTCTTTCACGAGCTTCTTCAGCTGCTCGTTGGCGTCGCGACGCAGGTTGCGGACCGCAACCTTGGCCGTTTCCGCTTCGCTCTTGACCACTTTGGTGAGTTCGCGGCGGCGTTCCTCGGTCAGCGCGGGCATCGGCACGCGGATCACGTCGCCTTGCGTGGCCGGGTTCAGACCGAGGTCCGACTCGCGGATCGCCTTTTCGACGACCTGGACCATCTTCTTTTCCCACGGCTGCACGCCGATCGTGCGCGCGTCGATCAGCGTCAGATTCGCGACCTGCGAAATCGGCACCGGCGAACCGTAGTAATCGCACTGGATGTGATCGAGCAGGCCCGTGTGCGCACGGCCCGTGCGGATCTTCGACAGGTCGTTCTTGAACGCGTCGATGGAGCGCTGCATTTTTTGTTCAGCGCCCTTCCTGATATCAGCCACAGACATTTTTAAACCTCCCAACCTTCAAAACGGTGCGAGCCGGCCTGCGCGCGCAATAGGCGGCGGCCTGGGCCCGCGTTAAAGCCCACGTTATGTGAACGAGAGTTTACACGTGGACGAGCGTGCCTTCGTCCTCGCCTTGTACGATGCGCTTGAGCGCGCCCGCCTTGACGATCGAAAAAACGCGGATCGGCAGCTTCTGGTCGCGGCACAGCGCGAACGCCGTAGCGTCCATCACCTGCAGATTGCGGCCGATTGCTTCGTCGAAGCTGATCGTCATGTAGCGGGTCGCGCTCGGATCTTTCTTGGGATCGGCCGAATAGACGCCGTCCACCTTGGTTGCCTTCAGCACGACTTCCGCGCCGATTTCCGAGCCGCGCAGTGCGGCGGCCGTGTCGGTCGTGAAGAACGGGTTGCCGGTGCCGGCCGCGAAAATCACGACCTTGCCTTCTTCGAGCTGGCGAATCGCGCGGGGCCGGATGTACGGCTCGACCACCTGGTCCATGCGCAGCGCCGATTGCACGCGCGCTTCGATACCGGCGTGGCGCATCGCGTCCTGCAGCGCCAGCGCGTTCATCATCGTGGCCAGCATGCCCATGTAGTCGGCCGTGGCGCGATCCATACCGGCTGCGCCACCCGCGACGCCGCGGAAAATATTGCCGCCGCCGATCACCACGGCCAACTGCGTTCCGAGACGGACCACTTCGGCCACGTCCGCCACCATTCGTTCGATGGTCGCGCGATTGATGCCAAAGGCATCGTCGCCCATCAGAGCTTCACCGGAGAGTTTGAGCAGGACGCGTTTGTAGGCAGTGGGCATAGAGGTATCCAGATCGCGCAGAACAGGGCAACAACAAGGGACTAATGTAGGGGTGAAATGCTGATTCGGGCAAGCGCCGCCAAATTGTCGGACCCTCGGGTCCGACGGCGGCTGCGCTGCGAGGGTCAACCCGCGCGCAGCCTTGCGGCGCTGCCGACCGCGGCAGAGTCTTGCTCCGCCGCGGGTCCAACGGTACTACCGTGAAGCTTCGGTGAGACTTATTGTTGCTTTGCAGCAGCGACTTGCGCGGCCACTTCTGCTGCGAAGTCGTCCTGCTTCTTCTCGATGCCCTCGCCGACCACGAACAGCGCGAACTTCTGCACGCTCGCGTTGCCGGCCTTCAGCATCTGTTCGATCGTCTGCTTGTCGTTCTTAACGAACGTCTGATTCAGCAGCGACACTTCCTTCAGGTACTTCTGCACGCTGCCGTCGACCATCTTGGCGACGATTTCAGCCGGCTTGCCCGATTCGGCGGCCTTCTGTTCGGCGATGCTGCGTTCCTTGGCAATCAGGTCCGCAGGCACCTCGTCCGACGACAGCGAAACCGGCTTCATCGCGGCGATGTGCATTGCCACGTCCTTGCCGACCTGCTCGTCCGCGCCGGTGTACTCGACCAGCACGCCGATACGCGTGCCGTGCAGGTACGCTGCCAGCTTGTTAGCCGTGTCGAAGCGCACGAAACGGCGGATCGACAGGTTTTCGCCGATCTTGCCGACGAGTGCGAGACGCACCGCGTCGACCGTCGAGCCGTCCAGCGGCAGCGCCGACAAGGCAGCGACGTCAGCCGGGTTTTGCGTAGCGACCAGCTCGGCGATCTGCTTCGAGAAAGCCAGGAAGTCGTCGTTCTTCGAAACGAAGTCGGTTTCGCAGTTCAGTTCGACGAGCGAACCCGCGTTGCCGCCGATAAACGATGCGACCACGCCTTCAGCCGTCACGCGCGACGCTGCCTTGCTGGCCTTGTTGCCCAGCTTCACGCGCAGCAGCTCTTCAGCGCGCGCCATGTCGCCGTCGGCTTCCGTCAGCGCCTTCTTGCATTCCATCATCGGCGCGTCGGTCTTTGCGCGCAGTTCTGCAACCATGCTTGCGGTAATTGCCGCCATCATTTGCTCCTTGAGTTCCGTCTGTCACACGCCGCCCGCACTTCGATACCGGCGGCAAGAATTCGTTTCAGCGTTCCACGTAATTTTTTACGGACAACGCGCTGGGCACCGCCTGCAGCGCCCCACTACAATGTCGCGGCTTAAAAAAAGGGGGCCTGTAGAAAGCCCCCTTTTTTGCCGGACACGGGGCAGCTTTACGCTTCCGAGTTGACCTCGACGAACTCGTCGCCGTTGTCGCCACGAGCAGCCTGCACCACTTCGTTGACCGCGTTCGCACGGCCTTCGAGGATCGCGTCGGCCACGCCAGCCGTGTACAAAGCGACAGCCTTGGAGGCGTCGTCGTTACCCGGGATCACGTAGTCGATGCCTTCCGGCGAGTGGTTCGTATCGACCACTGCGATGACCGGAATGCCGAGCTTGTTCGCTTCGGTGACGGCAATCTTGTGATAGCCGACGTCGACCACGAAGATCGCGTCCGGAATGCCGCCCATGTCCTTCACGCCGCCGATCGACTTCTGCAGCTTGGCCATTTCGCGTTCGAACAGCAGCGCTTCCTTCTTGCTCATGCGTTCGGTTTCGCCTGCTTCCAGCGCCGCTTCCATGTCCTTCAGGCGCTTGATCGAAACCTTCAGCGTCTTGAAGTTGGTCAGCATGCCGCCGAGCCAGCGTGCGTTGACGAACGGCATACCAGCGCGTTGCGCCTCTTCAGCGATCGTGTCGCGCGATTGACGCTTCGTGCCGACGAACAGGATCGTGCCGCGGTTCGCTGCCAGTTGACGCGCGTACTTCAGCGCGTCGTTGTACATCGGCAGCGTCTTTTCGAGGTTGATGATGTGAATCTTGTTGCGATGACCGAAAATGAAGGGGGCCATCTTCGGGTTCCAGAAGCGCGTTTGGTGACCGAAGTGGACACCGGCTTCCAGCATTTGACGCATGGTAACTGCCATGAAAATCTCCGCGAGGGTTGGGTCTTAAGCCGGCCGCCGTATCGGCCGCGCCCGCCTTCTTCTTTGGCTGGAACGCGACGGACACCCTGGGTGCGCCGGCTTGCGAGTTTGCTGCCTGGGTACCGCCTTAACCTCATAGCGCAGGCAACCGGCGTTATGAGAAGCCTTTCCTGCCCGCCATCGCTCCCTATGAGACACTCATACGGAGCAAATAAACAGGACATGGATCGGCTTAGCCAAAGATTATAGCACGCGCCTATGACCCGACTCAACCTGCCTGGCCGCTCCGTTTGCCAGGGCCGGATTGCGGCACGAGTGTGCCCTCGCCGCGACGCGCGACGTAAAGCCTGGCATACCATTAAGTGAAGCGTGACGCCCGTCAGCGCCAGCAGCCAGTCCCCGATCACCACCCTTCGACCTTTTGGACCGCCCCTCGGGCGGCCGCCAAAAACATCCGCCAAAACGCGCCAGGCCCGCTGCAAAAGCCTGCGGCAGCCGGAATATGGTGCGATAATCTCGCAATAAATCGCATTTCAGGCCCGACTCATGGCTATTACGCTCAAAAACGAACACGATATCGCGCAAATGCGCGTCGCCTGCAAACTCGCGAGCGAAGTGCTCGACTACATTACCCCGTTCGTCAAGGCCGGCGTCACGACCGGCGAACTCGACCGTCTGTGTCACGAATACATGCTGAAGGAACAGGGTACGGTTCCGGCGCCGCTGAATTATCAGCCGCCCGGTTACCCGCCCTACCCGAAGGCCACCTGCATTTCCGTCAACGACGTGATCTGCCACGGCATCCCCGGCGACAAGACGCTGAAGAACGGCGATGCGCTGAACATCGACATCACGGTGATCAAGGAAGGCTATTTCGGCGACACGAGCCGCATGTTCATCGTCGGCGAAGGCTCGATTCTGGCCAAACGGCTCGTGCAGACCACCTTCGAATGCATGTGGCTCGGCATCGACCAGGTGCGTCCCGGCGCGCATCTCGGCGACATCGGCCATGCCATCCAGAAACACGCGGAAGGCCAGGGCTACAGCGTGGTGCGCGAATATTGCGGCCACGGCATCGGCACGGTATTTCACGAAGACCCGCAAATCCTGCACTACGGCCGCCCCGGCACCGGGCTCGAACTGCAGGCCGGCATGATCTTCACGATCGAGCCGATGATCAACGCCGGCCGCCGCGACATCCGCACCATGCCGGACCAGTGGACCGTCAAGACCAAGGACCGCAGCCTGTCGGCGCAGTGGGAACACACGGTGCTCGTCACGGAAACCGGCTACGACGTCCTGACCGTGTCCGCGGGCACGCCGGCGCGTCCGCCGATCGTCGCCGCCACCGCCTGACCGACCTCCGACCTTACCGCCCACCTGCCAATGAGTAGTGTTCCAGTCGTCGCCCAATCCCATGCCACGTCGCTGAAGGCGGACTACAAAGTGGCCAAAGCCCAATTGCTGGAACGCTTCAGAACGGCCACCAACGTCGATGCGTTGATGGCGGCCCTCGCACGCACCACGGACGACTCGCTGCGCGCCGCCTGGGACACCTGCGAACTGCCGGGCGAACTGGCGCTGCTGGCCGTCGGCGGCTACGGGCGGGGCGAACTGGCGCCGCACTCCGATATCGACATCCTCGTGCTGCTGCCCGATGCGCCGATCGAGCATCTGGAAGGACGCATCGAACGCTTTATCAGCCTTGCGTGGGATTTGGGGCTGGAACTCGGCAGCAGCGTACGCAGCGTGTCGCAATGTCTTGAAGAAGCCGCCAACGACGTCACCGTGCGCACCTCGCTGCTGGAAGCGCGCCGTATCACGGGCAGCGCCGCACTGTTCGACGACTTCGCGAAGCACTACCGCGCGGCGCTCGACCCGAAGGCGTTCTTTCAGGCGAAAGTGCTGGAAATGCGCCAGCGCCACGCCAAGTTCCAGGACACCCCATACGCGCTCGAACCCAACATCAAGGAAAGCCCGGGCGGCCTGCGCGATCTCCAGCTGATTCTCTGGATCACCCAGGCGGCCGGTTTCGGGAGCAGCTGGCGCGAACTCGAGGCGCGCGAGCTGATCACCGAGCGCGAAGCGCGCGAACTGCGCCACAACGAAGGTTTCCTGAAGTCGCTGCGCGCACGCTTGCATCTGATCGCCGGGCGTCGCCAGGACATCATGGTGTTCGACCTGCAGACGCCCGTGGCCGAGAGCTTCGGCTTCAAGCCGACCGTCACGAAGCGCGCCAGCGAACAGCTGATGCGCCGCTACTACTGGGCCGCCAAGGCCGTCACGCAGCTCGCCACGATCCTGATCCAGAACATCGAAGCGCAGCTCTTTCCCAGCACGAGCGGCATTACGCGCGTGCTGTCGGCGCGCTTCGTCGAAAAGCAGGGGATGCTGGAAATCGCCAGCGACGATGTCTTCGAGCGCGAGCCGAACGCGATCCTCGAAGCCTTCCTCCTGTACGAGCAAACACCGGGCGTCAAAGGCCTGTCGGCCCGCACGCTGCGCGCGATCTACAACGCCCGCGACGTGATGGACCAGCACTGGCGGCGTGATCCGGAAAACCGGCGCCTCTTCATGGACATCCTGAAGCAGCCGGCCGGCATCACGCACGCGTTGCGCCTGATGAACCAGACGAGCGTGCTCGGGCGCTACCTGCTGAATTTCCGGCGCATCGTGGGGCAGATGCAGCACGACCTGTATCACGTCTACACCGTCGACCAGCACATCCTGATGGTGCTGCGCAATCTGCGTCGCTTTGCGGTGGCCGAGCACGCCCACGAGTATCCGTTCTGCAGCCAGTTGATCGCCAACCTCGACCGGCCGTGGGTGCTGTACGTGGCGGCGTTGTTTCACGATATCGCCAAGGGCCGCGGCGGCGATCATTCGACGCTCGGCATGGTCGACGCGCGGCGCTTTTGCCGCCATCACGGCATCGAGGGCGAGGACGGCGACCTGGTCGTCTGGCTGGTGCAACAGCATCTGACCATGAGCCAGGTCGCACAGAAGCAGGATACGAGCGATCCGGAAGTCATCAAGCGCTTTGCCGAACTCGTCGGCACCGAGCGCCGTCTGACCGCGCTTTATCTGCTGACCGTGGCCGACATTCGCGGCACCAGCCCGAAAGTCTGGAACACGTGGAAAGGCAAGCTGCTCGAAGATCTGTACCGCGCCACGCTGGCTGTCCTCGGCGGCGCGCGGCCGGACGCGCATTCGGAACTGAAGTCCCGCCAGGAAGAGGCGCTCGCGCTGCTGCGCCTCGAAACCGTGCCCGAGGGCGCGCAAAAGGCGCTGTGGGACAAGCTCGACATCGGCTATTTCCTGCGCCACGACGCGGCGGACATCGCGTGGCAAACGCGCGTGCTGTACCGCCATGTTGAAGCGCCGACGCCGATCGTGCGGGCTCGCCCGTCGCCGATCGGCGAAGCGTTGCAGGTGCTCGTGTACGTGAAGGATCAGCCCGATCTGTTCGCCGGCATTTGCGCGTATTTCGACCGCAATGGCCTGTCGGTGCTGGATGCGCGGGTCAGCACGACCCGTCACGGCTATGCGCTCGATAATTTCCTCGTCGCGCATACCGAAGAAGACGTGCATTATCGCGATATTGCCAATCTCGTCGAACAGGAACTGACCGCACGTCTCACCGGCCACGGAACCCTTTTGCCGGGGCCGTCTAAAGGCCGCTTGTCGCGGCTGTCGCGGACCTTCCCTGTTACGCCGCGCGTCGATCTTCGGGCCGACGAGCGCGGCCAATACTACATCCTGTCCGTGTCGGCGAACGACCGGCCAGGCCTTCTTTATTCGATCGCGCGCGTGCTGGCCGAGCACCGGGTCGGCGTCGCGTCGGCGCGGATCAATACGCTCGGCGAACGCGTCGAAGACGTGTTCCTGCTGGATGGACACGGTCTGTCGGACAACCGCCTGCAAATTCAGGTCGAGACCGAACTGCTGCGCGCGATTGCAGTGTGAGATTTCATGCGAGTCAAATTAACAGCCAAGCACCCGCGGCCGGCTTCGTCCGAACGCGCCCCTGTCCGTACCGGTAGCACGTCGGCACGTAAGCCGACGCGCCCGCAGGCACCGACGCCGTCGATGGCAGGTTCCAGCGGGGCGCGGGGTGAAGGCGCTGGCGCAGCGGGCGGCGGCAAGCGGCCCGTGGGCGGCAAGCCGACGGGCGGCGGTGCGCGCGCGCCGCGCGCGGAGGGGTCGTTTGCGCGCCCGCGGGACGCGGGCGCCGAAGGTGCGCCGCGCCGCACGACATCGGATCGGCCGCCGCGCCGGGAAGGCGCGGGGGGTGATCGCGGTGAACGCGCACCGCGTCGCTTCGAAGGTGCTGGTGATCGTGGTGAACGCGCGCCCCGCCGTTTCGAAGGTGCCGGTGACCGCAGTGAACGCGCGCCGCGCCGTTCCGAAGGTGCGGGTGACCGCGGTGAACGCGCGCCGCGCCGCTTTGAAGGTGCGGGTGATCGTGGTGAACGCGCGCCGCGTCGCTTCGAAGGCGCTGCTGGTGATCGTGGTGAACGCGCGCCCCGCCGTTTCGAAGGTGCGGGTGACCGCAGTGAACGCGCGCCCCGCCGTTTCGAAGGTGCAGGCGAGCGCAGTGAACGCGCGCCCCGCCGTTTCGAAGGCGCAGGCGAGCGCGGTGAACGCGCACCCCGCCGCCCCGAAGGCGCGGATAATCGCGGCGAGCGCGCCCCGCGCAGTTTCGGCGACCGTGCCCCGCGTCGCGACGACGGCGAGCGCCGTCCGTTCAGCGGTTCGCGCCCCGGCGCGAACCGACCGTCGAATGCTGGCCCGCGCGCCGAACGTCCGGAGCGCCGCGAGCGTGACGCTTCCGATCGCCCCCGTTTCGGCAGCGACCGTGGCGCTCCGCAAGAGCGCCGCAACAGCGAGCGGAGCGACCGGGGACCGCGTAGCGACAGCGCGCCGCGTCGTCTCGAAGGTGAGCGCGGTTCATCCGGGCGCAGCTTCGCCGGACCCGTAAAAAGCGGCTACGCAGACCGCTCGGACCGTCCGGCACGCGCACCGCGCGACGACCGTGGCGAGCGCACCGAACGGGCACCGGCCAAACGCGAGTTCGGCGAGCGCCCCTCGCGTGACGGCGAACGCAGCGAACGCCCCGCACGCAGCTTCGACAAAAACCTGCCGTCCGCGCCCCGCCGTTTCGGTGACGACCGCCCCGCACGCGCCGACAAGCCGCGCGGCCCGGCGCCAGCGGCACGCGCCGAGCGCCGCGACGCCAAGAGCGGTGCCGATGCCGCGCCGCGCACTCCGCGTCGCGATTACGAAGACGCGCCAGGCATGCTGCGTCTGTCGAAACTGATGTCCGAACTCGGCCTGTGCTCGCGCCGCGAAGCCGACGAGTGGATCGAAAAAGGCTGGGTGCTGGTGGACGGCGAGCGCGTCGACACGCTCGGCACCAAGGTCCGTCCGGATCAGCGCATCGAAATCGACCCCGCCGCCGAAGCCGCGCAAGCGAGCCAGGTGACGGTGCTGATTCACAAGCCGGTCGGTCTGGTCTCGGGCCAGGCGGAAGACGGGTATCAGCCGGCCATCACGCTGGTCACGCCGGAGAATCGCTGGGAAGGCGATCATTCGGAGATCCGCTTCTCGGTCGCGCATCTGCGCCAGCTCGCGCCGGCCGGCCGCCTCGACATCGACTCGACGGGCCTGCTGGTGTTGACGCAGGACGGTCGCGTCGCCAAGCAGTTGATCGGCGGCCATTCGGAGATCGACAAGGAGTATCTGGTGCGCGTGGCTTACGGCGAGCACACTGTGGACGTCGAAAGCCACTTCCCGCCCGAAAGCATCGAACTGCTGCGCCACGGGCTGTCGCTCGACGACGTGCCGCTGAAGCCGGCCCAGGTGGAGTGGCAAAACGGCGAGCAACTGCGTTTCGTGCTGCGCGAAGGCAAGAAGCGCCAGATTCGCCGCATGTGCGAACTGGTCGGCCTCGAAGTGATTGGCCTGAAGCGCGTGCGGATGGGTCGTGTGATGCTGGGCGCGCTGCCCCCCGGCCAGTGGCGCTATCTGTCAGCGGACGAGTCGTTCTGATGATGCTGCGAGCGTCTGTCTGAGCGAGGCGTTGGACAGGCGCAAGCTCGATAAAAAACCCACGCAGATGCGTGGGTTTTTTATTGCCGGCGCCGACGCGGCACACCGCAACTGCCGCGCGTCGCACGCACCAACCGCGCAACGCAGATCGCCACCGCCTCAATCGTCGCTATTCGGATCCATATCCGGAAATAGCACTTCGGTGAAACCGAATTTCGCAAAGTCGTTGATCCGCATCGGATACAGCTTGCCGATCAGGTGATCGCACTCGTGCTGCACGACACGCGCATGAAAACCCTCTGCCACCCGGTCGATCGGCTTGCCATACTGATCGAAGCCGTGATACTTGATCATCGAAAACCGGCTCACCGCGCCCCGCAGGCCCGGCACCGACAGACAGCCTTCCCAGCCCTCCTCCATATCGAGCGAGACCGGCGTAATGGTCGGATTGATCAGCACCGTTTCCGGCACCGGCGGCGCATCCGGATAGCGCTCGTTCTTGCCGAAGCCGAAGATCACCACCTGCAGATTGACGCCGATCTGCGGCGCGGCGAGGCCCGCGCCGTTTGCATCATGCATGGTCTCGAACATGTCCTTGACGAGTTCATGCAGTTCGGGCGTGTCGAAGTGATCGACCGGATCGGCAATACGCAGCAGACGCGGATCGCCCATCTTGAGAATTTCGCGGATCATAACTGCCCCTCCAGGAGCTGATGCATACCATCTTCGTCGAGTACGGGGATGCCGAGTTCCTCGGCCTTCGCCAACTTGCTGCCGGCGTCGGCTCCCGCGACCACATAATCCGTTTTCTTCGACACGGACCCCGCCACTTTCGCGCCGGCCGCCTCGAGCATCTCCTTCGCCGTTTCGCGCGACAGGTTCGGCAACGTGCCGGTCAACACCACGGTCTTGCCGGCCAGCACGCCTTGCGGCGCCTTCGGTGCGGGCGGACCTTCCGGCCATGTGACCTTGCCCGGCGCGCGCAGTTGCTCGATCACCGTGCGGTTGTGCTCTTCGGCGAAGAACTGATGAAGCGACTCGGCGACCACCGGCCCCACGTCGTTGACTTCGAGCAGCGCTTCGACCGACGCGTCCATGATCGGCGTCAGCGAACCGAAATGTTTGGCCAGATCTTTCGCCGTCGATTCGCCCACGTGACGGATGCCGAGCGCATAAATAAAGCGCGCCAGTGTAGTGTGCTTGGCCTTTTCGAGCGAATCGAGCAGGTTCTGCGCGGACTTGTCGGCGAAGCGGTCGAGTTCCGCGAGCGTCGCGAAGCCGAGGTTGAACAGATCGGCCGGCGTGCGCACCAGATTCTGCTCGACCAGTTGATCGATGATTTTCTCGCCGAGCCCGTCGATGTCGAGCGCGCGCCGCTGCGCGAAGTGCCACAGCGCCTGCTTGCGTTGCGCCGGACAGAAGAGGCCGCCGGTACAGCGCGCAATCGCCTCGTCGGGCAGCCGCTCGATGTTCGAGCCGCACACCGGGCACTGGGTCGGCATCACGAACTCGCGGGCGTCCGCCGGGCGGCGCTCGAGCAGCGCGCTCACCACTTCGGGAATCACGTCGCCGGCGCGCCGTACGATCACCGTATCGCCGATGCGGATATCCTTGCGGCGCACTTCGTCTTCGTTATGCAGCGTGGCATTGGTGACCGTCGCGCCGCCGACGAACACCGGCTCGAGGCGTGCCACCGGCGTGATCGCGCCGGTGCGGCCGACCTGCACGTCGATCGCAACGAGCCGGGTCAGCGCTTCCTGCGCGGGAAACTTGTGCGCGAGCGCAAAACGCGGCGCGCGCGACACGAAGCCGAGCGCGTCCTGCTCGTCACGCCGGTTGACCTTGTAGACCACCCCGTCGATGTCGTACGGCAGCGTGTCGCGCTTCTCGCCGACCGCATGGAAGAACCTCAGTAAGCCTTCGGCGCCCTGCACCACCGCCCGCTCGCTGTTCACCGGCAAGCCGAGTTCCTTGTACCAGTCGAGCAATTCGCTGTGCGTGGCAGGCATGTCGATCCCGTCGAGCACGCCAATACCATAGGCAAAAAACGACAGCGGCCGCTGCGCGGTGATCTTCGAATCGAGCTGCCGCAAACTGCCCGCCGCCGCGTTACGCGGATTGGCGAATTCCCTCTGCTCGGCCGCGCGCTGGCGTTCGTTCAGGCGTTCGAAATCGCGCTTGAACATCAGCACTTCGCCGCGTACGTCGAGGATGCGCGGCACGCGCCTGCCTTTGAGCTTGAGCGGGATGGAGCGGATCGTGCGGACGTTTTCGGTGACGTTCTCGCCGGTGGTGCCATCGCCACGGGTGGCCGCCTGCACGAACGCGCCGTTGACGTACCGCAGCGAGATGGCGAGGCCGTCGAATTTCAGCTCGGCCGCGTAGTCGACCGGAACCGGCGGCTCGCTCGCGTTCCTGCCGAGCGCGTCGCCGACGCGTTTGTCGAACGCGACAATGTCTTCATCGGCGAAACCGTTGTTCAGCGACAGCATGGGCAGGTCGTGCACGACCTGCTCGAAGCCGCTCGCCGCCTCGCCGCCCACGCGCTGGGTGGGCGAATCCGGCACGATCAGATCCGGATGCTCCGTCTCGATACGCTCCAGTTCCTTGAACAGCTTGTCGTACTCCGCGTCCGGCAGGTCCGGCTGGTCGAGCACGTAGTACGCGTAGTTCGCGCGTTCGAGTTCCGCGCGCAGCCACACGGCGCGCTCGGCCGGAGCGCTGGTTGCTGAGGGGAAGACGGGAGTTCTGGCCATGCTCTCTGACGGTTCTTGATGAAATTCGGACATTGGATTATCGCAGGAAGCGTGCCCCTTTACATCGGCCGAATGGGCTACATGCGGAGGCTTGTTTTAGCGTGGCGGCAGAATGGCCGCGAGTGGACCGCGGCTTCGCCGCGCGCCGGTTCCGGCAGGCTCGCGCGCGCTGCGTCGCGACATGCGAACGCAGCGCCACAAACGACGACGGCCGCACATCGTGCGGCCGTCGAGACACCGAAAAATCGTGCTCGTTACTGGCTGAACAGGCGCCGGGTGGCGGGCGACCCAGCCGGAATCCCGGCCTGTTCGAGTTTCGCGTAGAGCGTCATCAACTGCTTCTCGATCGCGAGCAGCGCGGTTTCCGGCAACGGACGGCGTCCATCGTCGACCACCCGTCCGCCGATACGCTCAGCCAGCGATTTCGCGTAGTCGCACATCAGCCGGAACGGCAGGATGTCCTCGTCGGCGACCGGCACGTCGAGCACCAGCGTAATCATCTGGCCGCCCTTGTAGGTAAGGTCGTCGCGCAGGAAGTTGGTGTCGCCGAACTGCAGCATGAACACCGGGCTCTGGCGCGCGTCGAGCTTGACGAACCGCGTGCCGTCGCGCGAGAGCAGCAAGCCGTCCTGCGACGCCACCGCCTGCACGTAGTTGGCCGACCACGGCGCGCCGTCGGAGAGCACGTTGATCGACAGCTGCGCGTCGCACTGTGCGGCGAACCCGTCGAGCTCGCGCGCCATCGCCACCGTTTCGAGCATGTCCGGGAATTCCGGCGATGCATCGAGCGCATCGGCGAATTGCTGCACCCCGGTCACGAACTCCGAAAATTCGAGTTCGTTGAGCGCGCCGCTGCGATTGGCAAGCTGCGCGGCCGCGCGCAGTTCTTCATAGCGCGCGCCGTTTTGCAGCAGCTCCCACGCCCCGCCTTCGAGCTTGCCTTCGATATGCACCGGCTTGCTGCCGGCGCGGCGCAGGCGCTGCGCGAGCGGAATCACCTTGTCGCCGGCAACCGGCCCGTTCAGACGGATCGGCACGATGCAGTCGATCCGCCGATCGACGATGGCCGGCGGCGCCGACGATATCGTCGTGGCGGCGGGCAGAATCGGTTCGGCCCGCTCGTTGTCCTCGCGCGCGGCATCGCGAGCGGCGGCCGCCGGCTTGCCCTCACCGGCCTCGGCCGTATGGACGTGCTCGCCTTCCGCTTCGGCCACGCCCTCGGCTTCCGGAAAGCCGTTCGGCGTGACGGTGTCGGCCT
Source organism: Paraburkholderia fynbosensis (assembly GCF_902859935.1). Lineage (GTDB taxonomy): Bacteria > Pseudomonadota > Gammaproteobacteria > Burkholderiales > Burkholderiaceae > Paraburkholderia > Paraburkholderia fynbosensis. The sequence continues at coordinate 47,330 of NZ_CADIKI010000008.1, forward strand.
GAATATCGGCCGGCGTGTCGAGCGGCGCGACGGAGCTGCCGCCGAACGTGGGCTCGACGCGCCTCTCAGCCGTTTCCGTCGGGGCGTCGGAATTCACCACCGGTTCGCGGCGCGTAGTCGGCCGGGCCGGTTCGATGAACGGACTCTGCTCCTCCTGATCGTCCCGCGCGAAAGTTTCAGCGGTCTCGGCAGGCATCGGGCGCGGCATCTTGCGACGCACCTTCGCGCTCTGCCACGCGTTGTACACGACCACGCCCCCGACCACCACGGCACCCGCGCCGATCAAACCGAGTGTCAACTCGTCCATGCATGCTCCATCAGCAATTCTTTATCCGCGCGGTCATGCGCCCGCTCCACGTGTCGCGCGGCCTGCCATGCAAGCCGCTGCGCTGAACGCGGACGCCCGCGAAGGCTTTAACTCAAACGATATTCTGGGCGAAACCGGCCGCCGTTTCCATGTCGACCGCGACGATGCGTGACACGCCCTGCTCCTGCATGGTCACACCGATCAACTGTTGCGCCATTTCCATCGCGATCTTGTTGTGCGAGATGAACAGGAACTGGGTTTTGTCCGACATCGCCCGCACGAGGTTCGCGAAACGTTCGGTGTTGGCGTCGTCGAGCGGCGCGTCCACTTCGTCGAGCAGACAGAACGGCGCCGGATTCAGCTGGAACATCGCGAACACCAGCGCGGTGGCGGTCAACGCTTTCTCGCCGCCCGACAGCAGGTGAATAGTCGAATTCTTCTTGCCCGGAGGCTGCGCCATCACCTGCACGCCGGCGTCGAGAATCTCGTCGCCGGTCATGATCAGCTTCGCCTGACCGCCGCCGAACAGACGCGGGAACAGTTCGCCGAAATGACGGTTCACTTCGTCGAAGGTGCCTTGCAACAGCGTGCGCGTTTCGGCGTCGATCTTGCGGATCGCGTCTTCGAGCGTTTCGATCGCGCTCGTCAGGTCAGCCGATTGCGCGTCGAGGAACGTCTTGCGCTCGGTGGCCGCCTTCAGCTCGTCGAGCGCGGCCATGTTGACCGGGCCGAGCGCGACGATTGCATTGTTGATACGCGTGACTTCGCCTTGCAGATACGACGGCTTCATGTCCGGCGTGAGCTTGGCCTGCAGTTCGGCCTCGTCGACGCCCGCCGCCGCGAGTTGCTCGATGAACTGCTCGCCGTTCAGTCGCGCGGCCTGCTCCTTCAACTGCAATTCGTTGATGCGCTCGCGCAGCGGTTGCAGCGCGCGCTCGGTGGCGAGGCGGGTTTCGTCGGCGGCGCGCAGCTTGGCGGTGAGATCGTCCAGTTCGAGGCGCGCGGCATGCAGCGCCTCTTCCTTGACCGAACGGATGTCGAGCGCGTCCTGCAGGCCGGTGTGCGCGGTCTGCTCGTTGATCGTCTCCAACTCGGCGCGCGCGTCTTCCAGCGATGCCGCGACACGCTCGCTCTGCTCGTGCGCGACCTGAATGCTGCGCTTCAGTTCGTCGATACGGTTCGCCATGTTGCGAGCGGCGAAGCGCGCATCGGTGGCGCCACGGTCGAGGTCGCGCGCCTGACCGCGTGCGGTGGTCAGTTCTTCGTCGAGTGCCTCGAAGGCCAGCTGGTGATCTTCGAAACGCGCCTGCAGTTCGGCCAGTTCGCCGTCGTGCCGCTCGAAGTTCGCCTCCGACTCCGCACGCATCGCGCGCTGCTCTTCGATCTGCGCGGTGATCTCTTCGAGTTCCTCGCGAATCTGCGTGCTGCGCTGCGTGTAACGCTCATGCGCCTGGGTGAGCTTGAGCACGTCCATCTGCAGGGCGTGCACGCGCTGCGTCGCGCGTTCGGCCTGCTGACGCACGTCGGTCAGCACCTGCGCGGCTTGCGTGTGCGCGGCTTCGGCGCGAATCGCCGCAGCCTTTGCCTCGTCGGCGAGCAAGGCCTGCGCGCGCACCTGGCGCGCGAGGTTTTCGATTTCCTGCTGACGGGCCAGCATGCCGGCCTGTTCGGAATCGGCTGCATACAGCTGCACGCCGACGCGCGTCACCACATGCCCCGCCTTCACGACGAACGAGCCGCCTTCCGGCAATTGCGAGCGCATGCCGAGCGCCTGCTGCAGGTCGTCCGCGACGAAGGCGAGCCCCAGCCAGTCGGTCAGCACCGCGCGGATGCCCGCGTCGTCGATGCGCACGAGCGACAGCAACGGCCGCAAAGCGGGCGGCGTGGCGGCCGGCTGACCGGCGACGGGCGGCGCGTAGAACGCGAGCTTCGCGGGCGGTGCGTCGGTGGCGAACGCCTTGACCCAGTCGAGATTCGACACTTCGAGTGCGGCTAGCCGCTCGCGCAACACCGCTTCGAGCGCGGTTTCCCAACCGGCTTCGACGTGCAGCTTCTTCCACAGACGCGGCAGGCCGCCCAGTTCGTGCTTGTCGAGCCACGGCTGGATCTTGCCTTCGGTCTGGACGTTTTCCTGCAGTTGCCTGAGCGCGGCAAGGCGTGCGTCGAGCTGATGAATCTGGGCGCTTTCGGCCTGCACGCGCTCCTGCGCGGTGCGGCGTTCGGCGTCCAGACGCGGCAGCGTTTCCTGCGCGTCGGTCAGACGCGCCTGCGCGTCGTGCAGAATCTCTTCGTGCTCGGCGAGCTGCATGCGCAGGTCTTCGAGCTGCGCTTCGTCGGGCGCGTCGAGGCCGCCCGCTTCGAGCTTCAGGCGCTCGTGACGCTGCTGCAGTTGCTGCAACTGCTGATCGGCATTGCGCTGATGCGCGGCCTCGAGCTTCAACGCCTGTTCGGTCTGCGCGATCCCGCCGCGCTCCGCGTTCAGCTCGGTCTGCGCGTCGCGCCAACGCGCTTCGAGCGCGGGCATCGCGTCGTGCTTCGCGGCGGCTTCGTCTTCGGCCAGCGCGGCTTTTTCTTCGGCGACGGCCAATTGCTCTTCGGCGTCTTCGATATCGCCCTGCGCCTTTTCGGCTTGCGACTGCCACTGCTCGCGCTGCGCGCTCAGCGCGGCGATCTGCGCCTGCACGCGGTTGCGCGATTCGACGATGAACTTGATCTCGGCTTCGAGGCGGCTGACTTCCGAGTTCGCCTCGTACAGCGCGCCTTGCGCGCCCTGCATCGCATCGCTCGCGGAATAATGCGCGACCCGCAGCGTTTCGAGTTGCGCTTCGACTTCGCGCAACTTCGCGGTTTGCGCTTCGAGGTCGATCTGCGCCTGTTCGATCGCGCGTTGCTGGCGTTCCTGCTCGCTGCCGGCTTCGTTCTTGCGCAACAGCCACAACAGACGCTGCTTCTCTTCGCCGTCGGCCTGCAGTTCCTTGTAGCGCGTGGCGACCACCGCCTGGCCTTCGAGCTTCTCGAGGTTGGTCCCCAGTTCGCGGACGATGTCCTCGACCCGCGTCAGATTTTCGCGCGTGTCGTGCAAACGGTTCTCGGTCTCGCGGCGGCGTTCCTTGTACTTCGACACGCCGGCGGCTTCTTCGAGGAACACGCGCAGCTCTTCGGGCTTCGCCTCGATCAGGCGCGCGATCATGCCCTGCCCGATGATCGCGTACGCGCGCGGCCCGAGGCCGGTGCCGAGGAAGATGTCCTGGATGTCGCGGCGGCGCGCCGGCAGATTGTTGATGTAGTAGCTCGAGGTGCCGTCGCGCGTGAGCACGCGCTTCACGGCGATTTCGGCATACTGGCCCCATTGGCCGGCGGCGCGGCCATCGGCGTTGTCGAACACGAGTTCGACGCTGGCGCGGCTGCCGGGCTTGCGCGCGGTCGAGCCATTGAAGATCACGTCCTGCATCGATTCGCCGCGCAGCTCGGAGGCGCGCGATTCGCCGAGCACCCAGCGCACGGCATCGATGATGTTGGACTTGCCGCACCCGTTCGGTCCCACCACGCCAACCAGCTGGCCCGGAACCTGGAAATGCGTGGGATCGACGAATGACTTGAAGCCAGCGAGTTTGATCGAGGTCAGACGCACGGCGATTTCGCTGTTTGAAAAGGGAAAATGATAAGTGGCTCGTGAAGGCTGCGTAAGCCGTTCGCCATTGAGGCGAAGCAGCCCGCGATCCTTCGCGACACGGGCGCCGGCGGCACGCGGTCAGACATGCGCCGGCCAATGAGGGGCAATCATACCATCGCGCGTGGGCGATTCTTACCGCCGTTACGGTCGCCGCGACCGGCATCGTGCGCGTCGTCGAGGCTCGCGTCCGCGGTGGCCGGATCGGGCGGCACGGCCTTGCTCCGATGCACCCAACTCGACAGCGCCGACGCCAGCACGATGCACACGCCGCCGGCCCATTCGCGCGGGCCCGGCGTCTCGCCGGCGAACAGCCACGCGGACAGCGCGGTGACCACGATCTCGAACAGCATGATGATCGACGCGCGGTTGGCCGGCACGCGCGCAAGCCCGTACTGCACCAGCATATTGTTCGACGCCAGCAGCAGACCGAGGCCGAGCACGAGCCATGCGGCAGTGCCCAGATGCGCACCGGTGGGCGGCGCGGGCATCGCTTCGAACAGCGACGCGCAAGCGCTAAAGAGCGCCGCGCCGCCGAAGATTGTCGCGGTGCGCATTTCCGGCTTCATGTCCGGCAGCACGCGGCTCGTCTTGAGGATCAGCACGTTGCTCATCGCAAAGCCCATGCCGCCCGCGAGGCCCGCCCATTCGGCGAGATTGCCGGGCAACGGCATACCCAGTTGCGGCGACCACAGCATGGTCATCGCGCCGGCCAGCGACAGCGCCGCGAGGCCCGCGCCCGCCCATGTCAGCCGCTCGTGCAGGATGAAGTGCGCGAAGAGCGCCGTCCACGCCGGAGTGAGATAGAACAGCAGCAGCACGCGCATCACCTGGCCATGAATCGAGCCCCACACGAAGCCGAGATTGGTGATGCCCGCGGCCAGCGCGAGCGCCGGCAGCAGCCAGTGCCAGCGCACCGTCTTGAGCGCTCGATGACGCACCAGCAGCACGAACAGGCAGCCTGCGCCGCTCGTCAGCGCGCTTGCCGCGGTGCCGGTGACGCCGAGCGCCGCGAGCATGCGCAGCGGATACCAGATCATCCCCCATACCGATGCGCCCAGCATGATCGCGAGCGTCGGCCAGCCGTTGCGAAGCCAGTGGGTCATCGCGCGGGGCTCCTCGTCGTGCCGTCAACGCATGCGGCGGGTGTGCGCCCGCGTCGTGCGGCTGTCTCCTGAACTGCTGCGTACATTGATGCTCCTGCTTCTTTTCTTGCGCGAACCGTGTGCGGCTCGCGTCGTTCCCGCTGCAACGCATACGCTGCGCCGCCTGGCGGGTTGCGCCGCTGCTTGCCGGCGCGACGTGTTTCGTTTGCTGCGTGGTTTGTTGCGCCACACGGCGCGGCGGCCGCAACTGCCGGCGCGCGCCGCCGTGCCGTGCTTGTCGACTGCTTAATGGCCGCGCACCGCCTGCCAACCAGCTCGCCCCTTCACTCGTCTCGCGACGCCCGCCACGTTGTCCGCCGCGTCATGCGCGCCACGCTATAATCATCCGCTTGCCGCCGCTGCCGGCCGGTCGGCCCCGCGCTACAACGGGCTGCGCCACCGGTGCGCGCGCCGCGTTTCTCCCAGCATTCATCTGCGCCCATCTTCGATCAGGCTCGATCCGCCCAGTGAACCCCCTACTCGACTCCCTTCAGTCCTACCCGTTCGAAAAGCTGCGCGTGCTTTTCAAGGACGTTACGCCGCCCGCCAGCCTTGCGCACATCAGCTTCGGCATCGGCGAGCCGAAACATCCGACGCCCGCGCTGATCCGCGACGCCGTGGTGGCCTCGCTCGGCGGCCTCGCCGCGTATCCGGCCACGCTCGGAACGCCCGCGCTGCGCGAATCGATCGCGAACTGGGTCACACAGCGCTACAACCTGCCGCCGCTCGACCCGGCCACCCAGGTGCTGCCGGTGTCGGGTTCGCGCGAGGCGCTGTTCGCTCTCGCGCAGACGGTGCTGGACCCCCAGCGCAACGCCGGCGGCGAGCCTGCGATCGTACTCTGTCCGAACCCGTTCTACCAAATCTACGAAGGCGCGGCGCTGCTCGGCGGCGCGCAGCCGTACTTCGTCAATAGCGATCCGGCGCGCAACTTCGCGTGCGACTACCCGGCGGTGCCGGCCGACATCTGGGCCCGCACGCAACTGCTGTACGTCTGCTCGCCCGGCAACCCGACCGGCGCGGTACTCACGCTCGACGACTGGCGCGAGCTGTTCGCGCTGTCGGACCGCTATGGTTTCGTGATCGCGTCGGACGAGTGCTACTCGGAAATCTATTTCGACGAAGCGAATCCGCCGCTCGGCGGCCTGGAAGCCGCGCACAAGCTCGGCCGCGGCTTCGAGCGCCTCGTCATGCTGTCGAGCCTGTCCAAGCGTTCGAACGTGCCGGGCATGCGCTCGGGCTTCGTCGCCGGCGACGCGGCCATCCTCACGGCCTTCCTGCTGTACCGCACCTACCACGGCGCGGCGCTCTCGACGGTGTTCCAGAGCGCCAGCATCGCCGCGTGGAACGACGAAACTCACGTGCGCGAGAACCGCGCAAAGTACGTGCAGAAGTTCTCCACCGTCACGCCGATGCTCGCGGAAGTGCTCGACGTGCGCCTGCCGGACGCCGCGTTCTACTTGTGGGCGGACGTCTCGCGCACGGGTCTGTCGGACACCGAGTTCGCCCAGCGCCTGTACGCCGACTATAATGTGACGGTTCTGCCGGGCTCGTTCCTCGCGCGTACCGCGCACGGCGTGAACCCCGGCCGCAATTTCGTGCGCCTCGCGCTCGTCGCCGACGTCGACGAATGCACCGAGGGCGCGCAGCGGGTCGTCGATTTTTGCCGCGCGATCGCCGGTTGAGTTTCGCGAGGCCGCCCGAACTCCGGCACCTCGCAACCGAACTCCCGGTGCATCGCATCCCCTCTTCAGACTTCAACTCTTCAGAAAAGCACGCATATGTCGCAACAACTTCAGCAGATCATTGACACCGCCTGGGAAAACCGCGCCGACCTGTCGCCGAAGGCCGCTCCGGCCGAAGTGCGCGAAGCCGTCGCCCACGCGATCGAGCAACTGGACAAGGGCGCGCTGCGCGTCGCCGAAAAGAAGGACGGCGACTGGGTCGTCAATCAGTGGCTGAAGAAAGCCGTGCTGCTGTCGTTCCGCCTCGAAGACAACGCGCCGATGCCGGCCGGCGGCTACAGCCAGTTCTACGACAAGGTGCCGTCGAAATTCGCGAACTACACCGCTGAAGACTTCGCCGCCGGCGGCTTCCGCGTGGTGCCGCCCGCCATCGCGCGCCGCGGCTCGTTCATCGCGAAGAACGTCGTGCTGATGCCGTCGTACACCAACATCGGCGCTTACGTCGACGAAGGCACGATGGTCGACACGTGGGCCACCGTCGGTTCGTGCGCGCAGATCGGCAAGAACGTGCACCTGTCGGGCGGCGTGGGCATTGGCGGCGTGCTGGAGCCGCTGCAGGCGAACCCGGTCATCATCGAAGACAACTGCTTCATCGGCGCGCGCTCGGAAGTGGTGGAAGGCGTGATCGTCGAAGAGAACTCGGTGATCTCGATGGGCGTGTACCTCGGCCAGAGCACCAAGATTTACGACCGCGAAACCGGCGAAGTCACGTACGGCCGCATTCCGGCGGGCTCCGTGGTGGTGGCGGGCAACCTGCCCTCGAAGGACGGCTCGCACAGCCTGTACTGCGCGGTGATCGTCAAGAAGGTCGACGCCAAAACGCGCGCGAAGGTCGGTCTGAACGAGCTGCTGCGAGGCGATTGATGGCGCGCGGCACGAAAACCGTCGTCTACGGCATCCCGAACTGCGACACCGTCAAGAAGGCCCGCGTGTGGCTGGAAGAACACGGCGTCGAGTTCGAGTTTCACGACTTCAAGAAGGCCGGCGTGACCGAGCCGCTCGTGCAGGACTGGCTGAAGGACGTGAAGCTCGACGCGTTGCTGAACCGTCGCGGCACGACGTGGCGCGGTCTGTCCGACGACATGAAAGCGGCCGCTGACACGCAGCCGGGCGCGATCGCGTTGATGATCCACAAGCCGTCGGTGATCAAGCGGCCGGTGCTGGTGGTCAACGGGCGCGTCAAGTCGCTCGGTTTTTCCGCGGACGAGTACGCGGCGCTGTTCGCGTAATCCGACGCGTGTGACTGAACGCAAGACGCAGAACGAGTAAGCAGAGCAAGCGGTAAGCGCGGCACGCGCCGCGTGCATCAAACGCTGTTGCCGGCTGCGGTGTCCAACCGCCAGCCGGCATTTTTTCATTTCAAAGTGGCTTGTACTGAAACCATGTCCGGCACCCTCGCCCTTACCGAACAACTGATCGCGCGTGCGTCCGTGACGCCCGACGACCAGCATTGCCAGCGCCTTTTGATCGAACGCCTGTCCGCGCTCGGCTTCGAGCACGAGACGATCGAATCGAACGGCGTGACCAACCTGTGGGCCGTCAAACGCGGCGTCGACGGCACGAAGGGCAAACTGCTCGCGTTCGCAGGACATACTGACGTCGTGCCGACCGGCCCGCTCGAACAGTGGCACTCGGCGCCGTTCGAGCCGACCCGGCGCGACGGCAAGCTGTACGGCCGCGGCGCGGCGGACATGAAGACGTCGATCGCGGGCTTCGTGGTGGCGAGCGAGGAATTCGTCGCGGCGCACCCCGCGCATCGCGGCTCGATCGCGTTCCTGATCACGAGCGACGAAGAAGGCCCGGCCACCGACGGCACCGTCAAGGTCGTCGAAGCGCTGCAGGCGCGCGGCGAGCGCATGGACTACTGCATCGTCGGCGAACCGACGTCGAGCGCGCAGTTCGGCGACATGGTGAAGAACGGCCGGCGCGGTTCGATGTCGGGCAAGCTGATCGTCAAGGGCGTGCAAGGCCACATCGCGTATCCCCATCTGGCGAAAAATCCGGTGCATCTGCTTGCGCCTGCGCTCGCCGAGCTGGTAGCGGAACGCTGGGACGAAGGCAACGAATACTTCCCGCCCACCACGTGGCAGGTGTCGAACATTCACAGCGGCACCGGTGCGACCAACGTGATCCCCGGCCACGCGGACGTGATGTTCAACTTCCGCTTTTCGACGGCCAGCACCGTCGAAGGTTTGCAGACTCGCGTGCATGCGATCCTCGACAAACACGGCCTCGACTACGATCTGCAGTGGAACGTGAGCGGTCTGCCGTTCCTGACGCCGCGCGGCGAGTTGTCGAACGCGCTCGCGAAGGCGATCAAAGACGAGACCGGCGTGGCCACCGAACTGTCGACCACCGGCGGCACGTCGGACGGCCGCTTCATCGCGCGCATCTGCGAGCAGGTGATCGAATTCGGCCCGCTGAACGCCAGCATCCACAAGATCGACGAACATATCGAAATCGCACACATCGAGCCGCTGAAGAACGTGTATCGCCGCGTGCTCGAACAACTGATCGCCTGACCAAGGACTATTCGCGATGACGCTCCCGTTTTCCACTGTCCGCGACCTGCTGCGTTTCGCGGTGTCGCGCTTCAACCAGGCCGAGCTGTCGTTCGGCCACGGTTCGGCCAACGCGTACGACGAAGCCGCCTACCTGATCCTGCATACGCTGCATCTGCCGCTCGATCTGCTCGATCCGTTCCTCGACGCACGCCTGAGTGCGGCCGAGATCGACGCCGTGCTGAACGTGATCGAGCGCCGCGCCGCCGATCGCGTGCCGGCCGCGTACATCACGCAGGAAGCGTGGATGCACGGCTTTCGCTTTCACGTCGATGAGCGCGTAATCGTGCCGCGTTCGTTCATCGGCGAATTGCTGCAGGACGGCCTGCAGCCGTACGTGGAAGATCCCGAACAGGTGAGCGCGGTGCTGGAGCTGTGCACCGGCTCCGGTTGCCTCGCGATTCTCGCGGCGCATGCCTTCCCGAACGCGGATATCGACGCGGTGGACCTGTCGGCGCCGGCGCTCGAAGTCGCGACGCGCAACGTGACGGACTACAAGCTCGAGGACCGCATCGCGCTGTTCGAAGGCGATCTGTATGCGCCGCTCGCCGAACGCCGCTACGACGTGATCATCAGCAATCCGCCGTACGTGAACGCGGCGTCCATGCAGGAACTGCCCGCCGAATACAAGCACGAGCCGGACATGGCGCTCGCGGGCGGCGCGGACGGCATGGACATCGTGCGCCGGATCATCGCCGAGGCGCGCAACTGGCTGACCGAAGACGGCGTGCTGGTGGTCGAGATCGGCAACGAGCGCGCGCACGTCGAAGCGGCGTTCGGCGGTCTGGATCTCGTGTGGCTGTCGACCAGCGCCGGCGACAACAACGTGTTTCTGATTCAGGCGGCGGATCTGCCGGTCTGAGGTTCCGTCGGCCAGTGGTGTAGGCGCGATGCAGGTGGCGCCGCGCCGCTTCGCCAACTCTTCGCGAGCTTATGCAATTCGACCTGCTTCATGTCGGCCCACTGGTTGCTCTCGCCCACATCCTCGGGGCGATTGCGGCGTGTCACGCGATTCTCAACACCCGTACGTCGCAAGGGGCGATCGCGTGGGCCGTGTCGTTGGTCGCGATGCCTTATCTGACGCTGGTTCCGTATCTCTTCCTCGGCCGCAGCAAGTTCGCCGGCTATGCGGACGCGCGCCGCGTCGAAAACGAACTGCTGCGCACGCGTGCGCATCCACCGGAATGGGACACGCAGGCTTCGTCGGCGGGATTGCCGACGCAGCAACTCGGCGGCAGGTTCGCGCATTCGCTCACGCGTCTCGGCGGCATGCCGTTTTTACCGGGCAATTCCGTGCGCACGCTGGTGAATGGCGCCGCAACGTTCGAGGCCATCTTCGAAGCAATCGAGAACGCGCGCCACTACGTCATCGTGCAGTTCTTCATCGTGCGCGACGACGCGCTCGGCGAGATGCTCAAGGACGCGTTGATCGCCAAGGCCAGTCAAGGCGTGCGCGTCTACTTCCTGTACGACAGCATCGGCAGCTTCGATCTGCCGCACCGCTACGTCGCGGCGCTGCGCGCGGGCGGTGTCGAGATGCATCCGTTCGCGACCAACCGCCGTTTCGTCAACCGCCTGCAACTGAACTTTCGCAATCACCGCAAGATCGTTGCGGTGGATGGTGAGCGTGCGTTCGTCGGCGGCCATAACGTCGGCGTCGAATATCTCGGCGGCAGGGCGCCGCTGTCGCCGTGGCGCGATACGCATATCGAGGTGCGCGGCCCGGCGGTCGCGAGCATCCAGTTCGTCTTCACCGAGGACTGGCACTGGGCCACGCAACAGTTGCCCGAATTCGATATGCCTGCGGCGGCACCCGGCGCCCCTGCCGGGAACGACGGCATGCACTGCCTCGTCGTGCCGAGCGGTCCGGCCGACAAGCAGGAAACCTGCTCGCTCTTTTTCGTCGAAGCGATCAATGCGGCGCGCGAGCGCGTCTGGATCACCACGCCCTATCTCGTGCCGGACGAAGCCGTGTTCTCGGCGCTGCGGCTCGCGGTGCTGCGCGGCGTCGACGTGCGCATCCTGATTCCGTGCCGGCGCGACCACCTGGTGGTGTTCGCCGCCTCGAAGCTGTATGCGTACGACTCGCTGCGCGCGGGCATCCGCATCTTTCGCTACCAGCCGGGCTTCCTGCATCAGAAGGTCATCCTGATCGACAGCGTGGCTGCCGCGATCGGCAGTGCCAATCTCGACAACCGCTCTTTCCGGCTGAACTTCGAGATCATGGTGCTGACCGTGGACCACGGCTTCGCGCAGGAAGTCGAAACGATGCTGCTGAATGATTTCGCCGAATCGCTCGAAATCGATCGCAACGAATACCGGCACGCAAGCGCGCTGCGGCGCGTGCTGATGCACGTGGCGCGGCTTTTTTCACCGATTCTTTAGGCGTGCTGGAGGCGCCGTGCCGCGACCTCAGCGCCTCACAACAGTTTTTCGATATCCGCTGTCATCGCCTCGGGCTTGGTGAGCGGCGCATAGCGCTTCACGACATTGCCGTCCCGGCCGATCAGAAATTTGGTGAAATTCCATTTGATTCCTTCAAGCCCCAGCAGACCCGGCGCCTCGCCCGTCAGATAGCGGAACAGCGGATGAGCGTTCGCGCCGTTCACATCGATCTTGTCGAACATTGGGAAGGTCACGCCGTAGTTCTTTTCGCAGAAACTGCCGATCTGCGCGGCGTCGCCCGGTTCCTGCTTGCCGAACTGGTTGCACGGAAACCCGAGCACCGCGAGCCCGCGCGCGGCGTAGGCGTCATACAGCTTTTGCAAGCCCGCATACTGCGGCGTGAATCCGCATTCGCTCGCCGTATTGACGATCAGCAACACCTTGCCTTGATACTGCGTGAGGCTCACTTCCTCGCCGCCGAGCGTGCGCGCCGAAAACGAATAAATCGATGTCATGTGCTCTCCCCGTGAAAGCCGTCAGTCTATGCCAAAAGCCGCGCCACAACAGTTGTCCGAATGGCCGATCCGGACTGAGCGCCCGGTGTCACGCCGGGCAGTCTAAAATAGCGGTTTTCTTCAGCCGGCCTCTTCGTGATCCGCTTTAATCAGTTCAGCCTCGCGCGCGGCACCAAACCGCTCTTCGACAACACCACGTTCACCCTCAACCCCGGCGAAAAGGCCGGCCTCGTGGGGGCGAACGGCGCGGGCAAGTCGACGCTGTTTGCCGTGCTGCTCGGCGAACTGCATGCGGACGGCGGCGATTTTTCCATTCCGCCCACCTGGCGCATCGCCCACGTCGCACAGGAAACGCCCGCCGCGGACAAGACCGCGCTCGACTACACGCTCGACGGCGACGCCGCGTTGCGTACGATCGAGGCGCGCATCGCCGCCGCCTCCGCCGCGCACGATGGCGCAGCCGAAGGCGAAGCGCACGCTGCGTTCGCGGACGCCGACGGCTACACCGCGCCCGCGCGCGCCGAAGCGTTGCTGCTCGGTCTCGGCTTCACGCTCGAACAGACGCGCGAGCCGGTCAGCAGTTTCTCGGGTGGCTGGCGCATGCGGCTGAATCTCGCCCAGGCGCTGATGTGCCGCTCCGATCTCCTGCTGCTCGACGAACCGACCAACCACCTGGACCTCGACGCGATCGTCTGGCTCGAAGACTGGCTGCATCGCTACGCCGGCACGCTGATCGTGATCTCGCACGACCGCGAATTTCTCGACTCGGTCTGCGACGTCACGCTGCACCTCGAACAGCAGCAGATCAAGCGCTACGGCGGCAACTACTCGCAATTCGAAGTGTTGCGCGCGCAGCAGATCGCGCTGCAACAGAGCGCGTATGAGAAGCAGCAGCGCACGGTCGCGCATCTGCAGAGCTACATCAACCGCTTCAAGGCGCAGGCCACCAAGGCGCGCCAGGCGCAGAGCCGCGTGAAGGCGCTGGAAAAGATGGAACTGATCGCGCCGGCGCATGCAACGTCGCCGTTCACGTTCGAGTTCCGCGCACCCGACTCCGCGCCGAATCCGATGATGGTGATGGAGGAGGTGCGCTGCGGCTACCGGGGCGAAGAAGGCGTCGAGATTCCGATCGTCGATCACGTGATGCTGTCGATCCAGAACGGTCAGCGCATCGGCCTGCTCGGCGCGAACGGCCAGGGCAAGTCGACGCTGATCAAAACGCTCGCCGGCACGCTCGAAGCGCTCGGCGGCCACGTGCGCGAAGGCAAGGGGCTGCGCATCGGTTACTTCGCGCAGCATCAGCTCGAAACGCTGCGCGCGGACGACACCCCGCTGCAGCACCTCGCGCGCCTCGCGCCGGACACGCGCGAGCAGGAACTGCGCGATTTCCTCGGCAGCTTCAATTTTTCCGGCGAGATGGCGACCTCGAAGATCGCGCCTTTCTCGGGCGGCGAAAAGGCCCGCCTCGCGCTCGCGCTGATCATCTGGCAGAAGCCCAACCTGCTGTTGCTCGACGAGCCGACCAACCACCTCGATCTCGAAACGCGTCACGCGCTGACCATGGCGCTCGCGCAATTCGAAGGCACGCTGATTCTGGTGTCGCACGACCGCCACCTGCTGCGTGCCACTACCGATCAGTTCATGCTGGTGGCGAAACACCGTCTGACTGAATTCGACGGCGATCTCGACGACTACCGCGACTGGCTGCTGCAACACGCGGCCGAGCAGCGCGCGGCGCTCAAGGCGGGCACGGCGAACGGCGGTGCGGACAGCGGCGCCGATAACAGCGTGAATCGCAAGGAGCAGCGCCGCCTCGAAGCGGAAACGCGGCAGAAGCTCGCGCATCTGAAGAAGCCGCTGCACAGCCGCATTACGAAGATCGAAAAGGAAATGGACGCGCTCAATACGGAGAAGGCGGCGCTGGATGCGTTCGTCGTCGATCCGGCCAGCTACGAGCCCGAGCAGAAGAACAAACTGACGGAGGCGATCCGCCGTCAGGCAGATGTGAACGCGCGCCTCGAAACGCTCGAAGCCGAATGGCTCGAGACTCACGAGGAACTCGAACAAATCGGCTAGCGGCACGCAGTTTCCGGTCCGCGCCGGCACCGACGAGAGGTTGGCTTTGTCTTCCGCGACAGCATCATCCATGTCATCGGCTACAGCGGTGCCGCCCGCGCTGCAGGGGCTGCGCGTTCTCGACCTGACGCGTCTGCTGCCGGGGCCCGTGGCCGCGCTACGGCTCGCCGAGCTCGGCGCCGACGTGCTGAAAATCGAAGCGCCCGGCGCGGGCGACCCGACCCGCACGATGATGCAATCGTCGAGCGACCGCGTGGCCGGCCGGCCCGGCGCGTTCTACCGGATGGTCAATCGCGGCAAGCGCGAAACCCGCCTCGACCTCAAATCCGAAGCGGGACGCAACGTGTTGCGCGCGCTCGCGGCGGAAGCGGACGTGCTGATCGAGAGCTTCCGGCCCGGTGTGATGGAGCGCCTCGGCATCGGCTACGCCACGTTGCGCGCGGCCAATCCGCGGCTCGTCTACTGCGCGATCAGCGGCTATGGCGCGAGCGGGCCGTTCGTCGATCGCGCGGGCCATGATCTGAACTACATCGGCTATGCGGGCGTGCTCGATCAACTGGCAAGCTGCGACGGCACGCCGATCCTGCCGAATTTCCAGATCGCCGACCTGCTCGGTGGCGCCTTGAGCGCGGTCACGCAGATTCTCGCCGCACTATGGCATGTGTCGCGCGGCGGCGAGGGCCGCTTCCTCGACGTCTCGATGACGCATGTCACGCATGCGCACAACATCGTCGCGCAAGTCGCGCTCGCCAACGAAGGCGCTGCGCCGGCCCCAGGCGCCGGTCTGCTGAACGGCGGCGTGCCGTGCTACAACCTTTACCGCACACTGGATCAGCGCTGGCTCGCGGTCGGCGCACTCGAACTGAAATTCTGGGAAACCTTGTGCATGGCGCTCGACCGGCCCGAGTGGGCGACACGCCACTGGAGCCTTGGCCAGGCGATCGGCGGCCCGGACGCGAACGCGCTCACGCAGGAGTTGGCCGACATGATCGGCACGCGTACGCTGGCGGATTGGGTGCTGCTGCTGGAGCCGCTCGACTGCTGTGTGTCGCCGGTGCTGACGGCGGCCGAAGCGGCGCGGCATCCGCTGTTCGATCCGCAGGCGTATGCGGCGCAGGCCGAAAGCGATGCGGATGATGCAGACACCGCCGATGGCCTGAACGGATGACGTCCGCGTAACTACGGCTTCGCTGCGCTGCTTTCAGCTGATGCGGCTCTGACAGCGAAGGACTTACTGCGAGGAACGTTTGCTGCTCGGACCCTACCCTCAGCGCCGCACAGCCGTCTGCCGCGGCAACGTCTGGCGTGGCGTCTTTTCATCGTCGTACAGCAGGTGCTTACGGCCTTCGACGTGACGGTTGATCGTGGCGCGAACCTCGGCGGCCGTCGCGTCCTCGGCCACTACGCGCCGCGATATCTGTCCCGCCGTGTCGATCCACTCGACGATGCGGCACGCGTCGCCCCATGGCTGGCGAATCGGTGCCGACACGCGGCAGCCGCGCACCTGTATCGGCTGCTCGGCGACGGTTTCAATTGACTGTTTCAAGGCGCGATCCTTTGTCGAGCATCAGAAGGGATGGTTGCCCTCGCAGCTTAGAAAAAAGAAATGCCATTCAGGTTACAGACAATGCGGGGATATTTACGGCGCATTACGGCGCGCTTGCTGCCCTCATGCGCCGCGCTCCCGTCTATTCGAGCGTGCGGACCCGGTCGATCGCCTGTTCGATCCGTTCGACCGCAACGACCTGTAAGCCTTCGATCGGCAGTTTCGGCGCGTTGGCCTTCGGAATGACCGCGACCGAGAAGCCCAGTTTGGCCGCTTCCTTGAGCCGCTCCTGGCCGCGCGGCGACGGCCGGATCTCGCCGGCGAGGCCGACTTCGCCGAACACCACGAGTCCCTTGGGCAGCGGCTTGTTGCGCATCGACGAATGGATTGCGAGCAGCACGGCCAGATCGGCGGCGGGTTCGGTGATCTTCACGCCGCCGACCGCGTTCAGAAACACGTCCTGATCGAAGCACGCGATCCCCGCATGCCGATGCAGCACGGCCAGCAGCATCGCGAGCCGGTTCTGTTCGAGACCGACCGCGAGCCGGCGCGGATTCGGCGCGTTGGCCGCGTCCACCAGCGCCTGCACTTCGACCAGCAGCGGCCGCGTGCCCTCCTGGGTCACCAGCACGCAGGAGCCCGGCACCGACTGCTCGTGCTGCGACAGAAACAGCGCCGACGGATTCGCCACGCCGCGCAGGCCGCGCTCGGTCATCGCGAACACGCCGAGCTCGTTGACCGCGCCGAAGCGGTTTTTGATCGCGCGCACGAGGCGGTACGACGAATGCGTGTCGCCCTCGAAGTACAACACCGTATCGACGATGTGCTCCAGCACGCGCGGGCCTGCCAGCGCGCCTTCCTTGGTCACGTGGCCGACCATGATGATCGTGGTGCCCGACTGCTTGGCGATGCGTGTCAATTGCGCCGCACACTCGCGCACCTGCGCGACTGAGCCCGGCGCGGAGGTCAGCGCGTCGGAATAGACCGTCTGGATCGAGTCGATCACCGCGACGTCAGGCCGCTGGTCGGCGATCGTCGCCTGGATTTTTTCGAGCTGGATTTCCGCGAGCAATTGCAGCTCGCTCGCCTTCGAGCCAGGTTCCAGCAACGAGAGCCGCTGCGCGCGCAACGCAATCTGCGCGGCCGACTCTTCACCGCTGATGTAAAGCGCGCGTTTGTCGGCGGCGATTTCCGCGAGCGATTGCAGCAGCAGCGTCGATTTGCCGATGCCCGGATCGCCGCCGATCAGCACCACCCCGCCCGGCACCAGACCGCCGCCGAGCACGCGGTCGAACTCGCTGACGCCGGTGGAAAAACGCGGCACGTCGGACGCATCGATATCGGCGAGACGGCGCACCGGCGCGCTCTTCGCGAGCGACTGGAAGCGATGCGTGGACGGCGCTTCGGCGACCGATTCGACCAGCGTGTTCCACGCATTGCATGACGGGCACTGGCCGGCCCATTTCGGCGATTGCCCGCCGCATTCACTGCAGATGTACAACGTCTTCGGTTTAGCCACGCGTGATTGCCTGTATTGCTGTTCTTGGGATTGATCGGGTTGATGCACGGGCGCGGTTAATGGCCGTTTGCGCGCCAGACGCCAACTGTGGCGGCGAACGCGACGACATGCAGCGACATGCTGAGCGACGCAAAATACGGAGCAACAAGCAGTCCGTTAGCGGTGCGCGCAACAGCGCAAATTCCGACGCAGCCGGCGACGCAAAAAGCGAAGCGCGACGCCATCCGGGAAAGCTCATCGCGAGGCGCGAACTGGCGCTGCCACCCGCGATGGCCTCGCGCCGCGCACTACCTGCCTCGCTACGCCGGGCGCGACTGCGCCGCTCACTCCGCCTGTCAGTTTGCCCGCTGCTGCGCGCGCCCTACTCCGCCCGCACCGGCACACGCGGCGCCACCGCGCACATCAGCTCGTAGCCAATCGTGCCGCACGCCTGCGCGACGTCGTCGATCGGCAGCGCGTTGCCCCACAACTCGACGCGCGAGCCGACGTTGGCGCTCGGCACCGGCGTGAGGTCGACCGTGAGCATGTCCATCGACACGCGTCCGACGACCCGCGTGCGCACGCCCTCGACGATCACCGGCGTGCCTTCCGGCGCGACCCGCGGATAGCCGTCCGCATAGCCGCACGCGACCACGCCGATACGCATCGCGCCGCGCGCCTTGAACGCCGAGCCGTAGCCGACGGTGCTGCCTTCATTGAGCATCTGCACGGCGATCAGTTCCGAGGCGAGCGTCATCGCCGGCTGCAGCCCGGTGCTTTCGATCGCGGCTGTCACGCCCGACGGCGACGCGCCGTACAGGATGATGCCCGGGCGCACCCAGTCGAAATGCGCGCCCGGATGCCACAGCGTGGCGGCCGAATTGGCGAGGCTGCGCGCGCCCGCGATGCCTTGCGCGCCGCGCTCGAACGCTTCCATCTGATACGCGATGCCGCGCTCGCCGTCGGCATCCGAGAAATGGGTCATCAGCGTGATCTGGCCGACGCCCTGGCAGGCGCGCGCCCGCTCCCACGCGGCGCGGAATTTCTCCACCGTGTAGCCGAGCCGGTTCATGCCGGTGTTCATCTTCAACTGGATGTTGACGGGCTTGGACAGGCGCGCCATTTCGAGCATGCGCAACTGTTCGTCCGAATGCAGCGCGGTCGTCAGGCTATAGCGGTCGATCACGTCGATATCGGTTGGACGGAAGAAGCCTTCGAGCAGAAGAATCGGCCCAGCCCAGCCCAATTCACGCAACTTCACGGCTTCTTCGAGGTCCAGCAATCCGAAGCCGTCGGTTGCGCGCAAGCCGGGAAACACTCGCGCAAGGCCATGCCCATATGCGTTCGCCTTGACGACGGCCCATATTTTGGACTTTGGCGCGTAGCGTCGCGCGACTGCAAGATTATTGGCAAGGGCGGCGGTATGAATCGTGGCTGAGAGGGGGCGCGGCATGGGATATTTTCGTAAAGACGCTTGCGAATCAGCGGCTTACTGGGCGTTTTCAACGCGCGGCAGTCCGCTGGGCGGTGCGATCAAGGATTCTGCTAGTCCGAATTCATCTATTTTCGTGATATAAAGCCGTGCGCACAACCCATTTCGAACGGCATAAGCCCGGACGTATTGCAAACGGCCGGGGCGGACAGACCGCAGCGAGGACAGCATCGCATCAGATGAAAAAAGGTTTTTACACCATCATGGCCGCGCAGTTTTTTTCGTCGCTGGCCGACAATGCGCTTCTGATCGCTGCTATCGCACTGCTGAAAGATCTTCACGCTCCGAACTGGATGACGCCGCTGCTCAAGCTGTTTTTTGTGCTGTCGTACGTCGTTCTCGCCGCGTTCGTGGGCGCCTTCGCCGACTCCCGTCCGAAAGGACGCGTGATGTTCGTCACCAACACCATCAAGGTCCTCGGTTGCATCACGATGCTGGTCGGCGCGCATCCGCTGATTGCGTACGGCATCGTCGGCTTCGGCGCGGCGGCGTACTCACCCGCCAAATACGGCATTCTCACCGAACTGCTGCCGCCTGACCGGCTGGTCGCCGCGAACGGCTGGATCGAAGGTACCACGGTCGGCTCGATCATTCTCGGCACCGTGCTCGGCGGCGCGCTGATCAGTCCGCACATTGCCGCGCCGATCCTGCGGCAGCACATCCCCACCGTCAACACGCCCGCCGAAGCGGCGATGCTGGTGATCATGGGCCTCTACGTCGTCGCGGCGCTGTTCAATCTGCGCATTCCGGACACGGGCGCGCGTTATCCGAAACAGGAACGCGGCCCGATCAAACTCATCACCGATTTCGCCGACTGCTTTCTCGTGCTGTGGCGCGACAAACTCGGCCAGATTTCGCTCGCGGTCACGACGCTGTTCTGGGGCGCCGGCGCGACGCTGCAATTCATCGTGCTGAAGTGGGCCGAAGTGTCGCTGAACATGTCGCTCTCCGAGGCGGCGATCTTGCAGGCGGTGGTGGCCGTCGGCGTGGCGGGCGGCGCGATCTTCGCGGCCTCGCGCGTGCCGTTGAAGAAGTCGCTGTCGGTGCTGCCGGTCGGCATCATGATGGGGATCGCCGTGATGCTGATGGCGTTCTACACGCGCGACCTGTTCCCCGCGCATTGGGGCTTCCGGATAGGCCGCATGCATATACCGGGCTACCTGATCTTCGCGTATATCTTCCTGATGGTGGTCGGCGGCCTGTCGGGCTTTTTCGTCGTGCCGATGAATGCGCTGCTGCAGCATCGCGGCCACGTCCTGCTGTCGGCGGGTCACTCGATCGCCGTGCAGAACTTCAACGAAAATCTCTCGGTGCTCATCATGCTGTGCCTGTACGCGGTGCTGGTGTGGCTCGACGTGCCGGTCACCGCGGTGATCGTGCTGTTCGGCACCTTCGTGTGCCTGATGATGTGGCTCGTGATGCGGCGCCACCAGGCCAACCAGCGCGCATTCGACTCGGTCGCGCTGATCGGCGAAGCCAAGCACTGAGCTTGCCGCGGGCCGCTGCTCACGAACGTGCCCGCGCCTTCCTTCTTCCTCGCTTGACCATGACGCAAACGATTCCCAATGTGCTGACGATCGCCGGTTCCGACTCGGGCGGCGGTGCCGGCATTCAGGCCGATCTCAAGGCTTTCTCGGCGCTCGGCGCCTATGGTGCAAGCGTGATCACCGCGCTCACCGCGCAGAATACGCGTGGCGTCACCGCGATTCACGCGCCGGACCCGGCCTTCATTACCGCACAACTCGACGCGGTGTTCGACGACATCCGCATCGACGCCGTGAAGATCGGCATGCTGGCGAACGCGCCGATCGCCCGCGCGGTCGCCGATGCGCTGCGTCGTCACAAGCCGAAGCACGTCGTGCTCGACACTGTGATGATCTCGAAGAGCAATCATGCATTGCTGCTGCCCGATGCGGTCGCTGCGGTGCGCGACGAATTGCTGCCGCTCGCAGATCTGCTGACGCCCAATCTGCCCGAAGCCGCCGCGCTGCTCGGCGTGCAGCAGGCCACCGACGAAACCGGTATGGTCGAGCAAGGCGAAGCGCTGCGCGCGCTCGGCGCACGCGCGGTGCTGATGAAGGGCGGCCATCTGAGCGCAGCGGACAGTCCCGACTGGCTGGTGCAGGACAGTGGCACATTGCGCCTGGGCGGCCCGCGCGTGCCGGTGAAAAATACGCACGGGACCGGTTGCACGCTGTCGTCGGCCATTGCGGCGCTGATTCCGCAACGCGGCGATCTGGCGAGCGCGGTGGCCGATGCGAAGGTTTATTTGACGGGTGCGTTGCAGGCGAGTGATCGGCTCGATGTCGGCGGCGGCGTCGGGCCGGTGCATCACTTTTATCGGTGGTGGTGAGGGGCTGGGTGTAGGTGGCGTCGTTGCGTGTCTGCCGCGTTTCGCTGCTGCGCTGTGGGGTTTTTGCGCCAAGGCGGAACCTACGTTTTGGCACGCTGAAGCCGCGCGAGCGTTCGATCAACTGATCGGCGATACGCGGTGGGATCGTGACGTGGCTCACGTTACGACGAGCGGGTATGTCGTACCGCCTGCTGCTCCCCGTACGCCGCGCGTCGTGCCGCACTTTCTCCGGCCACTCGTGCGGCACGGTGAAACCCGCGGAAGCGTTCCAAACCAATCGTCACTGGCGAGCGGTGAGATCGTACCGCATGCCTCTTTATGCCGGGCGCGACTGCGTCGTACCGCCTAACACTCCACTACTTCCGCGCGTAGTTCCATGCCTGATCCGGCCACTCGTCCGGCACGATGAAACCGCGCGAGTGTTCGATCAGATAACCTGCGCGATCCTCGACAAGAGCGGCGACCATCGCCGGTCCACACAGGGGTGAAATCTGCGCCGCAAGCGTTTGCGCATCGACCCAAAGCGATCCCACGGGCTCGCTCCCAGCCGGCTCGCTCTCAAGCGCAACGCGCCTCGGCGCAAGCCATTCCAGCCGCGGCAACTGCCGCCACTTTTGCGCCTGCGCCGCCGCGAACGCCGGCCAATCGCTGCACGTGACCCACCAGCCGCGGCCATGCGACGGATTGAGCTCGACGGGGTCCGCCGGCCTCTCGCCATGCCGGTAAAACAGCCAGCCTTTAACGAACATCTCGGCCGTCCACGGTCCCGCGTAACCGAGCGACGCGAACTCTTCGCGCGCGCTCAACGGCAATTGATGGTTCAGCAGATGCGCGAGTTTGAGATCGAAGCGGTCTTTCAGATTCGGCCCGACATAATTTGCCAGGCGCGCGTCCGTTTGCGCGGCTTCCTGCCCCTGCCCGCGCGCGTCGCCCGCATGCAGATAACACTTCACCGCCAACTCCCAATGCAGCCGCGCGCCCTGCCGCGACTCCACAAGAAAATCGCATTCGCCGAGCGTGACGCCGGCGCGCCGCAACGGCACGCCGGCCGCGACCAGCCGCGCCGCCGGCCCGTTTTGCAGGAACCAGCCGAGCAGCCGTTCCGCGTAGCGGCCAAGACGCGTGATGCGCGTCGCCGCGAGGTCACGATGCAGCGGCTGCGGCGCGGCATCGAGTGCGCAAAGCCAGTCGACGCCTGCGTGAAGCTCCTGCGGGGTATCGAAAGGATTCGCGAGCGCGCCGATCGGCGCTTGCGCGCTCAGCAGGTCGGCGCTCAGCAACAGCCACGCGAGGTCGCGCACGGCCGGGTCGCGCAAGGTGCGGAGCAACGTTTCGAGGAGCGTGGCATGGTTGCCCCGCGCGGCGGCGACATGCGCCGCCGGTCCATCGACGGCCATCACTTCACCGTGTTCGACGGCGCGCCGCCCGCCGCGCGCCACGTATCGCGCGCGAGACACAGGTCGGCCCAGGCCTTTGCCTTGTCGGGCAGGCGGCGCAGCAGATACGCAGGGTGATAGGTGACGATCACCGGGACGCCTTCGTACTCGTGCACGCGACCACGCAGCGACGAAATGCTCGCGTCGGTCTTGAGCAGACTCTGCGCGGCGAAGCGGCCCATCGCGACGATCAGCTTCGGCTTGACCAGCCCCACCTGACGTTGCAGATACGGCTCGCACCGCAGAACTTCGTCCGGTTCTGGATTGCGGTTGCCAGGCGGCCGGCATTTGATCACGTTGGCTATATAGACGTTGGTGTCGCGCGCGAGCGCCAGCGAATGCAGCATGTTGTCGAGCAGCTTGCCGGCCTGACCGACGAACGGCTCGCCGAGTCGGTCTTCGTTCTCGCCGGGCGCTTCGCCGATCAGCATCCAGTCCGCGGCGCGATCGCCGACGCCGAAAACGGTGTTCGTGCGCTTCTCGCACAGGCGGCACAGCCGGCATTCGGCGACGCGCTCGCTCAGCGCGTCCCAGTCGAGCGTGTGAACGGGCGGCAGTTCGGGCGCTTCGCGGCGGGCTTCCGACGGAGCGTGCGCTGGCAGGCCGTCGAACCATGCGAAATCGTCGTCGGGCGGGACATCGAATGGCGGCGGCTCCGGGGAGCGCGCCTGCTGAGCCTGCTGGGCGGATTCGCCCGCTGTATACGGCTGTTGACGCGCGTCCACGGGCGTTGATTGCCGGTCCTGCGCGACATCGTGAGCGGGCTGCATCCGACGCTCACCGCCCTCGCTCTGCTGCGTGGCTCGCGACGGCTCGTTCGCATCCGCCGAAGCGGCGCGATCATCGAACCGCTCGCGGGCTCCGGCCGACGGGCCCGCCTGCTCGCCGCGAAGCGGCGCACGGTGCTCGCCCGACATCTGCGCACGCCCGGTTTGCTGTGTCTCGCCCGTACGGATAGCTGGGCGCTGCGCATCCTGCGCGAGCGGCACCGACGCTGCCCCCACCGCCCCGCGCCCATCGTCGCGCTGCCCCGGGTGGGGGGTCAGCGCCTCCGCACCCGGCCCGGCGCCTTCGACCTGCGGCTTTACCGCCATCCCGCGGCGCACCCACAGCGTCGTCAGGCCGAACTCCTGCAGTACCGATTCATGCAGCGCCATCTGCGCCCTCCGTGGCAAACGAGAAACGCATCACGATGGCGTCCTCCCGGCTGCGATGCCGCGCCGGATAATAGTTTTTACGCCGGCCGATCGATGCGAAGCCGAAGCGTTCGTACAGCCGGATCGCCCGATGATTCGACGGCCGCACTTCGAGCAGCAGGCCATCGAGTTTTTCCGCATGCGTGATGCGCACCGCCTCGCGCAGCAGCGCGAGGCCGGCGCCGGCACCTTGCGCGCTGGGCGTGACGCACAGGTTGAGCAGATGCATTTCATCGACGACCGGCATCAGCACGCAGTAGCCGATCAGCGTGCCGGTCACGTGCCGCAGGCAGACGCCGAAATAGCCGTTGCGCAGAGAGTCGCCGAAATTGCCCCGGCTCCACGGAAACTCATACGCGATCTTTTCGATAGCGGCGACCTCGTCCAGATCGCCTTCGGTCATCGGCGACATGTAGCGGTCCGCGAGCAACACGCCGCTCATTGCCGGCCCTCGCCATGAGATGCGCCGTGCGCGGGCGCGGGCTGGGCTGCGCCGTCGTGGACCTCCTGCGGGCTCTGTGCGAGTCCCGCGTCCCGTTCTGCCCTCGCGGCCTTTTCAGCCTTGTCGGCTTTCTCTGCCATACGCTCGGCCGTGGTCTGCGCCACCTTGTCGCGCACGTATTCCGGCGCGGCCTCGTCGGCGGCCACGGTGCGGCCGGCGCGCAATGCGCGCAGCGCCGCGTGTGCGAGCGGCAGCGCATGCGGCAGCGCTTCGCCGTCGACCGTACGCGCGGCGGCCACTGCTGGCAGCCGCGCGCCGAACGCCGCGGCGGCGTTGCCGACAAGCGTGAACGGCGTGTCGGGCAGCACCAGCCGCTCTGGCGCGTCGAGCGAGGCCGCCTGAACGGTGCGCCATTCCTGCTGCGCCTCGTCCCACGCGAAGTCGGCCCAGTAGATTTCGTCCATGCGGGCGTCGAGCGCGGCGAGCACGCGCGTCGCGGCCGGATCGCGCAGACGCGCGCTCTCCGCGCAGGCCAGCAGCGTGCTGACCGGCACGACCGGCAGGTTCAGGCCGAACGCGAGGCCTTGAGCGACGCCGGTCGCGGTACGCAGGCCCGTGAACGATCCGGGACCGGAGCCGAACGCGATGGCGTCGCAAGCCGCGAGCGTCAGGCCGGCTTCGTCGAACAGCTCGCCGATGGCGGGCAGCAGCCGCGTGCTGGAGACCGCGCCGGTCAGTTCGTGGCGAACCCAGAGCCGGGGTGCGGCGCCAGTCTGAGCGGCGTCGACGGGAACGGACAGCAGCGCGACCGAACAGAATTCGGTCGAGGTATCGAGGGCAAGGAGCACAGTTTGAGTCATGGACCGTATTGTAATCGGCGCCGCGCGCGTCAATGGGGTTTGGCGTTGCGTCCTGGCGGCACGCTGTTTGGAATAAGCCCTCGCCCACGCGAGCGCATGCAGTTGTTATGATCGTCGGCCGATCCTCATTTGACCCCGCCCGGCGGGCAACACCACCCATGACAGACATCGACGCCCAATTCGCCAAAGCCCACGAAGAAGTGCAGCAGTTGCCGGAGCGTCCGGGCAATCTCACGCTGCTGCGCCTCTACGCGCTCTACAAGCAGGCCACCCGCGGCGACGTTCAGGGCGACAAGCCTGGCTTTACCGACATCGTCGGCAAATACAAGTACGACGCGTGGGCGGCGCTCAAGGGCACCGCGCAGGACGTCGCGAAGCAGCAATACGTCGAGCTCGTCGAATCGTTGAAGAGCGGCGCCGCGACCTGAGCGTGCCGAAGCCGAAGCGGCGGCCGGCGCTGCGGTCGCGGCTTTATCTCAAGCGCCCGGTAGCCCAGGGGCACCAACAGCCACGCTGCCCCACCCGTCGAAACGCCGGCCCGCGCCAGCCGGATTCGCAAACTTTTCGGCTCGGAAATGTCCTAACAGTGGCGCAGTGCAACAAAACCCTATACAATGCGGCCTGCGCTTCACTGCTTTGCCCGCTTCATGTAGCGGCCCTTGCGGCGCAGCGCCTCGTAGCGTTTAGCTCCAATCCAGTTTAGAACCTGTCCCCTCCTGCCTAGCCCTCTTCGGGCGATCATGTCCCAGGCTGGCGGCACGCCGTGTTGGCATGTCGCATCCGATACAGCTTCTAACGAAAAGCTCGCCTTCATTGTCGCGAGCTGCCCCCGTTTTTCGATTTGCTCGCTGCTTCTTTGCTCGCTGAATCCGACGACTTGGGTATGCCGATTGGCGCCGACGTTTTAATTCCCTGTGTACCAAGGATTCTCATGACTTCGAGCAACACCTCCAGCCCGTTGAACGCCATCGCCGATCAGGCACTCGGTCTCGCCGACGCTCCCGCCCAAGCCGCAGCCGTTGCTGCCGCTCCGGAAGCCGTCGCCGCTGAAGCCGCAGTCCCGAGCGGCCCGACGTTCGCGTCGCTTGGTCTCTCCGCGGATGTCGTCTCCGCGCTGACCGCCGCTGGTTACCAGAACCCGACGCCGGTTCAGCAACGCGCCATCCCGGCCGGCATCGCCGGTCGCGATCTGCTGGTCTCGAGCCCGACCGGTTCGGGCAAGACCGCCGCGTTCATGCTGCCCGCCATCGAGCGTTTCTCGCAACTGCAAAAGGCGCAAGCCAGCCAGCCGCGTGAACCGCGTCCGGCCGACGGCGCCCGTAACACGCGCCGTCCGCAACCGGTTGCCCGTCCGACCATGCTGGTCCTGACGCCGACCCGCGAACTCGCGATGCAGGTCACGACCGCCGCCGCCACGTACGGCAAGCACCTCAAGCGCCTGCGCACCGTCAGCATTCTGGGCGGTGTCGCTTACGGCCAACAGCTGATGCTGCTGGCGAAGAACCCGGAAATCCTGGTTGCCACGCCGGGCCGTCTGATCGACCACCTCGAACGCGGCCGTATCGACCTGTCGCAACTGCAGATTCTCGTGCTCGACGAAGCCGACCGCATGCTCGACATGGGCTTCATCGAAGACATCGAAACGATCGTCGCCGCTACGCCGGCTACCCGTCAGACCATGCTGTTCTCGGCCACGCTCGACGGCAAGATCGGCTCGCTGACCGGCCGTCTGCTGAAGGATCCGGAGCGTATCGAGATCGTTCAGCGCCTGGAACAGCGCACCAATATCGCGCAAACCGTCCACTACGTCGACGACCGCGATCACAAGGATCGTCTGCTCGACCATCTGCTGCGCGGCGAGGGCCTCGACCAGGCTATCGTGTTCACGGCAACCAAGATGGACGCCGACCAGCTCGCAGGGCGTCTTGCCGACGCCGGTTTCGAATCGGCCGCTTTGCACGGCGATCTGCCGCAAGGCGCGCGTAACCGCACCATCAAGGCACTGCGCGAGCGTCGCGTGCGTGTGCTGGTGGCAACGGACGTCGCCGCTCGCGGTATCGACATTCCGGGCATCACGCACGTGTTCAACTACGACCTGCCGAAGTTCGCTGAAGACTACGTGCACCGCATCGGCCGTACTGGCCGTGCCGGTCGCTCGGGTATCGCGGTGAGCCTCGTGCATCATGCGGAACAAGGCGCATTGAAGCGCATCGAGCGCTTCGTGCGCACCCCGCTGCCGGTCAACATCGTCGAGGGCTTCGAGCCGCGCAAGTCGGCGCCGACGGGCAACGGCCGTCCTGGCTTTGGCGGCCGCGGCCGTCCGGGCGGCGGTAACGGCGGTGGCCGTCGTTTCGGTAGCGGTTCGGGCAAGCCGGCCGGCAACGGCGGCGGTTCGCGCAGCGGTAGCGGCGGCGGCTGGGCCGGCAAGTCGGCTGGCGGCGGCTCGCGTGAAGGCGGCTTCGGTGGCGGCTCGCGTGAAGGCTACGGCGGTTCGCGCGACGGCGGCTACGGCGCACGCCGCAGCGACGGCCCGCGCACGGCGCGTCGCGGCAGCTAAGCTATCCGGCGGCAATCCCCGGATCAGCGTGTAAAAGACTCCGGACGGCTTCGCGCCGTCCGCTCAGTCGGAAAAACCGGTGCTAAGGCACCGGTTTTTTTTCGTCCGAAGCTCGAGCACCCCGACATTTCACGATGTGGTAAATTTTTTTGCGTCGTAAAAAATCATGCTGCAAGGCACAAGAGACGCCGTTGCAACAGGGAAAAAGTCATTTCTCCATGTGAAAATATGTGTGTAACGCATTGAATAAAAACAATAATAAATATTAGAAAAACACTGTCCGCCGCCTATTGCGGGACTCTCGGTTTGCCTAGACTCTTATATAAGACTTCACGAAGCGAAACGCCTGATGGCCAGCCGCTTCGACGAAGACAGAGTCACCCATCCATTACAGGCAACCCCAGGAGAACACGATGACCATCACCCGCGAAGAACAGGCGAAGCAACTCCAGCAGCAATGGGATACCGATCCGCGTTGGAAAGGCGTGAAGCGTACCTACTCGGCGCAGGACGTGATCCGTCTGCGCGGTTCGGTGCAGGTGGAACACACGCTCGCCAAACGCGGCGCGCAAAAGCTCTGGGAAAGCGTCAACACCGAGCCGTTCGTCAATTCGCTCGGCGCGCTGACCGGCAACCAGGCGATGCAACAGGTGAAGGCTGGTCTGAAGGCGATCTATCTGTCCGGCTGGCAAGTGGCGGGCGATGCGAACGTCGCCGGCGAAATGTATCCGGACCAGTCGCTATATCCGGCCAACTCGGTGCCGCTCGTCGTGAAGCGCATCAACAACACGCTCACGCGCGCTGACCAGATTCAGTGGTCGGAAGGCAAGAATCCGGGCGACGAAGGCTATATCGACTACTTCGCACCGATCGTCGCCGACGCGGAAGCCGGTTTCGGCGGCGTGCTGAATGCGTTCGAACTGATGAAGGCGATGATCGAAGCAGGTGCCGCGGGCGTGCACTTCGAAGATCAGCTCGCATCGGTCAAGAAGTGCGGCCACATGGGCGGCAAGGTGCTCGTGCCGACCCGCGAAAACGTCGCCAAGCTGACCGCCGCGCGTCTGGCCGCCGACGTCTGCGGCGTGCCGACCGTGCTGCTCGCCCGCACGGATGCGGAAGCCGCCGACCTCGTCACCTCGGACATCGACGAGAACGACAAGCCGTTCCTGACCGGCGAGCGCACGGTCGAAGGTTTCTACCGCACGAAGCCGGGCCTCGAGCAGGCGATCTCGCGCGGTCTCGCCTACGCGCCGTACGCGGACATGATCTGGTGCGAAACCGGCAAGCCGGACCTCGAGTTCGCGAAGAAATTCGCGGATGCGATCCACAAGGAATTCCCGGATCAACTGCTGTCGTACAACTGCTCGCCGTCCTTCAACTGGAAGAAGAATCTGGACGACGCGACCATCGCCAAGTTCCAGCGCGAACTCGGCGCGATGGGCTACAAGTTCCAGTTCATCACGCTGGCCGGCTTCCACGCGCTGAACTACTCGATGTTCAACCTCGCGCACGGCTATGCCCGCAACCAGATGACGGCCTTCGTCGAAATGCAGCAGGCCGAGTTCGCCGCAGCCGAAAAGGGCTTCACCGCGGTGAAGCATCAGCGCGAAGTCGGCACCGGCTACTTCGACGCCGTGACGCAAACGGTCGAACGCGAAGCGTCGACGACCGCGCTGCACGGCTCGACGGAAGACGAGCAGTTCTTCGACAAGAAGGTCGCCTGACAGGCCACGTGACAGGCCGCGTCGCCGCCGACCTGGTCGGCCTCGCGGCCTGATCGCGAAAAGCGCCAGCGCAAAAGACGATCAAGCGGTTCCGATAGAGAGCCGCCGTCACAGGGAGGACTCGCACCGCCGGAGGTATCGACACTCAGCCCCGGCGGCCGGAATTGCGGAGAAAACTCGCAGCAGCGGAGAAAGCGCCGGCACAACACAGCGCGCCGGCGAGCAGTGGCGCGCCGGCTTCACCGCCGGCGCGTTTCTTGACGCCACCACGCGCCGCCCAACTGCCCTTCAGCGGTACACGATCACCGGAATCTTCGTATGCGTGAGCACCCGCTGTGTTTCGCTGCCGATCAGCAGACTGCCCAGGCCACGCCGCCCGTGCGACGCCATGAAAATCACGTCGCAAGCACCCTGCTGCGCCGCTTCGATGATGCCGAGGTAAGGCGCCGGGTGAACGCTGGTCCTGCTCTCGACGGCCACGCCCACGCGCCGCGCGGCCATCTCCACTTCCCGCAGATGCACGCGCGCTTCGCGCTCGCTGCGCTGCAGGAATTCGGCGGGCGGCTCGACCACGACGTCGGAAAACGGCGAGTACGGATATTGCGGCAGGCACGCGTAAGCGGTGATGCGCGCGCCGACGGCCTGCGCCAGATCGATGGCGCCGTCTATCGCTTTGTGTGACAGCTCTGAACCATCGGTCGGAACCAGGATGTGCCTGAACATGATGCCCTCCGTCGCCGGCTGCGCACAGCGCGGCGTGAGCGTCCAACGAGGCTCGGCTTGCAAGCCGCTTCAATCGATTGTAGGTCGCGCGCAAATGAGGGCATGGATTCACCAAGGGTCTGTCCGCATGCCGCGACCGTGTTGCTCGTGACGCCGCGCATCAGCCCCAGTAGCCGGGATGGCCATACGTATGCTTGAGAAAGTCCAGAAACAGCCGCACCCGCAGCGGCAGATGGCGACGCTGCGCAAACACCGCGTGGATACCGATCGGCGGCGCGGCGAATTCGTCGAGCAGGCTCACGAGCCGCCCCGCCGCGATGTCGGTGCCGACTTCCCACCACGAGCGCCAGGCGAGCCCGTGGCCGGCGAGACACCACTCGTGCAGCACCGCGCCGTCCGAGCATTCCATCGTGCCGGACACCTTGATCGACACCACCTTGTCGCCCTGCTGGAACATCCAGCCGCGCTGCTGGTTGGCGCTCGCACCGAGCGCGAGACAGTTGTGCCGCGCGAGATCGGTCAACGTGTGCGGCGCGCCGCGCCGGCTCAGATAGCCCGGCGACGCCACGCACACGCGCCGGTTTTCGCCGAGCTTCAGGGACACCAGCGACGAATCCGGCAATTCGCCGAGCCGCACGGCGCAATCGAAACCCTCATTGACCAGATCGACGAGCCGGTCGGACAGATCGAGCGTGATCGAGACGTCCGGATGAGCGACGGTGAACGCCGGCACCAGCGGCGCGACGTGCCGCCGCCCGAAACCGGCCGGCGCCGACAGCCGCAGATGGCCGCTCGCTTTCACGCCCCCCTCCGACACGCTCGCTTCGGCGTTCTGCATGTCGTGAATGATGCGCTGGCAATCTTCGAGGAACGCGGAGCCTTCGAAAGTCAGCGTGATCTTGCGGGTGGTGCGCACCAGCAGCTTGACGCCGAGGCGCTCTTCGAGCGCATCGACGCGGCGGCCGATGATCGCGGGCGCGACGCCTTCGGCCAAGGCGGCGGCCGACAGGCTGCCCTTGGCCGCGACGGTAACAAAAGTCTCGATCTGCTTAAAGCGGTCCATAGCCGATGCGCGCCGCGAAGCCCGAAAAAGGTTTTTCGGAATACGGGCGAAAGTGAGGGGGCGCGTCAGATTAGGTGGATGAAAGTAAAAGATCAAGTGATGTTTAGCCTCTTTTTTTGCGTCGAGTGTCACTAATACAATCCGTCCTGACCTCTGACAGGAGTGCACGGCAATGTCGGCCACAACGGCACCTTCCCCCAAAGCAGTGATTTTCGACGCGTATGGCACGCTTTTCGACGTGCATTCGGTGATCGCTGCCGCCGAGCAGATGTTCCCCGGTCATGGCGACGCGCTCTCGCAGCTGTGGCGTCAGAAGCAGATCGAGTACACGCAATTGCGCACACTGGCCGCCCCCGCCGGCAAACCCGGCGCACACTACCGGCCGTTCTGGGACATCACGCTCGACGCGCTGCGCTTCGCCGCGAAAAAGCTTCAACTGACGCTGGGCCGCGCGGCCGAGAAGCGGTTGATGGACGAATACGCGTGCCTTTCCGCGTTTCCCGATGCGGTGCCGGCGCTGCGCGCGTTGCGCGACGCGGCGGCTCGCCAGGCGACTGCGTCAACGCCTTCGACGCCCGCCGCCGAAGAGCCCATGGCACGCCTCGGTCTCGCAATTCTCTCGAACGGCAATCCGCAGATGCTCGACATCGCGCTCAAAAGCGCCGGCATGAACGGGCTGTTCGACCACGTGCTTTCCGTCGACACCGTGCGCACCTACAAGCCCTCGCCCGCCGCGTATGCGCTCGGCACGCGAGCCTTCGACGCGCTGCCGCGTGACATCGTCTTCGTGTCGTCGAACGGCTGGGACGTGGCGGGCGCCACGTGGTTCGGCTTCACCACGTTCTGGCTCAACCGGCAAAACGCCCCCGCCGAAGAACTGGGTGTCGCGCCGCATGGCACGGGCGGCGGCATGAACGATCTGCTTGCTTTTCTGCAGGCCCTCGCACCACCTCGCGGCTCTATCAGTTCCCCGAACCATCCCGGCAACCACCGCAAACGCCACAGCCCTGGCACATGACGGCGGCTCCCCGGACTATCTCAACGCTTTTTCAACATCCACGATTTGCACAATCTGACCGACCAAGGAGAACACATGGCGAATTCGCTCTCATCACTGTCGCTGCCGCAGGGCATGGAAATCTCGGCTGAAATCAAGCCGGGCTTTGACGCGATCCTCTCGCGCGAAGCGCTTGAACTCGTCGCCGCGCTGCATCGCACGTTCGAGCCGCGCCGCCAGCAATTGCTGCAGGCGCGCGAGGAACGCACGAAACGGCTCGACGCCGGCGAGCGTCCCGACTTCCTCGCCGAGACGAAATCCGTGCGCGAAGGTGACTGGACAATCGCGCCGCTGCCGCAGGATCTGCAATGCCGCCGCGTGGAGATCACCGGTCCGGTCGAGCGCAAGATGATCATCAACGCGCTGAACTCGGGCGCGGATTCGTACATGACCGACTTCGAGGATTCGAATGCGCCGAGCTGGGACAACCAGATCACCGGGCACATCAATCTGAAGGACGCGGTGCGCCGCACGATTTCGCTTGAGCAGAACGGCAAATCGTATCGGCTGAACGACCAGGTCGCCACGCTGATCGTGCGTCCGCGCGGCTGGCATCTCGACGAAAAACACGTGAAGGTGGACGGCAAGCGCGTGTCGGGCGGCATCTTCGATTTCGCGCTCTTCATGGTGCACAACGCGAAGGAACTGGTCGCGCGCGGCTCGGGCCCGTACTTCTATCTGCCGAAGATGGAGAGCCATCTGGAAGCGCGTCTGTGGAACGACATCTTCGTCGCCGCGCAGGAAGCGCTCGGCGTGCCGCGCGGCACGATTCGCGCGACGGTGCTGATCGAGACGATCGTCGCCGCGTTCGAAATGGACGAGATCCTGCACGAGCTGCGCGAGCATAGCTCGGGGCTGAACGCCGGCCGCTGGGACTACATCTTCTCGGCGATCAAGAAGTTCAAGGCCGATCGCGATTTCTGCCTCGCCGACCGCTCGCAGATCACGATGACTTCGCCGTTCATGCGCGCGTATGCGCTGTTGCTGCTGAAGACCTGCCATCGCCGCAACGCGCCGGCGATCGGCGGCATGAGCGCGCTGATCCCGATCAAGAACGACCCGGCGGCCAACGACAAGGCAATGGCCGGCGTTCGCTCCGACAAGGCGCGCGATGCCGGTGACGGCTACGACGGCGGCTGGGTCGCGCATCCGGGCCTCGTGCCGATCGCGATGGAAGAGTTCGTCAAGGTGCTCGGCGACAAGCCGAACCAGATCGGCAAACAACGCATCGATGTGCTCGTCACGGCCACGGACCTGACGGACTTCCGTCCTGAAGCGCCGATCACCGAAGGCGGTTTGCGCAACAACATCAACGTCGGCATTCACTACCTGGGCTCGTGGCTCGCGGGCAATGGCTGCGTGCCGATTCACAACCTGATGGAAGACGCCGCCACCGCGGAAATCTCGCGCTCGCAGGTATGGCAATGGATCCGCTCGCCGAAGGGCAAGCTCGACGACGGCCGCAAGGTGACGGTCGAACTCGTGCGCGAGTTGGCGGTGCAGGAACTCGGCAAGGTCAAGCAGGCGGTGGGCGGCGATACGAAGCCGTACGAACGCGCTGCGCAGATCTTCGAAGAGATGTCGACGTCGGAGCAGTTCACCGACTTTCTGACGCTGCCGTTGTACGAGGAGCTTTGAGGTTGCTCACGCGCGTCATGCTGTCCGGGCGTGAGGCGCTCTGCGGCGGATAAGCACCGCATGATGCTGTAGCTGCTGTAGCGAGCTTGTCTTCACGTCCCATGTTCGGCGTGAAGGCGGCTCGATCCGCAGACTGACCGAGCGCATGGCCCGTCAGGCGCGAGCCTGCCGGGCCCTTTTATGCGCGGGCTCAGCCAGTCAGCGCGAGTTGCGATATTCGACCCAATCGCCGGATTTGATTTCGGGCAGGCCCTTCACCGCATTCGGCGTGACCGGATAGAAACGGCAATTCACCACATCGCCGTCCACCTTCACCATCACTTCGCGCGCGAGAAAGCGATCTTCGACGCCGGGGTAGACGGCTTCGATTTCGTCGAGCACCGCGACCAGCGCATCGTCGATTTCGTAGACATCACCGATCACGTCGACACCCGCTTCGTCGACGACGAGGCCCGGATACAGACCGAAGTCGAACAGATGGCCACGCACCGAGGCCGTGCCGAGCAGATTCGGCGCGTCGATCTCGTTGCGCGCCGCGGCTTCGCTGATGTCGTTCACTTCACCGGCACGCAGCGTGCCGTATACAAAGACGGTTTGCATCGTCGTTCGCTCTCCTTGAATGAGGGTGTGGCTTCCGGTCAGGCCACGGTTCAGCCGGCGTTCGAGTTCAATTCAGTTCAGTTCAGCGCCGCGCTCGCGACGAGTACGCCGTCGATGTCCGCATAGATCCATTCGCCGGGACGCACCAGCGCGCCGGGCAACTGCACCGCCACGTCGCGCTCGCCGGCACCGCGCTTCTGGGCGCGGCGCGGGCAGGTCGCGAGCGCAGCCACGCCGACATTGACCTCGTTGAGTTCCAGCGTATCGCGCACGCAGCCGTTCAGCACGATGCCGGCCCAGCCGTTCTGTTGCGCGATCTGCGCGAGATTGCCGCCGACCAGCGCGCAGCGCAGGCTGCCGCCGCCGTCGACCACCAGCACGCGGCCCGCGCCCTTCTCTTCGAGCGCGGTCCGCACGAGCGCGTTGTCTTCGAATACCTTCAGCGTCACCGCCTCGCCGCTAAAGCACTCGGTGCGGCTGAAGAGGTGAAACACCGGTTCGAGCACGCGCAGCGTGCCGAGTGCCAACTGGTCTTCGTGCGCGTCGCACAAGTCCGCGGTAGCAAAACTCATGAGGATCTCCTTTGGGGCGGGACGGTCGGGCCATTATGCAACGGCTGGCTGCGGCCAACACCTACAATGATGAGACCCGCCGGCTTGTGCTCGCGCAACTGTGTGCGCGGAGCTTGCCCATCCAATATCGCCACGCACCGCACCGACTTCCGGCACTCCATTCTCTGGACCGCTCTTCGCCATGACTTCGTCCGCCGACACCGAATTGTCGAGCTTCGTCCGCTTCGCCGACATTCCGCCCGAGTTCCAGCCGACCGAGACGCACCCGATCCGCGTGCGCTCGCGGCAAATGCCGTCCGGCTGGCGCATCGCGCGTCATACGCATGCGTGGGCGCAGGTGGCGTATGCGTCGCGCGGCGTGCTGCGCGTCGCAACGACCGGCACGACGTGGATGGTGCCGCCCTCGCGCGCGATCTGGGTGCCGCCGCATGTGACGCACGAGGTAGTAGCCGTCGAAGATGCGTTCCTGCGCACGCTCTACATCACCGAAAGCACGGTGCCGGCAGGGCTCGATGCGCCGCGCGTGGTCGAAGTCTCGGATCTGCTGCGCGAAGTCATCGCCGCGCTCGATACGCCAGGCATTTCGGCCACACGCGAACAGTTGCTCGGCGCGCTCGCGCTCGACGAACTGACGCGCTCGGAGCCGCTGCCGCTGTCCGTGCCGATGCCCAATGAAAAACGTCTGCGTGCGCTGTGCGAGGCCGTGATCGCGGATCCGACGCACGGCGAGTCGCTCGAACAATGGGCGTCCAGCGTGGGCGCGAGCACGCGCACGATCGCGCGGCTGTTTCGGCAAGAATTGGGGGTGAGTTTTTCGCAATGGCGTCAGCAGGCGATCCTCGCGCGCGCGATTCCGCTGCTGAGCCAAGGACGGCCGCTCTCGCATGTTGCACAGGAACTCGGCTATCAGAGCCAAAGCGCGTTCTCCGCGATGTTCCGGCGCGCGTTCGGTAAGAGTCCGCGCGCATTCATCGAGCGCGGCTCGGAGCATCGCATGGAAAACGACGAACACGGCGACGCGGAACCGGACGACGAATCAGCGCAGGATCGCGCGAATGTGCCGAACGGCGCCGCGCGTTGAGCGTCGACTCAGACCCGCCGCGCGAGATGCCGGATCGCACCGAGTTGCGCCAGACGCGGACCCGCGAGCTTGTAGCCCTTGCGCTGATACAGCCGCGCCGCGGGATTGTCCACGAACACGCGCAACTGCAATTCGCGCAGCCCACGTTCGCGCGCCCATTGATGCGAGATGTCGAGCAGATACGTGCCGGCGCCGTGCCGCCGATGACCTTCGGCAATCTGCACGTCGCGGATATGGAGAGAATGACCCTCCTGCGTGATGCGCAACACGCCGATCGCCTGGCCGTGCACTTCGAGAATAAAATTCTCCGACTCGCGCCAGCTGCCGAGAAACAGATCGGCCCGCCAGACCAGATGGTGCCGGCGATAATAGCCGCCCATGTTGTTGCGAGTCAGCGCCTCGGCGAACTCGAAATCGTCCATGCTGGCGTTGCGAAGATGAAACGGTGACGGAGCTTCGGTTGGATCGAACATGGCGGAACGACGAAGATGAGTCGGTCAACGGTAAAACAGGCCGCGCACGCTGGCAATGGCTGTTTGTCCCGAGCATACCAGGTCAGCTGGTCGCGGAAATAAAAAAAGCCCACTTCTTTCGAAGTGGGCTTTCTCGAATCTGGCGGAGCGGACGGGACTCGAACCCGCGACCCCCGGCGTGACAGGCCGGTATTCTAACCAACTGAACTACCGCTCCAGATTTTGCACCTACTGCACCGTTCAAACTTCCAACCGAACGACGCCGATGTGTTGGCGTCCCCTAGGGGATTCGAACCCCTGTACTCACCGTGAAAGGGTGATGTCCTAGGCCTCTAGACGAAGGGGACAACGTACTGCTTACACCTTTAATGAAAAAGCCCGTTCAGATTTGAATGAACGGGCTTTGTCTGGCGGAGTGGACGGGACTCGAACCCGCGACCCCCGGCGTGACAGGCCGGTATTCTAACCGACTGAACTACCACTCCAGTCTTTACACCCTAGCTTGCGAGCGTCGGTTATTTCTCTGCAAGCTGCATTGCTTTACTGCCAATCGGGCTTTAACCCGAACACTAAAGCGACGCTGATGTTTGGCGTCCCCTAGGGGATTCGAACCCCTGTACTCACCGTGAAAGGGTGATGTCCTAGGCCTCTAGACGAAGGGGACATAATCTTTTCAGATCTGTCTTTAATCTACTGCTAACTCACGCTAACTTATCAGTTATTTCGCTTCGCCAGCAGAGAAGACCGATATTCTAACTACGTTTCAAGCATTTGGGAAGTCTTTTTTCCTACAACTTCCAGACTTCTGGACAACTTTACTCTTTTGTTGGTGGAGGTAAGCGGGATCGAACCGCTGACCTCTTGCATGCCATGCAAGCGCTCTCCCAGCTGAGCTATACCCCCTGCACATCAGAGAAACGAGATTCTAGAGGCCAATCTGCGCTTTGTAAATACCCTTTGAGCAATTACATGCGACTTTTTTTTCAAGCCGCATGCAAACCCTCTCAATGCGCGCGTGAACGCACGCGCTTAAGCCAGCGCCTTTTCAATACGGCTCACGACCACGTCGCGGCCAAACAGCATCAGCACGCTGTCGATCGACGGCGTGTGCGTCGTGCCCGCCACCAGCAGACGAACCGGCATCGCCAGTTGCGGCATCTTCAGTTTGTGCGCGCCGAGCGTCGCCTTCAGCGCGGCGGCGATCGCCTCCTTGCTCCACTCCACGGTCTTCAGTGCGGCGGCCAGATCGGCCAGCGCCGGACGCACCACGTCGGTCACGTGCTGCGCGAGCGATTCGGCGTCGGGCGCCGGTGTGCGATAAAACATCGCAGCGTTTTCCGCGATCTCCTTGACCGTCGCCGCGCGATCCTTCAGCAGGCCCACCACTGCCGTGAGATCCGCACCTTGGGCGAGCGCCGCTGCGTCGATCGCCAGCGCGGCAAAGAACGGCTTTGCCAGCTCCGCAAGACGCGCGTTGTCCGCTTCCTTGATGTAGTGCGCATTCAGCCAGTTCAGCTTGTCGTGGTCATACTGGGCCGGCGACTTGCCGAGGTGATCCAGGTCGAACCATTCGACGAACTGCTCGCGCGAGAATACTTCCGCGTCGCCGTGCGACCAGCCGAGGCGCGCCAGATAGTTGACCACCGCTTCTGGCAGATAGCCCGCATCGCGATAACCCACCACGCTCATCGCGCCATGGCGCTTGCTCATCTTCTCGCCCTGCTCGTTCAGTACGGTCGGCAAGTGCGCATACACCGGTGGCTCGCCGCCCAGCGCACGGAGGATGTTGATCTGACGCGGCGTGTTGTTCACGTGGTCGTCGCCGCGGATCACGTGGGTGATGCGCATGTCCAGATCGTCGACCACCACGCAGAAGTTGTAGGTCGGCGTGCCGTCCGGACGCGCGATCACGAGGTCGTCGAGTTCTTCGTTCGAGATCTCGATGCGGCCCTTCACCGCGTCGTCCCATGCGACCACGCCCGTCAGCGGATTACGGAAGCGCAGCACCGGCTGCACGCCTGCCGGCGGCTGCGGCAGCACCTTGCCCGGTTCCGGGCGCCACGTGCCGTCGTAGCGCGGCTTTTCGCCGGCTTCGCGCTGCCGTTCGCGCAGCGCGTCGAGCTCTTCGGTCGACATGTAGCACGGGTAGACGAGTCCGGCGTCCTGCATCTCCTTGAGCACTTCGCGGTAACGGTCCATGCGCTGCATCTGGTAGAACGGGCCTTCGTCGAAATCGAGGCCGAGCCACGCCATGCCTTCGAGAATGGCGTCGACGGATTCGCTGGTGGAGCGCTCGACGTCGGTGTCCTCGATCCGCAGCACGAAGGTCCCTTTCATCTTGCGCGCGAACGCCCACGGATAGAGCGCGGAGCGAATGTTGCCGAGGTGGATGAAGCCGGTGGGACTCGGTGCGAAACGGGTACGAACGGAGGTGGTCATTAGCGGTTACTCGGAAGACTGGCGCCGGCGCCCGCACGGACATGGCCCTTCAGGCGCGGCAGCGGACCGCGCCCATGCGGCGGAAA
This sequence comes from Paraburkholderia fynbosensis, assembly GCF_902859935.1. Taxonomy (GTDB): domain Bacteria; phylum Pseudomonadota; class Gammaproteobacteria; order Burkholderiales; family Burkholderiaceae; genus Paraburkholderia; species Paraburkholderia fynbosensis. Next base: position 86,570 of record NZ_CADIKI010000008.1, read on the forward strand.
AGCGCCGTGCATGGACACGAGGGAAATAAATGCGAGAGGCGAATTATACCTTCCGCACGTGCGTTGCCTGGCCTCGTCCGGATGGACGATGGCAGTGTGTGCGAGGCAGCGGTTGCGTATGCAATGGGCTTTAAGCGCTTGCTTGATCGTGTCGGCGCGCGTGCGCCAAGCAAACTTCTGGCATGTATCGCGCGAGCAGTTGGACTGCGGCGCGCGCTGGCCTGGTCGCAGGGCCAGGCTTTTTCCACGGGGACCGGCTGAAGGCAAACCGCGCCCCTCCCGCGCTGCGCGAGATGCGGGTTTCGCCGAACCGAGCCGAGGCATTTGCGCAACACTCCGGCGGCGCGGGTGCGCCGAGTCCGAGCCGCCTCGAAGCCTTGGCGAAACCGCGCCCCACGCCACCCGAATGCATCCTCTGCAACGTTTCATTACCAGGCCGCCGCGCGCGCGGGCCTTTGATTTATGATGTGCGCGCGCTGCGGTTGCCGATAGATCCCCAGCGCGTGAAATCGTCGCTGACGACCCTGTCCGTTTGACTATCAGCCTGACCGCGGACCGTGGCGACGCCGAATGCGTCAGCCGCGCCGTTGCTGGAGAACTCGTTGAAACCCTCGTCGCCCCGTCTCGCCCGCCGCAACTTTTCATTGGCAGCCGCCTCCGCGGTGCTGGCCGCCTGCACCACGACCGGCGGCGGCAAAACCGATAACTCGCCGCTCGCCGCCACGCCCACCATCAACCCACCGCCGCTCGACAAAGCGCAGCGACCGGTCCGCGTCGCGCTCGCGCTGGGCGGCGGCGCCGCGCGCGGCTTCGCGCACATCGGCGTGATCAAGGCATTGGAGGCGCGCGACATCCATGTCGATCTGGTGGCCGGCACCAGCGCCGGGTCGGTGGTCGGCGCGCTGTATGCATCGGGTATGAACGGCTTTGCGCTGAACAAACTCGCGCTGACGATGGACGAAGCGTCGATCAGCGACTGGGCGATGCCATTTCGCACGCGGGGTTTCCTGCAAGGCATCGCGCTGCAGAACTATCTGAACACGACGCTGAACAACCGTCCGATCGAGAAGATGGCGAAACCTCTCGGCGTGGTGGCGACCGATCTGAAAACCGGTCAGCCGATTCTGTTCCAGCGCGGCAACACGGGTATCGCGGTGCGCGCGTCCTGCAGCGTGCCGTCGATTTTCGAGCCGGTGAAGATCGGCGGTCACGAATATGTCGACGGCGGTCTGGTGAGCCCCGTGCCCGCCTCGTTCGCACGCAAGATGGGGGCGGACTTCGTGATCGCCGTGGATATTTCGCAGCGCCCGGAGAGCGGCCTGACCGCCAGTTCGTTCGACGTGCTGATGCAGACCTTCACGATCATGGGCCAGACGATCAAGGCCTATGAACTCGACAAGTACGCCGATGTCGTGATCCGGCCGAATCTGGCCGCGATGAGCGGCAGCGATTTCTCGCAGCGCAACTCGGCGATTCTGGCGGGCGAGGAAGCGGTGGCGAAAATGATGCCGGAGTTGCAGCGCAAGCTGGCCGCGAGCCGGGCGACGGCGTAGGCGCGCAGGCAGGGGTGGGCTGGTGCGGCGCGGGTGAGCCAATAGCGACACGGCAGTGGGTCAAAACACCGAGCGGAGCGGCAGCAGGAGCCATTGCCAATGCAGCCTGTCCGGTCCGAAAAACCGCGCAAGCCAGCCTCCGCGCGGCTCACAAACCGCCAGCAGAAACCAAAAAGCCTGCTTCATCCGAAGCAGGCTTTTTTATCGCGCTTGAAACGCCGAAGTGGCCGGAATCAGTTATTCCCGCCGATCGTCGCATTCACGCGCTTGCGCAGATCTTCGCCCTCCTGATACGACGCCTCGATCCGGCGCGCGCCTGTGAAACGCTTTTCCCAGTAGCCGCTATCCATGTCGTCGACGCGGATCGTGCTGCCGGTGGAGGGCGAATGCACGAACTTGTTGTCGCCGATATAGATGCCCACGTGCGAGAACGTACGGCGCATCGTGTTGAAGAACACCAGGTCGCCCGGCTTCAGGTCGCTCACGCGAACCTTTTCGCCGACGCGGCTCATTTCCTCGGCGCGGCGCGGCAGCGCCATGCCGAGCGTGTCCTGGAACACGTAGCGCACGAAACCGCTGCAATCGAGCCCCGAATCAGGCGTGTTGCCGCCCCAACGGTAGCGAACGCCGATCATGTTCAGCGCACCGACCACCACGTCGCCCGCTTTGCCAGCCATGCCGGACAGGAACGATTTGGCGCTGCTGTCGCTGTCGGAAGCGCCTGCTTGCGAGTTGGAGAAGGACAAGGAATTCGACCCGGTGGAGGTCGAAGGTGAGGCATTCTGATTGAAACTGCTTACTTCGTCGGCGAAAGCGCCGGGAGCTGCTGCCATCAAGACGCCAATGAACATCCCGGCGACGACGCGCGTGCAAGCCTGGGTCAAGTTTCTGTGCTGCATTGGTCGGTAGTTTTTGCCAAAAAATCAGGGGTCTACGGAAAAAAGTTTGGTCGATACTAGCCAGTAAGTATTCACGTGTCAAAACAAATAGAAAAATTCAATCGAGATACGCACACAATTGGTGAAAGGGTGAAAAATCAATAGTCGAGCGCCGCTTTCAGCAGCTTTCGCGTGTAAGGATGCGCAGATGTCGCAAAAATCTTCTCAACCTCTCCGCTTTCGACAATGGAACCGTTTTGCATCACCGCGACGCGGTGCGCCATCGCTCCGATCACGGCCAGATCGTGGCTGATGAAAACGAAGCCGAGGTTGTACTTCTGCTGCAACCCCGCTAGCAATTTCAGCACTTGCTGCTGAATGGAAACGTCGAGCGCGCTGGTCGGTTCGTCGAGGATCAGCACGCGTGGTTCGAGCACCAGCGCGCGCGCAATCGCAATCCGCTGGCGCTGGCCGCCGGAAAATTCGTGCGGATAACGGTACAGCACCGTACGGTCGAGCCCGACTTCGCGCAGCACCGCGATCACCTTGTCGCGCCGCGCTTGCGGCGTCATGTTCGGCCGGTGCAGCGCCAGCCCTTCGCCGACGATCCTCTCGATCGTCTGACGCGGTGAAAGCGAACTGAACGGGTCCTGAAACACGACCTGCATGTTCGACCGTAAGGCGGTCTGCTCGGCGCCGCGATAGCTGCCGAGCGCCCTGCCCTGAAATTCGATTGCGCCGTGCGCGGTGCGCTGCAGACCGAGCAGCGCCATCGCGAGGGTCGACTTGCCGGACCCCGATTCGCCGACGATCCCCAGCGTCTCGCCCTGCCGAACCGACACGTTCGCCCCGGCGACCGCGCGAAACCGTCCCGAGCGGAACCAGCCGGCAAAGCCCGGCAGCGTCGTTTTAAAGTCGACGGAGACCTCGCGCGCCTCGAGCAGCACGGGCGAGATCGGCAGCACCGGCACCACCGTGCGCTGCGGCCGGCTCGCAAGCAGGCGCTGCGTATACGGATGCTGCGGCGCCTCGAACACCTGCTCGACCGGCCCGCTCTCGACCAGCACGCCCCGCTCCATCACCGCGATGCGCTGGGCGAAGTGGCGCACCAGATTGAGGTCGTGTGTGATCAGCAGCACGGCCATGCCGCGCTTTTGCGCTTCGTCGCGCTGCAGTTCCAGCAGCAGGTCGACGATCTGCGCGCGGATCGTCACGTCGAGCGCGGTGGTCGGCTCGTCGGCCAGCAGCAGCCGCGGACGGCACGCGAGCGCCATCGCAATCATCGCGCGCTGCCGTTGCCCGCCCGACAGTTGATGCGGGTAACTGTTCACGCGCTTGCCCGGCTCGGCGATACCGGTGCGCCCCAGCAGCGCGACCGCGCGCTTGCGCGCCTCGCTCGCCGTCACGCCGTCATGCACGACGATGGTCTCCGCAATCTGGTCGCCGACCGTATAAAGCGGATTGAGCGCGGTCATCGGCTCCTGAAAAATCATCGCGATGTCCGAGCCGCGCATGCCGCGCATCTCGCGTTCGCTTTTGGCAAGCAGTTCCTCGCCATCGAAACGGATCGAGCCGCTCACCTGCGCGTCGCTCAGGAGCCGCAGGATCGACAGCGCGGTCACGCTCTTGCCCGAGCCGGACTCGCCGACCAGCGCGACCCGCTCGCCGCGCTCGATCGCGAGCGTGACGTCGTTTACCGCGACGGTGTCGCCGAAGCTCACGCGCAGATGTTCAAGTTCCAGCAGGGGCGGCGCGCCGTTCTGAAGCGTTGCGCTCATTGATTGCCTCCAGCGCGCATCGCATCGGAGATGCGGGTGTCGAGCGCGTTGCGCAGCGCGTCGCCCATGAAAGTCAACAGCAAGAGCATGGCGACCAGCACACCGAAGGTGGACAGCGAAATCCACCACGCGTCGAGATTCGCTTTGCCTTGCGCGAGCAGTTCACCGAGGCTCGGGGTCGGCGACGGCACGCCGAGGCCGAGAAAGTCGAGGCTCGTCAGCGCGAGAATCGCGCCGCTCATGCGGAACGGCAGGAACGTGATCACCGGTGTCAGGCTGTTGGGCAGCACGTGGCGCCACATGATCTGCCAGTTCGACAGGCCCATCGCTCGCGCCGCGCGCACATAGTCCTGGTGACGATTGCGCAGAAACTCCGCGCGCACGTAATCGGACAGGCCGATCCAGCCGAACAGCGAGAGCAGCACGATCAGCAGAAGGAAGCCCGGCTCGAAAATCGACGAGAAGATAATCAGCAGGTAAAGCTCCGGCATCGCGCTCCAGATTTCGATCAACCGCTGCCCGACGATATCGATACGTCCTCCGAAGTAACCTTGCACGGCGCCCGCGGCGATGCCGAGTATCGTGCCGATCAGCGTCAGCACGAGTCCGAACTCCACCGACACCCGGAAGCCATAGAGCAGCCGCGCGAACAGGTCGCGGCCGCGGTCGTCGGTACCGAGCCAGTTCTCGCGCGACGGCGGCGCAGGGTTCGGTGCCTTCGAGAAGTAATTCAGCGTGTCGTAGTAGTAGCGATTCGGCGGATACACCGCAAAGTTGCCCGGCGCGTCAAAGCGGTGCTTGATGTACGGATCGAGATAATCGGCCGGAGTGGGGAAATCGCCGCCGAAGGTGGTCTCCGCATAAGTCTTGAACATCGGGAAATACAGGTGGCCGTCGTAGCGCGCCACCAGCGGCTTGTCGTTCGACCAGAGCGGACCCGCGAGGCTTGCCGCGAACGCCACCACGAACACGATCAGACTCCAGTAGCCGAGGCGCTGCTGGCGAAAACGCTGCCACACGCGGCGCGCGGGCGACGGCGACACGAACGCGCGCGCGGGTTCGGTGCGCGCCGCCGCGTCGACGGAAAGACGGGCTCGATTCATCAGCGTTCCAGTTGTTCGAATTGGATGCGGGGATCGACCCATACATAGCAGAGGTCGGAGATCAGCTTGGTCGCAAGGCCGATCAGTGTGAACAGATACAGCGTGCCGAGCACGACCGGATAGTCGCGCCGCACGACCGATTCATACGAGAGCAGGCCGAGCCCGTCGAGCGAGAAGAGCGTCTCGATCAGCAGACTCCCGGTGAAGAACGCGCCGATGAACGCCGCCGGAAAACCGACGATCAACGGCAACAGCGCATTGCGGAACACGTGCTTCCACAGCACACGCTTTTCGGACAGGCCTTTGGCGCGCGCGGTCAGCACATATTGCTTGCGGATCTCGTCGAGAAAAGCGTTTTTCGTCAGCATCGTGACGACCGCGAAACTGCCGACCACCGAAGCCGTGATCGGCAACGTGATGTGCCACAGATAGTCGACGATCTTGCCGCCGAGACTCAGTTGCGCCCAGTTGTCCGAGGTGAGATTGCGCAGCGGAAACAATTGCAGGAAGGTGCCGCCGCCGAACAGCACGAGCAGCAGCACACCGAGCACGAACCCCGGAATCGCGTAGCCGATCAACACCACGAGGCTCGTCGCGATATCGAAGCGCGAGCCGTTGCGCACTGCCTTCGCGATGCCGAGCGGCACCGATATCAGGTACGTGAGGAAGAAGGTCCACAGGCCGATGCTGATCGACACCGGCAACTTCGACACGATCAGCGACCACACGCTTTGATGGCGAAAATAGCTCTGCCCGAGGTCGAAGGTCGAGAAACGCTTGAGCATCAGCACGTAGCGTTCGAGCGGCGGTTTGTCGAAACCGTAGAGCTGCTTCAGCTGCGCGAGCTGTTGCGCGTCGACGCCGCTATGCGAGCGCAGACCGAACGGCGCGCCGCCCTCCGCGCCCTTGCGCAGTTCGTGCTGCATCTGCTCGACCGGGCCGCCCGGCACGAACTGGATCACAACGAAGGTCAGCGTTAGCACGCCGAGCAAGGTCGGGATCATCAGCAACAGGCGTTTGAGAATGTAGCTCCACATAGGCGGCGTTCCGGTGCGAAGACGATAAGTGGGGGGCGCGCTGGCGCGGCTGCGGTTGTCGCTACGAATGCGGTTGCGGCTGAGGCTGCGCATGGGGTTGCGCATGGGGTCGCAACCGGGACTGCGGTTGCTCGTACCACCACGTCGACGTGATCCAGCCTTCCGCGCCATAGTACAGCGGCAGCGTTTTCGGCCATGCCAGGCCGCGTTTGAACGCCACCCGATGCGTGCCGCTGTACCAGTGCGGCACGACATAGTAGCCATGCATCAGTAGCCGGTCGAGTGCATGCGTTGCATCGACCAGTTGCTCGCGCGTCTGCGCATGCACGAGCGCGTTCAGAACGGCATCGACCACCGGCGACTTCAAGCCGATCGCGTTGTCCGAACCCTTGGTATCGGCCGCCTTGCTGCCGAAGCGTTCGATCTGCTCCGAGCCCGGCACCTGCACGTCCGGCATGCGCAGCGTAGTGACGTCGAAGTCGAACGCGTCCAGACGCTTCTGATAGACCGCGTAGTCCGACACCCGAAACGTCGCGGTAATGCCGAGCTTCTGCAGATTGCGGATGAAGGTCGCGACGATCGGCTCCATCGACGCGGCCGAGCCGGAATCGTCGAGAATCTCGAACTGGAACGGCTCGCCTTTGGCGTTGCGCAATGCGCCGTCGCGATAGGTCCAGCCGGCTTCCTGCAACAGCGCGCGCGCCTGCAGCAGATTGGCGCGCAGCGAGCCGGGCGCATCGGTGTCCGGCTGCTTCGGCGGCGGACCGAAGACGGCTGGGTCGAGTTGCGCTCGCCACGGCTCGAGCAAGGCCAGCTCGCCCGGCGAAGGCAGGCCCTTCGCCTGCAAATCCGTATTGGCGAAGAAGCTGTCGATACGCCGGTATTGATTGAAGAACAGTTGCCGGTTCAGCCACTGAAAGTCGAGCGCGAGATCGAGCGCTTTGCGCACGCGCACGTCCTGGAACAACGGACGCCGCGTGTTCAGGATGAAGCCCTGCATGCCGGTACCGTTGTGCTGCGGGAATTCACGCTTGATCAGCTCGCCGCTATCGAATTTCTTGCCGACATCGCGCCGCACCCAGTTGCGCGCGACGTATTCGACCAGCGCATCGTATTCGCCGGCCTTGAACGCTTCGAGCCGCGCGGTGGCATCCGAGTACAGTTTGTAGACGATTCGATCGAAGTTGTTCATGCCGACGCGCACCGGCAGATCCGCGCCCCAGTAATTGGGGTCGCGCCGATACGTGATGGTGCGGCCGTTATCGTACTGCTCGATCCGATACGGGCCGCTGGAGATCGGCTTTTCGAATGCGAGCTGGTCGAACGGAATGCGGCTGCCGTCCGGCTTCAATCCCCACTTGCGGGAGAACACCGGCATGCCGCCCGCGAGCAGCGGCAACTCGCGATTGCGCTGGCGAAATTCGAAGCGGACCGTGTGCGGATCGATCACCACCGCGCGTTCGATCTCGCCGAAAATCGAGGCGAATTGCGGCGCGGCCTGCGGGCTCTTCAAAGTGTCGAGCGAGAACTTGACGTCGTCGGCGGTGACCGGATCGCCGTTGGAAAAGCGCGCGCGCGGATTGATGTGAAACGTCACCGACATGCCGTCCGGCGCGACGTTGATGTCGTCGGCGAGCAGCCCGTAGGCGGACGCGACTTCATCGCTGCTGCCCACCGTCAGGCTCTCGAACAGCAGGTCCACACCAGGCGCTGTATTGCCGCGCAGCGTGAACGGATTGAACTTGTCGAAGCTCGTGAGACGGCTCGGATTGGCGAGCACCAGCGTGCCGCCCTTCGGCGCATCGGGATTGACGTAGTCGAAGTGCTTGAAACCGGCCGGGTATTTCGGCTCGCCGTATTGCGCGATCGCATGCGCCGCCTGGGCCTGCGACGCCGCGAGCAATCCAGCCATGGCAACCACACAGGCTGTCGCGACGGCGCGCACCGGACGCCATGCACGCCACACCACTGCCAGCCCGGCACGCGCGGGTCCGTGCGAGGGTTCGTCAATCACGCGGCATCGACATGCAGGAGGCGTTTGAACCCGTCGCGAGCCAGTTGTCATAGGGGCCTTGTTGATCAGTGGGCAATTGCAGTGTGAGAGAATTCTACCCAATTAATCCGCGCGGTCCGCGCATCCCGAGCGCGCGATCTTCGCGTGCGCGGCGCGCCGAGCGTTCAGGAGATGTCATGGGCTTCCTCAGTGGCAAACGCATCCTGCTGACCGGCTTGCTGTCGAACCGTTCTATTGCCTACGGCATCGCGCAAGCCTGCCGGCGCGAAGGCGCCGAGTTGGCCTTCACCTACGTCGGCGAGCGCTTCAAGGAGCGCATCACCGAATTCGCCAGCGAGTTCGGCAGCAACCTCGTGTTTCCCTGCGACGTCGCCGAGGACGCGCAGATCGACGCCCTCTTCGCTTCGCTCGAGGAACACTGGAACGGCCTCGACGGGCTCGTTCACTCGATCGGCTTTGCACCGCGCGAAGCGATTGCAGGCGATTTCCTCGACGGCATGACGCGCGAAAACTTCCGCATCGCACACGATATCTCCGCATACAGCTTCCCCGCGCTCGCGAGAGCCGCGCAGTCGATGTTCACGCCGGACGCGTCGCTGCTGACGCTAAGCTATCTCGGCGCCGAACGCGCGATTCCGAACTACAACACGATGGGACTCGCCAAGGCTTCGCTCGAAGCGAGCGTGCGTTATCTGGCCGTGTCGCTCGGCGCGCAGGGCGTGCGCGTGAACGGTATTTCCGCGGGACCGATCAGGACGCTGGCCGCGAGCGGCATCAAGGGCTTCGGCAAGATTCTCGACTTCGTCGAGCAGAATGCGCCGCTCAGACGCAACGTAACGATCGAACAGGTCGGCAATACCGCGGCGTTCCTGCTGTCGGATCTGGCGGCCGGCGTAACCGCGGAAATCGTGCACGTCGATAGCGGCTTCAATGCGGTGGTGGGCGGTATGGCTGCGGCGACCGAGTGAATGTTGAAGGCGTCCGCGGCCTCGCGATGAATGTCACGGCATGGTGAATAGGCCGCATGAACAGGCTGCAACACGCGGGCGTGGCTCGCGTCACAGTTGCGCTATTCGCGAGCTAGGCGCGCATGCTTGACGGACATAAAAAAACCGCCCTGCCGGGCGGTTTTTTCTGAATCGACGACGCCAACCTGATCGCGCTCGACAGCTTAGTGCCAGCCGCGATGATTGTCGTAGTGATGACGGCCATAGTCGCTATGGCCCGGAGGATGATGGCGATACCAGTCATCGCGCGCCCAGTAGCGGCGGCCGTCCCAGTAGCGGTCGCCGTGCCAGCCGATAACGATCGACGGGCCGCCGTAGTACACCGGTGCCGGCTGATACACGACGGGCGGCGGAGGCGGCGGAGGCGGTGCGTAAACCGGCGCCGGCGCAACGTAGACCGGCGCGGGAATGCCGATATTGACCCCGACGTTGAGCCCCGAGGCCATTGCCGCACCCGATGCACCCAACGTCAAAACCCCGAGCAGAAGCGGAACTAAACGAGCGGACTTCATTGATCACCCTTGGAAGAATGTGTTCTGTGGGCGGAAATATAACGCAAGGTAGCGTTCCGCGTATTTCATGTTTGTAATAACTGATGCACAACATCGCAGCATCGGCTGCTACGTAACGTCTGGTTACATGCGAGCGCGGTCGGGTGAAAACGATGCTGGGTTGTAATCGAAGTACACGTGGCGTTCAAGCGTGCTTGATGCGCGCGATGCAGTGGTCGTGAATTCATCGTCGCGAACCGGGACATAGGCATCGTTGTGTCGCCAGCATTTAGCAGCAAGTGCCCGACGCGCATTCACACCGAACTACGAGCTGAAAAAACAAAACCCCGCAGAGCCTGGACTCTGCGGGGTTTGCCGCCAGCACGCGGCCGTGCACTCGGACGATATCGATGTGATAGCCGTACAGTCTGCTCAGGACCTCGGTACCCACCACTTCGTCCGTCGCCCCGCTCGCTGCATGCTGCGGACCGCTTCGAGCATGTAGCTGGCGACCGGCTCCGTCACCGCGACAGGCGTTTTCGAGTAGTGCGCCTTGAACGATGCAATTGCAGCCAACCAGGGCTTGAGTGATGCATCGAACTTCTTCTCGCTGGCTTGAAAGCAGGCTGCCTGCGCGGGGTTCAATGGGAAAGGTCTGCCGCCACTGCCTTCGCAACCGCCGGCATGACCGTTCTTGACGATCAGATCGGCGGAAACGATCTGCGCTGCCACCTTCGGGTTGACCTCGAAGGTGTGTGGATCCGTATCGGGATCCGTTTCGATCGCGCTCACCTGAACGTACTTGCCGCCGATCTGGGCGATGACATCGGCGTATTCGTTTTCGACGGTACGGAAAAAAAGCACTCCCACACGGCCAGATACGTTATAACATAACACCTCCCGTGTCCAGCGTTCCCAGCGGAAAGACTGGCCGTCACGGACCGTGGCGTCAGCGAAGCGGGCTGTCACCGCACGGGGATCTCGACCGTAACCATTTGCTCACCGCCCGGGCACCTCGACGGGCGAACATGCTTGAGCGCGTGCCGCTCACAGGAGAATGCAATGCAAGATGCAACCGGCTTCCAGCGTATCCCGACGACCATCCTGACCGGCTTCCTCGGCGCCGGAAAAACGACCTTGCTGAACCGCATCCTGACCGAGCATCACGGCGGACGCGTTGCGGTCATCGAAAACGAATTCGGCGAAGCGGGCATCGACAACGAATTGCTGGTGCAGGACGGTAACGAGCAGATTGTCGAAATGAACAACGGCTGTATCTGTTGTACGGTGCGTGGCGACCTGGTGCGCATTCTTTCGACGCTCGCCGCGCGACGGGAGTCAGGAGAACTCGCGTTCGAGCGGGTCATCATCGAGACAACGGGACTTGCCGATCCGGCGCCCGTCGCGCAAACGTTCTTTGTTGACGATGTCGTGCAGGAGAAATACCTGCTCGACGCCATCGTGACGGTGGTCGACGCACGGCATGGCGGCGAGCAGCTCGATGAACATCACGAAGCGCAGGAGCAGGTCGGATTCGCGGACCGTATCCTCGTATCCAAGGTGGACCTCGTTGGCGAAGAGCAGGCGCAGCAACTGATGCGCCGGTTGCGGCAGATGAACCCGCGCGCGACGATCAGGCCGGCACATTTTGGCGAGACGGACCTGAAGCAACTGCTCGACATCCGCAGCTTCAGTCTGGATGCCATTGTCGACATCGAGCCCGATTTCCTTGAAGACGTTTCGCACGAGCATGACGACGATGTGACGTCCTTCGTCTACCGCACTACTGCGCCTCTGGATCGGGACAAGCTCGAGGCGTTCTTCAGCGCCACGGTTGCGATCTATGGTGCCGCGATGCTGCGCTACAAGGGTGTGCTGAACCTGGCGGGTGTCGACCGTCGCGCAGTGTTCCAGGGCGTACATATGATTTTTGGCGCGGATATCGGTAAGTCCTGGGGCGCGAATGAAACGCGCGAAACCCGGATTGTTTTCATCGGCAAACTGTTGCCGCATGATCTTTTCAAGGCGGGCCTCGACAACTGTATGGTTGGCGAAGTCCTGCAGAACTGACACGAAGGATCGCATCTGCTTGCCGCGCACCCGCCTCGGCCAGCAGGCTGCCTGTGTCGATACATGTGATCTTCTTCACCATGTTTGAGGCCTCACTTTTCCCATGCACAAGCTCCCCGTCACCGTACTGTCCGGCTTTCTCGGTGCGGGCAAGACCTCGCTCCTGAACCACGTCCTGAATAACCGCGAAGGCAAGCGGGTGGCCGTCATCGTGAACGATATGTCGGAAGTCAACATCGACGCTCAACTGATTCGTGACGGCGGCAGCCAGCTCTCGCACATCGACGAAAAGCTCGTCGAAATGAGCAACGGTTGCATTTGCTGCACATTGCGCGAGGACCTGCTGATCGAGATCGAGCGGCTCGCGCGGGACAAGCGCTTCGACTATCTGCTGATCGAATCCACGGGCATATCCGAGCCCTTGCCGGTGGCGGAAACCTTTACGTTCCGCGACGAACAAGGTCACAGCCTCTCGGATATCGCTCGCCTGGACACGATGGTGACGGTCGTCGACGCCTATAACTTTGTGCACGACTACGGTTCCCACGACTTCCTGGCGGATCGCGGCGAAACGATGGGCGGGGAAGACCGCCGCACCGTGGTCGATCTGCTGACCGAGCAGATCGAGTTTTGCGACGTGATCGTGCTGAACAAGACGGACCTTGTGAGCGCAAGCGAGTTGGAGTTGCTCAAAGGCGTGCTGCGGGTGCTGAACGCCCGCGCGAAGATCGTCGAAAGCCGCTTTGGCCAGGTGCCGATCGGGCAGGTTCTCGATACCGGCCTGTTCGACTTCGAAGCCGCTGCGCAAGCGCCTGGGTGGCTCAAGGAGATGCGCGGCGAACACATTCCCGAAAGCGAACAATATGGCATCACCAGCTTCGTCTACCGCGCGCGTCGTCCGTTTCATCCGCAGCGTTTCTTCGACTGGATTCAGAGCGAGTGGCCGGGCGTCGTGCGCTCGAAGGGGTATTTCTGGCTGGCCTCGCGCAACCATGCGGTCGGGGAATGGTCGCAAGCCGGCGCGATCTCGCGTCACGGACGGGCCGGGACCTGGTGGGCGGCCGTGCCCAGGCACGCCTGGCCGCAGGAACCCGAAGCACGGGCGATCATCCGAAGCCGCTGGCATGAGCGTTTCGGGGATCGTCAACAGGAGCTGGTCCTGATCGGCACCGGAATGGACGAGGCAGCCTTGCGCGCGTCCTTTGACGCCTGCCTGCTAAGCGAGGACGACTGGCCCGTGATGAACTCGCGTGGCGCAAATTTACCGACCCGTTCCCTGAGTGGACGCAGTAAGGTGTGTCCACCCAGGCAGTAACCTGGCACCATGCGTCCTCAATCGCATTGAGGTACTTCGCCAGCCTGGCGCCGGGCACTCAGGCGAGCGCAACCGGGCCGTGGTCGTCGCAATGATCGCCGTGCGGATGGTGCAGGTGGCCGTTGACCAGGTAGTCGACGTGATCGCCATGCGGTACTGCTTCGTGGCCGCATGCCGGCCCGTGGACATGTCCCGGCTCATGACCGCCGCAATTGGAAGTACATCGATCCGGATTTTTTGCGCTCACCTCTAGCCGGTGCTCGTCCACGTGATCGCCATGGGGATGGTGCAGGTGGCCATCGTGCAGATAGTCAGTGTGATCGCCATGCCTGATCGCAGTGTGTCCGCAGTTCGGACCATGCTGATGCTCACGATAGGCATTATTAGAATACCCCCCTACCCTATCTTGGCATATACTCTCCTGAGGTATATAGGAGGTCGTTCATGAGCCACACCATTCGTGAGAAACAGAAGCTTCTCAACCGGGTCCGCCGCATCAAGGGGCAAGTGGAAGCCATCGAGCGGGCGCTTGAGGAAGAGCGAGGATGCATCGACGTCTTGCAGCAAATAACCAGTTGCCGCGGCGCGATGAATGGCCTGCTGGCGGTAGTGCTCGAGGATCATATCCGCACGCATCTCGTCGATGCCGAAACCCACAAGGAGCTGGCCGGCAGCGCGACTGACCAGCTCATCGAAGTCGTTCACAGCTATTTCAAGTAGAGCAGAACATGAGTGATTTCAAAGACTCGGCGTTCGGCGCAGGACACGACCACATCTTTCTCGGCGCGGCTCACGAGCAGAACGAGCGCAGGACCTGGGCGGTCATTGCGCTGTGCAGCGCGATGATGCTGATCGAAATCATCGGCGGCAATATGTTTGGCTCACTGGCGCTTGTTGCAGACGGTCTCCACATGTCGACGCACGCTGGAGCAATGCTGATTGCAGCCATCGCGTACACCTACGCGCGTAAGCATGCTGCCGACCCCCGCTTCGTTTTCGGTACTGGCAAGCTTGGCGATCTCGCGGGCTTCACGAGTGCCATCGTACTTGCCATGATCGCAGTGCTGATTGGGTACGAGGCTGTGTTGCGCTTTCTATCGCCAGTATCGATTCAATTCGGCGAAGCGATTCCCATCGCGGTGGTCGGCCTGTTCGTCAACCTGGCGAGCGCGTGGCTGCTTGGCGACCATCACGGGCATGGTTATGAAGACGAGGCGCAGAAGATCTTTACTCCGTCTGGTGTGTTTGCCGTTTCCATCTTCGAAGACGGCGTTCCTCCCGTGTTCCGCATTACGCCAGCGACCGATGGTTCTCGACTGGACGCGTCGACAGTGTCTGTTACAACGGTACGGCCTGACGGCACACAACAGGTATTTACGCTGGTGGACCGTGGTGGCTATCTGGAATCGAAGGAAGATATTCCTGAGCCGCACGCCCTCAAGGCCATCGTGCGGATGCCGGACGGCGAGCACGAACTCGAATTCGAAGAGCATGAGCACGAGCATGAGCACGGCCACGATGCTCATAACGCAGCGGCCCGGGACCATAACATCCGATCGGCCCGCATCCACGTCATGGCTGACGCCGCGGTGTCCGTGCTGGCAATCATTGGGCTCGTACTTGCGCGCACGTTCGGTTGGCTTTGGATGGACCCCCTCGCGGGCGTCGTCGGCGCACTGGTGATTGCAAAATGGTCGTACGGGCTGATGCGAGACACCGGTGCGATCCTGCTCGACATGAATGCGGACCGGCGCATGGCGGAGAACGTTCGCCATGCTATCGAGGACCGTGGCGACAAGGTGCTCGACCTGCATGTATGGCGGGTGGGCCCGGGCCACATGAGCGCGGTCGTATCGGTCGCGACCAGCGAGTCACAGCGGGATTCACGTTTCTATCATGCGGTGCTCCAGCGCTTCAAGGGGTTGTCCCATGTCACGGTGGAGGTCCAGCCTGCTCAAGCGGTGGCGTGATCCACGATGCTACTGGCGCCACACACTTGTATGCCAGGAAACCTTGCGTTGAGCGTGCATAGGGAGGCTGGTCGTAGCCGGTTATTGACCAGCTGAACGCGGTGGTATGCGTGGAACTTCGGGAGGCGACAACAAGCACTCCTCCGGGCGAATCTGGCCGGATTCTCCGACGTACGTCCGACTCTATCTGTTGAATGCACCGTGGGTGCGCGGGCTCGTTCGCGGCCTCTTCAGCACCGTCGCGGGCGCCTGCCGTCAGGTCTCGTCGGCCAATTGACGCAGATCGTGGACGAATGCGTCGGCCGGATCGTCGTCCGCGCCGATCAGGCGCGCATGCCCTTTCGCATCGAATATGTAGATCGCCGAACTATGGGTTACCTCGTATCCACCGTTCGCGCGGGGCTTGTCAGCCTGGTACGCGACGCGATAGCGTTGCGCAAGCGCCTTGATCGCGCTATCGGAACCGGTCAGGCCGACGTCATGCTGTGCGTCGAACGCGTCGACATACGCATGCATCACTGCGGGCGTGTCCCGCGCGGGGTCGACGCTCACGAACAGAATCTTCACGTGCTGTGCGGCGCCGCCCAGTTGATGCGTCACTTGGGCCAGTTTGGCGAGTGTCTCCGGGCATACGTCGGGACAATGCGTGTAGCCGAAGTAGACGAGTGTGACATCACCTGCCAGGTTCGCCTGGCTCATCTGCTTGCCGGTGTCTGAGATCAGCTCGAAATCCAGATCGGGCAAATGTCCCCGGACGTCCGTGAGCTTCCACGGCTCTTCGTGGTGGCAGACGGCTAGTGAAACGACGAGCGTCGCGCCGATAGCGAAACGCACACAGCGATGAAAGAATCCGGGCATGGATAGGTTCGGCATTGCCATCGCAAAGATCAAGCTTGGGAAGCACAGTCTATTGCGGAGAGCTTTCATTCTCCTGCTCACGTAGTGCCTTATCCGCTTCACAACTTTCGACGAAGGCTCCATTCGACGGCCGTTGCGCCCTCTCTATCCTCTAAGTGACCGGCCTTGGCTTGTCCTGCACAAATTGTGCGCCAGGGTCATCAGGTGTCACGCCCAGAAGATTCATGGTCTTCGCCGCGATATCCGAGAAGGCTGGTCCTGCGACTGCCCCGCCGAAATGCGAGCCCACGTGGGGCCGGTCGATCGAAACCGCGATGATAACCCTCGGATGCTGCGCCGGGACAATGCCAACAAACGACGCCCGATACTGACTGCGGTCGTAGCCGCGCGCGGTCCAACGATATGCGGTTCCGGTCTTGCCTGCGGCCGTATAGCCCGGTACGGCTGCCTGTGGTGCCGTACCGTCCCGGGACACCACGGACTCGAGCATGGTGAGCACCTCCGCCGCGACGCGTGGCGAATAAATGCGTCGACGATGCACAGGCATACCCTGTTGCGGATGAATCGTAGCGGGTACAAACACACCTTCATTGCTGAACACCGTGTACATCTGCGCGAGTTGCAGCAGCGATGCGGACAGACCGTAGCCGTACGACATCGTTGCCTGCTCGATGCGCCGCCAGTTCTGGTAAGGGCGCAATGTGCCGGTTGCCGCACCCGGCAACCCTGCGCGCGGCGCTCGGCCCAAGCCGACAGCATGAAAATTGTTCCACATGTCGTGCGGCTTCATCAGCAGCGCGATTTTTGTCGTGCCTACGTTGCTTGACTTCTGCACGACGCCGCTGACCGTCAGAGTGCCGAAGTTCTTGTCGTCGTGAATCACGGCCCCGTCGAGCCGCAGCTTTCCGCCGTTGGTCGGTACCACGGAGCGAGGCGACACCTTATTGCGTTGCAACGCCAGTGCGATCGTCAGGGGTTTCATGACCGAGCCCGGCTCGAACACATCGGTGACAGCGTGGTTGCGGACAGCCTCGCCCGCTCTGCCGCGGCGCGCATTCGGATCGAAACTCGGCCAGTTTGCCATGGCGAGAATCTCGCCACTGTGTGCATCCAGAACGATCGCCGAGCCTGCATGCGCATCGGTGCGCTCAACGGCGTCACGCAGCGCCTTGAACGTCGCATACTGGATCGGCTGATCAATGGTGAGCTGCACGTCCTCGCCAGCAACGGCAGGTTGCAACGCAAGCGTTTCGATGACCTGCCCTCTGGCGTTCCGCAGCACGCGGCGACTGCCATTGCGACCCGTCAGGAGGCGATTATCGACTTTTTCAATGCCTTCCAGACCCGTCCCGTCGACGCCGGCGAAACCCGTGACATGCGCCACGATACTGCCTTCCGGATAGTAACGACGGTAATCCGGTTGGGCATACACACCAGGCACATCGAGAAGCATTGCCCGCTTCGCAACATCGAGGGGCACCTGCCGTTTGAGGTAGACGAATGGTTTGTGGGACGCCGCGATGGCGTCGATCGAGCGCGCGTCGATGTCAAGCAACTTGCCCAATGCAGATGCCTGCTCCGATGAGGCCGTGTCCGCGCCGTCCGCATCCATCCATAACGTGCGTGTAGGAAGGCTAAGCGCCAGCGCTCGCCCGTCGCGATCGAGAATGCGCCCACGCATCGCATGAATGCCGAACTCCCGCACCTGTCGCAGTTCCCCCTGCTTCTGATAAAACCCGTCCTTGACTCCCTGTACCCACAATGCTCGCGCGGCAAGGACGAGAAAGCCCAATGAGAAAGCCGCTGCCAGGGCGCGCGAACGCCAACGCGGCAGCGCATGTGGTCTGGTTGAAAATGGAGAAAAATTAATGTGTCTGGAGCGAAAACGCATCGAGTGATTTCAGAGGAGGTGAACCTTCGCCACCTTCACGAGAACGAGCGCCGACAAACGCAGTACGAGGGAGCGCCGGAGCTTGGGGACTCCTGAAATACTAGCACGAGACTTTCTGCGCCAGATCTCTACCGCAAACAGCCTTTCACAAACGACATGTAGATGTGATCTGTCAACCGCGCCTGGAAGAACTGCACACGTGTGCGTCCCATTGCGCGAGCCACCGTTACGCCAACGGGTACGCCGCGAAAGAAAGTCTCGCCCTGCAATCTCACACTCTCCCCGGAGCGCGAACGGTGCAATTCGCGCGTGCTACGCTTCCATCGATCAGCGATGCATTCGACTACGGATGACACGTCCTGCTCCGTCACGCCCGAGTAAGCGGGCGCACCTTCAAACACACCATGCGTTCGTGAACACGACACGAGCATGACGCATCCACATGCTGCGGCAAGTATCCAGTTCCTTCTTGCCCGGCGGTGATGCGAGTGTCGCTGCGCTCCGGCCGTGCCGACTCGCTGCGCGGCTGCGCAATTGTCCTGGGCATCCCCGCTTCGGGCAAAGCGTCGAGAAAGTCGGTTTAAGGCTGCGTGTATACTCATGGCCTGTTGCCCTATGGATAAGTGCCCGCGGCGGGCTTGCTACCGAATGAAGGTTATCACTAGTCTTTTTTTTCTCCTCGTATGTTGCTGGACCTATCACCTGGCTCACGCCCAACCGAAACCGGCACCACTAGCCGACTACGCTTTTCTCAGACGCATCCATGTCCGCGAGGCGGTAGTCAATTGCATCGCGGCGTTCGACCAATGGGTTCGAACCGAGCCGCGCTACGATTCAATCATCGTCTCGGCAGGCAATGCGTTACACGCAAAAGTATTGCCGGCGAGGGGTACGCAGGAATCCGGGCAACCGTCCGCACTCGATGCGACGGTAAATATGCTTGCGGTAGCCAAGCTTCGACAAAAGTATGTGTGGATTCCTGTCACGGCTTCCTGTGGCGTATGGAAGAAACACGTCATCTCCTTTTCACTCGGGCCTAGAGAGCGACACCCGTAGAGCGCATGCTGACTGCCGTTGCACTCGACGCTTTGAACGAGTTTGCCGGCAGTCGTGCTTGTCCGAGCGCGTCAGCGCGATTTGCAACGCGTCTACAGCAAGACGAATGCTACGCACGCGGTAGCGGTCGGAAGAATAGCGCTGGCCGGCAGCCAGAGGGCACCGACGCATTCGTCAGAAAATCCCTGGCGAACAAGGGCGAGCTCGGCCGGATTGAGTGCATTGGCAATAACCGTTAGCCCTCCCCCGGTCACCGCGCCTGCGACCAGCAGATATTTTGCTTCATGAGATAACTCTTTCATCAGCGAGCCGAGATAGCGGATCGCTGCGTTATTCATGATCGCTGTCAGGCCAGTCGCTCCAACATAACGCACCTACGCGTCCATGGAGCGCAGAATCGGCTGAAGCCACCATTGCTGCGGGCCCTGTGATAAAAAGGCCCCGAAGCGGTACTACGCTGACTGACAGCCAGACGATCACCAGTTCGGGGCGCAGGGCAAGCGCGACGCGTGACCTGGCGGGAGCCTCGTGACAGCACGAAGGACCGGCCTGGTCGCTGCAATCACCATGATGACAAAGGCTAACGCCGGCTCCGTCTCTGTACCTCGGGCTAGAGCACAACTGCGGGCCAACAGGGGAATCGAGGCCGCCGCTTGCAAAAGCCGCAAGCCGTCTATGCAGATCGCGGCTACGATTCCGATGCGCATCGCGGCGAACCGCAGCGTATCTGTAGGAAACGCTGCGCGACCGGCAGTACGCAGGGACGATTTATCTCGGCGTACTCAACGTTCAGGTCTCGATCAGATGAAGGAACTGCCTTACGCGTGGACTCATGCCTTCACCAAAGAAGGCTTGCGGTGTCATGTCTTCAGCAACCACTCCGCCCTCCATGAAAACGACCCGATCCGCAACATCTCGCGCAAACCGCACTTCGTGTGTGACGATCAGCATCGTCATGCCCAGTTTGGCGACATCGCGCATTACGGTCAGGACATCCTCTCGCAGTGCTGGATCGAGAGCGGACGTGGGCTCGTCGAAGAATATGACTTCCGGGTCCATCGCGAGCGCACGCGCGATCGCTACGCGCTGCTTCTGACCGCCGGACAGTTGCCCGGGATACTCGTTGGCTTTCGCGCCGAGCCCAACCTGCGTCAGCAGGCGCATTGCGCGCTCCGTTGCTTGCGCGCGAGGAACACCCCTGACGCTTACCGGACCTTCCATCACGTTTTCCAGTGCTGTCCTGTGCGGAAAGAGATTGAACGACTGGAACACCATGGCCGTGCGCTGACGGATCGCGCGGATCTTCTTCTGCTGGTCACGCGACAGTTTCGATAAACCAGTGCATTCGACATCGATACCGCACACAGTCACCGTGCCGGCATCCGGCATCTCGAGGAAATTCAGTGAGCGCAGCAGCGTGGTCTTGCCCGATCCCGACGGCCCCATCACAACGACAACTTCGCCTTTCGATACACTGAAATCGACGCCGCGCAGCACCGGGTTATTGCCGAAAGTCTTCGACAGTCCCTGGACTTCAATCGTCCTGATATCCGTATTCATATATAACGCCTCGACAAGCGATTCTCGAGGACCGTCTGAACTATCGTGAGAATCTGATTGATGCCCCAGTAGATGATACCGACCGTCAGGAACATTTCCATGTAGCGGAAGGTGGATGCGCCGACCTGGTCGGCCACGCGGGTCAACTCCACCACAGTGATGGTCGAGGCGAGCGACGTGTCCTTGATCAGCGCGATCATGCGGCTGCCGACGGGCGGGATCGCGATACGCAGACCCTGAGGAAGGATCACCCGCGACATGGCTTTCCAGTAGCCCATGCCCAGCGACATCGCGGCTTCCCACTGGCCCCTGTCCACCGCGTTGATGCCGGAACGGAAGTTCTCGCTCAGATACGCGGCCGAGAACAGCGTCAGCGCGAGCAGCGCTGCAGGAACCGGGTCAAGTGTCACACCGTAACGGGGCAATCCGAAATAGATGAGCAGTATCTGCACGAGCAGCGGCGTACCACGAAAGATGGATACGTATGCGAACGCGAACGCGCGCAATACGCCGATGCTCGAGAGACGGGCCAGCGCGACGAGCAACCCCAGCGTCGAACCCAGCACGAACGACGATAAGCCGAGGAAGACTGTCATCAGCACCGCGCTCTTCAACAGCGGCAGGGAGCGGATGAAAAGTTCGATCATGGCTATTCCTTCTGCGCCTTGGCTTTAGCAATCATGCCGACCATATCGTAGTCACGCCCGACCCACTTCTTCGCAATGGCCTGCATCGTCCCATCGGCCATCATCTCCGCGATCGCCTTGTCGACCGCCGCGCGCAGAGCCGGTTGGCCTTTCACCACAGCCGGTGCCGATAGCTGATAGATCAGCGGGTCACCCACCTCCTTAACGGGCAAGTGGTTGACGTTGGCGTACTTCATGCCGCCGAAGTGAGAAATAATCACCGCGTCGATACGCCCGCTGCCGAGATCGTTGAAGATGAATCCCCCGTTGTCGTATGAACGGATATCGGAGTCCTTCAGATGCGCCCGGGCCCATGATTCGTTGCTGGAGCCGGTGGCCACGCCGACCCGCTTGCCCTTAAGCGAGTCCTTGTCCTTAATATCCGTGTTGCCGACAGGTACGAAAATACGGAAATCCTCCACGCCGTATGGATCGCCGAAATCAACCTGTTGTTCGCGTTCAGGCGTAGGTGTGAGATCGTTCATCACGAGGTCGTACTTGCCCGTCTTCAACCCTTCCACGAAGTTCTTGAATGAATCTGCAATGAACACGACGTTCGGCACGCCAATGCGCTTGCCGACTTCCTTTGCAATTGCGACGTCGTAGCCGACCGGCTTATTGTTTTCGTCCAGCATGCTCCACGGAGGACTGCTCTGGGTATTGGCCACACGCAGCGTGCCGTTTGCCCTCGCCTGCGCGAGCAGGTCTGCTGCGTGCACAGTCGCGGCCGAGCTGAATGCCACGCAAAGCGCCACGAAACTCACTAGCGTGATAGCGCGTCTGCGTCCATTGATTGTTCTCATGTCGTCCTCACTAATCCGGGTAAGTTGAATGGAAAAATATTACGTAGCGACTGCGCGAGTTCGTCTGAACGCGTCGAGACCGGCATTCAGGTCTGCAAGTAGCATCGCCGGATCTTCGAGCCCGATCGAGAGACGCACGATAGGCTGGTCGGTAAGCGGGAACGCGCGCTCAGCCTGCAAAGGAGCCGGATAGTAGGCAGCGAGGCTATGCACGCCACCCCAGCTAGCGCCGATGGCGAACTGCTGGAGTGCATCGAAGAATGCGTTGAACGCGGCTTCCGGCGCGGGCGCGAGAATCAGGGAAAACAGACAGCCGCTGCTCGAAAAGTCCCGCTTCCAGATCGCGTAGCCGGGATCGGACTGGAGCGCCGGGAACAGCACCTTGCTCACTTCCGGGTGATGTTCGAGTTCCCTCGCGATTTGCAGCGTCGCGGCACTCTGGGCGGCAAACCGGACCTTCAGCGTTTCCAGACCACGCATCACCAGGAAGCAGTCGTCCGGGCTCGTCTGCTGACCGAGAATGCTCTGCGTCTCGCGCACAGCCGCGTAGTAACCCGCGTCGTTCATGCTGATGCAGCCCACCAGCAGATCCGAATGGCCGCCGAAAAATTTCGTCGCGGCTTCGATGCTGAAGTCCACACCGTGTTCGAGCGGTCTAAAAGCGAGCGGACTCCCCCATGTGTTGTCCATCATCGTCATCACGCCGTGACGTTTCGCGACTTCGACGATTGCCGGGATGTCGGGCATCTCCATCGTCACCGTGCCGGGCGACTCCATGCAGATCATGCGGGTATTAGTCTTGATGCACTTCTCGATCTCGGCTCCGATCGCCGGCGAATACAGCTCGACCTCGACGTTGAAGTGCGCAAGCCAGTTATGTGCGAATGTTTTTAGCGCGCCGTAGCAGGCAGCGGACACGAGCAGGTGATCGCCGCCGCGCACGAAACTCATGACGGTCGTCATCAACGCGGACTGACCGGAGGGCGTCACCACGCAATGCGCGCCCCCTTCGAGTTCGGCAATGCGATGCTCCAACTGGCGAGCCGTCGGCGTGCCCGTGATGCCATAGCTATAACCGTCCGGTTGCCGCTCCTTGCGGCGCGTAAATTCGGCCAGAGAATCAAATACGACCGTGGATGCCCGCATGACGGCGGGCGACAGGCTGCGGAATGGCTGCGGCGCTTTCTGGGTATGACTAGTCATCATGCTCTCGGTGATTGCCTGGTGATGAATCGATCAGCGCAGTTTACTTTCGCCCGAAATTCCATCAACATCGGAAATAATTAGGTCAATAAGTTCTGGTTATGAGGATCCGCGACATCGAGGTGTTCAGAGCGGTCATGAACGCGGGAAGCACGAGCAAAGCGGCGGCCCTGCTCGGCATTTCGCAACCGGCTGTGAGCCAGGCCATCAGGCGTCTGGAAACCATGGCTGACTTCATGCTGTTCGAGCGCTTGCGCAGCCGGCTCGTTCCGACTCAGGAAGCCGTCGCCCTGATGCGAGAGGTGGACCAGTATTTCCGCGGATTCGAGGTCATCGAACATCGAATCCGCAGTTTGCGGTCTTACGGGCTGGGGCGGCTGACGATCGCCTGTCTGCCGGCGCTGGGCACAGGCTTTCTGCCTCGCGTCATCGCGGCGTTCGATGCGCCGTCCAGAGACGTGCAGATATCGCTACAGGTGATGAGCTCGCGCGAAGTCCATGAGAAGGTCTCGGCAGGCCAGGTGGATTTCGGCCTGATGTCCGACGAAATGTCGATGGCCGGCCTGGAGCACTCGGTATTCGTGCGTATGCCGGCTGTAGCAGTGGTAAATCAGCATCACCCTTTGGCCGCGCGTCCTTTCATCGCCGTCGCCGATCTGCCTGAATTTCCCTTCATCGCGCTGAATCCCGAAGACAGCACCAGGCTGCGCCTGGACACGCAGCTCATGGCGCGCGAAATCCGCCTCAAGACGGTCGTCGAAACGCCGTATTCGCACACGGTATGCGAACTGGCGCTCGCGGGAGTTGGTATAGGAATCGCTCATCCGCTCGTGACGCTGGACTTCGCAGAGCGGGGGCTCGTGGTGAAGCCGATTGACGTCGAGGTAATGTTCACGGGGGTGCTCGTGTTTCGTCCCGGCACCCCACACACCGAGACCGCGAGGCAGTTCATGCGGCACATGAGAATGCAGCTTGAACGTGACCAGAAGGCGCTGAAACTGGCGCTCAGCGCTGTGGCGACAGTGGGGGACGAAGCTGCCGTTCCCAAGCGTAGTCGCCGTCCGGCAGGGGGGCGTGCTCCGCAGCGAGTTTAATAGTACCGCCCGAAGGGTATAGTCAAGCCGAGCAGGCATCTGAGCCACAGCCCGACACCCGACTCCTGTCCTGACTGTCCGTATTACCATGGTGAGTTCATGATGAAATGGCGTGAACGCCATTCAAACATCCCCTCCTCAAGCTCCGGCACCTTCCTCTTCTGTGTTGATTGTAGCGGTATGCGATTCAGGTTCCATCGTAGCTGTGGAACCGACACGTGGGGACCAGGTCACTCAGGGCAAATGGCAAATGGCACGAGCGGGCGTACTTGCAGCCTTTCGGCGATGGGCGTCGCCTACTCACGTACGTCAAGACCCGCATCGTAAGCAGGTCGAACGACATGCGCTCCGGGTGACCTGATGGTTGGCCGGTATCTCAGGATGTGCCACTGCGGACCGAAGAAGCACAGCGCAGATGTGCACGTTGTCCGCGCTGTCGAAGCGCAGACAACCTGGCAACGTGCTCCCCATAGCGGTTGGCAAATTCCCTCTCATTTTCAAATGCGCCGTTCTCTGCCATCAGCCCCTCAACGGCATTGAACATTTCCACCCAGAATTTCTGAGCATCAGGCTCAAAATGCAGCGTCTCTCTGAGGTTTTGCCGCTCCCCCATGTCTCCATGGGAATAGGACAGCAGCGTCTGGACACGCGTGTTGAACTTGCCAATCCATTCCGTTGAGCGCGACTCTTGACCTTGAAACTTTCGCTTGCCATAAGGCGTGTCAGGCCTGGACAGCAGGACACGGGCCATGAGGCCAATGCCTTTGCCTGCTCGCCCTTTCGCTCCAGAAAGCGGTCAAAGACAACCGGCTGGACCATCAATGACAAGGTCAGTCGTGGATCTGAAACAAAAAAGGTCTCGCTTTTGGTGCGGCCCACAACGTCAATGGCTCCGTCATCCCACAGGCGGTCCAGACTCGATATGTCGGACTCGCCCTTGGAGTTGAGAATGCCAGCAGGACATGCGGCCTGGGCCAACGCGCGACAGAGAAAACAGATACGCGATCAGAGGACCGCTCGGTAGCTTGACGTGGACTTCCACAGTCTCCCCGCTGGATTCCGTTATAAATTTCTGGAAGTATAAGAGGCGGCAGAATCGCGTCACTTCCAGCAAAGGAGGCGTTGTGGGCAGCATGGGCGGTAGCGTCCGGCACCGCGCGCTTTCATGACATGGCGCGATCAGGCAAGATCGAAGGTCAGGCAAGATCGAAGGAATTCAGTCTTTGTCGCGTGATGGGCCTGATGATGGGCTGGAAACAAAAAGCCCCGTAGATCGTGAAATCTACGGGGCTTTTTTACCGCTTTTGGCGGAGACGGAGGGATTCGAACCCTCGATCCAGGTTTTGGCCCAGATGCTCCCTTAGCAGGGGAGTGCCTTCGACCTCTCGGCCACGTCTCCCAAACTTTCTGTCGCACAGGGAGTCAGTGCGACGAAGCCAAGATAATAGCGGGCCGAACGTCGAAGGTCAACGCCTGAAGAACACTTTTTGTGCCAGGTTTGTCATTGCTGACGCAATTTTTCGCACTGGTCGCGCAAAAGCAAACGGGGCTTTACGCCTGATCCAGATCAAACGCCTTATGCAGCGCGCGCACCGCGAGCTCCATGTACTTCTCGTCGATCAGCACCGAAATCTTGATTTCGGAAGTCGAGATCATCTGGATGTTGATGCCCTCTTCCGACAGCGTGCGGAACATCGTGCTCGCGATGCCGACATGCGAACGCATACCGACGCCGACCACCGACACCTTCGACACCTTCGGATCCCCGAGCACCTTTTCGGCTTGCACATGACCCTGCACCTGGCCCGTGAGGATCTCCATCGCGCGCTGATAATCGCCACGGCCGACCGTGAACGTGAACGCCGTTTTGCCTTCGACGCTCTGGTTCTGGATGATCATGTCGACGTCGATATTCGCGTCTGCCACCGGGCCGAGAATCTGATAGGCGATGCCCGGCTTGTCGGGCACGCCCATCACGGCGATACGAGCTTCGTCGCGCTGGAACGCGATGCCCGAGATGACTGCTTTTTCCATGGTCTCGTCTTCTTCAAAAGTAATCAGGGTGCCCGACTTCATTTCAGCGTCGAGCGGCATCAGCGGATCGGTCAGGCTCGACAGCACGCGCGTCTTCACCTGATACTTGCCGGCGAATTCCACCGAGCGGATCTGCAGCACCTTCGAACCCAAGCTGGCCATTTCCAGCATTTCTTCGAACGTCACGCGATCGAGCCGGCGCGCTTCTTCGACCACCCGCGGGTCGGTCGTGTACACGCCGTCGACGTCGGTATAAATCAGGCACTCATCGGCTTTCAGCGCGGCCGCCACCGCGACCGCCGACGTGTCCGACCCGCCGCGGCCGAGCGTCGTGATGTGGCCATCCGGGTCGATGCCCTGGAAGCCGGTGATCACCACCACCTTGCCTGCGTCGAGGTCGCGCAACACGCGCTCGCCGTCGATTTCGCTGATGCGCGCTTTCGTGAACGCGCTGTCCGTTCTGATCGGCACTTGCCAGCCTGCGTAGCTGACAGCGTCGACGCCGGCGTCCTGCAACGCGATAGCGAGCAGACCCGAACTGGCCTGTTCGCCCGTGGCGGCGATCATATCGAGTTCGCGCGCGCTCGGTTGAGCCGTGATTTCTTTAGCGAGACCGAGCAAGCGGTTGGTTTCGCCGGACATCGCCGACGGCACGACGACCATCTTGTGGCCGGCCTTATGCCATTTCGCGACGCGCTTGGCGACGTTCTTGATGCGCTCGACCGAGCCCATCGAGGTGCCGCCGTATTTATGTACGATGAGTGCCATTGTCGTTCTGAACTGGAAGAGAAACCGCGCTGGCGCGCTGGAGACGACCGCACAAAAGCACAGGAGCGCAACGTCTTGTGAACGACGGCAAAGTGTGTGGCGGCGTAAATGCAGCGCGCGTGCAACACGCGCGGGTTTGCCCGGGAATGATCGCTAGTGACTTAACGGGAAACGACGGATCACGCTCGCAACCGGCGATAGCGACAAAAGCGACGGCGAAATCGGGTCGGGCAAGCAGGTAAACGTACCCGATTGAGCGTAAAAAGACAAGCCGCAGCGGCCATCGAAAGCCGCGGAATCAGTGCCGCAAAGGCTTGTTTCGTGCGGATTTGCGCCCTATTTCCCGGTTGGTCGCTCGCTTCTCAGCACAGTCCGACCGGCCGGTCAGGCGATCAGGAGGTCTTCGCGCCAGATGATCCTGATGCGTGTTCCGTCGGCGTCGGCCGAAGCCGGCAACGCTGCGCGATTCACGCCGAGCAAAGGCACGAACAGCAGTTCGTCGCCGATATAGAGCAACGGCACGTCGCGCTTCCATGCAGGGACGCCGCGCTCCTGGAACAGGTTCTTCAGCGTTCGGCTCGGTGCGCCGGGCGCGTCGCTCGTGCGCATCCGTTCGCCGCCGCTGCGCGAGCGCGCGCTCAACGAGGCGCGTCGCAGGACGTCGCAAGGGATCGTGTCGTTGGCATCAGAGCCTGCCTCTACCGCGCCCTGCTCCTCGAGCGCAAATACAAACGTGCCGCGCCATTGCGGCAAACGCCAGATCGATTCGCCCTGCCACGCGAGTTCGCTGATCTCGCGCGCGGCGAGCGCGGTCTCATCGGCGGCTTCACTGCTGTCGCCCGCTTCCCAATACACGAGGCCGCGATAGCTGCGCAGCGCCTGGCCCGCATGATCGACACGCAGACGATGCCCGTCGCCCGCCGCGCCCACTTCGCGCAGTTGGCGCAACGCATCGCTCAGACGGGCACTCGATGCCACAGTGAGACCCAACGTGCGCATCCAGTAACGCATCAGATTGAGCGCGCGATCGTCGTCGAGTGCGAGCAGCGCATCGTGCGACAGCGCGCGTCCTTCGTCGGCGGATACCGCATCCATGTCGATGCGCGCCAGCGCATCGAGCAGGCGCTGCGCCGACGCGGCATGCGCGGCCGTGCGCGCCAGCGCGTCGCGAAAACCGGGAAAGTGGACCGCCAGCGCGGGCGTCACCTCGTGACGCAGCGCATTGCGCGCGTAGCGGGTGTCCGCATTCGACTCGTCGTCGATCCAGTGCAAGGCACGCGCGCTTGCATAGTGCTCGAGCTGCGCGCGCAACACATGGAGCAACGGCCTCACACGCGCCGTGCACGCGCCGGCCGCAGTGAACTCGGGCGCCATCGCCGCAAGACCCGCGAGACCGGCGCCACGCAGCAATTGCAGCAGGACGGTTTCGGCCTGGTCGTCGGCGTGTTGCGCGAGCCAGAGCGTGTGAATGCCGCGCGCCGCGCACATCGCATCCAGCGCGCGATAACGCGCATCACGCGCTGCCGCCTCGACGCTCACACCGCCAGCACGCGGCACCTCGACGCGCAACGCGTCGAATTCGACGCCGCGTTCCTGCGCAAACGCCTGGCAATGCGCAAGCCACGCGTCAGCGTGAGGACTCAGCCCGTGATGCACATGCAGCGCGACACAACGCGACGCGCCCGCGACGCGCACCGCGGCATCGAGCAGCACGCTCGAATCGACACCGCCGCTGAACGCCACCGCGATGCGCGCACTGCCAGCAAGCGCGGACAGCGCCAAGCCGACCGCCTCGATCACGAGGCGCTCGGCAGGCGAAGCGGCGATGGGAGTCACGTCGTTAGCGCACGAAGCGCCGATGGAGAAGAGAACGCGCGGGCTCAAGCACCCGGCGTCGTTTCCTTGAACTTGCCATACGACATCAACCGTTCGAAACGGCGTTGACGCAGGTCGTTGATGCTCATCCCCTGGAACTGGCGCAGCGAGTCGGCGAGCGCACGGCGCAGCATGGCGGCCATGCCCTTCGGATCGCGATGCGCGCCGCCGAGCGGCTCGTTGACGATCTTGTCGATCAGGCCGAGCGCCTTCAGACGATGCGCGGTCAGGCCGAGCGCTTCTGCGGCTTCCGGCGCCTTCGCGGCACTCTTCCACAGAATCGATGCGCAGCCCTCCGGCGAAATCACCGAGTAGGTCGAGAACTGCAGCATCAGCACGCTATCGCCGATCGCGATAGCAAGCGCGCCGCCCGAGCCGCCCTCACCGATGATCGTTGCAATCAGCGGCGTCTTCAGTTCGGCCATCACGTACAGATTGCGGCCGATCGCTTCGGACTGGCCACGCTCTTCCGCGCCGATGCCCGGATACGCGCCCGGCGTGTCGATGAACGTGAAGATAGGCAGGTTGAATTTTTCGGCCAGACGCATCAAACGTTCAGCCTTGCGATAGCCTTCCGGACGCGGCATGCCGAAGTTGCGCAGTGCGCGCTCCTTCGTGTCGCGGCCCTTCTGATGGCCGATCACCATGCAGGCCTGGCCGTTGAAACGCGCGAGGCCGCCGACGATCGACAGGTCGTCCGCGTAGTTGCGATCGCCATGCAGTTCGTGGAAATCGGTGAACAGCTCGCTCACGTAATCGAACGTGTACGGGCGTTGCGGGTGACGGGCGATTTGCGAAACCTGCCACGGCGTGAGGTTCGCGTACAGATCTTTGGTGAGCTGTTGACTTTTCTTGGACAGCCGCTCGATCTCTTCCGAAATATCGACGGCCGAATCGTCCTGCACGAAGCGCAATTCTTCGATCTTCGCTTCGAGTTCAGCGATTGGCTGTTCGAAATCCAGAAAGGTGGTCTTCATTGGTTGTAATCCTTGGACTTACCGGCAGCGCGTATTCTAACCGCGCTCGCCGCTGTCAAAACCATCTCGCAACTATCCAAATCTAACAATCGATAGCTTTTTGAGATAGCCTCGTTTTTTTGTTGTTCAGTAGTCGACCGGCAAGGGATCGAGGCTACGCCACATATACCAGGTCGCGACCGTGCGCCACGGCTCCCAGTTCGCCGCGACCTCGCGCGCTTCGCTGC
This sequence comes from Paraburkholderia fynbosensis, assembly GCF_902859935.1. GTDB lineage: Bacteria > Pseudomonadota > Gammaproteobacteria > Burkholderiales > Burkholderiaceae > Paraburkholderia > Paraburkholderia fynbosensis. The sequence continues at coordinate 116,818 of NZ_CADIKI010000008.1, forward strand.
GCGTGACCGGCTCGCCGCTGAAATAGTTGACGCTGATCGCGCGGATCAGGCCGAGGTCGTCGAGCGGCAGGACATCGGGACGCGACAGATTGAAGATCAGGAACATCTCCGCGGTCCAGCGGCCAATGCCTCGAATCTGAGTGAGTTCGGCGATCACCGCCTCGTCTTCCATCGACGTCCACTTGCCGACGTGCAACGCCCCCGACACGAAATGCTGCGCGAGATCGAGCACATACTCGGCCTTGCGCTTGGACAGCCCGCACGCGGTCAGCTTCTCCTGACCGAACTTGATGAACTGCTGCGGCACGAGCTTCGGACATGCGGCTTCGACTTTCGCCCACACGGCTTGTGCAGACGCGACCGAAATCTGCTGCCCCACTACCGAGCGCGCGAGCGTGACGAACGGGTCGCCACGGCTTAGCAGATGCACCGGGCCGAACTTCGGAATCAGCTTCTTCAGAATACGGTCGCGCTTGACGAGGTCCGCACACGCCTTGTCCCAATACGCCGGACGCGTGACTTCAGGCGTGAGGCCGCCGATCTGCACCGGTACTGCCGCATCGCTCGCACTCGCCGCTTCGCCACCGGCACTCGCTGAGGCGCGCGTTTTGCGCACGACTTCGCCCGCGTTGGTGTCGCGCGCGAGCTCCTGCACGTCGCCGGCAAGTTCGGCCGGCAATGCGCCATTGCCTTTCACACGCGACGCCTTGGCGCGCTTCGCGGCAGGCGCGTGTGCCGACGTCCCGTTGAGCGCACGTTTGAGCGTCGCCTTTTTCGCTGCCGCCCCTACGCCCGCTGCGCTCTTCGCCGCCACCGCAGTGGCTTTCGACGATGCTTTCTGTACCGCGCCGCTGCCCGCGCGAGCCGACGTGCGTGTCGACTTTGCCGCGGCTGCCGCGCTTGTCTGAGACGCGGCTCGTTTAGCCGGCGTCTTCGTGGCCGTTGCCATCCTGCCTCCTGCCTGGCGAGTCGATCAGAGGGAAGTACGAGGTGCGCTCACACGCGCCGCCACTCGGTCAACCCGCCGGGTTTGTCTTCAAGTGCAACGCCGGCCTCGAGCAATTCAGCCCGGATCCGGTCTGCTGCCGCATAGTCCTTCGCCTGCTTGGCGGCCACGCGCGCGGCGATCTTCGCTTCGATCGCGGCGGGCTCGAGCGCGCCTTGTGCTGCGGCACCCGCGGCCTGCTGCAGATACGCACGCGGCTCACGCCCGAGCAGTCCGATCACCGCACCGAGCGCGCGCAATTGACGGGCCAGCGCGGGGTCGCGCGTGCGGTTCACTTCAGTTGCCAACTCGAACAACACCGACACTGCAACCGGCGTGTTGAAGTCGTCGTTCATTGCCGCCTGGAAACGCTGCGCATGCGCTTCGTTCCAGTCGAGCTCCGCGGCGTCCGGCGTGACGTCCTTGAGCGCGGTGTACAAACGCGCGAGCGCGTTGCGGGCGTCGTCGATATGCACGTCGCTGTAGTTCAACGGCGAGCGGTAATGCGCGCGCGCAATGAAAAACCGCACGACCTCTGCATCGTACTGCGCCAGCACTTCGCGAATCGTAAAAAAATTGTTCAACGACTTCGACATCTTCTCATTGTCGATCTGTACGTAGCCGTTGTGCATCCAGTAATTGACGAAGGTTTGACCGGTAGCGGCTTCACTTTGCGCAATTTCGTTTTCATGGTGCGGAAACTGCAGATCCTGACCGCCGCCATGAATGTCAAATTGATCGCCGAGCAGCGCGCAGCCCATCGCCGAGCACTCGATATGCCAGCCAGGACGGCCGCGCCCGTACTTCGATTCCCAGCCGGTGTCGGCGGGTTCGTCGGGCTTCGCCTGCTTCCACAACACGAAGTCGAGCGGGTCCTGTTTCGCGTCGTTGGCCGCGACGCGTTCGCCCGCGCGCAGGTCTTCGAGCGACTTGCCCGAGAGCTTGCCGTAGCCGGCGAACTTGCGCACCGCGTAGTTGACGTCGCCGTCGCTCGCCTGATACGCGTAGCCGTTCGCCTCGAGCGTCTCGATCATGCCGAGCATCTGCGCAATGAAGTCGGTGGCGCGCGGTTCGAGGTCAGGCCGCTGGATGCCGAGCGCGTCCGCGTCTTCATGCAATGCGTCGATGAAGCGGTCGGTGAGCGACTTGATCGTCTCTCCGTTCTCCACGGCGCGGCGGATGATCTTGTCGTCGATATCCGTGATGTTGCGCACGTAGGTCACGTCATAGCCGAGCGTGCGCAGCCAGCGCTGCACGATGTCGAACACGACCATCACCCGCGCGTGACCGACGTGACAATAGTCGTACACGGTCATCCCGCAGACGTACATCCGCACGACGCCTGCTTGCAGCGGCACGAAAGTTTGCTTGTCACGCGCGAGCGTGTTGTAGATGCGCAGTGATTCCATAGAGAACGGTGCGTGGGCCGAAAGAAATCCGCATTGTGTTTCAGACGCGCCGCGCCCCGCCAGAAGACGACGGGTGCGTCGCATACAGCAAAACCGGCGCACCTGGTGCGGCGATCAAGCTGCGGTCAAAGCGGAGACGACCACGAGTGGCGAAAAGACAGTTTGCGGTTCGACGGAACGCGCAGACCTTTTGTTAGAATGGGTCGGAGTATAACATCCAGACCCAAGCCTATGAAACCTTCCAGCGGCCGCGCGCACAGCGCTGCGACCCTCGCCGCGACGGCGTGCAATGGCCTCACGCGCGGTGCTGCGCGCGCCCTCGCCGTGCGCGTCACCGTCGCCGTCGCTCTCGCGGCCCTGCCCGTTGCGGCAGCCTATGCACAGAAGGCCGGCATGATGCCGCAAGGTCCCGCGGTGCGCGATAACACGCCGGAAATCGACGCGTCGATTGCGCAGAAGAACTGGGAAGCGTCGTTGACTCAGCTCGATGCGCGCATCGCATCGAATCCGCGCGACGCGCAGGCGAAGTTCAAGCGCGCCACCGTGCTCGCACACCTGAATCGCGACGACGAGGCGATCGCCGCGTTCACCGAACTCACGCAGCTGTACCCCGAATTGCCCGAGCCGTATAACAACCTCGCCGCGTTGTACGCAAAGCAAGGCCATCTCATCGAAGCGCGCACCGCGCTCGAAACGGCCACCAAGGCCAACCCGAGCTACGGCCTCGCGTACGAGAATCTCGGCGACGTCTATCTGCGCATGGCGAGCGAAGCCTACCGTCACGCGCAAGGCCTCGGCAAGGCGAGCCCCACGACCGCGCGGCGTCTGGCCGACATCCAGAAGATCGTCTCGCCGCCAAAGAACGGTGCGCCGGCGAGGCCCGCTGCAGCGGCAGCGCCCACGGACAGCGCCACGGGCCGCGCCATCTCGAACATGAACATGCCGCAGACGCCGAGCTTCCAGTTCGGCGGCTCGAACGGCTCGCTGGCCATGCCGCCCTACATGGCGCCGTCGCAGTAACGCCGGCACTTGTGGGCACTCCGCTTTTTCCACCTCCGAGGATCTTCATGAAATGGTTGATGTTGGCGCTCGGCAGCGCCGCCCTGATCGCAAACGCACCCGCTTTTGCCCAGTCCGGTTCGCAAGCCGCGCATCCGTCCGTGCTGCTCAAGACATCGGAGGGCGACATCGGCGTCGAGTTGTATCCTGAGAAAGCGCCGAAGACGGTCGCGAATTTCCTCGACTACGTGAAGTCCGGCCAGTACAGCGGCACGATCTTCCATCGCGTGATTCCCGGCTTCATGATTCAGGGCGGCGGCTACACGCAAAGCTTCGCGGAGAAGCCGACGCGCGCGCCGATTCCTCTGGAGAGCCACAACGGTCTGAAGAACCTGGCCGGCACGCTCGCGATGGCGCGCACGAGCGATCCGAATTCGGCCACCGCGCAGTTCTTCATCAACACGGTGGACAACGCCGGGCTCGATTATCCGAATCCGGACGGCAGCGGCTACGCGGTGTTCGGCAAGGTCACGAGCGGCATGGACGTCGTGAAGAAGATCGAAGCCACGCCTACCACGTCGCGCGGCCCGATGGGCGACGTGCCGAAGACGCCGATCGTGATCCAGTCGGCCACGGTGGTCGGCAAGTAAGTGAGCAGCTAAGCGGACGAAGCACGACGAGCGCGCACGAGCCAACCCGAGCGTGCTCTCGAATCAGCACGCCAACGCCCGCACGTCGACGCGTTGGTGCACAATCCACGCCCCGGCGCGGGCGGCAGTCAAGGCAGTACGCACCGCATGACGGCTCGCCGCGCCCTTTTACCCACCCGTTCATCAAAGGATTCCATCATGGTTGAACTGCATACGAACCACGGCGTCATCAAACTCGAACTGGACGCCGAGAAAGCGCCGAAGTCGGTTGAGAACTTCCTCAACTACGTGAAGGCGGGCCACTACGACAACACGGTGTTCCACCGCGTGATCGACGGTTTCATGATCCAGGGCGGCGGTTTCGAACCCGGCATGAAGCAGAAGCCGACGGCCGAGCCGATCAACAACGAAGCGAACAACGGTCTGAAGAACGTCAACGGCTCGGTCGCGATGGCGCGCACGAACGACCCGCACTCGGCGACGGCACAATTCTTCATCAACGTGAACGACAACGACTTCCTGAACCACTCGTCGCCGACGCCGCAGGGCTGGGGCTACGCGGTGTTCGGCAAGGTGGTCGACGGCATGGACGTGGTCGAGAAGATCAAGAAGGTCAAGACGGGTTCGAAGGGCTTCCATCAGGACGTGCCGGCCGACGACGTCGTGATCGAAAAGGCTGTGATCGTCGACTAAGCTCTACCGAGCGTCGACTCGTTCGAACTGAAATCAGGCACCTTCAATGCTGCAAGAGACGCCGCTGCGAAGCGTCGCCGCGGGCGTGCCTGGCGAGGGCCAACACCCCCGCGCCGCACGCCCGTTTTTTCTCCTCTCCGACATTCATTTGAGCGAGGCGATCCCGCATACGGTCGCAGCGTTCGAACATTTCATTCGCGTCACCGCCGAGCAGGCGGACTCGGTGTTCATACTCGGCGATCTGTTCGAGTACTGGGTCGGCGATGACATGCTGGTCGAGCCGTTCGTCGCACGTATTGCGGCGCTGCTGCACACGCTGTCGGAGCGCGGCATCGCGCTCTACATCATGCACGGCAATCGCGATTTTCTGCTCGGCAAGCGCTTCATGAAAGCGGCCGGCGCGATCTGGCTGCCCGATCCGTTCGTGATCACCGCGTTCGGCATCCGTGTCGCGCTCGCGCATGGCGACGGTCTGTGCACCGCGGATCATGGCTACCAGATGTTCCGGCGTTTCGCGCGCAACCGTTTCGCGCAGATGCTGTTTTTGGCGTCGCCGTTTCGCTGGCGTCAGAAGCTCGCCGAAAACATGCGCGCGAAGAGCGAGCATGGCCGCATGCGGCCGGTCTCGTTGAAGTATGACGTGGCGCCGAAGGCCGTTGCCGCGCTGTTCAAGGCGTCGAAAACGGCAACGATCATCCATGGGCACACGCATCTGCCCGCGCGGCATCGCGAGCCGGGCGGCATGCGCTGGGTTCTGCCGGATTGGGATCTCGACCATGGCGCACACCGCGGCGGGTACCTGCGCATCGATGCGGATGGGATTCGGGCGTTACCGTTGGGCTGAGGCTGCTTGAGTGAGTTGCCTGACTTCCGGCCGGTTTGATTTTGGGCCCGCTGTCCTGCCGACCGACCCGAAGCCGACTTACGGCTTACTTTACGCTGCCCCGCCTGACGACGCGCTGATCCGGAGTGGCTCGCTAGCGATCGACTCGCTTGAAATGGGCTTGCCGGCGTTGCTGCCTGCGCGAAGGCCCGCCGTGTGAAACCGCCCCGCCAGAAAGCTCCGCGCCGGCCACCCTTCATGACGGCCGGCCCGTTGGCGATTACCGCTGCGCCACCGCCCCTTCCTCTTTCCCCGCAATCGCCGCAGACAGGCGCCGCAAGTCGAGCAACGCCGCGTCCGCGCCTTGCAAGCCTTGCAGACCTTCGAGGCTCGTGCCCAGGCGCTCCAGCGCATCGACGATCTCGTCGATGCGCTTCGATTGCGTGGCGGCATGATCGATCAGACCGTGAATCGCCAGCGACACCGGATCGTCCGCGTTCGGCGTGATGCCGTATGCGCAGAATGCGCTGCGTTCGCTCGTTCGCTTCGTATCGCGCGCGGCGTCGTTGCCATCCGCGTTGGCGGTGCTCGCCGCCGTGGCTGCTGACGCCGGCACGATAATCCGCGCCGGATTGCCCACCGCCGTGCCGCGCGCGGGCACCGGTTTAGTCACCACCGCGTTCGAGCCGATCTTCGCGTCCGCGCCGATCGTAAAGCCCCCGAGCACCTTCGCGCCCGCGCCGACGATCACCCCGCGCTCGAGCGTCGGATGCCGTTTCGCTCCGCGCGTGAGCGACGTGCCGCCGAGCGTCACGCCCTGATAGATCGTGCAGTCGTCGCCGATCTGCGCGGTTTCGCCGATCACCACGCCCATGCCGTGATCGATAAACACGCGCCGCCCGAGCGTCGCGCCTGGATGGATCTCGATGCCGGTCATGAACCGCGCCATCTGCGAGAGGAAACGCGCGAGCCAGCGGCGCTTCGCCTGCCAGCACGCATGCGCGAGCCGATGCAGCACTAGCGCGTGCAGGCCCGGATAACACGTGAGCACTTCCCATGCGCTGCGGGCGGCGGGGTCGCGCTCGCGGATCGTGGCGATGTCTTCGCGAAGTCTCGTGAACATGGCAGGGACAGTGTGTTGTGGGGGAAGGACCGTCTGCGCACTGCGACGCTGCTGCGTCGCGCATGACGGCGATGCGGCCGCTTAGCACGGCTGCAGATTTAGTTAGAACGTTGCAGGGATTGTAGGTCGATTGCGAGAAACCTGCCGGAAGTCCACGCTGCCGGCAAGGTCGTCGGACGAATACGGCTCAGGGCGCGTCGTCGCCGTCTCGCTTCGTCTTCAGCAGAATGTGCTTGGCGATGCCGCGCACGATATTCACTTCCTCGCGCTCCAGCCCGGAGCGAGCAAAGAGTCGCCGCAAACGGGACATCAGTTTCTTCGGATTGGCCGGATCGAGGAAGTCGAGGGCGACCAGCGCGCTCTCGAGATGCGTGAACATGCTTTCGATTTCGTCGCTCGCCGCGCGCGGGCCGGCCGGTTCGCCCTGCGTCGCCTGCCCCACGCTCGCCTGAGCGGTGACCAGCGCGCGCGCGGTCGCGTCGTCCCCGGACAGATACTCGGTGCGCAATTCGTACGCGAGCACCTGCACGGCCTGCGCGAGATTCAGCGAACTGTAGGCCGGATTGGCCGGAATATGCGCGAGCGCGCTGCAGCGCTCGACGTCCTCGTTCGACAGACCCGTGCGCTCGTTGCCGAACACCAGCGCGATCTCGCCATGCACCGCCTGCTCATGCGCGACCGCGGCTGCGGCACGTGGCGTCCATTGCGGCGGACCGTATTCGCGCAGCCGCGCGGTCAGCGCGATCGACCAGTGCACGCCGATCAGTGCGTCGGCGAGCGTTGGCACGACGTGCGCGGACGCGAGCACGTCGTCCGCGCCGCTCGCCATCGCGATTGCTTCCGGATCGCTCTGTACATGCGGCACGCGCGGCGACACCAGCACGAGCCGCGAGAAGCCCATCGTCTTTAGCGCGCGTGCCGCCGCGCCGACGTTGCCGGGATGGCTGGGTTCGACGAGCACGAAGCGTGTCGAGGTGAAGCCGCCGCGCAGGTCGGCCACGGCGGGATCGGAGGAATGGAGGGTGTGGTCCACGTTGGCACTCTGCAAGCTAAAGACGCGTATGGTAGCGCCAACCTCGGGCGGGCTCCGAATTGCCGCGATGCGGGCTAGCGAATTGCGTACCGGAAGGCGAACGATGTGCGGGCGGCGGCGCTAGTTCGCCCTCACCCTGCCGCTATCGGCGGAAGGCAATTGATCGCCCGCGGTAACGAGGCAACCAGTCAGACGGTCGCCACGCAGAAGCGAAGACGCCATCCGTGACGCACTTCGCGCTCGCCATGCCGCTGCCGGCGAAGCGCAATTTCACCGCGGCGTGGCAGCCGGGCAGCCGGTGAGGCACCGCCTCGCAGAAGCGAAGCCTGCGCCAGCCGGTTCCCGCTCCGTCGCGCGAACCGGCCATGCGGCTGCACCACAGCGCCCCAAGCACCCCGCTTGCCGCCGAATTCCCCGCCCCCAGCGCGAACGCTGCCGCGTCGCCCGGACTCAGGTAAAATGCCAGGATTCGCGCCCGGTTTTAGCCCTTCGCTCAACCGGGCGCCTCGTTCTTATTCAATTCGTCTCCGTCGGCGGAATGCGCACCGGTCCTGTACCGGGCGGCGTTCCGTGCTGTTTCCGCGCTCTTCGGGCGCCCAGTCAGCGCAGGTTTAGCGCTCATTTACCGGCCAGCAGCCGTGCTGCCCCGGCACAAGGATCAGTCTCATGCATCCCATGCTCAATATCGCTGTGAAGGCCGCGCGCCGCGCAGCCCAGATCATCAACCGCGCGTCGCTCGACCTCGATCTGATCCAGGTCAGCAAGAAGCAGCACAACGATTTCGTCACGGAGGTCGACAAAGCGTCTGAAGCGGCGATCATCGACACGCTGAAGACCGCCTACCCCGATCACGCGATCCTCGCCGAAGAATCCGGCAAGTCGGATAACGAATCCGAGTACCAGTGGATCATCGATCCGCTCGACGGCACCACCAACTTCATCCACGGTTTTCCGTACTACTGCGTGTCGATCGCGCTCGCGCACAAGGGCATCGTGACGCAGGCCGTGGTCTACGACCCGACCCGCAATGATCTGTACACCGCATCGCGCGGCCGTGGCGCGTTCCTGAACGACCGCCGCATCCGTGTGGCCAAGCGCGACCGTCTCGCCGACGGGCTGATCGGCACCGGCTTCCCGTTCCGCGAAAAGGACGGCATTGAAGCGTACGGCCGCCAGTTCGCTGAAATGACCGAAGCCTGCGCGGGCTTGCGCCGTCCGGGCGCCGCCGCGCTCGATCTGGCGAACGTCGCCGCGGGTCGCATGGACGGCTTCTTCGAACAGGGCCTCAATGCGTGGGACGTCGCTGCGGGCAGCCTGCTGATCACGGAAGCCGGCGGTCTGGTCGGCAACTACACGGGCGACTCGGACTTCCTGCACGTCGGCGAAATCGTCGCGGGCAACCCGAAGATCTATGCGCAGATGATTCCGGTCCTGTCGCGTTACAGCCGCACGCGCGAGCAGTCGGCGTAAGGCCGGTTGTCGTGGGAGGGGCCGGCCCGAGTCGACATTGATTCAAGCTCCTCGGGCCTTCATCGAACCTGGCATCCGGGCCGGCCTTGCGGCGGCAGGTTGAACAAAAAAAGCGGCTTCGGCCGCTTTTTTTGTTGGCGGCTCTGCATCGCATGAGCGTTCGTGCTACAAAGCGGGATGCCGCGCTGGCGTGCTGCTTCGTCCGGCCACGTGTTGCATGTATCGCGCGTTTTTTCGCTGCGCCCGCTTCGCGCCGCGCCTTTCAGCCCGAATTTGAGCCCGCTCGCTAGCCCGCTTGTTGCTCTGCGTTTTATCAACAAGCGCGCGGCCTTCACTCCGCTTCATGAAAAAAGGCTTCTACACAATCATCGCAGCGCAGTTCATTTCGTCGCTCGCGGACAACGCCCTGTTGATCGCCGCCATTGCGCTGCTCTCCGTGATCCGTTCGGCCGCCTGGGTCACCCCGCTTCTACAGATCTTCTTCACCGTCTCGTACGTGCTGCTCGCACCGTTCGTCGGCGCATTCGCCGACTCGCTGCAAAAGCGCCACGTGATGTTCATCTCGAACGCGCTGAAGGCGAGCGGCTGTCTCATGATGATCGCAGGCGTTCATCCGATGATCGCCTACGGCGTGGTCGGCTTCGGCGCGGCCGCGTATTCGCCCGCCAAATACGGCATCCTCACCGAACTGCTGCCGGCGGAAAAACTCGTCAAGGCGAACGCGTGGCTCGAAGCGGCGACGGTCCTGTCGACCATCGTCGGCACTATGGTGGGCGGCGCGCTGATCAGCACCGTCGCCGAGAGATTCGTCGCGCATGCGCACCTGCCGCTGATCCGCTCCGCCGCCGATCTGGCGATGTTCGCGGTGATGATCACCTACGCGATCGCCGCCGCGATCAATATGTTCATTCCCGATACCGGCGCACGTTATCCGAACCGTCTGTCAGAACCCACGAAGCTGGTCGCTGATTTCTATCACTGCTTCAACGTGCTGTGGGCCGACAAACTCGCGCAGATCGCGCTCTGGGTCACCACTCTGATGTGGGGCGGTGCGGTGACGCTGCAATTGCTGGTGCTCAAATGGGCCAATGTGAACCTCGGGCTATCGCTGTCGAAGGCGGCGGTGATGCAAGGCGTGACGGGGCTCGGCATCGCGGTCGGCGCGGCTGCGGCGGCCGCGCTGATTCCGTTGCGCAAGTCGCTGCGGGTGCTGCCGGTCGGCATTCTGACCGGCGCGGTGGCGATCGCGATGGCCTTCTACAACAAGGACCTGTTTCCGGCGGGCGCGGGCATCCGGATCGGCTCGTACGTCGCGCCGTTCTACATCCTGCTCGCGTATCCGCTGATGATCCTGCTCGGCGCGCTTTCGGGCTTTTTCATCGTGCCGATGAACGCGATTCTTCAGCATCGCGGCGCGACGCTGCTGTCCGCGGGCCATTCGATCGCCGTGCAGAATTTCAACCAGAACCTCGCCGTGCTGCTGATGCTCGGCGCCTATGCGCTGCTGCTCTCCGCGAAGATGCCGGCGCAATGGATCATCGTCGTGTTCGGCAGTTTCATCACGTTCATGATGTGGCTCGCCAAACGGCGCAGCGCAGTGAACGAGCGCACGGTGGACATGCGGGCGATGGCCGAGGAATGACGCCATGGCGGCTTGCGCGCATTCGAGCGCGCGCAGGCCGCTGCACCGCGCGCGAGCGAACCACTGCGCGCATTGGCCATCCGGCCAGGGGTCCGCTCGCCGCGCCGGCAGGTTAAACTCACGCCCTGAACAGCTAACGCAAGAAGACACCGAGGATGGGCATTCAAACCGCAGCGGCCAACGACGTCGCACAACACACGCCCATGATGCAGCAGTATTTGCGCATCAAGGCGGAGCATCCGGGCACGCTCGTGTTCTACCGGATGGGCGACTTCTACGAACTCTTTTTCGAAGACGCGGAAAAAGCCTCGCGTCTGCTCGATCTGACGCTCACGCAACGGGGCCCGTCGGGCGGCAATCCGATCAAGATGGCGGGCGTGCCGCATCACGCGGTCGAGCAGTACCTCGCGAAACTGGTGAAGCTCGGCGAATCCGTCGCGATTTGCGAGCAGATCGGCGACCCGGCCACATCGAAAGGCCCGGTCGAGCGCAAGGTGGTGCGCGTGGTCACGCCCGGCACGCTGACGGACGCCGCACTCCTGTCCGACAAGAGCGACGTCTATCTGCTCGCCATGTGCGTCGCGCACAACCGGCGCGGCGTCGCGACCAGCGTCGGCCTCGCGTGGCTGAATCTGGCGAGTGGCGCGCTGCGCCTCGCGGAAGTCGCACCCGACCAGGTGGCGGCCGCGCTGGAGCGGATTCGTCCCGCCGAAATTCTGGTCGCCGACACGCCTTCCGATTCCGCAAGCTGGACGCCGCCCGTGAACGCGAGTGCACTGACCCGCGTGCCGGTCTGGCATTTCGATATCGCCTCGGGCACGCAACGCCTGTGCGATCAGCTGGAAGTGGCGGGCCTCGACGGCTTCGGCGCACATTCGCTCACCTGCGCGTGCGGCGCGGCCGGCGCGCTGCTGCTGTATGCGGCGTCCACGCAAGGACAGCAGCTGCGCCACGTGCGCAGTCTGAAGGTCGAGTACGAATCGGAATATATCGGCCTCGATCCCGCCACGCGCCGCAATCTCGAACTCACCGAAACACTGCGCGGCACCGAATCGCCCACGCTGTGTTCGCTGCTCGACACCTGCTGCACCACTATGGGTAGCCGTCTGCTGCGCCACTGGCTGCATCATCCGCCGCGCGAGTCAGCGGTGGCGCAGGCGCGTCAACAGGCGATCGGCGCATTGCTCGACGCGCCGCCGGGCGCCGATGTCGACACGCTGCGCGGCGCGTTGCGGAAAATTTCGGATATCGAACGGATCACGGGCCGGCTCGCCCTGCTGTCGGCGCGGCCGCGCGATCTGTCTAGCCTGCGCGACACCTTCATCGCACTGCCCGAGCTGCGCACGCAACTCGCGGCTGTATCGTCGAACGCGGATTCGCTCGCGCGCATCGATGCGTCGCTCGAACCGCCGCAAGCCTGCGTCGAACTGCTCACACGTGCGATCGCGCAGGAGCCCGCGGCGATGGTGCGCGACGGTGGCGTGATCGCGCGAGGCTACGACGCGGAACTCGACGAACTCCGCGATATTTCGGAGAACTGCGGACAGTTCCTGATCGACCTCGAAACGCGTGAGCGCACGCGTACCGGGATCGGCAATCTGCGCGTCGAATACAACAAGGTGCATGGCTTCTATATCGAAGTCACGCGCGGCCAGACCGACAAGGTGCCCGACGACTATCGGCGCCGTCAAACGCTGAAAAACGCCGAGCGCTACATCACGCCGGAACTGAAGACTTTCGAGGACAAGGCGCTGTCCGCACAGGAGCGCGCACTCGCGCGCGAACGGTCGCTATACGACGCGCTGCTGCAAACGCTGCTGCCCTTCATTCCGGATTGCCAGCGGGTCGCCTCGGCACTCGCCGAACTCGATCTGCTGGCCGCCTTCGCGGAGCGGGCCCGTGCGCTCGACTGGGTGGCGCCGACGTTCTCGCCGGACACCGGCATCGAGATCGAACAGGGACGGCACCCGGTTGTCGAGGCGCAGGTCGAGCAGTTCATCGCCAACGACTGTACGCTCACGCCCGAGCGCAAACTGCTGCTGATCACCGGCCCGAACATGGGCGGCAAATCGACCTTCATGCGCCAGACCGCGCTGATCGCCCTGCTCGCGTACGTGGGCAGCTATGTGCCGGCGCGGCGCGCGGCGTTCGGGCCGATCGACCGTATCTTCACGCGCATTGGCGCAGCCGACGACCTGGCCGGCGGCCGCTCGACCTTCATGGTCGAGATGACCGAAGCCGCCGCGATCCTGAACGACGCCACGCCGCAAAGTCTCGTGCTGATGGATGAAATCGGCCGTGGCACGTCGACGTTCGACGGGCTCGCGCTGGCGTGGGCCATCGCGCGGCATCTGCTCGCGCACAATGGTTGCCATACGCTATTCGCTACGCACTACTTCGAACTGACGCAGTTGCCGGCCGAGTTTGCGCATGCGGCCAACGTGCACCTGTCGGCGGTCGAACATGGGCACGGCATCGTGTTCCTGCACGCGGTCAGCGAAGGTCCGGCCAATCAGAGCTACGGTCTGCAGGTCGCGCAGCTCGCCGGCGTGCCGAACGCGGTGATTCGCGCGGCGCGCAAGCATCTCGCCCATCTCGAACAGCAGTCGGCGGCGCAGCCCGCGCCGCAACTCGATCTGTTCGCGGCGCCCATGCCGATGCGGGTCGAAGACGCAGACGATGATGAACACGACGCCGGGTCTGCGCAGGCGCCTGCATCACCCGCGATGCAGGCGCTCGTCGAACGTTTGCGCGGCATCGATCCCAACGATCTGCGCCCGCGCGAAGCACTCGATCTGCTGTACGAGCTCCACGAACTGGCCGCCGCGCCGGATGCGGATCATTGAAGCACACAGGCCCTCGCAGCACCCGCGCGGAATTCGCGCGGCGCTGACTTTCGCTTTCGCGTCGATTGGCGCTCTCGCGGGTTGTCTGTCTCTCGCGGGACTCTTCGCATTTGCCGCGCCCGCCTACGCCGCGGCGCCGCGCTTCATCTTCGCAGTGATCGCCGACACGATGCACGGCCCCACCGACGAACCCGCCACGCAACGGCTGATCGAGGCGATCAACCGCGAGCGCGACGTGTCGTTCATCGTCTACAACGGCAATCTGAAGGGGCCGAAAGAAGCCTGTCGCGATGCGCTCTACGAGCGCCGTCACACGCTGCTCGAAACTTCGCGCATCCCTCTCTTCTTCATTCCGGGCCAGCATGACTGGGTCGATTGCGGTACGGCCGAGGCCGGCGGTTTCGATCCGGTCGAACGGCTCGACCTGCTGCGTCAGACCTTGTTCGCCGACGCCACGTCGATGGGCCAGAATCCAATCGCGTTGACGCGCGAAAGCGAAGTCTCGCGCTTTCGGCCGTTTCGCGAAAACGTGCGTTGGTTATCCAACGACACACCGGGCGACAAAGATGACATCGTGTTCGTCGGCCTGAATGCACCGAGCCCGAACAATCACTATCTGACCGCGGGCGGCCGCAACGGTGAATTCGAAGACCGGGTGATCGCCAACGCCTTCTGGCTCGAACACGCCGGCGAATACGCGAAACGCCGCGACGCGCGCGCGATCGTCGTATTCCTTCAGGGCGACTTCGATCCGGAGCGTTACGAACGGCCCGACCGTTTCGCGTGGCTGCGCTTTGCGCACAGCCCTCGCCGCGACGGCTTCCTGGAATTCAAACGCAGCCTCGTCAGGCTCGCGCAGATTTTCCACGGCCCCATACTGGTGATACACGAGGACGATGAACGCGCCAACGGCGGCTTCGTGATCGATCAGCCGCTACGCAACGACAAAGGGATGCTGGTGACGAATCTCACGCGAGTCGCGCTTGCGCCGCATGATCGTCTTAACCAATGGATTCAGATTGAAGCGGAACCGGGCAGAAAAACGCCGTTCCGTGTGAGTGTGCGCGATGTGCCAAAGCATATGCCAATGCCCACGACGCAACCGGTGTGGCCACGCGAGGAACCGGCTGCTTCGATGCCGGGGGTACCGGCACCGGGACCGGCGCCGGCATCAGAATTGCCGCCGCTACTGCAGGCACCCGGCGAGCCGCAACCGGATCAGGTGCCGCGCCTGCCGGCCGATCAGGGCGGCGGCGGATACGGCCCGGCAATGGCGGCGCCGCCCGCCCCGGCCTCCGCACCGCACACGCCCGGCGCCGCATCAGGCTCGAGCGTGCCCGGCGGCGTGCCGGCAAGTTCAGTGCAGAGTGGGCCCTGATTTGTCTTCGTCTTCCTCGTCGTCTTCGTCGAGGATTTCGAGGCCGTCAGCGCCATGCGCGTGCTCGTGCTGGATTTCGTCTTCGGTGGCCGGGCGCACGTCTTTCACGGTCAGCGCGAAACGCAGTGCCATGCCCGCGAGCGGATGGTTGCCGTCGAGCACGACCTTGTCTTCCGCGACTTCGGTTACCACGTAGACGAGCGAGTCGAGATCTTCGTCGCCTTCTTCCGGCGTGCCTTCGAATTGCATGCCGACTTCGAGCGGTTCCGGGAAGCGATCGCGCGGCTCGATCTTCACGAGATCGGCATCGTACTCGCCGAACGCGTCTTGCGGTTCGAGCTGGATCTGTGTCTCGAAGCCGGCCTCGTGGCCGTCGAGCTCTTCCTCGATCTTGGGGAACGTGCCATCATAGCCGCCGTGCAGATAGACCATCGGCTCGTCGCTTTCTTCAATCAGATTGCCCTGCGCATCCGATAGCTTGTAAGCGACCGACACGACGGTGTTCTTTGCGATTTTCATTCGATTCTCCAGAATACAACTCACATTATACGATGCCCAAGCGGCCCACAGACCACCCGGCCGATGCAGCTTCGGCACGGAATTCGTCGCCGGCTTCAAAGCCGGCGCTGCCCGTCCTTCCGCCCTCGCCCGACACGCCGACTGCCTTGCTCGGCAATTTGAGTCCTTCGCAATTCATGCGCCGGTACTGGCAAAAAAAGCCGTTGCTGATTCGCCAGGCGATTCCGAACGTGGAGGCGCCGCTCTCACGCGACGAATTCTTCGAGCTGGCCGATCAGCACGAAGTCGAAGCGCGCCTGATCACCCACTTCCGCAACAAATGGCAGCTCGAACACGGCCCGTTCGCGCCCGATGAATTGCCCTCGGTGAAGCAGCGCGCCTGGACGCTGCTCGTGCAGGGCGTGGACCTTTACGACGATCGCGCGCGCGCGTTGCTCGACCGCTTCCGCTTCGTGCCGGACGCGCGCCTCGACGATCTGATGATCTCGTACGCAACCGATGGCGGCGGCGTAGGCCCCCACTTCGATTCCTACGATGTGTTTCTTTTGCAAGTAAAAGGCAAGCGCCGCTGGCGCATCAGCTCACAGAAAGATCTGGCCTTGCAAGCCGGCCTGCCTTTGAAAGTTTTACAGAATTTCCAGGCCGAAGAGGAATGGCTGCTCGAGCCCGGCGACATGCTGTATTTGCCGCCGCACATTGCGCATGACGGCATCGCGCAAGGCGAGTGCATGACCTGCTCGATCGGCTTTCGCGCCCCTGCCGCGAGCGAGTTGACCGCCCAGTTCCTCTATCACCTGGCCGAGCGTGGCGAATCGGCGGGCAAGACTGGCGCGCTCTACCGCGATCCGCAGCAGCCCGCCGTCGACCGTCCTGCCGAGTTGCCGGCCGCGCTCATAGAGAGGGTTGGCGCAATCCTTGCTGGCGTCAAATGGAAAGAGCAGGATATTGCGTCGTTCCTTGGCACCTATCTCAGCGAACCGAAGCCGAGTGTCGTGTTTGATCCGCCGCAAAGGCCGCTCAACGAAGCCCGTTTTATCAGTCAGGCGGCGAAGTCCGGCCTGCGGCTCGACCGCAAGACCAATCTGTTGTACAACCGCCGTTTTTTCTTCGTAAATGGAGAAGAAACGTCATTTGATGGCGCAAAAAAATGGCTGTTTGATCTCGCGGATCGCCGGTGCTTGAGTGCGAAACGCTTTGTAACACTCTCACACGATTCGTCGGTGACAGCACTACTGCACGAGTGGTATTGTGCGGGCTGGATACAAGTGGGCGAGCTTGCGTAACTCTGCCCGCCTGCTATATACCGTACTGTTGAAATTTTGTATGAGAAAGACAACGTATTGACCCCGGATTTATCGACTGTCAGTACGAAAGTGCATATAATTTCCGCCCAAGCCGTAGGGAAGATTCCAGCTCGTCGAAAGAGCGTCTCCACCAGCGGCCCAGGTCGGTGTTGGAGCACATTACCGGTTTTATTTTGCGCTGTTGCTTACCTTTAAACCATAAAAGGACGTGATCATGAAGAAATCCCTCCTCGTAGCATCCCTGTTGGCAGCTGTGGCACTGGCTGCATGCAACAAGAGCAACGATCAGGCCGCTGCCCCGGCTAGCGACGCTGCTGCTGCCTCGGCACCGGCGGCTGCTGCAGCTTCGGATTCGGCTGCTGCTGCGAGCGACGCTGCTGCTTCGGCTACGGCTGCTGCTTCGGATGCAGGCGCTGCTGCTTCGGACGCAGGCGCTGCTGCTTCGGCTGCTGCTCCGGCTTCGGCTGCAAGCAACTAAGCTGTAGCTTAGGGCTCGCCTTCAGGCGAAAACCGCACCGCGAAGTCTTTCCGATTTCGCGGGTGGTAAAGCAAAACGCCACGGATTCACATCCGTGGCGTTTTGTCATTCAAGCGCCGTTTATTAACGGCGGTTCGACACACGTCCGCCCTATTGAACCCGCGTCGAATTCTCTTCGAAGAACTCGCGTACCACCTCGATCTCGCGTGTGCGCTTGAACGGCGGCAAGCTTTGCCAGATACGACGTCCATACGGTTTGTCGACGAGGCGCGTGTCGCAGATCATCAGCACGCCGCGATCGGTCTCCGCACGAATCAAACGGCCCGCACCCTGCTTCAGCGTGATCACGGCCTGCGGCAACTGATGCACGGCAAACGGGCTCAAGCCTTTCTTCGTCAACGCATCGAGCCGCGCCGACAGCACCGGATCGTCGGGCGGCGCAAACGGCAGCTTGTCGATCACCACCAGCGACAGCGCATCACCACGCACGTCCACCCCTTCCCAGAAGCTCTGGCTACCCACCAGAATCGCATTGCCGTACGAGCGGAAGCGGTCGAGCAACTCGGTGCGGCTCGCATCGCCCTGCACGAGCAACGGATAGTTCCAGCCCCGCGCTTCGATCGTATCGCGCAATTTCGCCGAGATGCGATCCACCGCGCGCAGCGTTGTGCACAGCATGAAGACGCCGCCGCCCGAGGCTTCGATCGCGGGCAACGCCGCGTCGAACACGGCGTCGGTAAACATCGGCGAGGAAGGCTGCGGCAAGTTGCGCGGCACGTACAGGAGGCCCTGCGTCGGATAGTCGAAGGGACTGGGCAGCGTCATCGAGCGCTTGGCGTTCAGACCCATCTGTGCAGCGTAGTGCGTGAAGTCGCCGCGTACCGACAACGTCGCCGACGTGAAGATCCACGCGCGCGGCACGCCGGCGCGCTGCTTCGCGAAGATCGGCGCGACCGACAGCGGCGTCTCGTGCAACTGCACGGTATGGGAGAAGACTTCGATCCAGCGCACCTTTTCGTTCGGGTCGGCGCGCTCGGTGTTGCCGTCGTTCGAGGTGGCCTGCTGTGTGTCGGCGGCATGGCGTTCGGTCGCGGTGGGCGGTGTCGTCCAGCCGGCCAGCACACCCTGCAATTCGCGCGCGCGACGCAGGCACGCGCCGATCGACTCGGCGCGCTCGGCCTGCCCCGCCAACGCGGTGGCCAAGGCGTCGAGTTCGGTTTCGAGCGTGTCGAGCGCGGGGAACAGCGGATGATCGTCGGGCAACTGACCGATCGACAAACGCACCGAGTCTTCCTTGAACGCGAGCCGCACATCGCGCGCCGCGCGCTCGAGCGTCGCGCCGAGCTTGACCCAATCGACCGTTTCGCGCGCATGACCCAGACCTTCGGCGACCGAATCGCGTGCGAGTTCGAGAAACTGCGTGGTCGACAGCGTCTCGCCGAAGAACAACGTCGCGGTCTCGGGCAGTTGATGCGCTTCGTCGAAGATGACGGTGTTCGCGGTGGGCAGCAGTTCCGCCATGCCCGTGTCGCGCAACATGATGTCGGCGAAAAACAGGTGATGGTTGACCACCACGATATCGGCCTGCTGCGCTTCGCGGCGCGCCTGCATCACGAAGCAGTCCTTGTAATGCGGACACTCCTGGCCGAGACAGTTTTCGCGCGTCGACGTGACCATCGACCACACCGCGGCCGTTTCCGGCACGCTCGCGAGTTCAGCCTTGTCGCCGGTGCGCGTGATCTTCGCGAAGCGCACGATGTCCTGCAGATACGAGGTTTCCTGGCGCGACGGCAAACGGCCGTTGTCCGCGGTGCGCTGCAGATAGTAGTGGCACAGGTAATTGGCGCGCCCCTTGAGCATCGCGACCGACACCGGCACCGCGAGCGCGTCGCGCACGGTCGGAATGTCGCGCTGAAAGAGCTGGTCCTGCAAGTGCTTGGTGCCGGTGGAGACGATCACCTTACCGCCCCACAGCATGGCCGGCACGAGGTACGCATAGGTCTTGCCGGTACCCGTGCCCGCTTCGACGATCAGCGTGTTTTCACTGCCGTCGAGTCCGCTGGATCCGGGGTTTTCAGCGGCGTCGGCCGCGGCCTGGGCATCGGCCGCACCGCCCGTTTGCAGACGCCGTGCGGGACGCTTCTGCGCCTCGAACATCGCGGGCTCGGGCATCGCGCGGCCGGACGCTTCCATCGCTGCGGCGACCGCGCGTGACATTTCGATCTGCGAAGCCCGCGAGCGATAGCCGTCGATCTGCCGGGCCAGCAGGCCGTCATCGGCGAAGATCTGATCCAGTTCGGCGACGCGCCGCGGATTCAACGACGCGCTCAGCGCGGACGCGCCAGGACGCGGCGCCGGCGTGGCGGTGGCTGCGTCATCGCCCGAGGTGCGCCGGGATGAAGTTTCAAGCGGTGAATTCAAGGCAAGCATTCCTGCAAAGTCCGGCTCGCGCGTCGCGCGCCCGGCGCCTGCCAGGCCGCGAACTCAGGCGCGTGCGTCCGGTTCGAGCTGCAATTGCAGCAAGATGATGGTGTCCTTGACTTTGAGTTTGCGCTTTTTCAGGCGCTGCAACTCGAAGTCGTCGATGCCGGGCTCATCCGACATTCGGTCGATCAACCGATCGAGCCCACTGTGCTCCGATTCCAGTTGCAGAATCCGGTCGCGAAGTGTGTCCGCGTTGATGACGTGGTGATGATCGCGCATGCTCGCCTCCTCCCGTCTGCGGCGCGGGCTGCGCGCGCAGACCGACGCCTGAGGTTGCTGTCCGTCTCAAAACGCGTTACGGCGACTACGACTACGGTCCTGGCCAGAACCCGCCAGGACCCACTACAGCACATTTACTGTTGCTGCTGTTGCTGTTTTTGCTGCTCTTCGAGTTGCTGCTGCTTCAACTGGTCTTGCCGCTTCTGCTCGGCCTTCTCGGCCGCCTGCTTCTGACGCGCTTGCACATCGGCCTTGTGCTGGGCGGCCTCGGCCTGCTTCTTCTCGAAGCTCTGCTGTTTCTCAACGCGCTCCTGCGCCTTCTGCGCGCCCTGCTGACGCGCTTCCTCGAGCTTGCGCTGGTAGTCGGACTGCTTCTGATCGTAGGCCTGCTGATTGGCCGCCGCCTGCGACGGGCTGATGCCGCGCTGCGCCTGATCGATCGCATGCTGGCGCTGTTTGTCCTCGTAGGCCTGCGCATTGGCCGCGCGTTGCGGCGCTTCGGCGCTACGTTGTGCCTGATCGATCGCGTGCTGACGCTGCTTGTCCTGGTAAGCCTGTTCGTTGCGCGCATCTTCGGCGGCACGCTGCGGCGCATCCGCTTCGTTACGGGCGCGGCGCAGCGCGGCGCGTTCGTCACGCGCACGCGCGCGTTGCGCGCGCTGCTCGCCGTCGAGCGCGAGCTGCTCCTTGCGAATCTCCGCCTGCACCGCACGCATGCTGTCGCGCGCACGGTTCAGGCAGTGATTGACGAAGAACCGGCTATAGCAGTTGTGCTGCGCGACGCCGTAGGTGTAGTTGTTCTCGTCGCTGCGCTGATCCAGCGCGCGTTGCCGCGCTTCGAACGAGTTGTCCGGTGCGGCCGCGTCGCTCGCGCTATCGGCACTTGCCGCGCTGTCGGTGTCCGCGTCGGCGGTCTGCTCCTGGTCCCGCACGGTGGCGGCTGCTGCCGGCGCTTCAGTTCCGGCGGACACCGCCGGGCTGTGGCCCGCCGACGCCGGCGTTTGCGCCGCGGCCGGTGTTGCGGACACGGCCAGCGCGGCCGCCATCACACACGATGCGCACGACACGGCGAACAGCCGCTGCGCGATGACGGTGGATCCGAAGGTGGACCCGAACGTGAACCCAAGCGCGGAACGCGCCACCGACACCAGCGAGCTGAGCGACAAACGCGGCAAAAACAGCGGCGATTCTGGCAATACCGGCGACAAAACCGGTGACAGGCAAGAGACCAAGCGGGAGCCCAGGCGGTTGAGGGACAAGGAGATTGGCAACGTCGTAGAGGGTCAGCGGAACATGCCCGAAATTCTATCACCCTGCGGTTGAGCCCTTTGGCATTTATGGCAAAATGCCCCGCTCCAGCAACCTGGTCGCAGCGCACACGCCCGGCGTGTCCCAACGCGCCGTCAGCGCGCGGCCCCTGACTGAGTCCGCAGGAACACCAAGACCTTATGACGGAAACCGTAGCACTCAAGATCGTACAGCGCATCGCCGCCGAACTGTCCGTCCAGCCGCGCCAGGTCGCGGCCGCGGTGCAACTTCTCGACGAAGGAGCGACTGTTCCGTTCATCGCCCGCTACCGTAAGGAAGTGACCGACAATCTCGACGACACGCAACTGCGTAATCTCGAGGAACGCCTACTGTATCTGCGCGAGCTGGAAGACCGCCGCGCCGCGATCATCACGAGCATCGACGAACAGGGCAAGCTCACCGACGAGCTGCGCACCGCGATCGAAGGCGCCGACAGCAAGCAGGTGCTGGAAGATCTGTACCTCCCGTATAAGCCGAAGCGCCGCACCCGCGCGCAGATCGCGCGCGAAGCCGGTCTGCAGCCGCTCGCCGATGCGCTGCTGGCCAATCCGTTGCTCGATCCGCAAACCGAAGCCGCCGCGTACGTGGACGCCGAGAAAGGCGTCGCCGACGTCAAGGCCGCGCTCGACGGCGCGCGCGACATCCTCTCCGAACAGTTCGGCGAAACGGCCGAGCTGCTCGGCAAGCTGCGCGACTACCTGTTCAACCAGGGCGTGGTGTCCTCGAAAGTGGTCGAAGGCAAGGAAAACGCGGAAGAAGAGAAATTCCGCGACTACTACGATTACGCGGAGACCATCCGCACCGTGCCATCGCATCGCGCGCTGGCGCTGTTCCGTGGCCGCAATGCGGGCGTGCTGATGGTCAAGCTGGGCCTCGGCGAAGAACTCGACGCGCAGGTGCCGCATCCGGGCGAAGCGTTGATCGCGCGCCACTTCGGCATCGCCAATCAGAACCGCCCGGCCGACAAGTGGCTCTCCGACGTGTGCCGCTGGTGCTGGCGTGTGAAGGTGCAGCCGCACATCGAAAACGAACTGCTGACCAATCTGCGCGACGAAGCCGAACACGAAGCAATCCGCGTGTTCGCGCGCAATTTGAAGGACCTGCTGCTAGCCGCACCCGCTGGCCCGAAGGCCGTGATCGGTCTCGATCCGGGAATGCGCACCGGCGTGAAAGTCGCGGTGGTCGACCGGACCGGCAAGGTGCTCGCCACCGACGTGATCTATCCGCACGAACCGCGCCGCGACTGGGACGGCTCCATCGCGAAACTCGCGCGCATCTGCGCGCAGACGCAGGCCGAGCTGATCAGCATCGGCAACGGCACGGCGTCGCGTGAAACGGACAAGCTCGCGAGCGAGCTGATCGCGCGTCATCCGGAATTCAAGCTGCAGAAAATCGTCGTGTCCGAAGCGGGCGCGTCCGTGTACTCGGCTTCCGAGCTCGCTGCGAAGGAGTTCCCCGACATGGATGTGTCGCTGCGCGGCGCGGTGTCGATTGCGCGCCGCCTGCAGGACCCGCTCGCCGAACTCGTGAAGATCGAGCCGAAGGCGATCGGCGTCGGCCAGTATCAGCACGACGTCAACCAGCGCGAACTGGCGCGCTCGCTCGACGCCGTGGTCGAAGACTGCGTGAACGCGGTCGGCGTCGATGCGAACACCGCGTCGGTCGCGCTGCTCGCGCGCGTGTCGGGTCTGAACGCGACGCTCGCGCGCAACATCGTCGACTATCGCGATGCGAACGGTCCGTTCCCGTCGCGCGAGCATCTGCGCAAGGTGCCGCGTCTCGGCGACAAAACCTTCGAACAGGCCGCCGGCTTCCTGCGCATCAACAACGGCGAGAATCCGCTCGACCGTTCGTCGGTGCACCCGGAAGCGTATCCGGTCGTCGAACGGATGCTCGCGAAGATCAGCAAGCAGGTCGGCGAAGTGCTCGGCAATCGCGACGCACTGCGCGGACTGTCACCGAGTGAATTCGTCGACGAGCGTTTCGGCCTGCCGACCGTGCGCGACATTCTGCTCGAACTCGAAAAGCCGGGCCGCGACCCGCGCCCCGAGTTCAAGACTGCGACGTTCCGCGAAGGCGTCGAGAAGGTCAGCGATCTGACGCCGGGCATGGTGCTCGAAGGCGTCGTGACGAACGTCGCGGCATTCGGCGCGTTCATCGACATCGGCGTACATCAGGATGGTCTCGTGCACGTGTCGGCGATGTCGACGAAGTTCATCAAGGACCCGCACGAAGTCGTCAGGGCCGGCCAGATCGTCAAGGTGAAAGTGCTCGAAGTCGACGTGAAACGCCAGCGCATCGCGCTGACCATGCGTCTGGATGACGAGTTTGGCGCGGCCACGGCACGCAGCGGCGCTGGCGCGCAGCAGGATCGCGGCGGCGCCGGCCGCTCGGGCGGTGCAGGGCGAGGCGCGCCGCAGCAACGCTCGCGCGAACCGGAACCGGGTGGTGCCATGGCTGCCGCGTTCGCGAAGCTCAAGCAGAAGTAGGCGCGTCGGGTTCGCGCGTGGGCGGTATGTCGACCGTTCACGCGTTGGCCCAAGCATGCTTTTCGTTGGCACGTGCGCACGTTCATCGCCTGAGCGCTCGCGCGGCGAGTGAGCCGGTGCAGCAACGAAGCCCTTGAAGACACCCAAACAAAAAGCCCACGCATTGCGTGGGCTTTTTGTTTTCGCGCGCCGTCGTACGAAGCGCACGATAACCCGCTGTGACCGTACTCAGATCTCGATCTTGGTCCCCAACTCCACCACCCGGTTGGCCGGAATGCTGAAGAAGTCCGTCGGCTTCGCGGCGTTCTGATGCATCCATGCGAACACGCGCTCGCGCCACACCGACATGCCCGGCAGCTGCGTCGGCACCACCGTTTCGCGAGCAAGGAAGAACGACGTGTCCATCAACTCGAAGGTCATGTCGTGCGTGCG
This sequence comes from Paraburkholderia fynbosensis, assembly GCF_902859935.1. Classification (GTDB taxonomy): domain Bacteria; phylum Pseudomonadota; class Gammaproteobacteria; order Burkholderiales; family Burkholderiaceae; genus Paraburkholderia; species Paraburkholderia fynbosensis. The sequence continues at coordinate 141,102 of NZ_CADIKI010000008.1, forward strand.
GCCGACTTCAAGCAGCACCGCTTTTACATCGGGGGTCTCGTTGAAGCCGTACGCCGCTTTCACGAGATACAGACCACCGTCGATGTCCTTGACCGTGACCCGCTCCGCGTCGTTCACGTACGGAATGTCGCGCGTCACGAAGGTCAGGAAGATCGTGCGTTCATGCAGCACCTTGTTGTGCTTCAGGTTGTGCAGCAGGCTCACCGGTACCAGCGTATCGCTGCCGGTCAGATAGATCGCCGTCCCCGACACGCGATGCGGCGGATGCGCAAGCAGCCCCTGCAGGAACGGCATCAGCGGAATACCGTCGGCAGCCGTGCGCTCCTTGACGATCATCCTGCCCTTGAACCAGGTCATCAGCAGGAAGAACAGCAGTGCGCCGATACCGAGCGGCAGCCAGCCACCCTCCTCGACCTTCAGCAGATTCGCGCCGAAAAAGCCCAGGTCGATCGTCATGAACACGCCGATGATCAACGCCACCAGCAGTTTGTTCCAGTTCCACACGTTCACCATCACGACGCAGGCGAGGATCGTCGTGATGACCATCGTGGCCGTCACCGCGATACCGTACGCGGCGGCGAGATTGTCCGAACTCTTGAAGGCGATCACGATGCACAGGATGATGAACAGCAGCATCCAGTTCACGACCGGCACATAAATCTGACCGATCGCCAGTTCCGACGTGTGCAGGATCTTCATGCGCGGCACGTAGCCGAGCTGGATCGCCTGGCTCGTCAGTGAGTACGCGCCGGAGATCACGGCCTGCGATGCGATCACGGTCGCCACCGTGGAGAGCACGACGAGCGGCAGCAACGCCCAGTCAGGCGCGAGCAGGAAAAACGGATTTTCGATGGCCTTCGGGTCGTGCATCAGCAGCGCGCCCTGGCCGAAGTAGTTCAGCACCAGCGACGGCATCACCAGCAGATACCACGCCATGCGGATCGGCTTCGCGCCGAAGTGGCCCATGTCGGCGTACAGCGCTTCGGCGCCGGTCAACACCAGCACGACCGAGCCGAGCACCACATAGGCCTGCAGCACGTGCGCGGCCATGAACGAGTACGCGTAATACGGGTTCAGCGCGCGGATCACGTTGGGCGACTGCCCGATATGCCAGAGGCCGAGCGCGGCGAGCACGACGAACCACACCACCATGATCGGGCCGAACAGGCGGCCGACCATCGCCGTGCCGTGCCGCTGAATCCAGAACAGCAGAATCAGGATCGCAATCGTCAGCGGCAGCACCAGATGTGACAGATGGGGCGCGGCAATCTCCAGGCCCTCGACCGCCGAGATCACAGAGATGGCCGGCGTAATCACCGCATCGCCATAGAACATGCAGGCGCCGAAGATGCCGAGCATGACGAGCAGCCCGGCCATCTTCGACTTCTCGTCGAGCGAGCGCAACGCCAGCGCCATCAGCGCGAGCACGCCGCCCTCGCCGTTATTGTCCGCGCGCATTACGAACAGCACGTACTTGACGCCGACCACGATCATGATCGCCCAGAACAGCAGCGAGATCACACCGAGGATCGATTGCTCGGTCAGCGGAATGCCGTGCGACGGGCTGAATGCCTCTTTCAACGAATACAACGGGCTCGTGCCGATATCGCCGAACACCACTCCGATCGCGGCAATCGCGAGGGAAGGCAGTGGCTGTTTGTGCACGTGATTGTTATCTGTCATAGACGCGAGGAATCCGTTCCCTGAGCGGAAAAAACGACCGCCATTCTAAACTGCCCGCCTGACGCCGCCCTGCTTGTTGTGGATACACCACGTGGATAGTCCGCGCAGTGTAGCACTGCGTTTTGCACGCGTCTGCCGGGTCGGCCGTCCCGCCAGCACCGGCATCACGCGGATTGCGACGCACAGTCGCGCCGCGCGCAGACGGGTCGATGCGCAAAAAAAACGGAGCCCATACGGACTCCGTTTTGCGGGTACTGCGGTGCAAACGACGCGACGGTTAAAGCGCCGAAGTCCACATCACTCTCCCGACGACTCCTGCGCCTGCGCGACACCGCGCTTGATCCACGCGCCAAGGTTGTGCGGACGAACGGTGTCCCACTCCTCGAACGGTTGATGAATCCAGGGATTGGTGGGCAGATGCTGCACGTGGTAATCGGGCTTCACCTTCGAGCAGCCCTTGTACCAGAGCACTGCCGAGCGCACCGCGGTGATCGCCGGATAGCGTTCCTTCAGATGCTGCTGAACCCGCGCCAGCGTGACGCCCGAATCGACCAGGTCGTCGACCAGCAGCACGTTGCCGTGCAGCTCGCCGCGCGTCATCGTGATGTATTGGGCGATGTCGAGTTCGCCCTGCTCCGTGCCGGCCGCTTCGCGATACGAGCTGGTGGCGAGAATCGCCAGCGGCAGGTCGTAGATGCGCGAGAGCTGGTCGCCCACGCGCAGGCCGCCGCGCGCGAGGCACAGAATCTGATCGAATTTCCAGCCCGATTCGTGCACGTCGAGCGCTAGCAACTCGATCAGCCGGTGATACTCGTCCCAGCCGACCCACAGGTTCTTGTCGTCATTGCGCGGATCTTTCATCGCGATCATGGGTACACCTTGAACCATGGCTTAAACCTTGAACGGATGACGCAGCAGAATGGTCTCGTCGCGATCCGGGCCGGTCGACACCATGTCGATCGGAATACCTGCGACTTCCTGCACACGCGACAGATACGCACGCGCGTTGGCCGGCAGCTTGTCCCATTCCTTGATGCCGACGGTGCTTTCCTTCCAGCCCGCGAAGGTTTCGTACACCGGCACGCAGCGCGCGACTTCCGACGAGCCACGCGGCAGCAGATCGACATTCTTGCCGTCGACCGTGTAGCCGACGCACAGCTTCACTTCGTCGAGGCCATCGAGCACGTCGAGCTTGGTCATGCACAGACCCGACACGCCGTTGATCTGGATCGAGCGACGCAGCGCGGCGACGTCGAGCCAGCCGGTGCGGCGCGGACGGCCGGTGACCGAGCCGAATTCCTTGCCGACGGTGGCCAGTTCGAGGCCAATGGCCTCCTGACGCGCAGCGTTGTCAGCGTCGTACAGTTCGCTCGGGAACGGGCCCGAACCGACGCGCGTGCAGTACGCCTTGGTGATGCCGAGAATGTAGTTCAGCTTTTGCGGACCGACGCCCGCGCCCGCGGTCGCCGCACCTGCCACGCAGTTGCTCGACGTGACGAACGGATAGGTGCCGTGATCGATGTCGAGCAGCGTGCCTTGCGCGCCTTCGAACAGCAGATTGCTGCCGGCGGCATTCGCGTCGTACAGACGACGCGAGACATCCGTGACCATCGGCTTCAGGCGGTCGGCGTAGCTCAGCATCGTGTCGAGCGTTTGCTGGAAGTCGACAGCGGCGACACCCAGATATTGCGTGAGCACGAAGTTGTGATAGTCGAGGTTTTCGCGCAGACGTTCGGCGAACGTTGCCGGGTCGAACAGGTCCTGCACGCGCAAGCCGCGGCGCGCCACCTTGTCTTCGTAGGCCGGTCCGATGCCGCGGCCGGTCGTGCCGATCTTGCCTGCGCCACGGCGCGCTTCGCGGCCTTGGTCGATGGCGATGTGATACGGCAGGATCAGCGTGGTGGCTTCGGAAATGAACAGGCGGTTCTGGACATCGACGCCGGCGGCTTCGAGTTCGCCGATTTCCTTGAACAGCGCTTCCGGCGACAACACGACGCCATTGCCGATATAGCACGCGACGCCCGGATGCATGATGCCCGACGGAATCAGGCGCAAGATGGTTTTCTTGCCGCCGATGATGAGCGTGTGACCGGCATTGTGACCGCCCTGGAAGCGAACGACGCCTTGGGCGTGGTCCGTCAGCCAGTCGACGATCTTGCCCTTGCCCTCATCACCCCACTGGGTTCCCACGACGACGACGTTACGCCCGGGGTTCACATTCACTGCGCTGGCAGACATGTTGTTTCGTAAGCTGGTTAAAAACGTATTCTACCTAGGTTCGCGGAACCTTCCGAATTTTTCCGTTTCCGCTCAACGGTATGCACGTTATGTTGGGTATAGGAAGGCCGGCGCGGCGGTTCGTCGCGCCGGGGTCCGCGGCACTTTCGCCGCTGTCTTAGCGGTGCCGGGGATAGGCCCCTCAAGCAATCAGCCGGAACGCGCTCAGGCACGCGGTTCGACGACCCATGCACCGTTGCGCTCGACCAACACGCGGTCGAACGCAAATTCATCCAGATTGTGCTCGTGACCAGGCAGCGCCTGGATCACCACTTCACCGGCATCGCGCAACGCGGCGACGCTCACGCGCAACGCGTCGTCGTGCTGCCACGGCGCGAGAATTGCGCTGCTGCGCGCTTCGACCGGCGAGATGCGCGCCACTTCACGCAGATCGAGCGAAAAACCGGTTGCCGCACGAGCCCGCCCATAGGCCTGGCCGACGTGGTCGTAGCGGCCGCCGCGCGCCACCGCGTTCGGCACGCCGTCGACGTAGGCGGAGAACATCACGCCGCTGTGGTAGGCGTAGCCACGCAGGTCGGCGAGATCGATCATCACTTCGGCGCCGTCCACCTGGCTCGCGAGGAACGCGAGGTCGTCGAGCGCGCTGGCGATCGCCGGTGCGTTGGGCAAGCGCGCCCGGGCTTCGTCCAGCATCGAGGCGTCCCCGTACAGCGTCGGCAGCGCGCGCAACGCGTCGCGAATGACCGGCGTGAGCCCCGCCGTCAGTTCGACGAGGCGCGGTACGTCCTTGCCCGCCAGCGCGTCGTACAGCGACTGCCCGAGGTCGGCGCCGGCCGGCTCGGCTTCGATCAAGGCTGCGAGCACGCCCGCGTGACACAGATCGAGGCGTACTTTGGCGAGCCCCGCAAGACGCAGCGCGTCGAGCATCAGTTGCTGGATCTCCAGATCCGCTTCGAGGCCGGCGTGACCGTAGATTTCCGCGCCGATCTGAATCTGCTCGCGCGTCGCGTGCAGGCCGCGCGGCCGCGTATGAGCGACATTGCCCGCGTAGCAAAGACGCGTGACGCCCTGACGGTTCAGCAGATGCGCATCGATACGCGCAACCTGCGGCGTGATGTCGGCGCGCAGGCCGAGCGTGCGGCCGGACAATTGGTCGACGAGTTTGAAGGTGCGCAGATTCAGATCATGGCCGCCGCTGGTGAGCAGCGACTCGAGGTATTCGAGCAGCGGCGGCATCACCATCTCGTAGCCGTACGAACGGAAACGGTCCAGCAAATGGCGCCGCAACTCTTCGATCTTGCGCGCTTCCGACGGCAGCACGTCGGCAATATTCTCGGGAAGTAACCAGGTCGACATCGATACAGTCCTACGACGTTGAACACGGCGGCTGAAGCGCCGGTAAGTGAGTGTGAGAATGGCGGGCTACGGCTGGATTCTGGCGACTATCGCGGACGTCGGCGTGGTCCGCCGACAGCGCTTCAAGTGGATATCGGCGTACGTTACAGCGCCCACCGCACCCAAACCGTGCCCTTGGCCCTTGCGAGCAATCGGGCAAGCACCACGTGCCGCCCACTCGCCGACGTCGCCCGTCAGGTCACGATAAACAGCAGGATCAGCCCGAGCAGCATCACGATCAGACCACCCACGCGAATCTGATGCGCAGGCCGTTCCGCTATTTTACGGAACGTGTCCCGCCAGGCGGCCGGAAAAACGAAGGGGAACATCCCCTCGATAATCAGCATCAACGCGATCGCGAGCAGTAACGAGCCGGCTATATCCATGCGAATTCAACGGGCCGCGATACGAATGCCACGGCCTTCCGGTTATCAGTGTTTGCGCGAGGCCGCGGGAGCGTCCGGCGTAACGCCACCGGTCGGACTACGCATGAAGCGGAAGAACTCGTTGTTCGGATCGACCACGATCAGATCGCCCGGCTTAAAGGTCTTCTTGTATGCCTGCATGCTCAGATAAAACTGGTAGAACTGCGGATCCTTGCCGAATGCTTCGGCGGCGATTTCCGCTGCCTTCGCATCGCCTTCGCCGCGGATGGTCTGCGCCTGGCCGTAGCCGTCGGCGAGCACCGCCTGCTGCTGCGCGAGCGCGTCCGCCTTGATCCGGTTGGCCTCGGCCGCGCCCTTTGCGCGCTCGTCGGCGGCGATCTGCTCGCGGGCGGCGATCATCCGTTTGAAGACCGAATCGGTCATCTCCGCCGGGAAATCGACGCGCGTCAGTTGCACGTCGACTACCGACACGCCCAGTGAGGCCGCGCCCTTGTCGAGCGCGCCGCGTGCTTGGTCGGCGACGCTTTGCTGTTTGGCGAGCGCGTCGGCCAGCGTGAACTGGCCGAACGCATCACCGAGCGCTGCGCGCGACAGCAACGCGAGCCGCTCCGGCAGGCTCTGCACATCACCCTTGGTTTGGGCGAGCAGCTTGAGCGGATCGGTGACGCGGAACCTGATGACCGGGTTGACCAGCAGCTCGGTCTTATCCGACGTGGCGAAGCGGTCTTCGTCCGGTGCGTCCAGCGACTGGATGCGGTTGTCGACCAGCGTGACCGTTTGCAGAGGCGGCGGCAATTTGACGTGCAGACCCGGGCCGAGCAACGTGGGCGGCGTATCGCCTCGCGACGACAACACGGCCATGTGCCGCTGATCGACGACGAACACCATCGACGAAGCCGCGAACAGCACGATGACGACAGCCACGACGAGCGCAATGATCTTGTTCATGTTGTGCGCTCCTTATTGAACGTCGTCTTCGCGCATGCGATTGCGGAAGGCTTCGCGTGAACGCATCGAGGCGCCGCTGGCTCTCGGCTCGCTGGCGGGCACATCGCTCGCGGCGGGAGCCGATGCCGTTCCCGCGACCGGGGCGGAAGCGCCCGACGGTGCCACGGCGCTTGCCGCTTGCGGCGCACCGGCAGCCGTGGCGCCCGGCGTGGCCGCAGCCGCGTCGGCGACGCGCTGGCGGGCCTGCTCGGCCAGCTTGTCGAGCGGCAGATACAACACGTTGTTGCCGTTCTTGCTGTCCACAAACACCTTGGTCGTAGTCGAGTAGATCTGCTGCATGGTTTCCATGTACATGCGCGTGCGGATCACGGCGGGCGCTTTCGAATACTGCGCGAACACCTGCTTGAAGCGGTCGGCTTCGCCTTGCGCCTGCGCCACCGTCTTTTCGCTGTAGGTCTTCGCTTCTTGTATTTGGCGCGCCACGTCGGCTTGCGCACGTGGCAACAGATCCGCCGCATAGGCCTGCGCATCGCGCTTCGCGCGCTCGTTTTCCTGGCGCACCTTGGCGGCGTCGTCGAACGCGGCCTGCACCTGGTCGGGCATCTGCACGCTCTGGATCGTCACACCTGTCACGGCAAGGCCGGATTCGTATTGATCGAGGGATTGCTGGATCGCCGCCACCAGTTGCTGGCGCATTGTTTCGCGATCCTGATCGAGGACTTCGTTCGTGCTGCGCGCGCCGACGATGCCGCGCACGGCCGCCTGCGCAGCACGCGTCACGCTCTGGTCGGGGTCACCGCTGCGGAACAGGTAATCGGTGGGCTTGCGCACCTGATATTGCACCGCGAAGCGAACGTCGACGATATCGCCGTCGTGCGTCAGCATCGACGCGTCCTTCACGTTCGCCGGACGCACCACGTTGTTGCGGCCGATCTCCACCTGGCGGACCTGGCCGATATTGACGAACTCATGTGCTTCGAACGGATACGGCAGGCGCCAGTGCACGCCCTGCCCGGCGGTGTAGCGATACTTGCCGAACTGCATGACGACCGCGGCCTGGCCATCCTGAACGACGAACACGCCGCTGCCGAGATAGATCGCGATCAGCACGCCGATCACGATGCCCACGCCGATGCGCGCGCCACGTCCGTTGTCCGGACGGCCGCCACCCGCACCACCGCCCTTGCGGCCCAAAATCCGGCTCAAGCGGCGGTTGAAATCACGCCACATCTCGTCGAGATCGGGCGGACCTTCGCCGTCCTTCGGCGGACGCTTGGGATCGTTGGGCCGTTGCCGGTCACCGTTGCCGTCTCCCCGGCCCCAGCGCGGATCGTTCAGTGAAAGCAAGGCTCGCATGCGCAGCCAGATACTCCGCTCGTTGTAATCGTTCACCTGTGTTCGTTCACCAGAGTAGACAGCGGGTCAGTGCAATTGGAACGGGTCAGTGCCCGAGTTCTGGAACCTTGCGGTCGTCGCGTGGTGCTGCCGACCGGCCTTCTTCCGACCGATCGATCAACGTATCGGCAAGCGGTTCAGCAGTAGCGATTTCAGCGATGGCAGCACGCAACGCATCCAGTCCTTGCCCGGTGCGCGCGCTCAAAAAGACGCGCGAAATATTACCATATTCATCCCGCTCGACCGCGTCGCCACGGGCCGCCAACTCCGGCACCGCATCGATCTTGTTGAACACCAGCACCTGGCGGATCGTGTCCGCGCCGATCGCGTGCAATACCTCGTTCACCTGATCGATCTGGTCGAGGCGCACCGCGCTCGACGCATCGACAACATGCAGGAGCAGGTCGGCATGAATGGTTTCTTCGAGCGTGGCGCGAAACGCCGCGACCAGCTGGTGAGGCAATTCGCGAATGAAGCCGACCGTGTCGGACACCACCACCTGCCCCGCTTCGTCGCCGAGGTAGACACGCCGCGAGGTCGTGTCGAGCGTCGCGAACAGCTGGTCGGCGGCATACGCCTGAGCTTTCGTGAGCGCGTTGAAGAGCGTGGACTTGCCCGCGTTCGTGTAGCCGACGAGCGATACCGACATCGTCTGGTTGCGGCTGCGCGCGCGGCGCTGCGTGCCGTGCTGACGGCGCAGTTTTTCGAGCCGCGTCTTGAGCGCCTTGATGCGCTCGCCGATCAGACGGCGGTCGGTTTCGAGCTGCGTTTCGCCGGGGCCGCGCAAACCGATGCCGCCTTTCTGGCGTTCGAGGTGGGTCCACGCGCGAATCAGCCGGGTCGACAGATATTGCAGCTGCGCGAGTTCCACCTGCAGCTTGCCTTCGTGGCTGCGGGCGCGTTGCGCAAAAATATCGAGGATGAGACTCGTGCGATCGACCACGCGCCGATTAAGCGCCTGCTCCAGATTGCGCTGCTGCGCAGGTGCCAGAGCGTGATTGAAGATGACGAGTTCGATGTCGTTCGCCTCACAGGCAAGACGCAATTCTTCGGCCTTGCCGCTGCCGACGAACATCTTCGCGTCGGGACTGGAGCGGCGTCCTGTGAGGGTGACTAGGGGATTCGCGCCCGCGCTTTGCGCGAGCAGGCTGAGTTCTTCGAGACTGGCTTCGAAATCGATCTTACCGAAGTCGATGCCGACAAGCGCTGCATTGATCAAATTGGAGGGTATCAAAATGAGGCGGCCGGGAGTAATCGCCAACGGGCGACGCTACGCCGGCCGCGACGGGGGTTAGGACTGTTCGGAATCCGGGTGGAAATTCACCGGGCGGGCTGGCACGACCGTCGAGATTGCGTGCTTGTAGACCATCTGGGTGACCGTATTCCGGAGCAACACGACGTACTGGTCGAACGATTCGATGTTCCCTTGAAGCTTGATGCCGTTGACCAGGTAGATCGACACCGGCACATGCTCTTTACGCAGTGCGTTCAAAAACGGGTCTTGTAACAATTGCCCTTTGTTGCTCATAGCAAACTCCGTATTTTTTTGCAGGTTGACTGAATTGACGGTGAGGAAAAAGAGATCAGCCGTCAACCGCTACACTATAGCCGATTTTCGTTTTTGCGCGAGAGCCGGGGTCCTGCGCCCAAACCCAACACGCACGCGGGTTTCAGCCTTTGTCCGCGTAAGGGTTCGTCGATGATCTGAACTCTATTCGCAATGGAGTCCCAGTCAGCTTGAAAGTTTCCCTGAAGCGGTTTTCGAGGTAGCGTTTATACGTTTCGGTGATCGCGTCGAGTGCGTTGCCGTGAATCACGATGATCGGCGGATTCTGTCCGCCCTGGTGCGCGTAACGCAGTTTCGGCCGCACCGGACCACGACGGCGCGGCTGCTGGAATTCAACCGCATCGATCAGCGCGCGCGTGAGCTTCGGCGTCGGCAGCTTGGCCATCGCCGCGCTATACGCATCGTCGACCGAACGCATCAGCGGACCAATACCGGTTTTCTCCGCGGCGGAAATGAAATGGAATTTCGCGAAGTCGAGAAATTTTAGTTTGCGCTCGAGGTCCGCTTTGGTGCGCTCGCGCACATGTGGATCAAGACCGTCCCACTTGTTCACGCCCACCACCAGCGCGCGGCCCTGCTCCACGACGAAGCCGGCAATGTGCGCGTCCTGTTCGGAGATGTCCTGGCGCGCGTCGAGCAGCAGGATCACGACGTTCGCATCCGAGATCGATTGCAGCGTCTTCACCACCGAGAATTTCTCGATCGCTTCGAACACCTTGCCGCGGCGGCGCAGGCCGGCCGTGTCGATCAGCGTGTACGGCTTGCCCTGGCGCTCGAAGTCGACGTAGATCGAATCACGCGTCGTGCCTGGCATGTCGAACGCGATCACGCGCTCTTCGCCCACCAGCGCGTTGATCAGCGTCGACTTGCCGACGTTCGGACGGCCGACGATCGCGATCTTCACGCCACGCGCCGCTTTCTCGTCGTCGCTTTCTTCCGGCTGGCCGGCGTACGCGACGCCGAGCGCCTCGTCGATCATTTCCGTGACGCCGTCACCATGCGCGGCCGAAATCGCGCGCGGGTCGCCGAGACCGAGTTCGTAGAAGTCGGCGGCGACAGTCGTGTACTTCATCCCCTCGGCCTTGTTGACGACGAGGAAGATCGGCCGGCCGACCTTGCGCAGATAGTCGGCAATCGACTTGTCCTGCGGCGCAAGACCGTTGCGGCCGTCGACGATGAACACGACGATGTCGGATTCTTCTACCGCCTGGCGGGTTTGACGCGCCATCTCGTGCAGGATGCCGTCTTTCGCGACCGGTTCGAAGCCGCCGGTATCGACGACCAGATACGGCCGCTCGCCCGTGCGCCCTTCGCCGTAATGGCGATCGCGGGTCAGGCCGGGCAGGTCGGCAACCAGCGCGTCACGCGAGCGCGTGAGGCGGTTGAACAGCGTGGATTTCCCCACATTGGGGCGCCCGACGAGGGCAATAACGGGTTTCATCAGATGTTGTTCACGGTGAAACGCGGGATCGAAATCGACCGCTCGCGTAGCGACGCCATGCGGCCGCCACACGGCAGCGTTTGACGAAAATTATCACGAATTCGACCAGCCCCGGATGTGCGGGCAATATGCACATTCGGGCGGACGGGGATTTGGCTGTATGGGCAGCGCCAATGGGCCGCCAGATTCAGTCTTTCTTGCTCGACGGCCCGCACGCCCGTTCGCGGGCGATGGATCTGCGAGACCGCCGACAGGTGGTGCCGCAAGCAGCCACCAAGGGCACGAGGCTTACACGTGCCCTGTCTGATCCAACTTGCCGGACCACCCACTCCGGCAAAATTCTTCGACTTGCTTTGCGATACGACAACAATCAAAAACAATCAAAACCAGCTCGACTGAAACGCGCGCGGCCGGCGAAGCCGGCCTGCGCGCCAGACGACGGCGAGCCTCGCGCAATCAGCGCGGGCGATAGCCGTACAGGCCGCCGTCGCGCGTCTGCACGACCAGCGTCTCGCCGGCCAGCACCGGCGCCGCGGTAATCGCGCTGCCGTCGGTCTTCACGCGGGCGACGAGCGTGCCGTCGGCAGCCGACAGGAAGTGCACGTAGCCCTGATAGTCGCCAAACACCGCAGCGCGGCCCAGCAGGAACGGCACGCTCAGATCGCGGTTCTTCAGCTGGTCGTTCTTCCACAGCACCGCGCCGGTATTGACGTCGAACGCCGACGCCACCGACCAGTCGTCCGCCGCCACCACGGTGCGGTCATCCTGTGCGAGGCCGCTCGTGCTCGAGAACGCCTTTTCCCACACCACGCGGCCCGAGTTCGCATCGAAACAGCCAATCTGGCCCTGGAACGTCACCGCGCAGGTTTGCGAACCGACCAGCGTGGGCGGACCGGTCACGTCGTTGATACGCTCCACCTCCGTCACACCCTTCGGATACGACACCGGGGTCTGCCAGTAGGCGTCGCCGGTTTGCAGGTTGATCGCGGCGAACGAACCGCCCGGGAAACCGGCCAGCACGGCCGCGTCGCCCGCGAAGGTCATGCCCGACGACACCCGCAGATTGAGCGGCACTGCGCGGTTGCGGTAGTTCCACTTCTGCTCGCCGGTTTGCGCATTGAAAGCGACGAGCTGGCCGTCGACCGTGCGCACCACCACGAGACCGTTGCCAACCAGCGGCGGCGAAATGATTTCACCCGGCGCCTTGGCGGTCCACAACTGTTTGCCGTCCGCGCCGAGCACGTAGACGTCGCCCTTCAGACCGCCGACCGCCGTGAGCGTGCCGTCGCTGCCGACACCCGCCGACAGATCGTCACGCAGCTTGACGCGCCAGATGTCCTTGCCGGTTTGCGCGTCGATCTTCGCAACCGAACCGTTCGCACCTGCGGCGAACACCGCGTTACCGACAGCGATCGGCGCGAACAGGTAACGGCCCGCCTTGCCCACGCTCGCCGTCCAGGCCTGCTGCACGTCGAGCACGGGTTTGAACTCGGTGAGCGGCGTCGGCACACGGCGCTCGTCTTTCGTGGATGAGCAAGCCGCCATCGTGAGGACGGTCATCGCACAGATAACGGGCACGGCGTAACGTTTCAGCAGATTCATCGGTGGACGAAGCATTCAGGAAATTAATTAAAGGAGACCGGTTGGTCGTTCGTGCGGCGCACTGCGTGTGGCGATCAGCCGCCCAGCGCGTCCAGCTTGAACTGAATCAACTGGCGTGCCGAGCTGTCGTTTTTCGACAGCGAGTCGAGCGCGAGTTTGTAGGCCGTGCGCGCATCGTCGCGCTTGCCCTGAGCGGCGAGCAGGTCGCCGCGGCGGTTCGCCACGACGCCCTTGAACGCGTCGGATTGCGGCTCGGCGAGCAATGCGAGGCCCTGGTCATAAGCCTTCTCGTCGAGCAGCAGCGACGCCATGCGCAGCTTGGCGATCTGCTTGAACTCGTCGTCTTTCGCGTGATCGATGATCCATTGCAACTGGGCCTTCGCACCGGCTTCGTCGCCTGCTGCGTAGAGAGCCTTGGCTGCGCCCAGCGCGCTCATCTGCGCATACGCGGTGCGGCTGAACTTGTCTTCCATGTCAGTGGCGGCGCGCGTGATCCGGGCCTTGTCGCCCGATGCCACGGCTTGCTGCACCTGGTCATACAGCACCGCGGCTTCCGCCGCCTGACGCCGTTGCCAAAAATTCCAGCCGTTCCACCCGGCTGCTGCAACCAGCGCCACCAGCACGATCCAAGTGGTTGCATTGCCCCACTGCGTCCACCATGCCTTCAGACTTTCAATCGATTCTTGTTCGTCGTGGTAACTCATTGCCCGGCGATTTCCTCTTTCTTGATTCGTGTGCGTGTCGAGCCAATCGGCCCGACGACATCGCGATCAGTCGTCGCCGTCTTCGGCGGTTGCAACCATCGCATTGATTAGAAATTCGGTCAAGTCTTCGGCGGGCACGTTGTGTTGCTCGTTTTTACCGCCGTTAGCGTTTGTATCGCGCAGCGGTTTGACACCGACCGTGCCGTTGGCGATTTCGTCTTCGCCGAGCACCACCGCGAACGCCGCACCGCTCGCATCGGCGCGCTTCATCTGCGATTTGAAGCTGGCCGTCTGACCGTCGGCGCTGCAATGCAGGATCACGTCGAGGCCTGTATCGCGCAGACGTTCCGCGATAATGAAGGCCTGCTCGCGCGCGGCGTCACCCTGATGGACCACGTACACGTCGCACCCTTCGGCCTCGGGCACGAGATCTTCTTCCTTCAGCAATTCGAGAATGCGCTCCACGCCCATCGCCCAGCCGCAGGCTGCCGTCGGCTTGCCGCCGAGCTGCTCGATCAGCGGATCGTAACGGCCGCCCGCCGCCACCGTGCCTTGCGCGCCGAGCTTGTCGGTCACCCACTCGAACACGGTCAGATTGTAGTAATCAAGACCGCGCACGAGACGCGGGTTGATCGTGAACGGAACGTTGTTCGCCTTCAGGATGCGCTGCAAACCTTCGAAGTGCGTGCGCGACTCGTCACCGAGAAAATCGATCAGCTTCGGCGCGTTCTGCGCGACTTCCTGCATGGCCGGATTTTTCGTGTCCAGCACGCGCAGCGGGTTCGTGTAGAGACGGCGTTTCGCTTCTTCGTCGAGCACGTCGACGTGCTTTTCGAGGTACGCGATCAGTTCGACACGATGGGCCGCGCGTTCTGCCGCGACACCAAGCGAATTGATTTCGAGCTTGATACCCATCAGGCCGAGGTCGTCCCACAGCCGCTGGCACATCATGATGATTTCAGCGTCGGCATCCGGGCCCGCGAAGCCCAGCGCTTCCACACCGACCTGATGGAACTGGCGATAGCGGCCGCGTTGCGGACGCTCGTGACGGAACATCGGACCGACGTACCACAAACGCTTCGGACCGTCGTACAGCATGTTGTGTTCGATCGCCGCGCGCACGACCGCCGCCGTGTTCTCCGGACGCATCGTCAGATTTTCACCATTCAATGCGTCGGTGAAGCTGTACATCTCTTTCTCGACGATGTCGGTCACTTCGCCGATGCCGCGCTTGAACAGCTGCGTATGCTCAACGATCGGTGTACGAATATTCTGGTATCCGTACGAACGCAGCATCGACTTGACGGTGGTTTCAAAAAATTCCCACAGCCCGGCTTCCTGCGGAAGGATGTCGTTCATGCCCTTCACGCCGGACAGCTTTTCGAGCTTTTTCTTCAGTTCAGTCATCTGTCTTCGATAGCTGGTGTTTAGTTGAGTGCTTCAGCGCGGCCGTAGCGGCGCTCGACGTAGTCACTCACGATTTGCTGGAATTCGTGCGCGATGTTCTCGCCGCGCAGCGTCTTCACTTTCTCGCCGTCGATGAACACCGGCGCGGCCGGGTTTTCGCCCGAACCCGGCAAGCTGATGCCGATGTTGGCCTGCTTCGATTCGCCCGGACCGTTGACGATGCAGCCCATCACTGCGACGTGCATCTTTTCGACGCCAGGATACTGGTCGCGCCACACCGGCATCTGCGTGCGCAAATAGGTCTGGATTTGCGACGCCAGTTCCTGGAACAGCGTGCTTGTGGTGCGACCGCAACCCGGGCACGCGATCACCATCGGCGTGAACGAACGCAAGCCCATGGTCTGCAGAATTTCCTGGCCAACGATCACCTCGCCGGTGCGCGATGCGCCCGGCTCCGGCGTGAGCGAGATACGGATCGTGTCGCCGATGCCCTGCTGCAACAGCACGGACAACGCCGCGGTCGAAGCAACGATGCCCTTCGAACCCATGCCCGCTTCGGTCAAGCCGAGATGCAGCGCGAATTCGCAACGGCGCGCAAGTTCGCGGTACACGGCGATCAAGTCCTGCACGCCGCTGACCTTGCACGACAGAATAATCTTGTCGCGCCCGAGACCGAGTTCGACCGCGCGTTCCGCCGAGCCGATCGCCGACTGGATCAGCGCTTCGTACATCACGCTTTGCGCTTCCCATGGCGTGGCGCGCGACGCGTTTTCGTCCATCATCTTCGCGAGCAGGTCCTGATCGAGACTGCCCCAGTTGACGCCAATGCGCACCGGCTTGTCGTACTTCACCGCGGCTTCGATCATCTGCGCGAACTGCGTGTCACGCTTCGCGCCGTGGCCAACGTTGCCCGGATTGATCCGATACTTCGACAGCGACTCCGCGCACGCGGGGTAATCGCGCAGAAGCAGATGGCCGTTGTAGTGGAAGTCGCCGACCAGCGGCACGGACACGCCCATGCGGTCGAGCTGCTCTCGCACGGCCGGTACGGCCGCGGCCGCTTCCGGCGTGTTCACCGTGATACGCACCAGTTCCGAGCCGGCTTGCGCCAGTTCCTTGATCTGGATCGCGGTGCCGATCGCGTCCGCCGTGTCCGTGTTGGTCATCGACTGCACACGCACCGGCGCGTCGCCGCCGATGGTGACGAGCTGGCCGCCCCAACGGACGTCGACTGCGTGCGACTTGCGCCGCGCAGCTTGGCCGCCGAACACCGGTTCGTTAGAAACGATCTTGCTATTGGATCGGGATTGAGCTTCGGATTGCATCGAAAAACCCATTTACGCCGCATGCGCTACACAAAACGTAGCGCCTGAATTGAAAAAGCGCCGCGGACCGGTTGGCCGCGGCGCATACCGTATCTGTCAGGGCAGCGCGAAGCGCGCCACATTCCCTTTGGCCGCCGAATATTTCGCCGGATCGACCGGCTCGCCGTCGAGCGTCAGCGACTCGAGACCGGCTCTGTTGCCGAGCGTAATTTTGAACGGCGCCTCGCCTGTCACTTCCTTCGTATCGCCTGCGTGCACGAGGCCGGAAAACACTTCCTTGCCATCTTTGCCGCGCACGCTAAACCAGCTGTCCTGGGTCACGCGCAGCGCGACGATCGCCTCGCCTGCAGCAGGCGTCGTCGCTGTCGCCGAAGCTCCCGCGACGACCGCTGGCGCGCTCGCGCCCGGCGCCGCCGCGGCCAGAGCCTGCGAGCCGGCCTTCGGCGCCGCCGTCATTGAAGTGACCGCAGGCGCCGATGACGGCGCCGTGCCGGTCGCCAGCGGCGCGGGCATCGGCGTAGCCGACGCTGCATTTTCCGCTGCGGCCGGCGCTTCCGGCGCCGACGCTTCTTCTTCCGCCGTGGCGGCCGCCGACGGCCCCTGCGCCACCGCGCCCGATGCGCCGGTCGCGGCGCCCGTGACGCCGTTCGCGCTCGCTTTCAGACGCGCAAGCCACGCGGTCGAATCGCCGCCATTGGTATGCCACATAGCGAGCGCGATTACCGCAACGACGACCGCCGCAACGCCCCACAACCACGAACGGCTTTTCTGCCCGCCGCCGCCAAGCGAGAGCGACACCCGGCCACGCGGCAAATCCTTACCCGACGACGCCGGCATCGACAGATCCGGCGCCGGCACGCCCGTTTCGCGGCGCAGCGCCTGCGTGAACGGCGTCGGATCGGCGCCGAGCATTTTCGCGTAGCTACGCACCACGCCGAGCGCGAAAGTCGTATCCGGCAAGTGGCTGATGTCGCCCGACTCGAGCGCGCGCAACTTGGTGACCGACACCTTGAGGCGAGCCGACACGTCTTCGATCGACCATCCCTTCGATTCACGCAACTGGGACAAGCGCGCGCCAGCCGCCGCCAACGAATCCAGGTTCGACTGCACAACGGGCTGCACTACCGCCCGTGCGACCGGCGCCGGATGGCCTTCATTCGTGTCTGTGTCGTGCGGCTGCGGGTGCTGCGGCTCACTCATCCCAAATCCTTTCGCGTCGATTCTTTTTTCACTCGTGCCACCCGGAGCTGCTGAAAACCTCGCGCCCGAATCGCAGACCGTTTATAACAAAATGCGCGGCTTTGTGTGCCGCTTCCGATCGCTTCTGCAAACTTTCTTTTCAATCGACGGTGGCATGAAGACTTTCGCGGATCGACTGAACTTTCCAGCGACCGCCGACGGTCCTGCCTTACCGGACGATTACACGGCGCGAACCTCGATCACCTTCGCTGCCTTCCCGGTGCGCTCAGCCAGGCGCGTGCGGTCCTGAACCGCACCGGCCAGCTGACCGCAGGCAGCGTCGATGTCATCGCCGCGTGTTTTGCGCACCGTGGTGACGACGCCCGCGTCCATCAACACTTGTGCAAACCGCTTGATCTGTTCCGGCTTCGAGCGGATCAAGCCCGACTCAGGGAACGGATTGAACGGAATCAGATTGAATTTGCACGGCACGTCGCGCGTCACGGCCAGCAATTCGCGCGCTTGCGCTTCGCTGTCGTTCACGCCGTCGAGCATGCAGTACTCAAACGTGATGAAATCGCGCGGCGCGACTTTCAGATAGCGCTGGCAAGCCGCCATCAATTCGCGCAGCGGATACTTCTTGTTCAGCGGCACCAGCATGTCGCGCAGCGGATCGCTAGGCGCATGCAGCGAAACCGCGAGCGCCACCGGCAGATCGGCGCCGAGCCGGTCCATCATCGGCACGACGCCCGAGGTGGACAGCGTGACGCGCCGGCGCGAAAGACCGTACGCGTTGTCGTCGAGCATCAGGCGCATGGCCGGCACAACCGCGTCGTAATTGAGCAGCGGCTCGCCCATGCCCATCATCACGACGTTCGTGACCACGCGCTCGCCCTTGCCGTCACCGCCGGTGGCGCGGCCGCCGGCCAGGCCGCGCGAAGCACGCAGCGCAAATTCGGCCATGCGCAGCTGGCCGATGATTTCGCCGGTGGAAAGATTGCGGGAAAACCCCTGTTTGCCGGTCGAACAGAAACGGCAGTTGACCGCACATCCGGCCTGCGACGACACGCACAGCGTGCCGCGTGTTTCTTCCGGAATGTAGACGGTCTCAACCGCGTTGCCGTTGCCAACGTCGATCAGCCACTTGCGTGTGCCGTCGGTCGAAATATGGTCGCTGACGATGCCGGGCATCGTGATCGAAGCGCGCCCTTTGAGCTTTTCGCGCAAGGACTTCGCAAGATCGGTCATGCCGTCGAAGTCGGCAGCGTTGTATTGATGAAGCCAGCGCTGCAATTGCTTGGCGCGAAACGGCTTCTCGCCCAGGCTGTCGCAATAGGCGACAAGCCCTTGGGCGTCCAGATCGAGAAGGTTGACGGTGGGACTGCTCGTCATATCGAATCCTGCCATTTCAGTGCGAGACTACGTTCATGCAACAAGCTGCATGAACGCAATGCCGATCGCGCCCATTCCTGCTGCTTTTACCTTACTACTTCGCCGGGCGATTCGTGCGATAAAACATCGGCTGCACGAATCGCGCGAAACAAACCGGCTTGACGCGCGGTTTAACGCGAGTAGACGTTTACTTGCGGGAAGAAGAATGCGATTTCGACGGCAGCCGTTTCAGCCGCGTCCGAACCGTGGACGGCGTTGGCGTCGATGCTGTCCGCGAAGTCGGCGCGGATCGTGCCCTTCTCTGCCTTCTTCGGGTCCGTTGCGCCCATCAGATCACGATGCTTCAGGATGGCGTTTTCGCCTTCCAGCGCTTGCACCACAACCGGGCCCGAGATCATGAAGTCGACCAGGTCCTTGAAGAACGGACGTGCAGCGTGCACGGCGTAGAACTTCTCTGCGTCAGCGCGCGACAGGTGAACCATGCGCGATGCCACGATCTTCAGACCAGCGTTTTCGAAACGGGTGTAGATCTGGCCGATCACGTTCTTGGCCACTGCGTCCGGCTTGATAATCGACAGGGTGCGTTCGATCGCCATAAAAACTCCAAAAAATTAAGAGGTTACAGATTCAAATGAATCCGCTATTGTAGCATGTTCCCGTGTATGATTGCGATTGAACCCTTACAGCATTGAAAGGAACGCAGCACGCGTTCCAAAATACTGGTAGCGTAGGACGTACGGACATTGCGAGGTATTGAAACTCCGTGCTTCGGCGCTAATCTTAGGGATGAACACCTTGCGCCTCGCGGCCGCCCCATGCGCCCTGCGCGGCACAAACCGCCGTACCACCATCACGAAACACGCTTCTGAGGTAAGGAGAGACCATGAACGAACATCCGTATAGCTTTGGCCGCAATGGCGCTGTCAGCACGGTCGAATCGCGCAACCGCGTACTACGGAATACCTACTGGCTGCTGGCGCTGTCCATGATTCCGACGGTGCTCGGCGCGTGGGTGGGTCTCGCCACCGGCTTCACGCTGTTCGCCGCCACCAGCCCCGCGATGAGCATGCTGGCGTTCTTCGCGATCGCGTTCGGCTTCATGTTCGCGATCCAGAAAACGAAAGACAGCTCGCTCGGCGTGTTCGTGCTGCTCGGCTTCACGTTCTTCATGGGCCTGATGCTGTCGCGCATCCTTAGCTTCGTGCTCGGTTTTTCTAACGGCCCGTCGCTCATCATGCTCGCCTTCGGTGGCACTGGTGTGATCTTCGCGACAATGGCCACGATCGCCACGGTCAGCAAGCGCGATTTTTCCGGCCTCGGCAAGTGGCTATTCATGGGCGTGATCGTGCTGCTGCTGGCTTCGGTCGCCAACGTCTTCCTGCAACTGTCGGCGCTGATGCTGACGGTTTCGGTGATGGCCATCGTGATCTTCTCGGCCTACATGCTGTTCGACGTCCAGCGCGTCGTGAACGGCGGCGAGACGAACTACATCACCGCCACGCTCGCGATCTATCTGGATCTGTACAACGTGTTCGTCAACCTGCTCGCGCTGCTCGGCATCTTCGGCGGCAACCGCAACTGAGTCTGACGTGGGCGCGGCGTTCGCAAAACGCTTCGCCCTGAAGAAAAAAAAGCCCATAACGATAAATCGTTATGGGCTTTTTCTTTGCACTGCCGCAATGCCCGCGGCGCTAGCAATCGAGATCGATCCGCCATCCGCAGCCGGGCGTCACACGCTCAGCCAAGCAAATCCCTGATCCTGCGAAGCGACCACCACGTCAGTCAGCGCCGCGCCCAGTACACCGGCCATCGCGGCCTGCGCCAGTTCCGGCAGATTGTTTTGCTGGCTCAAATGTGCAGCGACGAGGTGGCGAAGGCGCGAGCGGTCGAGCGAAGCCAGAATGTCGGCCGCCGCGTCGTTGTTCAGATGCCCATGATTGCCGCCGATGCGCGCCTTCAACGATTGCGGATAGCGGCTGCCCGCGAGCATCCGCACATCGTGATTGCATTCGAGCACCAGCGCGTCGCACCCACTCAGCACCGCGTTGATATGCGGCGTGGACGTGCCGACGTCGGTCAGCACGCCGAGCCGGCTCGCGCCATTCGAGAACACGTATTGCAACGGCTCGCGGGCATCGTGAGGGACGGTGTAAGGGAGGATGCTGAGGTCGCCGATCGCCACCGCTTCGTCGCCCCATAACACCTGCAGGTCGACGTCGGCTTCGTCGGCGCCCACCGCGCGGGCGGTGCCCCAGCTCATGTATAACGGAATCGACCATTTGCGCGCCAGCGTCAGGGCGCTGCCGATGTGATCGCTATGCTCATGCGTGATCAGGATGGCGTCGAGAGCTTCGACGCTCGCGCCGATCCGCGTCAGGCGCCGCTCGACTTCTCGCGCCGAAAAGCCGCAGTCCAGCAACACGCGCGTGCTGGTCACACCGCTTTGCGCCTCCACCAGCAACGCATTGCCTTCACTGCCGCTGCCGAGACTCGCGAAGCGCACGGCCCGCTTAGTTGAGTTGCGCGTGCAGCAGCGTCACGATGCGCTGCGCGTCGGAGGACGTGTCCACCTGACCGTTCGCGTCGAGCACCGCCACCTGCGTCACGGAGTCGCTCTTCGAGCGCACGTTGACAAGGAATTCCTGACCCGGCTTCTTCGACGAACTACTGCCGCTGTAGAACAGCTTGCCGAGCAGCCCTTCCCGCTTCAGTTCCTGCATCGAGTCCGCGTAGCGCACGTAATAGATGCCTTTTGCGCGATCGCGGTTATCGACGGTGAAGTTGGTGCGATCGAGCGCGAGGCCCACGCGCAGCCATGCACGGTCGAACGATTCCTGCAGGTCGAGCGTCGACGCGCCCGCGTTCTTGTCGATCGTCGCCGGCGCGGTGGCCGGGCGCGCGTCGGTCAGCAATTGCTTCGATTGCGCTTCGGTCAGGCCGAATTTTTCCATCAGCTTGGCGAGGAACATCGCCTCGAGCGCCGGATCGCGCGGACGCTCTTCCCAGCGCGAGGACGTCTTGTCCTGGCCCGTCAGCATTTCTTCCATCGCACTATGCGTGATCGAAATGTCCGTGGTCTCGGACGACCCACGCGACACCAGCGTGCGGAAGCTGTCGCGCGTGCCCGACGAGTACGCGAAGTCGATCACCTTGCCGACCGTGCGGCGGAACCAGTCGTCCGGAATATTCGCGCGATTCTCCGCCCAGTCGGTCACCATGATGCCGGTGGCCGGCGCGTCCGTTTTCAGGACGAAACCGTTTTCCTGCCAGAATTCCTGCAGCTGCGGCCACAGCTGTTCCGGCGAACGGCCGTCGACCACCAGCCAGCGGCGGTCGCCGTCACGCTCGATGTGCATGCCGAACGGGTCCTGCGCTGTCGGCTGGCCTTCGGTGGCGTTGCCCGCGGCCGTGACATTGCGCGCCGTCGCGCCGCCCAGCGCCAGATTGGCGGGTGGTGCAACGTAGCGCTGATCGGTCGGCGAAGTGCTCAGGTCATTCGGAACGGCGAGCGGCGGCGCGCTCGCCGCAACCTTGTAGTTGACGCGGTCGGTAGCGAACCAGTCGTTCAGCGTGTCACAGCCGGCGAGCGTCGTCAGGGCAAGCGCCAGCGCCGCCATGCGGGTTGCGTGGAGGGAAAGTGCGGAACGTTTCATGAGGTCCTTCGTGATGCTGGAACGCGGTGCCTGGTTCTGCCGGGAACGTGGGCTGGATCGACGTCGGTTAAGGGAATGCCGGTGGCGGTCTCTGGTTGGCGCTGCGGGATGCCGCGGTCGAACCGCTTAGGCCAGCAGCCCTGCTTCGCGCAGCGCGGCGCGCACCACTTCGTGGTATTGCGCGGCGAGCGGCGTGAGCGGCAGGCGGATGCCGCCCTGCACACGGCCCAGTTGCTGCAGCGCCCATTTGGCCGGAATCGGATTCGATTCGATGAACAGGTTCTTATGCAGCGACAGGAGCTTCAGATGAATCTCGCGCGCGGTCTTCGCGTCCGCCGCGAGGGCGGCCTTGCACAGCTCGCTCATCGCGCGCGGCGCGACGTTCGCGGTGACCGAAATATTACCGTGGCCGCCGAGCAGCATCAGCGCGATCGCGGTCGGATCGTCGCCGCTGTAAATGCCGAAATGGTTGGGCGCCGACTTGATCAGATGCGCGGCGCGCTCGATATTTCCGGTCGCTTCTTTCACACCGACGATGCCCGGCACCTGTGCGCAGCGCAGAATGGTCTCGTTGCTCATGTCCGCGACGGTGCGGCCCGGCACGTTGTACAGGATCACCGGCAGATCGACGGTTTCCGCGATCTTCGCGAAGTGGCGATAAATGCCTTCCTGAGTCGGCTTGTTGTAGTACGGCACGACCTGCAGCGTCGCGTCCGCGCCGACGTCTTTCGCCTGTTGGGTGAGTTCGATCGCTTCGGTGGTGGAGTTGCCGCCCGAGCCCGCGATCACCGGAATCCGGCCCGCCGTGTGCTCGACCGCGGTCTTGACCATCAGCACGTGCTCTTCGACCGACAACGTGGCCGACTCGCCGCTCGTGCCGACCACCACGAGCCCATCCGTGCCTTCCGCGATGTGCCAGTCGATCAGTTTGCGAAACGCCGGCAGATCGAGGCTGCCGTCTTCGAGCATCGGGGTAATGATGGCAGGAATGCTGCCGCGAATCTGAACGCCGTCGTTGCTGTGGTTGCCGTTAGTCATGAAACGCCATGAATTTGATCAGGTAAACCGCGATTGTAGCGGATTAGCCAGCCAACTCGTAACAAGGCGGGGGTGCCGCCTGCACGGAGTCATCTGGGCGCTCCGCCTCCAGAATTGCGCAAATCCGCTGGACGTAAGCGGGGCGCGGCTGCGCGAGAAAGCCGTCCTGAAACGCGACCACCCGAAGCCGGCCGCGCACCCTGTCGAGAAGCTCGCCGGGCGCGAGCAGAAACGCCGGATTGGACGGCCTGCCGACGCTTTCGTTTCCTTGCGCGAAGGTCTCGTAAACCAGTACGCCGCCCGGCGCCAGCGCATGCAGAAGCTGCGCAAACAGCGGCCGGTGCAGATAGTTCGTCACCACGACGGCGGCGAACGTCGTGTCGGCCGATAACGGCCACGGAGCGCCTTCGAGGTCTGCGGCAAGCGGCGTGATGAGCGGCTCGCCGCGCAGCGTGTCGAGCGCGACGGCATCGCGGTCGAGCGCGGTCACGGGGTGCCCGAGCGACGCAAAGAACCGCGCATGCCGCCCCGCCCCCGATGCGACGTCGAGCACCGCGCCGCCGGGCGCGACCAGATGCGCCCACTGGCGCACCCAGTGCGACGGCTCACCCAATCCATGGATGGCGGCGGCGGGCGTGCTCATCGCTGCGATCGGCCGGCTCAGTTGTACGACAGGCCCATGGCCTCGCGCACGTCGCGCATCGTTTCCGTGGCGTACTTGCGGGCCTTGTCGCAACCGTCGGCGACGATCGCGCGCAACAGCGACGGATCGTCCATGTACTTCTGCGCGCGTTCGAGCATCGGCTGCTGTTCCCGCAGAATGCCATCGATCACCGGCTGCTTGCAGTCGAGGCAACCGATGCCCGCCGTGCGGCAACCCTTCTGCACCCACTCGTGGGTCGCTTCGTCCGTGTAGACCTGGTGCAGCTGCCAGACCGGGCACTTGTCCGGATCGCCCGGATCGGTGCGGCGCACGCGAGCCGGATCGGTCGGCATGGTGCGCACTTTCTTCGTGATCGTTTCCGCGTCTTCACGCAAGCCGATCGTGTTGCCGTACGACTTCGACATTTTCTGGCCGTCCAGACCCGGCATGCGCGACGCTTCGGTCAGCATCGCCTGCGGCTCGACCAGGATGATCTTGCGCGACCCTTCGAGGTAGCCGAACAGACGCTCGCGGTCGCTCATCGAGAGGCTCTGCGATTCCTGCAACATTGCGCGCGCCTGTTCGAGCGCCTCGTCGTCGCCCTCCTGCTGGTAGGCATTGCGCAGCTCGTGATAAAGCTTGGAGCGCTTGCCGCCGAGCTTCTTCGCGGCTTCATTGGCCTTCTGCTCGAAGCCCGGTTCGCGGCCGTACAGGTAGTTGAAACGGCGCGCGATTTCGCGCGTCATTTCGACGTGCGGCACCTGGTCTTCACCGACCGGCACGAGCGAGCCGCGGTACAGCAGAATGTCCGCCGCCATCAGCACCGGATAGCCGAGGAAGCCGTAGGTGGACAGGTCCTTGTCCTTCAGCTTCTCCTGCTGCTCCTTGTAGGTCGGCACACGTTCGAGCCAGCCGAGCGGCGTGCTCATGCCGAGCAGCAGCGCCAGCTCAGCGTGCTCGGGCACCTTGCTCTGGATGAACAGCGTCGCCTGCGCCGGATCGATGCCGGACGCGAGCCAGTCGATCAGCACGTCCCAGACGTTCTTTTCGATCACTTCGGGCGTTTCGTAGTGCGTCGTCAGCGCGTGCCAGTCGACCACGCAGAAGAAGCACGGGTATTCGGACTGCAGCCGCACCCAGTTTTTCAGCACGCCGTGATAGTGGCCGAGGTGCAGCGACCCGGTGGGCCGCATGCCGGAGAAGATACGGTCTGGGAACATGGTTATTTAGAAAAGCGAAACAAGAGGAGTCAGGATTGCGGTAATCGCACTGTAGCCGAACGTGACGAGCGGATTGAGCCAATAACGCGTCAGCGTGCCGGTCATGACGAGCGCCATCACGATGAAAAAGCCATAGGGCTCGAGCCGCGACAGTGCGATCGATTGCCGTGGCGGCAACAGCGCCATCAGCACGCGGCCGCCGTCGAGCGGCGGCAACGGAAACAGGTTCAGCACGCCGAGCACGAGGTTCACGCCGACGCCCGCGCCCGCCATGCGCGTGAAGAACGGTTCGTCGACATTGAACACCGCCAGCGCGACGCCGAACAGGCCCCAGATCACCGCCTGGATGAAATTCGAGCCGGGGCCCGCCGCCGCGACCCACAGGCTGCCCCAGCGGGGATTGCGCAGGTTGCCGAAAGCGACCGGCACCGGCTTCGCGTAGCCGAACACGAACGCGCCGCTGGTGGCGAAGTACAGCAGCAAGGGAATCGCGATCGTGCCGAGCGGATCGATGTGCCGCATCGGATTGATCGACACGCGGCCGAGCACGTACGCGGTATTGTCGCCGAGCCAGCGCGCGACGTAGCCGTGCGCGGCTTCGTGCAGCGTAATGGCGAAAACAACCGGCAGCGCGTACACCGCAATGGTCTGTATCAGGGAAGAATCCATAACTCGCTATTGTAACAACGCGATTGCGTGCGTCTGTCCGCTTTCACTTATGCCGCTTTCAGGCCGTCTCTTCAAGTCCGAAGGGCGCGAGAGAGCCGCGCCCTGCCCGCACCAGCAGCGGCTGCGCGCCGGTCAGATCGATCACGGTCGACGGCTCGCACACGCAGGCGCCGCCGTCGATCACCAGATCCACCTGCTTTTCCAGCCGCTCGCGGATTTCTTCGGGGTCGTTCAACGGCTCGGTTTCACCCGGCATGATCAACGTCGAGCCGAGCAGCGGCTGGCCGAGTTCTTCGAGAATCGCGAGCGTGATCGCGTGGTCCGGCACCCGCAGGCCGATGGTCTTGCGCGAGGGGTGCGACAGGCGTCGCGGCACTTCTTTGGTCGCCTGCAACACGAACACGTAGGGGCCTGGCGTCACCGACTTGATCAGGCGGTACTGCCGGTTGTCCACCATCGCGAAGTTCGCCAGCTCCGACAGATCGCGCACCAGCAGCGAGAGCAGCTGCTTCTCGTCGAGGCCGCGAATGCGCCGCAGGCGCTCGGCCGCTTCCTTGTCGTCGAGCTGGCAGGCAAGCGCGTAGCTCGAGTCGGTCGGCAATGCGACCACGCCGCCGTCCCTGATGATCTGCACGGCCTGCTTGACGAGGCGCGGCTGCGGGTTGTCAGGATGAAGCCGAAAGTATTGAGACATGGTGACTAACGGTGGCTATCGATGAACGTCGAGTGAATTCCAAACGAGCCGCAACGGGATCGCGAACGGCGGCTGAATCACGAGCGGCTGGCAGTTCGGAGGCGGGCGTAGGCATAGGCTACGCCCGGCCGGCTCCCGCGCGTGACGTGCCGTAAGGCACCGCGCGCGATCACAGCCAGCGTTCCCAGACGGGCTTGAGATCAGAGGGCAATTGCGGCAGCGTGCCGAGGTCGACGCGGCCTTCGCCGGGTGCGTGGAAGTCGGACCCGCGCGACGCCTCGAAACCGAAACGGCGCGCGACGTCCGCGTATTCGCGGTATTGATCGGGCGTGTGGCTGCCCGTCACCACTTCGATCGCCTTGCCGCCGAGATCGATGAACTCGGCGAAAAACGCGTCGAATTCGACCGGCGTGTATGCGTAGCGGCCCGGATGCGCGACGATCGCCTCGCCGCCGGCCGCCTGGATCCAGCCGACCGCGTCGGCCAGCTTGGACCAGCGGTGCGCCACATAGCCCGGTTTGCCGTCGCCGAGATAGCGGTTGAACACGTCCTGCGTGGAGGTGCAATAGCCGTGCTCGACCATGAAACGCGCGAAATGGGTGCGCGAAATCATGTCCGGGTTCGACACGTACTGGAGCGCGCCCTGATATGCGTCCGGGATGCCGAGCGCGGCCAATTGCTCGCCGATCGCTTCGGCGCGCGCGGCGCGGCCGTCGCGGGTGCGCGCGAGGCCGTCGATCAGGATGGAACTGGTGGGATCGATGCCCAGCCCGACGATGTGCACGGTGCGCGAGGCCCACGTCACCGAAATTTCGACGCCACTCACGTAGCCCATGCCGAGCGCCTCGGCGGTGGCGCGCGCTTCCCGCTGGCCGCCGAGTTCGTCGTGGTCGGTGAGCGCCCACAGCGTCACGCCGCCCGCGTGCGCGCGGCGCGCAACGTCGGCCGGCGAGAACTGGCCGTCGGAAACGGTGGAGTGACAGTGCAGATCTGCGTTCATCGTGGTCTTCGAAAGGTTCTGCAGCCATTTTACTGCAACGCAGTAAGCGGACGCAGAGCTATCTCGCGCGCCGGCGCGATCCTTCCCACTATGTGACGAGTTCAGGAACAGAATCCCTCGATCAGGGCGGCCACCTGCTCCGGCTGGTCGTGATGCACCATGTGCCCCGCCTCCTCGACGATCTTCTCGCGCCAGTTCGGGAACGCCTGGAAACGCGCCTTGAACTCGTCGAGCGGAATCTCGCCGGCGATCTGCGCGAGCGTCGGCGAGTTGGCGGCCTCCACGTGCAGCACTTTCGCGCTGACCTTGCGCCACACGGCCATCACTTCGTCGAGCCGGTACAGCGTCGGGCCGCGCAGCTTGTGCGCCGGATCAGCGAGCAGCATGTGCTGCCCTTCGCCATCGGGCTTCGACCAGTGCTGCGCGAGAAACCGCGCACGCTGCGGATCGAGGCGCGGATTGGTCTTGATCAGGCGGGCGGCGACGTCGTCGAGCGACGCATAACGCTTCAGTTGCGGCGGATCACGCAACTCATCGAGCCAGTTGCGCAGCCGTTTGGGCGCTTGCGCCGAGTGCGACGGCGCGAGCCCGAAGCCCTCCAGATCGACCACCGTTCGCACCCGCTCAGGCCGCACGCCCGCATACAGACAGCCGATGTTCGCGCCCATGCTGTGCCCCACCAGATTCACCTCGCCGTCCGGCGCATAGTGGTCCAGCAGCGCGTCGAGATCGGCCACATAGTCCTGAATCCAGTAGCTGCCGCCACCGCGTTCGGCCACCGGCCAGTCCGACAGCCCAAAGCCGCGCATGTCCGGCGCGAGCACCTGCCAGTCGCCGCCCAATGCATCGACGACGAACTGGAACGAGGCCGCCACGTCCATCCAGCCGTGCAGCATGAACAGCATGGGCGCATCGGGATTGCCCCAACGCCGCACATGCAGACGGATGCCGCGCACGGCGACGAACTCAGACCGGGAAGTATTCATGGACGGTGCGCCAAAAAAAAGAATGATCGTTCGATTATAGAGATAGCGGGCGATACGTGGGGCCGGATTATCGAACGAGCGTTCAGGCACTGTCTGTTGGTGGAAGCGGCTGCTGGGCGTCGAGATGGACCAGCGCAGCGAGTTCCGCTTCGTCGAAACCCGCGTCGCGTCGCGCCTCGAAATTGAACGGCCCACGTAATTTGGGTGCGTGATACTGATCGGCGAGGCGTGTGTAGGTCTCGTGCGCGTCCAGGCCACTCGCGCCGCACAAATGACGGAACCAGCGGTTGCCGATCAGCACATGGCCGATTTCGTCGCGCAGGATCACGTCGAGAATTCCCGCGGACGCCTGATCGCCCGCCTGCAGCAGGCGCGCGCGGATCGGCGGCGAGGCGTCGAGGCCGCGTGCTTCGAGCGTGCGCGGCACCAGCGCCATGCGCGCCAGCACGTCGGCTCGCGTGCGCTCACACATGTCCCAGAGGCCGTCGTGCGCGGGGAAATCGCCGTACGTGTGGCCGTATTCCGCGAGGCGCGCGGCCAGCAGCGAGAAGTGATACGCCTCCTCGGCCGCGACCTTCAGCCAGTCGGTATAGAACGCGGCGGGCATGTCGGCGAAGCGCCAGACGGCGTCGAGCGCGAGGTTGATCGCGTTGAATTCGATGTGCGCGAGCGCATGCAGTAGCACCGCGCGGCCTTGCGGAGACTGCATGCTGCGTCGTTTCAACTGGCGCGGATCGACCAGTTCGGGCCGCGCGGGACGACCCGGCAGGCCGGCCGGCTCGTCGAGCTCGAGGTGTGCGGAACACGCTGCGCTGCCCGCGAGCACGGCGGCGTACAAGGCGCGGGCCGCGGCCGCCTTGGTGGCCGGATCGCTCTCGCGCAAGGCCGCCAGCGCGGCGGTACGCGCGCAATCAGGCTGGCCCCGGGCATGCGGTGTGGGCAAAGCAGGTGCAACGGACGGAGCTACGGACGTCATGGCAAGCGGATCGGCGAAGGAAACGGCAAATGAAGAAGAAACGAAGAAGCGCGAAGATGCGGCAGGCCGCCCGATAAAGAACGGCGCGTGCGTGGAACCCGGCGCCCGCGCAATATGGCCGCGAATGCGGACGAGGATCCGGCGAGCTTGCCCAGCAGCCTCGACAGACGGCCCAATCACACAAACGTTTACAATACTCGATTCGACCCGCCAGCGCGCCCATTGCGCCAGCGGCAAGGGACACCCCAACGCGTGCGCCGCGACCGATCAAGAGGAGACACTGTGACGATTTACAAGCTTGGCGAAGCCGCCCCGACCATCCATGAAAGCGTGTTCGTCGCGGATTCGGCGACCATCATCGGCAACGTGAAGCTCGAGGAAAACGCGAGCGTCTGGTTCGGCGCAACGATTCGTGGCGACAACGAGGCGATTACCATCGGCGCAGGCAGCAATGTGCAGGAAAACGCCGTGCTGCACACCGATCCCGGCTTTCCGCTGACGATCGAGCCGAACGTGACGGTCGGCCATCAGGTCATGCTGCACGGCTGCACGATCAAGGAAGGCTCGCTGATCGGAATTCAGGCCGTGGTCTTGAATGGCGCGGTGATCGGCCGCAACTGTCTCGTTGGAGCGGGCGCCATCGTCACCGAAGGCAAAGTGTTTCCCGACAATTCGCTGATTCTCGGCGCGCCCGCCAAGGTGGTGCGCGAACTGACCGAGACGGATATCGCCAATATGCAGCGCGGCACGGCAAGCTATGCCGAGCGCCGCGAATATTTCAAGGCGCAGCTCGTACGCATCGGCTAACAGCCGGCGCGTGCGAGCTGCGCCATTCCACCGAGGAAAAGTTGTGAGCGACCAGTTGCAAAAATTCATGTTCAGCGCGGCGCCGGTGCGCGGCGAGATCGTTTCGTTGCGCAATACGTGGCAGGAAGTGCTGACGCGCCGCGATTATCCGGCGCCCGTACGGACGATTCTCGGCGAGATGATGGCCGCGTGCGCGCTGCTGTCGGCGAACCTCAAGTTCGACGGTACGCTCGTCATGCAGATTTTCGGCGACGGCCCCATCAAGATGCTGGTGGTCCAGTGCGGCTCCGATCTGTCGATGCGCGCCACGGCCAAGCTGTCCGTCGACGCGAACCACACGATCGACGACGCGACCTCGATGGTCGATCTGCTGAACGCGAGCGGCCATGGCCGCTGTGTGATCACGCTCGACCCGGCCGACAAACAGCCCGGCCAGCAGCCGTATCAAAGTATCGTGCCGCTCTCGGGTGTGGATGGCCCGCTCAAGTCGATGGCTGAAGTGCTCGAACACTACATGCATCACTCGGAGCAGCTCGACACGCGCCTCTGGCTCGCGGCGAACACCGAGCGCGCGGTCGGCATGCTGTTGCAGAAGCTGCCCGGCGACGGCGGCATCGTCCCGCATCCGGGCGAACTCGATGCGGACACATGGGAGCGCGTCTGCACGCTCGGCAGCACGCTATCGCAAGACGAGTTGCTGAAGGAAGAACCGGAAACGGTGTTCCGCCGCCTGTTCTGGCAGGAGAACGTCCAGCACTTCGAACCGGCCACGGCGCGTTTCGAATGCACGTGCTCGCGCGAAAAAGTCGGCGGCATGCTGAAGATGCTGGGTCGCGAGGAAGTGGACGGCGTGATCGAGGAACGTGGCCACGTCGAGATTCACTGCGAGTTCTGCAATCAGCGCTATGAATTCGATCCGGTGGATGTGGCGCAACTTTTCGTCGCCAACGCACTCTCACAAGGCGTGACACCGGCGGCCGACCAGCGGCACTGAGCGCCTTGCGCCGATGGATGCAGGCGCGAGGCGGCATCGGCGGTGCCTGCCCTATCGTATAGTTTGACGGCTGTTACGACGCGCCGCCCATGTCCTTTTCACGGCTTGGGCGGCGCGTTACCTTTGATCGTCGTTACGCTCAATCATTGGCGATGCACGCTGCACATGTTTTGCTTAGGCATCCGACCGATGGAGATCGAACATGAACTACGCTGCTTCGTTAAAACATGATGCGTGCAAGCTGGTTGCCATGGTCATCGTCGCGGGGAGCGCGGCGCTGAGCGGCTGCGCGATGAACCCACCGGGGCCGTCGCAGATTTTGAGCCGCCTTCCTCCCGATCAATCCGGCACGGTGTACGCTCCCGCGCAGCTCACGCCCGAAGAGCTCGCACGCTATGACGCGATCGACCGTCAGGTGCTGTTCGAGCAGGATCAGGCGATTGCCGCCGAGAATGCCGCGCAGGCATGGTCACGTTACTACTCGCCGCCCGTGCGCGTGTTCGGCGGCTATTCGAGCGGCGGCTGGGGACGGGGCTGGGGCACCGGTATCGGTGTCGGCTTTGGACCGACCTGGGGCTGGTAGTCCGGAGCCGCGATTCATCGCCGGTCAGCGGTCCGAGCGCCAGTCAATCCCCGAAAAAAAGCGCGGCTCATTTCTGAACCGCGCTTTTTTGCATCCCTTCGTACTGAGTCAACCCCAAGCAGCCAGGCTCAATGCGTGGTCTTGTCCTTGGCCGCCCTGGCGCCGCGCTTGCGATCCGGCTTCGCACGCGACTCCGGATTCGGCACCACATGCAGCGGCGCGGCCGACACCTCCCCACGCGTGGACGTGGTTACCGAAGGCGTATTCGCCGTCGGCAATGGCGCATTCGGCGATACGAACTGCACGAACACTTCGCCGTCCTTCACCATGCCCATTTCGTAGCGCGCCCGCTCTTCGACCGCGGCGGTGCCGTTCTGCAAATCCTGCACTTCGCCCTGAATACGTTCGTTGCGCAGTTTTGAATCGACATTCTTCTGCACTTGCTGCGCCAGTTGCTGCTGCAACTCGTGCACGCGCAACCAGCCGCCATGGCCCCACCAGAGCGGGTACTGGATCAGCGCCAGCAGAACGATCAGGACAGCAGTGACAAGCCGCATGAAGTAAGCACAATAAATACGCGCCGCCCTGCGCTATACGCAGGGCGGCGAGGTCAATCAGAAACGAAGGAAAACCGGCTCATCGGTCAGCGCTGGCAAACCGGCTGCTCAGCGCAGGTTGTAGAACGCCGACTTGCCCGGATAGCTCGCGATATCGCCGAGATCTTCCTCGATACGCAGCAGCTGGTTGTACTTCGAGATGCGGTCCGAGCGCGACAGCGAACCCGTCTTGATCTGCCCGGCATTCAGCCCGACCGCGATGTCCGCGATCGTCGAATCTTCGGTTTCGCCCGAACGGTGCGAGATCACGGCCGTGTAGCCGGCGCGCTTGGCCATTTCGATCGCCGCGAAGGTTTCCGTCAGCGTGCCGATCTGGTTGATCTTGATCAGGATCGAGTTGGCGATGCCCTTCTCGATGCCCTCCTTCAGGATGCGCGTGTTGGTGACGAACAGGTCGTCGCCCACCAGTTGCACCTTCTTGCCGAGCTTCTCGGTCAGCGTCTTCCAGCCTGCCCAGTCGCTTTCGTGCATGCCGTCTTCGATCGACACGATCGGGAACTTGTCGGCGAGGTTCGCCAGATAGTCCGCGAATTCCGTCGACGACAGTTGCAGGCCTTCGCCGGCCAACTGGTATTTGCCGTCGTGGTAGAACTCGCTGGCTGCGCAGTCGAGCGCGAGCAGCACGTCTTCACCGGCGCGGTAGCCTGCTTTCTCGATGGCTTGCAGGATGGTCGACAGGCATTCGTCGTTGCTGCCGAAGTTCGGCGCGAAGCCGCCTTCGTCGCCGACTGCCGTGCTCATGCCGCGATCCGACAGGATCTTCTTCAGCGCGTGGAACACTTCGGCGCCGCAGCGCAGTGCTTCGCGGAAGGTCGGCTGGCTGACCGGCACGATCATGAATTCCTGGATGTCCAGGCTGTTGTTCGCGTGCGCGCCGCCGTTGACGATGTTCATCATCGGCACCGGCAGTTGCATGGCGCCCGAGCCGCCGAAGTAGCGGTACAGCGGCAGGCCGGCTTCTTCAGCAGCAGCCTTCGCAACGGCCATCGACACGGCCAGCATCGCGTTCGCGCCGAGGCGCGACTTGTTGTCGGTGCCGTCGAGTTCCAGCAGGGTCTTGTCGAGGAAAGCCTGCTCGGAAGCGTCGAGGCCCATGATCGCTTCGGAGATTTCTGTGTTGATGTGCTCGACGGCCTTCAGCACGCCCTTGCCGCCGTAACGGCCGGCTTCGCCGTCGCGCAGTTCGATCGCTTCGCGCGAACCCGTGGACGCGCCCGACGGCACCGCGGCGCGGCCCATCGTGCCCGACTCGAGCAGCACGTCGCATTCGACGGTCGGGTTGCCTCGCGAATCGAGAATCTCTCGACCGATGATATCTACGATAGCACTCATGGTTTCCTCAAGAAATGACGTTGAATTCTTTACTGTGACACTGTATCTGGCACCTGCCGGTCTCCCCGACAGACAACTCGCGCGCCAATACGTTCGACGACCATCGCTAACATTCGCCGCGCGCCGACGATGGCGCTCATTATGCAAGCCAATCGTGACACGCGGCGAATGCCTGAATCAGTTGAAATCGCTTTCGAGGAACGGCGCCCGCTTGACCGCCTGGTCGAGCGTCACCAGCGTTTCGAGCAGGTCGGCCATGCGATTGAGCGGCACGGCATTGGGACCGTCCGATTTGGCCTGCGCCGGATTCGGATGCGTTTCCATGAAGAGCCCGGCGACGCCGACCGCCACCGCGGCACGCGCCAGCACCGGCACGAATTCGCGCTGGCCGCCCGAGCTCGTGCCCTGTCCGCCTGGCAATTGCACCGAGTGGGTCGCATCGAACACGACCGGCGCGTTGGTCTCGCGCATGATCGCGATCGAACGCATGTCCGACACGAGGTTGTTATAACCGAACGACACGCCGCGCTCGCACGCCATGAAGCGGTCTTCCGACAGACCCGCCTCACGCGCCGCGTCGCGCGCCTTGTCGATCACGTTCTTCATGTCGTGCGGTGCGAGGAACTGGCCTTTCTTGATGTTGACCGGCTTGCCCGAACGCGCACAAGCGTGAATGAAGTCGGTTTGACGGCACAGGAAAGCCGGCGTTTGCAGCACGTCGACCACCGACGCCACCTGTTCGATTTCGTGCTCGGCGTGAACGTCGGTCAGCACCGGCAAACCGAGCTGACGCTTCACTTCTGACAGGATGCGCAAACCTTCGTCCATGCCCAGACCGCGAAACGACTTGCCGCTGCTGCGATTGGCCTTGTCGTACGACGATTTGTAGATGAACGGAATGTTCAGCTTCGCGCAGATTTCCTTCAGGCGGCCCGCTGTGTCGATCGTCATCTGTTCGGATTCGACGACACAGGTGCCCGCGATTAGGAAAAACGGCTTGTCGAGCCCGATTTCGAAATCGCCCAGTTTCATGCTTTCTCCCCGACTTCGCTCGCCGCGCGCGATTGCTGACGCGCAAGCGCCGCTTCGACAAACGACTTGAACAGCGGATGACCGTCACGCGGCGTGGACGTGAATTCAGGGTGGAACTGCACGCCGACGAACCACGGGTGCATGCTGCGCGGCAATTCCATCATTTCCGGCAGATCTTCACTCGGGGTACGCGCGCTGATGATAAGACCACCCGCTTCGAGCTGGGGCACGAAGCGGTTATTGACCTCATAACGGTGACGATGACGCTCGTTCACGTCCTTGCCGTAGATCTCTTCGGCCATCGTGCCGGGCTTGATCGGGCAACGTTGCGAACCGAGGCGCATCGTGCCGCCCAGATCCGATTCTTCGGTGCGCTTCTCGACACGGCCTTCGCGGTCGTACCACTCGGTGATCAGCGCGACCACGCGGTTCTCGGTTTCCTGATCGAACTCGGTGCTGTTCGCGTTCTTCAGGCCGACCACGTCGCGGGCGAATTCGATCACGGCCAGTTGCATGCCGAGACAGATGCCGAGGTACGGCACCTTCGCTTCACGTGCATAGCGGATCGCGGCGATCTTGCCTTCGGTGCCGCGACGGCCGAAACCGCCCGGCACGAGTACCGCGTCGAGATGCTTGAGGCTTTCGACGCCTTGCGTCTCGACTTCTTCCGAATCGATGTATTCGATGTTGACGCGCGTTGCCGTATGCATCGACGCATGGCGCAGCGCTTCGATCAGCGACTTGTACGACTCGGTCAGATCGACATACTTGCCGACCATGCCGATCGTCACTTCGTGCTTCGGATGCTGGAGCTTCTCGACGAGGTCGGCCCACATGGACAGATCCGCGGGCTTCGGCGTGAGCTTGAGTTCTTCGCAGATGATCGCGTCCAGACCCTGATCGTGCAGCATCTGCGGAATCTTGTAGATGCTGTCCGCGTCCCACACGGAGATGACCGCGTCTTCGGGCACGTTGGAGAACATCGAGATCTTCGCGCGTTCGTCGTCGGGAATGCGGCGGTCGGCGCGGCACAGCAGCACGTGCGGCGAGATGCCGATTTCACGCAGCTTCTGCACACTGTGTTGCGTGGGCTTGGTTTTGAGTTCGCCGGCGGTGGCAACCCAGGGCACCAGCGTCAGGTGCACAAAGCACGCGCTGTTGCGGCCCATGCGCAGACTCATCTGACGCGCGGCCTCGAGGAACGGCAGCGACTCGATGTCGCCGACGGTGCCGCCCACTTCGACGATCGCGACATCCGGCTCGCCGCACGTCGCAGAAGCTGCGCCGCGCTCGACGAATGCCTGGATTTCGTTCGTGATGTGCGGGATGACCTGCACCGTCTTGCCGAGATAATCGCCACGGCGTTCCTTGCGGATCACCGATTCGTAAATCTGGCCCGTGGTGAAGTTGTTGGCCTTGCGCATCTTCGTGCTGATGAAGCGCTCATAGTGGCCAAGGTCGAGGTCAGTCTCCGCTCCATCTTCCGTCACGAACACTTCGCCGTGTTGGAACGGGCTCATCGTGCCGGGGTCGACGTTGATGTACGGATCGAGCTTGAGGAGGGTGACTTTAAGACCGCGCGATTCGAGGATCGCGGCGAGGGAAGCGGCGGCAATACCCTTGCCGAGGGAAGATACTACGCCGCCGGTGACGAAAACATATTTGGTCATCGCTGGATGCTCGCGGGAAAAACGGATTATACCGTAAAGCAAGGGCCCGACCCAGCAAAATCCGAGCGACATCTGCGCGTGCGGATGCCGCGGCGGCGGCGCCGCGCGTCGATCATGCACCGCTTTTGACGGGCGGCTGGCAGTTAGGGAGTCGCGCGTGCGACTGCTGGCGCGGTGACGCGCGCCTCGGCATCCGGTCAATGTTGCGGCGGCTTGTTGCGGGGGCTTGTTGTGGCAGGCACCGTGAGGCGCTCGGTCAATGGAGCCGACGCAGCCCCGTGTGTCGTATCGCTCGTCGCCGCATTGGCCGCGCCGCCTTCCGTTGCCAGCCTCCGACCTCCGACGCCCGCGCCGCACTTGACCCACGAATCGATGCCGAAGCCGCTCGAATAGCGCTTCCGCTCTCTGCTGACTCACGCACAGCTTGAGGCCAGCCGTCAGGCGCGCCGCTCCAGCTCGTGCAGCATCCTCTGCACCGCGCGCGCGGTCTCGATCGGCTTTTCCATCGGATAAAGATGGCTGCCCTCGATCCACTCGAGATGACCGTGAGTGGCGCGGCGGGTGGCATCGAGACCGGCCTGGCGGATTTCCTTCGAGCGTGTGCCCGCGATGAACCCGACCGGCACCGGTACGCCCCGGGCGAGCCGCGCGCCGAGCGTGTGCGGCAAGGTCCTGTAGATCTGATATTCGGTACGCCGGTCGAAGGCCAGCGTGCGCCCGCCGTCGGGCGAAGTCTGCGGAACACCGAAGTCGATGTAGTCGGACAGCATGCGATCGTCCCAGCGTGCGAACGCCGGCTTCGCATGAAAGTGCCGCCACGCTTCGTCGCGGCTCGCCCAGTGCGTGCGCCGCGTGCGCGTGGCGGCCGCGGGCGACAGCCGCTCGTCGAGCCCGGTCCACTGCGATACGCGCAGCATGCTGCTGCGCCAGCCGGCGATCACCGGCGAATCGAGCATCACCACGCCCCTCACCCACTGCGGCTTTTTCAGCGCGGCCATCAGTGAGAGATAACCGCCGAGCGAATGCCCCACCAGCCACACCGGCTGCTCGTACGAGCGGCCGATGTCGTCGAGCAGCTGTTCGACCAGATGCGGCCAGTCCTGCGTGACCGGAAAGTGCGCGTCGTGGCCGATACGCTCGATGGAGCGCAGTTCATAGTCGTCGGCGAGTTCGGCGAAGATGGTCCGGTAGGTCGACGCCGGAAAGCCGTTCGCGTGCGAGAAATGAATGATGTTTTTCAACTGCGGCTATCTCCGTTCTGTTTTCTGCTTGTGGGCCTGCGCGGACGTTTTTGTCGGGCGCTTTTCGCGAATGCGTACATGCAACTTCCGTGCACCGGCCTTGGCCTCGGCGCGTTCTTCTGCCTGTGCTGCTGGCGACTGACCGGCCAACGCGCCGGCCCGCGCCATCAACGATCCATCCAGTAGCGGCGCTGCGTATCGCGATAGCGTTCGAGCGTGAGGGCCGCACCGTTCGCCGCCGGGCTCGCATCGACGCGCACCGCGCCGTCCGTATCGCTGCGCGCGAGCTCGATATGGCGCGCCTTGTAGCGCTCGAACACCCCCTCGTTCGGATGATGAAAGCGGTTGCGATAGCCTACCTGAAATACCGCGATGGACGGCTCGACAGAGTCGAGGAACGGCTCGGTCGACGAGGTCTTGCTGCCATGATGTGGCACGACCAGCACCTGAGCGCGCAATGCGCCGCGATCGCGCGCGAGCAGCACGCGTTCGGCAGGCGCCTCGATGTCCGCGCTCAGCAAGGCCGCGACGCGCGGCTGCCCGGTCCGGTCATGCGTGACGGACTGACTCGCCGCGTCCGGCAAGGTGGCGACCCGCAGCACGCAGCAATGTGCATTGGGCTTTCCCTGCAGCGGCCCGGCGTCCGGCCACAGCATGGCGAACTCGACGCCGTCCCACTGCCAACGCTGCCCAGCCGCGCAGGGCAGCGTGGCCGCGCCGTGCTGCTTCGCGCCCGCCCACAGCGGGTGGTCCGGCGCCAATGCGGCCACCATCTGACGGACCTCGATCGCATCGAGCACGGCGGGCGCGCCGCCCGCGTGATCAGAGTCGGAGTGACTGACGATCAGCGTGTCGAGCGCCGTCACGCCATGCGCCTGCAGGAACGGCACGACCACCCGCTCGCCGGCGTGGGTCGATTCCGGCCCTGGCCCGGTATCGAACAGCAACGCGTGATGTGCTGTTTCGATCAGCACCGACGCGCCCTGTCCGACGTCGAGCGCCGTCAGCCGGAAACTGCCGGGCGGCGGCCCGGGCGGCGCCGGCATCAGCAACGGCAACCACGTGAGGGGGGCGGCCCAGCGCAGCGGCCAGCCGCGCGGCGCCAGAAGCCAGAACACGCCGAGCGCCGCCGCGGCCAACGCCCATGCGGGCGGCTGCGGCAGCCACCAGAGCGTCCAGGCCGGAGCGGACAGCCTATGCAAGCCCGTGGCCAGCAGATCGAGCAGCGCATGGGCGGCGTGGAATGCCCAGGCATCGAGCGGCGCGGGCAATGCGACGCCGGCCAGCACCGCCGGCGTGATCAGCAGACTCACCCAAGGGATCGCCAACGCATTCGCGAGCGGACCGATCAGCGGAATCTGTGCGAACCAGTAGACCGTGAGCGGCGCGAGCGCGAGCGTCACCGCGATCTGTACGTGCGCGGCGCTGAGGAGGCGCTCGGCGAATGCGTGCAGGTGGCGCTTCAGCGCGGCGCGCAGGGACGCCAATTTGCCGGGCCTCTCGTGGCCCGCCATGACTCCAGCAGCCCCACCAACTTCGCCAGCCCCGCCGCCCTCGCCCTTGCTATCGTCAGCGCGAACTCGCTGCCGAACCCTCATACGCGGGCGTCCCGACATCGCGAACAGAATCGCGGCCACTGCGCAGAACGACAGCCAGAAACCCGCCGACACGACCGCCCACGGATCGATCAGCAGCACGAGTCCCAACGCCCACGCCAGCACCGCCGAGCGCGCGAGATTGCGCCCACTGACGAACGCCAGCGCGACGACACCCGCCATCCATAGCGCGCGCTGCGCCGGCACGTTGAAGCCGGCCAGCGCCGCATGCAGCGCGGCAAAAGCCGCGCCGCCGACCACTGCGACGACTTGCGCCGGCAGCCGCAGCGGCCAGTCCCGCCCGATCCATCCGGAGCGCCGCCACACCGCGCCCACGAGCCAGGCGGCCAGCCCCGCGACGAAGCCGATGTGCAAGCCCGAAATCGCCACCAGATGACTCGTGCCGGTGCGGCGCATCAACAGCCAGTCGGCGGCGCTGATGTCGTCCTGCGCGCCGATCGCCAGCGCCACGACGATCCCGCGATGCGGCGCGTCGCCGAGCACCGCATCGATGCGCGAGCGCAACGCCGCGCGCCAGCGGTCCACGAGCACGCGCGGGCCGCGCGCCCGGCCCGGCAAACGGATCGCGTGGGCCGGCGCGCTGACATAACCGGTTGCCCGCACGTTGCGCGCGAGCAGGTTCGCTTCGGCATCGCGCACGCCGAAGTTCGCGTTGCCATGCGGCCGCTTGAGCCGCACGGTCAGACGCCAGCGCTCGCCCGGCACGAGAGCCGGCGCCGGGGCATCGTCGGCAATCCAGGAGAGTTGAATCACGCGCGGGAAGGCGGCGATCGGCGCATCGGCGGCTTCGACTTCGAAGAGAAAACGCGCGCCTTTCCCGTCGCGTGACGGCAGGCCTCTGATACTGCCGACGATGTCGATATCCCGGCCTTCCCACGCGGCCGGCAAGCTCGTCGCAAGCCGTATTTCCGCGCGCAAAGCGGCATAGCCGAAGCCGATAACGATTGCCGCGCACCATACGGCGCCCCAGCCAGCGAACGATCGCAGACGTCGGTTGAATCGAGTGTGGCGCAAGTGTGAAGTTGAGCGCGGAGCCTGCGGCTGGCCCACAGCCGAAACGGGACCCAGGCTCGCCTCCCGCAACCCCCACACCGCCACGACAAACGCCATTACCCCAAGCACAGCCAAGCCGCACCCGCCCCGCCAATCCGGCAACGCCGCCTGCCGCTGCAGCCAGATCACGCCCAACGCAAACCCGCACCATCCTGCCCGCATTCGCCCTCCGTTCAGCGACGCCGGATGACATCACGCGCGGCGAGCAGACGTCAGCAAGCCCGCCGGGCGTGGGTTTCGCCCGGCGCGAACCACTCAAACCAACGAGATCGATTATGCAGAGGAAAGGGCCAGTCGCGGCAGCGCGGCGAGCGCGTTAGCCGTTGTGCCTAGGGCGGTTGCGTCGGCGCTCATGCCGCGCAGTTCGGCGAGTCCCGCGCCGATGCCCGGAATCTGCTCCGGCGAGTTGCGCTGCTTGTACATCCACGCAGGCGCGATGTCCGGCGCGTCGGTTTCGACGACCAGCGCGTCGAGCGGCAACTGCTCGGCGAGCCGGCGGATTTGCCGCGCGCGCTCGAACGTCAGATTGCCGCCGAAGCCGAGGTGCATGCCCTGGTCGATATAGGCCTGAGCCTGCTGGAAACTGCCGTTGAAGGCGTGCGCGATGCCGCGATGAATTTGATGCCGCCGCAGGCCCTTGATGACCTGATCCTGCGATTTGCGCACGTGGCAAATCACCGGCAGGTCGAACTCGCGCGCGAGTTGCAGTTGGCCGTTATAGAAGAATTGTTGGCGCGCATCGTCGAGGCCGTCGACGAAATAATCGAGCCCGATCTCGCCGATCCCGACGAATAGAGGATCATCGAGACTCGCCTCGATCTCCATGCGCAGCAGATCGAGATCGCGCTCGTCGGCGCCCGGCGTGAACAGCGGATGAATACCGAGCGCATACGCGCCGCCGTCGATCCGGTGCGCGAGTTCGCGCACCGTCGCGAAATTGTGCCGGCCGATTGCCGGAATCACGATGCGCGCCACGCCCGCATTGCGCGCCGCCGCCGCGACCGCGTCGCGGTCGGCGTCGAATTCAGAAGCGTCGAGATGACAGTGCGTATCGATCCACATGACGTACCTCTTGAAACTGGCGGCGCGCGCACGCGGCAAGCGGCAAGCGCGCGGCCCTCAGACCGGCACCGGCGGCTCTTCGTGCAGCACGCCGTCGCGCAGCCGCATGATGCGATCGCAGCGGCCGGCCAGTTCCGGATCGTGCGTGACGATCACGAAACTCGTCTCGAGCGTTTGCGACAGTTCGAGCATCAGGTTGAACACCGTGTCCGCGGTGCCGCCGTCGAGGTTGCCGGTCGGCTCGTCGGCCAGCACGCAGGCCGGTTTGGTCACCAGCGCCCGCGCGATCGCCACACGCTGGCGCTCGCCACCCGACAGCTCGCCCGGCCGATGCTTCGCGCGATGTCCCATACCGACCCGCTCCAGCACCTGGAGCGCTTCGCGGCGTGCGGCGTCGGTCGTCATGCGGCGAATTCGCAGCGGCATTGCGACGTTGTCGAGCGCGGAAAACTCCGGCAGCAGATGGTGGAACTGATAGACGAAACCGAGCGCGCGATTGCGCAAGTCGTTACGTTCGCGCTCGGAGAGCTGCGTGAACGGCTTGCCCATTACCGAGACGTGGCCGGCGCTCGGGTCGTCGAGACCGCCCAGCACGTGCAGCAGCGTGCTCTTGCCGGAACCCGACGCGCCGACGATCGCCAGCTTCTCCCCGCGTCGCACGCTCAGTTGCGCGTTGTTGAGCACCTGCACATTCAGGCCGCCCTGCACGAACGATTTGGAAATGCCGCTTGCTTCGAGCACGTACGGATACGGCGCGGTGTCCTGAGTGGCCATGGAGAGATTAGCGGAACGGTCATTCATAGCGCAGCGCCTCCGCGGGACGGACTTTCGCACCGCGCCAGCTCGGGTAAAGCGTCGCCACCGCCGACATCAGGAACGCGATGATGCCGATGCGCGCGACGTCGGCCGGAATCAGCTCGGACGGCAACTCGCTGATGAAGTACACCGACGGCGGCAGGAACTGCACGCCGAGCATGTGCTCGATCATCGGCACGAGCCATGGAATGCTCCACGCGATCAGGCAGCCGAGCGCGACGCCCGTCGCGGTGCCGATGAAGCCGATCGTCACGCCCTGCACGACGAAGATCTTCATGATCGAGCCGGGCTGCGCGCCGAGCGTGCGCAGGATCGCGATGTCGGCCTGCTTGTTGGTCACGGTCATCACCAGCGACGAAACGAGATTGAACGCCGCCACCGCGATGATCAGCGTGAGGATGATGAACATCATGCGTTTTTCGATCTGCACCGCCGAGAACCAGGTCTTGTTCTGCTGCGTCCAGTCGCGGATGTACAGGTCACCCGACAAGCTGCGCGCAAGCTGATGCGCGACCTCCGGCGCGCGCTGCATGTCGGTCAGCCGCAGCCGCACGCCGGTCGGCGCGGGCAGGCGGAACAGCGCCTGTGCGTCCTTGATGTTGATCAGGGCGAGCGTGCTGTCGTACTCGTAATGCCCCGACTCGAAGATGCCCACCACGGTGAACTGTTTCAGGCGCGGCAGCATGCCGGCCGGCGTGATCGTGCCTTCGGGCGCGACCAGCGTGATCTTGTCGTTCAGCTGCACGCCGAGATTGGTGGCGAGGTCTGCACCGAGTACGATGCCGAAGTCGCCCGGCACGAGATCGGTCAGCTTGCCGCCCTTCATTTCCTTACCGATGTCGGACACCTCAGGCTCGAGCGTCGGCTCGACGCCGCGCAGCGCGACGCCGCTCACGGCGTCCTGGCGCGTGAGCAGCGCCTGAGCTTCGACATAGGGTGCCGCGCCGATCACTTCCTTGTTCTGGCGCGCTTCCTGAGCGGTCAGTTGCCAGTTGGGCATCGACCCGG
Source organism: Paraburkholderia fynbosensis (assembly GCF_902859935.1). GTDB lineage: Bacteria > Pseudomonadota > Gammaproteobacteria > Burkholderiales > Burkholderiaceae > Paraburkholderia > Paraburkholderia fynbosensis. Next base: position 184,474 of record NZ_CADIKI010000008.1, read on the forward strand.
TTGGTGAAAAGATTTCGACATGCGCGAGCACCGACAGCATCCGGTCGCGCACCTCTTTCTGGAACCCGTTCATCACCGACAGCACGACGATTAGCGCCGCGACGCCAAGCGCGATGCCGGACATGGACACCAGCGCGATGAACGAAATGAAGCCGTTGCCGGTCGTGCGTTTGCCGGCGCGCGTGTAGCGCCAGCCAATCTGCCATTCGTAGGGAAATTTCAAGCGAATCCTTGTCTGCGTTCTTCGGCTGCCTGGCGCTGCGCGCGAAAGCGTGGAGCGCCCGCCGCGCGGTCCGAGCGTGTGATCGTTGGTGTCGCGGCTGCGCCGATGGTTCCGGCGTCGCCGCGTCGCTGAGTAGCAAAACGTGCGCCGCGGCGTTCCGCTGTGCGGTGGACAAGCTGCGCCGCCTTTACTGTCAGCGCCGCATCTGCCGATGCCACCGCCGATCAAGCGCGAAGTTTGCCATACAATGCCGCCCACTCGCGCAAAGGCCATAGGGAACTGGCTCGCGCTGTGAAAGCGGCGGGGTCCGGCAAGGCCTGCTCTGGTGACGGAAAAAGCCCTGTTCGGCGGGTGACGCCAGCTTTGGCGTGCCGGTGTTGATGGGTGGGGGTTTGCGTGGCGCGTCCTTTGCCCTTCGCGCCCCACCGTTTGCCGTTCGCCCTCGCTGGTGTCCGGCGTTTGGCACCCACCTGCGCTAGCGCAAGTTATAACGCCCGCGCAGTTCATTAATGATCCCCGCCGCGGCCGTGCTCGCCACCTCGCGCACATCCGCGTCCTTCCGGTCGCGATGCAGATGGCTGATGTCCCAATTGCAGCCGTCCTCGTCCTCGACGGTCTCGTGCAAGCCGGTCGGAATCCAGCCGGCCGTGACCGGGTCGGCATCGAGCGCTTTAACCACCAGTTCCAACAGTTCCTGCTCGGTTTTGAGTTCACGTGGCATGCCGGTCTCCATCGTCATGTGCGCGGTGCCGCCGCGCGCGGCTCTCTGCGACGTCCGCATGGCACACGGCCTCACCGCCAGGCCGGGCGCCGCCGCGGATGCGCCGAGCGGGAAGCTGATGGTCGGAATACTCGCACTCTTTGCCCTACAATGCGCAGCATCATGCTCGCCAACCGTCTCCATCTTCTGCTGCCCTTCGCGCTGCCCGCCGCAGCGGACGCCTCCACCGCCCTTCACGACATCCGGAGCCCGGCCCTCGACCGGCTGATCGCGCGCGCGACGCTAGTCGAACGGGTGGTCGGCGAGGATTTTCAGCGCACGCTGCCGCACGAGCGCTGGGTGGCCCGCCAGTTCGGCGCACTGCCGGCGGGCGCGGCGGCCGCCGACGAAGCGCCGCTCGCCCCGTACATGCTGCGCGCCGACGGCGGCGATCCCGGCGACGCGACCTGGGCCTGCGTCCAGCCCGTGCATGTGCGCATCGCGCACGATCACCTGGTGCTGATCGATCCCGCCTCGCTCGACCTGTCCGACGACGAAGCCGGCGCGCTGCTCGCCGTCGCGCGACCGCTGATCGAGGAGCTCGGCGTGCGCATCGAGGCGCCGAAACCCGCGCGCTGGTACCTGTCCGGCGACGGCTTCGGCTCGCTGGCGGGCGCCTCGCCGTTGCGCGCGAGCGGCCGCAACATCGAAATCTGGCTGCCGCACGAAGCGCATTCCGGCGAGCGTTCGCGCGCATGGATGAAGCTGCAGAACGAAGTGCAGATGGCGTGGTTCGAGCACCCGGTCAACGAAGCGCGCGAGGCGCGGGGCCTGCCGGCCGTCAACTCGATCTGGTTTCACGCGCAGGGTGCGGCGCAGCCGGTGCGCAGCCCGTTCGCGCGAGTGTATTCCGATGCCGCGGCGACACGCGGTCTCGCGATGAGCGCCGGTGTCGGGACTGGTGCGCCGCCAGCCTCGTTTGCGGCACTGTCGGCGCTGTCCGGTGATCGCGTGACGGTAGCACCAGGCGGAGCGACGGTCGATGGGACAGGCGTAGCGACGAGCCGTGACCCGGGCGGCGACACAAACGGTCCCACAAACGGCCCCACAAACGGCCGGACCAAAGACGCCAATGGCCCGACCGGCGCCACGCTGATCGAACTCGACCCATTCTCCGCGCCCTACATCGAGCAGGACTGGGCGCGCTGGAACGACGCCTTTGCGGCCGTGCAGACCGACTGGTTCGAACCCGCGCTCGCGGCGCTGCAATCCGGCCAACTCCTCGAACTCGGCCTGACCCTATGCGGCGACACCGGCTCGGTGACGCTCACGGTCACGCGCGCCGATCTGCGCAAATTCTGGCGGCGGCGCGTGCTGGCCTCGCTTTTCATTGAATGATTTACCGCATGCTCCACGGCCTCTCCGAATGACTCGAATCGTTACGCGCGCCTGCTCCCCGGTCGACGCCGAAATCCTCACCCGCCACGGTCTGCACCCGGTGCTCGCGCGTCTGTACGCCGCACGCGGCGTGTGCCTGCCCGATGAAATCGAAACCGGTCTCGCGCGGCTCGTGCCGCCCGTCGCGCTAAAGGGCTGCGAAGACGCCGCCGTGCTGCTCGCCGACGCGATCCAGCGCCAGCGCCGCATGCTGGTGGTCGCCGACTACGACTGCGACGGCGCCACCGCCTGCGCGGTCGCGGTACGCGGCCTGCGCATGTTCGGCGGCCAGATCGAGTATCTGGTGCCGAACCGCTTCGAGTACGGCTACGGCCTCACGCCTGAAATCGTTGCGCTGGCCGCACGCAGCGCGTCGGGCAAACCGGATCTGCTGATTACCGTCGACAACGGCATCGCCAGCGTCGACGGTGTCGAGGCGGCCAACGCGCTCGGCATCGACGTGCTGGTCACCGATCACCACCTGCCCGGCGACGAACTGCCCGCCGCCCGCGCGATCGTCAATCCGAACCAGCCGGGCTGCACGTTCCCGAGCAAGTGCATCGCGGGCGTCGGCGTGATGTTCTACGTGCTGCTCGCGTTGCGCGCGGAATTGCGGCGCCGTGGCGCATTTGGCGACGACTTTCCCGAACCGCGCCTCGACGGCCTGCTCGATCTGGTCGCGCTCGGCACGGTCGCCGACGTGGTCAAGCTCGACGGCAATAACCGCGTGCTGGTCGCGCAAGGCTTGCAGCGCATCCGCAAAGGCAAGATGCAGCCGGGCATCGCCGCGCTCTTTCGCGCCGCCGCGCGTGACGCCCGCAGCGCGTCGGGCTTCGACCTCGGCTTCGCGCTGGGGCCGCGGCTGAACGCGGCGGGACGCCTGTCGGACATGTCGCTCGGGATCGAATGCCTGACCACCGACGACATCGGCCGCGCCTGGGACCTCGCGCAGCAACTCGACACGATGAACCGCGAGCGCCGCGAGATCGAAGCCGGCATGCAGCAGCAGGCGCTCGACGATCTCTCGGCCATCGATCCGGCAGGCGCGACCACCATCACGCTGTTCAATCCGGGCTGGCATCAGGGTGTGATCGGCATCGTCGCCGGACGGCTGAAGGAGAAATTCCACCGGCCCTCGTTCACCTTCGCGCTCGCCGACGACAGCGGCCAAACCGTCAAAGGTTCGGGCCGCTCGATCCCCGGTTTCCATCTGCGCGATGCGCTCGATCTGATCTCGAAGCGCGAGCCGAGCCTGATCGTCAAATTCGGCGGCCATGCGATGGCCGCGGGCCTGACGCTCGCCGCCGCCGACGTGCCGCGCTTCACCGCCGCGTTCGAGGCGGTCGGCCGCGAGTGGCTGTCCGAGGAGGCGCTGTCGCGCACGGTGGAGACCGACGGCGAACTCGAAGACGCGTACTTCACGCCGCAATTCGTCGAGATGCTCGACGCGGCCGTGTGGGGCCAAGGCTTTCCGGCGCCGGTGTTTTCGGGCGAATTCGACATCGCGTCGCAGGCGCTGGTGAAGGACAAGCATCTGAAGCTGCAGCTCATACGCGGGCGCCAGCGCTTCAACGCGATCTGGTTCAACCACACGGACACGCTGCCCGCGCGGACCACCGTCGCCTACCGGCTGGCGAGCGACACGTGGAACGGCGTGTCGCGCGTGCAACTGATCGTCGAGCACGCGGCGAGTTGAGGCTGCGGTTGAAGTGGGCAACTGGCGTCAGCCACCGCGGTTTGCCGCGAAAGCGGGCAAGGTAACGTGGCCGATCGCTGTGACCAACCGACGTGGCCAAACCGAAGCAGCAGCCTGAACCGCCGACCCGCACCGCCCCCAGCCATCCCGCCTGCGCCGGCCGCAAAAACGGCGAAAATCTCCGCAAAATCAATCCCGAACCCGCGCCGGATCACTCGAGAGCCTCCGGCGCCGCGCGTCGATCGGCTATAATTTCCCCTTTTTACGAAGCTATAAAGATCGACATGGAAGCGGAACGTCTCAACGCGATCGAAGCCTCTCTGGCGGACCTGCGCACGCGCGCGGCCGACCTACGGGGGTATCTTTGACTACGACGACAAAGCACTGCGTCTAATCGAAGTCAACCGGGAACTCGAAGACCCGGACGTCTGGAACGACTCGAAGCATGCCCAGGCCCTCGGCCGGGAAAAGAAACTGCTCGACGACACAGTCGGCAAACTCACCTCGCTGCACAACGACCTGCGCGACGCGCAGGATCTGTTCGAGATGGCGCGTGAAGAAAGCGACGACGAAACGCTGCTCGCCTGCGAAGCGGATGCGCAAGGGCTCGAGTCGCGCGTCGCCGACATGGAGTTCCGCCGGATGTTCGCGAACCCGGCCGACCCGAACAACGCGTTTCTCGACATCCAGGCCGGCGCCGGCGGCACCGAAGCGTGCGACTGGGCGTCGATGCTGCTGCGCCAGTACCTGCGCTACTGCGAACGCAAGGGCTTCAAGACCGAAGTGCTGGAGCAGACCGACGGCGACGTCGCGGGCATCAAGAACGCGACGATCAAGATCGAGGGCGAATACGCCTACGGCTTCCTGCGCACCGAGACCGGCGTGCACCGCCTCGTGCGCAAGTCGCCTTTCGACTCGTCGGGCGGGCGTCATACGTCGTTCTCGTCGGTGTTCGTGTACCCGGAAATCGACGACTCGATCGAAGTGGACATCAACCCGGCCGATCTGCGCATCGACACGTATCGCGCGTCCGGCGCAGGCGGTCAGCACATCAACAAGACCGACTCCGCCGTGCGTATCACGCACATGCCGTCGGGCATCGTCGTGCAGTGCCAGAACGACCGTTCGCAGCACCGCAACCGCGCCGAAGCGATGGCCATGCTGAAGTCGCGCCTGTACGAAGCGGAAATCCGCAAGCGTCAGGAAGAGCAGGACAAGCTCGAAGCCGGCAAGACCGATGTGGGCTGGGGACATCAGATCCGCTCGTACGTGCTGGACAACAGCCGTATCAAGGACCTGCGCACCAACGTCGAAATCAGCAATACCAAGAGCGTGCTCGACGGCGACCTCGACCCGTTCATCAGCGCAAGCCTGAAACAAGGCGTGTAACCCGCGCAATCGGCGCGGCTTTGCAATGAGCCGCGCCGCATCTTTTTACCGCCTGAGGTTTTTACACTGACTGGCCTCCCGCATCCGGCGCACTCCGGTGCATGCCGACGCGGGCCACCGAACACACATCATCATGAACGAATCGACCCAGCCTAATGCGGCCCAGCCCAATGTGGCCCAGCCGACAGTCGCGCCCGAGGTGGACGACAACAAGATCATGGCCGAACGCCGTGAAAAGCTGCGCGAGCTGCGTGAGCAAGGCGTCGCCTATCCGAACGATTTCCGTCCCACGCACCACGCCGAAGATCTGCAGGAACAGTTCGAGCACGCCGACAAGGAAGCACTCGAAGCGAATCCGCTCGAAGTCGCGATCGCCGGTCGCATGATGCTCAAGCGCGTGATGGGCAAGGCGAGCTTCGCGACCGTGCGCGACGGCTCGGGTCAGATCCAGTTCTTCATCACGCCGGCCGACGTCGGTCAGCAAACGTACGACGCCTTCAAGAAGTGGGACATGGGCGACATCGTCGCGGCGCGCGGCGTGCTGTTCCGCACCAACAAGGGCGAGCTGTCGGTGCGCTGCACCGAGCTGCGTCTGCTGTCGAAGTCGCTGCGTCCGCTGCCGGACAAGTTCCACGGTCTGTCGGACCAGGAAATGAAGTATCGCCAGCGCTACGTCGACCTGATCGTCACGCCGGAAACGCGCAAGACGTTCGTCGCGCGCACCCGTGCTATTTCGTCGATCCGCAAGTTCATGGCCGACGCCGACTTCATGGAAGTCGAAACGCCGATGCTGCATCCGATTCCGGGCGGCGCTGCGGCCAAGCCGTTCACCACGCATCACAACGCGCTCGACATGCAGATGTTCCTGCGCATTGCGCCGGAGCTGTATCTGAAGCGTCTGGTGGTCGGCGGCTTCGAGCGTGTGTTCGAGATCAACCGTAACTTCCGCAACGAGGGCGTGTCGGTGCGCCACAATCCGGAATTCACGATGATCGAGTTCTACGCCGCGTACACCGATTACAAGTGGGTGATGGACTTCACCGAGCAGCTGATCCGCCAGGCCGCGATCGACGCACTGGGCACCGCCACCATCACCTATCAGGGCCGCGAACTCGATCTGGCCAAGCCGTTCCATCGGCTGACGATTACCCAGGCGATCCAGAAGTACGCGCCGCAATACACGAACGAACAACTCGCCGACAGTGCGTTCCTGCGCACCGAGCTGAAGAAGTTCGGCGTCGATGCGTCGCAGCCGCAGTTCCTGAACGCGGGCGTGGGCTCGCTGCAACTGGCGCTGTTCGAAGAGACCGCCGAGTCGCAATTGTGGGAACCGACCTACATCATCGACTACCCGATCGAAGTATCGCCGCTCGCGCGCGCGTCGGACAAGGTCGACGGCATCACCGAGCGTTTCGAACTGTTCATCACCGGCCGCGAGATCGCCAACGGCTTCTCGGAACTGAACGATCCGGAAGACCAGGCCGCCCGCTTCAAGAAGCAGGTTGACCAGAAGGACGCCGGCGACGAGGAAGCGATGTTCTACGACGCGGACTATATTCGCGCGCTCGAATACGGCATGCCGCCGGCCGGCGGTTGCGGGATCGGCATCGATCGTCTGGTGATGATGCTGACGGACAGCCCGAGCATTCGCGACGTGATTCTGTTCCCGCATCTGCGCCGCGAAGACTGATTTTCACGCGGTGCGCATCAAAGCAAACGCCTGGCTCCCGGAGCCGGGCGTTTTTTCTTGCAGCGCGCGGAAAGCTACGGGCGGTGGGCATGTTCGATGGTTTGTAACTATAGGTAAAAGCTGAAGAAGTGCGGTCGCGTCACTGCAACGGGCACTTGTGTCGAACGTTGTAAAGACCAAGGCGCCCCGCTCGCCTTCGCCAAGGCATGGCGGCAGCCCACACCTTAGCCGGTTACAAATTGAAACGCCAACGGGATCGAATTGCCGGACACTCGGTCTCAATAAAAGTCGACTCTGCTAGAGACGGAGGCCAACATGGACAAGCCCACCATCGATACCCAGCCCACGCAACAACGCCGTCTTCACCCGCTCGTCGCGGGCGCGGCGGCGGCGGTCATCATCGCGAGCCTCGCCGCGACTGCGGCCGTCACGGGCCTGTTCCCGAAGGCGTCGAGCAGCGGCGCGCAAACCGATCAGACTCAGGCCGCGCAAGTGACGCCACAACCGGGCGTCGTCGATTCGGCGGCGCCGGTCAACGGGTCGGCGCAACAGCAGCTCGCGCAACAGCAACAAGCACCGCAACAAGCACCGCAGCGGGCTCAACAGCCGGCGCCGGAGCCTATGCCGCCACAGCAGCAACAGTATGCCCAGCAGCAACAGGCTCAACCTGCGCCGCCATACGCGCAACAACGTCCCTCATCCCCCGCCTATTGCTCGACATGCGGCACCGTCGTCGCCATTTCGGCGGTCCGTCAGGAAGGTCATGGCACCGGCATCGGCGCGGTCGGCGGCGCGGTGGCCGGTGGCGTAGTCGGCAACCAGTTCGGCGCTGGAGGCGGGCGCACGGCGATGACGCTGCTCGGCGCACTGGGCGGCGGCCTCGCTGGCAACTCGGTCGAAAAGCACATCCGCAGCTCGACGTCGTATTCGGTGCGGGTGCGGATGGAAAACGGCAAGACGCGCTATTTCACGTATCACGAAGCGCCGCCGTTCCAGCAAGGTCAGCGCGTCCGGGTCGAAAACGGCACGCTGGCCGCAGGCTAGGCCAACGAAAAGGCCAAGGGAGGCAGTCCGGCATTCCCGCGGACGTTAAAAAAGGCGATTCCAATGGAATCGCCTTTTTCTTTGCCGCGAGGCAGCCGAAGCGGAACCGTTTCACGCATCGGCCACGGACCGATCAGTCACGCCGCGCTCAGTAATCCGCGTCTTCAATCCATGCAGTCTGAATCGCCTCGAGGATCTTTTCGCTCGAACGGTTAGGATCGTCGTCGAATCCTTCCAGCTCGGTGACCCAGCGGTGCAAGTCGGTGAAGCGCACCTGCTGCGGATCGATGTCCTGGTGCTTGTCAGTCAGGGCCATCGCGATGTCTTGCGTATCGGTCCACTTCATGGCTGCATCCTCCTGTTAGTGGTTTTCCTTCGCGTGATTGATCGAATAACGCGGAATTTCGACGACCAGGTCCTGCTCCGCCGGCACCATCGCCTGGCACGACAGACGCGAAGCCGGCTCGAGCCCCCACGCCTTGTCCAACAGATCGTCCTCGTCTTCCTCGGACGGCGTCAAGGCGGCGAAACCCTCACGCACGATCACGTGACAGGTCGTGCACGCGCAGGACTTCTCGCACGCGTGCTCGATTTCAATGCCGTTCTCGAGCAGATTGTCGCAAATGCTCTTGCCAGGCACGGCATCGATCACCGCGCCTTCCGGGCACAGTTCGACGTGGGGCAGCACAACGATTTGAGGCATACATTTTCCGTTTGGGTCTGAGGCGCGGCGGCCATCAACGGGCTCCGCACCATTTTACTGGCGCCGTGGGGACTTTTTAAGTCCGCACGGCGCGCTTGAGCGTCGGTGGCCAGCGCGGCGCCTGCCGTCGGCTCGCGACGCTCAGATCTCGTCGAGCTTGCGACCGGCGAGCGCGCGACGAATGCCCTTGTTCATACGGCGGGCAGCGAATTCGTCGGTGCCCTCGGCGAGCGTTTTGGTCGCGGCTTCGATTGCGCCGGCGTCGTCGCTTTGCGCGACTTTGCGCAATGCATCGAGCAGCGCGTCAAGCGCCGCGCGCTCCTCGTCGTCGAGCAATTCGGCGTCGGCGGCGAGCGCCGCGTCGGTCGCTTCCACCAGACGCTGCGCTTCCACCTGCGCCTCGCGCAAAGCACGCGCGCGCATGTCGACTTCGGCGGTCGAGAAGCTGTCTTCGAGCATGCGGGCGATGTCGTCGTCGGCGAGACCGTACGACGGTTTGACCACCACCGATGCTTCCACGCCCGAGCCCTGCTCACGCGCGAACACGGACAGCAGACCGTCCGCGTCGACCTGATAGGTCACGCGAATGCGCGCCGCGCCGGCCGCCATCGGCGGAATGCCGCGCAGTTCAAAACGCGCGAGCGAACGGCAGTCGCTGACGAGCTCGCGCTCGCCTTGCACGACGTGAATCGCCATCGCGGTCTGGCCGTCCTTGAAGGTCGTGAAATCCTGCGCACGAGCAACCGGAATCGTCGAGTTGCGCGGAATGATCTTCTCGGTGAGCCCGCCCATGGTCTCGACGCCGAGCGACAGCGGAATCACGTCGAGCAGCAGCCACTCGTCGCCGTCCGCGCCGCGGTTGCCCGCGAGCAGATCGGCCTGGATCGCAGCGCCAAGCGCGACGACCTGGTCCGGGTCGAGGTTGACGAGCGGCGGCTGGCCGAAGAACGATTCGACCGAGCGGCGGATCACCGGCATGCGCGTCGCGCCGCCGACCAGCACGACGCCCTTGATCTCTTTGGTCGTGACCCTGGCGTCGCGCAGGGCTTTTTTCGTGGGCCCGAGCGTGCGCTGCACCAGCGCCAGAGTGATCGCCTCGAAAGTGGCTTCAGTGATCGTCAGATCGAGCCTGGTGCCGTTCGAGAGCGCTGCCGCAAGGGTAGCCTCGGGCGCATCCGACAACGCCTCCTTGGCCGTGCGCACGCTGTCGAGCAGCAGGCGCACGTCTTCCGGTGATAGCGTCTGCGGCGCGATACCCGACTGCTCCAGCACGTGGCGATACAACGCGTGGTCGAAATCGTCGCCGCCGAGCGCGGAGTCGCCGCCGGCCGCGAGCACTTCGAATACGCCCTTGGTGAGCTTGAGGATCGACAGGTCGAACGTGCCGCCGCCGAGGTCATACACCGCGTACAGACCCTCGGAGCCGTTGTCGAGGCCGTAGGCGATCGCCGCCGCGGTCGGCTCGTTCAGCAGGCGCAGCACGTTCAGACCAGCCAGACGGGCAGCGTCCTTGGTGGCCTGGCGCTGGGCTTCGTCGAAGTAAGCCGGCACCGTGATGACCGCGCCGACCAGTTCGTCGCCGAGCGAGTCTTCGGCGCGCTGGCGCAGCGTCGCGAGAATTTCGGCCGATACTTCGACCGGGCTCTTCACGCCGTCGACCGTGCGGATTTGCACCATGCCGGGGGCGTCGATGAAATCGTACGGCGCGTTTTCAGCGCCTTCCACTTCCGCCTTGCCACGTCCCATGAAGCGCTTGACCGAGACGATCGTGTTGCGCGGATCGCTCGCCGCTTCGGCCTTGGCCGTGCGGCCGATCCGGCGGCCGCCCTTTTCCAGGTAACGCACCACCGACGGCAGCAGCGCGTGGCCGTCCTCGTCAGGCAGCACATCGGGCACGCCGCTGCGCACCGCGGCGACGAGGGAGTTGGTGGTACCGAGATCTATACCGACCGCCAGACGCCGTTGATGAGGCGCCGGCGCCATGCCGGGTTCGGAGATTTGCAGTAAGGCCATCTGGATCTTCTCGGGGCCGCTTTGCCCCGTCCTGAATTTTCGCGTTGCTGGATGTAATGCTACGGCTGCTGGCCGGTGCGTTGCTTCATGTCAGGTTGCGTCTGCGATCGTGTTCTACGGAAACCCGCTCACGGCACGTCGGATGCTAATACTCGAGCCGCTCGATCTGCACGCCGATTTCGGACGCCACCCGCTCGATGAACATCAACTGCCGCACGGCTTCGCCCGCCGCCTGGTTCGCGCCGCTGTCGAGCAATGCGCCGAGCTTGCCGAACCGCACGCGCTCTTCGTCGCGCAGCTCCGTGAGCAGGGCGTCGAGCGCATCGACGTTCTTCGCCGCGGCCGCGTCTTCGATGCTTTCGCGCCACTCCATCTGCTGCATCAGGAACGCCGGCTCCATCGCCGTGTTGTTCTCCGCGCCGACATCGATGCCGCGCCGCGACAGCAGATACGTGGCACGCCTGAGCGGGTCGCGCAGCGTCTGATACGCCTCGTTCGCACGCGTCGCCCATTGCATCGCGATGCGCTTTTGCGCGTCGCCGGCGGCCGCGAAGCGGTCCGGATGCACTTGCGCCTGCACCGTGCGGTACGCGTGATCGAGCGTCGCCGCATCGAGCGCGAATTGCGCCGGCAGATCGAACAGATCGAAGTGGCTGTCGTTCAGCGAGGCCATCGGATTAAAAGTCCGTTGATGAAAGCGCACCGGAGTGCAGTCTAAAAATGTGGCTCGAAAGCGAATGCGTGGCCGGGCGTGAAACGTCCAACCAGCCAGGCCATGCGGCGGCGGATGTGCAGATCAAATTAAAAAGGCGGCCCGCGCCGCCTTTGATCCGCTGCACGCGGAAGTCTTCGGATTTACACGCGGAACGACTCGCCGCAGCCGCATTCGTCCTTCACGTTCGGGTTGTTGAACTTGAAGCCTTCGTTCAACCCTTCGCGTGCGAAGTCGAGTTCCGTGCCGTCGATATAGGCGAGGCTCTTCGGGTCCACAATGATCTTCACGCCGTTGCAATCGAACACCTGGTCTTCGGGTGCGAGTTCGTCCACGTACTCGAGCTTGTAGGCCAAGCCGGAGCAACCGGTCGTACGCACGCCGACGCGCAGCCCGACGCCTTTACCGCGACGGATCAGATACTTCTGGACGTGCTGTGCTGCCTTCTCGGTCAACGTAATTGCCATAGCGTTTCTCATTGCGCAGTGCGCGCGCCGTACGGGTGTCGAGCCCCCGCGTGGCGTCTTGCGCCCTGCTGCCCTGCCTGCATCAAATATCGCTCATGCTGGACGGCGCGTTGAATCTGCCCCGCCCGCTTCCTGTCACTCAATCGCGCTCAACCCCGCGCCGCAAAGATCGCTCAAGCGTGCTGCTTGTCGCCTTCGACCGCTGCTTCACCGTGACGTTGCTTGTAGTCGGCGACCGCTGCCTTGATCGCGTCTTCCGCGAGGATCGAGCAGTGGATCTTCACCGGCGGCAGCGCCAGTTCTTCGGCGATCTGCGTGTTCTTGATCGACATTGCCTGATCGAGCGTCTTGCCCTTCACCCATTCGGTGACGAGCGAACTCGACGCGATTGCCGAACCGCAGCCGTACGTCTTGAACTTCGCGTCTTCGATGACGCCGTCCGCGCCCACGCGGATCTGCAGCTTCATCACGTCGCCGCAGGCCGGCGCGCCGACCATGCCAGTGCCGACCGTATCGTCGTCCTTCGCGAAGGAACCGACGTTGCGCGGGTTTTCGTAGTGGTCCAGAACCTTGTCGCTATAAGCCATGATTACACTCCTTGATCCGTTTCAACCTGCAATTTGCAATTCGATGAATCCGACGTCGTCCAAACGGCGCGTCAGTGCGCTGCCCACTGGATGGTCGAAATATCGATCCCGTCCTTGTGCATTTCCCACAGCGGCGACAAGTCGCGCAGCTTCGAAATCTTGCTCTTCAGCAGGTTGATCACGTAGTCGACGTCCTGCTCGGTCGTGAAGCGGCCCACCGTGAAGCGGATCGAGCTGTGCGCGAGTTCGTCGTTGCGGCCGAGTGCGCGCAACACGTACGACGGCTCCAGCGAGGCCGACGTGCAAGCCGAGCCCGACGACACCGCCACGTCTTTTACCGCCATGATCAGCGATTCGCCTTCGACGAAATTGAAGCTGATGTTCAGGTTATGCGGTACGCGCTTTTCCATGTCGCCGTTCACATACACTTCTTCCATTTCCGACAGGCCGGCAAGCAGACGGTCGCGCAGCATACGGACGCGCTCGTTTTCCGTCGCCATTTCTTCGCGCGCGATGCGGAATGCTTCGCCCATGCCGACGATCTGGTGCGTGGCCAGCGTGCCCGAACGCATGCCGCGCTCGTGACCGCCGCCGTGCATCTGCGCTTCGATGCGGATACGCGGCTTGCGACGCACGTAGAGCGCGCCGATGCCTTTCGGGCCGTAGGTCTTGTGTGCCGAAAACGACATCAGATCGACCTTCAGTTTTTGCAGGTCGATGGCGATCTTGCCGGTGGCTTGCGCCGCGTCGACGTGGAAAATGATGCCCTTTTCGCGGGTGATTTCGCCGATTGCCTCGATGTCCTGGATCACGCCGATCTCGTTGTTCACCGACATCACCGATACCAGAATTGTGTCGGGGCGCAGCGCGGCCTTGAATTTTTCCAGGTCGATCAGACCGTCGTCCTTGACGTCCAGATACGTGACTTCGAAGCCTTCACGCTCGAGTTCGCGGCAGGTGTCGAGCACGGCCTTGTGCTCTGTCTTTACCGTGATGACGTGCTTGCCCTTGCTCTTGTAGAAGTGCGCCGCGCCCTTGATCGCGAGGTTGTCCGACTCCGTTGCACCCGAGGTCCAGATGATTTCGCGCGGGTCTGCGTTGACCAGCGCGGCGACGTTCTCACGCGCTTCTTCGACCGCACGCTCCGCGTCCCAGCCATACGAGTGGCTGCGCGATGCGGGGTTGCCGAACTGCTCGCGCAGATACGGAATCATCTTGTCCACCACGCGCGGATCGATCGGCGTCGTAGCGCTGTAGTCCATGTAAATGGGCAGATGGAGAGAGTCGTTGTTCATCAATTGCTCCGGGGACGTCATTGTGCTCTGGCTTCTAGGTTCTTGATCAGGCAGCGGCGAATGCTAGATACCGCGCCTCACGAACCGGCCATGTTGAAAACGGAATTGGGCCCTTTCGGCGCGGGGCGAACAGGCTCGACCGCCGGCGCTTCGTTGCGCCTGTCGCGCAGCACCGCTGGCGCGCCTTCGCGCGAGCGCTGCTGATCGACCAGATCCTTCAGGGAGACCGAATCGAGGTACTCGACCATTTTCTGGTTCAGCGTCGACCACAATTCATGCGTCATGCAGTGACCGTCGTGCTGTTTGGTGCCTTCGCACGAGCCCTTGCCGCCGCACTGGGTGGCATCGAGCGGCTCGTCGACCGCGATGATGATGTCGGCCACCGTCACGTCTTCGGCGCGGCGGGCCAGATTGTAGCCGCCGCCCGGCCCGCGCACGGACTCGACGATTTCGTGACGACGCAGCTTGCCAAACAGCTGCTCGAGGTACGACAGGGAGATATGTTGGCGCTGGCTGATACCCGCAAGCGTCACCGGGCCCTGCTCCTGGCGCAGCGCCAGGTCAATCATCGCCGTGACGGCGAAACGGCCTTTCGTGGTGAGTCTCATATGGTGTGGGAACCGCAATTCTCGACAAGTTTGGTCAAGTATAAATACATGAGCGATTTAGTCAAGTATCCCTGTTGCGAAGTGGGTCATTTACTTAATAAGCGACGAACCTGAATGCGCTGCTACGGGAACTACGCGAGCAATTGGGGACGCAACGCGGCGATCAAACCGCGGCAGGCGACTTCGCACTGATCCAGTACCTGCTCAAAGCCTTCCGCGCCGCCGAAATACGGATCGACGACTTCGCGGGCGCCGCCCCAACGGCCATCCGCTTCCGGGACGAATTCCATCAACAGCCGGATCTTGTCGCGCTGTGCCGGCGGGCAGATCTGGCGCAGCGCGGCGACGTTCTTGTCGTCCATCGCGATCAGCAGATCGAAGCGCTCGAAGTCGGCGGCGGCGATCTGCCGACCGCGTAAGGCGGCCAGTTCATAACCCCGCTGCCCCGCCGCATGCTGCGCGCGCTCGTCGGGTGGCGCACCGATGTGCCAGTCGCCCGTGCCGGCGGAATCGATCAGAATGCGCTCCGCGAGTTTCTCCTCATCGACCAGATGGCGCATCACGCCTTCCGCCGTCGGCGAACGGCAGATGTTCCCCAGGCACACGAAGCAGACGGACACGGTTTTCATCGAAGTTTCGGGCGCTTTCTTCAGGCGAGACTGATGGTTAATAAACAGTGCCGCGATTATACAAAGCCGGACACATTCTCGCCGAAGGTCGTCGCGGCGGCCTTGGGTATAACTCGCATCTAGTCCGATGGACAGCCCGCATGAGCGGTCAGCAAGTTATCGTGCCCTGAACTCAGGATGCCTCGGCAAGCGGCATTGAGGCCGTGGCACGCATTGGCTTGGCCGGCAGGGCCGAAGCGGCGTCGATCATGCCGTACGAGACGGCGCGCGCGAGCTCCGCGGTCAGTTGATCAGCGTCCAGCGTGATCTGAGGAGCGCGCGAGGCGGCACTGCCGCAAACATGCAGGTAAGCAGCCGCAGCGAGCGGCACAACAATGGCAAGGGGCCAGTACACCGATATTGTCTTTTTCATGATGTGTTCGTTCCAATTAGGGGCGCATGAGCTTGTGACGCACTATGCCCAGTGCGAATGCTATAGGAATTCACAATCAGGAAAAACCCGCCGGTACGAGATACAGCGTTGCTCCAAACGGAACAGTCAATTGTTGATTACGTGCTGCAGCCGCGCGGCGCACGTTGGCACGAAAAAGAAATCCTTACAAACATATACAAACTGCTTATGACGGACAGGGATAATGGCGGTCTTACAAAGTAATCCTCTCGCACTGACTCATCATGAAACGTCTTGCACCCCTTACTGGCCTCCTGGTCGCCGCCCTGCTTGGCGGCTGCGCGGTCTATCCGGACGGCACGCCGATGTATAGCAACGGCTATAGCGGATATGACGGTTATGACGGCTACGCCACCGGCGGGCCGGTCGTGCCGCAAGCCAATGTCTATATGGGATATAGCAACTACTCCGGCCCCGGCTACTACGGCGGGCCGGGGCGATACTACGGGCCGGGGCCCGGCTACCGGGGCTACCCTGATCGGGGTCGGCCGAATAATGACGAACATGGAAACCATGACAGCCGCGGCGACAATGGCGGTCGCCATGGGCAGCCGAACGGCGGGCCGCCTCCGCAGGGCGCGGCTGGCGGGCCGCGTGGACCTAGCGGGTCGAATGCACCACACCCCGGCGCGGGAGGTCCGCCGCCCCAGTCAGCGCCGCAGCAGCAGGCGGGCAATGGCGGCGGGCGCGTCAGCGGTGACCGCACAAGGCCGGCCAGAGACACGTCCGGTCGTCAATCCGGTGGAGCGATGACGCAGCATTGAGCGCCGCGTGCGATGCGATGCGATGCGGCATCGGTTTCGCACGCTTCACCCCCGAGTGGCGATCCCCACGCCCGATAAATGAGTTTGAGTCGCCGCGCCTCAGCGGCGGCTTGCCAATCTCATTTACTCGATCCCTTTGCCCGTACGGGTTGCCGGTGCGGCGCGCCCTGCCGAGCCGCCAGCGATTGCGCACGGCTACGCGCAACGCCGCTCGTCAACGCCAGTTCAGCTCAGCCAATATGACTACGCTGCGCGGCATACAACTCCCTGAACGTCCGGCCGACCGGCGCCGGCATATCGCGCGTGTTGGTCCAGCCCGCGCCGCCCAGCGGCAATTTAGCAATCGAACGATTGCGTCCACCCATCCGCTCGAGCACGCGCACGGCCAGCTTGGTAAAGAGCGCATAAGCGTCGGGATGCAACGCCATAAAACCCCACACGGCCAGCCCGGTGCGCTCCCTCCACGGACGCAGACGCCGCTCCACCTGCTTCTCCCGCAACTTGCGCAGCAAATCGGAGAGCGGAATCCCCACCGGGCACACGCTATTGCACTCGCCGCACAAGGTCGCGGCCTGCGGCAAGTCCAGCGCCTTGTCGATGCCGACATAGCTCGGCGTCAATACCGAACCCATCGGCCCGGGATAAACCCATCCATATGCGTGGCCGCCGACCTTCTGATAAACCGGGCAATGATTCATGCAGGCGCCGCAGCGGATGCACCTGAGCATCTCCTGAAAATCACCGCCGATCAGCCCCGTGCGCCCGCCATCGACCAGCACCACGTACATGTGCTCGGGGCCGTCCTGATCGCCCTCGCCGCGCGGTCCGGTCAGCACGGAAAAATAGTTCGACGTGCTCTGCCCGGTCGCCGAGCGCGGCAGCAGGCGCATCGCCGTCGCAAGGTCTTCGAGCGTCGGCAGCACCTTTTCGATGCCGGTGACGGCGACATGCACGCGCGGCATCACCGTGCACATGCCCTCGTTGCCCTCGTTCGTGACGAGGACGACCGAGCCCGTTTCCGCCACCACGAAATTGCCGCCCGTCACGCCCATGTCCGCGCTCATGAAGTGCGGCCGCAGCATCTCGCGCGCTTCGCGCGTCATCTCGGGAATCTCCGTCAGACGCGGGCGGCCATGCGTCCTCGCGAACAGGTCGGCGATCTCGTCCTTATCCTTATGGACGACCGGCGCGATGATGTGACTGGGCGGCTCGTTGTCGTTGATCTGCAGGATGTATTCGCCGAGATCGGTTTCGATCGACTGCACGCCCATTTGCCCGAGCACCTCGTTCAGGCGCATTTCCTCGGTAACCATCGACTTCGTCTTGATCACCTTCTTGACGTCGTGCCGCCGCGCGATGTCGCCGACGAGCCGCGCCGCCTCCTGGGTCGTTTCGGCGAACAGTACCGTCACGCCACGCCGGCTTGCCTCGCGTTCGAAGTTTTCCAGCCACACGTCGAGATTGTCCAGCGCGCGATTGCGGCGCTCCTTGAGCGCCGCGCGAGTGGCGGGAAAGTCGATCGCGGTCATTGCCGTGGCGCGGGCCGACACGAACTTGGTGGACAGCTTGGTCAGGTTCTGCTGCAACCGCTGGTCGGCAAGTTTCTGACCGGCGCGAGCCTTGAACTGCATCGATTGGATTTGCATGGCGGCCTTGAGCGGACTCGAAAACGCGACGCGCGGCACCGGAACGCGCGAGTCGATATGCGTGAAATAAATGGCGCGAGTGGAACGACAAGCGGCAGGCGGCGACCAACGGCCACGCGCCTTATATGTCTCCCGCCAGCACCTGAGCGATGTGCAGCACCCGAGTGGTCGAGTCCCCGGTTCGCCGCAGACGGCCTTCGATGTTGAGCATGCAGCCAAGATCGCCGAGCACCACCGTGCCGGTGCCGCTCGCACTGATATTCGCGCACTTCTCGTCGACGATCGCCGTCGAGATATCGCCGTACTTGACCGCGAAGGTGCCGCCGAAACCGCAGCAATGCTCGCAATCCTTCATCTCCGTCACCGCGACGCCCACCTGCGCGAGCAATGCGCGCGGCTGGCTCTTTACGCCGAGTTCGCGCAACCCCGAGCAGGAGTCGTGGTACGTTACGTGGCCCGCAAACTCGCCCGGCTGCAATTGCACTTTGGCCACGTTGACGAGGAAATCGGTCAGCTCGAACACCCTCGCGCGCACCCGGCCGTAGCGGTTCATCAGTTCGGGATCGTCGGCGAACAGGTCGCCGTAGTGCACGCGCATCATGCCGCCGCACGACCCCGACGGCACCACCACGTAGTCGAACTGTTCGAACTCGCGCAAGGTTTTCTCGGCCAGATCGCGCGCAATGCGCCGCTCTCCCGAGTTGTACGCGGGCTGCCCGCAACAGGTCTGCGCCGGTGGCACCACCACCTCGAAACCGGCGCCTTCGATCAGTTTGATGACCGAAAAGCCAATCTCGGGACGCATCAGGTCGACCAGGCAGGTGACGAACAATCCGACTCGCATGAGCCCTCCTTCGGGAAAACGTCCCTGATTATCCGCTGTTTGGCGCACAATACCAACGGCCGGAAGGCATAGGACGAACGTCTCGCAAATTCGAGCAGCCTTCGAACCGCGTTCGCTTTTTTCACTATACGAGATACAATCAATTTCCGCTGTTTGACGCGTCAACCGATTCTGCCCATGAGCGATACGAACCCGGATCCCAAAACTTCGATCCAGGTGATCGAACGCATGATGCGCCTGCTCGATGCACTCGCGGCGCATAGCGACCCGGTCAGCCTGAAAGAACTCGCTATCCGCACGGAGTTGCACCCGTCCACCGCGCACCGCATCCTGAACGACATGGTGATGTGCCGGCTGGTCGACCGCTCGGATCCCGGCACCTACCGTCTCGGCATGCGCCTGCTCGAACTGGGCAATCTGGTGAAGGCGCGTCTGTCGGTGCGCGACGCGGCGCTGACGCCAATGCGCGAGTTGCACCGGCAGACCGGCCAAACGGTGAACCTGTCGGTACGTCAGGGCGACGAAATCGTCTATATCGAACGCGCTTATTCCGAACGTTCCGGCATGCAGGTGGTGCGGGCCATCGGCGGGCGGGCGCCACTGCATCTGACTTCGGTGGGCAAGCTGTTCCTCGCCGCCGACGAATCCAACCGCGTGCGAGCCTACGCCACGCGCACCGGCCTGTCGGGCCACACGCAGAACAGCATCACCGACCTGAGCAAGCTGGAGCGCGAGCTGTCGCACGTGCGCCAGCAGGCCTGCGCGCGCGACAACGAGGAACTGGAACTGGGCGTGCGTTGCATCGCAGCCGGCATCTACGACGACACCGGCAAGCTGGTCGCCGGCCTGTCGTTATCGGCACCGGCAGACCGCCTGCAGGACTCGTGGCTCGGGCAGCTCAGCCAGACGGCGCTGATGATTTCCGAAGCGCTCGGCTATCGGCCACAGGCGCCTCATGATCATTCGCGCAGTCATCACGCCTGAGACGGCCGCCACGCCTGCACCGTTGCAATGAAAAAAGCCTCGCGAAAATGCGAGGCTTTTTTTATTCACGCGCGGCCGTCCTGAGAACCGGCCGCCGCAACGTCCCACTTCAGGTGCCGGGACCGCTGGCATCCGCGCTGGTGATACGCGGCTGGTCGCCGCCGTTATCGAGCCACGTGCGCAGACGCGTGGCGTCCGCGAAACGCGAATACTTGCCCGACGAATCCAGCAGCACCATGATCATCGGACGGCCATGAATGGTCGCCTGCATCACGAGGCACTCGCCCGCCTCGTTGATGAAACCGGTCTTCTGCAGACCAATGTCCCACGTCGGGTTGCGCACCAGCGCATTGGTGCTGTTGTACGCCAGCGAACGCTTGCCGGTGTACACCTCGTAACTGCGATCGGTCGAGAATTTGCGGATCAGCGGGTACTGGTACGCCGCGTTGACCATCTTCACGAGGTCGCGCGCGCTCGACACGTTCTGGCTCGTCAAACCCGTGGGGTTTTCGAAGTGAGTGTCGGTCATGCCGAGTTGTTTGGCCTTCGCGTTCATCGCGGCGAGGAACGCCGGACGGCCGCCTGGGAAATACCGCGAGAGCGCAGCGGCGGCTCGGTTTTCCGAGGCCATCAGCGCGATGTGCAGCATGTCCTCACGCGACAGTACCGAGCCCACCGACAGACGCGAGCCGGTGTTCTTCTCGTAGTCGCGGTCTTCGTCGGTAACTTCGATCTGGTCAGTCATCGACTCTTTCGAATCGAGCACCACCATCGACGTCATGAGCTTGGTGATCGACGCGATCGGCACCACGGCGCGCGAGTTCTTGTCGAACAGCGGCTCGCCGGAATTCTGGTCGATCACGTAGGCGACGCTCGAGCGCAACATCAGCGCGTCCGGCGTTTCGTGCAGGCCGAAAGCCTGGCCGACGGTTGGCTGGCGCGGCTCATACGCGACGCGGCGCACCACCGAGTGATGACGGCCGTTCGACGTGAAGCTCACGCGCTTGCGCCTCGCGCTGGCACGCGGCGCATCGTCGTCCGCGGCGGCTGCGGTTTTCACCGCCGCGCCTTTACCGGCCTTCGCCGACTTGCCCGACACCTTGGCGGTGGCGGCAGCGGCGGCCGGCTTCTTCGCGGCTTTAGCGTGTTTGGAAGTTTTTGCGGTCGCAGCAGCCGTGGCGGCAAAGCTGCTGACAGGCGTGGCGAACGCCGCTGCGACGACCAGGGAGACGGCCACCGACAGAGCGGTGCTGCGGGCCGCGCCGTGGATCACTTTTAGCGACGAAAACATGTCGGTTTTCATGGGTGTTCGGTAGGGAGCGGCGAGAAGTTTCCGCAAGTGTAGTAAAACAACGAAAAATTAGCAATTTTAAGCACTTATAAGCGCTCCTTAAACCGGCTTGTAAGCTCCGATCGCAAAAAGACAAATAAGTGCCGCGCGTCGATCGAAAAAAACGATCGGCAACGCGCTGGGCCTCGCCCTTGTCGCCATCCACCGAATCGACGGATTTTTGCAGCTTAACGGCAATTTCGAGACAACCTTGATGAGGGGAACTACGGTTGGAGCACCGGCAGGTGCAGCCGCCGACGCGGCAGACGTCGTTGGGGCCTCTGCTCATCTTGTAAACACCTGCTGGAGACCGCCAACGCGCATTCGACCGGCATGAAGCATTAACGTTCCGTGACAGTTGGCGGTTTACACTGAATTGTCATTTCACGACTTTTCGTGAGATGCGGATGTTACCGTTCCCCGGCCGATCCCGCTGTGGCGGAAGAAAAACCTCACCGAACTCGTCCCGAATATCGATTTGTGCCGCACCAGCGCGGTGCAGCAGTCAAATCATCCGGCGTCACACGAATGACATGCTTACTGCATAACGTGTTGTTTTGTCAGCATTTTCTTAAAATTGTGCGCCGCACAAAAATCGCTTGACATTCGCTGTGGTCATCTTAAAATGAGGACATTGCTGCGATGCACAATACATCGCGGCCCGGGGAGACGACCTTCCGTCTCGCCCCCACCCAATGCGGTCCGCGCAGACAGACCGCAATCCAGGAGCGTAAACCATGACTCTGCTGACCCCTGAGCAATTCGCCGCAGCCCAGAAAGCCAACTTCGAAACGCTGTTCGGCCTGACGACCAAAGCATTTGAAGGCGTCGAAAAGCTGGTTGAGCTGAATCTGCAAGTCGTCAAGTCGACGCTCGCGGAAAGCCAGGAAAATGCCCAACGCGCGCTGTCGGTCAAGGACGCGCAGGAATTGCTGGCGCTGCAGGCGAGCCTCGCACAGCCGGTGGCTGAAAAGGCGCTGTCGTATGGCCGCCACGTGTATGAAATCGTTTCGGCAACGCAAGGTGAATTCACCCGCGTCGCGGAAGCCCAGTTCGAAGAGCAAAACCGCAAGGTGCAGTCGCTCGTCGAAAACGTCGCGAAGAATGCACCGGCCGGTTCGGAAACCGCCGTCGCCGTGATGAAGTCGGCAATCACCGCCGCCAACACCACGTACGAAACGGTTCACAAAGCAACCAAGCAAGCTGTTGAAATCGCCGAAAGCAACTTCAACGCAGCCGCTACCGCCGCGTCGAAGGCCGCTTCGCAAGCCGCTGCGCAAGCATCGCGTTCGGCCAAGAAAGCAGTCTAAGTTTCAGGCATCGCTTTCGGGCAGTACCTCACGCCAGCACCGCGCAAGCAGTGCCGGCGTTATCGTAAGCAACAGCGTCGTGCCGTTGCCGCTCACACGGTTTGATTGGCCGAACGCTCCGATACGTTGAACAGCGTATCGTTTGCCCGGCCAAAAGCCGGGATTTTTTTGGCCGGCTGCCGGACATGAGGCGGCGAGCATGCGTAAGCCACCGCCGCGAGTGTCATGGCGGCACGACAGGCGCCCTGCCCTGTTGCCCGATGAAAAGAAACGGCGCGTTCCCGGACGGGACGCGCCGTTTCTCTTTGCTCTTTCGAACCCGCCCGCAAGCGGGCCGGCCGAACGGCTTTACTTCTTTTTCTGCGGCGGCAAATCGGTGCAGACGCCTTCATACAGCTCGGCGGCCATTCCGATCGATTCGCCCAGCGTCGGGTGCGGATGAATCGTCTTGCCGATGTCGGTCGCATCCGCGCCCATTTCGACTGCGAGACAGACTTCGCTGATCAGGTCGCCCGCATTCAGACCGACGATCCCGCCGCCGATCACGCGATGCGTTTCCTCGTCGAACAGCAGCTTCGTGAAGCCTTCGTCGCGTCCGTTGGCGATCGCGCGGCCCGAAGCCGCCCACGGGAACACCGCCTTGCCGTACTTGATGCCCGCGGCCTTCAACTGGTCTTCAGTCTTGCCGGCCCACGCCACTTCCGGATCGGTGTAGGCCACCGACGGAATCTGCAGCGCGTCGAAGTACGCCTTCTCGCCATGCGCGGCTTCGGCGGCGACGTGCCCTTCGTGCACCGCCTTGTGCGCGAGCATCGGCTGACCGACGACATCGCCGATCGCGAAGATGTGCGGCACATTGGTGCGCATCTGCTTGTCGACGTCGATGAAGCCGCGATCAGTGACCGCGACGCCCGCCTTGTCCGCGCCGATCCGCTTGCCGTTCGGCGTACGGCCGACGGCGACCAGCACGAGGTCGTAGCGCTGCGCTTCGGCCGGCGCCTTCTCACCTTCGAACGACACGTAGATGCCGTCGTCCTTCGCTTCGGCTGCGGTGGTCCTGGTCTTCAGCATGACGTTCGCGAAACGCTTGCTGTTGTACTTCTCCCACACCTTGACCAGATCACGGTCCGCGCCGGCCATCAGGCCGTCGAGCATTTCGACCACATCGATTTGCGCGCCGAGCGTTGCATACACTGTCGCCATTTCGAGGCCGATGATGCCGCCGCCGATCACCAGCATGCGCTGCGGAATCTGCCGCAATTCGAGCGCGCCGGTCGAATCGACCACGCGCGGGTCTTCCGGAATGAACGGCAGCTTCGCCGCTTCCGAGCCCGCGGCGATGATCGCCTGCTTGAACCTGACGACCTTCTTGCCGCCTTCGGTCTGCACTTCCATGTGGTTCGGATCGACGAACGCGCCGGTGCCCGTCACCACTTCGACCTTGCGTGCCTTGGCCATGCCCGCGAGGCCGCCGGTCAGCTTCTTGACGACGCCCGACTTGAAGTCGCGCAGCTTGTCGAGATCGATCTGCGGCTTGCCGAACGTGATGCCGTGCGAGCCGAGCGCTTCGGCTTCGTCGATCACGAGCGCCGTATGCAGCAACGCTTTCGACGGAATGCAGCCGACATTCAGACACACGCCGCCGAGCGTCGAATAACGCTCGACCAGCACCGTCTTCATGCCGAGGTCGGCCGAGCGGAACGCGGCCGAATAGCCGCCGGGGCCCGAACCGAGCACGAGCATGTCGCACTCGATATCCGCGCTGCCCGCGAAACTGCCGGCTTGCGGAGCGGGCGTGGGCGCCGCCGGCTTCGGCGCGGGCGCTGCGGCAGCCTGCGCCGGAGCCTTTTCAGGCTCGCTGGCCGCGGCCTTCGGTGCATCCTTGGCGGGCGCCGCGTCCGCCGACGTTTCGACGAGCGCGATCACGGTGCCTTGCGAGACCTTGTCGCCGGCTTTGACGCGGACTTCCTTGACGGTACCGGCGGTATCGCTCGGCACTTCGATGGAAGCCTTATCGGATTCGAGCGTCATCAGCGCCTGTTCGTTCTCGATGACGTCGCCCGCTTTGATATTGACTTCGATGACATCGACGTCCTTGAAGTCACCGATATCCGGTACTTTTACTTCGACGAGACTCATGTTGTCCCCTTCTCTTATTGATCGTGATGTGCGAAGAACCTACCCCATGCGCCCAAAAGCTCGCAGCGCGACGGACAGAACCATCCTTTGCTGACCGCCGAAGGACGCGCCTTTCTTTTGCTTACTTTTTTTGGAAGACAAAGAAAAGTAAGTGCCGCCCCGCAGAGGGGCGACGCCAATAGACCGACAGGAATGCAGGTTCTACAAAAGTGCGCGGATCACAGACAAACAGTCAGCGCCCCGCGCAACATCACCATCAAAGAATCACACGCCGGAAATCGGCAAGAAGCGCCCCAAGATACGCATTGAAGCGCGCAGCTTCAGCGCCGTCGATAACCCGATGGTCATACGACAGCGACAGCGGCAACATCAGCTTCGGCACGAACTGCTTGCCGTCCCACACCGGCTTCATCGCTCCACGCGACAGACCGAGAATGGCGACTTCAGGCGCGTTGATGATCGGCGTGAAATGCGTGCCGCCGATCCCGCCGAGCGATGAAATCGAGAAGCAGCCGCCTTGCATCTGATCCGGCTTGAGCTTGCCGTCGCGTGCGGCCTTCGACAGATCCGTCATTTCCTTCGCGATCTCGACGAGCCCCTTCTTGTCGGCGTCGCGAATCACCGGCACCACCAGACCATTCGGCGTATCGGCGGCAAAACCCAC
This sequence comes from Paraburkholderia fynbosensis, assembly GCF_902859935.1. Taxonomy (GTDB): domain Bacteria; phylum Pseudomonadota; class Gammaproteobacteria; order Burkholderiales; family Burkholderiaceae; genus Paraburkholderia; species Paraburkholderia fynbosensis. Next base: position 209,799 of record NZ_CADIKI010000008.1, read on the forward strand.
GTGGTAGTACTGCTTGAACACGAGGTTGTCGCCATCGAGGCTCGCGTTGAACGTCGGGAATTTCTTCAGGGCCGACACCACGGCCTTGATCACGAACGCCAGCATCGTGATCTTCACGCCGGCCTTTTCGTTTTCCTTGTTCAACTGCACGCGCAGCGCTTCGAGTTCGGTAATGTCCGCTTCGTCGTTGTTCGTGACGTGCGGAATCATGACCCAGTTGCGATGCAGGTTCGCGCCCGAAATCTTCTTGATGCGCGACAGCGGCTTCGGATCGATCGGACCGAACCTGGTGAAGTCGACCTTCGGCCACGGCAGCAAATTCAGCTCGCCGCCACCTGCAGCGGCCGGCGCCGCACCTGCGGGCGCCGCACGCTGGCCGGTCATCACGCCCTTGATGAAGGCGGTCACGTCGGCTTGCGTAATGCGGCCCTTCGGACCCGTGCCCTGCACCTGCGTGACGTCGACACCGAGTTCGCGTGCGAACTTGCGCACCGACGGCGATGCGTGGCTCGCGTGGCGCGTGCCGCCCTCGCCAGCCGGAATCGACGGTGCTTGCGCAAGCGCCGACGGTGCGGCCGGCGCGGGCGACGGCGTGGCCGGCGCATCGGACGGCTCTTCGGCGGGCGCCGGCTTCGCAGCCGGTGCGGGCGCCGGCGCGGCAGCCGCGCTCTCGGCTTGCACGACCACGATCACCGAGCCTTCCGAGACTGTATCGCCGACCTTGACCTTCACTTCCTTGACGACCCCGGCGGCCGAGCTCGGCACGTCCATGGTCGCCTTGTCGGATTCGAGCGTCACCAGCGACTGCTCTTTCTCGACGCGATCCCCGACCTTCACCGCGACTTCGATCACGGGAATGTCCTTGTAGTCGCCGATATCCGGCACCTTGACTTCCTGCAGGCCGCCGCCGCTCGCAGCGGGTGGGGGCGCAGCAGCCGGCGCGGGCGCCGGTGCGGCAGCAGGAGCCGGGGCCGGGGCCGCAGCCGCTGCTCCACCTTCAGCGCCTTCCAGCACGACGATCAGCGAACCTTCCGACACGTTGTCGCCGACCTTGACCTTCACTTCCTTGACGACGCCGGCCGCCGAACTCGGCACATCCATGGTCGCCTTGTCGGATTCCAGCGTAACGAGCGATTGCTCTTTCTCGACGGTATCACCCGCCTTCACCAGCACCTCGATCACAGGAATGTCCTTGTAATCGCCGATGTCCGGCACCTTGACTTCGATCGCTTGACTCATTGTTAGTGTCTCCTGGGCCGCGCACGCAGCCTGCCTCTGTCGATCAGAAGCAGGCGCGCACCGTGGCACACGGGGAATGATGCCTTAGACGGTCATCGGGTTGGGTTTGGCGGGATCAAGGTTGTACTTCTTGAGCGCCTCGGCGACCACCTTGCGTTCGATCGTGCCTTCGTCTGCCAGCGCGTTCAGCGCGGCAACCGTGACCCAGTAGCGGTCGACTTCGAAGAAGTGGCGCAGCTTTTCGCGAGTGTCCGAACGGCCATAGCCGTCCGTGCCCAACACGACGAACTTCTGCGGCACGAACGCACGGATCTGCTCGGTCAGCGCGCGCACGTAGTCGGTCGATGCGATGACCGGACCTTGCGCGTCCTTCAGCAGCTTCTCGACGTGCGAGAGTTTCTTCTCTTCGGTCGGGTGCAACAGGTTCCAGCGCTGGACTTCGTGACCTTCGCGGGCCAGTTCGGTGAAGCTCGGCACGCTCCACAGGTCGGCGGCGACGCCCCAGTCGTTCTTCAGCAAGTCGGCGGCGGCGATCACTTCGTTGAAGATCGTGCCCGCGCCCATCAGCTGCACGCGCGGTGCCTTCTTGTCCGCTTCGGCCTTGCGGAACGCGTACATGCCCTTGATGATGTCGGCCGCTACGGCGTCGCCCTGCGGAATCGCCGGGTGCTCGTAGTTTTCGTTCATCACCGTGATGTAGTAATACACGTCTTCCTGGTCAGCCACCATCCGGCGCAGACCGTCCTGCATGATGACCGCGAGTTCGTAACCGAACGTCGGGTCGTAGCTGATGCAGTTCGGCACCGAAGCGGCCCACAACAGCGAGTGGCCGTCTTCGTGTTGCAGACCTTCGCCGTTGAGCGTCGTGCGGCCCGCGGTGCCGCCCAGCAGGAAGCCGCGCGAGCGCATGTCGCCCGCCGCCCATGCGAGGTCGCCGATACGCTGGAAGCCGAACATCGAGTAGAAGATGTAGAACGGGATCATGATTTCGCCGTGCGTCGAGTACGACGTCGCGGCGGCGATCCAGTCCGCCATACCACCGGCTTCGTTGATGCCTTCCTGCAGAATCTGACCGCTTTCCGACTCGCGGTAGAACATGAGCTGGTCGGAATCCTCCGGCACGTACTTCTGGCCGTCCTGATTCCAGATGCCGATCTGACGGAACAGGCCTTCCATACCGAAGGTACGCGACTCGTCCGGCACGATCGGCACGATGCGCTTGCCGAGCGCCTTGTCCTTCAGCAGGATGTTCAGGATTCGCACGAACGCCATCGTCGTGGAGATCTCGCGGCCTTCGCCCGTGCCCTTCAACAGCGGCTCGAACGCCGACAGTTCCGGCACCGGCAGCGAGTCCGCCTTCTGGCGACGCGCCGGCAGATAGCCGCCGAGGTCCTGGCGGCGAGCGCGCATGTACTCGAGTTCCTTCGAACCTTCTTCGAACTTGAGGTACGGCACGTTGACGAGGTCTTCGTCGGCGATCGGCAGACGGAACTGGTCGCGGAATTTCTTCAGCTGCTCCACCTGCATCTTCTTTTGCTGGTGGGTGATGTTCATCGCCTGGCCGGCTTCGCCCATGCCGTAGCCCTTGATCGTCTTCGCGAGAATGACGGTCGGCTGGCCCTTCGAATTCGACGCTTCCTGGAACGCTGCGTAGATCTTGTGCGGATCGTGGCCGCCGCGATTCAGATTCCAGATGTCCTCGTCGGACCATTCGGCGACCAGCGCCTTGAGTTCCGGCGTGTTGAAGAAGTGCTCGCGCACAAAGGCGCCCGACTCGGACTTGTACGTCTGGTATTCGCCGTCCACGACTTCCATCATCCGGCGCATCAGCGCGCCCGACTTGTCGCGTTGGAACAGCGCATCCCAGCGGCTGCCCCAGATCACCTTGATCACGTTCCAGCCAGCGCCGCGGAATTCGCTTTCGAGTTCCTGAATGATCTTGCCGTTACCGCGCACCGGGCCGTCGAGGCGCTGCAGGTTGCAGTTGATCACGAACACCAGGTTGTCGAGGCGTTCGCGACCGGCCATGCCGATCGCGCCGAGCGATTCCGGCTCATCCGTTTCGCCGTCGCCGAGGAAGGCCCAGACCTTGCGGCCTTCGGTCTTCGTGATGCCGCGCGCCTGCATGTACTTCATGAAGCGCGCCTGGTAGATCGCCATGATCGGACCGAGGCCCATCGACACGGTCGGGAACTGCCAGAAGTCCGGCATCAGCCACGGGTGCGGGTACGACGAGATGCCCTCGCCGCCCACTTCCTGACGGAAGTTGTCGAGCTGGTTTTCGCTCAGGCGGCCAAGCAGGAACGCGCGCGAGTAGACGCCCGGCGACGAGTGGCCCTGCACGAACACGAGATCGCCGCCATGCTCGGCCGACGGCGCGTGCCAGAAGTGGTTGTAGCCGACGTCATACAGCGTGGCCGCCGAAGCGAACGACGCGATGTGGCCGCCGACGTTGGTTTCCTTGCCCGCGCGCAGCACCATCGCGATGGCGTTCCAGCGCGTGTACGAGCGGATGCGGTGTTCGAGGTCCTGGTCGCCGGGGATTTTCGCCTGGCGGGCAACCGGAATCGTATTGATGTACGGGGTGTTGGCCGAGAACGGCAGATGTTCGCCGTGCACGCGGGCGAACTCGATCTGTTTCTCGATCAGGTAGTGGGCACGGTCGGGGCCCACAGCAGAAATCACGCCATCCAGCGCCTCAAGCCATTCGCCGGTTTCCTGGGGATCGTCGTCTTTTTCAGCGGCGACATATTTCATGACTTCGTCGGGTACAGCGGACATGCTCGTCTCCTGGGTATAGAGGAACGCTCTTTGGACAGACGACGCGGACGAAGCACGACCGCGGCAACTGCGGCCGATTGTAATAAGGGTCCCGACGTCCACGCAACAAAATTTTCAAATGACGAGATCAATTCTCATAATGCGGAAAATTGCTGCGACGCAACCTGGTTTGACTGCCGATCGACGGATACGTCGGCTAGTTTGCGCCGATTAATGGCACTTTCCGTGCTTTTTTGCGCCTTTTGTCAGTCACGCGCTGCGCTACAATGCCACGCATGTTGACCGAACGGCTTTTCGCTCGCTCGGCGCGCACCGCCGGTTCGCCGGGCGATTCGACGCCGTCCTCCCGCTGGCACCATGGACCATGGTGGTCGAATTCCTATTTGCTGACGCCGCTCCTGTCGATCCTGGTTTTCCTGGTCGTCATGAGCCTGATCCTGTGGAGCCTCAACCGGCGCGAACAGCAGCAGCAGGAAGACACCCTCTACCGTAACGTCGCGTGGGCGCAGCAGCAGATCCGCCTGTCCATGACCGGCGCGCAGGAACAGATTCAGGCGCTCGCGCGCGATCTGGCCACCGGCCACGCCGATCCGCATTCGTTCCAGGCGTCCATTACGGACATCATGCAGGGGCATCCCGAGATCCTCTACATGAACTGGTACACGAGCGCACAGCAGCCGCGCTGGCCCAATACCGCCCTGCCCGTGTTCGGCCAGCGGCTCGCGAGGCCCAACGACGCGCAGATGGACGAAGCGGTCAAAGCCGCCTTCGCCGAAGCGCGCGACACGCGCCGCCAGGTTTATTCGCCGCTGATCTACGACGACCTCGGCAACGGCTACATCACGCTGCAAACGCCGGTGTTCCGTGACCGCGAGTTCCTCGGCGCGATTGCGGCGGTGTTCTCGGTCGAAGGAATTCTCAAGCGCGACATCCCGCCCGAGCTGTCTGCCAAATACAAGATCTCGATCATCGACGTGAACAACCGCGAGTTGACCACCACGTCGACCCGCCCGCGTCTGCCGCGCGACATGTTCTATGACCTGCCGCTCGATCCGCCGGGCCAGGGCATCTCGGTGCGTGTCTACGCGTTCCCGCAGATGACCAACTTCACCAACAACACGCTGGTGTGGCTGGTGGCGGGCCTCTCGTGCTTCGTGTTGTGGAGCTTGTGGAGTTTGTGGAAGCACACGCGCCAGCGCTTCGAAGCACAACAGGCGCTGTACGCGGAAGCGTTCTTTCGCCGCGCGATGGAAAACTCGGTGCTGATCGGCATGCGCGTGCTCGACATGCACGGCCGCATCACCCACGTCAATCCCGCGTTCTGCCGCATGACCGGGTGGGACGAAAGCGATCTGGTCGGCAAAAACGCGCCGTTCGCCTACTGGCCGCGCGACGCCTATCCTGAGATGCAACGCCAGCTCGACATGACGCTGCGCGGCAAGGCGCCGTCCTCCGGGTTCGAGCTGCGGGTGCGCAGGAAGGACGGCTCGCTATTCCATGCGCGTCTTTATGTATCGCCGCTGATCGACAGTTCGGGCCGCCAGACCGGCTGGATGTCGTCGATGACCGACATCACCGAGCCCAAGCGTGCGCGCGAGGAACTCGCCGCCGCCCACGAACGCTTCACCACCGTGCTCGAAAGCCTCGACGCCGCGGTGTCGGTGCTGGCCGCCGACGAAGCCGAGTTGCTGTTCGCCAACCGCTACTACCGGCACCTGTTCGGCATCCGCCCGGACGGTCATCTGGAATTGGCGGGCGGCGGGTTCGATAGCGCACAGGCGTCGTCCGATTCGATCGATATGGTGGATACCTACGCGGGCCTGCCCGCGGCCGCGTTGACCGAAAGCACCGCCGATGCGCAGGAAATCTACGTGCAAAGCATCCAGAAGTGGTTCGAAGTGCGCCGTCAGTACATCCAGTGGGTGGACGGCCACCTCGCGCAGATGCAGATCGCGACCGACATCACCACCCGCAAACGGGCACAGGAACTCGCGCGCCAGCAGGACGAAAAGCTGCAGTTCACGAGCCGCCTGATGACGATGGGCGAGATGGCCTCGTCGCTCGCGCACGAACTCAATCAACCGCTCGCCGCGATCAACAACTACTGCTCCGGCACTGTCGCGCTGGTTAAATCCGGTCGCACGACGCCCGACAACCTGCTGCCGGTGCTCGAAAAAACCGCCCAGCAGGCGGTGCGCGCCGGCATGATCATCAAGCGCATCCGCGAGTTCGTGAAGCGCAGCGAGCCGAAGCGGCAAGCCACGCGCGTCGCCGATATCGTCGCGGACGCGGTGGGGCTCGCCGAGATCGAAACGCGCAAGCGCCGCATTCGCATCGTCACCGATCTGCGCTCGCGCCTGCCGGTGATCTACGTCGACCCGGTGCTGATCGAGCAGGTGCTGGTCAACCTGCTGAAGAACGGCGCCGAGGCGATGGCCGAAGCCCGCCCGAACGCGGTCGATCCGGTGATCCGCGTGGTCGTGCGGCTGGAGAGCGGCTTTGTCTGCATCAGCGTCGTCGACCAGGGTCCGGGCGTCGACGAAGCGACAGCCGAGCGGCTGTTCGAACCGTTTTACAGCACCAAGTCCGATGGTATGGGCATGGGGCTGAACATTTGCCGTTCGATTATCGAATCGCACCGCGGCCGTCTGTGGGTGGTGAACAACGTCGAGTCCGACGGCCACATCACAGGCGCCACGTTCCATTGCAGTCTGCCTATTGGAGAGCCTGACGGCCCGAGCAACGGCGGGTCAGAGGCGCCGACACCACAAACCGTTACGGGAGAGCTATGAACAGCCCAGTCACCACACAGGAAACTGTCTTTGTCGTCGACGACGACGAGGCCGTGCGAGATTCGCTGCGCTGGCTGCTGGAGGCGAACGGCTACCGCGTGCAGTGCTTCTCCAGCGCCGAGCAGTTCATCGACGCATGGCAGCCGCATCAGCATCCAGGCCAGATCGCCTGCCTGATCCTCGATGTGCGCATGTCAGGCATGAGCGGGCTCGAGTTGCAGGAACGCCTGATCGCCGACAACGCGTCGCTGCCGATCATCTTCGTGACGGGTCACGGCGATGTGCCGATGGCCGTGTCGACGATGAAAAAAGGCGCGATGGACTTCATCGAGAAACCGTTCGACGAAGCCGAGTTGCGCAAGCTTGTCGAGCGCATGCTCGACAAGGCCCGCAGCGAGAGCACCAGCGTGCAGCAGCAGCGCGCCGCCGCCGAGCGCCTGGGCAAGCTGACCGCGCGTGAGCATCAGGTGCTCGAGCGCATCATCGCAGGCCGTCTGAACAAGCAGATCGCCGACGACCTCGGCATCAGCATCAAGACTGTCGAAGCGCATCGCGCGAACATCATGGAAAAGCTCAACGTCAATACGGTCGCCGATCTGCTGCGACTGGCGCTGTCGAACAAGCCGCAACCCGCGCAATAAATCCGACGGGCGGCATTCCCCGCAAAAAGCCATCGCATTGCTCACGGCCGGACTGCAGAAGCGTCCGGCCCGCAGCGGTTCCACGCCTGCGCTACCCGCGCGCGGCACCCTTCCCCCGTTTTGCTTTCCCCGCCTTCCTCCATGTTTTCTTCCGCGTTGCCTTAGAAGTGCTGATGCACAATCGATGCGGGCACCACGTGCGGTACACGGCGGGCACCCGTCAATCAGCACGCTCAGGTGTATCAGAAGAACCTCGGGCCTCAGACAGCGCGTGCAGCGGCGGCGGTCAAAGCGTTCGATCCGCACGAGAGCTGGCAGGCGGTGCAGCCGTAAGGCATGGCCTCGGCGGCATGGAGGCGATGCCCTGCCGGTCGCGCTGTGCGTGACGCGAATCCGCGTGGCGCGTCAGACAGGCCCGGTATAATGTCGGACTTCGCAGCCGCGCATATCTCCGATTCGCGCCGCGCGCTTTTCACGTGCCGACCCGTTCCCGCTGAAAAGCGCCATCGCGCGGGGCGCCTTCAGGCGTGCGCGCCTTGGCCCGCTTTCCAAACTGCCCATCTCGACCCGACCATGACTGCCAAACTGATCGACGGCCTCGCCCTTTCCAAGACTCTGCGCGCCGACGTCGCCGCACGCGCCGCCGCCCTCACCGCCCGCGGCCATCAGCCGGGCCTAGCCGTCGTGCTGGTCGGCGCCAATCCGGCCAGCGAAGTGTATGTGCGCAACAAGGTCAAGGCGTGCCAGGACAACGGCCTCGGCTCGTCGTTCGACCGCTATCCGGCCGACCTGCCGGAAGCCGAGCTGCTCGCGCGCATCGACGAACTGAACCGCGATCCGCGCATCCACGGGATTCTGGTGCAACTGCCGCTGCCCAAACATATCGACAGCCACAAGGTGATCGAGGCGATTGCGCCGGAAAAGGACGTCGACGGCTTTCACGTCGCCAATGCCGGCGCGCTGATGACCGGCCAGCCGCTGTTTCGTCCGTGCACGCCATACGGCGTGATGAAAATGTTCGACGCGTACGGGATCGATCTGAAAGGCGCGAACGCGGTGGTGATCGGCCGCTCGAACATCGTCGGCAAGCCGATGGCGCTGCTGCTGCTCGAAGCCGGCGCGACCGTGACGATCTGCCATAGCAAGACGCGCGATCTGGCCGCGCACACGCGCAACGCCGACGTGGTCGTGGCGGCCACCGGCTTGCGCAACATCCTGACGGCCGACATGGTGAAGCCCGGCGCGACGGTGATCGACGTCGGCATGAATCGCGACGACGCTGGCAAGCTGTGCGGCGACGTCGATTTCGCGGGCGTCAAGGAAGTGGCCGGCTACATTACGCCGGTGCCGGGCGGCGTCGGCCCGATGACCATCACGATGCTGCTCGTCAACACGATCGAAGCCGCCGAGCGCGAAGCGCAGGCGCAGGCGTAACGGCGGCACGCGGAAAAAGACGGCCGGCGAACCAGATTCGCCGGCAAAAGAGACTTTCTGCGAACCTTGGCGCCCGCCTTCACGCACAGAAGCTCGGCGCAGGAAACAGCGGCAGTCACGCGCCAGGGTTCGAGGTGCGCCGCGCGCGCAGGCAGCGCCGCTTCAACGCGTCGCCCGATCTCCCGCAGCCATACCCGCCGCCGACGACCTGTGCTGCGGCGCAAGCCGCGTGCGGCACCACGTCAGCACCGGCCGTTCCACAAGGTGCCACGACAGCGCCGCGCTCACGAGGATCAACGGCGCGGCGACCACCAGCGACATCACGTGGCTCAACTGCGGCGCGATATTCGCGACGCACTGCTGCACCATGAACCCGTACAGATAAATACCGTACGAGTAGTCGTGACGCGGCACGAAGCGCCGCAGCGTCGGCGTCGTTCCCACCCACAGCACGCCGTACACGAAGGCCAGATAGAACAGCGGCTGCGCCCCGGCCGTATCGCGAAAGACCAGAAACACCATCGCGAACCCCAGCGCCGTCAGACCGTTGATGTCCACCCGCTCGCGCCAGCCGTACAACAGCATCCCCAGGATGAAGAACGGCTCCGGCCAGAACGAATAGCCGTTGGCGGGATGGCTGAAATCGCGCACGCCCAGCTGCAGATGCGGCAGATGCACGCGCAACACGATCGCGGCGCCGCCGAGCGCCGCCGCCAGCAGCACGCCGCGCGGGCTGGACAGCAGCCCCAGCATGCCGGTCACGAGCACGATCAGATAGCAGCGCACTTCGAGCGGCAGCGTCCACAGCGTTGCGCAGATCTCGTGCGGCATGCGGTTATGCTCGAATACGCCAGGCAACGTCCAGCGGGTCTTCAGGACGATGGTGGAGAAGTTGTCGAGGTTCGCCCAGGTCATCCCGGAGGCGAAGTATTCGCGCAGCGGCAGCGTCGTGAAAAGCGGCCCGATGATGAACACCGTCACGACCGAGCCGAGCGCCACCGCCGGCCACAGCCGTGCAATCCGCAACGCGACGAAACGCGGCCCCGAGCGTTGCCGGTCGAAGCTGGCGGTCACCAGCATGCCGCTCAGCAGAAAAAAGGCGTAGACGCCGAACGCGCCGAAGCCATCGAAGCCGAGCGCGTTCTGCACCCAGTCGGTCGTGCCATCCGGCGCCTGGAGCAGATACGAATGGCCATACACGACGGCCAAGGCGGCCAACAGCCGCACGAGGTCGAAGTTGTTGCCGTTGCGCTTTAAAGCGTGCGAAAGCGGGTTCATCGACACCTCCGACAGAAACATCGCTCACTGCTAGCGACATGTCAGATTGCGGCAGGGCAGCAATGCGCACCGTTCGCTTTCGCACAGAAGCGCTTCAGCGGCGGCAGGCGCCCCGAAGGCGCCGCGAGCGCGCGTGGCCGCCTTCACGTCGCACGCCCCACGTCGCATGCCGCATGCGATTCACCCACCGAAGCCGCGACATCTGATAATTTGTCTGCCGACGGATTGGAATCGGCGCGTCCCGCCCCAATACTGTCCCTATCGGGTGCCACAGGCGGCCGCGCGCGCCCCTCGTCGATGCACCGATTACCCGTTCACCCGCGTCAGACAGGAAGCCTCATGTCCACTACTCCCTCGCATCACGACAATCCGCTCCTCGATTTTTCCGACCTGCCGCGCTTTGCCGACATCCGCCCCGAACACGTGACGCCCGCTCTCGATGTGCTGCTCGCCGACGCGGCCGCCGCCGTCGAGCGCGCCGCGCTGCCGGTCACGCCCGCGTCATGGGCCGACGTGGTCGAGCCGGTCGAGCGCGCCACCGAACCGCTGTCGCGCGCGTGGAGCGTGGTCGGCCATCTGAACGCCGTCGCCGATACGCCTGAACTGCGCGCCGTGTACGGCGAAAATCTGCCGCGCGTCACCGAATTCTGGTCGAGCGTCGGACAGAACCTCGCGCTGTACCAGAAGTACAAGGCGCTGAACGCGAGCAGCGATTTCGCATCGCTGAGCGGCGAGCGCAAGAAGATCCTCGGCAATGCGTTGCGCGATTTCCGTTTGTCCGGCGCCGAACTGCCGGAAGACCAGAAGCCGCACTTCGCCGAGCTGCAGGAAAAGCAGGCGGGGCTGTCGAAGGCCTTCTCGGACCACGTGCTCGACGCGACCAACGCTTACGCGTACATCGTCGATGCGGGCCAGGAAGCGCAACTGGCCGGACTGCCCGAAGATGTGGTGGAAGCCGCGAAGGAAGCGGCCGAACGCGAAGGCAAGACCGGCTACAAATTCACGCTGCACTTCCCGTCGTACTTCCCGGTGATGCAATACTCGGAAAATCGTCCGATGCGCGAAGCGATGTACCGCGCGTACGTGACGCGCGCATCCGAACTCGGTGCGCAATTCGGCAACGGCAAGCCTGAGTGGGACAACACGTCGGTGCTCGCCGAACAGTTGAAGCTGCGCGCGGAAGAAGCGCATATGCTCGGCTACGACAACTTCGCCGAAGTCTCGCTTGCGCCGAAGATGGCCGAGTCGCCCGCCCAGGTCATGACGTTCCTCGAAGACCTCGCCACGCGCGCGCGCCCACATGCGGAACAGGACTGGAAGGAGCTGCGCGAATTCGCCGCGAACGAACTCCGCATGAGCGATCTGCAACCGTGGGACATGACGTTTGCCGCTGAACGTCTGCGCCAGAAGCGCTATTCGTTCTCCGAGAACGAGGTCAAGCAGTACTTCCCCGAAGACGCGGTGTTCAAGGGTCTCTTCAAGGTCACGCAGACGCTGTTCGGCGTGCGCATCCGTCGCGACGAAGCGGCCGTGTGGCATCCGGACGTGCGCTTCTTCCGCGTCGAGAATCAGGACGGCGGTCTGGTCGCGCAGTTCTACCTCGACCTGTATGCCCGCGAAGGCAAACGCGGCGGCGCCTGGATGGACGATGCGCGCGGCCGTCACAAGCACTCGCATGGCGGCGTGCAAACGCCGGTCGCGTATCTGACCTGCAATTTCTCGGCGCCGGTGGGCGGCAAGCCCGCCTGCTTCACGCACGACGAAGTCATCACGCTGTTCCACGAGTTCGGCCACGGGTTGCATCACATGCTCACGCGCGTCGATGAACTCGGCGTGTCTGGGATCAACGGCGTGGAGTGGGACGCGGTCGAACTGCCGTCGCAATTCATGGAGAACTTCTGCTGGGAGTGGGACGTGCTCAGCGACATGACCTCGCACGTCGAAACGGCGAAGCCGCTGCCGCGCGATCTGTTCGACAAGATGCTGGCCGCCAAGAACTTCCAGAGCGGTCTGGGCACGCTGCGTCAGATCGTGTTCTCGATGTTCGACATGCAACTGCACACCGGCTTCGACGCGAGCGGCACGAAGAGCGCCACCGAACTCGCCAGCGAGATCAACGAACGCTTCCACGTGGTGCCGCAAGCACCGTTCTCGCGTTGGCCGAATACGTTCAGCCATATTTTCGCGGGCGGTTATGCGGCGGGTTACTACAGCTACAAGTGGGCTGAAGTGCTGTCCGCCGACGCGTACGCCGCGTTCGAAGAAGCGGCGCAAGCCGCGAGCGGCAGCGTGCTCGATCAGACGACCGGCATGCGCTATCGCAAGGAGATTCTGGAGGTGGGCGGCAGCCGTCCGGCGATGGAGTCGTTCAAGGCGTTCCGAGGCCGCGAGCCGAATATCGACGCGTTGTTACGCCATAACGGCATGGCGCCGGGCTCGGTGCATTGACCAGTTGAAGCATCGAGCGGCGTGTTGTTGTGCGCCGCGCCGTCGATGTCGATGTCGATGTCATCAAACAAAGCCGGCGGCCTGCGTGAGCAGGCGCCGGCTTTTTCCTGCGCTAACGCCTACGCGCACAAATCGCAGACTTACCGCGCCGCGCCAGCCCGTTAGCCGCGATGCAGCTTGAAGTCCACTTGCGCCGGCCGCCCTTCGAGCGATAGCGCCGCCCGCGCAGCCGGCGCGCGGCTCACCACCTTGCCACGGCTCACCACCGCGAGCCGCGCGGCGCGTAGGCGAATCGCCTCGACCGGATCACGCGCGTCGAGCAGCACCAGATTGGCCGCGCATCCCGGCGCGATGCCATAGCCTTCCAGACCGAGAATCCGCGCGGCATTCACCGTGACCGCGTCGAAGCACGCGCGCATGCCGTCGACGCCCGTCATCTGTGCGACGTGCAGGCCCATGTGCGCGACTTCGAGCATGTCGCCCGAACCGAGGCTGTACCACGGGTCCATCACGCAGTCATGACCGAACGCGACGTTGATGCCGGCCGCCATCATCTCCGGCACGCGCGTCATGCCGCGCCGTTTCGGATAAGTGTCGCTGCGGCCCTGCAGCGTGATGTTGATGAGCGGATTCGCGATCGCGGCGACGCCCGACTCGCGCATCAGCGGCAGGAGCTTGCTGACGTAGTAGTTGTCCATCGAATGCATCGACGTCAGATGCGAGCCGGTGACGCGCCCCTGCAAACCGAGCCGCTGCGTTTCGGCCGCCAGCGTTTCGATGTGGCGCGACAGCGGATCGTCCGATTCGTCGCAATGCATGTCGACGCGCAAGCCCTGCTCCGCCGCGTACTCGCACAGCAGGCGCACGGACTGCGCGCCGTCGGCCATCGTGCGCTCGAAATGCGGAATGCCGCCGACCACGTCGACGCCCATCGCGATCGCCCGCTTGAGGTTCTCGAACGCGCCGGCGCTGCGCAGCACGCCGTCCTGCGGAAACGCCACCAGTTGCAGATCGAGATACGGCGCGACCCGGCGCTTCACTTCGAGCAGCGCCTCGACCGCGAGCAGGCGCGGATCGCACACGTCGACATGGCTGCGGATCGCCAGCAAGCCGCGCGCGACGGCCCAGTCGCAATACTGCAACGCGCGCTCGACGAGCGCCGCCTGCGTCAGTTCCGGCTTCAGCTCACCCCACAGCGCAATGCCCTCGAGCAGCGTGCCCGACGCGTTCACGCGCGGCAAGCCGTACGACAGCGTCGCGTCCATGTGGAAATGCGGATCGACGAACGGCGGCGCGACGAGCGAACCCGCTGCATCGATTTCCTCGCCCGCGCTCGCGGCGAGGTTCGCCTCGACGGCGACGATGCGGCCCGCATCGATGCCGATGTCGACCGGTTGCCTGTCCTGTGGCGCGGTGCCGGACGGCAGCATCGCGCGGCGGATGATCAGATCCATCTGTCTCTCCCTTTGCCCGCTTCTGGGTGGTTACGATTCTATCGACGACAGAAAAGGTCGTGCGGTGTTTTATCCGGATGCCCGCCCCGGCTTCCGTACCGGCGCGCGGCGCGCAATCCGTACCGGCTACATGCTTCGCCGCGCGCCTATACTCGGCGTTCAGGACGGTGCATGCCGGGCGCTCCGGCAGCCGTCACCCGTTCACGGAGCAGGCAGATGAAAATGATCGGCGTGATTGGTGGGATGAGCTGGGAGTCGTCCACCGAGTATTACAAACTCCTCAACCGTCATGCGAAGGCGCGGCTCGGCGGGCATCACAACGCCCGCAGTCTGATGCTGACGGTCGACTTCGCGCCGATCGAGGCGAACCAGCGCGCGGGCGACTGGAACGCGCTCGGTCAGCAGATGGCCGATGCCGCGCGCCAGCTCGAACGCGGCGGCGCCGATCTGGTGATGCTCGCGACCAACACGATGCATCGCGTGTACGAGTCGATCGAGCAGGCGATCACGGTGCCGTTCCTGCATATCGCCGATCCGACCGGCGAAGCGCTGCGGGCTGCCGGTGTCGAACGGGTTGGCCTGCTCGGCACGCGCTATACGATGGAACAGACGTTTTACACGGGCCGCCTGCGCGAGCACTACGGCCTCGAAACACTCGTTCCCGATGAAGCCGGCCGGGCCGACGTGCACCGCATCATTTACGACGAGCTGTGTCACGGCAATGTGCAGGATGCGTCGCGAGCGGTGTATCAAGGTGTGATCCAAACATTGGCCGAGCGTGGCGCGCAGGCGGTGATTCTCGGCTGCACTGAAATCACGTTGCTGATCAAGCCGGAAGATTGCGCGCTGCCGGTGTTCGATACGACCGCGCTGCATGCGCAAGCGGCGGTGGAATGGGCGATTGATACCCATCAGCCGCGCGGCTGATGACTGGCGGAACTGCGCCTCGCGCACAACAAGCCAGTCAATGCGGCAGACCTGCCGCCCCTATCTCCGCACGGCCATCGTCGCGAGCAGGAATTGCAGTGTGGTCCTCAACCTGTCGGCTGCGTATATCGCTACGCGTACGCCCCTGATTTCCTCGCACGCGAACGCGACGCCCGGCGAGTAGACCGACGGGAAGTCGCGCTGGTTGATCATCCATTTCACCGGGGTGATCGCGAGCCTCGCCGGCGCCGGGAGTCGGGGTAATCCAGAGCTGACTCGCGAAATTCGCTTTGTCAGATTGCGTGGTCACGGCGGTGATACGCGTGATGAAATTGACTGCACGACTCAATGCGTATGGGCCCGGATAATGGTGTCTTTCGGATGCGTTCGATCCACCAACGCTTCGTCGGTGGACTCCTGTGCGTCAATGCTCGTATTGACACGGTCGAGCATGGCTCGGGCCTTGTTCATGTCGATCGCCCCTTCCCATCGTGCGACCACGATCGTCGCCACGCCGTTGCCGATCAGGTTCGTGACGGCACGCGCCTCGTTGAGGAAGCGGTCAACTCCCAGCAGCAGCACCAACCCGGACACCGGGATCTTGTGCATTGAGGCCAGCGTGGCAGCCAGCGCGACGAATCCGGCCCCCGCTACACCCGCAGATCCCTTGGACGTCAGCAGCAACACGCCGAGCAGCAGCAACTGGTCCCAGAGGCTCAGGTGGATGTTCATCGCCTGCGCAATGAACATCGAAGCCATGGTCAGGTAGATCGCGGTGCCATCGGCATTGAAGGTATAGCCGGTGGGCAATACCATGCCGACCACGGGCCGTGAACACCCCATCTTTTCCATTTTGATCAGCATTTGGGGGAGCACCGCTTCGGTCGACGCCGTGCCGAGCGTGATGAAAATTTCGTCCTTGATGTAGCGGAGATACTTCCACAACGACAGCCCGCTCATCCGCATCACCAGTCCAAGCACCACGACCACGAAGAAAATCGAAGTCAGATAGAGGCACAGCATCAACTGGCCGAATGACGCGAGCGTGCCGATGCCGTACTTCGCAATGGTAAATGCCATGCCGCCAAACGCTCCAATCGGCGCGACGTACATCACGATTCGCACGACGCCGAACATGCCCTGAAGGAACATGTCGAGCATGTCGACGAACGGCGCGGTTCGGGGACCGAGCCTGGCGAGTGCGATGGCCAGCAGCAGTGAAAAGAAGATGATTGGCAGGATATCCCCATTCGCGAACGCTCCGACAATGCTGTTCGGAACGATGCTCATGAAGAACTCGAGCATGCCGTGCTGCCGTGCTGCGTGGGTGTAGGCGGCAATCGCGGAACTGTCGATATGCGCGGGGTCGATGTTCATGCCGCTGCCCGGTTTGATCACGTTCACGATGATGAGGCCGACAGCAAGCGCAATCGTCGATGCTATTTCGAAGTAGATGACCGCCTTGACGCCGACGCGACCGGCCTCATGAAGATCACTCATGCGAGCGATACCGACGACCACGGAGGCGAAAATGATCGGAGCAAGCAGCATCCGGATCAGTTTGATGAACAGGTCGCCAAGTGGTTTGAGTTGGGAACCGACGTCAGGATAGAAATGGCCGACGAGGACGCCGGCGACAATGCCGATCAGAACCTGTACATAGAGCCTGGAAAGATATTTTCCGATCTTTGAAACCCGCATGACTGTCTCCTATGCGTGGCATCTTTTAATGAAAGTCGGGTCGAGCACTCGCAGCGGGATTTCCCACTGCGGTGGGCACGGACCGATCTTGCCTGCGTTCCTTTTGTCTACTTTTGTGAACGCCGCGCCGGCGCCTGCGTCGGCGCGCTTACCAGTTGACGGCCTAGGCTGACAGCTTCTGCATCTCGGCAAACAGATCAGCTTTGCCTTCGAAGCCGATACCCGGCAGATCGGGCATGGTGATGTAGCCGTTGTCCACCTTCACACCGTCGGGGAAGCCGCCATACGGCTGGAACAGGTCGGGATAGGATTCGTTGCCGCCGAGACCCAGGCCGGCCGCGATGTTCAACGACATCTGGTGGCCACCGTGCGGAATGCAGCGGCTCGGTGACCAGCCATGCTGATGCAGCATGTCGAGCGTACGCAGATATTCGACGAGGCCGTAGCTCAACGCGCAGTCGAACTGCAGCCAGTCCCGGTCCGCACGCATACCGCCGTAGCGAATCAGGTTGCGGGCATCCTGCATCGAGAACAGGTCCTCGCCGGTGGCCATCGGTTTGTCGTAGTAGTTGCGCAAGGTCGCCTGCAGTTCGTAGTCGAGCGGATCGCCCGGCTCCTCGTACCAGAACAGGTCGTATTGCGAGAGCGCCTTCGCGTACCGGACCGCCGTGTCGAGATCGAAACGGCCATTGGCATCGACGGCCAACTTCTGCCCGTCGCCGAGCACGCTCAGGATCGAGTCGATGCGACGCAGGTCTTCGTCGAGCGAGGCGCCGCCGATCTTCTTCTTCACGACCGTATAGCCACGGTCGATATAACTGCGCATTTCGTCTTTCAGCTTCCCGTGATCCTGGCCTGGGTAGTAGTAACCGCCCGCCGCGTACACGAAAATCTTACGGTCGGGTTGGCCGTTGCCATAGCGATCCGCCAACAGTTGGAACAGCGGTTTGCCCTCGATCTTTGCCACGGCATCCCAGATCGCCATGTCGATCGTGCCGATCGCAACCGAGCGCTCGCCGTGACCGCCGGGCTTTTCGTTGGTGAACATGGTCGCCCAGATCTTGTGCGGGTCGAGGTTGTCGCCGGCGTCGTTGGCGAGCGTGGCGGGATCGGCTTCGAGAAGGCGCGGAATGAAACGCTCGCGCATCAGCTTGCCCTGACCGTAGCGGCCGTTGGAGTTGAAGCCATAACCGACGATCGGCTTTCCGTCGCGGATGACATCCGTCACCACGGCGACGAGACTCAGCGTCATCTTGCTGAAGTCGATATAGGCATTGCGGATCGGGGAACTGATCGGAACGGTCTTTTCGCGGATTTCCACGATTCTCATGACATGTCTCCTGAGTTTGGGCACGCATTGCATGCGTCTGAGTGCGATGGAAAGCAGCTTATCCGCGAATCGAGGCGTTAGAATTCACTTGCATTCATTTCATTTTTTACTTTAGGTGCACAACCAGCGTGCCAACCGACCCGGCATCCGATTTCGAGTTTTTCGTCCTCCTCGCCAAACTAAAAAGCCTGTCGGGAGCCGCGCGTGCGCTCGATCTCACTCCGCCGGCCGCCACCAAACGGCTGGGGTCGATCGAGCAGAAACTGGGGGTGCGGCTGGTCAACCGGACGACGCGAAGCGTCAGTCTCACGCCGGAGGGCGAGACCTACCTGCGCTACGCGACGCAAATCGTCGGGCAGGTCCGACAGATGGAAGATGAGATATCGGGCGCCAGGTCCGACCCTCACGGGCTGTTGCGGATCAATGCGACGCTCGGCTTCGGGCGCACGACCATCGCGCCCCTCGTGTCAGACTTCGCTAAGCGGTTTGCGAATGTCGAAATCCAGTTCGAAGTGACCGACCGGCCCATCGATCTGGTCGAGGAGGCGTTCGATATGGCGATCCGTTTCGGCGAGCTTCCCGATAGCCGGCTGAGCGCGAGGCGCATCATGAGTAACCGCCGTTTTCTTTGCGCCTCCCCGAAATACCTGGAGCGTTTCGGGACACCGGAGCGCGTCGAGGACCTCGCCCGCCACCGCTGCATCATTCATCGCCAGAACAATGATGCCTATGGCGTCTGGAGGTACATGCAGGGCGACCACACCGAGGCTTTGAAAGTCAAAGGCGCGCTGTCGAGTAACGATGGCGACATCGTGCTGCGCTGGGCGCTCGACGGGCATGGGATCCTGATTCGTTCCGAATGGGATCTGGCGAAGTATGTTCAGAGCGGCAGGTTAAGGCTGGTCTTGCCAGACACGGAACTGCCGTCCGCCGATCTGTTTGTCTACTATCCCAACCAGCGCAACCAGACGGCGCGCGCGCGAGCATTCATCGATTTTCTGATCGATCATTTTCAGGCGCCGTTCATCCCCGTCGAAACCGGCGCTCTGATCTACGCACAAAAAAAGAGGGGTGGGCGCAAGTCATAAATCGTGCGTCGCGTTCAGCGTGAAGGTCACGCTAGACATAGCGCTTACGCGGTCGCAATCTGAAACATATTTCGGTATCCATATGATGGATGTCCCAGGCGGACCGCTCGTCAAAGGCTGTTTGCGCTTTTTCAATACTGCCGCCATGTTTGCCCGACCGCCCCAACGGCGTGATCGAATATTCGACGGCCACCGGCGGCGACGCTAGAACACGACGATTGTCGAGGCCGTTTCGCTCGAGGCGTCGTAGAGCCTCGATTAGCACCCTGTGAGTGATCGGGTCGAGGCGTCGCTTTCGCGTTGAACCGGGACGGCTTCGCGCACAACACGGTGAGGATCAGAACCGACCACTTATTTAGGCTGCGCGAAGAAGTGGCTGCTGCTGCGCTATTTCTGGCCACGGCCGACAGCAGCTTTGTCAGCGGTGGGAACTGGGTGTCGACGGGGGCATGACTGCCTGAAGCAGATCTCGCGGGAACGCCCTGCTTTTACGCTTCGTTCGGGGGTTCGGCACGTCCCCGCTTCTCGCGGTCTTCCGGCGACTCGCGACAAGCGGCTCAGCAAAAGGGGCTGATAAAGGCACACGACGCATGTGCGGTCGTCCGTGACGAAGTCAGCAGATGGCAAGAGAAAGACAACGGGGTGAAGCCGTCAGAAACCGCAAAACAAAAAGCCCGCTAGCGCGGGCTTTTGTCACAACGGATTTGCCAGATTTCTGATGGCTTCGCCATCTACTGCATAAGCACCTGAAATCTTGCAAAGCCATGTAATGCGTTGGTTGCGGGGACAGGATTTGAACCTGTGACCTTCGGGTTATGAGCCCGACGAGCTGCCAGACTGCTCCACCCCGCGTCAGAGAAAAAAGATTATATCTGGCTGTTCGCAATACGTCAAACCATTGCGCGCATTATTTTCCGAACGATCGCATACACAGAGGCACTCGTTCATGAAACGCCTCAAAGATCCTGGACCGTCGCGCCTTCCACCTTGCCATCGATGATGTCCGCGCCATACTGACTCGCGCTGCGTTTGGCCACGCCGAAATCCGCGATCGTGGCGGGCAGCACGAGGCGAAACACGCGACTCGCTTTCGATCCGCTGATCGCGCCCGGACGACATACGCGCACCGCGACGTCGTAGCCCTCGGCGTGCCGCTTGTGGCCGTCGAATTTGTCGAACGCCCGCGAAAACACCAGCGGATGCACTTCGAAGTCCTTATAAAGGGCGGGGTAAAGTTCGGCCATGATGACTCTCCGACTCGCAATCGTGCGAAAGTGTGTGGTCCCACTATACGCCGCGACATCCGGGCATCGCGCTTTTATTTTTGCGGCGCCGCGCGAGCAATTTTCGCCGGCCCCGCTCTCGCGCGATAAGATGCGGGACAACTGCAATCGCCTGCGCCAATCAAGCGCGTCGTCAGCCGCGCGATGAGTCGAATGGCCGTCGTCCCCGCGACAGGCAGCAAACCTGAGCGCTCGAGCAAAACGAGGGGTCGAGGCCCCCACGAAACCTTGCCCGGCAAGAATGTGAGAATGTCATGAAAATCGCCACCTGGAACGTCAACTCTCTTAAAGTCCGCCAGCAGCACGTGATCGACTGGCTCGAAACCAGCGGCACCGACGTGCTGTGTCTCCAGGAACTGAAGCTGCCAGACGAGAAGTTTCCGCGCGCCGAACTCACGGAGAAAGGCTACCGCAGCTGGTATGCCGGCCAGAAAACCTATAACGGTGTCGGCATTCTGGTGCGCGACGGGCTCGACGTCGACGAAAGCAGTATCGTGCGCAACATCCCGGGCTTCGAAGATCCGCAGCAACGCGTGATCGCGGCCACCATCGATGGCGTGCGCATCATCTCTGCCTACTTCCCGAACGGCCAGGCGCCGGGCACCGACAAGTTCGCGTACAAGCTGCGCTGGCTCGCGGCGCTGCACGACTGGATCGCGAGCGAAATGGCGCTGCATCCGAAGCTCGCGCTGCTCGGCGATTACAACATCGCGCCGGACGATCGCGACGTGCACGATCCGAAAGCATGGGAAGGCCAGAACCTCGTTTCGCCGGAAGAACGCGCCGCGTTCGTGCGGCTGATCGGACTCGGCCTGCTCGATGCGTTCCGCCAATTCGAACAGCCGGAGAAGATCTACTCGTGGTGGGACTACCGGATGATGGCGTTCCGCCGCAATGCGGGGCTGCGCATCGACCACATCTTGCTGTCGAAGCCGCTGGCCGACGTATGCTCGGCGTGCGATATCGACAAGGTGCCGCGCAAATGGGAACAGCCGTCCGATCACGCGCCGGTCTTCGCGCAGCTCGGCTGATCCGCCGATTCGATGCTGCTGCGGGCGCGTAGCTAACGCCTCGCACCACGCGCAACGCGCGCTGCCCTACACCGCCGCGTCGGCCTGCGCAAAACCGCCCAGCACGCTCCACAGAAATTCGAAGACCATCGCGTCATGCTCGGCCTGCTCCAGCTCATCTGAGCCTCCGTGCCCGCCTTCCGTGTTCTCCCGATACCAGACCCTGTCTGCGCCAGGCTCGCCGAGCGCCTGCATGCGCGCGGCCATCTTGCGCGCGTGGCCGGGATGCACGCGATCGTCGGCAGTCGAGGTGGTGAACAGCACGGGCGGATACGCGACACCCGCCGACACGCGGTGATACGGCGAGTAAGCGGCCAGCACGCGCGCTTCGTCGGGCTCGTCCGGGTCGCCGTATTCGTCGATCCATGACGCGCCCGCGTGCAGCAGGTGATAGCGGCTCATATCGAGCAAAGGCACTTCGCACACCACCGCGCCGAACAACTGGGGGCGCTGCACCATGCACGCCGCCACCAGCAAACCGCCGTTGCTGCCGCCCTGAATGCCGAGCTGCGCCGCACTGGTCACGCCGGTGCCGATGAGCGCCTCGGCGACCGCGATGAAGTCGTCGAATGCGCGCTGGCGCTGCTCGCCCTGTGCCGCCGTGTGCCAGCGCGTGCCGAACTCGCCGCCGCCGCGAATATGCGCGACCACGTACACGCCGCCGCGCTCCAGCCAGCCGATGCCCTGCCCGGTCAGATAGCTCGGCAGGAGCGGAATCGCGAAGCCGCCGTAGCCGCTCAAGAGGCAGGGGCGCGGACCATGCGACGGTTCGAACGATTGCGCAGCGCGCGGCCCGATCACCGTATACGGCACCCGCGTGCCATCCGCCGACACCGCATGCCCGCGCGTGACGCAGAAGCGCGTCGCATCGAACTGGGTCGGCCACCGGTCGATCAACTCCCACTCGCTCAGGTCGTCCCTCGCGAGGTCGGCCAGCCAGTACGCCGGCGGTTGCAGATAGTCATCGGTATCGACGAACACTTCGTCGTTGAGCGTCGGCTCGACAGGCGACACGTCGGACTGTGCGTCGGCATGCGCTGGAAAGAGGCGCTGCTGCCAATGCCATGCGTGATCCGCGTCTTGCGACGGTGTCCACAGCAAGGTCTTGTTCTGCACGTCGTCGAGGTACGACACGATCAGGTGATTGCGCGTATGCGTCCACTCGCAGGCCGAGGTCAGCGGCGTCGGCATGAACAGCGGCAGCACGTCGCGCTCGCCGCGCAGGAACGCGTCCTCGCGGATCGCCAGCAACGCGCCGCCCGGATAATGCGCACCGTCGCTATCCCAGTCGAGACGCGGTTCGAGCAGCAGCCAGCCTTGCCAGCCGCCCACCGCGACGTGCGCGGGCACGTCGTACTGACGCCACGCGTCGATCGCGCCATCAGCACCCTCGGCGCCATCGAGGTAATACGTATGCGAGCCGAAAAAATCGACGCTGCTCACCACCGTATGCCGCCGCTCCACCGGATCGTAGTTCGCCTCCACGCCGATATCGCCGAACGCGCCCCTGAACACCACCGGCGCGTCGGTGAGCGCGGTGCCGCGCGTCCAGCGCCGCACGTCGCGCGGATAACCGGAGCGCGTCAGCGTCTTGCGGCCGTTGTCCCAGCCGACGTACAGCGTGTCGCGATCGATCCACGACGCCGTGTGCTTGCCGGCCTTCGCGATCACGAAGCCGTCGTCGACGAAACGCTGCGCGTCGATGTCGAACTCGCGCACCACTTGCGCGTCCGATCCGCCCGGCGACATCGTGATCAGCGCGCGATCGCCGTCCGGATAAAGAATGTCGAGTTCGACGCACACCCATGGTGTACCTTCAGCGGCGCCGAGCGCGTCGAAGTCGAGCAGGTTCTGCCAGACCGGCGCACCGCTGCGCCATTCCGCCCACGTCGTGCGCCGCCAGATGCCCTTCGGATTGCGCTCGTCCTGCCACAGATCGTAAGCCCAGTCTTTCCACCGATCGGGAATCACCGGACGCTCGCGCGGCAGATACGCGTCGGCGAGCCGCTGCCTGAGCGACTCGAACTGCGCGCCGCTGCACCACGCGGCGCGCGTGCGGATGTTCTGCTGTTCGACCCACGCGAGCGCGGCGGGGTCGTCGAGTGCTTCGAGCGACAGGAACGGATCGGGGGAAAGCGGCCAGGAGAAAGGAGCGGGAGAGTTCAGAGGAGCGGGCATCGTCGGCTGTCGAATGAAAACAGCGTTGATTATGCCTTGTGGGAACCGCGGCCCGGATAACGGGCGATATCGGCTAGCGCCGCAACGGCAAGCCGAGGCGACTCGCGCCCCGCCCCGCCGCTGCAACGACACTTTGCTCAGGGCTCGAGATTGAGTTCCTGGATCTTGCGCGTAATCGTATTGCGGCCGATGCCCAGGCGCTCTGCCGCCTCGACCTTGCGTCCGCGCGTGAAGTCGAGCGCCTCGCGAATCACCGCCGCTTCGAAACGGCGAGCGAGTTCGTCCATCACGTCCGCCGAGTTTTCGCGCAACAGCCGCGCGACTTCGGTGCGCAAGCCGCCTTCCCACGCGCTCACCGCGGTCGCGACCGGCGAACCCGCCGCGCCGGACGGATGCGCCGCGGCGCTCGCGCCGTTGACCGGCGCGCTGCCGGCGAAGCCCTCGTCGCCTGCCCCTGCCCCGGCCGCCACGCCGCCGGTGAGATCGCTGACGCCGGCTTGCGCGGGACCGAGGTCAGGCGGCAAGTCCTTGATCTCGATGGTCTGCGCTGGCGCCATCACCGTGAGCCAGTTGGCGAGATTCTCCAACTGTCGCACGTTGCCTGGAAACGGCAGCGACGCGAGATAGGCGAGCGCGTCTTCCGACACGCGCTTCGATTCGACGCCGAGATCGCGCGCGCTCTTCTGCAGGAAGTGCCGCGTGAGGAGCGGAATATCCTCGCTGCGCTCGCGCAACGCGGGCAAGCGCAGGCGGATCACGTTGAGCCGGTGGTACAAGTCCTCGCGGAACAGCCCTTGGCGTACGCGCGACTCGAGATTCTGGTGAGTCGCCGCGATCACGCGCACATTCGCGCGCAGCGGGTTGTGACCGCCGACGCGATAGAACTGCCCGTCCGACAGCACCCGCAACAGACGCGTCTGCAGATCGAACGGCATGTCACCGATTTCGTCGAGAAACAGCGTGCCGTTCTCGGCCTGCTCGAAACGTCCCTGGCGCATCGCCTGCGCGCCGGTGAACGCGCCGCGCTCATGGCCGAACAGTTCGGATTCCAGCAGATCCTTCGGAATCGCGGCGGTGTTCAACGCGATGAACGGACCATTCGCGCGTGGGCTATGTCGGTGCAACGCACGCGCGACCAGTTCCTTCCCGGTGCCTGATTCGCCGGTAATGAGCACGGTGGCCGCGGAATGCGACAGGCGGCCGATCGCGCGAAACATGTCCTGCATCGCCGGCGCCTGGCCGAGCATTTCGGGCGCTTCGGCGACGCGCTCGTCCCACGGCTGTTCGCCGCGCATGCTTTCGTCGACGGCGCGGCGGATCAGTTCGACCGCCTTGTCGACGTCGAACGGTTTGGCGAGATACTCGAATGCCCCGCCCTGGAATGCGGCGACCGCGCTATCCAGATCCGAGAACGCCGTCATGATGATGACGGGCAGGCCCGGCACCTTGTCGCGTACGGTTTGCAGCAATTCGAGGCCTGAGCCGCCCGGCATCCTGATGTCGGACACCAGCACCTGCGGGCTGTCGTGATCGAGCGCGGCCGAGGCCTCACGGACGTTCGCGAAGCTGCGAGTCGCGAAGTTTTCGCGGGCGAGCGCTTTTTCGAGCACCCAGCGAATCGATTGATCGTCGTCTACTATCCAGATCGGCTTCATATGGGTCGGTCAGAAGTCTTGAAATGCGTGTGGGGTTAGCAGTCGAGCGGCAGCAAAATCTGAAACTCGGTGTGGCCCGGCCGGCTGTCCACTTCGATCAGACCGTCGTGTTGTTGCACGAACGTCTGCGCGAGCGTCAGACCGAGACCACTGCCGTCCTCGCGCCCCGACACGAGCGGATAGAAAATGCGGTCACGGATTTCTTCGGGAATGCCCGGGCCGTTGTCGATGATATGCAAGTCCAGTGCCAGCTTACATAAGCGTTTCGAGATCGTGATCTTGCGCGCGATGCGGGTGCGCAATTCGATCCGCGCATCGCCTTGCGAGATACGTTCGCGCAGAGCTTCGGCCGCATTGCGCACGATGTTCAGGAGCGCCTGGATCAGTTGCTCCTTGTCGCCGCGCAGGTCGGGCACGCTCACGTCGTAATCGCGCTCGATGGTGAGGCCGCGCGGAAACTCCGCGAGAATCACCTGGCGCACGCGCTCGCACACTTCGTGAATGTTCACGTCGCCGACGATGTGCGGATGACGGTGCGGTTCGAGCAGGCGATCGACCAGCGTTTGCAGCCGGTCCGACTCCTTGATGATCACCTGCGTGTACTCGCGCAATTCGTCGCGCTGACGCTCGCCGAGTTCGAACTCGAGCAGTTGCGCCGCGCCGCGAATCCCGCCGAGCGGATTCTTGATCTCGTGCGCGAGATTGCGGATCAGTTGCTTGTTGACCGCAGTGAGGTCGTTGATGCGTTCTTCGCGGTCCGTACGCAGATGCCGCTCGTTCTCGAACAGCTCGAGCAGCACGTAGTCCTGCGCGCTCTCCAGAAAGCCGACGATCGCATGCACGTGCAGCGGTTCGTGGCCGGGACGCTCGAGCACGGCGTCCAGATGCGTCGCGTGAAAACGGTGCGCGGCGATCGCGGTGATGGTCGCGACCAGTTCATCCGCATTCGAGAAGATGTCCGGCCACGTCATCTGCGTCAGTTGCCTGCGCGACATTTCCAGCATCGACTCCGCCGACGGGTTCGCGAACGCGACGCGCAGCGTTCGCTTGTCGAGCACCAGCACGACGGTCGGCAACGTCTCGAAGCCCGGCAGCAAACCGGAACTCACGAGTTGCGCATCGTCCGAGAGCGACTGCTCGTGCCCTTTCCTTGCCTTGATCAGATTCTTGAGAACCATCTTGCAGTCTGGCCGGTAGGAGATGGTGAAAAATCAGGTATGCCGCTTTTGTGTTGCTCACTACCCGGGCAACGCAAAAGCGACTCGCGAAAATGATGCGCGGTCTAACGAAAAAGGGACGGCGCCGCCGTCCCTTCGTGACCGATCGCGAGCGTCGGGCAAAGCGCTTCGCCGGGTAAAGGGCGAAGCGCCATGGCCGCTTACAGCGAGTAGTACATTTCGAATTCGATCGGGTGCACCGACTGACGATAGCGTTGCAGCTCGCCCGTCTTCAGTTCGATGTACGCGTCGAGCATCGAGTCCGTGAACACGCCACCGCGCGTCAGGAATTCGCGGTCCGCGTCGAGCGAGTCGAGAGCCTGATCGAGGCCGGCGCACACGGTCGGGATCTTTGCATCCTCTTCCGGCGGCAGGTCGTACAGGTTCTTGTCGGCGGCTTCGCCCGGGTGAATCTTGTTCTGCACGCCGTCCAGACCCGCCATCATCAGCGCGGAGAAGCACAGGTACGGATTCGCCAGCGGATCCGGGAAACGCGTTTCGATACGACGGCCCTTCGGGTTCGACACGTGCGGAATACGGATCGATGCCGAACGGTTGCGTGCCGAGTAGGCCAGCTTGACCGGTGCTTCGAAGTGCGGCACGAGACGCTTGTACGAGTTCGTACCCGGGTTCGTGATTGCGTTCAGCGCGCGAGCATGCTTGATGATGCCGCCGATGTAGAACAGCGCGAATTCCGACAGACCTGCGTAGCCGTTACCTGCGAACAGGTTCTGGCCGTCCTTCCAGATCGACTGGTGAACGTGCATGCCCGAACCGTTGTCGCCGACGACCGGCTTCGGCATGAACGTCGCCGTCTTGCCATACGTGTGCGCGACGTTGTGGATGATGTACTTCATCTGCTGCAGCCAGTCGGCGCGTTGCACCAGCGTCGAGAACTTCGTGCCGATTTCGTTCTGGCCCTGGCCTGCGACTTCGTGGTGATGCACTTCGACCGGAATGCCGATCTGTTCGAGCAACAGGCACATTTCCGAACGGATGTCCTGGAACGTGTCGACCGGGGCGACCGGGAAGTAGCCGCCCTTCGTGCCCGGACGGTGGCCGGTGTTGCCGCCTTCGAATTCCTTCGCCGACGACCACGGTGCTTCTTCCGAACCGATCTTGATGAAGCAGCCCGACTGGTCCGTGTTCCACTGGACCGAATCGAAAATGAAGAATTCCGGTTCCGGACCGAAGAAGGCGGTGTCGCCGAGGCCGGTGCTCTTCAGGTATGCTTCAGCGCGCTTCGCGAGCGAGCGCGGGTCGCGCTCATAGCCCTTGCCGTCAGCCGGTTCGACGACGTCGCAGGTCAGCACGAGGGTCGATTCTTCATAGAACGGGTCGATGAACGCCGTGTTCGCGTCCGGGACCAGCAACATGTCCGATGCTTCGATGCCCTTCCAGCCGGCAATCGACGAACCGTCAAACGCATGGCCGCTTTCGAACTTGTCTTCATCGAATGCCGACACCGGCACCGAAACGTGTTGCTCTTTGCCGCGCGTGTCGGTGAAACGGAAGTCGACAAACTTGACGTCCTCGTCTTTGACGAGTTGAACGACGTCGGCCACGGATTTACTCATAACCTATCTCCTGATTAACGAATTCGGCGGATTCAGCCGCCGCCCAATCTAGCTGACCCGTCCCGGCGCGTCCACCCTCAAACGTCGCGAATGAACAGAAACTGGCCCGGACAAATCGATCGGCACCAATAAAGCAGCTTCTGTGCCATGTATGGGCCAAGGCGGCGCAAAGGCATACCGCGCGCGCGTCGACGGGGAATGGACGCACCGAACGCCATGCAGCCCTCATATTGGCGCGATGGCTGTCGCACCACATTAGTGCACCCAGTACCGTGCGGGCGGCGGTTAATTATATTTTGGTGCATCCATGCAAAAATGCACCACAATTGCGCGCGCAGTTTCTGGAAACCAGCGCGCCCGGTCGCCCGGCAGGCGGCGCGCGCGGCGTGCACGCCGCGCGCTAGAATATTCATTTGGTCCGAAGGAGATTGGCGCTCATGAGCACGCTCGAACAGCTGTACGCCCAGGCGGAGACCCGCCGCACCGAGAACCAACTGCCCTACGCAGGCGCGGTATCGCCCGCCGAGGCGTTCGAACTGCTGCAACTCGATCCGCGCACACGTCTCGTCGACGTGCGCACCCGTGCCGAACTCGATTGGGTCGGCCGCCCGCTCATCGGCGACGGGCAGTACGCGCACGTGGAATGGACGCGCTACCCGGGCGCGGTGCCGAATCAGGAATTCATTGCGCAAGTGAATCAGGTCGCGTCGCACGATACGCCGGTACTGTTTCTGTGCCGCAGCGCCGCGCGCTCGAAGCTCGCCGCGATTGCCGCCACTCAGGCCGGCTTCACGAAAGCGTACGACCTGCTGGAAGGCTTCGAAGGCGACAAGGACGGCCAGGGGCATCGGAAGACGGTCTCGGGCTGGTGCTTTCGTGGATTGCCGTGGATCGGCGCGTAATGATGGAGCGGGTCGGCGGCTAAGCGGGCGGCGCGAGCTTGCGGCTTGACCGGGCTGCACGTCGGCGGCCGCTTCCGTTGCGTGTCAGGACCGCGGCGTTTTCACGTGATAAACCGTCAGGTCGGCGGCCGCGTCATCATGGACACATCGTCGGCGCTTAGTGTGTCAGGCCGATGATGTCAGCAGGCCTCGATCGGCATCGGCCGGCCGGCCGTGCACGCGCCGAGCCGATGCCGCATAACCGCTGCGGTGCGGGAAGCCTCGAACCGCCCCCCGCCCGCCACATGCCGCGCCTCAGCTGCGCGGCTTCGCCGCCGGAATCGACTCGGGCTCGACGATATCGCCGCCCAACAGGTGCACGCCCTCGCGCAGCTTCACGAACGCAGCCGCCACGGCTTCCGGCTCGCCCTTCACGCCCAGGTCGATGTGATGGCGCGCATATACCCCACCGCGTTCCGCATCGCCGACGCTCGGCAGACTGAACACTCGCACGCCCGGAAAATCGCTTTCGATTTTTTCCATTAGCGGCGTAATGCGCGATTCCGGCAGCTCGAACACCAGCAACGACTTTTCCGCATGCGGCATCGCGTGATGCAGATGCGCGTACTGCGTATCCAGCACCCATTCGATCATCGGCCACGCCATCACTGGGAAGCCCGGCACGAAATGATGATGCCTGATCGAGAAGCCGGGAATCTTGTTGTAGCCGTTCGGAATGATCGATGCGCCTTGGGGATACGTGCCCATATTCAGCCGATGCCGGTTTTCCGGTGAGTCCAGGTCGAGCGGCGCCGCCGCGTTCGCCGGATACATGTCGCGGATGCGCTCCTGAATCAGCTTCGCGGCCTCCCGATGCAGTTCCAGCGGCACGCCGAGCGCGGCCGCCGCGCATTGGCGCGTGTGGTCGTCCGGCGTGGCGCCGATGCCACCCGTGGAGAACACGATGTCGCCGGTGGCGAACGTGCGCCGCAGCGTCGCCGTGATGCGCTCGGGGTCGTCGCCGATGTATTCCGCCCAGCCGAGCGACAGACCGCGCGCGCCCAGCAACTCGATGACCTTCGGCAGATGCTTGTCGACGCGCCTGCCCGACAGGATTTCATCGCCGATGATGATGACGCCAAATGCCATTACCGCCTCTTTTTGCTTGATCAATACCAGTCAATAAGGAACGGGCGCCGTCTGACGCACGCCGCCATGCTCTTCCGTGCGCATGCGTTGCAGCGCGCGCAAACAGTAGTAGCCGAACCACAGCGCCGAAAACACGAGGATGAACGCATAGATCCAGATCGTCATCGCGGTGATCACCGGGAACAGCACGATCAGCCAGACCGACGACGCCCACAGCAGCGTCGGCAGTGAACCGAGCAAGCCGCTCGCGATGCCGATCAACAGCAGCGGCAGCCGGAACCGGCGCACCAGCGCGCGCCGCTCGTCGCGCGTTGCGTGCAATGCGAGCGCATCGTAGCTCATCACGCGATAGGTCAGCCAGCCCCACAGCAGCGGTGGAATCAGCGCGAAGAACGGCGGCACGAGCCACAGCGGCAACGTGACGATCAGCAGTACCAGACACACCACGGTGGTCCACAACGCCTGAGCGAGGCTACCGTACCACGTTCCGCCGCGCCGCATTTCCAGAGCCGGAAACTGGCGCGCGGACAGGAACCGGATCACCGCGGGCATCGACAGCGTGGCGATCAGCAGCAACACCGTGACGACGATCAGCGGAATCACCATCGCAATCACGATGAACGGTGCGATCGCCGCATGCAGCGCCGAAAAACCGAGCCAGTCGAACAGACGATAAAGCGTGACCG
The DNA here is from genome assembly GCF_902859935.1 of Paraburkholderia fynbosensis. Lineage (GTDB taxonomy): Bacteria > Pseudomonadota > Gammaproteobacteria > Burkholderiales > Burkholderiaceae > Paraburkholderia > Paraburkholderia fynbosensis. Next base: position 240,608 of record NZ_CADIKI010000008.1, read on the forward strand.
TAAACGACCAGTTATCGAGCCAGAGCCGGGTGCCGCCGACCAGCGTCTGCCAGGAAAACCAGAGGATCACGCCCCACCCGACCGTCGCGGCGAGAAACGGTTTGAAGGTCAGCCAGAGCATGCGCGGGTGGAGCGCGCTGGCAAGCGCGCGCCCGAACGAGCGCAACAGATCATTCATGCGAGCCTGTGTCGGTGAACGAAACGAAGGAATCAGGCGAAGCGCGCAGCGCACCGGCCGGCAGGCCTTGAGCGCGTGCGCAAACGTGCACAGGATAAACCACGGGAAGCGCCGCCAGGGAAACCGGCGGCGTGCGGCGAAGGCGGCTCAGACGGCGGCTGCGTCGTTGCGTTCGCCCGGGCGACGTTTCGACGTCAGTCTTGCAGCGATGCGCACGAATGCAAGCCAGTGCTGCGCCCAGAAACCATCGCCATAGCGGCGGCCTTCGAGCTGGTCGCTGATGCCGGTCGGCTCCATCTCGCGGCTCCAGGAGACGCTGCGAAACAGCATGTCCCACCACGGAAACAGCACACCGAAGTTGCAGCCGTACTTCAGCCCCGCGTGACCGTAGCCGATGGCGTGGTGACGGCGATGGAACGTCGGGCTAACGAGCAGCCGCTCGCCGAGCCAGCCGAAGTACAGACGGATGTTCGCGTGCTGCACGCTTTGCGCGAGGTTTGTGATCGCGACCAGCACGACGAACTGCGACGGCGGCACGCCGATCACCAGCGCGATCACCGCGAAGAACGACGCCTGCAGCAGATCGTCGAGCAGATGGTTGCGGTCGTCGGACCACAGCGACATCTGCTGCTGGCTGTGATGCACCGCGTGCAGTTCCCACCACACGCCGATCCGGTGTTCCCAGCGGTGATACCAGTAGCCCGCGAAATCGAGCACCAGCAGGTACATCACGAACGTGACGAGGGGCTGCGTGGTGACGCCGGGCCACAGATTGTCGAACTCGATATTCGAAATGTTGTGCAGGCGCAGCCACCCCTGCACGTTGTCGAAGAACGGCTGCAGCGCGAAGAAAAAGAACAGGTTGAGAATGCCGAGCTTGGCGATCCACGTGTACAGCACATCGATGCGCACCGCCTTGCGGCTCTCCCACTGCTCCACCGGACGCAGCGCTTCGAGCGGGCGCAGGATCGCGTACATCGCGAGCACTTCGAGCACGCCCACGATCACCCAGTACAGGCTGTCGTAGGTGTCCTCGTCGTAGTCCATCAGGTCGAAGCGGTATAGCAGCGGCTGCACCACGTCGACATACAGCAGTGTCTGCAGGGCTGAAACGAAGCTGTCGAGCGAAGAAAAAATCAGATGGAACATGATGCTGGCCTGGTTACCTCATCCGTCGTGACTCGCGTTGCGTGCGGCATGGCTATGGCTCTAAGCGCCGTTCGGCGCCGTCACCGGCGCGCGATTGAAGAAATAGATGCCGTGCGGCGAACGGCCCACCGCGATCGTCTGGATCAGCTTGCGCGTGCTCAGGTCGATGATGCCGACATGCTTCGCGAAGCGGAACGTCACCCATAGATAGCGTTTGTCGGCGGAGAGTTCCATGTCGTCCGGTCCCGGCATCAGGCCGGTGATGTCGCCGACGTTGGTGAGCGTGTCCTCGTCGATGATGCTGATCGTGCTCGCCACGCGGTTCGACACCGCGACGTGCTTGCCGTCGTCCAGCGAACGGAAATTGTGCGCGCCCTTGCCCGTCGGGATGGTCTTGACGACCTTCTGGTTGCGCCAGTCGACCACCGCGACGTAATCCGCGCCGGTCATGCCGACCAGCAAATACTTCTCGCCCGGCGTCATCCACAGGCCCGCCGGCACCTTGCCCACCTTCATCTTCCACTTCACGGTTTGCGTAGGCAAGTCGATCGCGGCCAGCTCGCCCGACACCTGCAGCGTGACGAATACCGTCTTGCTGTCCTTCGTGAACGCCATGTGGCTCGGCATGACCGCGAGCGGCAGGCGCGAGGCCAGCGTCATCTGGTTCTTCTGGTCGTAGTGATAGATGTCGAGCCGGTCCAGGCGCAGACCGGTGGTGACGAGCCACTTGCGGTCAGGCGAAAAACCGATCTGGTACGGATCTTCGATGTTCTCGACCCAGCGCTGCACCTGACCCGACTTCGGATCGACGAACATCAGATTGTTCGACACCGAGTTGGCAACGATCAGCGATGAATTGTCCGGCGTGACCATCAGGTGATGCGGCTCCTTGCCCGTCGGCACCGTGCCGATGACCTGGCGGGTGGTCTCGTCGATCAGGCTCAGCGTGGCTTCGCCGGAATTGAGCACGATCACGTTGTTGGCGTGCGCCGCGGGAGAAAAAAAGCCTGCGGCGGCGACCAGCGCCGCGCTTGCGGCGAACGTGGCAGTCAAGCCGGGAAGAAAAAATTTACGCATGAAAACTCACTTCGGAGAACAACGGTCATTGTAGAACGTTTGCCGGCGTCAGCGGTTGACGTAGGTCGATGCGCGGCGTGCTGGAAATAAAGGGCGTGAGGAAGCGCGGCGGCGTTCGGGACAAACGGGCGCAGCGCATCGGGAAGCGGTTTTCGAACGCAGGGATAGTAAATACCCGGCTTGAGATGTTTCGCGACCTATCCAATTCGGCCAGATATTCAAAAAGTCGCAAAGCCGGATAATCAGCTATGAGAAAGAATCAGACCGCTCCTTGTTTTATCCATCGGTAGATAAAAATAATCCCGCCTGATTTACACCGATTATTCGCTTCGTCCATTTAAGAGTTTGCTGATACCCCAATCTCGGCTACGGAACGGATAATTCAACGCTCCTCGCCGCGACGCGCATTACCTTGGCTATCAGCGTGGCGCGGAGTTTCGGGCGTGAACAGGCATAAAAGCACGAGCGCAAAACGAGCCGCTATTTTCCTCGTATTTTTAGCGATTGATCAGGGCGATCAACCCTCATCAATCATCGTCAGTCACGCGCCGCCGTCCACTTCGCACAATAACGTGGAGGTTGTCACACGATGAATAGAAGTATTTTAATGACCTGGTGCACAGCGGCGCCCGCGGCGCCGGCTGTCTGCGGGCCCGCAAACTTCGGAAAAAATCGCGCGGCGGCGCGAAAGAAAGCGATCGTGCACGCTGTACTCAGCGCGGCGGCTTTGGCGAGCGGAGCGTCGGCGGTCGCTGCCGGCACGGATGCGATAGAGTCAGGTTCGGCAGCCGATGCCTCGGGCGACTTAGCCATTGCGGTAGGCAAGCAGGCGAGCGCGCCGGACCCCAGCTCGATTGCGCTAGGCGCGCAAGCCCGCGCGCAGGGCAACGCGGCGATGGCCGCCGGTTCGAATGCCAATGCGCAAGGAGACGGCGCCAATGCAGTCGGCCTGAACGCCAATGCACAAGGCAGCGGTGCCACTTCGGTGGGGGCGGATACGAGAGCGCTCGGCGCCGGCGCGACGGCAGCGGGCCTGAACGCCAGCGCGCTGAACGACCGGGCCACCGCGATTGGCTTGAATGCGGTCGCAATGGGCCTCGATTCCATCTCTTCTGGCTCGGGGGCCATCGCAACAGACGCGGCCGCATCCGCATTCGGCGCACTGTCGACAGCTTCCGGCTCCGCCTCCACCGCAGTGGGCTACGGCGCGCAAACGCAGGGCAGCGCAGCCTTCGCCGGCGGCAGTTTGGCATCGGCGGCAGCTGACGGCAGCGTGGCGCTCGGCAACCGCGCGACCGTCAGCGGCGTCGACGGGGTCGCGCTTGGCAACCACGCCACTGCCAGCGCCGCGAATAGCGTCGCGTTGGGTGCGAACTCCGCCACCAGTTCCGACCTGACACGCCCCGCTTATGCTCCGGTCGGCCTCGGCGCCAGCTTGATCGCGGCCCCCGATCCGGCGGGCGAAGTCTCGCTTGGCTCGACGGGCAACGAACGTCGCCTGACGAACGTCGCGGCGGGCGCGCTGCCGAGCGACGCGGTCAACGTCAGTCAGTTGAGCGCGATCGACGGCAAGGTCGATGCGATTGCGCGAAGCGGTACGCAGCGTTACTTCAAAGCCGAAGGCGGCGTCGACGGCTCCGATGACGCCGTCGCGACGGGCGCCAATGCGCTCGCGGCGGGGCCTGGCGCAAGCAGCCCCGGCGCCGATGCGGCAGCGGTCGGCGCCAGGGCGCGCGCCGGCGGGACGGGCTCGGTGGCGTTCGGCGCGAGTGCCGTGGCAGACGCGGCGCACGCCACGTCGGTCGGGGCAGGCGCGGTTGCCGGCGAGGCAGAAGCTACGGCGATTGGCGCGTCGGCCGTTGCTGGTGCCTCGAACGCGACTGTCATTGGTGCGCACTCGGCCGTCGTCGGCGACGGAGGTGTCGCGCTCGGCTACGGCGCATCTGCCACCGCGGACAACGCCGTCGCGATTGGCCGCGATTCGGTGGCCGAGCGTGCAAACACGGTGTCGATGGGATCAACTGGACAGGAGCGCCAGATTACGAACGTCGCTGCCGGTACCGCCGATACCGATGCCGTTAATGTCACTCAGTTGAAAGCGGTCAGCGACCTAGGCGAGGCAACCGCAACGAAACTCGACGGCGCGCTGATGTACGACCGGAATGCCGACGGCAGCGTCAGCCGGGACAGCGTCACGCTCGGTGGCGATTCAGCGGGCAACGGCACCATCATTCACAATGTCGCCGCTGGCACTGTTGACACGGATGCGGTCAACGTTGCCCAATTGAACACGGTCAGCGATCAGGGCAAGGCCAATGCCGCGAAACTCGACGGCGCAGTGATGTACGACCAGAATGCCGACGGCAGCCTCGACCGGGACAGCGTGACGCTCGGTGGCAGCGCGGCAACCGGCGGCACTGTGATTCACAACGTTGCGGCGGGTGTCGCCAACACTGATGCGGTCAACGTCGCCCAGTTGAACACGGTCAGCGAACAGGGCGATGCCAATGCCGCGAAACTCGACGGCGCACTGATGTACGACCGGAACGCCGACGGCAGCGTCAACCTGGAGAGCGTGACACTCGGCGCCGGCGCGGCAAGCGGCGGCACCGTCATTCACAATGTCGCCCCCGGCACCGCCGACACGGACGCGGTCAACGTCGCCCAGTTGAACACGGTTAGCGATCAGAGCAACGCCAACACCGCGAAACTCGACGGCGCGCTCATGTATGACCAGAACGTCGACGGCAGCCTCAACCGCAACAGCATCACTCTCGCGGGCGACGCGGCAAGCGGTGGCACCGTCATCCACAACGTCGCCGCCGGCACCGCTGACACCGACGCTGTCAATGTCGCTCAATTGAAAACAGTCAGCGATCAGGGCGAGGCGACAGCCACAAAGCTCGACGGCGCGCTCATGTACGACAGGAACGCCGACGGAAGCTACAACCGCAACAGCGTCACACTGGGCAACGACGCATCGGGCGGCGGCACTGTCATCCACAACGTCGCCGACGGCGTGGACGTATCCGACGCGGTCAACCTCGGGCAGTTGAACGCGGTCGTGAACGGGGCGGTCAACAACGCCGTGGTCAACGCGGCGAACCCGTTCATCAGCGCGCAAGGTAGTCGAGATACCGAAGGCGCAGTGACGTCGGGCGTGCATTCGATCGCGGCGGGCGCGAACGCGCGGGCCACAGGCGCAAGTTCGACCGCCATCGGTGCGAGTGCCAATGCCAGCGGCAATAACGCAGCCGCGCTTGGCGCGGCAGCGAATGCGAGCGCGGACAATTCGGTCGCGTTGGGTCACGGCTCGGTCGCGGACCGTGCGAACGCGGTGTCGGTGGGCACGGCGGGTCAGGAACGCCAGATCATCAATGTCGCAGCCGGGGTGCAAGGCACCGACGCGGTCAACGTCAATCAGTTACAGCAGACCGCAGGCGGCGCACTCAGCCAGGCGAACCGCTACACCGATGATCAGATCCGCTCGGCCCGTCGTGACGGCTACGGCGGCACGGCGGCCGCGTTGGCGATAGCAGGCTTACCTCAGGCGGTAATCCCGGGTCGTGGCATGTTCGCGATGGCCGGCGGCACGTACGGCGGCCAGTCGGCGTTGGCCATCGGCATGTCGCAGTTATCGGAAAAGGGAACGTGGGCCTATAAGCTGCAAGCGAGCACGGACTCGCGCGGCGAGTTCGGCGCGTCGATCGGTGCAGGCGTGCACTGGTAGGCCGAGCTCGTGGAGCCGGTCCGCTTCAAGGACCAGCCGCTGTGATGGTTTCAGCATGGTTGCGTGGCCATGGCGAGAGCGGGTCTAAAAGGCCCGCGCCGTTTGTGACGGGACGTCATTCTCACAAGGCATGACCTCACGCATTGCCTGAGCGAGTTGAGGCCACGGCCTCACACAAGCACAACAGCGTTCGCCTCGACGATGAAAGCCGAAGCCGAAGCCGAAGCCGAAGCCGAAGCCGAAGCCGAAGCCGAAGCCGAAGCCGAAGCCGAAGCCGAAGCCGAAGCCGAAGCCGAAGCCGAAGCCGAAGCCGACAGGAGTGTTGTGCGCATCAGCGGCACGCAACGGACGCATATGCAGCGCCCCGCCCCCACGCCTACTCAGCAACCACCGCCCAACACGCCCGCTTCACCGCTGCATCGATTCCCAGACCTTATACAAGCGCTTCACCGAAACCGGCATGGGGGTACGCAACTCCTGAGCGAAAAGCGATATCCGCAACTCTTCCAACAACCAGCGAAACTCCGATAACCGCGGGTCCAGCACACCACCCCGCTGCGCCACCGCGCGCTGATAGTTCTGCAACAGCGGGGCAAACTCGGCGAACTGCCGGGCGTCGCGCGGCGGGTCCGCCTTCAGCTTGTCGATGCGCAACGCCATCCCTTTCAGATAGCGCGGAAAGTGCGCCAACTGGGTGTACGGCGTATCGACCACGAAGCGCTTGCCTATCAGTCCATCCAGCTGGTTCTGCATGTCGGCATGCGCGGCCGCGAACGACTTCGCCTGCACCAGCTTCTTCGTCACACTCGCGTATTCGCCGAGAATCTGTCCGACCAGCCGCGCGATTTCCTGGGCCAGCAGCGTCAGGCGGCTACGACCCTCGTCGCGTCGCGTGTGGAAACTGACCTCGTCGTCCGGCAGCGGGTTCTGAAGACAGGCGCGATCGAGCGCGGTGTCGATCAGTTGATCGCGCAGTTCTTCCTGCGTGCCACGCGGCATGAACTGCATCGCCATTTCACGCAGGCCCGGCAGATTCTTCTCCAGATACTTGATCGGCTCCTTCAACTGCAACGCGAAAAGCCGGCGCAATCCCGCGCGATGAATCCGCGCGGCTTCATCCGGCGAATCGAACACTTCGACATCGCAGTGGGTGCCGCGATCCACCAGCGCCGGGTAGCCGAACAGTGTCTGGCCGCCCCGGCGAATCTCGAGCAATTCGGGGAGCTTGCCGAAATTCCAGGTGGTCAGTTTTTCATACAGCGCCGTGCCGGCCGCGCCATCTTGCGACGTGGTTTGCGGACCCGCCGCGCTCTTGCCGCGCTGCGCCGCGCGAGCCGCCCCGGCTCCTTGTAAAGGCGTCGCCACACCACCGCCCCCTGCATCCGCCAACGCCGCACCTGCCGCGCTCGACGCGATCTTCTGGAAATGCTGCTGCGCCTGCCCGCCGAGTTCGGCGCGCAGTTGCGACAGATTGCGGCCCATCGCAAGCTGCCGCCCGTGCTCATCCACAACCTTGAAGTTCATGAACAGATGCGGCGGCAAGGTTTCGAGCTTGAAGTCCGCCTGCTTCATCGCAACCTGGGTCTGCTCGCGAATATCGGCGATCAGCGACTCCAGCAACGTACCCGCACCGAAACGCGGCCCACTATGCCGGTCGACGAAACCCGCCGCGAATTCCGGCAGCGGCACGCAATGCCGCCGCAACTTCTGCGGCAACGATTTCAGCAGCAGTTGCGTCTTCTCTTTCAACATGCCGGGCACGAGCCACTCGCAGCGCCGCGCGTCGACCTGATTCAGCGCGTACAGCGGCACAGCGAGCGTCACGCCGTCGCGGGGCGTACCCGGCTCGAAGTGATAGGTAAGCGCCATCTCGACGCCCGACATCGTCATCCGCTTCGGGAACAGATCGGTCGTCACGCCGGCGGCCTCGTGCCGCATCAGATCGTCGCGCGACAGATACAGCAGGCGCAGTTTGTCTTCCGGCTGGCCGCTCTTTTTCACTTCGTCGCGATACCAGCGCTCGAATGACGCGCCCGTGTAAATGCCGTCCGGCAACGCCTGATCGTAGAACGCAAAAATCAGTTCGTCGTCGACCAGCACATCCTGGCGCCGCGACTTGTGTTCCAACTGTTCGATATCGGCGAGCAGCTTGCGGTTGTGCGCGAAGAATGCGAGCTTCGTATCGAACTCGCCCTCGACCAGCGCGCCGCGAATGAACAACTCACGCGCGCGCGCCGGGTCCTGTTTGCCGAAGCTCACGCGCCGCCGGTGATAGATCGGCAGACCATACAGCATCGCGCGCTCGAACGCCGACACCTGCGCCGCGCGCTTCTCCCAATGCGGCTCGGAGAGCGACTTCTTCAGCAGATGCGCGCCGATCTTCTCGACCCACTCCGGCTCGATTTTCGCGATACAGCGTGCGTACAGACGGCTCGTCTCGACGAGTTCGGCGGCCATCGCCCACTTGCCTGCTTTCTTCACCAGTGCCGAGCCCGGCCACAAATAAAACTTGATGCCGCGCGCACCGAGGTAATACGGCTCGTCGTCGGCTTTCAGGCCGATATTGCCGAGCAGCCCCGTCAACAGCGCGAGATGGATCTGCTCGAAGGTTGCTTCCGCCTCGTTCAGACGCCAGCCGTGTTCGCGCACCACTGTCAACAGTTGCGAGTGCACGTCGCGCCATTCACGCAGCCGCAGTTGCGAGAGGAAGTTCTTGCGGCATTCCTCGTGCAACTGCTTGTTCGACTTCTTGTGTGCGATCGCTTCTTCGAACCAGTTCCAGATTTTCAGCCACTGCAAAAACTCCGAGCGCTCGTCGGCGAAACGGCGATGCGCCTGGTCGGCCTGCTCCTGCGCTTCGATCGGCCGGTCGCGCGGGTCCTGCACTGACAACGCGCTCGCGATGATCAGCACTTCCTTCAGCGCCTGCTGATCGCGCGCGGCCAGAATCATCCGGCCGACGCGCGGATCGAGCGGCAGTCGCGCGAGTTCGCGACCGAGCGGCGTGAGCTGATTGTCGTCGTCGACGGCGCCGAGTTCGTTGAGCAGCTGATAGCCGTCGGCGATTGCGCGGCCCGGCGGCGGCTCGATAAACGGGAAGGTCTCGATTGCCGTCAGATGCAGCGACTTCATCCGCAGAATCACCGACGCCAGCGACGAGCGCAGAATCTCCGGATCGGTGAAGCGCACACGGCTCTGGAAATCGCTTTCTTCGTAGAGGCGAATGCACACACCATCGGCGACCCGGCCGCAGCGCCCCGCCCGCTGGTTAGCTGCGGACTGCGCAATCGACTCGACCTGCAACTGCTCGACCTTGTTGCGATACGAGTAGCGCTTCACGCGGGCGAGCCCCGTGTCGACCACGTAGCGGATACCCGGCACCGTCAGCGAGGTTTCCGCGACGTTGGTCGCCAGCACGATGCGGCGCGCGTTCGAAGTGCGGAACACGCGCTCCTGCTCGGCCGCGGACAGCCGTGCAAACAGCGGCAGAATTTCCGTATGCGGAGGGTGATGCTTGCGCAGCGCCTCGGCGGCGTCGCGGATCTCGCGCTCGCCGGGCAGGAATACCAGCACGTCGCCGGGGCCTTCGCGGCACAGTTCGTCGACGGCGTCGACGATCGCGTCCATCAGATCGCGGTCGGTTTCGCGCTGCGTCTTCGGCCTGTCGCCGCGCGCGGACGATGAGCCCGACGACGTGCCCTGAGCGGCCTTCACCGCCGGACTGTCCTCGACGACCGGCCGGTAACGCACCTCGACCGGATAGAGCCGCCCGCTCACCTCGATCACCGGCGCGGGCTTCTCTTCACTGCCGAAGTGGCGCGCGAAGCGATCGGCGTCGATGGTCGCCGAAGTCACGATCAACTTCAGATCAGGGCGTCTGGCAAGAATTTCCTTCAGATAGCCGAGCAGAAAATCGATGTTCAGGCTGCGCTCGTGCGCTTCGTCGACGATGAGCGTGTCGTAAGCCTTGAGCAGCGGATCAGTCTGCGTTTCGGCGAGCAGAATGCCGTCGGTCATCAGCTTGACCGACGCGCCCGGCGACAGGTTGTCGGTAAAGCGGACCTTGTAGCCGACCACTTCCCCGAACGGCGTGCCGAGTTCTTCGGCAATACGGCGCCCGGTTGCCGACGCGGCGATCCGGCGCGGCTGCGTGTGGCCGATCAGCCCCGAGCCGCCCGCTCCGAGACCACGCCCCAGCGCGAGGCAGATTTTCGGCAACTGGGTGGTTTTGCCGGAGCCGGTTTCCCCCGACACGATCACCACCTGGTTCTCCGCAATCGCCTTGGCAATCTCGTCGCGGCGGCCGGAGACCGGCAGCGCTTCGGGGAAGGTGATCGGCGGAATCGGATTCGGCTCGACGACGCGCCGCGCGCGCGGCGGGCGTGATTCCCGTGGTTCGTTCGCTGCGCGTGGCTCACGGCTGGCAGCGTTGCGGTCGCTACCACCCGCTTGCGGTGACTTTTGCGCGAGCGCACCGGATTCGCGACGCGGCGCACCGCCTTGTGGCGGCCCGCGGCGCTGCTGGGTCGCGCGGCTGTCGCCGTGCGGCTGCTGATCTGGATCTGCCGCATGAGAGGGCTGTCCGCGCTGCTCGTCGCGGCGCCGCGGTTGATCCGAACCCGGCGCATGTGCCGATGGCGAGCGCTGTTCGCCGCCGCGCCGCGCCTCGTTCGCTCCCGCGGCGCGTGGCGGCTGCCCATGCTGCCCGTCACTACGCCCGGGCCGTTCGCCTTGCGGCGCATTCTCCGCGCGGTCCGCGTGTTCCTGCCGGTGTGCTCGACCATGGCCCGGACTCCGGCCTTCGCCAGCCCGCGCGGCTTGCGACGTACCACTGCGGCCATCATCCTGCGCACGCGCGCCACCCTGGCCACCTGGGCCACTCTCACGCAGCGGATTTTTTTTCTGCGCCGACGGCTGCGCGTCCTGCGCGGCACGACGCGATTCGCGCGCCGCGTGCGGCGTGTTGGGCTCGGTGTCCTGCGCTGGACGGCGCTGCGCGTCGCCGGAGTTCATCGGATCGGCGGCCGGCGCCGGATTCTCGTTCGCCGCAGCGGGACTTTTGGGTACATTCGACATGGGGGCGCATTATAATCCCCGGCATGAATTCCCAAACCGACCTCGTCCCCGCGCCCGCGAGCGTTCCGGCCCCCGCCGGAACAACGGAAGACCTCGCACAGCATGCGCAATTCGTCGACTGGATGCGTTCAGTCGCCCCGTACATCCATGCGTTCCGAAACAAGACGTTTGTCGTCGGTTTCGGCGGCGAGGTGGTGCATCAGGGGCTCCTGAATGCGCTGGTGTCCGACATCGCGCTGCTGCAGGCCATGGGCATCCAGATCGTGCTGGTGCATGGCTCGCGGCCGCAGGTCGAGGAGCAGATGAGCCTGCATGGCGTGGAGTCGGAGTTCTCGCACGGCATGCGCATCACCGACGCGCGCGCTTTGGAGTCCGCGAAAGAAGCGGCCGGCGAAGTGCGTCTGGACATCGAGGCGGCGATCAGCCAGGGCTTGCCGAACACGCCGATGGCGCACGCGCACATCAGCGTGGTGTCGGGCAACTTCGTGACGGCGCGCCCGGTCGGCATTCTGGACGGCGTCGACTTCGCGCACACCGGCGTGGTGCGCAAGATCGACGCGGATTCGATCCGCCATTCGCTCGCGAGCCGCAAGCTGGTGCTGCTCTCGCCGCTCGGCTTCTCGCCCACCGGCGAGGCGTTCAACCTCGCGATGGAAGACGTGGCCTCGGCCGCGGCCATCGCGCTGCGCGCCGACAAGATCGTGTTCCTGACCGAAACGCCGGGCCTGATGGAAGCCGGTGAAGACGGTCCCGAACTGGTCCGCGAACTGTCGCTCGACGACGCGTACAAGCTGCACGAAAGCGGCGAAGTCACCGGCGACGCGGGCTTCTACCTCAAGCATTCGATCCGCGCATGCCGTGGCGGCGTCGCGCGGGCGCACATCATCCCCTACGCGCTCGACGGCAGCCTGCTGCTCGAACTGTTCCTGCACGACGGTGTCGGCACGATGATCTCGTACGAGAACCTCGAAAGCCTGCGCGAAGCCACGCCGGACGACGTCGGCGGCATTCTCTCGCTGATCGAGCCGCTCGAATCGGACGGCACGCTGGTGCGGCGCGGCCGTCACCAGATCGAGCGCGACATCGACCATTTCTCGGTGATCGAGCACGATGGCGTGCTGTTCGGCTGCGCGGCACTGTATCCGTATCCGCAGGAGCGCATCGGCGAAATGGCGTGCCTGACGGTCGCGCCCGAAGCGCAAGGCACCGGCGACGGCGAGCGTCTACTCAAGCGCATCGAGCAGCGCGCGCGGGCCCGCGGCCTCACGCGCATTTTCGTGCTCACCACGCGCACCGAACACTGGTTCCTCAAACGCGGCTTCGTCAAGGTGACGGTCGACGACCTGCCTGAAGACCGCCGCAGACTCTATAACTGGCAGCGCAAGTCGCTCGTGCTGATGAAGCAGCTCTGAGCGGCGCCCCAGCCCCATATATCGATTACAGGAGAAGCACAGCATGACTCGTATGGTTCAATGCGCCAAGCTCGGCAAGGAAGCCGAAGGCCTCGATTTCCCGCCGCTGCCCGGCGAACTCGGCAAGCGGATCTACGAAAGCATTTCGAAGGAAGCCTGGCAAGCGTGGTTGAAGCAGCAGACCATGCTGATCAACGAAAACCGCCTGAACATGGCCGATCCGCGCGCACGCCAATATCTGATGAAGCAGACAGAAAAGTTCTTCTTCGGCGAAGGCGCGGATACCGCGCAGGGTTACGTGCCGCCGTCGGCTTAAGACGCTGTGGTAGCGGCGTCGGCCGCATGCATTGATGAAAAAATCCGCGCCGCGAGCGCGGATTTTTTTCGCCCTTTGTGGCGGCTTGCGGGGCTCCGCTTGCTGCCTTTGGCGACGCTTCGCGAACTTCACGGCTTCATTGCAGCGTGCTGCCACTTCTTTGGGGCAGGATTCGCGCCGTGGTCGCCTGCCGCCGTGACACTTCCGGCCGCCCATTTTTCGCGTGGACGCCAACCGGAAAATGATCCAAACGGTTCATTTCCTGCCGTTTTCAGGGTGTGCTCACGAAACACCCGCATCCGCTGCAATCGCCCGCCCGCCAAGGGATCGAGCGCCCCCGCCAAGCACCCTTCGGCCAGCAGGTTTGCGCGATCGTCCGGCATCGTGCTATCATGTGCATCGTTCCAACTGCAATTCACCTTCATTAACGTTTCGTTTTCATTGTGGCGCGCTGCGCGTTCCATACTGGGTCGAACAGTTTTTATACAAGAAGGCTCGTCGGTCGTTTCTCCGTCTCGGCTCTTTCCATGAGCGGCGAATAAAGCAACCGGCCTTTTTCGTTTCAAGCGTTCCAGCGGCGCGCGGGCCAGCTTCCAGCCACCCGGCGTCCTCATGCACCTGCCCCCCTTCCACGGCCACGCAGGCGCAACAGTCAGCACAATCTAGACGAGTGTTTTTTCGCGACATGTCTCGCGAGGCACGGGCGTTCTGTTTTTCTTTTGCGCCCTCTACTGCGTTGCCGGTCACGGCGGCGCAGCAGTCATCGCCTTGCTCGCGAAACGACACTTCCCAGCAACCGTGGCGGAACGTTCATGCGCATCATGAGTTTCGTCGCAGTCATTGGAGTTTTTACCTTGACGGCTTCCAGCAACGGCTTCTGGCGACATCACAAAGAAGAACAACGCCTCTCTCTCGACGACATCACCGTCGTCGACAAATCCCTCCTCAAGCGAGCCGTCGGCGCGATGGCGCTCGGCAACGCAATGGAATGGTTCGATTTCGGCGTGTACAGCTACATCGCTGTCACGCTCGGCAAAGTGTTCTTCCCGTCAGCAAGTCCGGCTGCGCAGCTGATCGCCACGTTCGGCACGTTCGCCGCCGCGTTCCTCGTGCGGCCGGTCGGCGGCATGGTGTTCGGCCCGCTGGGCGACCGCATCGGCCGTCAGCGCGTGCTGGCGATGACCATGATCATGATGGCGCTCGGCACCTTCGCGATCGGCCTGATCCCGAGCTACGCGACGATCGGCATTTTCGCGCCGGTGCTGCTGTTGGTCGCGCGTCTGGTGCAAGGCTTCTCGACCGGCGGCGAGTACGGCGGCGCCGCGACCTTCATCGCCGAATTCTCGACCGACAAGCGCCGCGGCTTCATGGGCAGTTTCCTCGAGTTCGGCACGCTGATCGGCTACGTGCTCGGCGCGGGCACGGTGGCCGTGCTGAGCGCGACGCTGTCGAACGACGCGCTGCTGTCGTGGGGTTGGCGTGTGCCGTTCCTGATCGCCGGCCCGCTGGGCCTGGTCGGTCTGTACATCCGGATGAAGCTCGAAGAAACGCCCGCGTTCAAGAAGCAGGCCGAAGAACGCGAAGCCGAAGACAAGGCGCTGCCGAAGCAATCGTTGCGGCAACTGCTCGCGCAGCAATGGCAGCCGCTGCTGCTGTGCGTCGGCCTCGTGCTGATCTTCAACGTCACCGACTACATGGCGCTGTCGTATCTGCCGAGCTATCTGTCGGCCACGCTGCACTTCAACGAAACGCACGGCCTGTTCCTCGTGCTGCTCGTGATGATCCTGATGATGCCGATGACGCTCGCCGCCGGCCGTCTGTCCGACACGATCGGCCGCAAGCCGGTGATGCTGTTCGGTTGCGTGGGGCTGTTCGCGCTGTCGGTGCCCGCGCTGCTGCTGATCCGCATGGGCACGGTGCTGCCGGTGTTCGGCGGGCTGATGATTCTCGGCGTGCTGCTGTCGTGCTTTACCGGTGTGATGCCGTCGGCGCTGCCGGCGCTGTTCCCGACGAAGATCCGCTACGGTGCGCTCGCGATCGGCTTCAATATTTCGGTGTCGCTGTTCGGCGGTACGACGCCGCTCGTGACGGCCTGGCTGGTCGACCATACCGGTAATCTGATGATGCCCGCGTACTACCTGATGGGTGCGTCGCTGATCGGCATCGTGTCGGTGCTCGCGCTGCGGGAAACCGCGCGCAAGCCGCTGCTCGGTTCGGGCCCGTGCGTGGCCACGCGTGCCGAAGCGCATGCGGTGCTGCGCGGCGAGCGTGAAGCCGAGGAGATGGACGAACGTTACGCGGCGGCCGCGACGGCGCGTGCGTGAGTGTGGGTGCGCAGGAGCACTGCGTTGAGCGTGTCGCCTTGAACGCGCCACCTTGAGTGCGAGTCTCTCGGAAACGGGCCAGCGAATTTTTGCCGGCCCGTTTTTTTATGTCAGCAGCGAATCGAACGACGCACTCGCGTGCGCGCCCTCAATAGTCAAGATGCCCGCGCAAATCGGCAGCTTGAAACGCCGCGGTCCCGCGCTGCCGGGATTGACGAACAGCACGCCGTCGCGCTCGCTGATCGACGGCTTGTGCGAATGGCCGCTCACCACCACGCCGACGCCTTCGCGGCGCGGATCGGCGCCCAGATCGGCAATATCGTGGACGACGCGGATCGTCACCTGCTGCACGCTCAGCGTCGCATGCGTGGGTAGCGAAGCAGCCCAATCGCCGGTGTCGTTGTTGCCGCGCACCGCCGTGACCGGCGCGATCTGCCTGAGCGCATCGAGCACCGCCTGATTGCAGATATCGCCCGCATGAATGATGGCGTCGCAGCCCGCGAGATGGCGCAGCGCTTCGGGACGCATGAGGTTATGCGTGTCGGAGATGAGCCCGATGCGAGTGGCCGGGGAATGTGAGCTGCGCGAAGTCATGCCGTCAAGTATCGGCCAAACGGCCTCACTCCGTCTGCTGACCGGCGAGCTCGCGCGAGACCGCTGCAGCTTGCGCAGGCCGCCGCGCGCCGAGCATGCGCCGCGTCGCGCCCTGCACGGCAATGGAGGCCAGCGCCGCGCAGGCGAAGCTCCACCACACACCGTATCGCGGCAGCAGGATGGCGGTCACCGCGAAGAACGCCGCGAACGAGCCGCGTCCGATCACCATGCCGCGCGTCAGCAAGGCGACGAAGTCCGCGCCGTGCGCACGTTGCGCGGCCACCGCGAGCACGATGGCGAGCAGCGGAAACACCGACAGCACCCCGCTCCACTTCGCCCCCATCGACGCGGACAAGCTCGTCACCGCGACCGTGAGCAGCGCGCCGGCGAGCATGCGCACGACGAGATCGGCGAGCCCGAGGCGCGCCGCCGGCACCGGGCCCGTCACGCGCGGCAAGCCGCTTTGCGACACCACCACCGCGACGCAGCCCACCGCAAGCGCCCCCACGAGCGAGCCGGGCAACTGCACCAGCAGTAGGGCGACGCCCAGCCATCCCGCCATGCCGGCGGTCAGCGCGAGCGGCCACGCAAAGCGCCGGCAGGTCCACGCATAAGCAAGATTGAACGCTTCCGATGCGGCAATCGCCGCAATCGACGCCGCCGACGCCTGCGCCGCGAACGATGGCCCGCGCTCCAACGCGAGCAGCAGCACGATCGGCCCGGCGACGACCGGCAGCCCCGCGAGCCACCCCGCCACCGACGGCCCCCAAACGCGCCCCGCCACCGTCAGCGCGGCGAGAAAAGCCGGCACCAGCAGGAGCTTGAGTGTCAGCAGCAATTACGCCCCCAGCACATGTTCGATGCGTTGATCCGGGATCAGCCACCATGCCGCAACGAGCGTGTAGAGTGCAGCCGATCCCCACGGCAGGACGAACGCGAGCCCGATGCCGAGCAGGTAAAGCACGACCGACACCTTGCCCTTGAAGTCGCTGCCGACCGCCTTGGAGATGGTCGAGTCCTTGCCGTGTTCGCGGATCAGCACGCGCGTCAGAATGAAATACGCGATCGCCGACATGAACAGCACGACGCCGTACATCGCGGTCGGCCAGGCGGCCAGATGGTTTTCACCGAGCCAATGCGTGACGGCCGGCAGCAGCGACAGCCAGAACAGCAGATGAAGATTGGCCCACAACACTGTGCCGTTGACCTTCTGCACGGCATGGAACATGTGGTGATGATTGTTCCAGTAGATGCCGACGTAGATGAAGCTCAGCACGTACGCGCAGAACACCGGGACCACCGGCCGCAGCGAGGCGAGATCGAAACCCTCCGGCACCTTCAGTTCGAGCACCATGATCGTGATGATGATGGCGATCACGCCATCGCTGAAGGCCTCGACTCGTCCCTTGCCCATCGGTGGATTTCCCTGATGAAGATTGTGGTTGGACGCACCGCTCGCCCGCATCCCGCAGACGACCCGCGCCGCCGCCGATTATCCGCGATGCCGTGATGCTTTGTCGATGCGCGCGCCCGACGAGTGTGAACGCCTGCGGTGCGTGCGCGCGTGTGCTGCCTGCTGCGCCGACAGCCCAAGGGAAACGGCGCGATGCTGTGGCGCGAGTCCGTGCCCAGGCGACCCGCGCCCGCTCAACTCGACGCACCATCCGTTACATCGGGGCAATACACGGCGAGCCACACGCTCGGCTCCGTGTCGCTCGTCCATGCGACCCGGTGCCGGCGATGTGCTTCGATCAGCACGTGATCGCCGCGCTTCATCGGATGCGGCTCGGCGCTGCCTTCGAATTCCAGCGTCGCCGCGCCGCTCAGCAGCACGACCCATTCGGCGCGCGGGCTGTCGTACCAGAAGCCGGGCGGGCTCGCCTGCCCCGTCGACACGATCCGCTCGATCGACACGCCCGCCTGCTCGACGAGCGCGTCGACCTGCTCTTCGGAGTTCGCATCGGCGCCGACCAGCGTTCCGACATCGAACAGATTGCCCGTGAGCAGCGCGCGTTTCATCGTTCGTGCCCGGCCCGTCATGCCATCGGCTTGAGCCCGTCGAGCAGGGTCGGCACCAACTCGCTGATCGTCGGATGGATGTGCATCGCATACTGCAAGGTCGGATACGGCGCCCCCGCCGTCATGATGTCGATGAACGTGTGAATCGCCTCGTCGCCTTCGACGCCGTGAATCGCCGCGCCGAGTATCTGCTTGCTCTGCGCGTCGGCCATCACCTTCATGAAGCCGTCGGTCTCGCCACGTTCACGCGCACGGCCCACGCGTGACATCGGCATGGTGGCGATCAGTGCGTCGCGGCCGCTCTTGCGCACCTCGCCCTCCGACAGCCCGACGCGCGCGAGCGGCGGATCGACGAACACCGCATAGGCCATGATCCGCGTATCGACGCTGCGCGCGCCGCCATCGAGCAGATTGGCCGCCACGATCTGGAAATCGTCATAGGACGTATGCGTGAACGCGCCGCGTCCGTTGACGTCGCCGATCGCCCACACGCCCGGTACGTTGGTGCGCAACTGGCCGTCGACGGGAATCGTGCCGTGTTTGTCCACCGCGATGCCTGCGTCGGCGAGACCGAGATCGTCGGTATTCGGCTCGCGGCCAGTGGCGAACAGCACGTGCGACGCCTCCAGTGCGGGAATGTTCTGCTCGAAGCCGATGCATACTTCATTCGCGCGATGCGGATGCGGCTCGACCCGCGACGGCTGCACGCCAAAGCGGAACTCGACGCCCTCGCGCGCGAGCACCTGGCGCACCGACTCGGCGAAGTCGGCATCCTCGCGGCTCAACACGCGCTCGCCGCGCACGAGCACGGTCACCTGGCTGCCGAAGCGTCGAAAGATCTGCGCGAATTCGAGCGCGATATAACTGCTGCCGACGATCACCAGATGGCTCGGCAATTCGGTCAGCTCAAGCAGGGTGGAGTTGGTGTAGTAGCGAATCCGCTCCAGACCTTCGAGCGGGGGCACGACGGCGCGCGTGCCGGTGTTGATGAATATCTCGTCGGCGCTGATTTCGTTCAGCACCAGGCCGCCCGGCCCGCTGATCGAGAGCGTATGCGCGCCGGTGAAGCGCGCGTGGCCGTTCAATACGGTGACGTTGTCCGTGCCGCGCAGCCATTTCTCGACGCCGTCGCGCGACTGGCCGATGATGCCGTCTTTACGTGCCTTGACCGCGGCGAGATCGACATTGACCGCGCCGCTCACCTGCACGCCAAGTTCAGCCGCATGGCGCGCGACATGCGCCGCACGGGCACTGGCCACATACGATTTGGTCGGCGTGCAGCCGACGTTCACACAGGTCCCGCCAAAGGCCGCTCGTTCGATCACCGCGGTTTGACGGCCGCTTTGAGCAAGCCGTACCGCGAGCGGCGAGCCGCCCTGTCCCGTACCGATCACGACTGCGTCGAAGTGCTGTGGCATGGCGACTCTCCCGAGGCTGGGTGCAGGTTCGTAGCATCTTACCCTCAGTACCTCGCGTCGCGCTGCGGTGTTGCCGATTGCCGCGGCGTTAGCTCGCGGTGGCTGCGTGATTGCCGTGAATCACCGAAACTTTTCTCCCGCTGCGGCTCAGGCGTGGCAATGCACCGCGCAGATCAATTCGCGGGAGCGTTGCAGTGCGGCCTGCGCGCCACGCGCCGCGACCACCCAGCCCACCTGACCGAGATTGAAGTCCTGCGACACCATCACCTGCATGAGGGCAACCATCGGCAGGACCACCGATGGCCGATAAAGCTGATTCCTGATCAAGGCCGGCATGACGACTCCCATCGCCCGGCGCCGCTTCGACGCCGAGCTCGATTTACGTTCCAATGGGAGAATTTTAGGGAGTACGCACGCGCGGATAAATACCGGGAACGCGAAGGCACTTGTTTGGCAATCTAAACAATCGAGCTGCGGCGGCGCGTCCTGAAACCGCTGGCGGCGCTGCCGCCTGCGTCCAGCGTCCAGCGTCCAGCGTCCAGCGTCCAGCGTGCGAAAGTATGCGTGTGCACCTGAGCGCGCGGGGCCGGGCGTTTCGGCTGCACCGGAATTGGCATATGCATATGCCAATTCGTGTCTCTGTGCACTGAAGAACAGCGGCCCTCACCCGAGCGAGCGCCTCACCGCCCGCTCAAGACTCCCCGGCGAGACTCAACTGCGCGTCGCACAGGCGGCGCGCGTACGCACTCGCGCCGACCGGACGGCTGTACAGATACCCCTGCTGCTTGTCGCAATCGATCGCGCGCAGAAAGGCCGCCTGCTCGACGGTCTCCACGCCTTCCGCGGTCACGTTCATGCCGAGCGAATGCGCCATCGCCACCACCGCCTGCGTGATCGCGATCGAATCGCGATGATCGGGCAAGCCCGCGACGAACGAGCGGTCGATCTTCAGGTTGTGCAGCGGGAAGCGCTTCAAATATGACAGCGAGGAATAGCCGGTGCCGAAGTCGTCGACCGACATCCGCACGCCCATCGCGCTCAGCGCGCTCAGGATCGGCAGCACCGTTTCGCTGTCGCTCATCAGCAGCCGTTCGGTGATCTCGAGTTCGAGCGCCGCGGGTTCGAGCCCGGACTCCTCCAGACAGCCCGCGATGCGCTCGAGCAGCCCGTCGTTGAATTGCCGCGGCGACAGATTCACCGCGACGATCAGATCCGGCGCCAGCGTGCGCCGCCACTGCGCGACCTGCGCGCAGGCCCGCGCCAGCACCCAGCCGCCGATCTCGACGATCAACCCCGCGTCTTCGGCGACCGGAATGAATTCGCCCGGCGACACGTTGCCGAGTTCGGTGTTGTACCAGCGCAGCAGCGCTTCCGCGCCGATCGTGCGGCCATCCTGGCTATCGACGATCGGCTGGTACACGAGGCTCAGCTCGTCGGCGGCGAGTGCGCGCCGCAATGACTGCTCGATCGTGAAGCGCCGTTGCAGATGCCGGTTCAGCTCGGCGGTGAAGAACTGGAAGTTGTTGCGGCCGCGCTGCTTCGCGTGATACATCGCCGAGTCGGCGTTGCGCATCAGCGTGGCGACGTCCTGGCCGTCCTCGGGAAACAGGCTGATGCCGATCGACGCCCCCAGGTAGTACTCGTTGCCCGCCACCGCGAACGGCACCGCGATCATGTCGAGGATGCGGCGCGCGAGCCCGATCAGATGCCCGCTGTTCTCATACGCGCTGATCACGATCACGAACTCGTCGCCGCCCACGCGCGCGAGCGTGTCGCGACGTTCAACGCAGGCCGAGAGCCGCTCCGCGACGCTGCACAGCAACGCGTCGCCGGCCTCGTGACCGGCGGTGTCGTTGACCTTCTTGAAGCCGTCCAGATCGACGAATAACACGGCCACGCTCGCCAGTTCGCCGCCGGCCGCCACGCCCGGCTCGAACAGGTCACGCATCCGTTCGGTGAGATAGGCGCGGTTGTACAGACCGGTGAGCGAGTCGCGAGTCGCGAGGAACTTGAGCTGCTGTTGGGCTTCGCGCACGGGGCCGATGTCGGTGAACGAGATCAGCACCGAGCTGGGTTCGCTGTCGCCCGGCCGGATGATCGGCACGACGTTCTCGGTAATCCACACGACGTCGCCGCCGACGAGCTCCACGCCGATCGTGACGCCGAGGATCGGCTTGCCGGTCGCCAGTACCTGCGCGGTCGGACGGTCGGGCTCGCTGACGAGCGTGCCGTCCTCGTGATAGCTGCGCGTCATCACGCTCCGGATGCTGCGGCCGATGATCTGCGAGTTCGTCCGCAGCATGCGCTGCGCGCTCGGATTGCAGGCCAGCACCACACCCGCGCGCGATTGCACGACGATGCCTTCGCTCAGATGATCGACCACTAGCCGGTGATGCTCTTCGCTATGCGCAAGGCGCTGCGCCATCACGTCCTGATGCACCGCGAGGCCGACGCTGCTGCCGATGTCGCGCAGAATCGCCTCCTCTTCGGCGCTCGGCCGCCGCGAGAAGGGGTAATACACCGCGAACGCGCCGAGCACCGTGCCGGCGTCGTTCTCGAACGGCACGGACCAGCAGGCGCGCAAGCCGTGCGGCAGCGCGAGGTGCCGATAGTCCGCCCACAGCGGATCGGTTTCGATGTCTTCGACGATGACGAGACCCCGCTCGTACATCGCGGTACCGCAGGACCCGGCGCGCGGACCGATCGCGACGCCGTCGATCTGCGCGCTGAACTGCGGCGGCAACGACGGCGCGCCGCCGACTCTGGCGTGCACGCCGTCGGGGTCGAGCAGAAGGATCGAACAGGACGCACCTTCGCCAAGCAGCGCTTCCGCGCGGCGGCATACTTCATCGAGTAATTCCGGCAACGGCGTGTTGCGGGTGATCAGCCGCAACACGCTACGCTCCGACGCCAACACCTCTTCGGCCAGATCCGGCCGGTAGTGGGTGCCCTCTGGCGCTGCTCCCATCGTGCCACCTGATGTCGCTTCGCTAGTCATTTATGCGCCCCCCAACCCAACATCGGCAATCTAGTGTACGCGGCACACCGGGGTTTACGCGAAGCCGGTGCGGAATATTCTTCATGCATGGCGGGGCGCACGGGGGATGAGTTGAAGGCAGCGACAGATAGGGACGGCGCAGAGGCACGCGGTTGCGCGATTCCAGGCTGATGAAGTGCATACGCGTATGCCGCTGATTTTGTTGGCGTCAAGGTCGTCGTAGCCGGTGTGGACTTTGGGCGGGGAGGCCGCCCAGGCCGCGCCGACGTATCGAGGCCTGGGCGGCGGGCTTCGGCGCTTCAGCCTCCTCACCCGTTCCCGCCGCCGGACGGACGGCCTCCGCCGCCCTGTGAGGGGCCGCCATGGGGATGAGTGCCGCCGCCGTGCGATTCGCCACCTGAGGGGCGACCACCTGTGCCGCCTTGCTGACCACCCGGCGGCCGGCTACCTGGGTTCCCCGGTTGCTGACCACCCGGTGGCCGACCGCCCGCATGCCCCAGTTGCTGACCGTCCGGTGGCCGACCGCCCGCATGCCCTGGCTGCTGAGCGCCCGGTGGCCGACCGCCTGCATTCCCCGGTTGTTGACCGCCCGGTGGCCGACCGCCTGCATTCCCCGGTTGCTGACCACCCGGTGGCCGACCGCCCGCATGCCCCGGTTGCTGACCGCCCGGTGGCCGGCCGCCCGCATGTCCCGGCGGGCGTCCCGCCCCGGGTCGCGGCGGCGGCGCATGATGCGCCCAGCGCGACTGCTGGTTGTACCAGGGCCGGCCGCGATAATAGTTGCCCCAGTAATCGCCGATCGAAAAACCGAGGATCGGCAGGCCGAGCACGGTGCCATAGTTCATCAGCGGCACGTTGCCACCCTGGTATGGCGAACTGAGCAGCGACGCAAACACCCAGCCGCGCAGATTCGGCGCCGCGACATCGCACCATTGGTAATTGGCGATACAGCCCATCACCGTCACCGGTACGCCGGGCGGCAACTGCGCGACGATCGGGTAATCGCCAGCAGGGCCCGCGCGCACGTTGACGCTGCTCGCCGTGAAGGCTTGCGACTGCGCGTCGGCCACGACGGGCAGCGCCAACAGGCCGGCTGCTACATAAAGACATCGAACCAGGTGCTGTTTCATTCCTTCTCCCGTTCAAAGGCCGCTTTCGACTTGCCGGCCAACGTGTGTGCTTATGAGCGCCCGAGATTCCCCGACGCAACGCAGTTCACATCGCGGCGCTATGCGTCTGCCAATCGCGCATTTGCACAACGCACGCCTGAACGCGTTCGGCCGACGTGCCGCGCGACACATCCGTCCGCTCTGCGTCACGCATGCGAAGCAAGATCTGGTAACGACCTGCCCGAAGTCATGCGTTTTTCGGGCATCTGGGTTCGGGTCGCCTGGCCGATCATCCGTTGCATGAGAAATCCACGCAACGCCAGGAACGCCATGAAAGTTTTCGTCCGCTTCTGATCGCCAGTCTGATGCTCGCGCATCTGCCCGCTCATGCCACCAGCTTCGACTGTCGCAGGGGACACTCGCTCACCGAACGCATGATCTGCAACGATCCCGCGCTCTCGAAGCTCGACGACACGCTGGGGCAACTGTACTGGAAAGCGCGCCGGCGAGTCGTCGACCGTCGCGCGTTTCTCGACGACAGCGACAGTAAGTGGGCATGGCGCGAAGCGAATTGTCGCGACGCGGCGTGTCTGGGGACGTGGTACGCGACGCGTATCGAGGAGTTGCAGCGGCTGATCGACAGCATGCGAATCGGGACGCCGTTTGCGCCGTCGAGCGCGGTGGCTGTTGCAACGGGGCCGGGTGCGCCGGATGCAGCCCGTGTTCAGCGCAAACCGTCGATGACGACGGCTCAGGCAGCGGCGAGAACGCTGCTTCAATGCACGGCGGCGAACCCCGGCCCAGTGGTGAACGAGCAGTGTTCCACCGTGATCAGAGAGACCGGCAATCCGTGGAAATACACGGTGCACGGCAGCGACTGGTTCTGCGGGGTCGCGATGGTGGGCTCATCGCAAATGCAGGCGAGCGCCTCGCAGTAGCGCGGCGTGCTTCATAAACAGACGACAAACCCGCAAGTCAACGAGCACCACGGGCACGCGCATGCATGCGTATGCCCGTGGTGCTCCGTGAAGTCTTCCTCCACGGCTCGTGCCGACAAACACTCCCGGCAGCCGCAAACAGAAAAACCTTAGCTACCGTCCGCTCCAGAACCGCCGCTGCACCTCCATCACCTCGGCTTCGACCTCGGCGACCGGCCCGATCACCTCCACCCGCTTCTGGCAATGATCGAACACATAGCGGCAATCGACGCTCATCGTCGGGTTCTCCGCGTGATCGCCGGTGGCCTCCAGCAGACGCTTCTCGGTCATGCCGAACACGACCCGCCCGATGTTGGCCCAGTACATCGTGCCGGCGCACATGCAGCAAGGCTCGACCGACGTGTACAGCGTGCAGCTCCACAGATACTCCGGCGTGAAGTTCAACGCCGCCACGCGTGCCAGCACCGATTCGGCGTGGTTCACCGTATCGACGTTTCCCTGCTCCATCAGCACGGTTTCCTGGTCCGGCCCGACCAGCACCGCGCCGAACGGATGATGGCCCAGCAGCGTCGCGCGCTCGGCGATCCGGCTCGAATGCCGCAGATGCCGCACGATCTGCTCGTGCGTCGGTGTCAATCCTTGTGGCGGCGTGTTCGCCGCTTGCGCGGCGGCCTCATTCGAAACGCTCAGACTCAACGACGCTCTCCCTCGACAATAGTTAGTCAGCCGAACTAATCGCTTATTTCGGCAACGTACCGTCCACGCCCTGCACGAACCAGTTCAGGCGCAGCAGTTCCGCGTCGCTCAAGGACTTGCCGGCGGCGACCTTCACCGCGCCGGACTGGTCCACGATCGGCCCGGCAAACGGATTGAATTTGCCCGAGATGATGTCGTCGCGCTTCTGGCTCAGCGCCTTTTGCGCAACCGGCGACACAGCGCTGGTGTTGATGTCCGCGAGATCGATCGCGTTCTCTTTCAGCCCCCACCACACCGGCGCGTTGGTCCACGTATTCGACATCACCTGCTCGACCAGATGCGTGTAATACACGCCCCAGTTGCTTACGCACGCGCCGAGTTGCGCATTCGGCCCGAACTTCTTCATGTCGGAATCCCAGCCGAACGCATGTACCTTCTTCTGCTCGGCGGTCTGCATCGTCGCGGTCGAATCGGTGTTCTGGATCAGCACGTCGGCGCCCTGGCCGATCAGCGTTTCGGCGGCCTGCTTTTCGCGGCCCGGATCGAACCAGCTATTGATCCACACCACCTTCACGCGCGCGTTCGGGTTGACCGAGCGCGCGCCCATCGTGAACGCGTTGATGTTGCGAACCACTTCCGGCACCGGCACCGAGCCGACAAAGCCCAACGTGTTCGACCTGGTCGTATAGCCCGCGACGAGACCCGCCAGATACGCGCTCTGGTAAGTGCGCACGTCATAGGTCGCAAAGTTGCCCGCTTTCTTGAAACCCGTCGCGTGTTCGAACACGGTGTCCGGAAAGTCCTTCGCGACTTTCAGCTCGAAATCCTGGAAACCGAAGCTCGACCCCACCACGATCTTGTTGCCCTTCGCTGCGAGATCGCGAAACACGCGCTCCGAGTCCGCCGACTCCGGCACGTTCTCGACTCGCGTCACCTTGATCTTGTCGCCGAACTTCGCCTCGACCTCTTTCACGCCCTGCTCGTGCGCATAGGTCCAGCCGGCGTCGCCCGGATTGCCGAGATAGACGAACGCGATGCCGACCGGCTGCGTGGTCGCCGCAACCGCGGGCCCGGCGCCGAGCGCGAGGACCGCCGCGGCAGTGACCCCCACGCAGGCGCTGCATGCGGTGTGCAGCACGGAACGGACGGCATTGATGCGCAATGAATGGGTCAGCGCTCGCGCCAGCTTTGTTTTCATAGATTCTCCGAAGATGGTTGACCGTGCCTGCCACGGTGCCGGACTGTCCGGGCAAGGCCTCAGCATACGGGGCCATATTCGAAGGCCAATTTCAGCGGAAAAATTTTTATCCGTTATCCCGCCCATAAGGAAACCCGTATTGTGGGGTCCGGCGCAGCGTCGGGCAGACATATTCGATATCTTCGAACGAGTGCATCACGAAAATGGTACGGCACGCCTCCTGGTCAGGCGCAATATCCCTCTCACCAACCCGCAACACTCTTTCGGAGAAACAAAATGACTCGCTTCCAAGGTAGCTCGGTTCTCGTCACCGGCGGCAGCAGCGGCATCGGCTTCGCGGCCGCCCGGGCCTTTGCGGATGAAGGCGCGCGTGTCGTCATCACCGGCCGTGACGCCGACGCGCTCGACACCGCTCGCACCCAGCTCGGCGCCAATGCGCTCGCGGTGCGCAACGACGCCGGCTCGATCGCCTCGGCCCGCGAACTCGCCGCCGCGATCGACGCCGCGGGCATCCGGCTCGACGCCGTGTTCGTGAACGCGGGCACCGCGAAGTTCGCGCCCTTCCACGAGGTCGACGAAGGCTTCTGGGACGCCACTTTCAACACCAACGTCAAAGGCGCGTATTTTCAGATCCAGGCCTTGCTGCCGCTCCTGAACAAGGGCGCGTCGATCGTGATCAATGGATCGATCAATGCGCATATCGGCATGCCGGCATCGTCGGTGTACGCGGCGAGCAAGGCGGCGCTGATCTCGCTCGCGAAGACGCTGTCGGCGGAATTGCTGCCGCAAGGCGTGCGCGTGAACGTCGTAAGCCCTGGCCCCGTGCAAACGCCGCTCTACGGCAAGCTCGGCCTCGACGCCGCTGCGCTCGAAGCCACCGCCGCGCAAATCCTCGCCCAGGTGCCGGTCGGCCGCTTCGGCAAGCCGGAGGAAATCGCCTCGACCGTGCTGCATCTCGCCGCGCCGGAATCGGCGTTCATCGTCGGCACGGAAATCATCGTCGATGGCGGCATGAGCCAGCTTTAAGGACAGCCAGGACAGCGTCACGGCCGCGCTCGCGGTGCCGCGCGGCCAGGCCGTGTCAAGCACGCGGCGCCCGTCATCGCGGCGGTTCACGTCGCCCTCGAGCCGGTTCGTGCGTCGGCGTGCGCTGCGCGACGGCTAACTGAATCCCCTCTGCTCCCGACGGCCGCCCATGCCCCGTCATCCCGCGCCCGCTTCACGTTCCTCACGTGCCTCACGTGCCTCGCTTCACCGCACACATCAGTGAAGTTTCGGCGGCGGCTCATCCGCCTCCTGGACATCCGGCGCCTCGTCCTCGCCGCCGAACAATTGCGCGCACACACCCTCGCCCAGTTCGCTCAAACGCGCCGTGCCGGTGCCCTCCTCGTCGAAGGTGGTGTCCACCAGACCGCCGTCGGCGAGCGCCGTCAACTGGCGCCGCAAGCCGCTCATCGGCACGCCCGCCTGCTTCGACAGCTTCGCGAGCGACCACGCGCCGCCCGGCGTTTCCCGATGCGCCCGCCACAGTTGCGCGAGCACGGCGGCCAGCACCGGATCGATTTCATCGTCGTCCATTCGTGTCTCCTCCTTGTTACGTCATCCGTCTGGCGAGTTCACCCAGCGTCTTCAACGCCGCTTCGGTCTGCGCCGTCCACGGATAGCTGTAGTTGAGCCGGATGAAATGGCGAAAATCGTTGCGCGTCGAAAACATCATCCCGGGTCCGACCGTGATGCTGCGCGCAAGCGCCGCCTGATAGAGCCGCATCGAATCGACCCTGCCGGGCAATTCCACCCACAGCACGTAGCCGCCTTGCGGCGCCGACATGCGCGTGCCGACCGGGAAAAAGCGCTGCACCAGCGCCGTCATGATGCTCGCCTGCTGCCGGTACACCTTGCGCACGTGACGCAGATGACGATCGTAGCCGTCCTGCCGCAAGTAATCCGCGACGGCGACCTGCGGCACCGAAGGCGTGGTCAGCGTATTGAGAAACTTCAGCTTCTCGAGCTGCGCGCGGTAGCGTCCCGGCAGCGCCCAGCCGATCCGGTACGACGCCGTCAAACTCTTCGAGAACGACGCGCAGTGCAGTACCAATCCCTTCGTGTCGTAGGTCTTCAGCGTCGACGGCCGCGCGTCGCCGAAATACAGCTCCTGGTAGACGTCGTTCTCGATCGCGGGAATCTCGTGCGCGGCGAGCAGCTCGACCAGTTGCCGCTTGCGCGCGTCGGGCATCTGGAAGCCGAGCGGATTCTGGAAGTTCGGCATCACCATGCAGGCGGCGATCTTCTGCCGCGCGATCACCTGCGCGAGCGCCTCGATGTCGATGCCGTGCTGCGGATGCGTCGCCACTTCGATGGCGCGCATGCCCAAGCGCTCGATCGCGTGCAGCATCGCGTAGTAAGTCGGCGATTCGACGGCCACGGTGTCGCCCGGTTTGGCGACCGCCTGCAGGCTCAGGTTGATCGCTTCGGTCGCGCCCAGCGTGATGACGATCTCGCCGGGATCGACCGGCATGCCGTTTTCGGCGTAGCGCCGCGCGATCTGCCGGATCAGCTCGGGGTTGCCGGGCGGCAGGTCGTCGATCAGATTCCAGCTCGCCTGACGGCGCGCGATCGCGTTCGCGTACTGGTTGATGCGCCGCCACGGGAACAGCGACGGATCGGGATACGGTGAACCGAACGGCACGGCGTCGTGCGCGCGGATGCTGCGCAGCGTCGACAGCACGAGCCGGCTCACGTCCACCTCCGCGGCCACCGGCGCGGCTTGCGGGGCGCGGTTGCGGCCCGGCTGCGGCGCGGCGGGCGCGAGCGCGCGAGCGGCGGCGTCACGCACGAAATAGCCGGCCTGCGGCCGGCTCTCGACAATGCCCCGGCTTTCCAGCAACGCATACGCATGCAGCACCGTCTTGATGCTCACGCCGTGCTGCTGGCTCGCCTGGCGCACCGACAAAATCCGCTCGCCCGCCGCGAACACGCCGCGGCGCACGGCTTCGGTCATTTCCTCGGCGAGCTTTTCGTACAGTTTCAAGGGCTTGGGTCAAACGCAAACGTGGTGGAAGCGTCAGTCTATGACAGAAATCAGGCAACTGTATCCCTCTGCTTTTCGATTTTCTGTATGCAGCGCACGTTTTGGAACACAGTAGTCTTGCAGGTATCGGCTTAAAAGGCGCCGTCCACACGCGCCAGGCCTTATCCAGGCAAGATCATGAAGAAATCCGAAGCTAGCAGCGAAGCCCGTATCGAACCGTACAAGCACCCCGCCGCCGGCTGGGGCGCACTGAAGTACGTCGCCATCAACCTGATCAAGGAAAAGGTGACGGGCGGCAACTACCGCACGCTGCTCAAACAGAATCAGCCGGACGGCTTCGACTGCCCCGGCTGCGCGTGGCCGGATCGCGAGCACGCGTCCACCTTCGAGTTCTGCGAGAACGGCGTCAAGGCGGTGGCCGCCGAGGCGACCAGCAAGCGCGTGACGCCCGCCTTCTTCGCGCAGCACACGGTCGAAGAACTGATGGCGCAGTCGGACTTCGAACTCGAACAGCACGGCCGCCTGACCGACCCGCTCGTCTACGACGCGCTCTGCGACCGTTACGTGCCGATCGGTTGGGACGAAGCGTTCGATCTGATCGCGCGCCACCTGAAGCAACTCGACGATCCGGACCGCGCCGCGTTCTATACGTCGGGCCGCGCGAGCAACGAGGCCGCGTTTCTGTATCAGCTGTTCGTGCGCATGTATGGCACCAACAACTTCCCCGACTGCTCGAACATGTGCCACGAAGCGACCAGCCGCGGCTTGCCGCATACGGTCGGCATCGGCAAGGGCACGGTCACGCTCGACGACTTCGAACACGCCGACACGCTGCTGATCTTCGGCCAGAATCCGGCCACCAACCATCCGCGCATGCTCGGCGAACTGCGCGAGTGCGCGAAGCGCGGCGCGACCATCGTGTCGATCAATCCGCTGAAGGAGCGCGGCCTCGAGCGCTTCGCGAGCCCGCAGCATCCGGTGGAAATGCTGACCATGGGCAGCACGAAAATCAGCTCCGTGTTCATCCGCCCTAAAGTGGGCGGCGACTTCGCGCTGATCAAGGGCGTCGCCAAGCGCGTGATCGAACTCGACGACGAAGCGCTTGCCTGCGGTCTCGAACGCGTGCTGGATGTCGGCTTCATCGCCGAACACACGGTGGGCTTCGATGCGTTCGCCGATGATCTGCGCGCCGAGCGCTGGGACACCATCGTCGCTGAAGCGGGCGTGCCGTTCGACGACGTGCTGAAGCTCGCCGACATCTACGTGAAGGGACGCGCGGTGATTTCGACGTGGGGCATGGGCCTCACGCAGCACAAGAATTCGGTGCCGACGGTGCAACTGCTGTCGAACCTGATGATGATGCGCGGCAATATCGGCCGGCGCGGCGCGGGGCTGTGCCCGGTTCGCGGCCATTCGAACGTGCAGGGCGACCGCACGGTCGGTATCGAAGAGAAACCGACCCAGGCGTTTCTCGACCGGCTCGGCGAGGTCTACGATTTCGAGCCGCCGCGCGAGCACGGGCTCGACGTGGTCAACACGATCCAGGCGATGCTCGACGGCAAGGTGAAGGTGTTCATCGGTCTCGGCGGCAACTTCTCGATTGCGACGCCGGATACGCCGCGCACGTGGGAAGCCATGCGCTCGTGCGATCTGACCGTGCACATCACGACCAAGCTGAACCGCAGCCACCTCGTGCATGGCCGCGACGCGCTGATCCTGCCGACGCTCGGGCGCACCGAGATCGATCTGCAGAACGGTGTCGCGCAGGGCGTGAGCGTCGAGGATTCGATGAGCATGGTGCACATCTCGTATGGGATGAACAAGCCGGCGTCGGAGAATCTGCTGTCGGAGATCGCGATCGTCGCACGGATGGCGCATGCGACGCTCGGCAGCGGCAAGGTGGACTGGCTCGCGCAGGCGGCGGATTACGCGCTGATTCGCGACGGCATCGCGAAGGTGATCGAGGGCTTCCACGATTACAACGAGCGCCTGAAGAACCCGGGCGGTTTTCACCTGGGCGTGGCGTCGCGCGAGCGGATCTGGAAGACGCCCAGCGGCAAGGCGCAGTTCCTCGTGCATGCGATCGACGTCGCGACGCCGATTCATCAGGCGCGCAAGGAGCATGGCGAGAAGCTGATGACGCTGATGACCACGCGTTCGCACGATCAGTACAACACGACGATTTACGGCCTCGATGACCGCTATCGCGGCGTCTATGGACAACGGCGCGTGCTGTTCGCGAACAAGGACGATCTGGCGATGCTCGGTTTCGTCGCGGGACAGCGGGTGGATATCACGAGCGTGTGGGCCGATGGCATCGAGCGGCATGCCGACGGTTTTCTGCTCGTGGAGTACGACATTCCGCGCGGGTGCCTCGGCGCTTATTACCCGGAGACGAATCCGCTCGTGCCGCTGTCGTCGGTGGCCGATGGCGCGGGCACGCCGACTTCGAAGTCGATTCCCGTGTTGCTGAAGGCCTCGGCGGCGCTCGAGGCAGTGGCGGCCTGAAGGGCCGTCAGCCCTGCTTTTTAGCCAGATCGCGATGCGTCAGGTAAAGACGCAAATCGAATTCGATCTGATGGTAGCCGGGTTGCATGAACTCGCAGAGACGATAGAACGCCTTGTTGTGATCGCTCTCCTTCAGATGAGCGAGTTCGTGCACCACGATCATCTTCAGAAACTCCGGCGCCGCGCCTTTGAATAGCGACGCAATGCGGATTTCCTTCTTCGCCTTCAGCTTGCCGCCCTGCACGCGCGAAATGCTCGTGTGCAGGCCCAACGCGTGGCGGACCACGTCGAGTTTGCTGTCGTAAGTGACCTTGTCGATCTGCTCGGCACTGCGCAGGTGTTCGCGTTTGAGCTCAGCGCAGTAGGCGTACAGCGCGCGGTCGGTTTGCACGTCGTGCGTGTTCGGGTAGCGCGTGCTGAGATAGATGCCCAGTTGCTCGTCGGCGATAAGCTTTCTCACCTTCTCTTGCAAAGGCGCCGGGTAGCCGCTCAGGCATTTCAGGTGGGACATGGTGGTGTGCATGTGTTCGCGCGTCGGTTCATCGGCGGCCGAGGGAGCGTAACACGACCGGCTGCGCCGGGCGCCGCGACGTCGGGATTGGGCTTGAAGAAGCCTCGATCATGCAGATCCCCTTGTCGGCCGCACCGGATGATTTGATCCGGTTCGATCTTGAACCCCATATCGGACTCGATATTCGCTTAACGCGCAAACAGGTCGTCGTCAGCGCAGTTCGACCGTATCGGCGAAACGAACTCCGAGGGCAGCAACCGCCGACGGGCTTTGATGGCAGCTTCGATGGCAGACGTCAACTGCGTGTGGGTGAAGTTCACGACGACGGCGCAGGCGCTGGGAAAAGCGTTGAACGCTAGAGTCGCGGCGACTCGATAGGGTCTTACAGAGCAGGCCTGATTTCGCGGCGCAGGATCAGAAAAGCCAAAATTCCGCCCAATTATCATTGGTGCCGGGGACGGGACTTGAACCCGTAAGCCGTTAAGCGGCGGATTTTAAGTCCGCTATGTTTACCAATTTCATCACCCCGGCAGGGGCTGCAAGCGCGCGTGGACGCGAATTCTACCATTGCCCGGCGGGCGCACCAACCGGCGCCTCGTGCTGCAGACACCCGCTGCCATTCCCCCTCGCCTCACCCGAAACCGGAGTCATCCGGCAGTCACAATCGTTCCCGATAATCCGCTCACGAAAACGTTTACAGCCAGAGCGGAAACCATGATCCCGACGATCAAAGATGTCGCCGCCCACGCGGGCTTCTCCATCGCCACGGTCTCGCGCGCGATCAACGCGCCGCACACCGTGA
Organism: Paraburkholderia fynbosensis; assembly: GCF_902859935.1. Lineage (GTDB taxonomy): Bacteria > Pseudomonadota > Gammaproteobacteria > Burkholderiales > Burkholderiaceae > Paraburkholderia > Paraburkholderia fynbosensis. The sequence goes on from NZ_CADIKI010000008.1 coordinate 273,689, forward strand.
ACCCGATCACGCTCGACAAGGTGCGTCAATCGATCGACGCGCTGAACTTCCGCCCCAGCCCGCTCGGCCGGCAGCTGCGCGGCGAGCGCACCCGGCTGATCGGCGTGATCCTGCCGACGCTCGCCAATCCGGTGTTCGCCGAGTGCCTGCAAGGCATCGACGAGCTCGCGTCGGCGCAAGGCTACCGGCTCATGCTGATGACGACCCAGTACGACGCGGACCGCGAACGCCACGCCATCGAAACGCTGCGCGAACAGCGCGTCGAAGGACTGATTCTGACCGTCACCGACGCCGACACGCATCCGCTGCTCGACGAACTCGACCGCGCCGGCCTGCTCTACGTGCTGATGCACAACGACACGGTGCGGCGGCCGTCGGTATCGGTCGACAACCGCCTCGCCGCCTACGATGGCGTGCGCTCGCTGATCGCACACGGCCATCGCCGCATCCTGATGCTGGCGGGCACGCTGGCCGCGTCGGACCGCGCGCGTCAACGCCATCTCGGCTACGCGCAGGCCATGCAGCAAGCCGGTCTCACGCCCGCGCCGGCGCTCGAAGTCGATTTCAACGCGGAAGAACTGGCGCCGTCCGTGCTCGCGCATCTGACGAGCGGGCAGAGTCGCCCGACCGCCCTCTTCTGCAGCAACGACCTGCTCGCGATGGTCGTGATGCGCGGGCTGCGTCGCGCGCGTCTGCGAATTCCACAGGACATGTCGATTCTCGGTTTCGACGGCCTCGCGATGGGCGAGCTGCTGTCGCCGCCGCTCGCGAGCATCTGCGCGCCGAATCGCGAGATCGGCTGTGCGGCCTGGCGGCGCCTGCTCGCGCGCGTCACCGGCGATGACGACGCATCCGGCAGCCCATCGCCCGCATTGACCTTGCCGCACAGCTTGCGCGAAGGCGCGACCATCGCGGCGATTTCGAATCGCACGGACAGTACGTCACCGCGTGCTTCGGCGGCGACCGCACAGCCATTGGCCTGAGCCGTTGCATAAGCCGCGCCGGGGCCGCGTGAGTGGCGCCGCGAGCCGCAGGCATCGCACCCACGCCTCACCTACGCGGCTTCGCAACAAGCCGGAAGCCCCAACACCCGTTTGATCGACCCAACCTCAAACCACCCGCTCTCGTCCTCTCCAGGAGACCCGCAGTGATCCGCTCACCCTCACGCCTCGCTTCGTCGCTCAACCCGCTGTGGCGCCGTCTCGCGCACCTCATGATCGCCACCGGCGCGGCGCTCGCCGCCGTCGCCCCGCAAGCGGCCCATGCCGACGAAACCGCGATCTGCTACAACTGCCCGCCGGAATGGGCCGACTGGGCGAGCCAGATCAAGGCGATCCAGCAAAAGACCGGCATCCGGGTGCCGTTCGACAACAAGAACTCCGGCCAGTCGATCGCGCAACTGATGGCGGAGCAGAAAAGCCCGGTCGCCGACGTGGTGTACCTCGGCGTATCGTCGGCGTTCCAGGCGAAGGACAAGGGCGTGATCCAGCCGTACAAACCGGCGCACTGGAACGATATCCCCGCCAACCTGAAAGACCCGCAAGGCTACTGGTTCACGATCCACTCGGGCACGCTGGGCTTTTTCGTCAACAAGGACGCGCTCGAAGGCAAGCCGGTGCCGCGCTCGTGGGCTGATCTGCTGAAGCCGGAATACAAAGGCATGATCGGCTACCTCGATCCGTCGAGCGCGTTCGTCGGCTATGCGGGCGCAGTCGCGGTGAACCAGGCGCTCGGCGGCACGCTCGATAACTTCGAGCCGGGCCTCGACTGGTTCCGCAAGCTGAAGGCCAACGCGCCGATCGTGCCGAAGCAGACCGCGTACGCGCGCGTGATGTCCGGTGAAATCCCGATCCTGCTCGACTATGATTTCGACGCCTATCGCGCGAAATACAAAGATCATGCGAACGTCGAGTTTGTGATTCCGAAAGAAGGCACGATCTCGGTGCCTTACGTGATGAGCCTCGTGAAAGGCGCGCCGCACGACGCCAACGGTCGCAAGGTGCTCGACTTCGTGCTTTCGGACGAAGGCCAGAAACTGTGGGCCGACGCCTATCTGCGCCCGGTCCGTGCAAACGCGATGAGCCCGGAAAGCGCCGCGAAATTCCTGCCCGCGAGCGACTACGCCCGCGCCAAAGCGGTCGACTTCGGCAAGATGGCCGAGAAGCAGGCGAGCTTCGGCGAACGTTATCTGCAGGTGATGCATTGAACGACATCACGTTCCCGCTGCGCTGGCGCATCGCGTTGATCGCGCCGGCGCTGGCGGTATTCCTCGCGTTCTGGCTGCTGCCGATGGCCGCGCTTGCGCAGTTGAGCGGCGACGGCCACGCGTTCGCCACCTATCGCGCGATGCTGACGAATCCGCGCTACATGTCGAGCCTCGGCGCGACCGTCGTGCTGTCGGCGGCGGTCACGGCGGCGACGCTGGTGTTATCGGTGATCGCCGGGCTGCTGCTCGCGCGCCGCGAGTTCGCGTTCAAGCGCACGCTGCTCGCGCTTCTGACGTTCCCGCTCGCGTTTCCCGGCGTGGTGGTCGGCTTCATGGTCATCATGCTGGCGGGACGCCAGGGGCTGATCGGCGCGCTGTCGCTGAAACTCACCGGCGAGCGCTGGGTGTTCGCGTATTCGATGAGCGGCCTCTTTCTCGGCTACCTGTACTTCTCGATTCCGCGCGTGATCGTCACGGTGATGGCCTCGGCGACGAGGCTCGACGCCTCGCTCGAAGAAGCGGCGCGCTCGCTCGGCGCATCGCCCTGGCGCATCACGCGCGACATCGTGCTGCCGGCACTGTCGCCGGGACTGGTCGCGGCGGGCGCCGTGTGCTTCGCCACCGCGATGGGCGCGTTCGGCACGGCCTTCACGCTCGCCACCGACATCGACGTGCTGCCGATGACCATCTACACCGAGTTCACCCTCAACGCGAACATGGTGACGGCCGCGGGTCTGTCCATCGTGCTCGGCATCGTCACGTGGGCCGTGCTGGCGTTCGCGCGCAGCGTGAGCGGCGCGGCGGTGGCGGCGAGCGCATGAGTAGCATGTCCCGACCCGGCGCTTCCCAACCTGACGACGACACGCCGATGAATTCCATCACTGCTTCAGCACGATCCGTGACCCAGCCAGGCACTCGCGCACGCTCACGGCTGCGCGCACCCGGCGCGCGGACATGGCTCGCCGCCGGTCAATGGCTCGTCACCCTGCTGCTGTGCGCGTTTCTGATCGTGCCGGTCATCATGTCGATCATGGCCGGGCTCACGGTCAATTACTTCAAAGGCGTCTCCAGCGGACTCACACTGCGCTGGCTCATCGAAGTGTGGACGCAGTATCACGGCTCGGTGTGGCTGTCGCTCGAAGTCGCGGCGGCGACGCTCGTCATCACGTTGCTGACCGGCGTGCCCGCGGGCTACGTGCTCGCGCGCAGCAGGACGCGGCTCTCGCGCATCATCGAAGAATTTCTCGTGCTGCCGATCGCACTGCCCGGTCTCGCGTCCGCGCTCGCGCTGCTGGTCATCTACGGCGGCTTCACGCGGTTGCGCATGAGTGCCGCGTTCATCGTGGTCGGACACGTGGTGTTCACGCTGCCGTTCATGGTGCGAGCGGTCGCCGCGGTGTGCGCAAGCAGCGATCTGCGCACGCTCGAGGAAGGCGCGGCGAGCCTCGGCGCGAGCTTCTTCACACGCTTCGTGACGATCGTGCTGCCGAACGCGCGGCCGGGCATCGTCGCCGGCGCACTGGCGGTGCTGACGCTGTCGATCGGCGAATTCAACCTCACGTGGATGCTGCACACGCCCGAGACGAAGACGCTGCCGGTCGGCCTCGCCGACACCTATGCGTCGTTGCGCATCGAGATCGGCAGCGCGTACACCATTCTGTTCTTCATCATGACGATGCCCCTGCTCGTCGCGATGCAATGGCTCGGCGTCGATGCGACCGGTCAGCGCGGCGCGGCGGCGAAACGCGGCAACGCTTCTGCTGCGAAGCGGGTTGCGAATGACGTCAAGACCGATGTGGCCATAAACGCTGCGTATCCCGCCACGAACACTTCCGCCAGGCCCTCTTCGAATTCCGTCGACACACCATGAACCCTGCCTCCGCGACTGCATCCATTCCGATCACGCTCACGCAATGCGCGAAAACCTTTCGCGGCACGCGCGTGCTCGAACCGCTCGATCTACGGATCGACGCAGGTGAAACACTGGTCTTGCTCGGGCCCTCCGGCTGCGGCAAGACCACGACTCTGCGCATGATCGCCGGACTCGAAACGCCGGACGCCGGTGGACGCATCGCGTTCGGCGACGACGACGTCACCGCGTTGCCGATCGAAAAGCGCCAGGTCGGCATGGTGTTTCAGAGCTATGCGCTGTTTCCCAACCTGAGCGTGCGCGGCAACATCGGCTATGGCCTGAAGATCAGGCGCATGCCGGCCGCGGCCGCGCGGCAGCGCGTCGACGAACTGCTCGGCATGATGCGTCTCACCGCGCACGCCGACAAACCGATCGACCAGCTTTCGGGCGGTCAGCGTCAACGCGTGGCGCTGGCGCGCGCACTTGCGGTGCAGCCGCGCGTGCTGCTGCTCGACGAGCCGCTCACCGCGCTCGACGCGCGCCTGCGCGACACCTTGCGCAGCGAGATGAATACACTGCTGCGCGAGCTGGGCATCACGACCGTCTACGTGACGCACGACCAGGCGGAGGCGATGGAACTGGGCGACCGCATCGTCGTGATGAGCGCGGGGCGCATCGAACAGATCGGCTCGCCGCGTGACATCTACTATCGGCCCGCGAACCGGAGCGTCGCGCAATTCGTCGGCACGATCAACCGGCTAGCGGGCGAAGCGCGCGACGGCATGCTGACGACGCGCGGCGGCGCCGTGCCGCTGCCGTCGATGCCCCCACACACGAGCCTGCACACGCATCAGCCGCACGAGATCTTCTTTCGCCCCGAAGACGCGTGGCTGGCCGACCCGGCAACCGCGCATCTGCGCGGTTGCATCGAAAGCAGCGCGTTTCTCGGCGAGCGCACGCGTCTGACGATCGGCGGCGCCGCACCGGACCCGCTGCTGATCGACGTTGCCGGCCGGGTCGAGCTGGCGCGCGGCACGCCGGTCGGCATCTCGATCTCGCAGGACGCGCTGATTGCGCTATCGTGATAACGCCGCGCCGTGCCCCGGCGCGCAATGACAAGGACTCCCCATGCTGCTGGCTCAAATCAGCGACCTGCATATCAAACGCCCCGGCGCGCTCGCTTACCGCCGGGTCGACACCGCAGCGTACCTCGCGCGCTGCGTCGCCGCGCTCAATGCGCTCGAACCGCGCCCCGACGCCGTCATCATGACCGGCGATCTCGTCGATCAGGGTGATCCGGAACAATACGAACACCTGAAGACCTTGCTCGCGCCGCTGGCCGTTCCCTACTTCCTGCTGGTCGGCAATCACGATGCGCGCATCGCGTTGCGCGCGGCGTTTCCCGAGCGCGCGGAATTGCGCAGCGGCGGCGAGTTCGTGCAATACGCGGTGGACGTCGGGCCGCTGCGCCTGATCGCACTCGATTCGATGGTGCCCGGCCAAAGCGCCGGCACGCTGTGCGACGCACGGCTCGCGTGGCTCGCGGCGCAACTCGATGCGGCCGGAAACAAGCCCACGGTGGTGGCCTTGCATCATCCGCCGTTCGCCTGCGGCATCAGCCATATGGACTCGCTGCGGCTCGACCCGGCCGCCGCCGACAAGCTCGCGGCGTTGATCGCGCGTCATCCGAACGTGGAGCGGGTGATCTGCGGGCACGTGCATCGGCCGATGTTCGTGCGCTTTGGCGGCACGATCGCGTCCGCGGTGCCGGCGCCAGGCCATCAGGTCGGGCTCGATCTGCGCGACGATGGGCCATCGGCGTTCGTGATGGAACCGCCCGCGTATGCGTTGCATCGCTACGATCCGGCCACTGGCATCGTCACGCATCACGCCTATGTGGAGCGCGCCGACGGGCCCTATCCGTTTTACGAACCTGAAGGCGCGTTGATCGACTGAGCGTCGCCGCTCGCGCCGGGACCACCCGACGTGCGGTGTCCCGAGCGCGGCGGCCTGCACGAAGCCGTCCGCGGGCAGCGCGATCTCAGCGCCGATCGCGTGAGCCATGTCATCGCCGAACGGCCGGGTGCCGGTACGCCTCTCGAGAATCGCGAACGGCCACGTTTGCACATGTCGCGGAAAACACGCCGCTTGACGCGACACCAGCAGCGCGCACCACCCGGCAAATCGGCGGCCGGGGCTGCAAACGGCTCTTTCCCGACGCCTTTTCGCACACGTCGCCGCCGTCAGCGCAAACCTCCCCGCTCCGGTATGATCGGCACGCTTAAGGACCGTGCATGGGCCGGTCCGTCGATCCGCCTCTCTCAATGTCCACTTCCGACGCTTCCACTCCCGCTTCCGCCGACCGGTCGTTGCGCGGCCTACTGTTTCTGCTCGCCACCATCGCCGGCGTCTCGGTCGCGAACATCTACTACAACCAGCCGCTGCTCGATAATTTCCGCCAGTCGTTTCCGGGCAGCGCGTCGTGGGTCGGCACGGTGCCGGCCGTCACGCAGCTCGGCTACGCGGCCGGCATGCTGCTGCTCGCCCCGCTCGGCGATCGCTTCGACCGCCGCCGCCTGATCCTGCTGCAGATCGCCGGCATGTGCGCCGCGCTGGTCGTGGCGGCGGCTGCGCCGACGCTCGCGGTGTTGATCGTCGCGAGTCTGGCGATCGGCGTGCTCGCCACCATCGCGCAGCAGGCGGTGCCGTTCGCGGCCGAACTCGCGCCGCCGTCCGAGCGCGGCCACGCGGTCGGCATGGTGATGAGCGGTTTGCTGCTGGGCATCCTGCTGGCGCGGACCGCCTCGGGTGTGATAGCCCAGTATTTCGGCTGGCGCGCGGTGTTCGGCGCATCGGTCGTCGCCTTGCTGGCGCTGGCGGTCGTGATCATCCTGCGCTTGCCGAAGAGCCAGCCGACCTCCACGCTGCCTTACGGCAAGCTGCTGGTGTCGATGTGGCATCTGCTGGTCGAGCATCGCGCGCTGCGTGAAGCGTCGCTGACCGGCGCGGCGCTGTTCGCGGCATTCAGCATTTTCTGGTCGGTGCTTGCATTGCTGCTGGCAGGCGCGCCGTTTCATCTCGGGCCGCAGGCGGCGGGGCTGTTCGGGATCGTCGGCGCGGCGGGGGCCATGGCCGCCCCGCTCGCCGGCAAGTTCGCCGACCGGCGTGGACCGCGCGCGATCATCACCGTGTCGATCGCGCTGGTGGCGCTCGCGTTCGTCGTGTTCGGCGCGTCGGCCAGGAGTATCGCCGGGTTGGTGGTGGGCGTGATCGTGCTCGACATCGGCGTGCAGGCCGCGCAGATTTCCAATCAATCGCGCATTTACGCGCTGAAGCCCGATGCACGCAGCCGCGTGAATACGGTGTACATGGTGGCGTATTTCATCGGCGGAGCGCTCGGCTCGGGCGTCGGCGCGGTGGCCTGGCCGGCCTTTGGGTGGCTCGGCGTCAGCGTGGCGGGGCTCGTGTTTGCGGGTCTGGCGGCATGGAATCATTTGCGGCTGCCGTCGCGCGGTGCATCAGGCTGAGTGGTCGGCGGGCAGGCGGAGGGGACATTGGGTCGCGCTTGACCCGTGTTCCTCTCAGACTGATTGGCGCTTGTCTTGTGCGCGGCCGGCGCTTGCCTCACAGTGCCTGCTTCACAGCACCTGCCTCACAGCACTTGTCTCGCATCTGGTTCACGCTGGTCGCACGCTCAGTGCCGGTTCGCGTTTGCCTCGCGTCGGCGCATCCGATCTAGTGCGCGCCGACTCGTCTGCCACGCAGCACGCTCACCCGCCGCTTCGCGCCGACGCATACTCGTGCAGCGCATCGATGACGCGATCGAACTCGAACGACTTGTCGTAGAAGTGGCGCACGCCGTACTGCTCGCAGCGCTCCCGATACGCGGGCAACGCGTGATTGGTCAATACGGCCGCGAACATCGAGTCGATCAACCCTTCGCGCTGCAAATAGGCGAGCACGGGCGCGCCCGAACCCTCCCGCAACTGCAGGTCAACGATCACTGCATCGAAGGCTTCGTCGCTCAGGAGCGCGATCGCCTGATCGGCGGAATCGGCATACGCGGCCACCTGCAGCGAACCCGAGGCGTCGATCGCTTCCACGAGGCTGCGGCGGATCAGCGGCGAATCCTCGATCAGCAGCACGCGCAGCGGCGCGTGACGGGCTTGCTCGGCAACTGGGTTCGATTCGCTGTTCATCGGGGCATCTCGATCGTCCATTATTCGATCAAGCCGTTCTTGATCGCGTAATAAGTCAGATCGGCATTGTTCGCCAACCGCATCTTCTCCAGCACGCGCGCGCGGTACGTGCTCACCGTCTTCACGGACAGATGCAGTTCCTCCGCGATCCCGGTGGGAATCTGCCCGGCCGCGAGCTTGCAGAAAATCTGGAACTCACGCTCGGACAGTGCTTCATGCGGCCGCCCCGCGGCCGGCTTGTCGAGATTGTCGGCGAGCGTGTCGGCCACCGCCTCCGACAGATAACGATGCCCGCGCGCCACCGCGCGAATCGCCCGCACGATTTCGTCGGGCTCGCAGTCCTTGTTCAGATAACCGTTCGCGCCCGCGCGCAGCAGGTTGATCGCATATTGACTCTCGGGGTAGCCGGACAGGATCAGCACGCCCTGTTCGGGACGCACCTGCCTGATCACGCGCAGCGTGTCGATGCCGTTCTTGTCCGGCATCGCGATGTCGAGCAGGACCACGTCGAACGCCTGCTCGCGCACGAGGCTGATGGTTTCGTCGCCGGTGGCGGCTTCGGCTGCGACGCACATATCCGGTTCGTCGGCGACGAACTGTCTGAAGCCGCCGCGGACGATCGCATGGTCGTCGGCTATCAACACTCGAATCATCGGTTTGGTGTCCCTGCGCTGGAATCGCTCCAAAGCAGACATTGTAATGACCTCCAGAACGCGCTCACGCCGAGGCTTAGCCGGAAGTCGACAGAGCGGACGACGTCTGCGATGCGGCACACCTTCGGCCCCCCCCGCGCGCCGCGCCGTCCGCACGTCTGCGTGAATCTTCGTGGGTTTCCTTATTCCCGGCCCACGAGCAGGTCCGCCATATCGTCGGCATGCTCTTCCTCGACGGCGAGAATCTCTTCGAAGAGACGCCGCGTCGTCACGTCCTTCTCGCCGAGATAGCGGATGATCTCGCGGTACGTGTCGATCGCAATACGTTCGGCGACCAGATTCTCCCTGATCATGTCCGTGAGGTTCTCGCCTTCCTTGTACTCGGAGTGCGCGCGCGTCTTCAAACCGTCCGGCGCGAAATCCGGCTCGCCGCCCAGTTGCACGATGCGCTCGGCGATGCTGTCCGCGTGGCCCTGCTCTTCGGCCGCATGTGCGGCGAATTCCGCCGCCACGGCTTCCGAATTGATGCCCTTGGCCATGAAGTGGTGTCGCTTATAGCGCAGTACACAGACGATTTCGGTGGCCAGCGCGTCGTTGAGCAGCTTCAGCACCGTATTCAGATCCGCGCCATAGGTCTGCGTGACCGCACCATCCGACATGTGCCTGCGCGCATCCTCGCGGATCTTCTTGACGTCCATCACAAAGGTATCGCCAGATTGGTTCGCCATCAAAATTCTCCTTTCTGCGGTATGGGGGGAAACTGCGCATCCCGCACGAATCGCGCCTGATGCGCCGGTAGGGATCATGACTACGCGCTGGTGCGCGCAGGTCTATGTCCGGAATACACCGAGCAGCAACGTGACCACGAACACGACCAGAAAAATATAGAACAGAATCTTCGCAATTTCGGCCGCGCCTGCCGCGATGCCGGTAAAACCGAACACGGCGGCAATGATCGCAATGACGAAAAAGACGACGGCATAGTGAAGCATGGCGACTCTCCTTTTCTGTGGGTATCGACGGATATCGACTGACATCGGTCTGACGCGAACCGCGCTCCCATATCAGGGGCGGTGCGCAACCGGCTCGCCGAGCGGCGCTAATCGACGATTTTCTTCGTCACCACGAAGCCCAGCACGAGGAACACCACGCACAGAATGACGAACACGACGAACAGGAACTTTGCGATCGCCGCCGCGCCGGCCGCCACGCCGGTAAAGCCGAGAAGCCCCGCGATCACCGCGATGACGGCGAAGAACAACGCCCACTTCAACATGATGGCTTCCTCCCGAAATAATGAATGAACGATCAGGTCCATCCTATCGATCGGCGGCACCGCGCGCATTCCGGCGCAGGCCGGTTTTCGTGTGAGAATCCGCTTACATTGGATTACGGCGGCGTTACGCTGAGGATGCGCTGTGCGGGATGAGCCGTTCGCGCCGTGATGGCGCTGATCGCGCTGCAATACGCGAGCGGCGACGAAGGAATCACGTGGCCACGGCAACGCGCCGGTCATGCAAAACGCGGCAGCGGCCCGTGAGCGCGAACCCTGCCACCATCGCTGCCGGACGCCACGGACGTTACACTGGTGGCCCATCCGAGGAGCCGAACGTGCCAGATGTTCAGAACATGTCGAGCGCGCCGCAATTAGCTGAACAAGGCGCAGCAGCGCGCCTCGCCGACTGGATGCGCACCCGCAGCTGGGCGATTGCGATGACGGTCGCGATCGTCATCACGGTGGGCGGGCTCGTGATTCTCGAAACGGCGCGCCAACGCATTACCGCCGAATACGAAACCGCGCTCGAAGCGCGCGATGTCACCGTGCAACTGAGCACGCTCGCGAGTCAGCTATCGCGTCTCTCGGCCGAGCAGAACCATTTTCTTCTGACGAAGGACGAGGTCTCCGCTCACGCTTTCTGTTCGACCGCGGCGCGTATTCGTCAGAGCACGCAGCAACTGGACCGCTTCTACCGCAGCGGCGGCGCAGACAGCGCCGAACTCGCCAGCTTCACGCAGATTCTCGCGCTGATCGAAGCGCGCATCGGTGCGGGCGCCGCCGCGTTGCAGCACGCGGCGCCGCATCCACTCGATCTCGGCGCATGCGGCAACGCAAGCGACGTCAACCCCGCCGACGCCTCGCTGATCGACAGCACCCTCACGCTGCTGCGCGACAACGAGGAGCGCCGCGCGCAGCACGCGCTCGCCGCGAGCCGCGCCGATCAGCGGATCTCGACGCTGTGCGCGGCGGGCCTGTCGGCGCTGAACATCGTGCTGTTCATTCTGCTGTTCCGCAATCTCGGCATTCAGATCGACCGGCAGGCGCGCGTACAGCGTCAGCTGATCACTCAACAGGAGGGGCTCGACCAGCTCGTAGCTGAACGCACGCGTCAGCTCGAAGCGCTCGGCTGGCACTTGCAGGCGGTCAGCGAAAACGAAAAAACCCAGCTCGCGCGCGAACTGCACGACGAACTCGGCGCGATCCTGACGGCGAGCAAGATGGACGTCGCGTGGGCCAACCGCAAGCTGAAGGACAGCGCGCCCGAGATCTCCGAAAAGCTCACGCGCGCGCTCGCCAATCTCGACCAGGGTATCGCGCTCAAGCGGCGCATCATCGAGGATATGCGGCCCACGGTGCTGGCGAATTTCGGGCTCGTCACCGCGCTGCGCACGCTCGGCGACGAAGCCGCGCAGCGCAACAACTGGACGCTCGAACTGCACCTGCCCGCCGACGACATCCAGCTCGACGAACAGACCGAGATCGCGCTCTTTCGCGTCGCGCAGGAATCGCTGACGAATGCCGCGAAGTACGCGCGGGCCTCGAAGGTGTCGATCGCGTTGCAGGTCGGCGACGGCCAGGTGGCGCTGCATATCGCCGACAACGGCGTCGGCATCCAGCCGGCCGATCTGAAGCGCACGCATACGCATGGGCTGCTCGGCATGCGCCAACGAGTCGCCGCGCGTGGCGGACACTTCGAGATCCGGCGCGGCGTGCCGAACGGCACTGACATCGACGTGGCGATGCCGAGCGTCAGCACCGCGACGCCGTCAGTCGATCTGCCGCCGGCGACGCCCTCGCGAACGCCCGTCTAGCGAGGCTGCGCGGCAGCCGCCGAGCACGTTGTAGGAGTGCGCCGACGCAAACACCGGAGCACGCCTACAACAAAATCGCAGCGTAACTGACAGCGCCGCCCCCGCCCTTTTTTTACCATGCAATCAGACCGGATCGACTGGCGTAAGGCCCGGTCGGACGATAGCTAGCGCGTGCCATGCAACCCCGGCACGTCAACCGACGCATTCTCGACAAGGAGAACTTCCATGGCTCGACTGATCGCTTTGTTTCTCATTGCTGGCTCGGTGGCCGCGCTCTCCGGCTGCAACACGATGGCCGGCGCGGGCGAGGACATTTCGAAGGGCGGCAACGCCCTCTCGAACTCGGCGGAAAAGGCCAAGTAAGCCGGCAATGCGCGAGTAGCTGAAGGGCCGGCGCTTTCGCGGCGCCGGGTCATGCAGAGATTCGACAGCCCGTCACGCGGAACCGTGGCGGGCTTTTTTTGTGGGTGTCCTGGCGGCGCTTTAGTTGGGCTCTTGCCTGACTCTCTGGCCCGGGTTCTTGCGTGAGCCCCATGTGTGTTCTTGCGTGAAGCGCGTGTCTCGGTCCCAGGCGGGCTTTCTGAGAACGTGCCTGCCGGCAGCAAATACGCAGTCATCCATATCGACACAAACAAAGCGGCGACCCACTCGCGTGGATCGCCGCTCCGTCCTCCCCAGGACGTGTCGTCTATGGCCTTCGCCCGTCGCGTCGGGTTAGCTCACCCGGTTATTCACCCGTCAGCGTATTCGACAACTCGATGCTCGGCGTGCTGGTGTTGCCGTTCTGCGCGATCAGCAAATGGATCTGCCCCGGCACCAACTGGCTCAGCGCGCCGCCGATCGGCACCGACGTCACCAACCAGTCGGCATTGTTCGACAGCGTGAACGATGGCGACTGGAAGATCGGCGTCTTGCTGCCCGCCGCGGTCGCGATCAGCACGTACTGGCCGCCGGACACGTAGATCGAATCCTGCCCGCTCGCCGGCACCGCGTTCTTGAATGCGACACCCGACATCGTCGGCGAGACGTTGGTGATGTCCGTGGCGCTGGACTGGACCAGATACAGATCGAGGTTGCTCGCGTTCGCCGATGCGTTGAAGCTGCGCACCCGCGCGCTATTGGACAGCAGCCCCTTGTCGAACGGATCGTCGATCAGGCCGATGTCCGGCGCGGCGACACCCGGCAGCGCCAGCACGGTGTATTCGTGGCCCTTCGCGACGTTCGGGAAGTTGCCGCTCGCGAGCGCGGTCGTCGTGCCGGTTGCCGCATAGCCGACATTGGTGGAACCGGTGTTGATATTGGTGAAGTTCGTCACGCCTTTATACGAGACGTTCGTTTGCCCGGATGGTGCGCTGCCGTTCACGAGGAAGTCGACGGCCGGGCCGCTCGGAATCGCGTGAATGAAGTGAATCTGCGGATTGGTCAGGCCGAGTTCCTTGCCGACGTCGTCGGACCCACCGCCGCATGCGCTCAGAACAGATGCAACCGCAACAACGGCCGCCATGGTTCGGATCATTTTCATTGTGTTCACCTATATCGATGTGGGCTCTCGACCCATTGATCTACGGGCGTTCCGCTTCGGACACCGCGCCGCCAGAAACCGCATTCGTCATTTGTTTGAACGGTCCCGGGCGGCTCTCCGAAGCAGCCCCCCTCCTATCCCTGCTGCACATCGCGCCTGTTTCTCCTGACGGCGCGGTCCGTGTCGATGGACGATCGCTTCGAGCAATGCGTGTGCCGGGGACGGCTCGATGGCCGACGGCGACTGATAAATGGCTTACAGAGCAATGGGTTGCGAGGATTAGAATTTTTCCTCGGCGAGCCGGCCCGGTGTGCGGTGTATCGCTGGGACGCATCCAATACTTACACGCTCCCTTGCCATGTCTTACCAGCACTTACTCGCCGAACTCGACCTCGGCTTCACCCGCTTGCGCAATCGCGTGGTGATGGATTCGATGCACACCGGCATGAAGGACCGTTTCTGGAACTGCCCGAAGCTGGCCGCATATTTTCGCGAACGCGCGAAAGGCGGGGTGGGCCTGATCGTCATCGGGGGCATCTCGCCGAATCGCGCGGGCCGGCTGCTGCCGTTCGGCGGCACGCTGAATTCCGTGTTCGATCTGCGCAATCATCGGTTGCTGACCGGGGCCGTGCATGCCGAGGGCGGCAAGCTCGCGCTGCAGATGCTGCATGCGGGCCGCTATGGCTATCAGCCCTTCGTGGTGTCCGCTTCCGCGATCAAGTCGCCGATCTCGAAGTTCAGGCCGCGCGCGCTCACCCTCGCCGGCATGGCCAGGACCGTGCGCGACTATGCGCGTTGCGCGCGGCTCGCCCAGCGCGCCGGCTATGACGGCGTCGAGATCATGGGCAGCGAAGGCTATCTGCTCAACCAGTTCCTGTGCCCGCGCACCAATCGACGCACCGACGGGTACGGCGGCAGCATCGAGAACCGCATGCGGCTTGCGCGCGAGATCGTCGAGCAGGTGCGTGCGGTGTGCGGCGAGCGCTTCCGCGCGTTCGATCGCAGTGGTCGGCGCCGGTCCGGCGGGTTTCTCGGCGGCGACGGTGCGGCCTCGCGCGGGCATCGCGTGACGCTGTTCGATGCGGGCGCGACGCTCGGCGGCCAGTTCAATCTGGCGATGCGCGTGCCGGGAAAGGAAGAGTTCAGCGAGACGACCGCTATTTTCAGAGCCAGTTGCAGCGGCATCGGGTGGACGTGCGGCTCGGCACGCGCGTCGGTGCCGCGCTGCTCGCCGCGGGCGCTTACGACGACGTGATCATCGCCGCCGGCATCATGCCGCGCAAGCCGACGATTGCCGGTATCGACGGACCCAACGTGCTGTCCTATTTGAAGTGCTGCGCGGGGCAGGAATCGCTGCGCGATCTGTTGCCGCCGACGGGTGCTGCGGCGGGTAGTCCGCGCTATCACGTGATCGGCGGCGTGAAGGTGGCGAGCGAACTGGATGCGAAACGCGCAATCCGCGAAGGGGCTGAGGGGGCGGCGGCGCTTTGAAGCGGGATGGGCTTGTCTTTTTGGCCGCTCCACACGCGCCGCTACGAACCGCACCCCAAAGCGAACTTCAAGCCAGCCCCTTCTTCCTGTAATCGAACCAGAAAGACAAGCCCACGCTGGCCAGAATCACAACGGTCGCGAGCACCGTCGAGCGCGTGACCGGCTCGCCCAGCAGCAACGCGCCGAGGGCGACCGCCACCACCGGATTCACGTACATGCAGCTACTCGCAATGATCGGGCTCGTGTGGCGTATCAGAAAACCATACGCGACGTACGCGGCCATCGTCCCGATCAGCATCAGGTAGATGAACGCCAGCAACGGCAGGACATGCATTTGGAGCATGCGTTCACCGGAGACCCAGGCGACCAGTGTCGACATCGCGCCGCCCAGCCCGATCTGCAGCGCGGTCGACAGAAACAGATCCGACGGCAACTTCAGACGCCCGGCGAGATGCGCGCCGCCAGCCCAGAAGAGCGCACCGCACAGAATCGCCAGACTGCCGCCCGCCGAACCCGGCGTGCTGTCGCCGTGACTCAGAATGGCGATGCCGACCAGCCCCAGGCCGACCGCGAACCACTCGCCGCGGCCGATCTTGCGACCCGCGACGGCAGCGATCACCGTCGCGAAGAGCGGCACGGTCGCGACCATCACGGCCGCCGTGCCGGTGCCGACGGTGCGCATGCCGTAAGCGAGCATGCCGCTCGACAATCCCACCAGCATCGTGCCGACGAGTCCGGCATTGCGCACCTCGGCGACGCTCGGCCAGACCGGCTTGCGGCGCACCGCGAAGACGAACAGGCCTATGCCCGCAAACAGGTTGCGCAGCCCGGAGAGCAGCAGCGGCGGAAACGAACCGAGGGCGACGTGCACGGCGAGATAGGTCGAGCCCCACACGAGATAGACGACGGCAAGCGCGAGCGCGATCTGGCCGCTGCGCGACTGCGGCAAGCGGATCGGCAAACCGCGCGAAATGAAACTGGAGCGTTGCAACGACATGCGTTCAACCCGCCCATGCCGCTCGAGGTATTGCGCCCCCGCTGAAAACCCGCTGACGGGATGGCGGACACCGCATCGAAAATGCGGTCTGACGGGCGAGGCTGGCGGACATGTCGGTGGAACGGAAGGGCGATAGATGACCACAGGGCCACAACGCCGCGGCTGACGAAAGAAATCGGGCCGGGCAACACGCGCCAAGGCTGCGGCGCGCATCGCATTATGCAGTAAGCGCCCACCGCGCCGAGCGAAAGAATCGTAACTTTTTGGTGTCCTTGCAACACAAAAACCGGGGACGTATCGCCGGCGTTTTTTTCAGCGTGCGCGGCAGTGGAACATGACTCCCGCCATCATCCAAAATGCGCGCGCGCGA
Source organism: Paraburkholderia fynbosensis (assembly GCF_902859935.1). Taxonomy (GTDB): domain Bacteria; phylum Pseudomonadota; class Gammaproteobacteria; order Burkholderiales; family Burkholderiaceae; genus Paraburkholderia; species Paraburkholderia fynbosensis. The sequence goes on from NZ_CADIKI010000008.1 coordinate 290,069, forward strand.
ATTCGTGAAGGCAGGGCGACGCTCGGCCGCGTGCTAACATGAATCTTTCTCTGGCGTTGCTTTCCACTTCAGGCGACACCTTCACCCCCTTCTGTCGACACCTGCCGGCTACTTCGATGCGCTTCCCGACTTCCCGTGCCCTCATCCGCTTGCGCCCCCGCCGCGCAACCGGTGACGCGCGCGCGGACTTCGCGCCGTGTCCGGCCGGCGAGCCGTCCCGAACGCTCCCGCTCTCCGCCGCCCGGCTCCCGATCTAACGCTGCTTGCTCCACTGTTCAGGCCGCGTCGTCCCCAAGGGGACTTTCTTCGGGCGCCGGGCTGAACGCTTCCGCACGCCGTTCTCTTTTATGCAGATCGAATTGGAGTACCCGTCATGAAAAAGACGAAACCTTGCTATCTGACCGAACTCGATGTCGCCCGCCTCGAGAAGCACGCATCCGCGCCCGGCGCGAGCCCGAAACTGCAGGACATGCTCGACGACGTCCTCGAGCGCGCCGTGATCGTCGATTCGCGCGAAATTCCGGCCAACGTGGTGACGATGAATTCGCAAGCCACCCTGATCGACGAAGCCAGCGGCGAACAGATGACCTGGACCGTCGTCTATCCGCCCAACGCGGACTTTGCGCACGGGCGCCTGAACGTGTTCTCGCCTGCCGGCCTCGCGCTGCTCGGCGCGAAGCGCGGCGAGCGCATCCGCTTCACGCCGCCGAGCGGCACGGAGAAAGTGCTGAAGCTCGACAAGATCCTGTATCAGCCCGAAGCCGCCGACAATTTCTCGCTCTGATCTCGCTGTAACTCAAGCACGCCGCAGCTCGCCCGCCTGCCCGTCACAATCAGCACAGGACACGGTGGGCCGCGCCGCGATGCGCGGTTCGGTTCAACCGGACGGGTTGCCAAGTCGCGGGTGGCCGGTGTATCGTGTGCGCTGCTAACGCGGGGGTCCTGCGTCGCATGGAGCTTGGAGGTCCGTGCCGCGCGGGTGAGAAATACCCTTTGAACCTGATCTGGATAATGCCAGCGCAGGGAAGCGTACGGATTTCGCGCTCCAGTTCCATCGCCTCGCCTCTCGCGCGATTTCCGACTACTTCCATCTCGTCTCCTGCTTAGCTGCCCACATTGCTTTGCATGGAGATACGATGAACGCCAATCCAAAATTCCTGTCCGCCGAAGCTCACGTCGATGAAGCCGCTGTCGCGCCGCTGCCGAATTCCCGCAAGGTCTACGTGAGCGGTTCGCGTCCGGACATCCGCGTGCCGATGCGAGAAATCTCGCAGGCCGATACGCCCGACAGCTTCGGCGGCGAAAAGAATCCGCCCGTCTATGTCTACGATACGTCGGGCCTCTACTCCGACCCGGACGCGAAGATCGACATCCGCGCGGGCCTGCCGGCGCTGCGTCAGGCGTGGATCGAAGAGCGCGGCGACACCGAAGCGCTGACGGGTCTGTCCAGCGACTTCAGCCGCGAGCGCGCCGCCGACACCGCCACCGCCGACCTGCGTTTCAAAGGCCTGCATCGCACGCCGCGCCGCGCGATCGCCGGCAAGAACGTGTCGCAGATGCACTACGCAAAGAAGGGCATCATCACGCCGGAGATGGAATACATCGCGATTCGCGAGAACCAGCGCCGCGCCGAGTATCTGGAGAGCCTGAAGACGAGCGGCCCGAACGGCGAGAAACTCGCCGCGATGATGGGCCGTCAGCATCCGGGCCAGGCGTTCGGCGCGAGCGCGTTCGGTGCGAACGGCCTCACGGCGATCACGCCGGAATTCGTGCGCGAGGAAGTGGCGCGCGGTCGCGCGATCATCCCCAACAACATCAACCACCCGGAAAGCGAGCCGATGATCATCGGCCGCAACTTCCTCGTGAAGGTGAATGCCAACATCGGCAACTCGGCGGTGACGTCGTCGATCGGCGAGGAAGTCGACAAGATGACGTGGGCGATCCGCTGGGGCGGCGACACGGTGATGGATCTGTCGACCGGCAAGCACATTCACGAAACGCGCGAGTGGATCATCCGCAATAGCCCGGTGCCGATCGGCACGGTGCCGATCTATCAGGCGCTCGAAAAGGTCAACGGCAAGGCGGAGGACCTGACGTGGGAAATCTTCCGCGACACGCTCATCGAACAGGCCGAGCAAGGCGTCGACTACTTCACCATTCACGCGGGCGTGCGCCTGCAGTATGTGCCGTTGACGGCCAAGCGCATGACCGGCATCGTCTCGCGTGGCGGCTCGATCATGGCGAAGTGGTGTCTCGCGCATCACAAGGAAAGCTTCCTGTACGAGCACTTCGAAGACATCTGCGAAATCATGAAGGCGTATGACGTGGCCTTCTCGCTCGGCGACGGCCTGCGTCCCGGCTCGATCTACGATGCGAACGACGAAGCGCAGCTCGGCGAGTTGAAGACCTTGGGCGAACTCACGCAGATCGCGTGGAAGCACGACGTGCAGACGATGATCGAAGGCCCCGGCCACGTGCCGATGCAGTTGATCAAGGAGAACATGGACCTGCAACTGGAATGGTGCGACGAAGCGCCGTTCTACACGCTCGGGCCCCTCACCACCGACATCGCGCCGGGCTACGACCACATCACGTCGGGCATCGGCGCGGCGATGATCGGCTGGTTCGGCACGGCGATGCTTTGCTACGTCACGCCGAAGGAACACCTGGGCCTTCCGAACAAGGACGACGTGAAGACCGGCATCATCACGTACAAGCTCGCCGCGCACGCCGCCGATCTGGCGAAGGGTCATCCGGGCGCGCAGGTGCGTGACAACGCACTGAGCAAGGCGCGTTTCGAATTCCGTTGGGAAGACCAGTTCAATCTCGGCCTCGACCCGGACAAGGCGCGCGAATTCCACGACGAAACGCTGCCGAAGGATTCGGCCAAGGTCGCGCATTTCTGCTCGATGTGCGGCCCGCACTTCTGCTCGATGAAGATCACCCAGGACGTGCGCGAATTCGCGGCGCAACAAGGCGTCACCGACGACGAAGCGCTGAAGAAAGGCATGGAAGTGAAGTCGATCGAGTTCATGAAGAAAGGCGCCGAGATCTATCAGCGGCAGTAAGGTTCGATATGCAGATCGGGCAGCGCTTTAGCGCCGCCCGATTCCGCCACGAACCTGCACCGCAGCATCACAGCCCGCCACTGGCGGGCTTTTTCGCTTGTGCGAGGGTATGCGGGGCCGGGCACGCCGCATGCTAGATGAAGGGAAACATTTGATTACGAAACCGTCAATCCGCTGACAAGCTCACACATCCGGATACGCGACGCGCGGCTAACATCGAATGCATGAACCGGGGCTTTTGTTCCTCTTACGTTTCGGCGGTTACGACCAACAAACCCAATTAAACAACCGGGAGTCAGCATCATGAGAAAGATTCGGCAAATCGGCGCGCTCGCAACCATCGTTGCTCTCATTGGGGGACTTTCGGCGTGTGAAGGCATGAGCCGGCAAGGGCGTGATACGGCAATCGGCGCGGGTCTGGGCGGCGCCGCCGGCGCGGCGATCGGCGGCAATGCACTGTCCACGGTCGGCGGTGCGGCGGCCGGCGGCATCATCGGTAATCAGGTCGGCAAGTAAGCGACATGCAGGCGCATACTGCATGGTAAGTCACGCGGTATTTCGAAAGCGAACACGACGCTTGGCGTAAGCGTCAAACAATGCGGTGCAACGCCGTGAAATGCGCCGTTACGGTTTTGCAATCGTGTTCGCGCCGCGGGAGCGTAAGCTCATCTCGTTACGCCGACGATGACGGTGTACGGAACAACGAGGAGCGCGTCATGAGGTCCCGCGTCATCAACAGTTTTCGCGCGAGGGGCTCACGGCTGCCGCGCGCTTTTTTGCGGCTATCCCGTAGAGGCGTTGCTGCCTGCGGCGTCGTCTGCGTCGTGACGTTGTCGGGCTGCTATTACCCATACGGTTACTATCCGTCCGGCTACTACCCTGCTTACTATTCAACTTATTCAACGGCGCCCACGACGGCCGTGCAGCAGGGCGTCCCGGAGGGCCAAACCGGCTCGACCGATGCGCAGCAACAGCAACAACAGAACGCGCCGCCCACTTATGCAGTAGCGGCGCCGCCCGTCTATGTGGCGCCAGCTTATCCGGCCTACTACCCGCCTCCGGTCTATCCCGCTTACCCGGCGTATTACGGCTATCCAGGCTACTACGGACCATCGGTGTCGATCGGCATCGGCGGGTATTGGGGTGGAGGCTGGGGACATCATCATTGGCACCACTGAACGCGTGTCGCATGCAGGCTTCGGTGCACGCCGCTCACTGCAATACGGGCGCACTCGCGATGGCGCGATCACGCGCCCGCTTCGCTTCATGCCCTGTGCTCCACATCGTGCAGACGACCCGCCTGAGCCACTTCTTGTCGTGCGCCCGTAGTTTCCCTTCTTGACGTGCCCGCGCGGGGTTCTATGCTTGGGAAGCGCCTGCAGTACGCGTTTAATAAGGAATGCGGTTCGACTCTTACGTTCCGCTGACACTCGTCCGTCCTGCCACAAAGACGCGCCTCTGATTCGTGATCCCCCGCGTCGCGCCGAACAACACCAAGGAGACGTGATGTTTCACCAACTACTCACCCCGGTCGCCAATGCGCTATTGCCTTCGTTCCTTGTCGCCGCGTTGCCGATCATCGTCGTCCTGCTGCTGCTCGGCTGGGCGCGCAGGCCAGCCTGGCAGGCGTCGCTCGCGGGGCTGATCGTCGGTCTGATCGTCGCGATTACAGTGTGGCGGTTGCCGGTCGGGCTCGCGTTCAACTCGGTGTTCGCGGGCGTGGTGTTCGCCTGCTGGCCGGTCATGTGGATCGTGGTTACGGCGATCTTGCTGTACAACGTCGCGCAACGCTCGGGCCGCTTCGCGGCCTTTCGCATGTGGATGATCGACAACCTGCCGAATGACCGGCGGGTCGTGCTGGTCGTGGTCGGCTTTTCATTCGGCGCGTTGCTCGAAGGGATTTCCGGCTTCGGCACTCCCGTCGCCATTACCAGTTCGCTGCTGATCCTGCTCGGCTTTCCCACCCTCGAAGCGCTCACCTTTACGCTGATCTTCAACACGGCGCCGGTCGCGTTCGGCGCGCTCGGCGTACCGATCACCGTGCTCGGCGCGGTGACGCATCTGCCGTCCGATCTGCTCGCGAAGATGGTCGGCCGCCAGTTGCCGTTCTTCGCACTGCTGCTGCCCTTCTATGTGATCGCGGTGTATGCGGGCTTTCGCAACATGCTGCGCGTGTGGCCGGTGCTGCTGGTGTCGGGCGCGAGCTTCGCGCTGACGCAGTTCATCGCGTCGAACTACGTGAACTACAGCCTGACCGACGTGTTGTCGTCGATGGTGTCGCTGATTCTGACGATCGCATTCCTGCGCATCTGGAAGCCTGCTGCCGATCCCAAATTCGCGATCAGCGTCGACCGGATCGGCGAGGTGCGCGGCAAGATCAGCGGCGGCCAGGGCTGGTATCCGTGGATCATCGTGTCAGTCGTGGTGATCGTGTGGACCATCGCGAGAGTCTTCACGATCGGCGACGTCAAGATACCGTGGCCGGGGCTCGACAAGGCCGTGTTCATCACGCTGTACAACACGCCGTATGGCGCGGTGTGGGACTTCCAGCCGCTCGCCACCGGCACGGCGATTCTGGTCGCGGCGCTCATCACGACGTTCGTGGTCGGCCTGAGCGCGCGCGAATTCGGCAAGGCGGTCGCCGACACGTGGGTGCAGACGCGCATCGCCATTCTGACGGTGGCGACCATCGTCGGGCTCGCCTATCTGATGAACTACTCGGGGCTCACCTATACGCTCGGTCTCGGCGTCGCGTCGGTGGGTCCGTTCTTTCCGCTGGTGTCGGCCTTCCTCGGCTGGATCGCGGTGTTCCTGTCGGGCAGCGATACGTCGGGCAATGCGCTGTTCGGCAATCTCCAGGTGGTGGCGGCCAACCAGTTGAATCTGAGTCCGGTGCTGATGGCGGCGACCAATTCATCGGGCGGCGTGATGGGCAAGATGATCTCGCCGCAAAACATCTCGACCGGCGTGGCAACCACCGAGCTCAAAGGCAAGGAAGGTGTGGTGTTCGCGAAGACCTTCAAGCATTCGATTCTATTGACGGTGCTGCTCGGTTTGCTGGTGTGGGCGCAGCAGAATGTCTTGCAGTGGATGATTCCGCATTGATCGTTGATCTGGTTTGATTTGCATGTGCTCTGCTTGTCGACGTGGCGGGAAGCAGAGCACGGGTTTTTGTGCGCGTCGCCAGAGGGGGCTGCATTGTCCAGGCGCTTGTTGGCTGGGCTTGAGTCGTTGGCGTGGTTCGTTGGTCTGCTTAGTTGCCTTCGGGCATTGCACGCGCGCAGCGCGTCCTACGATCAAGAAGCGCCTGCTTCCCCCTGCATGCGCACGAAGCCCCGCCCTGCGCCTGGTGCCGCGGAAGAGCCCGCACAGACAAGGCGTTTCGACAAACAGACTTTGGCTGAAGCGCGGGGCCCGACCGACAACGGCTGCCATGCCGCACTGCCGCAAAATGATTCACGCTTTGCGATAAACGCCCCACCCTTGGCAGGCGCCCAGTCCCCGCAGCCGCCGTATCGCAATTTCTCTCACAACAGCGTGAGAAATGCTCGTTTTGCTCACGGCCCGACAACGCTTACGATCGTGGGCACCGGACGCCTCGATCTCCCGAATCTTGCCGTTTCATCTCAACCTGAAACGTTTCGCGTGATCGCGCTGGTACGATGCGCAGGCGTCCCGACTCAACCGCGCGCGGCGCCATCCCGATGAAACCTCAAAACTTGCTGCAACTGCTGATCCTCGCTGCCCTGTGGGGCGCGTCGTTTCTGTTTATCCGCGTCGGCGTCACCGACTTCGGCGTGGCTCCGTTGATGGCGCTGCGCGTCGGCATCGGCGCGGCCTTTCTGCTGATCGTGCTGCTCGCGCGACGGCCGCTGCAACAATCGGCGGCGATCCTGCGCACGCGCGCCTTTCCACTGCTGGTGGTCGGCATCCTGAATTCGGCGGCGCCGTTCTGCCTGTTCGCCTACGCCGAATTGACGCTGTCGGCGGGCGTCACCTCGGTGATCAACGCGACCACACCGCTGTGGGGCGCGCTGGTCGGCTTTGTCTGGCTGCGCGACCGGCTGAGCGCGCTGCGTACGCTCGGTCTCGTGATCGGCTTTCTCGGCGTATTGATGCTGGTATGGGATCAGATCGCCACGCCGAACGGTGCGGCCGCCACGCCGCTGACCACTGCGCTCGCGGCCGGCGCGGCGCTCGGCGCGACCCTGCTGTATGGCATCGCGGCGAACTACACCAAGCGCCACCTGACCGGCGTCGATGCGCTAACCGTCGCCGCCGGCACGATGACCGGCGCGACCATCGTCTTGCTGCCGCTCGCCGTGATGTTTTGGCCGGCCGCGCCGATCTCGCTGCACGCGTGGGGCGCGGTGATCGCGCTCGGCGTCGCGTGCACCGGCGTCGCGTACATGCTGTTCTTCCACCTGATCGCGGTGGCCGGGCCGGCGCGTGCCATCACCGTCACGTTCGTGATTCCGATCTTCGGCATTCTGTGGGGCGCGCTGTTTCTCGGCGAAGGCGTGTCGCCCGGCATGATGGAAGGCTGCGCCGTGATTCTGGTCGGGACCGCGCTCGCCACCGGCGTAATCAAGCGTTTGCCGTGGATCGGCACGCGCCGGGCCGATACCTGAAAACCGTTTCGCGCGACGCCGCCAGTCTCGAAGCGGCCCCCCAGATGAGCGCCAAATGAGCAGGCTTGCTGCCCACGCCTGCCGAGCTCAGGTTGATCACGCTCACAGGAGAGGAGCTAAAGACGTACGCATCGCCGGGAGGCGACCGTCGGCATCCAGTCGCAGCGCCTACGCGCTCGACGAACAACCGGACGCCAGTGCCTGCGCATAGCCCCGTGCCCGAAAAAAAACCGCCCGGGACATCCGTGCCGGGCGGTTTCTCAAACATCAGTTTCGTCTGTTATCTGCTCAGGCTTTGCCCGCTCAGTGCAGCTGCTCAACCATCAGACTCATGATCTGCTTGGCCTGCGAGCTTTCGTCGATCGCACCCTTGTCGTCGACCACGGCCACACGCGTCTGGTCCGGCGTCACCGCGCGCACGTTCACGCGATACTGCTTGGCCACCTTCTCCTTCTTGCCGTGGAACACCTGGCTCCAGAAGCCCTGTTCCGCCGAGGACATATCCTTCGGATCGACGTAACGGACGAAGTACAGGCCGCGGCTCAGATCGCGGTCGTCGACGGTGAAGTTGCTGCGGTCGAGCGCGAGGCCCACGCGCAGCCACGCACGGTCATACGGTTCGCCGAGCGTGAGTTCGGTCGACGAGAGCTGCGCCGAAGCATTCGCCGAACCCGCATCCGGCATCGGCTGTTGCGCCGACAGCGCGACGTTCTGCGCCGCCGTGGCCGCCGCGGCCGACTTCGCACCTGCGCCCGCCGCGTTCGGCGCCGCTTGGGTGCCGGCGGGCGACAGTTCAGCGGTTTGCCCACCACCGGACTTCGAGCGCGAATCGGCCAGCGCAAGCGCCGCCATCAGGCGCTTCAGATATTCCTGTTCGAGAGCCGGATCGTTCGGCTTCGGCTGCCACTGGCTCGAATCGTTGTTCGTGCCGGTGAGCGCCTCGCGCATGCCCTTCTGGCTGATGAACACGTAGGTTCCGCCGTTCGGTGCCGCTTCGAGACGCGTGCGGTACTTGTTGCGCTCCGAGGTCACATAGCTGTTGCCCATTGCCTTGGACAGCGTGTTGCGGATCAGGCCGTCGCTGATTTGCGCGTGCGACTCGTTCCAGTCGGTTTCCATCACGCCCTTGTCGCGCTGGTCGACCACCAGCAGGAAGCCCTGTTCCTGCCAGAAGCGGCGGATCTGCTCCCACGCCTGAGCGGGCGCCTTGTTGTCGATCACGAGCCAGCTTTCCGTGCCGTCGCGCTGGATATGCATGCCGCTGACCTGCGGCACGACCGCCACGTTATTGCTCGCCGACGGCGCTTGCGCCTGAACCTGCTTGAGCGCGGACAACGAGGTTTCGCCGCCTTGCGGGGGCAACGAACGCTGATCGGCCGTCTCGTCGATCATGTTCGGCGGGACGGCAAGTGACACCTGCTTTGATTTGGAGTCGCTCTTGTAGTCGATTTTGGTCGGCGACGAAGTGCCGCAGCCGGCGACCAGCCCGCCTGCCATCAGCATTACTGCAAACCGCTTGGTAAGACGAAGATCAGTCATGTTCGGGGAATCCTTCCGCTACGCCACGGCAAGTTTCCGTGGATCAACCCAACATTTTACCGGTCCCGGCGAGCCGTGTGCAAAAACTGGGGTTTGCCCGCCCAATTGAACGGCATGTGGCGTGCGCAGAACGCGTCGCAGAGCCCCCCTGCACAGAGTCCACGCGCTTATCTTCGGCGCACCTTCGCCAAGAAAAAAACGCGTTGCGCTCACGGCGGACAATCGCTTGCGCGCCGCACATTTAACATTTGCCAACATTTCCTACTGCCGCGTAGGTTCACCTCAATAACCTTGTCAGATCTTTGTTTCAAAAGCCTTTTCCTCTGCCGGCCCGTCACGCATTTTGACCCGGCATCGAGCGGCGACGACATGCGCCGTGATGGTCAGCAAACCCCGGATGTTACCGTTACCTCCGCATCTCAATAAAACCGGAACAAGCCGGCTCGCGAGGCAGACGCCATGTCAAAGTCCCGTTTCTCTCCCTCTCTGGCCGCTTTCGCGCTTGCGCTAGGCGCGCTGTGTACGAGCGCCGGTGCGCAGGCCGAATTGGGCGGCACGATGCCGGGTCAGCCGAACCCGACCGCGACCGCGCCGCGCACGCTGCTGAACGGTGCGCTGCGCGTGCGCACGCTGACCGATGCCGGCAACACCACCATTAACGAGTACGCGACGAGCGCCGGTCAGATCATCGGCTACGCGTGGGAAGGCCCGACCATGCCGGATCTGCGCACGCTGCTCGGCAAGTACGCCGACTCGTACCTTGCGGGGGCTGCCACGCCAGCGGCGGGCGCCAATCTGCACAATTCGCGAATCGCGCGGCCGGACGTGATCGTCGAATCCGGGGGGCCGATGCGCGGCTATGTGGGACGCGCGTGGCTGCCCGCGGCGCTACCGCCCGGCGTGACCGCGGACGACCTGCAGTAAGCGCACGCCCAATAGAACAACCCTTCGACGATCGACACCCCACCATGAAACCCTCCGTCCGACTTTGCGCCCTCTTCCTCGCCTGTGCGGCCTTGACAGGTTGCGGCGGTGGAGGCGGCGGCTCGCCACAGAGTTCGTCGCAGGCGGGCGCCGCCAGCAGTCCAGGCGCCGCCAGCACACCGGCAAGCGGCGGCTCGCCTGGCGCGGGCAACACCAGCGCGAACCTGAATGTGCCGCAGTCGAACACGCCGAACGTCCAGCCGATCGCGGTCAATGTCGCGCCCGGACTGACACGCAACATGCTGACGACCAGCGTCACCCTCTGCCAGGCTGGCACCGACAATTGCGCGACGGTCGACGATATTCAGGTCGACACCGGCTCGAATGGCTTGCGGATTCTCGCCTCCGCGCTGCCGGCGAGCCTGGCGCTTGCGGCCGTGCCGTCGGGTAGCGGCGTCACCGGCGAATGCGCGGTGTTCGGCAGCGGCTACGCATGGGGCGCGGTGCGTAGCGCGGACGTCCGCATGGCCGGCCAGGTAGCCGCGTCGATCCCGGTCCATCTGATCGCTGACACGGCGCTGCCCAGCGTGCCCGCCGATTGCGCCAGCTCCGGCCCGGCGATGCTGACGGTTGCCGGCCTGCGCGGCAACGGCATTCTCGGCATCGGCCTGTTCACGGCCGACTGCGGCAGCGGCTGCGCAAACGCTGCACTGCCTCGCTGGTACTACCGTTGCGACGCCAACGGCGCCTGCGTGGCGAGCGCGCAGGCGCTCGCGCAACAGGTCGCCAATCCCGTGAGCCACTTTGCGCTCGACAACAACGGCGTAGTGATCGACCTGCCCGCGATCCCCGACAGGGGTGCGCTCAGCGTGTCCGGCTCGCTGATCTTCGGCATCGGCACCCAGGCGAACAACATGCTCGGCGGCGCCAGCATCGTCAAGGCAAATGCGATGAACGGCTACCTGGTTACCAACGCCGCCGGCCAAACCTACGCGCAAAGCTATATCGACAGCGGCTCGAACGGACTCTTCTTTCGCAACACCCAGTTCCCACAGTGCGGCTTCTGGTACTGCCCAAGCTCGATGCAAACGGTCAGCGCTGCGATTGTCGGGGTTGACGGCGCCTCGAGCGCGGTGTCGTTCCCGGTGGGCAATTCGACCGCGTTGTTCGCCTCGCCGAACAACGCGTTCAACAGTCTTGCCGGCACTACCGCCCGTGGCTTCGGCTGGGGCTTGCCGTTCTTCTACGGCCGGCGCGTTTATACGGCGATCGCCTCGCGCAATACGTCGGCCGGCCAAGGTCCTTACTACGCGTTCTGAATGATGCTCGATCACGGCACGCTGCCAGTATAGGTCCGAGTCCGCGCGGAAATTTCCCAAATTGGTCGAGGGAGAGAATTTGATATGGGGCGGCGGCGATAATTCGGGAACCGGCTAGCTTTTCGCTTCAAGATACGCTTCGCGATAGTTAGTCATGCCTATCTTCGAACACCATCCGATGGAAGAACCTACCTTTTCGCTCGACAACTTCGAACAACTCGTCTACACGCGGCAGTACGTCCAGGCGTCGGTTCAACTCATCGCCGCGCTGGCGCTCCTGCAACAGAAGCATGGCAAGCTCGACGAGCGCTTTCTCGCGTCGGGCATGCTCGACCTGCCGCCGGCCGAGCAGCATCGGCGCTTCTGCACGCGCCTCGCGAGCGCGGCCTCCACGCTGTTCGCCGACCCGCAATTCGACTTGCCGCCTGCGTGCTTCAGGCTGTTTCTCACGCTGCACGAATGGACCGGGCTGGTGTTCTCCACCACGGCGTTCGGCAACGCGGACCACGTCGTGCGTTATCTGAATCCGCGTGGCCCGGAGAATGCGCAGTTCCTGGCCGGCGACCGATTCGTCGAAAAGCTCTGCGCGCTCTATTCGACCGAGTCGGAACTGGAGCTCGACTTCGCCGCGCTGTGGGCCTACGACAAAACGCTCGCCGCCAGTCTCGCGCTCGTCCTGCTGGCGCCGACGTTCAAGGGCTCGGCGAACGCGCACCTGAAACGCGAGGCGCTGATCGAATGGCTGCCTGGCAAACTGCGGCAGATCGACGACCTCGACGACCTGCCGACAGCGTTGCTGCACAACGCCTACATGTTCTGCAGTTACGCTGATACGCCGCGCCGCCATGAAATCAAGCGCGACATCAACGCGCTCGTGCGACACAAGCTCGTGCAATTGGGGCTGACCGATCTGCCCGCGCCACAGCCGGCGCACGCGAGACGCGCACGCGCCCCGTCGCGCGGCAAGAAACCGCTGATGATCGTCGTGCTGGAGTGGTTCAGCGGCGCCCATTCAATTTATCGCACCCACTCGCGCACGCTCGAAGCCGCGCGCGAACATTTCGAACTGGTGGGTTTTGGCTTCGGCTACGCGGTCGACGACCTAGGGCGGGCCGTGTTCGACCGCTTCATCGAACTGGACAAGCCGGAATACATCGGCGAATGCCTCGCGACGATCCGCGCGTTCGCCGCCGCCGAACAGCCTGAGGTGCTGTATATGCCGAGCGTCGGCATGTTCGTGCTGACCGTGTTCCTGTCGAACCTGCGCGTCGCGCCGCTGCAGATCGCCGGTCTCGGCCACCCCGCCACCACGCATTCCGACAAGATCGACCGCGTCAGCGTCGAGGAAGACTATATCGGCAACCCCGCCTGCTTCAGCGAGCGGCTGATGAAACTACCGAAAGACGGACAGCCGTATCGGCCGTCGGTGGCGCTACCTGAGATCGTCGCGCACCTTCCGTCCCCGCGCGAGCGGCTTGAGATCGTCATCACGGCAAGCGCGATGAAGCTCAATCCCGGCTTTCTCGACACGTGCCGCGAGATTGCCGCGCGTGCGCAGACACCCGTCGAATTTCACTTCATGAGCGGCGTGCTGCCTGGACTACCCCTCGACCGGATGCGCGCCGTGATCGGCCAGGCGTTGCCGGGTGCGCGCGTACACGGCTTTCACGACTACGCGGGCTATCTGGCGCGCGTCAATCGGGCGGACCTGTTTCTCAGTCCGTTTCCGTTCGGCAATACCAACGGCATCGTCGATGCGTTGACGCTGGGGCTGCCCGGCGTCTGCAAGCGCGGAGCGGAAGTGTTCGAACGGATCGATAGCGCGTTGTTCGAGCGCGTGGCCATGCCGTCGTGGACCGTGGCGGACAGCGTCAACGAGTACGTCGTCGCCGCCGTGCGGATGATCGATGCGCACGCCGAGCGCACGGCGTTGCGGCAGAGGTTGATCGACACGCGGGCGGTGCAGCGGTGTTTCGAGGGACGACCTCAGGCGTTCGGTGAATGCGTGTTGAGGCTCGTGCGGGATAAGACAAAACAACGGCTGGAGGCGATCGCAGAGCAATAAGCCGTATGGCGGAACTGGCAACGGACTCGAAGCGCGCATCCGGCCAGGCCGCAAACAGGCAGCCCCCGCGCATCAACCCGCGGCGTCGCTAGCCGCTTGAGCGGGCGGCGCTGCGAGCTTGGCCGGCGCGAGCCAGCGGAACGCGTCGAGATCCTCGCCGTGAAATGTGCACTCGGCGGCGGCCGGCAGTCTCACGGTCTTCGGTTCAGCCGACTTCTTCGAGGACGCTTCCACACCAGAAGCTGCCGTCGCGCCCACAGCCGCGGCGTTTGCCTTCGCAGCCCCGCGCGCGGCGGACGCGGCCCGCGCGGCCGAAGCCTGCGTGGCGGCCGCTACTTCCGAAGCCGTCATCACATGCTCGATCGTTCCTTCGACCACCACGCGCGAGCCGCGGATGGCGGCGGCCCGATGCGCGACCTTCAGCGAATCAGACGAGGTGGCGGCCAGCTTGCTTCGCATCAACTGCTCGCATGCACCCGAGTTCCTGGAGACGGACGTGCAGGCCGCCAGCAGCGCGGCTGCGGTCGTGACGCAGGCGATAGAGAGAATCCGAATCTTCATTGATGTTCCGTTTTTGAAGCCGTCGGGAATTGTAGCTTACGGACCCGTCCGTCGGCGTCGGAACCGCATGCCGGTTGTCTTCCGCGACAGACTGGTTCATCGCGCCTCCCAGCAACGCACCTGACAGAGCGACGGCCTGGCTGCGGTGGCTCGCCGGCGCCGTGTCGGCCAGATGCTCCGTCAGTTCGACGGCGCAGGCGGCTGCGCAGGCGGCTGCGGCTGCACATAGGCACGCACGCCAGCGAGCGGCGAGCCATACCCACCCGAACTGGTGTGATTCGGCAACCCGTTGACCAGTTGCGCCCGCGGATCGGTCGGATTCAGATTCAGTTCGCCAGCCTGCTGGTTGCCATGCGTCGGATATTCGCTGCCGAGCGCCGCATTCGGCATCAAACGCGTGCTGTTCTGCGGCGCGTTCATATCGTTCTGCGCGCTCAGACCCTGGACCCTCGCGTGCACAGCGAACCCGCATGCGCTCGCGCAGAGCAGAACACGCGCGGCTCTCGATGCCCTCGATATTCGTTTCATGCTTGCCTCCGGCAAAGTGAAATGAAGGGAATCATGTCCGCGCTGTCGAAAAATCAAGGTGCGGCGGACGCTGACCCCATCATTTATACGCGCTAACCGGCCCTCCGGATTCGGCCGTCGCCGCAATCCGTTGCGCTCGACGCCGCCGCAAATCCGGCCACGCCCTATCCTTATTCCGATTATCGATTTCTTTCCGCGCCGATCGAGCCCGATAATGACGGTCATGAACGCTCAACCCCACTTCCTTATGCGCCTGTTCCGCGGCCCGCTCGCGGCATTCGGCCTGGCGTTGCTGCTGGCGGCCTGCGCCAGTCCGTCGGCGTCGAATACGTCGACAGCGGCAGCAACGCCAGCCTCTGCCGCCACCTCCGCCCCTGCCGCCTCGCTCGACGCCGCCGTCTCCAACCCGCAACGCAGCGCCCAGGCCCGCGCGCGCGACATCTACCGCCATCCGAAGGAAACGCTGCAGTTCTTCGAACTCGCGCCCTCGCAAAGCGTGCTCGAAATCGCGCCAGGCGGCGGCTGGTACACCGACATCCTTGCGCCTTATCTGCACGACCACGGCAAGCTGTACGAGGCGCAGTACGACGGCCCGCAAGGGTCGCCGTCGGCGGAAGCACAGGCTGGCCGCGCGGCGTTCGCGCGCAAGCTGTCAGCCGCGCCCGCCGTCTATGGCAACGTCGTGGTCGGCACGCTGCACGCCGGCGAGTTCAGCGGCTTTCCCGCCGACGCCAGCGTCGACCGCGTGCTCACCTTCCGCAACATCCACAACTGGATCAAGGACGGCGAGATCGACGCGAACCTGCGTGCGTTCTATGCGGCGCTCAAGCCGGGCGGCATCCTCGGCGTCGAGGAACACCGCGCGGCGCCGGGCACCTCGCTGCAACAGACCATCGACAGCGGCTACGTCACGGAAGACTACGTGATCGCCCACGCGCGGGCCGCCGGCTTCGAACTGGCCGGCCGCAGCGAAGTGAACAGCAATCCGCGCGACACGAAAAACTACCCGCACGGGGTATGGTCGCTGCCGCCGAGCTACGAGGGCGGCGACGCCGACCGGGCCCGCTACGCGGCGATCGGCGAGTCCGACCGCATGACCTTGCGTTTCGTAAAACCCCGCCATTGAACGCCGCGGCGCGAACACGGCGCGAGTGAGGCGCTTGACTCGGTCCCGATAATATGTTCCTATTGCGCACTATGTACCGCGCCCAGACCACCCTATCGCTACTACTAGCCCGCTCTACCGGGCTAGGTCTGCTGCTGCGCGCTTCCATCTGATACACCGAAGCACCGCTTGATTCCCCAGTAACTGACCCAGCCCCGGTTTTCGACCGGCGGCCCTGTATCGTTTTCGTCGTCCGGTCGACTCCCAGCCTTCTGGTCTCACCCACGGATGACGACAATGTTGAAAAACCCTGCTACCAAATACCGTTCGTTCAAGCCCATCAATTTGACGGACCGCCAGTGGCCGTCGCGTACCATCACGCGCGCGCCGATCTGGATGAGCACCGACCTGCGCGACGGCAATCAGGCGCTGTTCGAGCCGATGAACGCAGAACGCAAGATGCGCATGTTCAAGACGCTGGTGCAGATCGGCTTCAAGGAAATCGAAGTCGCGTTTCCGTCGGCGTCGCAAACCGATTTCAACTTCGTGCGTGAGCTGATCGAAGGCGGCCACATCCCCGACGACGTCACGATCGAAGTGTTGACGCAGGCCCGCGACGATCTGATCGAGCGCACGTTCGAATCGTTGCGTGGTGCACCGCGCGCGATCGTCCACCTGTACAACGCGACCGCGCCGGAATTCCGCAAGATCGTCTTCGGTCTGGAAAAGAGCGGCGTGAAGGAACTCGCGCAAAAAGCCGCGCGCACGATGAAGCGTCTCGCCGACGCGTCGCCGGAAACGCACTTCACACTGCAATACAGCCCGGAAGTATTCAGCGGCACCGAGCTCGAATTCGCGAAGGAAGTGTGCGACGCGGTGTTCGACATCTGGGAACCGACGCCCGGGCACAAGGCGATCGTCAACCTGCCGGCCACCGTCGAAATGGCCACGCCGAACGTCTACGCGGACCAGATCGAATGGATGCACCGCAATCTCGCGCGCCGCGATTCGCTGATCGTCTCGGTTCACCCGCATAACGACCGCGGCACGGCGGTCGCCGCGGCGGAACTTGCGGTGATGGCGGGCGCCGATCGCATCGAGGGGTGTCTGTTCGGCAACGGCGAGCGCACCGGCAACGTCGATCTCGTCACGCTCGCGTTGAATCTGTACACGCAGGGCGTCGACCCGGAGCTCGACTTCTCCAACATCAACGAAGTCGCACGCACCGCCGAGGAATGCACACAGTTGCCGGTGCATCCGCGTCACCCGTATGTCGGTGATCTGGTGTTCACCGCCTTCTCCGGCTCGCATCAGGACGCGATCAAGAAGGGCCTCGCCGTGCAGAAGCCGGACGCGATCTGGGAAGTGCCGTATATGCCGATCGATCCGAACGATCTCGGCCGCACCTACGACTCCGTGATTCGCGTGAACAGTCAGTCGGGCAAAGGCGGCATCGCCTATCTGCTCGAACAGAGCTACGGCGTCGTGTTGCCGCGGCGCCTGCAGGTCGATTTCAGCTCGGCCGTGCAGCACTTTACCGACGAGAGCGGTCAGGAAGTCACGCCCGCGCAAATCTGGGAATTGTTCCAGCAGGAATACGTGCGGACTGCCGACCCGGTGCGCTATATCGGACACAGCCTCACCGAGCGTAACGGCCGCGAACATATCAAGCTCACGGTCGACATCGACGGCACGCCGCGTGTGCTGCGCGGCGAAGGCAATGGTCCGCTCGACGCGTTGATGCACGCGATCGGCGCACCGGTGCGAATCCAGCACTACGAAGAACGCGCGCTGACCCAGGGCGCCGATGCGCGCGCGGTCGCGATCGCAGAAATGGCCGGCGCCGATGTGGCTGGCAGCGCCTTCGGTGTGGGCATCGATGCGAACCTGGTGACGGCTTCGATTCGCGCGGTGATCAGCGGCGTGAATCGCGCTTACACGCGCGCCAATGCGCAAGCGCAAACGCGCTTCTTCGACGCGGCGTCGATCGACGCCGCGGAGGACGTGGCGGTTTGAGGCTTCGGTCCGCGTTCACTGCCTAGCAGGGTCGAGGGGGCGTCCGTTGCGACGCCCCTTCTTTTTTGCGCGCCCTATTCTTCAAACGCGCACGCTGTATTTACTGAAACACGTCCCTGCCGAAGTACTTGTGCGAAAGCTTCGCGTACGTGCCGTCTTTCCTGATGTCCGCAAGCGACTTGTTGATCGCCGCACGCAACTTCGGGCTGCCCTTGCGGATCAGCACCGCCGATTTGTCGCTGCTGTTCGGCGACGTATCGACCGCGACCATCTTCACCTTCACGTTCGGCGAGCGCCTCGCGAAGTCAAGGAACGTCAGTGAATCGTTGACCGTTGCATCGACCCGGCCGGCGGTCAGCAGCTCGATCGATTCGTCGAAGCCCTGCACCGGGATCACCTGCGCGCCGTGCGCCGCCGCGATCTTGCCGAGGTTGCTGGTCAGCGTGTTGGCGGACTTCCTGCCCTTCAGGTCATCGAAACTTTTGATGGATGTGTTGTCCGACGCGACGATCAGCACCGCGTGCGACGTGATGTACGGATCGGAGTAATCGTATTTGACTTTGCGCGCGTCGGTGACGGCCACTTCATTGATCACCGCGTCGTAGCGGTTCACGTCGAGTCCGGCGATCAGCCCGTCCCAACGGCTTTCGATGAATTGCGGCTTGACGCCCAGCCGCCGTGCGATCTCCTCGCCAAGCTCCACATCGAAGCCGCTCAGGTTGCCCGCCTCGTCGTGATACGTGAACGGCGCATAGGTGCCTTCCGTGCCGATCCGGAACACGCCCGTGGAACGGATTTGCGCGAGTTCGTCGGCGGCGAAGACCGGGCTCGCCACCGCCACCGCCTGCCACAGGGCGATCAGCACAATGGAACGAATCGGCTTCATCGGGAGGCTCCATCAGGTTTGCTACAGCACTGGCTGAGTCTTACGTTCCGTTGTCTCCGCCGGCGCTCGCGGCCGGCAGATTCGGCGGACTGTAGCAAACCATCTGTTTTTTTCAAAGCCCCTCGCGCGATGAGCGCCTAGCGCTCGACCGGATGCGGCTCCTTGCGCTTATTGGCGACGCGCACCGCATCGAAATACGCTGAATTCGGCGGCCGCTTCAGATAGCGCCCCGCGCCGCGCACCGCGCGCAACTCGCCGTCGGTCCACGCGAGCGCTCCGCGCGTGAGCGTATGCATCGCGACGCCTTGTACCGTCATCCCTTCGAACACGTTGAAGTCGACTTTCTGATGGTGCGTGTTCACCGAAATCGTCTTGCTCGCGTCCGGGTCCCACACCACGAGGTCCGCGTCCGCGCCAACGCGCACCGCGCCTTTGCGTGGATACAGATTAAAAATCTGTGCGGCGTTGGTCGACGTGATGCGCACGAATTCGTTCGGCGTGAGACGCCCCGAATTCACGCCGTGATGCCAGAGCACCGCCATACGATCCTCCACGCCGCCACAGCCGTTCGGGATCTTCGTGAAGTCCTCGCGGCCCATCGCCTTCTGCGACGCGCAAAACACGCAGTGATCGGTCGCGGTGGTGTGCAACTGACCCGCCTGCAAGCCACGCCACAATGCTTCGCGATGCTCGGCGGAGCGGAACGGCGGGCTCATCACGTGCGCGGCCGCGCGGGTCCAGTCAGGATCGCGATACACCGCTTCGTCGATCACGAGATGGCCCGGCAATACTTCGCCGAACACGCGCAAGCCCTCGCTGCGCGCGCGCGCAATCGCATCGACCGCGTCTTTCGCGGACACATGCACGATGTACACGGGCACGCCCAGCACCTGCGCGATACGGATCGCGCGATTGGCTGCTTCGCCCTCCACTTCCGGCGGTCGCGACAACGGATGCGCTTCCGGCCCCGTGAAGCCTTTGGCCAGCAACTGGCGTTGCAGCTGGAACACCAGTTCGCCGTTTTCCGCGTGCACCGTGGGCAGCGCGCCGAGTTCGAGCGAACGCGAGAAGCTGTTCACGAGCACTTCGTCGTCGGCCATGATCGCGTTCTTGTAGGCCATGAAGTGCTTGAAGCTCGACACACCATGTTCATGCACGAGCGTCCCCATGTCGCGATAGACCGACTCGTCCCACCACGTGACCGCCACGTGAAAGCCGTAGTCCGCCGACGCCTTCGCGGCCCAGCCGCGCCACTCGTTGAACGCCTGCATCAGCGGTTGCTTCGGGCTGGGAATCACGAAGTCGATGATGCTGGTCGTGCCGCCTGATAAACCCGCCGCCGTGCCGGTATAGAAATCGTCGCTCGCGGTAGTGCCCATGAACGGCAATTCCATGTGCGTGTGCGGATCGATGCCGCCGGGCATCACATACTGCCCGCCCGCATCGACGATCGTGGCGCCCGCCGGCGCCTCCAGGTCCGCGCCGATCTGCAGGATCGTGCCGCCGTCCTGCGGGTCCGCACACAACACGTCCGCACGATACGTGTTCTCCGCGTCGATAATCGTGCCGCCGCGAATCAGGGTCGTCATTTTGCCGCCTCCTTATGGACTGCCGGTTTCGATGTTGCGTACTTCAGCCGCGTATTTCATCTGCACTCATGCTCGCGCCACTCGCGCACTCGGTCCCTTGCTCAATTTCATCCACGCGCTGTATACGATCGACGCCAACGCGAGTCCCACGAACCAGGCGTACGTATAGAGCGTATTGAAGATCGCCGGCACGTTCGGAAACGACGCCGGAAACGCAGTGTGCAAAAAGCCCGGCAGATTCGGCAGGACGCCGACGATCAGCGCGACCACCGCGCCGATGTTCCAGCCGCCCGTGTAGCTGTACTCACCCTGCTCGTCGAACAGTTCGCGGGTGTCGAGCCGCGTGCCGCGAATCAGGAAGTAGTCGACCATCAGAATGCCGGCCACCGGACCGAGTAATGCCGAATAACCGACCAGCCACGTGAAGATATAGCCCTGCGTCGTGGCGAGAATCTTCCACGGCATCATCACGATCGCGATGGTTGCCGTGATCATGCCGCCCACGCGATACGAAATGCCCTTTGGCCAAAGGCTCGAAAAATCGTAGGCCGGGCCGACCAGATTTGCCGCGAGATTGCACGACATCGTGTCGAGCGTGAGGATGATCAGCGCGACGCCGACGCCGATGCCGGTCATGCGGCTCGTCAGATCGATAGGATCCCAGATCGCCTTGCCGTAGATCACCACGGTCGCCGAGGTCACCACCACCGAAATCACCGAGAGCAACGCCATTGGCACCGGCAGGCCGATCGACTGGCCGATGATCTGGTCGCGCTGCGTCTTCGCGAAGCGCGTGAAGTCGGGAATGTTCAGGGCGAGCGTCGCCCAGAAGCCGACCATGGCCGTGAGACTCGGCCAGAAGGTCATCCAGAACATGCCCTCCTTCTTGCCGCCCGGCACGAATTGCGACGGCGCCGACAGCATCGAACCGAGACCGGCCGCCTTCGTGGTCGCCCACCACACGAGCGCGATGCACATCACGATCTTGATCGGCGCGGACCAGCTTTCCAGCCGGCGGATCGCTTCCGTGCCGTGCACGATGAAGTAGATTTGCAGGGCCCAGAACACGAGGAAACACGCGAGCTGCGCGAGCGAGATGTCGAGGAACGGCAGCGCCTCGCCGTGCAGCGCGTTGCCGGTTAGAATGTTCAGCAGTACATAGATCGCGCTGCCGCCGAGCCACGTCTGAATCCCATACCAGCCGCACGCGACGATTGCTCGCAGCAACGCCGGCAGTTTTGCGCCGCTCGTGCCAAACGACGAGCGCACCAGCACCGCATACGGAATGCCGTGCTTCGCGCCCGCATGGCCGATCAGCAGCATCGGCACCAGCACGATCAGATTGCCGAGCAGCACGGTGACAACCGCTTGCCATGGCGACATGCCCTGCTCCGTCAAACCGGCGGCGAGCATGTACGACGCGATGTTCATCACCATGCCGACCCACAGCGCGGCGAAGTGATACCACCGCCAGGTGCGCTGCGCGGGACCGGTCGGCGCAAGGTCGTCGTTGTAGAGGACGCTGCTTTGCGCGCCGGCCGCGAACTGCGGATCGACGCAATGCGCTGTCTGCTTCATCGAAAGATCTCCACTTGATCGTTGAGGCCCGCGCGGCTTCTGCTGGCGCGTCGGGCCCTTGGGGAACGACAGGTTCAGTACGAGCGCTACGTTACGTTGCGTGGCAAACGGTGCCGCATGCGTCAGGCGGCTTTCGCCGGCTGCGCGTGAGCGTGCACCTGTGTTGCGGTTTCAGCGGCTTCAGCGGTTTCTGCTGGCGCGCGTTCGGCCAAGTCCACGCGTGCGGGATTGTTCGGATGCGAGGTCCAGTTCGCATATTCGCCGCTATCCACGCGTTCCATCGAGATGCACTGTTCGACCGGGCATACATGCATGCACAGATTGCAGCCGACACATTCGGAGTCCATCACTTCAAAATGCCGGACGCCATCTTTTTCTTTCATGATCGCCTGATGCGCCGTGTCTTCGCAGGCGATGTGGCACAGCCCGCATTGAATGCACTTGTCCTGATCGATGCGCGCCTTGATCTCGTAGTTGAGGTTCAGGTACTTCCAGTCGGTGACGTTGGGCACGGCACGGCCGCGAATGTCGTCGAGCGTCGCGTAGCCTTTTTCGTCCATCCAGTTCGAGAGGCCGTCGGCGAGATCGGCAACGATGCGAAAACCATAGTGCATCGCGGCCGTGCAAACCTGCACGCTGCCCGCGCCGAGCACGATGAACTCGGCCGCGTCGCGCCACGTCGAAATGCCGCCGATGCCGGAAATCGGCAGATTCGGCGTCTGCTCATCGCGCGCGATTTCCGCGACCATGTTCAGCGCGATCGGCTTCACCGCCGGCCCGCAGTAGCCGCCATGCGTGCCTTTGCCGTCGACCATCGGCAGCGGCGACATCGCGTCGAGATCGACCGCGACAATCGAGTTGATCGTGTTGATCAGCGACACGCCGTCCGCGCCGCCTTTGTATGCCGCACGCGAGCCGAGCCGGATGTCGCTGATGTTCGGCGTGAGCTTGACGAGGCACGGCAGCTTCGTGCCCTCCTTGACCCAACGCGTGACCATCTCGACGTACTCGGGCACCTGGCCCACCGCCGCGCCCATGCCGCGCTCGCTCATTCCATGCGGACAGCCGAAATTCAATTCGACCGCATCGGCACCGGTGTCTTCGACAAGCGGCAAGATCCATTTCCAGTCGCGCTCATTGCACGGCACCATCAGCGACACGATCATCGCGCGCTCGGGCCAGTCGCGCTTGACCTGCGCGATTTCGCGCAGATTGACGTCGAGCGGACGGTCGGTGATCAGTTCGATATTGTTCAGGCCTGCCATGCGCTGGCCGTTCCATTGCACCGCGCCGTAGCGCGAGCTGACGTTCACCACATGCGGATCGAGGCCGAGCGTCTTCCACACCACGCCGCCCCAGCCCGCTTCGAACGCGCGGTTCACGTTGTAGGCCTTGTCGGTGGGCGGCGCGGAGGCGAGCCAGAAAGGATTCGGCGAAGTGATGCCGGCAATCGTACAGCGCAGATCGGCCATGTTCGGCTCCTTGGGGACTGCTGTTTTTTGTCTGGATGCTGATGCGGGTTCGAGCGGTTTTTTTGAGCCTAGGCGGCCTTGACGGCGGTGCGCGCGAAGTGCGCGTCGATCGCCGCAGCGGCCACCTTGCCGTCCTGCACCGCTTGCACGGTCAGATCGATGCCGCCGGTGGCCGCGCAATCGCCGCCGGCCCATACGCCGGGCAGCGAGGTTTGCCCGTTCGCATCGACTTCGATACGGCTGCCGTCGAGTGTCAGCAGCTCGCGCGCGATGCCGACCGTCACCAGCGTTTGCCCGATCGCCTTGAGCACCATGTCGGCGTCGACCACGAAGCGCTCCTCGCCACCATCGCTCGACGTGCGTTCGAATTCGACACCCGTGACCACGCCGCTGTCGCCAAGCAAACGCATCGGCGTCGCATGCGTGACGAGCGTGACGCCGCAGGTCTGCGCGAAATCACGCTCGGCCCAGGTCGCGCTCATCGATTCGACGCCGCGCCGGTATGCCATCGTCACCGAGGTCGCGCCGAGCTTGCGGCTTTGCACCGCCGCGTCCACCGCCGTATTGCCGCCGCCGATCACGACGACGCGGCGGCCCACCGGCACCGTACCCAGATCGCTCGCGCTGCGAACCTGTTCGATGAAGTCCACCGCGTTCATCACGCCGCTCAGGTCCTCGCCGTCCAGCGCGAGTGCACGCACGCCGGTGAGACCGATCGCGAGAAACACGGCGTCGTGCTGCTGGCGCAATGTATCGAGCTGAATATCGCGCCCGAGTACGACGCCGTGCTCGATCCCGATACCGCCGACCGAACACAGCCACGCCACTTCACGCTGCGCAAAATCGTCGACGGTTTTATATGCGGCGATGCCATACTCGTTGAGGCCACCGGCCTTTTCATGCGCGTCGTAAATCGTCACGCGATGACCTGCGAGCGCGAGACGATGCGCGCACGCAAGCCCCGCCGGCCCCGCGCCGACCACGGCGACGTGCCGGCCGGTTTCGGCGGCGCGTTTGAAGAGCGGCTCGCCGCGCGCCATCGCGTGATCGGTGGCATGCCGTTGCAACGCGCCGATCGCCACCGGCTTCGCGTCCTGGTGGTTGCGCACGCATGCGCCCTCACACAGGATTTCGGTCGGACACACACGCGCACACATACCGCCCAGCGGATTGGCCGACAGGATGTCCACCGCCGCGCCCTTCAGATTGCCGTTACTGATCTTGCGGATGAAGCTGGGAATGTCGATCTGCGTCGGGCACGCATTCACGCAAGGCGCGTCGTAGCAGTAGTGGCAGCGGCTCGCCGCCGCGGCCGCTGCGCTTGCGTCGAGCAAAGGCGCGATATCGGCGAATTCGCACGAGAGCTGCTCGGACGACAGGCGCTGCGCCGCCACGTCGCCGGTTTGCTTGATGGCCATACACGTTCCTTCTTCGATGTGAGGACGTAGCCGTACCTGCCGGCTGCGCCGAAGCGCAGCCGGGACGGCGTGTTTTATGGGCACTGCGTTACGACTCGACGCGGTTTGACGCGCGTTAAAAGCGACCGCCAAAACGTTATGAAACCGGCTCGCATGCGCGCTCGAGCATCGCGTGCAGCAGCACGTTGGCGCCTGCTTCGATCCATTCGAAGGTGGCGTCTTCGATCTCGTTGTGACTGATCCCGTCGACGCACGGCACGAACACCATCGAGGTCGGCGCGACTTGCGACAGATAACACGCGTCGTGCCCCGCACCGGACACCATGTTCCGATGCGCGTAACCGAAGCGCTCCGCCGCCGCGCGCACCGACTTCACGCACGCTTCGTCGAACGCGACCGGCGCGTAGTAAAAAATCTGCTCGAGTTCGGTTTCGAGGCCGATGCCGCTCGCGATCTCGGCGACACCCTGGCGCAACGCGGCGTCCATCTTCGCGAGCACCGCGTCGTCGGGATGACGGAAATCGACAGTGAAGAACACGCGGCCTGGAATCACGTTGCGCGAGTTCGGATGGACCTGCAGCATACCGACCGTCGCGCAGCCGAACGGCGCATTGTCGAGTCCGATGCGATTGACCAGATCGACCACGCGCGCGGCGCCGAGCAGCGCGTCGCGGCGGCGCGGCATCGGCGTGGGCCCCGCATGCGCTTCCTGACCGGTCAGCGTGATCTCGTACCAGCGCTGACCTTGCGCATCGGTCACGACGCCAATGGTTTTCTGTTCGGCTTCGAGAATCGGCCCCTGTTCGATGTGCAATTCGAACGCCGCATGCAAGGGCCGGCCGCCGCACGGCACGTCGCCCGCGTAGCCGATGCGACTGAGTTCCTCGCCGATGGTTTTGCCGTCCACGTCCTTGCGCGACAGGCCGTAGTCCAGCGTAAACACGCCGGCGAACACACCCGAGGCGACCATCGCCGGTGCGAAACGCGAGCCCTCCTCGTTGGTCCAGATCACGACTTCGACCGGATGCTCGGTCTCGATGCCGTGATCGTTCAGACTCCGAATCACTTCGAGACCGCCCAGCACGCCGTAGATGCCGTCAAAGCGCCCACCTGTCGGCTGCGAGTCCGCGTGCGAGCCGGTCATCACCGGCAACGCGTCGGGATTGCGCCCGGCGCGGCGCATGAACACATTGCCCATCTGATCGACACTGACCGTGCAGCCGGCTTCCTTCGCCCAACTGACGATCAGATCGCGTCCTTCCTTGTCGAGATCGGTGAGCGCAAGGCGGCACACGCCGCCTTTGGGCGTCGCACCGATCTTCGCCATCGTCATGAGACTTGCCCACAGCCGCTTGCCGTCGATCCTGATCGACGTCGACGGCTCGGCGTGCTGCTTCAGCGCTTCGGATACCGCGTTCATTCGTCTCGCTCCTTTCGGTGAACCGACATGAAACTGGTGCATCGGCGGCGGGCTTTGGGGCGTGTCCGCACGGTCGCGGTGCACGTTCGACGCGCTCGTTCGCCTCTCAAACAGAGGGCAAACCCTGGGGCACCGCCCGCTCTCTCAATCCTGTCCAGTTGGACAGGTTGTAGACGATTAGCCCCGCCAAATCAATGCCTTTCGTTCGTCAGACAACGCAGAAGATACAGAGCGAGAAGCGTGCCATTGCATTGCAGCACAACGGACGGCGCGCGACGAATCCACGTGTGGACCCCGCATCGAACGACTAGAATGAAGCGCGACGCGGCACCGATGCCGCCGAAGGCGAACATGAGAGACGACGACGTGGCAGCCGCTATGACGGAAAACGACCAAACACGCGCGCCTTTGCGGCGGCGCAAGGCGCACATTCGCGAGTCGAATGAAGCGCATCTGCTAGCGTGCGCCGAGGCCGTTTTCGCCGAACGGGGACTCGATGGCGCGAGCACCGCGATGATCGCGGAGCGTGCCGGCTTACCAAAAGCCAACGTGCACTACTACTTCCCGACCAAGCTCGCACTCTACCGCCGCGTGCTGGAAGATCTGTTCGAAGACTGGCACAAGGCCGCCGACACGTTCGAGTGCAGCGACGACCCAGTCGAAGCGATCGGCGGTTACGTGCGCGCGAAAATGGCATTGTCGCGCCGCCGGCCGCTCGGTTCGAAGGTGTGGGCGAGCGAGATCATCCACGGCGCGGAGCATATGGAGGACATCCTCACGGAACGCGTGAAGCCATGGCTCGAGAGCCGCGTGAAAGTGATCGACGACTGGATCGCGCGCGGCCTGCTCGCGCCGGTGAATGCGCAAACGCTGATGTACATGATCTGGGCCACCACCCAGCACTACGCCGACTTCGACGCGCAGGTTCGCGCGCTCAAGGGCAAGCGTGCATTGACGCAAAAAGCGTTCGATGCAACCACCGAGGAAGTCGTGCGACTGGTGATACGCGCGTGCGGTGCGGTGTCGCCTTCGCGGCGTGAGGACGGGGCCGATCCTTCGCGATGAGGCACGAACACGAAGACCCCGCATACGCTCATGATGCATGGACGTATACGAGGCCTTCGTTGATTCACGGCATCGGTGGCTGCGGCGTCAGTGTCAGCGTCAGTAAGTCTCCAGATGCAGCCGACCTTCGCGTTTCAGCTTCGCCCACAGCGCGTCCCAATCCAGTTGATGCTGCTCGCCGATCTCCTTCAACGCCTGCAGCACACCGTCTTCCATGCCCTTCAGTCCGCACACGTAGATGTGCGTGTTGTCGTCCCTGAGCAGGTTCGCGACGTCGACCGCGCGTTCACGCATCGCGTCCTGGACGTAGCGCTTCGCTTGCCCCGGCGTACGCGAAAAAGCCAGATTCGTATCGATGAAATCCTTCGGCAGATTCGTCAGCGGTCCGAAGTACGGCAGTTCTTCCTTGGTGCGCGCGCCGAAGAACAGCATCAGCCTGCCCGTCGCGCCTTTCAGACGGCGCCGCCGGCGATACTCGGTCATCGCGCGCATCGGCGCGGAGCCGGTGCCTGTGCAGATCATCAGCAGATTCGAGTTCGGATGGTTCGGCATCAGAAAGGTGCCACCGAACGGGCCGATCACGTTGACCACATCGCCCTTCTTCAGATCGCACAGATAGTTCGAACACACGCCGTCGATCGCGTCGCCGTGTTGCTGCGAGACCCGTTTGACCGTCAGCGATACGTTGTTGTAGCCGGGCCGTTCGCCATCGCGCGGGCTCGCCACGGAATACTGGCGCGCGTGATGCGTGCGGCCATCGGCGCTCGCGCCCGGCGGCAGAATGCCGATCGACTGCCCTTCCAGAACCGGAAACGGCATCGAACCGAAATCCAGCACGATGTGATGAATGTCGCTCCCGGTCGTGCTGTCGGTGAGCCGGTAGTTGCCGACCACCGTCGCGTTAGTCGGCGCCTTGTGCGTATAGAGATTCACGTACGGCTTCGCGGCCGACCACGGCGGCACGACCGAGCCGCGCGCGGTGTCCACTTCGATGCCGCTTGCGTCCGCGGACGTATCGCCCGACGCATTCGCGCCCGACGGTCCGTCCGCGGCGGGCACCGCCATCGTGTTCTGTTCCGGCAGCACGTCCCACGTGAGTTGCTCTTCGACCGGATAGGCGTCGGCCCTCAGCACCGTGCGCCAGTTGTCGATCGCACCGGTCGGACACGGCGGCACGCACGCCATGCAGCCATTGCAGATATCCGCCCTGACCACATAGTTGTTGTCGTCGTGGGTGATCGCATCGATCGGGCAAGTCTCTTCGCAGGTATTGCAGCGAATACAGATTTCCGGATCGATCAGATGTTGCCTGAGCACTTCGATCGATACTGGGCCGTTCATGACTTCCTCCACCAGGGTGTGCTGCGCGTGCGCTCGCTTCAGTTAAAGCGCACGTATTCGAAATCGATCGGCTGACGGTTCACGCCCATCGCGGGCGGTGCAATCCAGTTCGCGAACTTGCCCGCGTCCGTGACGCGGCCCATCAGCGACGCGACGAACGCGCGGTCCTCCGGCGAGGCCAGCCACTTCGCTTCGTTCGCGGCCCATTCGGTTTCGCTGATCACGCGACCATCGGGCGATACACGCGTGCCTGCAAACGTGCCGATCTGCCGGTTGAACGCTTTATGCGGCACCGTCATGCGGAAATCGATACCGGCCTTTTCCAGCACCTTGTTCCAGCGCCCCACGCCCGCCACCGAATCCTTGATGTAGTCGTCGCGCAGCACTTCGTTCATCGCGTTGAGCATCGGCACTTCGCGCTCGACCAGCTTGCCGTCCTGCACGTCGAGCAGCTTGTAGCTTTGACCGTTCAACTGGTGATCGTCGTCGCGCTTGTTCTCTTCATAGCGTCCCTTCAGGCCCGAGCTAAAGAACGTCGCCGCATTCGACGAATGATCGGCGCCGAACAGGTCGATCGTTACCGAGTAGTGGAAGTTCAGATAGCGCTGGATGGTCGGCAGATCGATCACGCCGGCCACGCGAATCTTCGCGACGTCGTCGGTACCGAGTTCGTTCATCACCTGTGCGGTGCGCTGGATCACGCGCGACACGCCCGATTCGCCGACGAACATGTGATGCGCTTCCTCGGTCAGCATGAACTTCGTGGTGCGTGCGAGCGGGTCGAAACCCGACTCCGCGAGCGCCGACAACTGGAATTTGCCGTCACGGTCGGTGAAGTAGGTGAACATGTAGAACGCGAGCCAGTCCGGCGTTTTCTCGTTGAATGCGCCGAGAATGCGCGGATTGTCGTCGTCGCCCGAGCGGCGGCCGAGCAATGCTTCGGCTTCCTCACGTCCGTCGCGGCCGAAATAGCGGTGCAGCAGATACACCATCGCCCACAGATGGCGGCCTTCTTCCACGTTGACCTGGAACAGGTTGCGCAGATCGTACATGGACGGCGCCGTGAGCCCCAGATGTCGCTGCTGCTCGACCGACGCCGGCTCCGTATCCCCCTGGGTCACGATAATGCGACGCAGATTCGCGCGATGCTCGCCGGGCACATCCTGCCAGGCGGCCTCGCCCTTGTGTTCGCCGAAGTGGATCGTGCGATCCTGCTCGCCCGGCGTGAGGAAAATACCCCAGCGGTAGTCCGGCATCTTCACGTGATCGAAGTGCGCCCAGCCGCCCGCATCCACACTCACCGCCGTGCGCAGGTAGACGTCGTAGCCGTGCGAGCCTTCCGGTCCCATATCGCCCCACCATGACAGAAAATTCGGCTGCCATTGTTCGAGTGCGCGTTGCAACGCGCGGTCGTCGGCGAGATTGACGTTGTTCGGAATCTTTTCGCTGTAGTTGATCGTTGACATGGTCGGTTCCCTGTGCGGAAGCTGCAGTGCTGACGGTGAGAGGCGCGTATCGGGGCAGGTGGCGTTGCGTCGGTGCGCGGTGCCGGGTTCAGGTGGGCATCACACGCGCGCGACGTCGAATTGCGCCTTGCTGCCCTTGCCGTACACCTTGAGCGCACCCTTCTCGCCCACTGCGTTCGGCCGGTTGAAAATCCAGTTCTGCCAGGCAGTGAGACGGCCAAAGATGCGCGTCTCCATCGTTTCCGGCCCGTTGAAGCGCAGATTCGCTTCGAGGCCGGTCAACGCATCCGGCGACATCGCCGCGCGTTCTTCGAGCGCGATACGGATTTCGTCGGCCCAGTCGATATCGTCCGGCGAGGCGGTCACGAGGCCGAGGCGCTCGGCTTCGACGGGCTTGATTGCATCACCGATGCGCGAGCGCACCGCATCGAGCGGCTCAGCCTCTTCGTAGAAGCGGCGCGCAAGCCGCGACTGATGCGTGACAAGCGGATAAAGACCGAAGTTGACTTCCGTGAGCGTGATGCCCGGCTCCTCGTCTTCATTGCCCGGCAACGCGGCCATGTAAGTGCGGTCGGCGGCGAACGCGAGCTCCGCGAACGTGCCGGCAAAACAGGAGCCCGGTTCGATCAGCGTGAACAGGGAACGCGACGAAACGTCGATGCGCGCGAGCGTGCGGCGCAGCAGGCCGATCGTCTCGCGCACGAACCAGTGGTCCTTGTGCTGCATCAGCGTGGCGTCGGCGGCGAGCAGGTTGCGCGCATCGCCTTCGGTCTTGAAGATCCAGGTGCCGACTTCGAGTTCGTTGGTGCGCATCGACAGGATCGCGTCGTCGAGTTCGCGGGCGAATTGCAGCGGCCACCAGTTTGCGCCGGCTGCGACGATCGCGCCGATGCTGGTCGGCGGCTCGGTTTGCGGGGCCCTGGCTGTGAACGTCGCGATGCGCTTCGCGCGATCGATCGTGACGTCGAGCGTGGTGTAGGTCAGGCCGCCGTCGCGCTCGGTGCGGTCGATACGCGTGAGTATCACGCCTTGCGCATCGTCCGGGCGGTCGCTTTGCGCGGCGAGTTCGAGCGCGCGCGCCTGGATCGCCTGATCGAACTGATTCGGCTTCACGACTTCATCGACGAGACGCCATGCTTTGGCGCGTTCGCCGCGCACGCCTTCGACCACCGTGCAGAAGATGTCGGCACGATCGTGACGCACGCGCCGCTTGTCGGTGACACGCGTCAGGCCGCCGGTGCCCGGCAGCACGCCGAGCAGCGGCACTTCGGGCAACGACACCGACGACGAGCGGTCGTCAACCAGATAGATCTCGTCGCAAGCGAGCGCGAGTTCGTAGCCGCCGCCGGCGCAGGCGCCATTCACCGCGGCAAGAAACTTCAGACCCGAATACCGCGACGAATCTTCGAGGCCGTTGCGCGTTTCGTTGGTGAACTTGCAGAAGTTGACCTTCCACGCATGTGTGGACAGGCCCAGCATGAAGATGTTGGCGCCCGAGCAGAACACGCGGTCCTTGAGGCTCGTCAGCACCACGGTCCTGACTTCGGGATGCTCGAAGCGGATGCGCTGTATCGCGTCGTGCAGTTCGATGTCGACGCCCAGATCGTACGAATTCAGCTTCAGCTTGTAGCCCTCGCGGATGCCGCCGTCTTCCGCGATATCGATGCCGAGCGTTGCGACCGGGCCGTTGAAGCTCAGCTTCCAGTGCTTGTACTGCGACGGATCGGTGCGGTAGTCGACCGGCGCAATGGCGGTGTCTGCGGTGTACATGGGGCGTCTCCTGACTGGACGATGCAAAATTTGTTTTTTGAACAATAGTGCACTGCCAAACCCATGTAAAGCACTTTAGTGCATGTTCGCTAGTAAACCCTGGCGGTCCACTGCAGCTCAGCCCACCCGGGCCTCATCCGGCGATTCCGCGGCGAGCCGCGCGGCAAGACGGTCACGCAACTGCAGATAGGCGTCGGCGAGGGTTTTCTCGCTGGTGTCGAAAGCCATGTCGGCGCGGCCGTACAGTTCGCCGCGTCCGGCCAGGATGCGCTTCAGATCGTCCATCGCCTCCTTGTTGCCCGACATCGGCCGCAAATCGCCTTGCGCGACGACCCGGCGCATATGCTCTTCCGGCGTCGCTTGCAGCCATACCGTGAAGCAGCGCGACAGCAGCGCGTTGAAGGTACCCGCCTCCGACACCAGCCCGCCCGGCGACGCGATCACCGCGCGCTCATGCTCCTGGATCACGGCCTCGAGTGCGCGATGCTCATAGCGGCGATAAGCGCTCGCTCCGTACAACGAATGAATCTCCGACGGCGGGCAGCCGGCCATCTGCTCGATCACGCGCGTCAACTCGACGAACGGCACTTTGCGCTCCTGCGCCAGCATCCGCCCGAGCGTCGACTTGCCGGCGCCGCGCAGACCGATCAGCGCGATCCGGTCCTTGCGATGCGGGTCGCGCGGGGCCTGCGCGAACATCTCGGCGAGCGCGACACGTGCGCGTTGCAACGCCGCCTGATCGCGGCCATGCAGCAGTTCGCGGATCAACAGCCACTCGGCGGAGGCGGTGGTTTCGTCGCCGATCACTTCGGCGAGCGGACAGTTCAAGGTGGCCGCAAGCTGCCGCAATACCAGCACCGATGCATTACCGACGCCCGATTCGAGATTCGCCAGATGCCGCTCCGACAAGCCGGTTTCGGTCGCGAGCGTCTTGCGGGTCATGCCGCGGCGCGCGCGCAGCAGCCGCACGCGCTCGCCCATTGCCGTGAGAAACGGATCGCGCTCCTCGCGCTCGGCGCTACGCTCGATTCGCTCGCGGTGGCTCGCGTCGTCGGCGGCCTCATCCGGCGATGCGTTAGAGTACTTTTGATTCATGTTTTACCACCTCATGATCGCGATATATGTACTATAGTGCTTGACACGCACTGGGTGAACGGTTAATTTTCGCCAAATAACGAGGCAATAACAAACGCTGTCGCACGTTCGCGGCACCGTCATGGAGACGGGGCGGCAATACGCCTGCATTCAGGTGCCTCAGGCGCCGCCGATCTGCAAACGCGTTATCTGGAGGTCGTATGTCCCCACATGAATTCCAGCGCCTGATTGCGGGCGTCACCGGGCGACTCGCCGGCCGGCCTCTCGACGGCCGACTCGCCGCGTGGTTGAACGACGCCTACCCGGTCGACGGCGCGACGTACCGCGATCTCGCGAACGCGTGCCGCACCGGTGTCGCCGAAGGCTGGTTGTGCAACCGCGAAGGCGGCGGCATTCGCTACGGCCGCATCTTCAAGCCCTTGCCCGAGACCCACGGCTTTTCCGTCGACGTGGTCGAAATGCGGGACATCGCCGGTCCGCATCACGTTCATCCGCATGGCGAGATCGATCTGATCATGCCACTCACCGAAGGCGCGACCTTCGACGGCCACCCGGCCGGCTGGTGCGTATACGGCCCCGGCTCCGCGCATCGGCCGACCGTCGCGAATGGTGAGGCGCTGGTGCTGTATCTGTTGCCGCAAGGCGCGATCGAATTCACTGCCGCGTGAGAACGTCATGACCGAACGCGCGGCGTCGCGCTCTTCATCAACGCATTCAACTTTCCGTCCTGCGGCTTGCGGGAGAAAGCCGCGCCAGCGCTGCTGTCGGGCGTGCCGGTGATCGTCAAGCCCGCCACGGCCACCGCGTGGCTCACCCAGCGCATGGTCGCCGATGTGATCGACGCGGCGCAGGACGTATTGCAGGCATTACGCGGATCAAGAGCACACAACGGCCAGACCGCCCCCACAGATGGAGGAGACATATGGAAGCCCTGCTGGAAACAGCCGCCAGTCATTCCCCCGCGACGGTCGCCCCGCCGCCCGCGCTATTCAACTTCGCCGCGTACCTGTTTCAGTTGAACGAAGCACGCGCCGGCAAGATCGCCTACATCGACGACACGGGCCGCACCACCTACGGCGAACTCGAAGAACGCGCACGGCGTTTCGCGAGCGCGTTGCGCACGCTCGGCGTGCATCCGGAGGAGCGCGTGCTGCTCGTGATGCTCGACACCGTCGCGCTGCCGATCGCGTTTCTCGGCGCGCTGTATGCGGGCGTCGTGCCGGTCGTCGCGAACACGCTGCTCACCGCCGCCGACTATGTGTACATGCTCACGCACAGCCACGCGCGTGCCGTGATCGCATCGGGTGCATTGCTGCCGGGCGTCACGCAGGCGTTGGATCAGTTAAATAGCGCCGAACAGGACAGTTGCCCGTTGATCGTTTCGCAGCCGCTCGACGGCGAGCCTCTGGATGCGCCCCGGCTCGATGAGCTGATCGACGCCGCCGCGCCCGCCGTCAAGTGCTGCGCGAGCGGTGGCGACGATATCGCGTTCTGGCTGTATTCGTCGGGCTCGACCGGCAAACCGAAGGGCACGGTCCACACGCACGCGAATCTGTATTGGACCGCCGAGCTGTACGCGAAGGCGGTGCTCGGGATCGTCGAGAGCGACGTGGTATTTTCCGCGGCCAAGCTGTTCTTCGCGTACGGCCTCGGCAACGCGCTGACCTTTCCGCTCTCGGTCGGCGCGACCGCCGTGCTGATGGCCGAGCGCCCTACCGCCGACGCGATTTTCGCGCGCCTCGTGCGGCATCGCCCGACAGTTTTCTACGGCGTGCCGACGCTGTACGCGAGCATGCTCGTGTCGCCCAACCTGCCCGCGCGCGCCGACGTCGCGATGCGCGTGTGCACCTCGGCGGGCGAAGCATTGCCGCGTGAGATCGGCGAGCGATTCACCGCGCACTTCGGCGCAGAGATTCTCGACGGCATCGGCTCGACCGAAATGCTGCATATCTTCCTGTCGAATCGCGCGGGCGCGGTCGAATACGGCACGACCGGCCGCCCGGTGCCGGGCTACGAAGTGGAACTGCGCGACGAAGCCGGCCGGCCGGTGCCCGATGGCGAAGTGGGCGATCTGTATATCAAGGGGCCGAGTGCCGCGCTGATGTACTGGAGCAATCGCGAGAAAACGCGCGCGACGTTTCTCGGCGAATGGATTCGCAGCGGCGACAAATACAGCCGGCTGCCGAACGGCTGCTATGTCTATGCGGGCCGCAGCGACGACATGCTGAAGGTCAGCGGGCAGTATGTCTCGCCGGTCGAAGTGGAGATGGTGCTCGTTCAGCACGACGCGGTGCTCGAAGCGGCGGTGGTCGGTATCGATCACGGTGGGCTCGTGAAGACTCGAGCGTTCGTCGTGTTGAAGCGCGAGTTTGCACCGTCTGAGATACTCGGGGATCAGTTGAAGGCCTTCGTCAAGGAACGGCTTGCTCCGCATAAGTATCCGCGCGATATCGTATTCGTCGATGATCTGCCGAAAACCGCTACCGGCAAGATTCAACGCTTCAAACTGCGCGAACTGTCATAAGGTGATCCATGGAGAAACCCGCTCTCGCCACCGTTGCCGCCGCGTCTGCTGTCACTACGGCGGGAGACTTCGTCGAACTGCCCGCTACCGTATCGCATGGGCCGCTGCGCATCGAATATCGTTGGGTCAACGAAACGTCGCTCGATGCGCCGATCGCCGTGTTCCTGCACGAAGGACTCGGCTCGGTCGCCATGTGGCGTGACTGGCCGCAAGTATTGTGCGAGCGGCTCGGCATGCGGGGGCTGGTCTACTCGCGTCCGGGTTATGGGCTATCGACGCCGCGTGCGCATGACATGAAATGGCCCGTCGACTTCATGACCGCTCAGGCGCGCGACATCCTTCCAGCTTTGCTCGACGCGCTGAATGTCGAGATGCAGGAGCGCAAACGGATGTGGGTGATCGGCCATAGCGACGGCGGCTCGATCGCGCTGCTGTACGCGGCGCTGTACCCCGAGGCACTGGCTGGCGCGGTAGTGATCGCACCGCATGTGTTCGTCGAAGATATTTCGGTGGAAAGCATCGCGCAGACCAAGCGGCTCTATGAAACCACCAATCTGCGAGACAAGCTCGCCCGCTATCACGCTGACGTCGATTCCGCGTTCTATGGCTGGAACGATATCTGGTTGAACCCCGCGTTCAGGCAATGGACCATTGCGACGGAACTCGCGTCGATTCGCCAGCCGCTGCTCGCGGTGCAAGCGCATGACGACAACTACGGCACGATGGCGCAGATCGATACGATTGCCGCACGCGTGCCGCATGCGCGGCTCGTCAAGCTCGATGCTGGCGGACATTCTCCGCATCGGGATGCACCGGAAAAGTTGAATGAAGCGATCGAGGCGTTTGTTTTGGGAAGCGTTGGCCGATAGGGAAAGAGAGAGCCTCAGTTCACTGCGTCGCAGCCGACATACAAGCGCGAATACGCCGCCATGAGCGACATCCCAACTCCGCACGTTCTCTTCATAAAAATTACACAGGTAAGCGATTATGCTGCGGCATCGCTGACCTCGGCACACGGATGCCCTGGCGCCCCTTCCCCGTGCCGGAGACATTCTCATGTCCGTCGAGTCGAAGCCCGCTCCTGCTTTGCTGCGCAAACGTTTGACGAGCGCATTGATCATCACGTCGCTAAGCGCGCTGCTCGGCGGCTGCGGCAACGACGACGACGCAGCCCGCACGAACACGCTGGGCGCGACCAACAGCACCGCCGACGACAGCAACAGCAGCCCGTCCGCATTCGCGGCGCTGCCCGGCAATTCGTCGTCAGCCACGCCCGCACCGCCCTCGCTCACGATTCAAACCCCGGCACTGCCCGCATCCGACGCTGGCGCAACGCTATCCGCCGTCGCGCCGGCACCGCTCGCGACGCCTGTCATTCACACTGTGGATTGAGTTTCGCGCCGCACACGACGCGCGGCTCAGCCTCACGCGCGCTGTGTGCATCGTTCGTCAACCGAAGATCGAAAGCCAAAACCATGACTTCAAAAAATCGCCGTGATTTTCTACGCTCCGCCGCGCAAGCTGCCGGTTCCGTCACCGCATTGGGCATGCTGCCCCTGGGCATTCGCAATGCGCTCGCCATTCCTGCGAACAACCGCACCGGGTCGATCCACGACGTCGAACATATCGTCGTGCTGATGCAGGAAAACCGCTCGTTCGACCATTACTTCGGCACGCTCAAGGGCGTGCGCGGTTTCGGCGACACCCGCGCGATCAACCTGCCCAATGGCAAACCGGTCTGGTATCAGCCGCTCGCGACGGATGCCGCCAATGCAGGTTACGTGCTGCCGTTCCACCCCACTGCGCCGAACCTGGGTCTGCAATTCCTGCAGGATCTCGCGCACGACTGGGGCAGCACGCACGCCGCATGGAACGGCGGCCGCAACGACCAATGGGTGCCCGCCAAAAGCGCGACGACGATGGCCTACCTGACCCGCGACGACATCCCGTTTCACTATCAGCTCGCCGACGCGTTCACGATCTGCGACGCGTACCACTGTTCGCTGATGGGACCGACGGACCCGAACCGCTACTACATGTGGAGCGGCTGGGTCGGCAACGACGGCAGCGGCGGCGGCCCGGTGATCGACAACTCCGAGCTCGGCTACGGCTGGTCCACCTATCCGGAAGTGCTGCAGAATGCGGGCATCTCGTGGAAGATCTATCAGGATGTCGGTAACGGTCTCGACGCGAACGGCTCGTGGGGCTGGACGCAGAACCCGTACATCGGCAATTACGGCGACAACTCGCTGCTCTACTTCAACCAGTACCGTAACGCGCAGCCCGGCAATCCGCTCTACGATAACGCCCGCACCGGCACCAACGCGGCGAAAGGCGACGGCTACTTCGACATTCTCAAGCGCGACGTGCAGAGCAACGCGCTGCCGCAAGTCTCGTGGATCGTCGCGCCCGAAGCGTATTCCGAGCATCCGAACTGGCCGACGAACTACGGGGCGTGGTACATCGATCAGGTGCTGCAGATTCTCACCTCGAATCCGGAGGTGTGGAGCAAGACGGTGCTGCTGATCAATTACGACGAAAACGACGGCTTCTTCGATCACATTGCGCCGCCGTTCGCGGCGTCGTCGGACGCCAGCGGTCTGTCCACCGTCGACACTGCTTACGAAATCTACCCGGGCGATTCCAAAACGCCCGCGGCGCCGTACGGACTCGGGCCGCGCGTGCCAATGCTGGTGGTGTCACCGTGGTCGAAAGGCGGCTATGTCTGCTCGGAACTGTTCGACCATACGTCGGTGATCCGCTTCATCGAAAAGCGTTTCGGCCAGCACCACAACCTCGGCGAATCGAATATCACGCCATGGCGCCGCGCAGTATGCGGCGATCTGATGTCGGCATTCAACTTCGAAAGCCCGAACGCCCTGCCGCCCTCGCTGCCGAGCACGAGCGCCTATGTGCCGGCCGATCAGGAGCGCCACCCGGATTACGTGCCGCAACCGCCGGCCGTTCAGACGGTGCCGAAGCAGGAGCCCGGCGTGCGCCCCGCCCGCGCGTTGCCGTACGAGCTGTTCGTGCGCGTGCAGAGCGAAGGTTCGAGCGGCAAGCTGGCGATGCGCTTCGTCAACACGGGACGCACGGGCGCGGTGTTCCTCGTGTATGCCGCGCAGAGCGCCGATGCACCGCGCAGCTATACGGTCGAATCAGGCAAGCGACTGGAGGATCAGTTGCCGCTGAACGCGGACGGCAGCTACGATTTCACGGTACACGGTCCGAACGGTTTTCTGCGCCGCTTCGCGGGCAAGCCCGCATCGCACAACGGTTGGCACGGCTCGGACATCGCGCGGCCTGAAGTCGCCGAGGGCTACGACGTGTCGAACGGCAATCTGCAACTGCGGCTCGCGAACGTGGGCAGCGCGCGTTGCCAGTTCACGATCGTCAACGCGTACGATGTGAACCACGTGATCAAACATTCGGTGCGCGGCGGCGATACCGATCAGCTCTACCTCGATCTGCGCAACGCGCATGGCTGGTACGACCTGACCATCACGGTCGATACGGACACGGCGTTCGTGCGCCGCTTCGCGGGGCACGTCGAGACAGGCAAGAGCAGCATGAGCGATCCAGCGTTGGGGCACTGAGCACCTGTCGAACGCGTCGACAGCAACGGCCGCTGCCGGGGGACACGCAGCGGCCGTTTTTTCATGCGGCGCCTGTTTTCAGCGTATTCGTCACGTTACGATACGCGCGTTGCGCGCACCGCTCACGACTCGAAATCGAGCCCGCCGATCAACGCCACGGGTTCGCCCTGCGTATGCGACAGAAAATCCAGTTCGCGCGCGTGAGTCCAGGCGCTTAGCTTGCGAGGCAGCGCGGCGAGATAGCTGACGAAGCGCGCCTCTCCTCGCGCGTCCATCAGTCGTTCGATTTCGTCGCTGTCCCAGGTCAGATAGAGATTCAACGGATGCGCGTAATGGCCGAGCTCCGCGAGCGGCGCGGCATGAATCCGCACGCGGGTGGGACGCCCCGGCCCGCCATACGGCAGCACTTCGGTATGCACAGTGGTCGCAAAGCAGGCGGCAATGGCCTCGGCGATGCGAGGCGCGAACTGTTCGTCGAAACGGGCGGCACTCTCCGGACGCATCTATGTCTCCGATCTTATGCACACGTATTGAGCAGAGCATCGTAGCATGCGAGCGGATCCGCGCCCGTAGTCTGCGACAGCGCGATGAATTTGTTGGGCGAAGACGTGGCCGAACAGCTTGAGTATGTGCCGACAAGCTTCCGGGTCGTCTGTCATGCGCGCCCGAAGTTTGCGTGCGCGTGTTGCGACCACGTCTCGCAGGCGTCTGCACCCGGCCGTCCCGTTGAACGCGGACTCGTCGGTCATGTACGCGAAGGCGTCGAGCTTGATCGCTCGCTGCTCGCGAAATGGGCTGTTCACACTGCTGCGGCCGCTTGTTGAAGTGCTGCGCCGTCAAGTGATGGCGGCGATGAAATTGCACGCTGACGACACGCCGGTTCCGACACGCGTGCACCGGGTAACGGCAGGCGAATGCCGGATTCTTGTGGGCGTACGTGCGCGATGATCGCCCCTCTGCCGATATGACACCGCCAGCGGTATGGTTTGCCTATACGTCGGATCGGCAGGCATGCATCCGCATGCATCACCTTGGCTTATTCAGCGGTACGCTGGACGCCGACGCGTGCGCTCACTAACAGGCCATCTGCGAAACCGGGCGTGTCACGGAGGCTACCTTTTGGGCAAATTCGTGACGGCAGTTCTATGAATTGCACGTAGCGCGCGAATGCTTTGGACACTGAGGTGCTCGAGCGCATCGGCGCGCTATGCAGGATTGAGGACGCGATCGGGGCAAACCTGCCATGCGCATCGTCCTGAACACGCGCGGCCGCTATTCGATCGATTCTATGCGTGGGTCGCATCTACACTGGAAACGCTCTCGCGCAAAACCGACGCGAGCCGAACCATTCTTTGTGGACTGAACCGGTGGGAAGTGCCCATGCGCTGTTGCGATAACGGTCGGCTCGAAATCGACAACTGCGAGTCGAACGCGCGATTGCAATCTATAGCTCGTTGGTACCGCAAGGATTAACGGCATCCATCCAGACGCGTATCCGCGCTTCGTGTTTGCACGTATCGCAGGTCACCCGATTAACCGCGCTGACAAACTCGAGTTATGGGTCATCGCCGATCGGCTGCGCGTCACAGTTTGACGATCCCAATCGCAGTCAAGACATTGCTAGATATGCGTTTACGGGACTGGAGCAGTCCCGCGATTACAGCGGTTTCTGCCGCAGGGGAGGTAGTGACCGGCACACGACAACGTGTGAGGCGTCGCCGCTTGTATTGTGCTGCCAGGTCGAATGGGTGCCGATCGGATGTGCGGTGATGAGAGTCGCTGAAGGACTGAGATGCGTATCGCAGTACAGGTCAGCGATATGAGGCCCTCGCGCTTCGCGATGGAGCCCGCTTGTTCGTTCAAGTCAGATTAAGGCCCGTAAACGCAGAAACCCCACCTTTTTCGGGGTGGGGTTTCTGTTGCTGCTGGGGAGCCTGACGATTACCTACTTTCACACGGGCAATCCGCACTATCATCGGCGTGGAGTCGTTTCACGGTCCTGTTCGGGATGGG